>CAVYVV010000016.1:0-210491 GCA_963772105.1 uncultured Alphaproteobacteria bacterium
ATAGTCCATGGTCATCCCCGATGATGCTTGGGGTGGAGGCCATCCAACCCCGATCTAAATCGACACCATCATTCTGCGAGATGACCACCTCTCCGGGCTTACGCCGAAGAGCCGTCCGTTACACTATCTAAGCGCGGCCTGCATGAGGCCGAATGCGGGATATGAATACACATCTGCGAAAAGAATGAACGCGGCCCGAGTCGGTTCGCATCTTGTTCTCATGAGTCGGGAGGGGACAAGAGGGGATCGGTGGTTGCGCCTCGGCGGCCTCGCTGCGGGTGCCGTTTCCTTTTCAGGGGTGCCCGTAGTCGCCCTTGATCGAGCGACGACAACCTCGGCCTAGTCAGGCGTTTTTAGATTTCATTTAAGAAATCGGCTAAGGGGCATTGCGAGATGATGCTAAGATTGCCATCGCGACACTGCGCCTTGGAGAGAAAATCGAATGGATACCGAAAGATACTTGAAGCTCGCGGCTCTGGCCGCGATCTTGATCATCGCCCTGGTGTACCCTGTCGTTTCGGCGCTTGTTCTTACGGGTGTCGCCGCGTGGCACCTCGAGGATTTCAAGATCAGCGACATGGCACTCGTGCAAAAAGTGGTCAGGCTGACCCCGCCGGGCGTCAAAGCGATGGTGATGAGCCGCACCGCCAGCCCCGTGGATGTACCGGTGAAGCTCGCCTTGCCCGCGCCGGATCCTGTGCGCGATGCGGTGCCGATGGTAGACACGAAAGTACGTGAAGCCGTTATAAATCATCGCTAAATTCGCTATTGTCCCCTGGCTTATACCCATGAGAGCGAGCGCCATAGAGGCGATATCCTTGATCTTGAAATCTAACAGCGATTGAGAATTTTGCGTTCCTTAAGCTGGCGGATTTGCATGGCATAGCTCTCATGGAGAATCTTGAGCTGAGCGATCTGCTCATTCGCGTCGAGCAGGTCTTTTCTTAGCCGCTCGTTTTCGCGCTCTAATTCTTCGATACGTTGTTGTTGTCTGGTCATTGCAATGGTTTCCCGCGGTAGCGCTGTGGGGCAAGATCGACGCCTTCCAGCATTAGATACGTTACCAGAAACTCGGCCAATCGGCGGAGTTTCTGGTACGCCCTTCACTTCGCTCAAGGATTAGAGCATAAGCCGATCTGCAATTTCGTCTGCGTTGCAAAGCAATCGTCGAAGCGGTTTCCCCATCACCATCCTCGACAATCGCAGGAGCGGCGATAATTCAAACCCAAGGTTGGAGCGGGCACCCTTCCGGCGTTCTTGACATTCATCGGTGCAATGACCTTCGTGAAGCGTGCGCAGCCGAAATTTGAGCGCGGCGGGAAGCTCTGAGATAAGGGCATCCGGGTAAGAAGCGCGTGCCGGGACTGGGCGCCAAGGTTCCCTCCAGGAAAGGAGACTAGAGGAGCCCTTTCTTTTCATGAGGTCACCATGGGCAATTCTCCGACTCTCTCCACCACACCCGACGATCCTCCGGAAGAACCACCGTTTGGGCCCGGGAAGTAGCGGGTGTGCGGCGGTTGTCCATGCGGGGCTGGCTTTAAGTCCGCGGGAACGAAGCTGGCTGCATTTTGGTAGAACTCATTAATTTTAAGCTCTCCCGGCATGGAACCGTCCCATCATTTATAATAGCCGACGCCGCACCCTTGGTTACCGACCCTGGTGACATATAACTCCTTGGGAACAGGGTTAGTCGTGCCAGGTTTGGGGAAATTATAGCTTACGGAAACGATCGTACTGTCCTTGGCACCATTTGCGGCGTCGAAAATTTTCCGGCCTAACGGGGAGCCATCCATTTCCCAGAGCAATCTGATGTCTGTGCCGACAAGCCCCGGATCAGGATGGGCCGTGAATACGCCGGTCTCTACATTGAAACAAAAGACATAAAGGTTGCCTTGCCTGAACTCGCCATCACGCTTGTTGAACTTATCAAGGGCTGCGCTCGCGTTGGCCTTCAGCTCGGTGATGACGCGCTCCTCCATAGCCTTTGCTTCGGCCCGGGCGCCGGATTGTGCCTGCGCGAAGACATTTCCGAATGCGAAAGCAACCGTTGCGGTCGAGACCACACCGAATATGAGTGCACGAAACATTGGTTTTCTCCCTGTTTTGTTCTTTCGGCGCCTTGAATAGAGGCTTGGCGCTCTTCTGGGCTTCCACCCTGGGCGTTGCGGCGGCCAAATTCGATTTTTTCGCAAAGCCTCTGGCAATCTACACCATTTCGTCCTCTGCTCGCATTTTCCGTTTGGTTCGAATCCTCTGAAGGATTCGAAGTCATCGCCACGTCGGCGAACAAGCCCACGCTTCCTTTGAAAGCGGTCACTCTCGGAAGATCACCAATAGGTCAGAAGCGCCAATAGCTGCCATCGCGGAGGTTCAATTTGAGGCTCCCGGAAAGCGCAGCCACGGCCGTCCAGCCGTGAAGGCCGTGTCGAGAAGCGTAGCTGGACGGCCCGCTGTTTTCCGAGATTTTCGGCTTTTTTGGGTTGTTACATCCGGAACAGCGGCCGGGCCCCTACCGTGAGATGGTGGTCTCGAAAGCGAATGAAGCTTTCTCAGTTCCGAGTGAAAGAAGAAAGTATTTAAGATGTCTCATAATAATTATGAAGATTACGCCAATCACCGCTCGCTTGCCCTGATTTCTAAAAGACGGATCACCAGACGTTTTGCTATTGTCGGCAACGCTGATACGCCACTCAAAGATGCGATCAAGCTCAGTTTGATTGCTCTCGCGACGGTTTCACTTACGATTTTAAGTCTATGCGCATTCGTAGAGATCTCACGATGAGAACGGGATCCGCGAACATTTTGCGCAGGCCTTCGCTGACCTTTTTGGTCACGCGCCCGGAGGCGGTTGTCCGCCTGGGCGAGGACAGCCGGGGGCTGTTTCGAAATCACCTTCTTCGCCTCGACGATCAGGCGCGGGACCAGCGCTTTGGGGCCTGCGGCTTACAGGATGCCTTCCTGGAAAGCTATGCTCAGAACATCAATTTCCGCAACACTGCACTTTTCGGCCTTCTTGTCGGCCAGGATGTGAGAGCCTCCGCTGA
The DNA here is from genome assembly GCA_963772105.1 of uncultured Alphaproteobacteria bacterium. GTDB lineage: Bacteria > Pseudomonadota > Alphaproteobacteria > Rhizobiales > Rhodomicrobiaceae > Rhodomicrobium. The sequence goes on from CAVYVV010000016.1 coordinate 3,045, forward strand.
GTTGCGGTCATTGGCTGCATCTTGGGGGAGGCAGGCCGAACTTGCCGTGGTTTTTGAACCTGCATGGAAACGCTGTGCCGAAGCGCTCTGCCGGCAAGCGTTCCGCCTTGCGAGCGAACTTGGCTTACTTGAACTTTATACCTACTGCGACCTAGGAGCCGAATGCACCCGCAGCTTCCTGCGTTTCCTGGGCAAGGAGAGGCAGTACGCTCCCTGCGGCTCCCTTGCCGCACTAGACGCGTCGAGCCCGGCTCATGACGATCGCTGCTCGGTTTCCACCAGCAGTACCATCGTGCTGCGGCTGGTCCGCACCTCGGGCGCATCCGGGGGTGCCCGATGAAAAAAGCACTGGCGTTTCCAATGCTGGCCGTTGCGTTGTTTGTTTATGCGAACGACGGGCAGACAAGTGCTGGTCTTAGGCTGCTCCACGCCGAGCATTGGGTCACCAGCTGGGCCGCGTCCGCGCAGGGGCCGTTCCCTAGCGGCTTCACACTTGCACAGCCCGGCTTCAGCCTTGTTTTTCCGCAACCGATGACGGGCGCGGTCAATCAAAGCTTCCGCATGATCGTGCGGCCGGATGTCTGGGGGTCCGCGACACGCATCCGTTTGTCAAATGCTTATGGCACGAAGCCCGTCACTTTCGACGATGTGTTCGTCGGTCTCCAAGCCGAAAGCTCGGAGGTAATGGCAAACACAAACACGCATGTGACCTTTGGCGGCTTGAATAGCGTTACAGTGCCGCGCGGTTCTTCGGCTTGGAGCGACGCCGTCCCGATTAAGTTCGCAGGCGCGCGCCACGACCTCCTTCAGGGCCGCAAGCTCGCGATCAGCTTTCATGTTCCCGGGACGAGCGGTCCAATCACATGGCACGCCAAAGCTCTAACGACGTCTTACATGGCAGCGCCGGGATCAGGCTCGAAGAGCGCCCAGGAAGAGGAGGCCGCGTTCCCGTTCAGCGTGACCTCATGGTTCTTCGTTGATGCCGTAGACATGATGATGCCCCGCGACACGAACGCGATCGTCACCTTTGGAGATTCAATTACGGATGGGGAGGGGGCGACGCTCAACAGTCCCGATCGTTGGCCGGATATCCTTTCCCGGCGGCTCCATCGAAGGTTCGGGGAGAGATTTTCTGTCGTTAACGCCGCCATCGCTGGAAATCAGGTCGCGGGCCCCGTCAACTATTCCGCCGAAAACCCTTCGCCCGGCGGACCCGCAGCTGTGGAACGTCTCGAGCGCGATGTTCTTGGCTTATCGGGCGTTTCGACGGTGATTTGGTTCGAGGGAACAAACGATTTAAGCAAGAACGATTTTTCCGCGTTGGACGTGGTCAAGGAAAAGCTGCGGGAGGGGGTTCAGCGAATAAGGACGAAATCGACCGGAAGCGAAAGTCATCGGGGCCACTCTTACCTCTGCGCGAGGATACGCCGGCCCAGCCTATGGATCGGCCGAACATGAACAGCGCCGGGAAGCTTTGAACAGCTATGTGCGCACATCGGGGCTATTTGATTATGTCATCGATTTCGACGCCGCGACAACCGATCCGGCTTCCGGCGAACTGCGCCCCGAGTTGGTTTTCAGCAACCCCACGGGCGGAGCTGGCGACAAGTTGCACCCAAATCGCCTTGGCTATCTTGCCATGGGCGCCGCCGCTGATGTGGTCGCTATTCGCCGATAACCCAGCGATAGAAAACACAGAGGGGTCAGAGAGATCGAATTAAACGCACCCGGCGTCAAGCGTTTATGGCAGCGTGACCCGGTATATCGAAATCGTAAACGATTATGAGGGCGGACGGCAAAAGTCGGAGCAGCCTCCCGCGGTTTATCGCTTCGAGCCGTTCAAGTTTCGAGACCCCGAGGGGCATCCGCTCGAACTCCTGGCCTACCCGCCGGACGCCGTTCCGGAACGATGGCATAGGTCCGATGCCACTTTTCTCGGCATCGATCATTCCGCGATTTCCGTCGCCGATACTTCTCAAAGCATCGAATTCTATCGGCGGCTTGGTTTGCAGCGCTCGGGCGGATCATGCAATACCGGTCCAGAGCAGGATAGGCTCGACGGCGCCGAGGGTACCATCGTCGAGGTGACGGCTTTGGCGCCGGTCGAAGTGCCGCCACACGTCGAGCTGCTCTGTTATCGCAAAGTTCTGGACCGCAATCGGAACGTCTCCGGAATGAACGACGTGGCAGCAACGCAACTTATCCTGTCAACCCACAGCACCGCCGCGCTGGACGCTCTTTGCACACAGACTGCTGATGCATCTGGTCTCGGGGCCGGTACCTTTTGAAGATGGCGTAGCACGTGCCATGGTTCGCGATCCGGATGGGCATCTCCTGCGCCTTGAAGCTCCCATGTGATACTGTGCGAGCTTGTTCTTATCCCGCTCTGCAAATCTCTGCTTTTGACCAAGGCTCATAAGCTTGTCCAACGGAAGCCGCTTGTCTCCTGATAACGGAAGGAGTTTCTGCAACTGCGAAAAACGGCGGTCAGGGCCAATTCCGGCCGTCGCAGGGAAAACAAAAGGGACGCGATAGATCTGCGAAGAATTGCGATTTGAATATTAACGGTTGGGGAACCTTATACCTTAGTGGGACGTGTCTCAGGCTTCTTGGATGATGCAGAATATTTCTGAAGGACTGTTACGGCAACCCTTGGCCGTACCAACCTTTGAGTGGCGCAACCCGGTTCGCGGGTGCAAGCAGGACATCGAGGCAATCAACTCGTGATGCGAAGCCATGGTTGGCGACGGAATTCAAGATGGGATAGGAACGGCGCTGGACTCGGTCGGCCGCAGCTCAAGTGATAAAGCCGGGGCCGCGCTTGTTGAGCGCACCGCCGCTGGGCAACCAAACACTTCCACCAGCCCAAGCCCCGCGAGCGGTAATCCGCAAGGGAAACGTTTACGGAAGCGTTTGCTGGTAGGGGCTATAGGCGGCCTCCTTTTGGCAGTCGCCGCCGTGCTTGGTGTTCCGTGGATCAAGGAAGCTCTCAACACCGTCTCGACAGACGATGCCTTTGTAAATGGTCACGTAACCTTCGTTGCCGCTCGCGTTCCGGGGCAGGTATCCAGGGTTCTCGTGGATGATAATAACCGCGTCCGCACAGGAGATCTCCTCGTCGAACTCGATAAAGAGCCCTATGAGGTCGTAGTTGCCATCAAAAGGGCGGCAGTGGATACCGCAAAGGCGGACCTGGCGGCAACGACAGCAGCCGTACGTGGCGTCGAAGCAAAGGCAAGAAGCCAACGCTGGAAACTCCAGCACGCCATAGAGGACGTCGAAAACCAGATCAAACTTCTTCAGGCCAAGATCGCCGCGCTCGATAAAAGCAAGGCCACACTGACATTGGCGGAGGTAGAGTTTGACAGGGTAAAAAAACTGCTTGCTACTGGATTAGCAGCGAGCCACGAGCAATACGATCAGCGCCAAGCAGCGTTGTCAGTTGCACGCGCAGAAGTAACCCAATCCCTGGCTGACATTCATCAGATCCGCGTCTCTTTGGGGCTGCCGGCAACGCCCATGAACGGTGGAGACTTAGGCCAGGTGCCACCCGATTTGGATCAGACCTATTCCGCGGTTCGCCAGGCGCAAGCGGACCTTATCCAAAGCTCGGCAGAACTTGGCGTTGTCCATTCCTACATTCCCTCTCCGAAACAAATGATCGAGGAATTCGAGAAGCGCGGCGATGGCAGCGTTGACCTAGCCTTCGCCCGCCTTCTCCCCGAAGCGCCCGCCGTCAAGCAGGCACAGGCAAAACTCGAATCCGCCCAACGCGATCTTGACCAGGCGGAACTGAACCTCCGCTATTGCCGCGTCATTGCCGAAATCGACGGCGTCGTCACGCGCCGCAATGTCAATCCCGGCGACGATGTTCTGGCAGGCCAAAGTCTCATGGCGGTCCGCTCGCTCAACGAAATCTGGGTCGATGCCAATTTCAAGGAGACGCAGCTCAGGGATTTGCGCATTGGCCAATCGGCCGACTTGTATGTCGACACGTATGGCAGCCGGCACGTGTTCGCCGGGCGGATTTCCGGCTTCACCATCGGCACCGGATCGACGTTGGCCCTGCTGCCGCCCCAGAACGCCACCGGCAACTTCGTCAAAGTCGTGCAACGGTTGCCGGTCCGCATCGAATTGCAAAACTACGACCCGGATAAGGTGCCGCTGTTCATCGGACTTTCGGTTGTGCCTTACGTCTACCTCAACAAGCCGCCGACTGGTCCCGATGCCGGGAAGGTTCTGCAAGCGGCCGTGCCACGGTCATTAGAGGGTCTTGTGGGCGGCAATCCGGCGGTCCAGAACAAATGACCGACGCGGCGCTTTCGCTTCGCGGCCCCCAAGCTGCACTGAACCCTTGGGTCATCGCCGCCGCAGTGGTGGTGCCGACCTTTATGGAAGTCCTCGACACCACAATCGCAGTCGTTGCGCTCCGCTATATCGCGGGCGGATTGTCGGCAACGGTTACCGACGGCGAATGGGTTATCACGAGCTACCTTGCCGCCAATGCGATTATCCTGCCAATGACCGGCTGGCTGACCGCCCGCTTCGGCCGCCGCAACTACTTCCTGGCCTCAATTCTTGTCTTTACCATTGCCTCGGGGCTATGCGGGACGGCAACGAGCCTTTATCAGCTGATTCTGTTCCGCGTCATGCAAGGCTTGGCGGGCGGCGGACTGCAGCCTTCAAGCCAGGGCGTGCTGCTCGACACTTTTCCGACGGAAAAGCAAGGCTCGGCAATGACGCTGTTTGCGGTGGCCGCTCTGGTCGCGCCGGTTGTCGGGCCAACGCTTGGGGGCTGGATCACGGACAACTATTCCTGGCGCTGGGTCTTCTATATCAATGTCCCGGTTGGTCTCCTTGCGCTTGCTGCCTGCTATTTCGCTGTCCACGACCCGGACTATCTCACCGCCGAGCGCGAGAAACAGAGGAGAGCAACCCTCGCGCTTTGACACGATCGGCTTGTCCTTGCTCGTCATCACCATCGTCTGCTGGGAAGTCATGCTCAGCAAGGGAGAAGAATGGAACTGGCTCGGCGATCCGTTCTGGCGCGTGCAGACCTTGGCAATCCTGTTCGCTCTTGCGCTGTCCGGCCTGATCTTTTGGGAACTGCGCCACCAGAACCCGGTGGTCAACTTCCGCCCGCTGCTCGAGCGCAATTTCAGAGTATGCTGCCTTATAATCTTCTGCGCTTTTGCAGTTCTTTACGGTAACAGTACTTTATTGCCCGCGCTCCTTCAGTCGCTGTTTGGATACAATGCGCTGCAAGCGGGGCTCGTCCTGTCGCCAGCGGGCATATTTTCAGTCCTAACACTGCCCATCGTGGGCTTCGTGCTTGGCCGGCGAACGGATGCACGCTGGGTCATCCTGGCCGGTATTTTGGCCATGGCGGCCGGAAGTTATTGGCTGTCACAGCTTAACCTCGATATCGGCCCCCGCAGGTTGTCTGGCCCAGAGTCGTTCTCGTTGTGGGGTTGTCCGTCTGTTTCGCTCCCGCAAATGTCGCCGCCTATCTTTACACCCCAATGGCGTTGCGCGGAGCCGCTGTTGGCTTGTTAAGTCTCCTGCGGAACGAGGGAGGCAGCGTCGGAACCTCGCTGGGACAGGCGTTGCAGGATCACCGCGAGCAATTCCACACCCTTCGGCTCGGCGAGTATCTCGATCCCTTCAATTCAGCCGTCCAGGCCTTCCTCAAACAAACCCAGACATTCTTTCTCCAGCAGACCGGCGATCCAGTTTTATCAAAGGAACTGGCTTGGCAGGCTCTTCAAAACCTGCGCCAGCAGCAGGCGTCGGCCCTCGCCTATTTCGACTGCTTTTGGGTGTTCGCCGTGGTGATGCTTATGCTTGTGCCAGCGGTGCTGGTGATGAAGAGGTCTGTCGCCGAGAAGGGCGCTCACCCAGGAGTCGAGTAGCCACTTGGCAGTCATACAACAATTACTACACGATGCCGGCAGCCGCCGGCGAAAGGAGAAGGAAGTGACGGCGCGCCTGCTTTCTATAAACGTGGGCCTTCCGCAGGATATCGCCTGGCAAGGCAAGACCGTCCACACCGCCATTTGGAAAGCGCCAGTTCAAGGCCCGCGCGCGGTTCGCCGGCTCAATATCGATGGCGATGGGCAAGGAGACCTGGCTGGGCATGGCGGCGAGCACCGCGCCGTTTTCGTTTATCAGATTGACTCCTATCGTTATTGGCAAAGCGAGCTCGGCCGCACCGATTTCACCTACGGACAGTTCGGGGAGAACTTCACCGTCGACGGCCTGCCGGACCGGGAAGTGTGCATTGGCGACCGATACCGGATCGGCAGCGCCTTATTCGAAGTGACGCAGCCGCGCGTCACGTGTTACCGCGTTGGTATCCGCATGAACGAACCGCGGATGGCCGCGTTGCTGGTCTCGCACGGCAGGCCCGGTTTCTATCTCCGCGTTCTTGAGGAGGGCCAAGTGGAAGCCGGCGATGAGATCGTCCAGGTCGGCGCGGGTCCTGAACGCATGAGTGTCTTCGAAATCAACGCACTGCTTTATCTGCCTGGGCATCCTCGCAGCCAACTCGAGCGCGCGCTGCGCATCCCGGCTCTGAGCGCAGGCTGGCGCAGCTCGTTTGAGGCGCTGCTCGCGCAAGAGCGGAGTGGCGGCGCGACGTCGGGAAATGCTGGACTTGCACCGGCGTCCGGACCGTCTCCGGCATGGGCGGGATTCCGCCCGTTGCGGGTGTCTCAAAAAATTCACGAGAGCGGCAGCGTGATCTCACTTGTACTTGAGCCTATGGATGGACTTCTCCTGACCAATGCTCTTCCCGGTCAGTTCGTCGTGCTGCGCCTGAGGCCGGCCCCCGGCACGTCGCCACTCATGCGCAGCTATTCGTTGTCGGCTGAACCTAGCGCCCAGCTCCTATCGCATAAGCGTCAAGCGCGAACCGCACGGCCTTGCGGGCGCTTATATCGACGAGAGGGTGCAGATTGGCGATGTGCTGGACGTGAGTGCGCCGCGAGGCAACTTCACTCTTGAGCCGGGCGATGCTCCCGCCGTCTTCTTGAGCGCTGGCGTCGGGGCGACCCCTGTCATCGCGATGCTCCACGCGCTGGCGGCCGAAACGTCGCCGAGGGAAGTCTGGTGGCTATACGGGGCTCGCCGCGGCCGTGAGCACCCTTTTGCTCAAGAAGTCCGCACACTCCTCAAAACCTTGGCCCACGGCCGCAGTCACATACGCTACAGCGCGCCCGATCCCCAGGATCGGCCAGGGGTGGATTTCGACGCTCGTGGACGCTTGGACATGGGGGTGATTCAGGAACTGGGTGTGCCCCGCAATGCCGACTTTTACATCTGCGGGCCATCAGCCTTCATCAGTGACCTGACCGCAGGCCTCGCCGCCTGGGGCATCGCCAAAGGCCAGATCCATACTGAACTGTTCGGTCCCGGTCCATCCAGTACTCCAGGCGTCGCCACCTCTCCGCACGGGCCGCCGCACCCGCCGGCTGGGCCCTGCGGTGCGGGGCCGCTGATTTCGTTTGCCCGAAGTGGCTTGAATGTCCATTGGGATCCAGCATTTCATAGCCTGCTGGAGCTTGCCGAAGCCTGCGATATCCCTACGCGGTGGTCGTGTCGCACAGGGGTTTGCCACAGTTGTGAAACCGGGCTTGTGGCTGGGTCAGTCGCCTACGGGCCCGACCCAATCGCCCCACCAGCGGAAGGCAATGTGCTGATCTGCTGCTCCCGGCCTCAGGGCGACATCGTTATCGATCTCTAACGTCTCGTGGGTCGTGGTCGACGATCACTCGACCGCCGATCATCTCGAAAAGTCGCTCCAGTTAGATTGCGATTATCCGGAAGCTCTGATTTACAAAGGGCTGCTTTGCCTGCAACAACAAGATTATGATTCCGCCGTCGAATGCCTCCAGCTTGCCCGGCTTCCCCTAAAAATGGGCTTGCTGGCCGCAGCTTATGCGCGGCAAGGTAACCGGCTTCAAGCAAAGAAAAGCGTAGAAGTGCTTCGCCGGCTGGCGGCGAGCCAATACGTCACTCCTCTGGCCGAAGCTCTGGCTGAGATCGGACTGGAAGATTTCGATCTGGCTTTCCAGCGCCTCGATGAAGCGATCGATCACAAAACGAATATCGTCAACCTGCTGGCAGTCGAGCCGTTTTTTCAACCGCTCCGAACTGATCGCCGGTTCACAAAGCTCCTGAAAAGATTAAGACTTATTTCCTAACTGGTCGTGCCCCGATCCTAGCAGGGCGATGAGGAGTGGCCCTTCCCTGGTTCACCATCCTGTGAAATTTACGGCCAGTTAAGTCAATTGGGTTCGTTTCGTAAAATGGGCTATGAGTAAGTATATAGGCAATATAATAATGAACGCCATGGCGATAACGTAACTTTATAACACGAGCTCGCCCCCCTATTGAAATGTTTGGAAAGCGCGCAGTGTTCGGGAAGGCCTCCAAACCTCCGCGCCCACAGGGGCCGAAACGCTTTTTTAAGAGCATCTGCAAGGTTGATTAACCAAACCTCTCCGCACGCCCGGTGAAACTTCCCGCATACAGTAAGGACTGCCCATGGCCGAAGGCGTCACTCGCGTCTTCATCTGAGCTGTCGCCCGTCGTGCTGCCCGACCATGCCATCCTTATTGGCGCGACCCTGCTAAGCAACCATTCGCGGCTTGACCAACGAACAGACGGAGTAGGCCGTTGAACAGACGAAGTAGGCCGACTGCGGCCCATCGCCCCAAGAAGCGGTCTCGTCCGCCTTCAGTGGATCACCAGACCAGGACCGGGCTGTGTCGCGCTCACGTAGTTCCCCGCTCGCACGGCCGTTCGCGGCCCCCTAACTTCGCCGGCATCATTGCCTTTCAAGGCTTGTTCCCAGGCTGGGACGGATTCCAGCTCCGGCATCACCTGCAATAGCGGAGTGGGCTTGACCGTAAGCTCTCCTGTAAACGGGCGGTCGTGAGCCAGTATCAGCAGCAGGGACGCGGCCACTCCGAAGGCGAAGAGCCCCATTGCGATGGCAGCTGCGAGCCGATTGTCGCTATGGACCATGGCGATCGCAATCAGCACGCAGGCCGCTTGCAAACATAGGCATGCCCATTTGGTCCAATTGACCTGCGTTTGACTGAGGATAATTCGTTGCCGGCGAGCGTCCAAGGCGTTTTCAATCGCGGTGGTGATCTCGCGCTGTGCAGTCTGCTGACCTAGATTGCTTGGCGTCAGACCAAGGGTGAGCCGCAGCGCCTCGGCAAGGGAAGGGGCAATCACTTGGAGTGTAGCCGTACGATGAGCCATCCCCGGCCATTCTTGAGCGGCAGCATCAGTGATGTAGCTACGCAGTAGGTTACGCAAGTTTGTCTCGGCGTCTCCGGGGAAGGCAGCGGCCAGGATCGCGACGGTCCTCAATGCGCTGGCCTCGCGATCGACGACCGAATTTGCCTTTTCATTATCATTCCAAACCTGCGAGGCGGTGAACGCAATGAAAAGAGCGGAAAGAATGCCTAGCGGCGAGAGCATGGCTGGAGAGAAAGCTTTGAATGACCGCGCCCGCTCACCGGCCGAGAGGACCATGACACCAACATAAATTGCTGCGGTGACCAAAGCGGTAAGGCCGAACACCAGTATTGCCATCCATACGATGGCCAGATTATGCAGCCAGTCGCTCATGCTTCTCCTCCTTGCGCCTGCGCCGTTTTCGGGAGACTTGTGCTTTCCGGGGCAAAGTTAAGGGAATGTCTGAAGCTTTGTGTAAGGGGTTTCCCGTTTTTTGATGCTTTCTTGTCAGTGTTCTGAAGAAGCAAAACCGTCGCGGAATTGGATCGCGAAGTGGCGGCGTGGCAGCAGTCAACTCAGTCGGCCTTCTCAGAGCACGCCGCATTCCTAATAGCGATATAGAGGAGCTTTGCACGCCACCTCGTCCGTTAAGACGGTCCCTCTGGTTTGCGTGGCGATAACCGCCCATTATTTCTGCTAGCAGCCAAAATGCGCTTCGCCCTGCTTCTGTTCCGGGTCTTACCGCCGCTTTTGAAAGCGCGAGTTAAACGCATGTCCGCATCACCGGGATTTCAGCTGTTGGGAGTATAGCGGTTGTGCCTTGAAATTGCGCTCGTGTCTGGAATCGATCCATAGCCACATTGGCCAAGAAGCGCGGAGGCATTCGTTGGTAAACCCAAGAATGCCTGCTTAGCGCGACCCCTTTGGAGACGTACTTTTCATCCATCTTCTCGATCTGGGGAGCATTGCGCGGCCGCGGTACTTGCCGGCATCACCATCTGGGGATGGCTGCTGGATTTATCGCGCGCGCCAATCGCTCCGCGGCAGCGCTCGAGGCCATCGGCTCGCATGCCAAGAAAGGAATGGAGGAGAGCAAATATGGACATCTCAATGCGGCCTACGTTCTCGGCCTTAGCCGGATCGCTCATCGGTGGGCTCTCGACGTTCACGGCGTCCCTCAAGACCCAGCGACGCCAGTTTCGGGCACAAACGCTTATTCAGGAGGCGACCAAGCGTGAAGCGCTCTACGCAGAATTCATCAAGGAGGCATCGAAACGGCGCGCCTCTTTGCGCAGCGTCTCGATCTGCACCACAAGGATCACAGAATTGGGATCAGGATGCCGACGAGTGCGACGATGCCCAGGATCGCCACGAAGCCCAGCGGCGAATTGCTGAGCAGCAAAGCCAGAACCACGCCAATCAGCGCCAGCGGCGCAACCGACGCCACCAGAAACAGGAGGTTGAAGCTCCGCAGTTGCAGCATCAGCCAAGAGCCGTCGAACTTGCCGGCGCCCATATCGCTCGTGAAGGCGGTCAACCAGCTGCCGCCGAGCAGCCCGCCGGAATAGCGCATGGGACTCCCGCCCTTCAGACCCCCCGCACAGCGTCTCTTTGGGAGAAAACGCCATGGAGTGGACCACGAAATCAAGCGTCCCCCACTCCCCGGCACCAACGAAGGCCAATAAATCCCAACTCTTCACGGTCAGGCGCGCCCGTGACATTCGCCAAGCACCCTGACCGTGAAGGCTCCACAAAAGACGATTTCGAGCACGCAATGGAGAACTTACCGAAAAAATGATTTTCTTTTTTCCACACTTTTCGATGCGCCCTATTGGGAAACACCTCAACTGCGTTTCGCCTCATCCTGCGGCCAGTTTTGTTAGGCACCTTAAGCGCGATTTTCGGCACAGGGAAAAAATCGAGACACCGGCAAAAATAGGCCGAGTTTTTTCACGGTGACGACACCCTGACTATTTTGGAGGAAATCGCGAGTCCGGGAAACTCGCTAAACCCTTGATTTAAATGGTCGGAGTGGAGTGATTTGAACACTCGACCCCCTCGTCCCGAACGAGGTGCGCTACCAGGCTGCGCTACACTCCGACACTGTGAGTGCCCTGTATATACCTGCCACGCTGCCGCGCGCAAGCCACGAGAACGATTATTCAGAAGCTAAAAAAGCTTCGTTCAGCAGAGAAGCGCCGGACGCATCGAGGTGTTGCGCGGAGCGCTCTTTTCGCGCGACGCCATCTTCACCTTCGCAGCGTAGATGGCGAGGCAATCGGAGAACTCGGATGCCTTGTCGGGAGTCAGTTGGATAAAAGCAAGGGTTTCGCCGTCGCCGTCTTCGATCTGGATGGTGATCTTTTTGTCTTCCTCCTCGGCCCATGCACGAATGACCGCTGGTTCCCGCTTCGTGTTCTTTTTCATAGCCCTGCTCCTCTACCCCAGATCACCGGGCCGTCCAGCCTTAAGCCCACGGGCCCTACACTGTCATAATAAGCAAGCATTGTGCCGATTCCGCGTCAGAACCTATCGAAAAAGGCGCTCGCCTTCCCGGCGCAGCGCCTCTTGCTTAGATCGTGTGCAATTGCCTAGCTTCTAGCCAAGGCAAGGCTGGAGGTCAGTTCCCCATGAAGGGGTTGGACGGAAGGGAACTCGCCGCATTCTGCACCGCAGAGCTGGCTGCTTTCGTGCCATCCTTGACCGCTTTCATGGTCAACTCGCGAAGCTCTTCCATTTGGCGGCTGAAATTTTCCATCTGGTTCCGCAAATGGGCGTTCTGAAGCTCGACGATCTCGCTCAGATGCTTCGCGTCCGTGAGTTGCAAAGCGAGGTTGAAATTCGACTTCGCGTTCTGACGGGTGAACGCGGCGATTTTCTCATTCAGCTGCTTCACACCGTCGGCAGCCGGGATCGATGACGTGTCGACGCTCTGGATCATTTTTTCGCTAGAGGCGACGAAGGTGTCGAACGCCTTTCGCGCCTGCTCGATGCTGGACTTCATGATGTTGCGGATGGAATCGGGAAGTTCGGCGAAGTTTGGTGTATTCTGCATGGCGGTCTCCCTGGCCTGCTCGAAGTGAAACGGCGCGAACCGTGTGGCTATTCTGCGGACGGTTGTACCATTAAGTATTGAAGATGAAGGTCGAATTGACAAGCTTAACAATATGCTTATCAGGTCTTCCAAAAGCAATGTAAAGCATCAACTCTGGAACCGGCTGCAATCGAAATCTTCGCGTGTGTCGACGTCGCAAAGCACACCCGGCTCTTCGGTTTCAACCTCCGCAACGCAAAGGGCGTGACGGCGCAGGAGCGAACGCGCGCCTTCGTCGCCTGACAAGGCTGAAAGCCCGGGCCTATAAGACGTGCAGAAAAGGACCGGGTGCCCCCGTGCGCCGCTGTGCAAAGGAAGAATAATCGAACGTGGCGTGAATTTCTGGGCCAGGGCACGATAAACCTCCGGTCCAATTTCCGGCATATCGCCCAAAGCGATGAAAATGCCGTCGGTATCTGGGTGCAAAGCACGGACTCCGGCCGCGATGGAGGTTCCGAGACCCTCGGCAAAGCGCGGGTTGTAAACGCACCGGACGCTGAAAGAAGCGGCCAAGGCTTGAACCTGATCTGCATCACGGCCCGTTACGGCGATGCGATCGGCAAACTCAATGTCCTTGGCTATCCTCAGCGCATGAGCGAGAAGAGGCTTCCCCCGATAGCGCTGCAAGAGCTTGTTGGGGCCGCCCATGCGCCGCGAGAGCCCCGCCGCCAGCAAGATGAGTCCGAACCTGGGCGGCTTCTCTAACAAACCATCCCCTGTTCCCGGGCGGCCGCGACGATCTGCGTCAGAATCGACAAGGCAACGCAGGGTGCGCTCTTGAGGCCCGTGAGAAGCCCCGCGGGACTTTTGATCCGCGCGATCTCCGTCTCCGAGAAGCCTGCCTCGCTCAGAGTGGCCTGCCGGACCGCATGAGTGTTTCTGCTGCCGATTGCCCCAATGAAGAAACAGGGCGAGAGAAGCAACTCCGAGAAAACTGGAAGTTCCTGCTCGTGGTCGTGAAACGCGAGCAGGACGGCGGTCCATGGATCCACCATGAACCGTGGCCGTGGCGTGAGCGGACGCACCGTTACTGACGCTGGCAGTCTGGGCAAGATTTCCGGATCGGGAGCGTAGAAATCTGCCTCGAAGCCTGCACAAGAGGCCATTTCCGAAAGCGCCACTGCGATCGGGCTTGAGCCGATGACAAGACAGCGCAGCGCCGGCTCGTAGACCCGAAAGAAGCTGCTCCCCTTGCGATGAGATTGAAAGCGGGCGTCGGCCAGCGCCTGCAACCGGCCCGCGCCTGTCTCAAGATCGATACGAAGTACGAAAGGCTGCCGCCGATCCAGGCGCTCGCTCATGTTCTGGATGAGTGCCGCGTCTCGCATGGGCTGGACGAAGACATCGAGTCCGCTCCCGCAGGGCAGGCGTATGTCGAGATAGGGCGATCCTTTGCCGTAACGAAGAAGCTTCGGTCTGTCCGCTTTGATCGCATCCGCCGCTTCAAGTGCGATTGCCTGCTCGAGGCATCCCCCAGAGATATAGCCAGCCCACCGCCCACTTTCAGAGACCGCCATCTGGGCGCCCTCGGCACGCGGCGCGTTGCCGTCGACGCCGGTCAGCGTGACGAGGGCGCAGCGTTCGCCCTTGCTGCTCCATAAGGCAAGATCGGGAATGACGTTCTCCCGGTAAGCGGCGGCAAATCCGCGAACAACCGCCGGTCGATCAAGCAAATCCGTCCTCATCGGGCTTCGTTGTTGCGGCCATCGCCCGGCATCCCAGATGCCGTTAAAGTATCATTCGGCCGGCGCGACAGTGCCTTTGGCGACGTCGACGTCGTGACCGTGGAGAACACCTCCGAACAGTTTTCGGATCACGACATAGAACACAGGCGTGAAGATGAGGCCGAAAAAGGTCACGCCCAGCATCCCGTAGAACACCGCCGTACCAAGGGCGACCCGCATTTCCGAGCCCGCGCCTTTCGCGATATAGAGGGGCACGACCCCGAGCGTGAAGGCGAAGGACGTCATGAGGATTGGCCGCAGCCGCAACCGGCATGCCTCGACAGCGGCCTGGAACCGGTCCCGGCCATCCGCTTCGAGTTGAGCGGCAAACTCGACGATCAGGATCGCGTTCTTGGCCGCGAGGCCGACCAGAACCACGAAGCCAATCTGAGTGAGAATATTGACGTCCGAACCATGCGACCACACGCCCAGGACCGCGGACAAAAGGCACATCGGCACGATCAGGATGATGGCAAGCGGTAAGCTCCAGCTCTCATATTGTGCAGCCAGCGCAAGGTATACGAATAGCACCGCAAGGCCGAAAATAACGATGGCGGGCGTTCCCTGATGCGTCTCCTGATAGGAAAGGTCCGTCCATTCGTAGCTGATGCCGTCAGGCAGAATGCGCGAAGCGAGGTCACCCATGATCTGGATGCCCTCGCCGGAGCTGACGCCGGGCGCGGTTGTGCCTTGCATTTCGATCGCGGGATAGAGGTTATAGCGGGGGATGCGCTGCGGGCCCGCAATTTCGCGGAAGGTGGCGAGCGAGCCGAGCGGCACCATCGCGCCATTCGCGCTGCGAACCTTCAACTGGGCGATCCGTGCCTGGTCGATGCGGTACGGCGCGTCGGCCTGCGCCGTGACGCGGTAAGTGCGGCCGAATGCGTTGAAGTCGTTGACATAGGCAGATCCAAGATAGATCCGCAGCGTGTCGAACACATTTTGAAGCGGCACATCGAGCATTTGCGCCCGCACGCGATCCACGTCGACGAACACTTGCGGCGTGTTCGCCGTGAAGGTCGTGAATACGGCCTGAAGCCCCGGCGTTTTGTTCGCGGCGGCCATCAACTCGTAAGCTGCCTCGGTGAGGGTCTGCAGCCCGCGCCCGCGGCGATCCTGCAAATACATGGAGAAGCCGCCGCCGGTGCCGATGCCCCGGATCGAAGGCGGCGCGATTACGAACACATTCGCTTCCTTGATCTGTCCAAGCTTCGCGCGAAGATCGTTCACAAGCTTCTGCGATGTGAGCCCAGCTTTGGCGCGCTCCTCGAATGGCGCTTCGACGGCGAAGATCGCGCCCACGTCGGGCGCATTGGTCCGCGTCGCGCCGGAAAAACCCGCGAAGGCCGGCGAATGAGCGATGCCCGGCGTGGAAAGAATTTCCTTCTGGGCCTTTTGGATCACTTCACTGGTTCGCGAGAGCGATGAGCCGGAGGGCAGGTTGAAGGACACGACGAGATAGCCCTGATCCTGCTGGGGGATGAACCCTTTGGGAACGGTCACGAACAGATAGGTGGCTGTCCCGATCAGCCCGGCATAAATCAGGAGCATGAGAGGCGTCACCTGGATGATGACGCCGACGAATTTGGCATAGACATGCTCCAGGGCGCGGAAGATCCAATTGAACCCGTTAAAGAACCAGTTGGTTAGGAACGAGATGTCGAAGCGGTGCTTCTTTTCCTTCTCTTCGCGCGACCGCAGCACGAGGGCGCAAAGCGCCGGGCTGAGCGTCAGGGAGTTGAAGGCCGAGATGACGGTCGCCACGGCGATCGTCAATGCGAACTGCCGGTAGAACTGGCCGACGATCCCTTGCAGGAACGCCGTCGGGATGAAGACGGCGCACAGCACCAGCGCAATGGAGATCAGCGCCACGCCAACCTCGTCCATGGTGGCGAAAGCCGCCTCGCGCGGACTGAGCCCGCCCTCGATCTTGCGTTCGACGTTCTCCACAACAACGATCGCGTCGTCGACTACGATACCGACCGCAAGCACGAGCCCGAACAGCGTCAAATTGTTGATCGAGAAGCCTAGCGCCGCCATCACAAAGAAGGTGCCGATCAGCGAAACCGGGATCGCGACAACGGGGATGATGGTCGCCCGCCAAGTCTGAAGGAAAACCAGAACAACGATGACGACCAGCAGCACCGCTTCATAGATGGTTTTGATCAACTCGTCGACCGACCGCTGGATGAATTCCGTCGGGTTGTAGACGATCCGATACTCGATCCCTTTCGGGAAGCTCTTGGACAGATCGGCCATGGTCTCCTTGACGGAGTTGGCGACCGCCAGCGCATTCGCCCCCGGCGTTTGGGAAACGAGGAGCACCACGGCAGGCTTGCCGTCGAGGAAGCCGTTCGTCGTGTAGTCCAGGCCGCCAAGCTCGACACGCGCCACATCGCGCAGGCGCGTGATCCGGCCGTCGGCGCCGGTTTTGACAACAATCTCCCCGAACTCCTCAGGCTTGACGAGCCGGCCTTTAAGCTGAAGGCTTGTCTGGAACGCCTGATCGTTTGGCATGGGCGGCTGCCCGAGCGCACCGCCAGCAACCTGAATATTCTGCTGCTGGAGCGCGCTTACAATCTCGGCGGCGGTCATGCCGAGCGAGGCGATCTTGTCGGGATCGAGCCACGCGCGCATCGAATATTCGCGGACCCCGTAAAGCAGCACGCTGCCGACGCCTTTCACGCGCGCCACCACGTCGCGCACCTGAAGGAGGGCGTAGTTCGAGATATAGAGCTGGTCGTAGCTGTTATCCGGCGAGAGCATGTGCACGACCATGAGAATGTCGGGCGTGTTCTTCTTCACGACCACGCCGGTCTGGCGCACCTCGGCCGGAAGGCGAGGCTCCGCAACGGCTACGCGGTTCTGGACAAGAACCTGTGCCAAATCGAGGTTCGTGCCGAGCTCGAAGGTCACCGTGATCGACACGTTGCCATCCGACGTCGATTGCGAGGACATATAGATCATGTTCTCGACGCCGTTGATCTCCTGCTCGATGGGCGTCGCAACGGTGTCTGCTGCAATCTGGGCATTTGCGCCGGGATAGGAGGCCGTCACCGTGACAGTTGGCGGCGCTACCTCGGGGAATTGAGCAACGGGTAGCCGCAGATAGGCGAGAGCGCCCACGATGACGATAAAGATCGCGATCACAGACGCGAAAATCGGACGCCGGATGAAGATGTGGCTGAACTTCATGGCAGCGACGCCGCTTTCGGGTTTTGCTCGATGACTGTCTTGTCGGCTTTGATCTTGATGCCTTTGCGGGCCCGCTGGACACCGTTCACGATGACCCAGTCGGCGGGCGCAACGCCGGTCCGGATCACACGCAGGCCGTCGATCATCGGACCAAGCGTTACGGGCTTGGCGCTCACGGCGCCGTCATCAGCAACAACAAAAACAAAGCGGTTGGATTGGTCAGTAGCGATGGCCGCATCGGGCAGCAAGATCGCGTTGTACTCCCCACTGCCAATGACGCGTGCACGCGCGAAAAGTCCGGGCAGTAACATCCCATTCGGGTTCTGGAAAGTGGCCCGCTCTCTAAGAGAGCCCGTAGCCGAATCGATGCGGTTGTCTACGAAATTCATTTGCCCCTTGATTGGGAAACCAGTATCGCCCTGGAGCCCCACCTCGATTGGATTGGCGGCCTCGCGTGAGCTTGGCCGCATGCCTTGCTCGAAAAGCCGCTTGTATTTCAGGAAATCAGCCTCGCTGATATCGAAATAGAAATAGATCGGATCGGTGGAAACGATGGTCGTGAGAAGCGTCCCGCTGCCGGAGCCGCCTGTGATGAAATTCCCTTCGCTGATGAGCTTCCGGCTGATGCGGCCCGTAATCGGCGCACGGATTTGCGTGAACTCCACATCCAGTTCGGCCGACCTGACGCTCGCCTCGGCGGAAAGAACATTGGCTTCGGCCGTCTTCACGGCCTGGTTGCGCTGATCAAAAACCTGCTGCGAAATCGTGCTGTTCGCCATGAGAGGGCGTGCGCGCTCCAGATCCCTCTGCGCAAACTCAACCTGCACTTTCGCCCCTTGCAGCGCAGCGCGGTCGCGATCGAGAACACGCTGGAATGGGCGCGGATCGATGACGAAGAGGAGGTCACCCTTCTTGACGACGGCTCCGTCCGTGAATTTGACTTCGGTCAGAACGCCGGAGATCCGCGCCCGAACCTCAACCGTGTCCGTGGCTTCGAAGCGCCCTGTATATTCGTCCCATTCCACGACCTTCTTCTCGACCGGGTTCGCCACGGAAACGGATGGCGGCGGGGATGCACCCGGCGCGTGTGCCTGCTGCTTCTCGCCGCAGGAAGCGAGGACCAGTACTGACAGCCCGATGAGGCTGGCTTTCAAAAATGGAAATCCGGGTTGATTTGGCATTCCTTGCCTTTGGGCGGAGGGTCAATGAAGGCTAGAGCAGAAGCCCGCCCGTCGCGTCCTCGATAAGCGGCCAAGCGGCACTTTGCCGACGGTAAGCCGAACGTTGATCAATGATCTTGAACTTTACAGCAAACAGCGCGTGCGGCAACCGCTGAAGCCTTTTCCTACCTCATCGGGTTGGTTCCCTGCAGCGCGTGTGCGCCCGCGGCTCGCCTTGGCGCCTGCGGCAACAGAGCAATAAAAAACGAGAGGAAACAGTTTGTACCCGATGGCGCTTTCGATGGCCAACAGTTGCTGTATCCCAGCAGAACCGTTCACCCTGTTGTGAACAGCTTGGGCTTATCCAAATACAAGCAAGATCCTGACATCGGCCTGCCAAGCCACCGCTAGCCAACGCGCTTCGGCCCGCTTTGATCAGGTGCCGCTTTTTTGCTTCTTGGACTGATCCGAGTCCGGTGTCCATTGAGATTGGGCCGCCTGCTGCCCTTGTCCCGGCACAGGCAGAGCCGAATTTGCGGGCGGCATCTTAAGAGGAGGATTCTCCTTAAGGTCCGGCTCCGGGCCCTTTTTCCCTGCAAATGCTTCTGTTATGCCTACATTCGGCAAACTATCGAGCCCAGCCGTTTCGCAGCCTGCCCCAACAACTCCAAACGCGAATACAGCCACTACGCCAGACACAAATTTGCGTGTCGCGAGCATGGTTGATCGCCCCCCAATTCCTGTTCACATTCAGCGGCTAGGCTTGATTTTGGACATTTTTGTGGCTGGCTCTGAAAGAATCCAAGAGCAGTCCGGCAACTCCGGCAACGATGGCAACATCGGCTAAGTTGAAGACATACCAGTTGAATCCAGAAACATGAAACGAGAAGAAGTCGGCGACCGCGCCATAGTGCACGCGGTCGGTCGCGTTGCCGAGCGCGCCTCCAATGATGAGCCCGACGCTCGCCGCCGCCAGCCGCGATTGAAGCTGGGCAAGCCAGTAGGTCAGCGCGAGCGCCGCCGCCACCGCGAAGCCGATGAGCACCCACCGGCCTGCATCGCTATTTTGCTTGAAAAGTCCGTAAGAGATGCCCGGGTTCCAGACAAGCACAAGATCGAAGAAGGGCGTGACCGCGATCTTGGGCCTCTGGCTGCCATCGAAAATCGTGATCATCCATGCTTTGTGAAGCTGATCGCAGAGCACGGTAGCGACAGCCACTGCGGCGCCGGTAAAGCTATAAGGTCCCCTAATCTTCATGAATGGATCGCATCTGCCGCTTGGAAAGCGCCTGTCTAGACCACGCGCGATCATCGTACAAGGCTCGCGCTTTCCTTTCTTGTTCCCTGTTTGAGGCTCCGCGTCGCGCGAAGACAACTGCGGCTGTGCAATTATCGATCCTGGCGCTGTTATTATATCGAGAATCGTTTCACGAGAATCGGACCAGGGAGCGAAGATCTGCGATGAAGCGATGGAAAAGTGGGATGGCCGGTTTGGCCGCGGCCTGCGCTTTATTGGAGACCGTGGCAAATGCCGGGCCTCCCTTTTTGACCGACGACCCCGAGCCGGTCGCGCTCGGGCATTATGAGTTTTATACCTTTACGCTGGGATCCGGCGCGAAGACCGGCACATTCGCCTTCCTACCCGCCTTCGAAGCCAACTACGGCGTCATCCCGAATGGTCAAGTTCATATCATTGCGCCGTTGGCCATCGGCATCACTGCGAGCGGTCCCGACAATTATGGTTATGGCGATACGGAACTCGGTTTCAAATATCGGTTCATCGACGAGGAGAAAGAGGGATCGCGGCCGCAAGTGGGCGTCTATCCCTTGCTTGAGCAGCCGACCGGAAATGAAAGCCATGGCCTGGGAGCGGGGCACCTCCGCGCTTTCCTGCCGGTCTGGATCCAGAAAAGTTTCGGCGACTGGACAACCTATGGCGGCGGCGGCTATTGGTTCAACCAGGATAACCAATTAGGCGACAAGGACTATTGGTTCTTCGGCTGGCTGCTTCAGCGCAAGGTCACGGACAAATTGACGATCGGAGGCGAGATATTCCATCAAACCTCCCCGAATATCGCGGTTCCGGATATGACCGGCTTCAACATCGGCGCGATCTACGATTTCGATGAACACAACCATCTGCTTGCGTCGGCGGGCCGCGGCCTCCAGAACGCGAACGAAACCAACCAGTTTTCCTGGTATCTGGGATACCAGCTTACTTGGTGACCATGCTCGCCAAATTGCCATGATCGTCACTGATGACGATGGCACTTGCAACTCGGCGGCTAGGGAAAGCGCGCCTTATTGCTTTTTCGTGAAATCGGCAGAATAGAGCGAACGATGACGCAGACCGTCATTTGCATGAAATGGGGGACCCGGTACGGGCCGGATTTCGTTAACCGGCTTTACTCCATGGTCCAGAGGCACACCGCCCGGCCAACTCGCCTCGTCTGTTACACCGACGATGCAGCGGGCATCATAAGCGCGGTTGAGACTTTCCCGCTCCCTTATATCGAGTTGCCGGAATACCGGCGCTGGTTCCCATGGCGGAAGATTTCGCTCTGGCAGAAAGAGCTGGAAGGGATCTCGGGCGAGGTCCTTTATCTCGACCTCGACGTTGTCCTGACAGGCGGCCTCGACGATTTTTTCGACCACAACCCCGGACACTTCTGCGTTGCGCGCAATTGGACCCAGCCCAATGAGCGGATAGGAAACACTTCCGTTTACCGTTTCGAGGTCGGCGCTCACACTTATCTTTACGACCGGATCATGACAGACTGCGAGGACGTTCTCGCCAGTCACCGGAACAGCCAGACCTTTATCTCGCGCGAAATCAAGGATATGGAGTTCTGGCCCGATCCGTGGTGCGTGAGTTTCAAGCACAGCCTGATCCCGGCTTGGCCGCTCAATCTCTTGTTGACACCGCGGCTGCCAGACGGGGCGAGAGTAGTAGCGTTCACGGGGAAGCCCGACCCCGACGAGGCGCTGGAAGGCCGTTGGCCTCGGGAGCACTGGTATCACGTGTTTTATAAGCATGTCCGGCCGACGCCCTGGATTGCCGAGCATTGGCGCTGATTGACGAGTTCTGGACGCGAGTGCCTCAGCCCAGCCGCGCTGCTTCCAGGGGGCAATAAAAGCGAATTGTTCCGCTTGCTTCAGCGATTTGTCAGAGAATTCTTGGTATACACGGGCCTAAAGCCCGTCAAGCTTACGTTTGCGCATCCGGTTTGAGATCATTATTCTGTGGCGGCATCGATTCTCGATCACAGTGCGGCATCAAAATGGTGATCTTTGAGGCGTTTCTATGCGTTGTCAGGATGACACAAGGCGCGTAAAACGCTATCCGTGATAACTAAAGTCGACGGTAAAACACCCGGCTGAGTTGGAGGCAACGGGATGAATTTTATGCCGCAGCGTTTTTGGGGAGTGGCGCGTGCGCCGCTTGCTGCGCCTTCAGATCATCCTTTGGTCAATTTCGGCCGCATCGGCGTTTTGCTTCTCAATCTCGGCACCCCTGACGGCACAAGCTACTGGCCGATGCGCCGCTACCTGAAAGAGTTCCTGTCAGATCGGCGCGTTATCGAAGTCAATCCGGTCGTCTGGTCGTTGATCCTGAACCTCGTTGTCCTTACAAAACGTCCTTTCACCTCCGGCGAAGCCTATAAATCGGTTTGGAACTCGCAACGTGACGAGTCGCCACTTCGTACAATCACACGCAGCCAGTGCGAAAAAATCGGCGCTTTTCTGGCAAGGGAACCCAGGATCGAGGTCGACTGGGCGATGCGATATGGCAATCCCAGCATAAAGTCCCGTCTGGAAGCTCTTCACGAGAAGGGGTGCGATCGCGTTCTTCTCTTTCCGCTCTACCCGCAATATTCGGCAGCGACGGTCGCAACCGCCTGCGACAAAGCCTTCGATGCACTCAAGACGATGCGTTGGCAGCCCTCTGTTCGTGTGGTTCCACCTTACTTCGAGGAATTGGGATACATTGAGGCTCTTACCATCTCCACCAAAGCGGCTTTGGCCGAACTCGACTTCGAACCGGAAGTCGTGATCGCCTCGTTCCACGGCCTGCCCCGGGATTACATCGAAAAGGGCGATCCCTATTATTGCCATTGCGCCAAGACGACGCGCCTTCTGCGTGAATCGCTGGGTTGGCCGGACGAGCGGCTTCTGCTCACTTTCCAGTCACAATTCGGCTCCGCTGAGTGGCTGCAACCCTACACGTCAGACGTTATCGAGGATTTGGCGAAAAAGGGCGTGAAACGCGTCGCGGTCATCACGCCCGGCTTTTCATCCGACTGTATCGAAACCCTGGAAGAGATGGGTATTCAGGGCAGCGAGATCTTCGAGGAGAATGGCGGCGAGCACTTCGCGGCCCTTCCTTGCCTCAATGACTCGCCTGAAAGCATCGCTGCGCTGTCCGGCATCGTCAAACGCGAGCTGAGCGGGTGGACGGAACTCTGAGTGCCTGTCTCCAGGACGAAGGTGCTGGCAGCACTCGGGTAGGCTTGCTGCTAACATCCTGATTGCGATCAACAATTTTTTCTTTTGGCCCGTTTTTTGCGATACCATTGACCGTGGCGTGTGTTCACGCCGTAGTCAGGAAGGTGTCCATGGCCGATAATCATTTTATCGCACAACTCAAAGGTTATTGTCTGACGACCGCGGAGATCCTTTACCACATGCCCGATCATCCTGCGCTTTTGCAGTCTTTCATCTGGCAGGAGTACGATATGGCTCCCCGTTATCCCAAGCTTCTTAGTTTCCTTGAATTCTGGAATGGCAATCTCGACGGCAAGGTCAGCCGGGTCAGAGTTTGCAACAAGCGGCTCATCGATCCGGCAGAGTTCCGGTTTCTGGATGGCCGGCTTTTGCTTCAATAGAGCTTGACCCGCTTAATTTTTGCGCTTGGAAGAGCCATTGGAAACGCGATATAGGGTTTTGCTTAAACCTCGAACATCGCGGTGGGGATGCGGATAAACCCAATCGGCTACGTCAAGCGCTTCATGAAACCGTACTCGAAGGCGGTTTCGGATCATTATCGCGGCTTTCGACGCCGCGTGGACGAGCGTGCCCCGGGCTGGATCAAGGGGCGAGCCAACAAGACGCTGGACTATTTCGATCTGTTCTTCATGGATCATCACGTGTTTCGAGCGATCTATTCGAACAGGCATCAAATCGCACCTGGCGTTTGGCGCTCGGCACAGCCAAGCCCCGCCCAAATTGGCCGTTTGGCGCGCAGCGGAATCAGGACAATCGTAAATCTGCGAGGGGTCCGTGATTGCGGCAGCTATCGGCTGCAGGTTGAAGCCTGCCGCCGCCACGGTATTCATCTGGTCAACTTTCAGCTTCAATCACGAATGGTTCCTCCCGCCTCGGTCATCCATAAGGCAAAAGCACTCTTTCAGGAAATCGAGTATCCCGCCTTGTTTCACTGCAAATCCGGGGCGGATCGCGCCGGGCTGATGAGCGCGCTTTTGCTCTACATGCAGGAAGGGAAGCCCATAAAAGAAGCCGTTGGGCAGCTCAGCCTAAAGTATGGGCACTTCAAAAGCTCCGAAACTGGGGTTCTCGACTACCTTTTCGAACGTTACATGGCCGACAACGAGGCCGAGCCGATGACGTTCTTCGAGTGGCTCGAGACCCGGTACGACCCCTCGGAAATCAAGCGCGAATTCAAATCAAGCGGATGGGCGAACCTCGTCGTAAACCGCGCCTTGCAACGAGAGTAATCGGGTCGCGCTTCCGCCACTGAAGATCGTACGCTCTGGAGCCCCAACGAAATTGGCTGCGCATTCCGTGACACCTGCTGAGCAGCCCACCAGCGCCATTGGCGCTCCATCGCGGATGAAAACGCGTTTCGGCTGTTTCATTGTCATGTAAGGCTTTTTAGGCCTGTTTTTGTGCCAGAGTTTTTCGGACGCGCCAACGGATCGCCGCCCCCGGCACAGACCCGGCTTGCAGGCCAACGGGCTTTTTGTAATCTCGTCGCGAAAGGCGGCATCTCGCTCGAACCCCCGGATCGGCTTGCGTTCCTGAAGCCGGGATCTTAGGAAAAAGCGCCTTGCCGGGAGGTTAACCGCTTTAAGGTATTGATATATATGATAAAATTTCAAAGAGTGCATGCTCCGCAGCGGCCACGAACGGCGCGGTCATGGTTAACGCGCACGGCCGAAACATATTTAACGGACTTTAGCGCGTCCCATTCCGCCAAAAATACAATCAATTAACCCTCTCGATTTTTGCAAGAAAGCTGATTATTTTCAATTTGTTGCATGGCTTATCCGCGCGGCCGGATGCGGGCTGCTGTGATTTTCCGGTATTTTTGAGCGCAAATTCCGGCCGGAAATAAATCCTTGTGCACGGGAATTAACCATCGCGGGTTAACGCATATTCGGCCCTACGACGATCCGTTTACCATTTTGGCGTGCCGACTACGCCTTACGCTGGGCGATAGTAAGGCGGCGTAGTCTCGGCCTCGCGCCCGCCCGGGGACGGCGCTTGCGTCGCCTCACGCGCGACTGCCAATAATACTTAGGGGCAGCCGAATGGCTGCCCCTTCACAGGAACGCTATCGAAATCCAAGGTCAGGCCAAATTACCAGCAAACGCGCCAGCAGCGCCATGGGTTGCAACGCAAGCGGCAGCCGCCCCAGCCACGATAGACCGGACGACGCCATCCGTAACCGCGCCACCCGTAGCTACGATAGACCGGACGACGCCAGCCATAACCACGCCACCCGTAGCTACGATAGACCGGACGATGCCAGCCATAACCACGCCATCCGTAACCGCGCCATCCGTAACCACGATGCCAGCCATAGCCGCGACGGACATAGTAGACCTTTGCCGTCGCGCTATCTTGCGCAACCTGACTTTGAACGGCAGCCGCATTTTCAGTGAGAGGAGCAGCCTGAACGGACAAACCGAACAGCGCGCTGAATGCGATTGCAATCGCAATCATATACTTCTTCATAGACATGAACCTGAGTTGGACGCTCCTTTCCTCGGCAGACGGATTATAGAGTCCCGCTCGCTGAAATCCAGCCCCTTCAACGAGGTGCGTGAGGTTGGTTACACTTTCTTAAGCGATCGCGCTTCAAGGCGTTACAGATTCCAGATCCGCTGTTGGAGGCAGCGTCCGGTCAAAGGAAGATGCATCAGATGAACTTCTTAAGAGGCGGTCCGGGTTTTCCCGGATATGTCGCGTTCATAGCCCATTTCGCGGTGCAGTTTTTTCCGGGGCCGTGCCGGCTGCGCAACTCACATTACAGATCAGCAGATGATCGGAAACTGCTGGAAACGAGCGGAACTGACATCAAAAATCCTAATGCCGTGTTCAAAGCTCTGCCCTCGAATGTTACAGTCTATCCCACCGCAAGTTATTACCATTTCGCATTTCCATATAATGGCATCATCGACGCGCAATCTGTGTTCGATGCCTGGGACCAGTTCGATGGCAAATCCCGATTTCGCTTATTTCCCGGAATACGCCTCTTGGAGCAAGCCGCTCGATCCTTTTTTACAAAAAGCTGGGTCCGCACGATGGGGTTCGAGTCACCCAAATCAACGGGTTCCACTACAAGATCGCTTTCAGGGCAAGGCGACCAGCTTCGACATCCCTGATCCGTCGAACGTGCAGCCCGCGTTCGGAAATGATGCGCGAAGATGAAACCTGTATCGGTCCGATCTGAGACGAATCGGGCGTCCAGTTCTTCCTCGTCTTCAACAAGACAGCGAAAACGTTCCTGTATCGCCGAACGATAAGCCGAGGATGGATCACTATGATGCGTAGCAATGAGTTTATAAGCTCTAGCGAAGCTGCACCGCGCTCCTCGCGCGCTTCTCGCGAATGCGTGCAATGAGTTTTTCGGCCTCGGGGAGAATGTTCCGTACGACAACGGCGACGCCTTCAGGTGTGGGATGGAGCCCATCCGCCAGATTGAGGGAGCGCACGGTCGCGACATTTTTCAGAAAGAAGGGATAGAGCAGCGCGCCATATTTGGCCGCGAGCCTTGGATACATCGCCCGGAAGGCATCGTCGTAGCCCATTCCCCAATTTCGGGGCGCTTCCATGCCTGCGACGAGCAACTCGATGCGCTTTTCCTTCAGCGTCTTCAGGATTTCATCGAGCGACGGTTCCGTGACCTTCGGATCGATTTCGCGGAGCGCATCGTTCGCGCCGAATTCCACGATCGCGCCGTCGACCTTCTCGTTAAGGCTCCAGTCGAGCCGCGCCAGTCCCTCCGCGGCCGTGTCGCCGGAAACGCCTGAATTCAAGACCCGGACCGGATAGCCTTTGTCCTTCAGCGCCGCCTCCAACTGCGCCGGGAAGGCTTTGTCGATCGGGATTTGATAGCCCGCCATCAGGCTATCGCCGAACGAAAGGATCACGATCTCTTGCTTGTCTTGCGCCGGTTCCGCCTGGGCCGGTGCGTTCGCGGCATGGAATGTTACAATCGCGGCCGTCGCAAAAACGAGAAGGCGCGTCCATATGAGGGCGGGCGACGCAACCTTGAAACGGTGATTCATTTGCAGGTTCCTTCAGCTTCCTCGGCCTCCCCATCGGGGATCCCTCAAGGCGCGCTTCTCCGGTCATCGATTTAAAGGGCGTGACGCTCACACTCAAGAGCAGGGCGGGGCCTGTCGAGATTTTGCGAGGCATCGACCTTGCGGTGCCGGAAGGGCAATCGCTTGCGCTCGTCGGGCCAAGCGGATCCGGCAAATCATCGCTTTTGATGGTGATGACCGGGCTCGAAGCCGCCACATCGGGGCAGGTGCTGATCGCGGGCCAGGATTTCACGCGAATGAACGAAGACCAGCTGGCGGAGGTGAGAGGGCGCTCGGTCGGCATCGTGTTTCAGTCCTTCCACCTGATCCCGACCATGACCGCGATCGAGAATGTCGCGCTGCCTCTCGAGTTTCTCAATCGAAGCGATGCCTTCGAGCGTGCCGAGGCCGCTCTTGCCGATGTGGGTCTTTCGGCGCGTCATCATCACACACCGGGCGAACTTTCAGGCGGCGAGCAGCAGCGCGTTGCGCTCGCGCGTGCGCTGGCGGCGCAGCCCAAAATCCTTTTCGCCGACGAACCGACCGGAAATCTCGATGGCGAAACCGGCGCGCAGATCATGGACCTCATTTTCGCTCTGCATCGAAGGATGGGAACCACTCTCATCCTCATTACGCATGACGCCGAACTTGCCCGGCGTTGCGAGCGCGTCGTCGCCTTGAAGAATGGCCGCATGGTGCGCTCGATCCATGAGACAGCCTACGCATGACGGGCGCCGTTGAAACCGGGGCGGAAGGGCGGGAACGCCGCTTCCGCTTGCCGCTCGCACTTCGCCTCGCACTGCGGGATTTGCGCGGCGGCTTTTCGGGGTTCACGATTTTCCTGATCTGCATCGCACTCGGGACGGGAGCCATCGGCGCGATCAACAGCCTGTCGGATGCGATCCAGGACTCGCTTGCCCGCGAGGGAACTGTGCTCCTTGGCGGCGATGTCGAGGCAACCCTTGTGCACCGGCAGGCGAACCCGGAAGAAGTGGCCTATCTCCGGTCGTTCGGTGACGTGAGCGAGGTCGCCACCATGCGGGCAATGGCCCGCAGGCCGGACGGCAACGCGCAAGCGCTTGTCGATCTGAAGGCCATCGATGACGCCTATCCTCTCTACGGGGCGGCGACCTTCGAAGAGGGCTACGGGCTTGCTTCGGTGAAGCAAGGCGGCCTTGCGGTGGATCGGAGCATTCTCGAGCAGTTACAGGTAAGCCTTGGCGACAGCATTTCCATCGGCAACGCCTCTCTTCCCGTCAAAGCCGTCATCGAGCAGGAGCCGGACCGCCTTGCGGCCGGGCCGGCCTTTGGTGCGCGGATTCTGCTCTCTCCGGATACGCTGAAGAAGACAGGCTTGGTCGAGCCCGGCAGCCTCGTTCGCTGGGCATACCGCATCAAGACGGGGTCCGGCGTCCCGCCCGATTTCAGAAAAGACCTGGCCGGCAGGTTTCCCGAAGCTGGGTTTCTCGTGCGCGACAGCTCTGACCCAGCGCCCGGCGTGAAAAGCACGCTCAAGCGGCTGACAGAATTCCTGACGCTTATCGGTTTGACGGCGATGCTGACGGGCGGGATCGGCGTGGCGAACGCCGTGGCCGCCTTCGTCGAAAGACGCCGCATAACCATAGCGACCTTCAAGTCGCTAGGGGCCACCCAGCGCATCATTTTTCGCGTCTTCTTTATAGAGATCGGCCTTCTCGCGCTCCTCGGCATCCTGATCGGCTTTGCGATTGCGGCGGGGGCGCCGTGGCTGATCGCGAGCCTGGTGACCGGTTTTGTGCCCATCGCGATCGAGCCGGGCCTGCAAGGCAGGGCTCTTGGTCTCGCGGCTCTGTTCGGGTTGCTGTCGGCGCTTCCCTTTATTCTCTGGCCGTTGGGGCGGGCCGAGCAGGTTCGCGCGGCGGAACTTTTCCGCAATGGCGGCGAGGATCGCCGCCTGCCACCCGCTTTCTATTGGATTTCATCGCTTTTGATTGTCGCGCTGCTGGCGCTGGTCGCCGTCTCTCTTGCGCGAGAACACCGCATCGCCGCTTTCACATGCGCGGGGCTTATTGCGATCTTCGGTTTGTTCTGGGGCGCGGGCGCCGGCATTCGCCGGCTGGCCGCGGGACTGAAGCGCCCGAAGCGGCCCGAGATGGCGTTGGCGCTCGCAAACATCGGCGGCCCCGCAAGTCTGGCGCGAACGATAGCCCTGTCGCTTGGCGCAGGGCTCACGCTTCTCACGGCGGTCTCGCTTGTCGACGCCTCTCTCTCGGATGAATTGAAGACGCGCCTGCCGGACAAAGCGCCAAGCTACTTCTTTATCGGCATTCCAAAACGGGAACTCCCCGCGTTCGAGAATGTGCTCAGCGCGAAAGCTCCAGGCGCGCGGATTTCGACCGCGCCAATGCTGCGCGGACGGCTGTTGGCGCTTCGCGGCGTACCTGCCGATCAGATCAAAGCCCCATCCTCCGCCGAGTGGGTTCTGACCGGCGACCGGGGCATCACCTATTCGGAGACACTTCCCACCGGCTCCGAAATTACGGCGGGTGCATGGTGGCCCGCCGATTACGAAGGCGAGCCGCTCATTTCCTTCGAAGCCGACCTTGCGAAGGCTCTCGGCCTCAAGATCGGGGACACCGTAACCGTCAGCGTGCTCGGACGAAGCCTCTCCGCCAAAATCGCGAATTTCCGGAAGGTGAGATGGGGTTCGATCGATATCAATTTCGTGATGATCTTCTCTCCGAATGCGCTTCGGCAAGCGCCCTTCACCTACCTTGCGACCTTGACCTGGCCGGAGGGGCAGCAACCGGACACGAAAGCCGAAGCCAGCGTCGTGAAGGCAATCGGCGCAGCCTACCCGGTCGTCTCGGCCATCCGCGTTCGCGACGCCCTGAACGCTGTGAACGGCATCTTCGATAAGGTCATGCGCGCGGTGCGGATCGCTGGCAGCGTAACGCTCATCATGGGCGCTTTGGTCGTGGCTGGCGCCTTGATCACCGCTCAGCGCCGGCGGATCTACGAAGCCGTCGTGCTTCGAACCTTGGGCGCAGCCAAGCGCCGCATCATTTTGGCGCACCTCCTCGAATATCTGACGCTGGCGTTAAGCCTGTCGATTATTGCGGCCGCGCTCGGGCTTGCCGCGGCCTACTTGATTGTAACGTATGTGATGGATTTCAGCTTCCGCCTGTCCCTCTATGCGCTATTGCAGCCCTCTCTCATTGAGACCATATTCGTGACGATGCTGGGAGCGCTAGGAACTTTAAGGGTTCTGTCAGCGAAACCGGCGCACTATCTGCGTTCCGAGTGAACGTCTTGATGGCGAAGAAAGGGCAGGCCGCCTGACAAAGAGGCTTTGCTCCAGGCCGCTCAGGGCTTAAACCTGGAAGACCTTTTGCGCAGACCTTGGGTAATGAAGTCAGGGACCAAATAAACATGGCAGACTACCAAAGCTCACGAGCGTATAACGCGCGCGCTCGAGCGGGTGCGGGCACCGTCGCAATAGACGAAGGCCTGCGCGCGTATATGATACGCGTTTACAACTATATGGGCATCGGCCTCGTGCTCACGGGCGTCGTCGCCTATGCGTTCTTCACAATGGCGGTTACGGTGGATCCGTCCTCGGCGGCTGCGAAGCTGCCGAACGGCCTGATGCTCACCGCGCTCGGCAAGGCCATCTACGTGAGCTGGCTCAGGTGGGTTATCGCCTTCGCGCCCCTTGCGATCGTGTTCCTTTTTGCGGCGCGCGTGAACCAGATGAGTTCAGCCACCGCTCAGGCGGTGTTCTGGGCATTTGCCGCGTTGATGGGACTGTCGCTGTCGAGCATCTTCGTCATCTATACCGGTGCCTCGATTGCGCGGATCTTCTTCATCACGGCCGCGACCTTCGGCACTGTAAGCCTTTACGGCTACACGACGAAGCGCGACCTTACGCAGTTGGGCTCGTTCCTCATGATGGGCGTGATCGGCATTGTGATCGCGAGCATCGTGAACGCTTTCCTCGGCTCGACCGGCTTGCAGTTCGCGATCTCGGTGCTAGCGGTGCTCATCTTCACGGGCTTGACCGCCTATGACACGCAGCAGCTGAAGGACAACTACTACACCAATGCGAGCGGTGGAGAAGAGACGCTTGGCAGAAGCGCGATCATGGGTGCGCTGAGCCTCTATCTCGACTTCATCAACATCTTCATCGCGCTGCTCCAGCTCTTCGGCGACAGACGATAAATTGCCCCCAATAAGTTCAGGAAGGCCCCGGCGACGGGGCCTTTTCTTTTGGCTGGCGCTCGACAGTGCGTCGAAAGCTGCGAAGCGGTTTTCCGATAAGGCACGATAAAACAAAAACAGAGCCGCTTTTGATTCCATCAAAGACGGTAGGCCCTAGGGACAGCCTTTGACCACGGACAGTTTCCGGTCGAGAACGCACAGCACTTTTGCGAGATCATGTCCGCGCTTGAGGATGAGGCCAGTCATGGCGACGACGCTATAGGCGCCTTGCCGCTTCGTCAGCTTTGGGTTTTTCTCGATCCGGTAAAGCGGCCGCTCCGTGCTGCGGCGGAAAATCGAAAAAACAGCCCGGTCTTTCAAGAAATCGATGGAGTAGTCGCGCCACTCGCCTGCGGCGACCTTTGCGCCGTACAAAGAGAAAATTGCGTTGAGTTCGTGTCTGCTGAAGCTTGTGAAGGGGAGAAGCCCGGCAGGAGAGTGCGGTGTGGCCGCGAGCCCGCCCGCCGGGCTGAATGCGCTGGGTAGAATGTCGGTCATGGGCGCCTCCTAAGCCATTGTTATGCAACCCCTCATCATTGCCTTGCCAAAAGGCGCGCGCAAGGGAAAACCGAAAGCCGCCTGCGCCTCGGTCGCGACAACGGCAGCGGCGTAATTTCGAGTGGTGTGAGGAGGAAATTCTGCGAAAAATCTCTGCGTCAAAACGCTCCTGTGTCGCCTTAAATCCGCGCCAAATGCAATATCTTGTTCGCTAAGCGCTTTTGAAGCCACGCCTTGAACCAGAGGCGCTTGCGCGGTCTTGTGCGCTCCCCTATATGATCACCAATTCGAGATAAGCATCTCGGCGCGGGACAAAAGTCTATTCGTTAAACGGGGTCGCTGGCGGCACGCAGCTTAACGTCTCGCAGCTAGATGAGCAGCACGAGGTTCTGAACTATGTCGAAAGTGATTGGCATTGACCTGGGCACGACCAATTCTTGCGTGGCCGTGATGGAGGGAAGCCATCCCAAGGTGATCGAAAATGCGGAGGGAATGCGGACAACGCCCTCCATGGTTGCCTTCACAAACGACGGCGAGCGATTGATTGGGTTGCCCGCAAAGCGTCAATCGGTCACAAATCCGGAAAACACGTTTTTTGCGATCAAACGTCTCATCGGCCGCCGATTTGAAGACGAGATGGTCAAGAAGGACATGGGCCTGGTGCCCTATAAGATCGTGCGCGGCGATAATGGCGACGCTTGGGTCGAAAGCCACGGCAAGAAATATTCGCCCTCGCAGATCTCCGCCTTCATCCTGCAAAAGATGAAGGAGACAGCCGAAGCTTATCTCGGCGAGAAGGTCGAAAAGGCAGTCATCACCGTACCCGCCTACTTCAACGACGCTCAGCGTCAAGCCACGAAGGATGCTGGCAGGATCGCGGGCCTGGAAGTTCTCCGCATCATCAATGAGCCGACCGCGGCCGCGCTGTCCTACGGTCTCGACAAGAAAAAAGATTCCAAGACGATCGCAGTCTATGACTTGGGCGGCGGCACGTTCGATATCTCGATCCTTGAGATCGGCGACGGCGTTTTCGAGGTGAAGTCGACGAACGGCGATACGTTCCTCGGCGGTGAAGATTTCGATATGCGTCTCGTCGATTATCTGGCGAGCGAGTTCAAGAGAGAGAACGGCATCGATCTGCGGAAAGATAAGCTCGCTCTTCAGCGCCTGAAGGAAGCTTCGGAGAAGGCCAAGATCGAACTTTCGAGCGCTCAGCAGACCGAAATCAATCTGCCCTTCATCACGGCGGACCAGAGCGGGCCGAAGCACCTCACCATGAAGCTGACGCGCGCGAAGCTCGAAAGCTTGGTGGACGACCTTATTCAAAAGACCATTGGGCCGTGCGATGCAGCGCTTCGCGACGCTTCACTGAAAGCCGCCGAGATTGACGAAGTGGTCCTTGTCGGTGGCATGACCCGCATGCCCAAGATCGCTCAAGTTGTGAAGAACTTCTTCGGCAAAGAGCCCCATAAGGGCGTCAATCCGGACGAAGTGGTGGCCATGGGCGCCGCGATCCAGGCCGGCGTTCTGCAGGGCGACGTGAAGGACGTTCTGCTTCTCGACGTTACGCCGCTTTCGCTCGGCATCGAGACGCTGGGTGGCGTCTTCACGCGATTGATCGACCGCAATACCACGATCCCGACGAAAAAGAGCCAGGTGTTCTCAACCGCCGAAGACAATCAGAATGCAGTCACGATTCGCGTCTTTCAGGGCGAGCGCGAAATGGCGGCGGACAACAAGCTGCTCGGCCAATTCGACCTTGTGGGCATTCCGCCCGCGCCGCGTGGCGTGCCTCAGATTGAAGTGACGTTCGACATCGACGCTAACGGTATCGTGAATGTGTCTGCGCTCGATAAGGCGACCAACAAAGCTCAATCGATCCGCATCCAGGCATCGGGCGGCTTGAGCGACTCCGAAATCGATCGCATGGTCAAAGATGCCGAGACACATGCGGCGACCGACAAGACACGGCGCGAACTGGTTGAAGCCAAGAACCAGGCCGAGGCCCTCATTCACTCGACGGAGAAGACGCTTCAGGAACTCGGCGACAAGGTCTCCGAGGCCGATCGCAAGGCCGTCGAGGCCGCTTTGGCGGAACTGAAGACAGCATCCGCTGGCGACGACGCGTCCCGCATCAGCGCTAAAGCAGACGATCTTGCGAAGGTCGCCATGAAGCTTGGAGAGGCGCTCTACCGGCAAGCCGGTGCTGGCGGCGCCGAAGCCGGGCAAGCCCCTGGAGGCGGAACGGCGCAGGGCTCCGGCGGTGCGGCCTCGTCCGATGGCGTGGTGGATGCCGAGTTCGAGGAAGTCAAGGACGACGAAAGCAAGAAGAAGTCAGCGTAGAAAACGATCTGGGAGGGCGCAACCCGCTCTCCCTATTTTCACACGCAGGCTAGCCAAGAGCCTGAGTGTGCAATAGGTTTATACTCGAAAAGCTTAAGCTGATCCTTCAGCCCCAGTGAAGCTTCGATGATCGAGGATCTTAAGAACAAACCATGAAGCGCGATTACTACGAAGTGCTCGGCCTGAAAAAGGGCGCAGCCGAACACGAAATCAAAAGCGCTTTCCGGAGGCTCGCGAAAGAATTTCACCCGGATCGCAATCCGGGAAATAACACCGCCGAGATCAACTTCAAGGAAGTCAACGAGGCCTATGAGGCCTTGAAAGACCCTCAGAAGCGGGCCGCCTACGACCAGTTCGGGCATGCCGCATTCGAGGGCCCTGGCGCTAATGGCGCAGGCTACGGGTTCGGAACTGATTTCTCAGCCTCCATGTCCGAGATCTTCGACGATCTCTTCGGCGAATTCATGGGCGGCCGCCGCAGCCGCGGACGGAGTTCCAAGGAGCGCGGCTCCGATCTCAAATACAACATGGAGATCACGCTCGGGGAGGCGTTCAACGGCAAGACCGCGCAAATTCGCGTTCCGGCTTCGGTTACCTGTGACGCTTGTGGCGGCGCTGGCGCGGAATCAGGGTCGAGTCCCATCACTTGCCCGACCTGCCAAGGCTTCGGCAAGGTCCGCGCGAGCCAAGGCTTCTTCACGATCGAGCGCACCTGCATGACCTGCCAGGGCCGCGGAGAAATCATTCAGAAGCCCTGCCAGGTCTGCGCGGGCAGCGGCCGGGTTACGCGCGAACGAACCTTGTCGGTCAACATTCCCGCCGGTGTCGAAGATTCAACGCGGATCAGATTGGCGGGCGAAGGCGAGGCGGGCATTCGCGGCGGTCCCGCGGGTGATCTTTACATCTTCCTCTCGATCCTGCCGGACGACATCTTCCAAAGGGATGGTGCCGACCTGTTTTGCCGCGTCCCCATCACGATGGCGACCGCGGCCCTCGGCGGACAGGTCGAGGTTCCCACCATCGATGGCGGTCGCGCGCGGGTGAAAATCCCCGAAGGCACTGAGACAGGGAAGCAGTTTCGCTTGCGCGGGAAGGGCATGCCGGTGCTTCGGTCGAAGTTGACGGGCGATCTCTACGTTCAAGTCGAAGTCGAGACGCCACAGAACCTGACGCGCAGGCAAAAAGAGCTTCTGAAGGAGTTCGAGAAGGCGTCCACCGATGCCACGCATCCCGAGAGCGCAAACTTCCTAAGCAAGATCAAGTCGTTCTGGGACCGAGCGGGCAAAAGCTGAGGCTTACGGGTTTTGCGGGCCGCAAAAGAGAGGTCTACGCGGCCTCTTCCAGGTGCGCCAGCCTCTCATCCACTGTACGAATTTCCGCCGCAAGTCCGTGAAGGCGGACAAGAAGCTTTTCAGCAATGTGTTGCGCTAACTCCGGGTGCGCTTCCATAACGGAGCGAAATGCGTCGCGATGAATGGCAAGAGCGCGAAGTCTCTCCTGCGCGGTGACGGTCACATTGTGGACGGTTTCAACCAGCATTCCGAGTTCACCGACAAGCGTGCCGGGCCAGAGATCCTCGGTGAGAATTTCGCCGCCCTCGACTCTCGGACACCCAGCCTTACCGGTCATGATAAGATAAGCGGCGCTCCCAGCCTCCCCTTCGGTGATCAGCTTTTCACCGGCTTCGAAGAAGGCCTTTCTGCCCGACTCGGCGACTGCGGCTAGCAGCTCCTCCGACAATCGAGAGAACAAAGGAACCTGCTGCAAAAGCTCGATTTTGTGGTCGAGCATCGTGATCACCCACCCGGTTTTGTTAGCGCATTCTTAACTCCTCACAAGAACAGGCATAGATTTGTTTGATTCGAAGGATTTAGCAACTCAGAGTGGGCCACACTTGGTGGCGAAAGCGTCAGGGGATGAGCTTATATCCGCCAGCCTCGGTGATCAGCAGCTCGGCGCGGGAAGGGTCGCGCTCGATTTTCTGGCGGAGACGATAGATATGGGTTTCGAGCGTATGGGTCGTGACCCCGGCGTTGTATCCCCAAACTTCATGCAGCAAGACATCGCGCGAAATGACCTTTTCGCCTGCCCTGTAGAGATATTTCAGGATCGAAGTCTCCTTCTCCGTCAGGCGGACTTTGGCGCCCTTTTTATCGATCAGAATTTTGGCCGCTGGGCGGAACGAATATTCCCCGATCGTGAAGACGGCTTCCTCGCTATGCTCGTGCTGGCGCAGCTGCGCGCGAATGCGAGCAAGCAATACCGCAAAGCGGAACGGCTTGGTGATGTAGTCGTTCGCACCTGACTCCAGGCCGAGGATCGTATCGGAGTCGCTATCCTGGCCGGTCAGCATGATGATGGGATGCTTGAAACCGTTCTTGCGCAGAAGGCGGCAGGCTTCGCGCCCATCCATGTCGGGAAGCCCGACATCGAGAAGGACGAGATCGGTATGCTTGCCCTTCACGGCGGCGAAGGCCTGCGCGGCGCTGTGAGCCACGTGCGTTTCAAACTCTTCATGAAGAGCGAGTTGCTCCGCCAGCGAAAGCGCAAGGTCTTGATCATCGTCGACAACCAGGATATTGCGCGTGTTGCTCATAATTGTCTCCGGTCAAAGCTTACGCTTCTGATTTAAGAGGCGGGTCTATGCAACGCAACGGGTTCACTCGTGCGCAATCAAAATCTACCTCAAAACTTGCAAGAAAAAACGCGAAAACGAAACATCGTACGGCTGCTCACAAAGTCGGACGCCGCCAGGACCGGCGTGATCGTTTATAAAAATTTACATTTTCCGGCCGCCCTTGGAAAGGGTGGCGTGCGAGCCTGGAAAAAGGAAGGGGACGGAACAACGCCGTTGGGCGCTTGGACTTGCGCGATGGTTTACTATCGCCCCGACAGAGTGAGGCGCCCGCTAACCGCGCTGCACGCCGAGCCGCTCCGCGCCGAATTCGGCTGGTGTGACGCGCCGAATGACCGGAATTACAATCGCAAAGTCACACTCCCCTATGCGGCGAGCACCGAAAGCCTTTGGCGCGACGATCATCTGTACGATGTGATCGTCGCGCTCGACTACAACGTGATGCCGCGATTGCGAGGACGGGGGAGCGCGATCTTTCTTCATGTCGCGCGCCCTTCCCTCGCGCCGACGGAGGGCTGCATCGCCATGAAGCGCGAGCACTTGCTCCGGCTCTTGTGCGCGCTCTCGCCCGGCGCAGCACTTGCCGCGGGCAAGACGCCTGCGATCAGTGCGAATTCCGCCGCGGGTTCAAGTAAAGGTCGCTCTCGTGCTTTTCGAGGGCGAGTTTTATGGCGCCGCTCGACACCTCGTGCGTCAGGCGGTTCACATGGCGGCGGGCGGCAGCGTTGAATTTCAGCATCGCGCTGACGAGTTGCAGAATTGTGGCAAGGTATGGAGAGCAACCCGCGCTCAGGACCACATCCCACCGGCCGCCCAGATCGAAGATATGGCCCGCTACGTGGCCGATTTTTGCGCCGGTCTGGTCGAACAGCGTGTAACTGCCGCTGATGTCGATCCAATCATGCCGCAATGTGTAGAGCCTAGCCTCGCCATTCTCCATCAGAAAGAACGAGAACTGCTCCGGCAGTCCGGGCCACTTGCGTGCGGAGCGTTCAAGCTGGATGACTTGATCGAGCCCATCGATGTGGATGGAATAGGCCATCACCGGAAAGCCGCCTGCCCCTGCCGAAAGCTGGACGCTCCGCCCGACCAGCATGTCCATGCTGGCGCGCCAGTTCATGGATGGCGTAAAAAGCTTGAGCACAAGACGCTTTTCGCCGGGGTTTTCTGATTTCCAAAGCCCTTGGCGGTAGGTGATCAGCCCCGACCGCTCGCCGCCTTCCAGCACTTCCCCGATCACGTCCAAATCCTGCGTGAATTCCCGAGACTTCGCGCGATGCCGGGAATGGATGAAGAACCCAATCTCGACGTCGTGGAGGTCCGTCCACCACATATCGACCGTGAATGTGCGCTCCTGCGCCTTCCCATTCGCCTTTCCCATGTCGCCCCCTTTCGAATCATTGAGCGAAGCTTGCGGTATATTGGCGCAAGTCGCGCAGGAGAAAGCGCCGCAATCCACAACTGGTTCTTCCGGGGTGTCTCCGGCGGCGGATGGGCTACTCCCGGCGCGCGCTCACCGCCGGCTACGTTGATACGCCCGGAGCGACGACGCTCCGCCAGTCCCGCACAACGCAACCGAACTGTTGAACTCACGGTAAGGCGCGCCATCTTTTCGCCATGACAGATGATGCGCTTCAGAAGACGTGGCCTCTGAAGCTCGAGGCGGTTCTTTACGCGCTGAGCGATCCGGTGAGGCTGCATATCGTGCACAGCTTGGCGAAGCGCGGGGAGCTTGCGTGCTTTGCCGCCGTGGCGGGCCTCGAGATCGCAAAATCGACGCAGTCGCACCACTACCGCATCCTGCGGGAGGCCGGCGTGATCGCGCAGCGCAAAGAGGGCGTGTGCTTCATCTCCACGCTCCGGAAGGCAGACCTCGACGCGCGGTTCCCCGGGCTCCTGGACGCGGTGCTAAGCAGTTTTCGAAGCTGAGCGGCCCTTAAAGAACTGTTCGAAAATAAGAAGAGCCACGAATGTCATGAACCGCCTCCCAAATTAAGAAGCGCGGTAGCTGGGCGATGTCAAATCCAACGGTTGCGGATTGAGAACCCATTCGTTACCTAAAGCGGCATGCATGCTCCGCAAAAGAAGACCTCCGGCGCCGAAATCGAAGAGCTGATCGCGCTGCTCGCGAAGCTGCCGGGGCTTGGGCCGCGCTCCGCGCGCCGCGCTGCGCTGCATCTCATCAAGAAGCGCGAACAGCTCCTTTTGCCTCTTGCCCGCGCGCTCAGCAACGCCGCCGGCAAGATCGCGATCTGCAAGGAATGCGGTAACATCGACACACAGCAGCCCTGCGCGATTTGCATCGACGCAACGCGCGACGCTTCGCTCATCTGCGTGGTGGAGGAGGTCGGCGATCTGTGGGCTTTGGAGCGGGCGCGCATCGTTCGCTCGCGCTATCATGTGCTGGGCGGCACGCTGTCGCCGCTGGATGGGCGCGGGCCGGACGATCTTTCCATCACAAAGCTGATCGAGCGCGCCCATGCGCCGGGCGTTGCCGAGATCATCCTCGCGCTCAACGCGACAGTGGAAGGGCAATCGACCGCACACTATATCGCGGCGGAGCTTGAGGGCCTGCCGGTCAAGATCACAAGGCTCGCGCGCGGCGTACCCATCGGCGGCGAGCTCGATTATCTCGATGAGGGCACGCTCGCGGCGGCGATCAAGCTCCGGCAGCCGGTGTAAGCGCTCTAGCGCAGCCCGAGTCCATTTGGGTCACGGATTAGCTGCTCTGGCATTTTAGAAGCGATCAACTTTTCCGCCTTTAGCCGGTTCCGATTAATGGCGGGTTGATCTACATCGAACGAACATAGAGGGCCGTGTTTTGTATGGTATCGTCCTTCCATGATGGCGAATAACGATAAGTCCGGGAACGCCGTGGCGGAGCCCCCCTCCTCGAAGGAGGATCGTCTGCTCGAAGCGAAAGTGCGCGAGGCAAAGCGCGCCATGATCTTCGAAACGCTGTGGCCGCGCGTGTGGCTTCCCGTGGCGGTCCTGGGTGTCTTCGTCCTCCTCTCGGCTTTCGAAGTGTGGCAGCTGTTGCCGCCGCGCTTCCATTCCAGCTTGCTCTGGTGGTTCGGGGCAGCGTTCGGGCTTTCCCTTTTGCCGCTGGTGTTGTGGAAACGGCCGACGCGCGAGAAATCCATCGCGCGCATCGAGCAGGCATCCGCCCTGGAGCATCACCCGCTCACGGCGTACAACGACACGCTCTCCCAGGAAGCCGTTTCTCCGGAAACAGTAGCCTTATGGCAGGCGCACCGCGCCCGAGCCGCGAAGTCGATCGCCAAGCTGAAAGCTGGTCCGGTTCGCCCCCGCGTCGACCGCCACGACCCTTTCGCATTGCGAGCGCTCCTTGTCCTGATGCTGGTCGCTGTCGTGGCATGGGCCTCAACCGATTTGCCGGGCCGGGTCCAATCGGCATTCAAGGTGCCGGAAATCGCAGTCCCCGCTCCCGATTTCCGCATCGACGCTTGGATCTCGCCGCCTGCCTACACCAGGAAAGAGCCCTTCGTGCTGTCCGCTGCAGGCGGAGGCGAGCCCATTTCCGTTCCGCAAGGATCGTTGCTGACCGTCAAGATCAACGGAGAGGGCGCGAAGGATTACAGGGTATCGCTAAACGCCCCCGAGCATTCGAAGACGCTGGAAGCGGCGGGCGAAACCAGCGACACCTATGCCGAGTATACTCAGACGCTCGATCAAAGCGCCACTCTCGCCATCGGCGGCCTGCTGGAGAGCGTAAAATCATGGCCACTGACGGTGGTTCCGGATCATGCGCCCACGATCGCATTTACAGGGCCTATCGAGGTATCGAACCGCGCCGTCATGCTTTTCAAGTACAAGGTGGATG
Organism: uncultured Alphaproteobacteria bacterium; assembly: GCA_963772105.1. Taxonomy (GTDB): domain Bacteria; phylum Pseudomonadota; class Alphaproteobacteria; order Rhizobiales; family Rhodomicrobiaceae; genus Rhodomicrobium. The sequence continues at coordinate 43,581 of CAVYVV010000016.1, forward strand.
ATGACTACGGCGTTGCGAGCGCCGAGGCGCGTGTCGATCAAATCGCCGAGGGGCCCGAAGGGCTTCCCTACGAACCCGCGCCTCAGATCGGCAAGCCCCCTGTCTTTCCGCTTTCGTTGCCGCGCGCGCCCGTGAAAGCGGGTGACGGCAAGACCTACAAGGATTTGACCGCCCATCCCTGGGCAGGCCTTCCCGTGGTCGTGACGCTCGCCGCCAAGGATGAAGCCGGACATGTGGGACATAGCGCTCCCCGCGGCATCATCCTGCCGGAGCGCAAGTTCACGAAGCCGCTTGCGAAAGCGGTCGTCGCCCAGCGGCGTTCTCTTGTCGAGAAACCTGGCGATACCACCCCTGTTGCGAGCAACCTCAATGCGCTTGGGATCAGCGCCGAAGACGAAGGCACGGCGCCGACCGTTTACCTCGGCCTGCGTTCCGCCTATTGGCGGCTCCGGCACTCACCTTCGATCGAGGACATCGAAAGCATCGTCGATCAGCTCTGGGACGTCGCCCTTCGCATCGAGGATGGTAACCTTTCCAGCGCCGAGAGAGACGTGCGGGCATCCGAGGAACGCCTGAAGGATGCCATCGAGAGGGGAGCGTCCCAGGAAGAGATTCAGAAGTTGATGTCCGAGCTTCGCCAGGCGCTTAATAACTATATGCAGGCGCTCAGGCAGCAGCAGGGAAAGAACAGCAAGGCCGGGCAGTCGCCGAATACACAAACGATTTCGCCGCAGGATCTTCAGCAGCTTCTCGATAAGATCGAACGTCTTGCGAAAGCAGGCTCGACTGACGCCGCCGCGCAGATGTTGAACGAGCTTCGCGACATTCTGGAGTCGATACAGACCGCGAAAGGCGGCTCGGAAGAGGAAGACAAAGAGAGCATGCAGCGTCTCGACCGCATGACCGATATCCTCCGGCAGCAGCAGCAGCTCCTTGACGATACGTTCCGGGCACAGGCTCAGCAGGGAAACGAAGGCGAGCAGGGCGATAAGGATCTGCAAGGCCAGCGCGGGCAACGCGGCCAGGGTCAAAGGCAACAGGCCGAGCGCGGACAAGCCCGCGGCAAGAGCTCTTCGGACCTCAAGAACCGCCAGGATGACCTCCAGCGCCAGCTTCAGGACATGCTTTCCGAGATGGGGGCGAAGGGCAACGACCCGGTTACGAAGAAGTTGCAAGACGCTGAGGGGGCCATGGGTGATGCCGGCGAAGCGCTGAAGCAGAGCGATCTCGGCGAAGCGGGCGACCAGGAAGGCCGCGCGGTGGAGAGCCTGAGGCAGGGAGCGCGCAGCATGGCTGAGCAAATGATGCGTTCGGGCGGCCAGCGCGGAGGCAGCCAGGCAAACCGCGATCCGCTTGGCCGCAAGCAGGGTGACCGTCTCGACGATGGCGATAGCGTCAAGGTCCCGGACGAAATCACGGTCCAGCGGGCGCGCGCCATCCTGGAAGAGCTTCGCAAGAGGTTTGGCCAGCCCTCGCGGCCGCCCATTGAGCTTGATTATCTCGAACGCCTCGTCAAGCCGTATTAGCCTTGTGCTATCCCACGGCTGGCTCGATATTTGCAGAATGGCATGAACGACAAACGGAAAGGCTTACGGTGGGCGGCATGCAGATAGACGAGCTCGTCGACAATTTCAGTTTTCTCGACGACTGGGAAGACCGGTATCGCTATCTGATCGAGCTTGGCCGCGGACTCGAACCCTTGGATGATATCAGAACGCACCCCCGCGACAAAGGTTAGGGGGTGCGCAAGCCAGGTTTGGCTGATCACGCACGCAAAAGGGCAAGGGCCGGATGCGGTCCTCGACTTCCGTGGCGACAGCGATGCCCATATCGTGCGCGGACTCATAGCCGTTCTTTTCGCCTTGTATTCTGGAAGAACAGCGCGGGAGATCCTCACGACCGATGAAAAGGCCGTCCTCGCCAAGCTGGGCTTGAACGATCATCTCACGCCCCAGCGCTCGAACGGTCTTGCCTCCATGGTGGCCCGGATCAAGCGCGACGCGCTGGCCGCGTCCGGCGCGGAGACCACGGCGGCTGTCCAGTAACCCGGCTCGCTTTTCGGCGCTGAAGCAGTCCGCGCTCATTTTCGTCTCCCATGGGAGAGGGGGCGCTGCGATCCAATCACCGGGCCGGATCAATAATTTCCCGTCTTTAGCCGAGTCGGCGTGTTTAGCCTAAGCTAAGCTTTGACGCCGGCGGCGCAACGATATTAAAAAAGTAACGGTTAGCCCCTAATTTTATGCGCGCCAGCGCCGTTTGAATTGGGTCCGTCGTGATGCGGTTTGTCTTGGACGCCCTGCCTGCCGCCCCTCCAGTAAGTTCAGATCCGGTTCCACAGTCTGCACGGCCGTACCTTCCGCTGCCGGCCCAGAGAAAACGCGTGGCCGTTACCGCGTCATCTGCAGGCGCGCTTATCGGTTCCTGCCACGGCCTCATCCTCGACATGGTGAACCGTGGCCACCGCGTCTCCGCCTTTGCCCCCGACCTCTCGAACAATGACCTCCGCATCCTTTCGCACCTGGGCGCGGAACCCTATTCGCTGCCCGCGCAACTTGCCATTTGGGACAAGTACCGGCGCATGCGCGAACTCAGCACGATCCTCGGCCGACGCCAATCCCGACGTGGTCCTTGTCGAATCCGCGCGCAACGGGGCCATCAGCGTCGCCGCCGCCAAGATGGCCCGCGTACCGCATGTCGTGACGATCGTCCCCAGCCTGGGGCCTGCTTTTATGGAAGGTGCGGGCGCGGCGATCTGGGGACGCCGCCAAGCCTTGAAATCGGTCTACCGGACCATTTTCAATTGGAGTGACGCCGTGATCTTTCACAGCGGGCACGACCGCGCCTATGCGCAGGAAAACAAGCTTGTGGCGGAAAAGAAACCACAGCTTACCGTTGGAGGGTGGGGAGAAGATCTGCAACGCCATGTCGAACACCCCCTCCCTCCGCTTGACCGGGGCGTGCTGTTTCTGATGGCGACGCCGCTTGACCGGCTTCAAGGTATCGTTGAGTTCTGCGAAGCCGCAAAAGCCATGCGCCTCAAGGCAAGGCGCGCACGCTTCTTTCTGGCGAGCACGCCCGGCGAAGCGGCTCTGCCTCTGCCCACGGCCGTCCTCAAACAATATCGCAAGTTCGTCCAGTATATCGGTCCTGTCGACGACCCCAGCCGCCTGATCGCGAGGTGCCACGTCATCGTGGCGCCATCCTACGGCAATGGCGCTCCGCGCTCGCTTTTCCAGGCTTTGGCGCTCGGGCGTCCGATCATTACGACGGACACGCGCAGTTGCCGCGATTTTGTGCATGAAGGTTCGAACGGCTATCATGTAGCGGTCCGCGACGATGCTGCTTGGCGCGCGGAATGATTCAAATGTTGCATCGGCCAGACCTTATGCCCCAGATGGCCGAGGCCAGCAGACGTCTGGCTCTGCGCTATTACGATATGAATACCGTAAACTCCCTCGTTCTCGAAGCGCTCGGCCTTTGAGCGAAATTCAGAGCACTCAGCCCCTTGAATGAGATCGCAGCAGCGCAACCCCAATGTGCGACGCTACGGCACGCCGAAATCCAAAGGGTGAGGGCTTCCTGCGACAATGCGCGAGCGCAATAAAAAACAGGCGGTCATTACACTCCGGGCGGGCAAGAAGACCTGACAACGGAGTTAGCCCCATGCGGGTTCTGGTCGTCGGCGCCAGCGGATTCATTGGACGGCATATCGCCATCGAGGCCGCTAGGGTCGGACACGAGGTCGTCGCCTGTGGAAGAGACACAGCGCAACTTCAATTCATGTTCCCTGCCTGGAAAGCGGTGCCTTGCGATTTCGCCCGCGATGGTGTGGAAGACTGGCGGCAGCGCCTGCAGAATGTCGACGCGGTCGTCAATGCCGCCGGCATCTTCCAGGGCGACGGGACCAACAGCCTCGAAGCCGTTCATGTGACGGGGCCTCGGGCGCTTTTCGAGGCTTGCGCCGAGCTCAGGATTCAAAAGCTTATCCAGATCTCGGCTCTTGGAGCCGATGACCGCGCCAAGTCCACATTCCATCTCTCCAAGCGCAAGGCCGACATTTTCTGTTTGGCCCTCGCAGAGAGCCATCAGCTTCTCGGCTGGACGGTCGTTCGGCCCTCGCTGGTTATCGGCAGGGGCGGACAAAGCACGGCGCTGTTCGCGGCGCTTGGGGCGTTGCCGCGCCCTCCCCGGCTTGCCGCGGGGAGGTGGGAACTTCAGCCGCTTCACGTTTCCGATCTTGCCTATGGCGTTTGCCTCCTCCTGGATCACAACGAACCATTGCCGCGGGAACTCGACTTTGCCGGTCCCAAGCCGATGACGACGGACCAGTTGACGCACACGCTCCGCCGCTGGCTTCGGCTTCCGCCAGCCGGCGTGCTGACGGTGCCGGAGTGGTTCTTGCGGGGCGCATCCGCTTTGGGAGGACATTTCTTCTTTGGCGCACTCTCCCGCCAAAGCCTGGACATGCTCGAGCGTGGCAACACGGCCTGCGTGACGCCGCTGAAAGAAGCCTTGCAGTGGCTGCCACGCCCGCTCTCGGAAGCGATGGCTGCAGACCCCTCGACGCAAGCGGACCTCTGGCACGCCCGGCTCTATTTCTTCAAGCCCGCGCTTCGAACCGGCCTCGGGCTGCTTTGGATCGCAACGGCAATCATCTCCGGATTTGTTTATCCGCTCGATAAGAGCATTGCGATGGTGTCGGGGCTCGGTGTGAGCGACCCTCAGGCCTCGGCCCTGATCTATGGGGGTGCGGCGCTCGACGCCGTTCTTGGCTCCGCGCTTCTCGCCAACATCCGTCCCGCCCTTGTGGGGGTCTTGCAGATCATCACTATGCTGGTGTTCACGGTTCTCGCTACGGCCGCCGTTCCTCATTTCTGGGGCGAGCCATTGGGACCGCTGACGAAGAACCTCGCCGTCATGCTGGCCACGCTGGCCATGATCGCGCTCGAAGCGAGGCTATGAGCTACCTGCTCCTGAAGTACATTCACATCCTCAGTTCGACGCTGTTGTTCGGAACCGGCCTTGGGACGGCGTTTCACGGCTTTCTCGCTTTCAGGACAAAAGACCCGCGCGTGGTGGCTGCGGTGGGGCGCTCCGTGGTGATGGCAGACTGGCTCTTCACGGCGCCCGCAGTGGTGATCCAGCCCCTCACAGGGGTGACGATGGCGCTACTGGCCAGTGTGCCGCTCACGCATGGCTGGCTCGCGCTCTCGATCGCGCTCTACATTTTGGTTGGTGTGTGCTGGCTTCCTGTTGTCTGGCTGCAAATTCAGCTCAGGCGCATGGCGGAGGCCTGCCTTCGGAGCGGCGATCCGCTGCCGCCGTTATACTTTCGCTATCTGCGCCTCTGGTTCATGCTTGGCTGGCCTGCTTTCATGGCCGTTCTTGCGATTTTCTATTTAATGATTTTCAGAGCCTGAACTCTGAATTTATGGGCAGGATAATAAAAATTTTTCTAAAAATGCTTCGAAATGCGTTTGCATTTGATTAATTGCACTTCCCTTCAATTTTTCTTTCGGTTCTTTGCTTGCGCTAAGCTCTGCAAAGCTTCGATCCTGTGCGAAGCGCAAGGGAGCATAATATGTATAAACTCATCTTACTTGCTTTTACCTTGGGCGCGTGGATTACGACCTACGCCACGGACGCATCCGCGGTCATGTGCGCGAAAGGTGTCTACCGCGCCGGCTGCGTTGGGCCACGCGGCGCTGCTGTCGGTCATTCCGCCATGTACCCGCGTTACGGTGCTACTGTTACGCGCGGCACCACTGTCTATCCGCGGCGCGGCGTGGTTGTGCATCGGCGCACGGTTATCCGCTAGCGCGCACGCGTCTGCTGTTGGGGACGCGATCCTATTAGGCGGGTTGATCTAGACGTGCTCGGAGCGCTGGCCTGCATTGCAGAGTCCAGCGCTTCAGGAGCGTGAGGTTCCGGCGGACGGCGGCTACGCCTCCGGCGCAGCCTCTTCTCCACGGCGGGAACTTCGTCCGCCGTCGTCTCGGCCATGAGTTTGAGCGCCTGGTTGGGCCAATCCTCGCGCTCAAGGCGGCCGCCGAGCTTGAGATAGTCGTCCACCAGCGCGATCTCTTCGTCCGAGAAGTTGGCGAGTTGCTCGAACTTGATCACCCCGATCTCATTCAGCCGCTTCTCGTCGTTGGCCTCGAGCCCCTTGATGAGCTTGAGGTTGTCAGGATTGCCCTTCGGCCGCTTGAAGCCCTTGAATTCCGCCTTCAGCGCCTTCGCCCGGTTATCGGTGCGCTCGGGGATGCGGGCGGCTTTGCCACGCAGACCGCGCAAGTAGTAGAGCTTCGCGCGGCGCACCTTGCCGCGGCGCACGACCGTGATGCTGTCTATGAGCGGAGAGTAAAGCGGAAATACGCGCTCCACGCCCTCGCCATAGGAGATTTTCCGCACGGTGAAGCTTTCATTGAAGCCTCCACCGGACCGCGCGATGCAAACGCCTTCGTAGGCCTGGACGCGCTCGCGGGTTCCCTCTACGACCTTCACGCTGACGCGGAGCGTGTCGCCGGGCTGGAAGGTCGGAATGCGGCGCTTCGTTTCGAGCTGCGCCATTTGCTCTTTTTCGAGCGTCTCGATGATGTTCATACCTGAATTCCTTCTGCGGCACACCAAAGGAGCCTTCATGCTGCGCCGAAAAAGCAGCGCAAGCCCGCCGCGCCAGTTGATCTGGAATTGCGCTTACTTAAGGCAAAAAAGTGAGCTTGTCGATTGCAACATTTGGCTTGCCGCCCGATTTCCGCGCAAGTTACAGCGAATATGTTGACGGATAGGCCACTTAAACGCAACATCACGACCATGATACGACAAATCACATTTAAAGCCTTTGCTGCCGGGTTGTTGACATTATGCATCCCGGTCTCAGAATCAGCCGCCGGCGACCAGGCGAAAGCGATTGTGAATGCGCTCGATCCGAAGACCATGAACGAGTTGTTCGAGGTCGCGCGCAGACAACCCGACGCCGCGCTTACGAACATTGCCCCGGTTTCCGCAAATAAGTTCCGGTTCCTGTTTATCTGGCCCGCTTCAAACCCGGCCATGACCTACGACCGCGTGGGACGAAGCTTCGCGGAGCGTTTCGCCTATTTTGCAAGTCAGTGGAAGTTGCTTGCGGCCGGCTTCTGCCTGCCCGGGCCCAGCCTCTCCTTCGGCACAGTGACCTACGGAGAGGAAGAGGTGAACATCGCTTATCGTGACATCGAAGTGCGCTACGCCATGGGAAGGCAGGCTCCTTGCGAGGGCCGGTATATCTCGATCGCAGATGTCGAACGAACATCATCTCCGGCGTCCAATGGATACAGCATTGGTTCCTTGCCCTCACCGTCCGAGCACCTCACAGCTCCCGAGGATGGGCTGAAGCCATTCCTCAATCCGGGCACTCCCGCTCCGGCGGAGTGAGCTGTTATTGCGAACTCGCAGATGAGCTTTTCGGGGTAGCCGCGGCCTCTCGAAACAGAACATCGACCCGCATTCCCGGAAGCAACGGAACGCCTTCTTCCAAGTCGAGAACGACCTCGAGGACATCGACGTCCGCCTGCTTGCGCCGGTTCCGCGACGAGAGCTGCGGCGCGCCAAGCGCTTTCGCGATGGTGGCAACCCGAACGTCGAATGTCCGATTCGGGAATGCATCCGATTTCACGATGGCAGGCTGCCCTTGGTAGATCTTGCCAACGTCGCGTTCCTCCAACTCGGCGCGAACCTGCAAGTGGTCCGGATCTCCCAAGGTCAGCAATGGGCTTTCGGCGGCGGCACCCGCCATCTCTCCGTTCTTTGCATTCAGCTCAAGAACGGCGGCATCGATAGGCGAGCGGATGCGCATGCGCTCGAGACTCGCGGCGGCAACGGAAACATCGGCGCGCGCGGCCGCCAGCGCGGCCTCCTCGCGCTTGAGCGCGGGCAGATCCTTTGCGAGCACTTTCTTCAGCTTCTGTTGATCCTGCTGCACCTTTTCATTGGCGGCGGTAACAACGGCCCGGCCGTTTTGCACGTCAGCAAGCGAGGCCTTTCCTCCTCTCGCCTCCGAAATCAGGCGATCCAGGTCCAGTCTGGCATCAAAAGCGCCCCGCTCGGCATTGTAGAGATTATCCTCCGCCTTTCGCCTATCCTGTGCTGCTTCGGAGGCCTTTACGTTATCCCGCTCGGTCGTTCGGACCGCCACCTGCGCCTTGGCTGCGGCCAGTCTCGCTTTCAGTTCCTCGTCATCGAGCCGGATCAGGAGGTCGCCCTTTTGAACGCGGTCGTTCAAACCGGCGAGAACCTCTTTGATGACGGCGGGGGCCGGCGCAACAATGCGAAGCTCGCGCCCCTTCGGCTCTACGCGGCCAGGAGCGGCAGCCGCCCATGTCGTCTCGGGGCTGATAGCGTGTTCCGAGTGCGTGGGCATTGACCCCAGCACAAGGATCATCGCCGAACCGATCAATGTCGCTCCGATAGCAGCGAGACCGAAGAGACGTATCCAGGAGGTGGATCGGATTTTACGCATGAACTTGCCGCTTTCTCTGATCACTGTTCGACGCGTTTTCACTCCCTGATGTGTCCGCTGCAATCCGCGTGAATTGCGCGCTCTTTTTTTGCTCGAGAATTTTGCCATCCTCGATTTCGATGACGCGGTCCGCGTATGGAATGGTTCTCGAATCGTGCGTTACGGCCAGGATGGCGCACCTATCCTTCTTTGCTATTTTCGCCAGCAACTCCATGATGGCCTGACCGTTTTCCGCGTCGAGCGCGGCGGTGGGCTCATCGGCGAGGATGATTGATGGCGACGGCGCGATGGCGCGCGCGACCGCGACGCGCTGTTTTTCGCCGCCGCTCAGAGTTCCAGGATAGCTGCGAAGGCGGCGATCGAGCCCCACATTGTGAAGCGCGCGCAAGGCGCGCCGTCTGCGCTCTGCACGCGGAAAGCCGCGGACATCGAGACCGATCTGCACATTGTCGAACGCATTCAGCGTCGGAAAGAGATTATACGACTGAAAAATGAAACCGAGATGGGTGCGGCGGAGGCTGGCTAGCTCTTCCGGCTGACTTCCTTCCACGCACTCGCCGGCGAGCTTTACCGAGCCCGATGTCGGAGTCAGGATGCAGCCCAGGATCGAAAGAAGCGTCGTCTTTCCGCTCCCTGACGGACCCATGAGAAGCGTGAACTCGCCCGGATAAAGGGACAGACTGACATCGTTCAGGGCGACAATCTTGCCTTCCCCTTCGCCAAGTTCTTTGACGATGTGGTGCGCCTCAAGAATAGGGCTCCCGGTCATCGTGCAAACACCATCGCAGGGTCGATTTTCGTAACCTTGTAGATCGATGAGAGAGCAGAAATGGCGCACATCGCCACCGTCGCTCCCAAAAGCAGGAATGCCAAGAGCGGCGTCAACACGATGGGCATTGGCGTGACCTCGCTGAACTGCGCCACCACCAGCGAAACCGCAAGGCCAATCGCAAAACCAATGATGGCGCTTATGGTCGCCTGCACGAGTATCACCTTATGGATGTAGGAGGAGGATGAACCAAGAGCTCTCAACGTGGCAAATTCGGTGAGATGGTCTTTCGTGCTTGAATAAAGGGTTTGAGCCACGATAACGGTTCCAATGACAAGGCCCAGAAGGGCGCCGCCCAAAAGCGCAACGCCGGCGCCCGTGCCAAAGAGCCAATAATCAAGGTTCAGTTTCAAGAACTCCGCCTTGGAATAGACCGACACATCCGGCAGTTTCGCCGCCAGTTCTCGCTTTACATGGGTTGGATCGGCGCTTGGCGTAAGCTTGACAATGTAGAAGGTGGCTTGATCAGGCGGTATGGACAGGATTTCTCGCGCCTTTTTTATGCTCGTAAAGACAAAAGGAGACGTGGTGAAAGACCGGATGCCGTTCGTCAGGCCTTCCACCCGCACCCGCTGTCCCGTGATTTCGGCAGTCGCGCCCACACCCGAAACGCCCAGGATCTTGGCATAAGTCCTGTCCACGATGACGCCGTCCTGCAAGGTTGGCGCGGCGGCGCCTTCGACGAGATTCCACGGCTTGAGGCTTCCCTCGCCTTTCTCCGCGCCGATAATAATGACGTTCACGGTGCCCGAGTCGGGCTTGCGCCAGCCCGAGAAAGACACGGCGAGGGGAGACACGGAGGCGACGCCGGGAACGGACAGCGCCAAAAAGCGTTCACGGCCGGTCAGTATAGGTGCCTGCTCGAAGCTGTTCGCACCATAGGCCGCGATCCATATGTCGCCCTTTGTGTGTGCGACCATGCCCACGATCATCTTGCGCGCACCGAGATAGAGCCCAAGCTGAACGGCGAGTAGCACCACCGCAAACAGGACGCCGATGAGGGTTACCAGAAAGCGGGCACGGTCGTGCATGAGGTTGCGTATCGCGAGTTTAATAATCATTGGTACAGACAACCCAGGTTACGCGGGAGCGGGCGACTCGCGGAGGGAGCGCGATAACGGCGCTATGATGGCAATGTTATGCCCAACTTCTAATTTCGGTCAATCATTGAACAAAAAACTGTGGCAGGAACCGGTCAAAGTCGAGGAGGGGGTGTCGATTGCGCCTCCTTGACTTGGAAGGCGTTGAAGGTCATAACGCTGCAATCAGTGCGATAGAGAGCTTTCTAAGTGTTGATCCGTTCTCGCTATGATCAGTAAGGATGTTCGTGCGAATAGGAGGCGACATGGGCGGCCTAGATCTGCCTCCAGATTATAAGCCGTCTGAAGATGAAGCATTCATGAATGAGCGCCAGCGCGCTTACTTTAGAAAAAAGCTCATCGCTTGGCGGGACGATATCCTTCGGGAAAGCAAGCTGACCCTGGACCACCTTCAGGAGTTCAACTCAGCACCCCGACGTCACTGACCGGGCGAGCTACGAGTCCGATCGCGGAATTGAACTTCGCGCCCGCGACCGCCAGCGGAAGCTGATCGCGAAGATCGATGCGGCTCTGGAGCGCATCGAGGACGGCTCCTACGGTTATTGCGAGGAAACAGGCGAGCCGATTGGCGTGAAGCGCCTCGACGCGCGGCCGGTGGCCACCTTGAGCCTCGAAGCGCAGGAGCGCCACGAGCGCCGCGAGCGCATCTACCGCGACGATTGACGGGCGCCCAATTCTTGTCTGCGCGATACGGAACGTCCGGCTTTTGAAACGGCTATATTTAAGAACCAGTGTAGCCACCTATTCGTAAGCCGATTTTGCCCTGGCTGAGACAGAGTAATAATCCGTCCATCGAGACGGGAAGTATCCGGTTGACGTACCATTAACCGCAGTTCGCTCGGGGTTGATGACGCACAGCGCGCCGAAACCCTTCTCAAAGGTACCAAGGGTAAGCGCCTCATGTACCGGCAACCTCGTGAAGCCGCGTTCGCCTAAGCAGAAGGCTCGCGCTTTCCTGCGGTGGCAGAAGAAGAAGGGTTCGGAGTAGCCCTTCTTTCTCGCTTCGCGCGCGGCTTCGGCGGCGTCTTTAGCAGTTTCAGGAGCATCGCGTCGCGGCGTTGCTCGTCTCCTTCTTCAACCTTTGGGGGTTGTTGCTGCTGCTCTGGCATTGTTAAGATTTCGACTCAAATCGCGATTTATGCGAGATATGGGGCCGATGCATTGCAACTGCATCGGCCCTTAGACTCAACGGGAAGCGTCCGGCTGAGCCCAATTTGCCCTGTTATCATGCGTCTGTTTGCGTTCGAGTTCAAGTCGGGCGCTTCCTTTCGTCCTAATTTACGAAAGGAACTAATCATCTATGTACACAGACGAGCAGATTTTTGTCTGGGATATCGATGCTCTATCTGCCATCGCCGAGAAACCCAACGCCAAGGAACCTACTAGACGCGTCCGGGTTCCTGCGTCGGGTCCTAACGGATAGCGCGGGGCCTTCGCTGCACAAGGTGGCGCGAGGTAGAGACTTTAAGCCAAGATTTCGCATTCTTGATCACGATTACGATGGTCTGCCTGTCAAGGATGGGCTTGTCTTTCGCTGGGTCAGCCCAGCCATAACCGATGGACCGCCGCATCTCAGAGACAAAGAAGTAGGTCTTGACGCCTTTCTTTCCACTCGCATGAGTACAGTGAATGGGGAAGATTTAACTGTTAAGCAGTTAATAAATTATGTGGCGAACGTTGGAGGTGGCGTCCACAAAGGAGAGCCTTCCAAAAAGGATAATGCCAGAACCATCCACGGAAGCGCTGATAAGTTCTACCTAAATGGTTTCCCATATCCACTGGCAAGCTTAGTACCCATAATCAAGGTCGTGTTGGAAGCTCTGATGCCGCTATATCATCGCGTCAGAGCTTGAGATCGCACTCCGGCGCTTCCCATCGAGATAAGGCCGGTTCAACATGGGCGACTGCTGTTCATCGTCAGGGTGCGATGCCAAGCATTCTCAAAGACACCATTGCCCAGCCTGCGGGGCCGAGTGTCAGGAAGTGTCCGAGCGCACCATCGCCCACCACATCATGGAGTCGTGGAAGTGGAGGGCGACAGCCGAGCGGTTCTACTTCTGCGGCACCCCCGATTGCTACGCCGTCTATTTCGGAAACGACGGCTCGGTCCTTCCCAAGTCCACGCTGAGGACTCGGGTCGTTGCAAAGGAGCGCGACGGGGATGCCCTGCTGTGCCACTGTTTCGGCGTGACCAAGGCGGACTTCGATAGGGAACCGTCCACCAGAGATTTCGTGGTGGAGCAGACTAAGGCAGGGCGGTGCTCCTGCGAGACCAGCAATCCTTCGGGAAGGTGCTGCTTGAAAGACTTCCCCAAGCCGAGGGTTTAATCTCCGCGAACGCCCACCCGATAGCCGCCCACAGAAACCTCTTGGCGGTCAGGTCCTTTCCCTCGGTTCCAGGATGCGATGCCATTCCAGATATGGCCTCAGCGCGTCGCGACAATGAAAAGCCGCGGGAACGGTAGCATCACCGTCCCATCGGCAAGCGGCTTGTAGCTCTTGGCGATTTCCTCGCGATAGGCCGCCAGATACGCGGCCTGCTCGACTTCCGAAAGAGGCTTCAGGAACGGAAGGAGCCCGCTCCCCTTCAGCCATTCCACAATGCCGTCCACCCCGCTCGCAAGAGGGTGGTAGTAGGTCGTGCGCCAGATGTCGACGCGGGATGAAAGCGGCTTCAAAAGTGCGTAATACCAACCCTCGCCGTGAAGCGTCGTGCGGGCCTTGGCAGCTTTGTTGAGCTTTGCGGCAAAAGGCGGGGTGCGAGCCACCTCCCGCATGGCCGCGTGGGACGGCTCATTGAGATTGTCCGGCATTTGCATCGCGAGGCTGCCGCCGGGCGCGAGACGCTCCGCCAACCGGCGCAGCAGGCGCTCGTGATTGCCGACCCATTGGAAGACAGCGTTCGCAAAGAGGAGATCCCAAGGCCCCGGCTCGCTCCACTCTTCGAGGGAGCCGAGCCGGAACTTCACATGGGGAAGCCGCTTCTGCGCCGCTTCGATCATTTCAGGAGAGTTGTCGACGCCGACAATGCCGGCGCCGGGATAATGCTCGACGAGCAATCCCGTTGAGTTGCCGGGGCCGCATCCAAGATCGGCGGCAGACTTCACCCTCGCGGTTGGCACGGCCTGCAAGAGATCGCGCGCCGGCCGCGTGCGCTCGTCCTCGAATTTCAAATATTGCTGAGATGACCACGTCATCGCCCGCCCTCGTTCGCTACACTCGAAGGTGAGGCTTGAGGCAGGGCGGGGTCAAGTCTTGCGAAAAAAGTGAAGAGTGGTATCGCCGTAGGTGCGGACATCGATGGGCGCAAAAGATGCGGGAGCGGCGACCGCCACATCCGCGCGCTCTTCGAGAACGCAAACCGAGCCGGGCGAAAGCCAGCCGCCTTCCGCCGCTGCGCCCAGCGCCAGTTCGCCGAGCCCTTTTGCATAAGGCGGATCGGCGAACAAGAGCTGAAAAGGCTGCATCGGCGCGGCGGGGCCAAGTGTGGTGGCGCCGCGCCGCCACACCTTGCTTGCGCCGGTCAGGCCAAGCGCCTCGATATTCTCCCGGATTGCGCCGCGGGCATCGGCATTGTCTTCGACGAAGAGGCAATAGAGTGCGCCGCGAGACAGCGCTTCGAGGCCAAGGGCGCCCGAGCCTGCGAAAAGGTCGAGCACCCGCGCGCCCTCGATGCCGAAGCCTTTAATCCCGTGCGCGAGGATATTGAATAGAGATTCGCGAACCCGGTCCGATGTGGGGCGGGTCACCATGCCTGAAGGCGCGGCTATGGAACGCCCGCGGAACCGCCCTCCGACGATCCTCACGGCGTCTCCTCACCGGTGTTCGGCCTTGGTTTTCGTGGTCCACCTGGGCGCGGCCCTTGGGAGGAGCCTTCGCGCCGCTTAAAGGGTTTGCCGCCCTTTCCGCGCGCCGATGCTTCGCGCCTTGGACCTTTAAAGCCGGGCTTCCCGAATGATCCTGGTTTCCCGGCCCTGCTCGTACCCTCGTCTTTTCTATACGGACGCCCCTCGGCGCGTTGCGGGCGTTCTCCTGGACCTTCGCTCCCAGGGGCACGCCGTTCGCCGCTTTCTGCGCGCGCCGATGCATCGCGCCTCGGCCCTTTGAAACTGCGCTTTTCGAATGACCTCGGTTTCCCAGCCTCGCCCGCACCCCCGTCTCTTCCAGGCCGGTTAAAAGAACGCTGAGGGCGTTCTCCAGCGGGGGCACGCCATTCACCGCCCTCCCTCCGCGCCGATGCATCGCGCCTCGGCCCCTTGAAGCTGCGCTTCTCGAATGGCCTCGGTTTCCCGGCCTCGCCCGCGCCCTCGTCTCTCTTAAACGGACGCCCCTCCGCACGCTGCGAGCGTTCTCCTGAATTTTCGCTCCTGGGGGCGCGCTGTTCGCCGGTTTTACGGTCGCGCCATGATGGGCGGCTTGTTGCATCACCGTCATTATCCCGCCGGAAGGGCTTCCCGAAGGACTTCGGCTTTTCCGCGCCGCCGTGGCTCTCGCCTTTTTGGCGTTCTTTGTAAGGGCGCCTGTCCGGGCGGGGTCCTTGTCCATCTACGCCGCCGCGCTCAGGGCCGCGATCCTGCCGCAAAGGGCGGTCTTTGCCTTCGCCCGCGTGGAATCGAGAGCGCGGCCGTTCCTCCCCTTGCTCCGGGCGCGATTTCCAGCGAGGGCGTTCCCCGGTTTCCGGCCCGGTCTCACTGCGCGGGGTAAATGAGGGGCGTTCGCTGCCGCCGCGCCCTTCCTCTCGGCGCAGCGGGCGATCTCCACCCGCGCGCGCTCCCCGATCCGGCTCCTTGCTCCAACGGCGTTCGCCATCGGGGCGCGGCGTCCGCTCACGGCTCTCGCGGTCCGGCGCCTTGCTCCACCCCTGCCCGCCCTCGCGGCTCGCGGGCCGGTCGCGGTCCTCGCGCTCGGGACGATCTTCCCGGCTGCGGCGATAGGGTCTTTCAGAAACGGAACCGCCCTTGGCGAAGCGATCCGGCCCCTGTTTCTTTTCAGGAACAAGTTCGACCCGCGGCGCCTCCGATCCATCCATCGGCAGAACTCGCCGCCGCTTCAACCGTGTTTCTTCCGCCGGCCTTACCGGTCTTTCGGGTGCGCTCGGCTTTCGCCGCAGATAAGTCGGCTTCGAGCGCGCTGCCGGCAGCTTCCGTTCTTCCCGCATCACCTCGCGCTTGACACCGAACTGCCGGGTAAGGCGCGGGCCGAGTTGATCCTTCAGGACGCTCGTCTTCACTTCCTCGATCTGGCCGGGTTCCAGGTCGCCCAGGATGAACGGCCCGAAGGAAACGCGGATGAGCCTGTTCACCGTGAGACCGAGATGCTCCATGATGCGGCGGACTTCGCGGTTCTTGCCTTCGCGGATCAAGAGCGTGATCCAGACATTGTCGCCCTGCTCGCGTTCGAGCTTCGCTTCAATCGGGCCGTAATTGACGCCACCCGTTCTCAAGCCCCCCGCAAGCTCATCCAGATTAGATTGCTCGATCTGCCCGAAAGCGCGAACGCGATAACGCCGGGCCCAACCTGTCGAGGGCAGTTCGAGATGTCTCGCAAGATCGCCGTCATTGGTGAGAAGCAGGAGCCCTTCCGTATTGTAATCGAGCCGGCCCACCGAAATCATCCGGGGCAAGTCTTCAGGAAGGGCCTCGAACACCGTCGGCCTTCCCTCGGGGTCTTTATGCGTCGTCACCCTGCCCTTTGGCTTGTGATAACGCCAGAGCCGGGGCGGCTGGCGCAACGCGAGAGGTTTCCCGTCGACAAGCACTTTATCATCCGGCAAAACATCGAGCGCCGCGCTTTCTATGACCGCACCGTTCACGGACACGCGTTTTTCCCCAATCAAGACTTCGGCGTCCCGTCTCGAGCAAAGCCCTGATCTGGCAATGACTTTGGCAATCCGCTCGCCACTCGGCTTTCCATCTTCCGATGTTTCATTCAGTGCAGACATGATCTCGACCAATAAAACGAGCTAGGATCCGCGAAGCGCGAAGTGATTCGGGCTAGGGGAAGGAGAATGATACATGCGGCGCGAGAGAATTATCAAAGCCGTGAACAGTTTGCGCGAGGCCCTTCATTCCGCGCAGATTCGCGAGTTATTGCGCGTCGCCAGGACCGGGCAGCAAGCGGACACCGTGAACCGCACGCAGCGCATCCTTCTCGCATATAATGAGTTCACGCGCCACTATCAGCAGTTCGGCGAGGAAGAAAAAGACCTGATGACGTTTTTCGGGTTGACGCCCCTCCTCGACATCGGCTTCTGGTCGGGTCTCATTGATGGCGAGCAAGCAGTGAATCGGAAGCTCATTTCCGATGTGGATGTCGGCGCCTACAATGTCATCTTCGTCATGCCGAAGCTGCGGGAGCTTCTGACGCGCGAAACGGACAAGGGCGAGCTCATTATCACCGACAGTCAGGGAACGGAGCGCGAAATCAGGCGCGTCCGCGTGCTGATCGCCGAGAAGGAACGGTCGCTGACCGATCCGCAGATCATCATCAACGTGATCCGCTCCATGGACGAGCTTTATTCGTCGCTTTCCGCCTTGCATATCGATGGGGGGGTCAACCTTGCCATCGGGTCCATCAACTCGGGCAGCGCCAAGTCGTTCGATTTCTTCGGCGCCAGCACCATCATGGAAGACATCAACGCGCTTCTGATCAACGTCTGGGATCGAATCAAATATGCGGCGGAAGACAATTTCCGTTACCAGATCGAGGTCGCGATGATGGCGGCAGGGTTCGTCGCGCGGATCAAGGACGCTCAGTCCCGGCAGATGATCGGCGAAGAGCAGGCCCAGCGCACGACGCGCATCGTGGCCAAGTCGATCGAGACGCTTTTCCGCTCGGGAGCCTACACCGAGGATATGGACGCGCCGCGAGAAATCCGGGCAAGCCAGGTGCTGACCCCGAGAACGCAGCTAATCGAGTTCAAGCAAGAGGAACGGGCGGAGGTGAAGCGCGAAGAGTTGCGGCCTGCGCTTGAGCCTGTGGCATCGGCAACCGAAACAGCACCTTCGGTGCCCAAGGCCGCTGAAATCCTTCGGGATCTCAAGGACCAGCTTGACATGAAAGAGCCCGTTAAGTCTTAACCGGGCTTGCTCAGGCCGTGAACCTGTCATTGTCGGCGCTGCACTGTGCCATCTGATCGTGGTCTGCGATAATTGTGAGTTATGCCTTGAATTAAGCAGAAGCCCCGGCTTCATCAACACTTGGACGTCCAGTTCCTCAGGTCGTCGCAGCAGTGGCCTATTGTGAACTTGAGCAAGGCGTTGCCGACCTGACATTCAGGGCGGCAAGCTGCTCAGATCTGATGCCAATTCGAGTCGCTATGCGCCGAAACGGGGGAACAGGACCTCGTTCTCGATGCGGATGTGCTCCTTCAGTTCCGCGGACAACTCGCCGAGACCTTCATAAAGCGCACGCCATGAGCCGCAGGCGCCTTCCGGAGCCTTCAGGCCGTTCGTCAGCGCCAGGAGATTGTCGAGATTGCTCGTGTGGTCGTCGTGTTCCATTCGCATCATCGCGATCGGATGGCCGATCATCGGATGACCACCGTTCCTGAGCATCGGGAAGAGGATCTGCTCCTCCTTCTGCATATGTCCCTCGAGACTTTCGGCCACCTCATCGAGAAAGTCGGCAAGCCCCTTCGGCGCCTCTGGATGACTGCCATGCACGCTCTCGACTTTGCGGGCAAGAACGATCAGGCCTGGAAGGTCGCGCCGGTGCCCATTGTGGAAGCGCTCGATGATGGTGGCGATGAGTTCGCCGGTGCTTTCGGGGATTGTCGAGCCATGGGACGGCGTGGCCGCCTGACTGTCACCGATGAGGGAGGAAGGCTGAAGAGGAAGGGTCATGGCTCGAATCTCCAGGTGGACAAGGCTGCTATAAATAGGTATTTGTGATACCACTTACTGGAACCAAATAGTGGTACTGCAATATCAATTTATTGGGTGCGACATGCAGCTCCTGTTTTCAACGGACCTGGCTTTGCGAACGTTGATCCGTTTATCGGCGGAACCGGACCGTCATCTCAGCACCGAACTCCTTGCGCGTGAGCTTCGAAGTCTCCCGCCATCATTTGCAGAAGGTGGTGCAATCGCTGACCGATGCGGGCTTTCTGCGGACGATCCGCGGTGTCAAAGGAGGGGTGATGCTGGCAACACCGCCCGAGACCATCCGGGTTGGCGAGGTCGTGCGTCACCAGGAAAGGGGGCAGGCCATCGCCGAATGTTTCCGGGATGGAGGGAACTGCACTCTCGTTCCCTGCTGCCGGCTGAAGGGTGTGCTTAAAGGCGCGCGCGAAGCCTTCTTCCGCCATCTCGACAAGTTCACGCTGGCAGACTGCATGACCTCCGCAAAAGACGTGCTGGCGCTCGCGGAGCCCTCCCCTCCAGAAAGCAGTCACTGATCCGGCCCCGATGAAAGCGCTTGCGCAAATTACGAGGACTTTCTCGATCGGAGAGATGCGATCTGGCGTCCCTTCTCCCAACCAGTACGTCTTGGCCCGCTGGCATCTCGCTTGCCAGCAAGGAGAAGGACAGGGTGAGGAGCGTTAACTTGCATTCTCACGCTTCCCCCCACCCGGCTCGCAATGCAATCCGGGCTCTTCCACCGGGAGAGGCGGCGCTGCAATTCCATATGCCACCGGGTCCAATCTATAACCCCGTCGAGGATAACATCTGGGCAACTGCCGGCATTTATGAATCCAGCGGCCTTACAGAGTGCAAAATTCGCTGCCGTTGCTTTAAACTGAGCGGGTGCAAAGCAACAGGTTCATGGAAGAGGCATTAGCCGAAGCCGAGCGCGCCGCGCAGCTTGGTGAGACCCCTGTCGGGGCCGTCGTCGTTGCCCCGAACGGCCAAATCACCGGGCGCGGGCACAATCTCATCATCGCAGCAAGCGATCCGACGGGGCACGCCGAAATCATCGCCATCCGGCAGGCTTGCCTTGCGGCGAAAAGCGAGCGCCTGCCCGGCTACGACCTCTACGTGACGCTTGAGCCTTGCGCGATGTGCGCGGCGGCCATCTCGTTCGCGCGCATCAGGCGGCTCTATTTCGGGGCAGCGGATGAAAAAGGCGGCGCTGTGGAGCATGGCGTTCGCTTCTTTTCGTCGCCGGCGTGCCACCATTCGCCGGAGTTTTACGGCGGAATCGGAGAAGCCCGGTCAGCCGCGCTCCTCCGCGACTTTTTCCGCAAACTTCGCGCTTGACCGTGAATGTCTTGATGACCGTTGCGCCGCAGTTCGCGAAAGACTCGCGAGTGAAGCATGCCGAATAGAGACTTCATAGGGCCGGATCAATAAAGTTGCGCCCCTCTTTGCGGCAGGGATGCGGCACGTTTTTCCAGGCCCTTCAAGCGCTCGTAAGCGGAAAGGCTGCCAAGCTCGGACGCCTTCTTGTACCACTCGCGCGCCGCCCGAATGTCGGACTTCAATCCCCAATCGGCGTGTTGGGCGAGCGCGCCGGGATCGTAAGTCTCCGCAAGGGCGAAAGCGCCCCTGAGGCTCCCATGATGAGCAAGGACTTCAAATACAGCACGCCCGCCCTCGCCATCGCCATGGCTCATTTGATAGGACGCGCGCTCCATAAGAGCATCCTCGGTGGATCGGCTTACGACGGCTGCGGCGCTCACGGAAGCGATGGATGGGGCATTGCCGTTTTCCTCGCCGGCTGTATGGAAAGCCTGATCGGCGTACGCTGCGAAGGCCAGAACCTCTTCCTTCCCCAACTCTCCCTGTGCCAGGAGGAAATACGCCGTCAAGCCTCCCGTGAGGATGGCGGACAATAACGTTGCCAGCACGTTCTGCCAGGGCGTCCGCTTCCGCCGGGTGCGGGTAGGCGGGCTTTTCTGCGTTGGCGCCGTCACAGGAACAGTGAGCGCGGTGGTTGTCTCCACCCTCGGCTCCGCTGGCGGTGATCTCCGCGATTGCGACGAAAAAGCCTGCAACTCCCGCGCAAGCAACTCGCGGCTTTCAGCAAAAGAAAGTTGGGGAGAAAGCCGGCGCGATCCGGCTGGCGCCGCCTGCGCGTGACTAAAAGCAGGGGTGGCCATTTGATCTAGCTCAACCGCAAGATTCTGGGCCGCTCTTTCAAGGATATTTCGCCAGGACTCCGACATGAGAACTTAGCCTTCCGCTACGCACGACTGTCGCTTTGTAAAAATATATTGTGGCAATGCTGAGAAAAAATTTGGACAGTGTTAAAAAATCCACAAAAACGAACCGGGATATTTTTGGTAAGGTAAATAGACTTTAGGTCATTGGGCATGACCATAAGAGCTTCGCTGGAAGCCCTCTCGATCCTTCATAACGCTCAAACGCAGAAGCTTATTCCATCGCTTGCCTTGCGCATCGGAGCGCGCGCCTTGCGTTCACCGGCAGTCAGGTTCCGCAGGTCAATCTTAACGTCGATGGTGAATGAGACGTCCCCCACGTGTCCCCCCCCGATACGCCATTACCGTCGTTCAAGCAAGAGTGATTATTGTTTTCGTTGACAATACGAGCTTGCAGCCGAATTGCGGAAGAAACGAGGCATCGCGTGATTACGAGATGTCACAGCGGCCGCTTCAGCCGCGCGAGCCGGACGGGCTGGCGATCATCCAATAAATGCCCCCAGCGACAAATCCGGCCATGGCAAGCGCAGCGGCGGCTGGAGCCGTGCCCAAAGGGCCGCCTTCTCGCCAGAACGCTGCAGCGAACAGAGCCGTGAGCGCTCCCGTGGCGCCGACGTAGAACACCAGCGAACGTGTTCTGAAAACCTCTCCGAGCAGCACCCCCGCAATACCAGCCGCGAGAAAGACCGCGGACCCGCCCTGCATTGTGTCAATCGCTTTTTCCATGGCGGCCGGGATCATGCGGAGATCGGATCCGCGGGCACCCGCGGCTTCGAAAGCTTCGAATTGCTGCCAGATTTTCACGGCGTTGAAGGCAAAGAGAGAGATCCAGCCGATCGCGCCGGACAGGACAATGCCAACCACAACGCGCAAGATTTGATACAGGCTCATCGCTCCCCCGATTTCTCGCGTCAAGCGCTCGCTGCGCCGTTCTCACGCAGAGCGCTCGCTTTCAGCTTCTCGCTCGCAGACTTAAGCTGACCGCAGGCCGCCATGATGTCACGGCCACGCGGCGTCCTGATCGGACTTGCATAACCGGCCCGGTTGACGATGTCAGCAAAGCGTTCGATTTGCCCCCAGTCGGAGCATTCATACCGTGTGCCCGGCCACGGATTGAACGGGATCAGGTTGATCTTCGCAGGGATTCCAGCAAGCAGCCGGACGAGTTCTTTGGCCTCGGCGACGGAGTCGTTCACCCCCTTCAGCATGACATACTCAAACGTGATCCGGCGCGCGTTGGAAAGACCCGGGTAAGCACGGCAAGCCGCAAGCAGCTCCGCGATCGGGTATTTGCGATTGATCGGCACAAGCTCATCGCGCAACTCATCGCGGACGGCGTGCAGCGAGATGGCGAGCATCACGCCCATTTCCGCGCCCGCAGGGCCGATCATCGGCACGACGCCGGATGTGGAAAGCGTGGTCCGGCGCTTTGAGAAGGACAAGGCGTCGGGGTCGGAAGCGACGGCAATGGCGGCTTTCACGTTCTCGAAATTATAAAGAGGCTCGCCCATTCCCATCAGCACGACGTTGGTGATCTTGCGCTCTGCCTCCGGGATGCCGCGCCCGTCGGCGGGAGCGCTCGCCCCGGGCCAATCGCCGATCCGGTCGCGCGCCACGAGAATTTGCCCGATGATTTCCGCGGGCGTGAGATTGCGCACGAGCCGCTGCGTTCCTGTATGGCAGAAGGTGCATGTCAAGGTGCAGCCGACCTGGCTGGATATGCAGAGCGTTCCGCGATCCGGTTCGGGGATGTAGACGGTCTCGATCTCCGGCGCGCGCTCGCCCGGCCGTTGGGGCTCAAGCCGGAGCAGCCATTTGCGGGTGCCGTCTTCCGAGATCTGCTCGGCCGCGATTTCCGGCCTTGCCAGCGTGAAGCGCGCGTCGAGATCGGCGCGCAGCGTTTTCGCGATATTGGTCAGGTCAGCGAAGTCCCGCGCGCCGCGCGTATAAATCCAGTTCCAGAGCTGCGACATGCGCATCTTGATCTGGCTCGCCGGGACGCCCGCTTCGGCAAGCGCATCCGCAAGTTCAGCCTTCGTCATTCCCGCAAGCGAGGGTTTCAATGCGCCAGGAGTTCCGGCGACGGGCTCATGGCAATCGGGCAGGGTTGTCATACGTGGAAAATAGAAGAGGCCCGCGCGTATAACAAGCGCGCGCTTTTGTGCATCCAATAATCGACAGCGCTTCGCTTGGCGGATTTCGAGCCCTTTTTCCGGCAAGAAATAATTCCGAATCGCATGTCGCCAATAGCTCATTCTCGTGGTGGGTGGCCTGTCTGAGTAAAAAAGAGAATAAAAAGATCGTAGCGCCTGAGTTTCATGTGGGATGGCATTTAGTTAGGCCGCTAGTTTCCTGAAAATACAGAGGTAGATGTTGTCTGAGTGGCGTGTTGATTGTCACGATACTTAGAAATGTCGGGGCTGCTGAGGGCTACACCGCAGGCTATGCGGCCGAACATTTTCCAACACTAACGAGGTCACTCCTCATCATGCCTCGTCGGCATGGTTTTGCGTCGCGTCGCGGGATGACCCCGGCCCCATGCTGTCAAACTATCCCCAGGCCGATTGCGATGTCCTCTGGCCCTTATTTCAAGCGTCGTGCTAGATTGAGGCTCGAAGCGCCCTGCGAAGACTTGCAAAGCGCTTCTCGAAAACTTTTCTTGCTTCGTTCCAGCATCAAGGGCTCGAACCCCATGGAATTTACACGTCGCCGAATAATTAGCTTGTCCATGGTAAAGAATGAGGAAGATGTTATTGAGCCTTTTATACGGCATAATGCTCGCTATGTCGATTTCATGGTCATCGTCGACAATGCTTCTGTCGATAATACACGGCGTATAACTTTGGACTGCGCTCGCGAGCTCAATACGATCATAGTTACTGATGGCGATGGATTTGCTTACACTCAGTCGGAACGCATGACGCGGATGCTGCATTATTGCCAATCCGCCTTCTTTGCCGACTTCGTGCTGTTCCTCGATGCCGACGAATTCATTTCCGCCCCGGATCGGCAGACGTTTGAGCAATCGTTGAACGCAATCCCGAGTGGCGGCGCCGGGTTAATGCCGTGGCGGACTTTTGTCCTTACGCCCGCTGAGATAGAACGGGCGAGCAAGGATCCACCTCGATCTCTCCGGCATCGGCGGAGCAACGAAACACCGCTGTATCGGAAAGCTGTTTTGCGGCTGGATGGCGCCTGTCGGCCAGATCTGCATGTTGAACAAGGCAATCATGGAATCCGTGAGGCCTCCGGCAAGCCTGTGCCGACTGCATTGTTAGATGACTTTCATTTGATGCACTTCCCGGTTAGAAGCCGGGATCAGTTTATTTGCAAGAGCGTGGTGGGGTGGATGGCGTACCTCGCCCGGGATCCTGGGGCCCGCCGCGAGCGTTTTGGCTGGCAATGGCGAGATGGTTTTGATCGGGTCACTGCCGGACGGTCTGCATTGAGTGATACGGACCTATGTGAAATTTCCTTCCGCTACGCTCAGTGTCACACCGAAATCGACTGGCAGAAGGACGTGGTTGAGGATAACCCGCCGACTGATTTCACACGCCTATACTCGACCGGCGAATATCCGGATCCAGTCGCGCTAATCGCCCGTTCGTGGGAGGCGTCATTAGTTCCTCCCGATCCGCTCGCAGAGCTTACGCGTCCAAGCTTCAACAACCAAGATTTATCGGTTGCAGAGACAGCTTTCGACGCCGCTTGGCATTGGGACAACTTTTTTATGGATGTTGCGCCGTTTCGGTACATTGCCGAGAAATACCGTCCATCCAGTGTACTCGACGTCGCCTGCGGGGTCGGCGCCTATCTCACGCTATTCAAGCGGTTAGGAGCGGATATCATTTTCGGAGTGGACGGCATGCCGGCGAACGCAACTGCATTGGCGGAAAACGAGTATGCTGCGCATGATCTGAGCCAGCCATTGAGCGTTACCCGGGCTTTCGACTGCGTCATTTGTGTTGAGGTTGCCGAACATTTGGAGGCGCGGTCCGCAGAGGTTCTGCTCGACACAATCGCAGCGCACACAGACCAAACGATTATCTTTTCCGCCGCTGAGCCAAGACAGCCCGGCCACGGCCACATTAACTGCCAGCCAATTTCATATTGGTTGGCCGAGTGGGCTCAGCGCGGGTGGGTCCCGGATATCGCGGATACTTTCGCGATGCGATGTCTCGCAACGCTATCCTGGTTTCGCCGCAATATCGTTGTGCTACGCCGTGGAACCGTGGCCGAGGGCTCCGAGGCGAATGCCATTCTCTG
The DNA here is from genome assembly GCA_963772105.1 of uncultured Alphaproteobacteria bacterium. Lineage (GTDB taxonomy): Bacteria > Pseudomonadota > Alphaproteobacteria > Rhizobiales > Rhodomicrobiaceae > Rhodomicrobium. Next base: position 68,375 of record CAVYVV010000016.1, read on the forward strand.
CGCAATCGGTGAGCGCACTTTCGTCTGGTACGGTCAGCCCCCAGGCATTCGGTCTCAAGCATTTTCCGAACCCCTGCCCTCGACGCCTGCCGCGCGAGCAGCTCTAAAAAAAGTCCCAGATGCTGGGCGCTCCGCGTCTGCCACCGCGGCGCAGGCCAATCCCAATGCCGAGGTCATCTCCGGACGGGACAATTATCTCAGCGTCCTGGGGCAATTCCACGCCATCCTTGCGCCGGAGCTTTATCTCGAGATCGGAGTCCGCAACGGCGGCAGCCTCGCCCTGGCCCGCGGCCGCGCCGTAGGGGTCGACCCGGCATTCCAGATTACGGAGCCACTCACCGCAGAAACACGCCTCCTGCGGATGACCAGCGATGAGTTCTTCGGATCGAACGCCGCCGAGGTCCTGACGCCCGCGCCTGATCTCTGCTTCATCGACGGCATGCATCTCTTCGAATACGCATTGCGTGATTTCATTAACATCGAGCGGCAGGCGCGCGCAGCCACCATAGTCGTCGCCGACGATATATTCCCAAATCACCCGCTCCAGGCGGCCCGCGAACGGGTAACACGAAATTGGACCGGGGATGTCTGGAAGCTCTTGTGGATCCTGCGGAAATATCGGCCCGATCTCCTTCTCTCGACCATCAATTCAAGTCCAACCGGGTTGCTCGTCGTGGCCGGGCTCGATCCGCAGAACACGGTGCTGACGGCACAGTTTGACGCCATCGTCGCCGAGGCCGCTTCCCTGGGCGCCGGCGAGCTGCCGGACGAGATCCTTGGCCGTTCAGGCGCAATCGCGCCGGATGCGCCGGAGTTGAGGGCCTTTCTCGAGGCGATGCGCGCCGGGCGGTTGTCGGGCTTCGTCCCGCAAGAGTTTCGATCGCTAATCGAGGAGTGGCGGCAGCGCCTCGATAATCTGAATTCGGCGCCCACTCCCGAGACCGTGTGGAATTTCGCCGCCTGCTCGGTTGGAAAGAGCAAGGACACTGTGATTGCGTCGCTCGTGCAGCGAAGCATCGAAGGCGGAACGGCAACGTTGGACCTGCTCGTCGAGATGACCAACCTGCTGCTGCGCAATGGGAACCCGCAGCTCGCTTGCGACATGGCGATCAGAGCGACGGCGCTTTGGCCAGACGACGCTCGCCTGCATCATCGCCTCGCTGTCGCCTGCTCAAGGCTCGGGCGGAGGGATCCGGCAATCGACGCCGCGCGCGAGGCGGTGCGCTTGGCGCCGAAAAGTCCGCAGTATCAGGAGCAACTGGCCCAATACCTGCTTGAGCTCGGGCAAGGGGCGGAGGCCGAGGCGGAGATCGAGGCAAGACGCGCGATCGAGCTCGATGGCCAAAGCGCGGTCGCGCATTACTTGCTCAGTCGGGCGCTCTTCGGCCGTTCACGGTTCCATGAAGCGCTGATGGCGGCGCGCGATGCGGCCGGGCTCGACCCCAACTCCGTCGGCTATCAAAGGCATCGCGGCTATCTGGCGCTGCGGCAGGGGGAGCTCGACGAGGCCGACACCGCATTCCGGCGCGCCATTGTGCTCGCGCCGGACATAGCAAGTAGCCACCACGCGCTCTCCAAGGTGGCGGAGCGGCAGGGGCACCTGGCGGGGGCAATCGACGCCGCGCGCGAGGCGGTGCGCTTGGCGCCGAAGAGTCCGCAGTATCAGGAGCAACTGGCCCAATACCTGCTCGAGCTCGGGCAAGGGGCGGAGGCCGAGGCGGAGATCGAGGCAAGACGCGCGATCGAGCTCGATGGCCAAAGCGCGGTCGCGCATTACTTGCTCAGTCGGGCGCTCTTCGGCCGTTCACGGTTCCATGAAGCGCTGATGGCGGCGCGCGATGCGGCCGGGCTCGACCCCAACTCCGTCGGCTATCAAAGGCATCGCGGCTATCTGGCGCTGCGGCAGGGGGAGCTCGACGAGGCCGACACCGCATTCCGGCGCGCCATTGTGCTCGCGCCGGACATAGCAAGTAGTCACCACGCGCTCTCCAAGGTGGCGGAGCGGCAGGGGCACCTGGCGGGGGCAATCGACGCCGCGCGCGAGGCGGTGCGCTTGGCGCCGAAGAGTCCGCAGTATCAGGAGCAACTGGCCCAATACCTGCTCGAGCTCGGGCAAGGGGCGGAGGCCGAGGCGGAGATCGAGGCAAGACGCGCGATCGAGCTCGATGGCCAAAGCGCGGTCGCGCATTACTTGCTCAGTCGGGCGCTCTTCGGCCGTTCACGGTTCCATGAAGCGCTGATGGCGGCGCGCGATGCGGCCGGGCTCGACCCCAACTCCGTCGGCTATCAAAGGCATCGCGGCTATCTGGCGCTGCGGCAGGGGGAGCTCGACGAGGCCGACACCGCATTCCGGCGCGCCATTGTCCTCGCGCCGGACATAGCAAGTAGCCACCACGCGCTCTCCAAGGTGGCGGAGCGGCAGGGGCACCTGGCGGCGGCCCTCGAGTGTGCAATGGCCGCGTGCCGGTTGCAGCCAGACGATGCTGGCTTCAGCAGTTGGCTCGAAACGCTGAAGCGCAAAGCGTAGCGGGGCCAACCGTTCTGCCTCATAAAACCTTAGAGCCCGCTTTTGATTCCATCAAAAGCGGATCGTCTCTAAGCATGAGACGGAGCAATTACAAACCCAAATTTGCGGCACAAAATCAAACGAAGCAGCCGTCACACACGAGCGTCACCTCCCGCAGGCCCATCCCGCAAGGCCGGGCGATAGGTTCGCGCGAGGCTTTTCGAAGATAGTGTCCTCCTTTATGGACGCCGACGCTACTTTGGGGAGCCCAGTGCCCACTTTTTTAGAACGCATTCTTTGGAATCGGTTTGTGCGTCTCATCGCGTTTTGGCTCATTGTTGCCGTCGCCGCGCGCGAGTTCTATGCGGTCTGGTCTCCACTTCCCTTGCCGGTCCTCGGCGAGATCGTCGCGCAGGGGTTCGGGGGCGATCTCTCCCGTGTCAGCACGGAAGCATTCGCATTCTCGCTGGCCGAGGCTCTCGCATCTTTCGGCTTCGGACTGTTCATTGCCTTTGGCGTTCTTTATGCTTTGGCTGTGTCGGTTTCCATCGGCAGAGCACGCGCAGTCATAGAAGGCTATCAATCGAAGGCCGCGTTTGCCGGCGATTTCGAGCGCCTGCGCAAGCGGATGGAAGCTCATCCCCTTCTTGGCCACGCCTGGAAGAAATTCCATGAAAGCGTCATCCCGGGCGCGAATCCGGTCCGCAACACCCAGCGTCCGCAAAGCTTCTTCACCTACGCGATGCTCCGCGAAAAATGCATCGGCCTCAAGCTCATGCCCGGCGTGCCAAACTATTTCGTCGGCACCGGTTTGCTCCTGACATTCATCGGCCTCGTCATCGCGCTCTACAAAGCGGCCGAGGCAACGCAGGCGGCGCAACTCGCCGTGGCGGGGACAGGGGCCGCTGCGATGCAATCGGCGCTCAGAGAGCTCCTGCATGCGGCGAGTTTCAAATTCTCCACCTCCATCGCAGGGCTTGGGGTTTCGATCATTCTCGCTTTCGTCTTTCGGCTTTACTCGATCAGGATCGAAGCCTCCCTCGGCGATTTCTGCGAAACCCTGGAAAGCAAACTGAATTACCTTTCGCCTCAATCGATCTCGGTCGAGATGCGCGACAGCCTCACCGCGCAGCTCACTCAGTTGAAAGAGATCAACAGCGAGACGTACTTCGCCCGCGTTGGCCAGGAAGTGGGCCCCACGATCAATACGGCGCTCACGAGTGCGCTCTCGCCGCTTACACAGGAGATCCGCTCTGCGGTCGGTCAGCTCGATCACAACAGCCATGCGGGCGTCCAGGAGCTTCTCAAAAAATTCTCCGAAGCGCTTCAGGGTGGCGCAGGCACGGAGCTGCGTGAACTCGCGGGCAGCCTCCAGGCCGTGCTGAAAACGATGGAGACCGTTCGATCGGATATGGGCCGTTCCGGCGAGGACTTTGCTGCGAAACTCGGCGAGGCCGCGCAAAATCTCAATCGGCTGGTCATCGACGCAGGTGACAATCTCAGCAAGCAATCGGAGATCAGCCGCCAGACGCTTGAACAGATGCTTTCTTCGTTACAGGGGATTTTCGAGAAGACCAATTCGCAGGTTAACGAGAACCTGTCGTCCGCCGCGGAGGGGGCCTCCTCCAAGCTTGCAGACGCGATGGATCGGGTCATGACGAAGCTCGAAGGGCAGATCAGCGGACTGGAACAGAGTTTTGGCGGCTTCAGGGAAACAGCCACGGGACAGCTCGCCGAGGTTGGGCGGCAGATGTCGGAGGCTCAGGAGAAAGGCGCCAAGGCGGTCGCGGATGTATCGGTTCGCACGGCGGCTGCGCTTGAAGACGGTCTCGCTGCGGCGATGACGTCAATCCGGAAGGAAGTGGAAGACTTCTCGGCTGCTTTGCGGACATCGTCCACGGCGCTCGGTGCGCAAGCCGAAGCCGTCGACCGGGCTTCGATGCGGACGCGGCAGACCGCCGACGTGTTCGGGATGTGTGCGAAAGCTGTCGGAGCCGCCACAGAGCCCGTCACGCGCGCGAACGCAAAGCTGGCGGAGATTACGGCAATTGTCGGCGAGGCCGTCAAGCACGCTTCGAGCGCGCTCGATGAAGGGCAGCAAGCGACGCGCGGTCTCAGTCAGTCGATTGCCGCACAGGTCGGCCGCCTCACGAAGCTATGGGAGAATTACGAAAGGCGTTTCGCTAAAATCGATGAGGATTTGCAGCGCGCTTTCGAAAAGCTGGCCCAGGAAACCACGAAACAATCCCAGCTGCTCGCCGAGCAAACCATGCGCATCGACAAGGGGTTGGCGGGCGCCGTGGATAAACTTGCAGGGCCCGTTCAAGGGATTGGAGACGGCGCGCAGGAGCTCTCCGAAACCGTCGGCGAACTCAAAAAACTCTTCGAACAGACAAGAGCGGCAGCATGATCGCCGAGGAAGAAAGCGCGGACAGCTCGGACGAAAGCGTCAACTACTTTGTCGCAATGACCGACATGATGGTCGGCGTGCTCTTCATCTTCATTCTGATGCTGACGGCCTTCGCGCTCGATTTTCGGCGCACGACGGACGCGCAGGAAACCGCACTGAAAGTCGCACAGGAGGTGTCGGCCAAGCTCGACCCGCTTCAGTCGAGCGTGCGTGCGCAGATGGCGCAACTGGACAGAGCTCAGCAAGACCGCCGCGATCTCCTCCAGGATATACGAACGCAGCTCGCGGTGGAGGGGATGAGCGTCCAGATCGACGAGGCGAGCGGCGTTCTTCGGCTGAGCGAGGACGCGATCCGATTTGCGCCAAGCCGCGCCGATCTCGTGGATCGCAACAAGGACAATGTCGGCAAGATCGCCAGGGTGTTGGAAAGGGTCTTGCCGAAATACACGAGCTCAGCGACCGAAGGCGCTGCTCTCGAGACCCTGTTTATTGAGGGGCACACGGATACGACAGGCATCGACAATGACAATTGGGTGCTGTCCACCCAGCGCGCCGTCAACACCTACCGAGAGTTGATCCAGGTCTCGCCCTCTCTGCGGTTGCTGCGGAATAACCATAACGAGGAGGTCATTTCCGTCTCGGGCTATGCGTCAACCCGGCCCATCGATCCCCGCGCCATACGCGACGCCTGGGATCGTAACCGGCGCATCGACTTGCGCTTTGTGATGGTCACTGACAACCGGAGAAATCTCGAGCAAATCCTTCACATCACTGACGAAATGCGCGAGGAGATCAATCGCCTTCAAGCCGCGAGCGAGGCCGCACGGTGAGCCTCCGGCGCGCGTTGCACACCTTCGCCCGCACTGCGCCTTCGACGGTCAAGCTCCCGAAGACCGCGGCGACCGGTGAAGCGAACGACCGGCTCGCGAAGATTTTTGGCGAGAAAGCCAAGGCGCAGCCGCCAGCCGAGGATCTTGACGATTTCAGCGCACGGCTGGCCTGGATGCTGGCAAGAGGCGATCCGTTTGACCGCCGCGATCTTCTCCGCGCGCCCTGGTGTATTTGGGGATCCGCGCAGCCGTTGAGCCCCAAGCCTCACCTTGTCGAAAGATTAGTCGTGCGGATCGAGCAAGCAGGCCGCCGCAATGTTTACCGAATGCTGGCCGCGGCTTGGCTTCATAACTACAGCATTCGATGGCTTGTGTGTGTCGCTCGTCGGCAACTTTCTGAAAGAGCACGTGGATGATCTCGGCTATCCGTGGAGGGAGGCACACACCGCTTTACATATATTCGACGCCGCGGCCGGCCCAAAGCTCATTGTCGATGCGGCCTTTCAAAGTGATTGCACTCCGGACGATATCCTCTCGCAAATCGGGTTCAGGGACCGGCTTCCGGCCCTGGGATACCGCGAGCATCTCTACAGGTTGGGTTTGGAACGGCATGAAATGGGGACGCACAGCGATCCCTTGGATCGCTTGAAGATGGTGCGGCATTGGACCTACGCCGGTGGGAAGGTTCGATTTGAGGCGCTGAAAACGGCGGCCGTGCGCGCGGCGCTCGATCCCTTCGGCGACGAGATGCCCGACAAGAAAACGCGCGATGCCGTCCTGGAGTTGGTTGTTCAACTCTTGCGAGATCCCCGCTCGCATCCCGAGGGATGGAGCAATTGTCTCAAGTCCGAGACGATCACGCGGCGCTGGCTCACCGAACAATCGCTGCGGCAGTTCTTTGCTTTGCTCGACGAGGTCGATCGTAAGGACCAATGGGCCTATCAGCGGGCGTTCTGGAATGCTCTTTACCGGCGGCAATACATCGACGGCGCTTGGGTGGTTTTCGAAAGTTCAGGAGCGCGCGACGCCCGGCGATTGTTTGGAGAGGGTGCTGGTTTTGGGCGCTTTGAAGGCTTTCAACCCGGTCATTCCGTCCTGCTCCTGAGCGTCCAGGGTCTCACGGTGGCGGATTGGAGCCACAACAATCCATGCAGCATCTGGGACGAAACCGATGGCGGCGCGGGGCCAAGGTTCTATCAGAGTTGGTATTCGGCCTCCGAGCTTAAGAAGCAGCATCGAGGAGACAACACCCCCGCAAACCTCGCCAGTCAGGGCATCTTCTGGCATCACGGAACCGGCCGGTACCGTTGGCAAAGTCATGTCGCCGCCTATTTGAGAAAACGGCGCGGGCTGGTCCTGGATCCATCCGACTACAGAGTGGACCAGTGATAGCCCGCGCGAAGGGCTTCAGCTTCGCGGCGAGGCAGTCACGGAAGAGCACAAGGCGCGAGAACGTGTGGAATCTCCCCCTCGACCGTATATGAGCATCGCGCTTCGAGATGAAGGTCGATCAAGCGGGCGCGGCGGAGCAAATCTTATAATTAACAGTCACAATCGAGCTTCGGGAACGAACGAATCTGTTGTAGCCGGCGCCATATTGAGCAATGTTGAAAGCTCAAAAACACTGGGCCTGCGATAGCGTTTTATGGGTGAGGTTTGTGGCGGCGTTGCGAGGGAGCCGATGAGCCAGGTCACTGAGCGGGCGCTCGTTCTGGTCACCGGTATGTCCGGGGCCGGCAGGAGCACCGCGGCGAAGGCGCTGGAGGACCTCGGCTGGTTCGTGATTGACAACCTGCCGCCCGCGCTGCTGTTCTCGTTCGCCGAGGAGGCCGTGCGGGTGAAGCTGGCTGAAAAGGTGGCGGCCGTGGTGGACGTTCGGTCGTTGGCTTTCACCTCCGACCTGAACGCGGCCATCGAGGGGCTGGAGGGCCGCGGCGTCCACATCCATGTCGTCTTCCTCGAGGCCAGTGACGACGCCCTGGTGCGACGGTTCGAAAACGTTCGCCGCCCACACCCGCTTCAGGCGGACGGGCGCCTGGTGGACGGCATTGAACGGGAGCGCGGCATTCTGCGCGAGGTCCGGGCCAACGCCGACCTGGTGATCGACACCTCCAACCTCAACGTGCACGAGCTCCGCAAGAAGATCGTCTCCTTTTTCCGCGGCGGGCAGCGCTCCGGCCTGATGATCAACGTGGTCTCCTTCGGCTACAAGAACGGCCTGCCGGTCGACGCCGACGTGGTGGTGGACTGCCGCTTCCTGACCAACCCGCACTGGGTTCCGGAACTTCGCCCAATGAGCGGGCTGGACGCCCCTGTTCGGGAATACGTTCTAGGACAGCCCGGCGCCAAAGAGTTCCTCGACGGTTACGTGGAACTGTTCGGCATCGTGGCGGCGGGCTACATCCGCGAAGGGAAGAGCTACGCCACGCTGGCCTTGGGCTGCACGGGAGGCAGGCACCGCAGCGTGGCCATGGCGGAGCAGCTGGGTGCAAGGCTGCGCGAACGCGGCATGGAGGTGCAAGTGAACCATCGGGATATGGGTCGCGAGTGAAGGCACCGGCAGGATCGGTAATTCGGCGCGCGATGGAAAGCATCACGCCCCTGCTTCAGCGGCATTTCACGAGCCCGTCAAAAGGACGCTGACACACAGGCGACGGAAGGTCAAAACGCCTATCAAGGCGACGAGCACTTGATTTTCCAGCGTTTTCCGCGCGCCGCGCTTCAACACGGGCGGCTATTCGCCGCGCGCGGTTGTCCGAATAAAGCCGCACTCACTTGCGATTGAGACGCTGTGTCCTAGAGCCTATCCGCTTTTGATGGAATCGAAGGCGGGCTCTAGTTTTTTGTCTTACCGTGCGTCTTATCGGAAAACCGCTTCGTACTTTTCCGGACGCACTCCAGATCAACCCGCTTTATTCGGGATCGATTAAAGGCGGAAAAGTGCTCAAGGGGGCGGTTGCGGCTGACTGACAGCAGCCGGAGAAGGGTGTGGATAATCCAGCACAGTCTGTAGTGCCTGAGTGAATCTCTTTGAAATCCCCATCAATATGGAATAGGTCCGTTGCTATGGAGTATAAGGTCCAGGTGCCTGACACATCATTTCATCGATCACCGAGCAACAAGCGGTTGGGGATCATGTGACTTACAATATTAGCGGAAAACGCGTCGGGGTTGCCGGTCACTTGGCCTTGTTGGAAGTGCGTTCGTGCGCCAGCGAAGATTGTATTATGGGCTAGACCCGATCTTTTATCGGGCACTGCGGTCACCCAATGGATGGCTGCGCAAAAGCCGCAAGTTGATTTTTGGCGGTTTCGGCAAACCAAACTATTGAACCATCATCTTTGTAAAGAAGCGTTCTGAGGCCGAAAGTCCATGCAAAGCAACCATTCCGTTCTTTCAGCAAACTGGGTCGTGCTTGCAACGCATTCCCATCGCGAAGAATTTGCGATCGAGAATCTCGTGCGGCAAGATTACAGAGCCTACTGTCCGATGATAGTAAAGCACATCAAGCATGCGCGCCGGGCTTATGATGCGAAACGGCCTCTTTTTCCGGGGTATATCTTCGTTGAGTACCCTGCTCAGCGCCACCTTTGGCGGCCTCTGCTCAGCACTTTTGGTGTGCGCTCCGTTGTTCGCAACGGGGAGGCGGCCGCCCTCCTTCCTGCCGGTTTCGTGGAAAGCCTGAAGGCGCGCGAAATCGACGGCGCAATCCAAAAGCCGGAAGCACCGTTCAGGTCCGGTCAGGTCGTAACAATTGCTGGGGGCGCATTCGACGGCCTAGTGGGCGAAATCCTTGAGATCCGGGAAAGCGATCGCGTCCTGCTCCTCCTTGATATGCTCAATCAGCGGACCAAGGTGCATGTCGAAACAAAGAACTTGCGATCAGCGTAAGAGTATGGCCGGCTATTGTCAGGTTGCCCGGCAAATCGCGAGCCAACGGCCCCTCTTCGTCGGTGCTGATGTGAAGAACCAGAGACAGCCAGGAAAAAGTGGCCAACCTTGCGCAGAGCACGAACGTCGGAAGACGCCAAAGCGCTTTGCGTCCAGTTCTCCAAACAGCTAGGGTGCGTCCGAAAAAGTGCGAAGCGGTTTTTCGATAAGACGCCCGATAAAACAAAACCTTAGAGCCCGCCTTTGATTCCATCAAAAGCGGATAGGCTCTAGAGAACCAGTTTCTGTAGGAGCGGCCCGGCGTTCGCCAAAGACCCAAGAGGCGCTCCAAGTACGAAAATGCCGGTTCAAAGCGCGGCTGGAAGCCAAATGCCAAGCTTCTTCATTTCACGTTCTCTGAAGCAGAAAGCGTTGGCCGCCCGTATTCTGCGCTTTCGGTGAAACGTTCTCGATCAGCGTCTCCCAAGCGGCGATGGCATGAGAAAGGCCGTACTCTTCCTCGAAAAGGCGCCTGGCGTGCGCGCCTTGCTTGGCTCTCAATGCGGGATCGCGGGCAAGCGTCAGGATTGCTCCGGCAAGCGTCGCGTCATCCCCTTCGCGGATGACAAATCCCGTGCCGTTTTCTCTGATCATGCACGCCAATTCACCGTCAGGATCGCCAATGAAAATGGAGGGGCGGCCGGCTGCCGCGATCCCGTAATATTTGCTGGGCACGATCAGCCCTTCGAGTTCTGGCCTGAGCGAAATCAAATGGACATCAGGAACCGAAAGGCTTTCGGCAAGGCGGGTGCGTGGCTGATAGGGCTTGAAGAACACGCTGCGATAGCCGCCTTTTTTAACCTCATGCCTCAAAAGCTCCATTTCCGCGCCTCCGCCAACGAAGAGCCAACGGATCGGCAGGCCGGAGAAGTCCGACTCGCCGGAGCCGTCTTGCCAATCGCGATTGTCTGTGGCCGCGAGCAGAAGACCCTTCCTCGCCAACTCTTCGCGCGCTTCCAACTCAGCAATTGCCGCCAGAACCGTCTCAAAGTTGTGAGCGCGGCCGAGATTGCCCGAATAGCCCACAACGAAAGCATCATGGAGGCCCCACTGTCGCCGAAGCGCATTCACTGACGGCTCTACGGGAACAATGCCACTCCCGTCGGCCCAGTTCGGAATAGTGATAATTCGCTCTCCCGCAACGCCGCGTTCTTTGAGGCGGGCGGCCATCCGCTTGCCAAGCACGACATTCGCATCAGCCTGCCGGAGCGTGACATCGCGAAGCCACTGTAGCAATGAGATCACCAATTTTTGGGCTCTTCTCTGTCCAAGGCCAAGGGCTGTGGCGACTTCCGGAAAGAGGTCTTGGAGCCAATTGATGGAGCGGGCGCCTCTCATCCGGGCGACGGGAGCCGCCACCACCGAAAGAAGGGGCGGATCGGTCTTTGCGATCACAAGATCCCCGGGCTGCGCTTGCCAGATCAGCGCAAAGCCTGCGGACAAGAAAAAAGTGCCATAGTCAAGCGCCCTGCCAAGGAGATTGTTACGGCCGAAGGAGGAGGTCGGGACCCGGATAATGTTGATGCCCCGAACGATCTCGCGGCTCTTGAGCTTCCGCGACCCATCATAGCAGAGCCTCGAAGTGATGACTTGGACCTCATGCCCTCTCTCAGCCAGGGCAAACGCGAGATCTGACAGGATCTGACTTGTTGCCGAATGATCGGGATAGAAAAAGCGATTGAGAAATATCAGCTTCATGAACTGAACCTTCTACGCCGCGATGCGGCGTACACTGCTCGTCTGGTTCCAGTTCCGGCTGGAGAGGGCGGCATCGCGGATATCAGCAGGGTCCGTTCAGAATTTAGACTTAAGCCGGTGAAAGCTGAGCGTGGTCAGGACTTTCGGTTTTGCTGATCCGGGCCTTGACGGGCTTCGCGGGGTTGCCGACGTAGACCGTCCAGGCATCCAAATCGCTCGTCGCCGTGCTTGCGAATGCGAGCACCGCTCCCTCACGGACGGTTACCCCCGGACCGATGCAAGCGCATGCCGCAATCCAGGCGCCGGTCTCGACTACGATTGGCCTTGCAATGAGATCAAACGAAGGGAGCGACCAATTGTGGCTCCCTGTACAGAGGTACGCGCGTTGCGAGATGCAGCAGTTTGCGGCGATCGACACTTCGGCAAGGTTATCGATCCAAACGTCCTCGCCGAGCCAAGAATGTTTTCCGACTGTAAGCCGCCAAGGAAACTTGACGCGTGCGCCGGGCTTAATGACGACGCCCTTGCCTATTTTGGCGCCAAAAAGCCGAAGAAGCCATCGGCGATGAACTGAGCCTGGGATCGGGGAGGAGAAAAGCAAAGCCTGGACCAAGATCCAAAGCGCCTCGATTGCAGCGGGCCGTCCGCGGTCAAAGTTAAGGCGGTAAGTTCCAAGGTCGGGATGTGGCGGCGGAAGCATGGCGGTCGCTGTGTGTGGGATTCTCGTTAATTCAGGCAGTTGGGTGTGGGCTCGGGCAAGAAGGCAGGCGAGCCTGGAGGCGGTGGCAGCCATGCTGCGGAAATGCCGGGAAATGAGGCTGCAACGGCAGCAGCCCTGGGACAGGCGTTGTGCTTCAGCGGAGACTTAAGAGAAGCGCTTCCGAGGCAACTTGTTTTCATAAGCCACAAGAAATCGCTCGGCGATCGCGTCCCATCCAAATTGGCTGGCCACGAGTGCCCGTCCGCGGCGGCCCATCTCACGCAACACTGGAGGCGTGCAGGAAATCGCGAGCCGCAGTCCGCCCGTGATGCCGCTTGGCGTCGGCTCCACCCACCACCCGCAGCCATGCTCTACCAACGCTTGCCAGGGCGCGCCCGTCGTCGTGAGCACAGGCAACTCGTGCGCCAGAGCCTCTGTCACGACCATGCCAAAATTTTCCGAGTGCGTTGGCAGGATGAACAGATCCGCCGACACATAGGCAGCCGTTTTGTCTTGACCGCTTAGTGGCCCCAGAAACTTAACCGCGTCACGGATGCCGGCCGATTCGACGAGTGTCTCTACCACGGCGCGGTGGCCGCCCTCGTCGGGGCCTGCGATGTGCAGAACCCATCCCGAGGGGCGCAGCCTCTGCCAGGCCTCGATCAGCATCGGCAAGCCTTTTTTCGCGTGGACCCGGCTCAGAAAGAGGGCTATTTGCGCCGGCTTGTTGTTGGGACGGCATGAATTTGATGCTTCCGGCAGATCGGCGCCGTTGGGTATGATCGTGATGGGTGCATCGAGATGCAAAGCTTTGACATGCTGCGATTCGCTCTCGGCCGTGGCGTGAAGCAGCGCGGCGCGATTTAGGTCCCGGCGTTGATACAGGGCCCAGGCGATGGTCTTTTTCGCTCTCTTGTGGCGAAATGCCCAGGGCTCGATCATGCCGCGCAAACTGACGGCTCGGGAATCCCCGCCCTTGTTGCCAGCGTTGCGGCCAGATGATTGTGAGGCAGCCAGAGGCCGTTATCGTGCAGGATGTCAGGACGCCCGAATGTGTTGAGTGCCGCCCCCAGACTGCCTTCCAGCCGGCGCAACAGGGGCAAGCCCGCAGCGACGAGCGGCGAGTTCACCGCCGAGCCGTCCGGCGCCCAAAGCCCCACTTCTGCGCCCGCCGCAGCGAGGGCTGAACCCAGGCGCGAAACGGAGAAAGCCGGGCCTCCGTAGCTTTCATAAAAGCTCGTTCCCATGAGAAAGATTTTTAAGGAATGCCGCATGTCAGTTTGTGGTGGCGCCGAACGCCGATGTCAGCGGATCTGGACGATGGCTGCGCCCGCAGCGCTTCCCTCCCAACTTCTCCATCAACTGATCCTATCCAGTCTCCCGTCCACACGCAGGCCACATGCGGGCTCGGTCGCTTTTTGCCTCAGCGTGAAAGACGTACCTCAATTCATGCTCGATGGATTTCCCGTAAGATCCGTGCGGTTGACCCGCTTTTAGCGCCCATGAGCGCTCATCGAACCACTGGCCGAAATTGCGATGATGTACGGTAACGCGCATAGAGCAGTGGAAGGCAAACCCAAAGTATGAGCGAATTGAAGTTGCCTGCCGAAAGCAGCCAGGTCTCGAAAATAGCGTGAGCAAGAGCGCCGCAGAGCAGGACGAAGGGTAGGGACGCGGAGGCCCAATCGGGCTGGGATCGCTGGTATTGGGCTCGTCTCACTCCCGCACTAAGCGCGACGAGAAGGATCGCTACGAGCGCAATAAGCCCGACCAAACCTGTTTCGACAAGCGCGGTGAGATAGGAGTTATGAAAATGATCACCCTCATGTTCCCAGATCATCCAACCGTAAGTTTCCATCAAAAATTTCGAGGTCCCCAGGCCGAACCCGAGCACAGGCCGCTGAGGAATGAGCTGATACGCCAGCTGCCACGCTTCCGATCGTCCGCTCAGGACATCGGCTGTCGCAAAGGGATCGGTGTTCCGACTGGCCAAACTGACAACCTAACTCTTTAATTCCCCCCCCCAACCGAGTCCGAGGCCCAAAACGAGGATGCCGATATAAAGGCTTAGGCCGACCCCGGCTCGAACAAACCAAAACGCTAAGACCGACACCGCCACCCAGAGTATCGATGCGCGCGAGCCGGTTTGCAGCAGAACGAAAAGACCGGCGACAATAAAGAAAGCATCTTGAAAGAGCCGCCCGCGCTGTCGCTCGATGACGTTCGCAATCAAAATGATCAAGCCGGGCGCGATCATGAGGCCGAGCGTGTTTGGGTTATCGGTCCAAGCCGAAAAGCGTCCTTCGCCGCGCCCGAGGTTCAGGCCGAGAGGCCACATGATCGCGGCCGAGGCGATCACCATCCGGCCTGTATTCGCTATGATATCGAAGAATTGCCGCCGGCGCGCGGCGGTGCTCAGATGCCGAGCCACAAAATGTCCCGCTGTCACGACGAGCACCACGCTTGCGTAAGTGCTGACGCTTACAACGAGGTTGGGGCTGAAGAACAAGCTGAAAGCGACCGCGGAAAGGAGCATCGCAGGAAACACCGTGCGCGACGGCAGGGCTTTAACTGAGGAAGCGCGGATTGGCGCGGCAAGCAGGATCAGAAAAACGAGAGACAGCCATTTTAGCGTTGCAATTTGCGCGGCGAGTTGGCTGTCGTAGATCCCCGCGAGATAGAACGTGCCGATCGTAGCGTAGAGGCCCGCTACCAGCGGACGCGGAAGCAGTGGTCCCGCTTCAGCAGTTGTGGAAGCCCGGCGCAAATCCGAATTCATAACTCCTGGGCGCATGACTATAACGCGCCGGCTCGAACGGCCTGAGGCTCGCGGTCGTTTCGCTCCCGGATTGCTGCGAGCGCGCCGCCGATCAGGTTTGCGGCGGCGTATTGATGTCCCTTCTCAAATGCAGTTTTCTGCGCTGCTGCCGCGATGCGCTGGCGGCTCTCTTCATCGGACAGGAGAAGCCCGATCGCCTTTGCGATCGCCCTGATGTCGGCCACAGCGTGCAGAAAGCCGTTGCTTCCCGGCTCGATCAGTTCAACCGCAGCACCCACGCGATCGGACGCAATCACCGGGGTTCCGGCAGCCATGGCCTCGTTCACCACGGCCCCCCAAGGTTCATGTTGGGACGGCAGCACAAGCATAGCCGAGATGGCCATCAGGGCCACCGTCTGCGCTGGATCGGCGAGCCACCCCGTGAAGACAACGCGCGCATCGCCAGCGGCAGCAGCTGTCACCTCGGCTGCAACAGGGCCGTCCCCGGTGAATACAAGGGTCGCCCCTCCCCCAGCGGATGCTCCCGCGTTGCGAAACGCTTCGAGTGCATCCATCGGACGTTTCGCTTCGATCATCCGTCCGACGAACAGCACTATCTTCGTGCCGGAGGGGATCCCGAGCTGCCGGCGCAGCGCCTCTTCTGTGTCTGCGTCTTGCATCCGCCCGGCGGCTGCTGCGATCGAGCCCGTGTCGGGTGTGTTGGGAAAGTAGAACATCGGCACGCTGGTCTTGCCCAGCCTTTGGAGATAGTCACCGGCTTCGTGGCCAACGGGGAGCCCGAACGCCATTCCGCCGGCGACAGAGGCCGCGACGGCCTGCTTGAGTCGCCATTTCAGGCCCGTGGTTTTCGAATTGCGCGCGCTTGTTTCGCAGGTGACGCCGTAGGGCACCTTGTTCTTGCGGCACCATCGCGCGGCCAAGTGCATTGTTGGATGGACGTATCCGCAGAGCACGACCGCATCGGGACGAAACGACTGAAGCGATGCCGCAACCGAGGGGTTCCACTTGAAGGAGAATGGATTGACTTGCCGTCTCGGGCGGTATTGCCGGCCAAGCAGGATCTCGATGTCGAGTTCCGGAAAAGTCGAGCGACCAAGCCCGGCCGGGCTCGCCAGCCGCGCAATAAGCAAGCTTAAGGCGCCTGGCCAATCTTCTGCGATGCGCCTTTGTACGCCGAGGCGATACGGTGTCGGGATGTCGTCGAGATAGTAGAGACGGGGTTGGTCACGCATCCGTGGCTGCCTTGTTTGCCGTGGCCTCAGCGACGATGGCCAGCAGCCTTTCTCTCACCCGCTCGGGAGAGAAGCAGCCAGCCATCTGGGCAAGGCAGGAGGATCGCATCTGCTCGTATTTCATCGAGGGCAATTCCTGGGCGCGCTGGAGCGCGGCAGCGAGACGGGCAACATTGCCAGCAGGCACAAGGAATCCAGTTTCGCCATCCGTTACCGCAGTGTTGACAGCGCCCACGTCCGACGCGATCACCGGCAGACCGAATGCAAAAGCTTCAAGAATAACTGTCGGCATCCCCTCGGCCAGACTGGGCAGGACGAGGAAATCGGCCCCCGTATAAAGCTCCTCCAGTTTTTGCCGGTCCGAAACGGCGCCGTAAAACGTGACGTTGGCGGCAGTTTCGTATCCGGCGCCAGTGTGGCCTACCACCGAGAGCGTGGCGTCTTGGAAGGTCTCAAGCGCCCTCATCAGGACACGAAGCCCCTTTCGCGGCTCGTCGCGCCCAACAAAAAGAAACCTGTTCTTATGACCGCCTTCGCGTTTGACGGTGGGTACAAATGACCTGGAATAGCAGTTGGGCAGAGAGCGGATTCGCGATACGTCTGCGCCCAGCGTGTTGACCAGAAGGTTCTCCAGTCTTCCGCCCTGGCTCAGAATGATGTCGGAACGGGTCGCGTGCCGACGGGTAATGCCACGCAAGGGAAAGGATTTGGCGTCTTCGAGCCGGGAGCCCTTGTTCTGATACATCTCTAACCCGTGAGGGTGAAAGATGACCGGCAGCCGCGAATGCCGCGGACGCTCCAAGTAGAGATCCAGCAGGGGCCCTTCCGTATAAATCAAATCCGGGTTGATGCCGTCCACAATCCTGGCCGTGCTTTCGCTGTAGGCGCGCAACTCGTCGACATACCTCCAGGGACTGAGCTTTTTTGTCCAGCTTCGACTAGGCCACGGGACGAAAATATGCTTGCCCGGCAGATCGATCTCCACCTCGGGACTTGTGTGCGTGTGCACGGTGACCAGCTGATGGCCGGATTGAGCAAGCCACGCAATGTGCCGACGTGAGACTGCCTGCATCCCGCCGACAACGAAAGGCGCGATACCATCAGTGACATATAAAATCCGTGACAAAACATGCTCCGCCGCCGTCCTATGGACTTGGCCCGGTGATATATTAAATTGCAGCGTCACCTTCCCCACCGGGAGAGGCCGGGCCGCGTGCGATCCGGGTGATGGGTCAATGCTTTATAATGCAAGTCAACGCCCGTTATCCTGTCCTTCTCCAGCGCGCACGCTTTGGCGTGCCTGCTGCTTTTGTTGTCGGGCTGGAGGCGCGACGGGAGAAGGGACGCTAGATCGCGATCTATCCGATCGGAAAAGTCGGTGCAATTTGCGCAAGCGCTTCAAAAATAATCGGGCCAGATCTATAATGCCGAAGGCCGAGAGGCTTTCTAGTTGAAATATAAAACTGATAACTTGCCGTTGCTGCTGCCCGCCCGCAAACTTATCCGGCGTATTTCCACCGGCGGTCTTCTTATCGAAGGCTCATATCGACGATTTCAGCTGAGGGCCCCGAAGATCGAAGCTGGCTTTCTCTGGTCTCGATCAACTGACGGTAGATCTCGTCGAGTTCGCTGCGACCCGTTTCATAACTGAACTGCCTTACTGCAGCTTCTCGGGCGTTCTTTTCCAGGCTCGATCTTTTCTGCGCGTCCTCAAACAACGTCACCACCGCATCGGCGAATTCGTCTCCCAATTCCTTGATCTTCAGATCGCGGTCATCCACCAGACCCATCCCTTCAGCGGCGACAGGAGTTGCGACAATCGCCTTTCCCATGGCGAGTGCTTCCATGATCTTGACCTTAACGCCGTACCGATCCGCAAGGGCACGACGTATACGGACGCGCCGGATATATAGGGCCTTACGTCGGGTACGTTACTGAAGACAGTGATACCTCTTGTTCCATTCAGCGCCTGGATCTCTGCGGGAGGAGACATTCCGACAATCCATAGCTGCGCGCCGTCGACACGCTCGCAAATTTTGTCCCACGTCGATTGCTGAAAATTCATCACGGCATCGACATTCGCCTGGTGCGTCATCGCCCCGACAAACACGGCCGTGTTTTTTTTGACTTCGCCGCTTGCCGGAATAAATGCGTCAGTATCGATAACATTCGGCATCAGCCTTGCCACGCGGCCGTCGCAGATTATCGGCTTTACGACCCTCTTATCCTCGTCCTGGCCGAAGAGCACGGCATCAAAGTGCTTCAAATTACTGGCTTCAAAAGACTTGAATTCCTGGCTTCGAAAGAGGCGAGGAACTTGCCGAGGCCACGCCTCGTTGAGGCAAGTCTTTCGCGAGAGCGGAAATGGACGTCATACATATACAATATCTTCGCGCCATCCCTGACGGGACCCGCAAGCTGCGCGCTTGGGGAATGATGGATCTCGACGAGATCGAAAACGCCGCTTCCTGTTAACTGGGCGACAAGGGCGGACAGTTCGGGGGGAGTATCATAGAATGTGCACATGGGCCGCCAAAGTAGCCACGATGCAAGGGAGTACTTTGCCCGGTAGAAGGCCTTGCGAAAGAACGATTTCGCGTTGGGCGGCTTTACTACGTATACCTTCTTGCAGTATGCGCTGATATTCCCAATAAAAGACTCTTCATCACCATTCCGCCCTAAGGTAAGCACAGTAACGTTATGATGCTGAGACTGCAGTTTGAGCAGGTTGAGATAGATTATGTCCATGCCTCTGCGGGGCGGATAAGGGAAAAAAGTATTAACGCTGAGGATATTCATGCAAAATCCATTCGACTGTTTCTTGTAATCCTGACTCTAGGGAGACTGATGGCTTCCACCCCAGGTCAGAGATTTTGCTGATATCCGCACACCAGCGCTCAGGATAACCCGGATTGTCCTGAAAAGAATAAGCAATCTCCGTATCCGTACCCATGATTTTGACGAGTGCATTGGCAATAAAGGACGTGGTGGCTTGATGGCCGCTCCCGATGTTGTAAACGCTGCCGTTCAATTCTCCCATAGAGGCGACATGCAAGATGGCTGAAATCAGATCGTCAATATAAACGAAATCCCTTGTCTGGGTGCCATCTCCGAGCACCTCCAGGCGGCGCGGATTCTTAAGAAGCTTCCGGACGAAGTCGAACACGATCTGTTTTCGAAGCCTTGGGCCATAAGGCGAAAACATTCGGACAGAGGCCCCTCGCAAGCCGTACAACTTGCAATAGACATTCAAATATCTTTCCGAGGTGAGTTTGGAGACACCATAGGGAGAAATCGGAAAGGCAGGGTCTCCTTCCTTGATCGGCAGTGCGGCCGGATTGCCGTACACCGCCGCGGAAGAGGCGTAGATGAAGCGGGAGGGCGAAGAATTGCGTCGTAGCGTTTCCAACGCATCAAAGGATGCCCTGAGATTCAGGTCGAAATCGAAATCGGGATCTGTAACCGATTTGCCCACATTGGCATTGCCAGCGAAATGAAAAATGTAATCGAAATTTGACTGAGAAATGAGTTGGCAAAACTCGTCTCGAAGGATGTCGAGGAGGTGCCATGTTATCTCCGCTGGTCCATCGAGCGGATCTCCTTGCAAAGGTTTGTTATCAACAAGCACCAAGTTGCAAGGAACGCCAGCAAGCGTACGGGCCAGATGACCGCCGATAAAGCCGGAAGCACCCGTAATCAAAACTGTCGCATGCGCGAATTTTTCGAGCGAAATCATTTTGAACCCGCTCCTTCGGAGGCGCAGCATAGGTACCAGCCGCCAGAGGCCCACTTTGGCGCACGAGGGCCCAAATCCGAATCCAGACGATCAAACTTCCGGAAGATCCGGGACTGCGTCGACATAAGGCGGAGGGGGTTCAAAATGGCAAAGAGCGGGCCAGCGTTTTGCCAGCGAACGACTTGAAATCCGCAGAGGCCGACGAGTTTCGTTATTGCACCGGGCGTAAAGTACTGCTCATGGATGTCGCCTTGATGTTGGCTGGCAAGGAGGTCTACCGGGATTGGAAAGATGGTGCGCTTAAAGTCGAGCAGGTTCTTGCCGAGCGCGGTGCCTTTCAAACCATCTTTGAAACGCTTGACGATTTCGAGAAGGCTGTAACCGTTGGGCACCGTAATTAACAACAACCCATTGGGTTTCAGTAAGCACTTGACTGACCGTAGAAAGGTGCCGGGATCCTTTAGATGTTCAATGACCTCAGCGCACAAGATGACGTCATACTGTCCCATGGGCGGGATATCCATGGCGTCCCTGACTTCAAATACAACGTTCGGCGGCGCATGTAATCGAGCCTCACATATCCTCTGCTCAAACATATCCAAACCGTAAACATCGTAGCCGAGTTCTCCAAGCGGTATGGAAAAGTCGCCGCGCCCGCATCCGAAATCAAGAATTTTCACATTGGCGGCATTGTCTCTGGCGAACATGCGTTAAACGGAACTGATCACAAACTGTAATTTCGCATGTCCTCCTGGGTTTTCCTCAGCCCGGCGAAATATGATCTCATCCGTCATCGACAATTTTTCTCCAACGCCTCAAGGCAGCAGCGTTTGTAAATCTCGTACGCAGCCTCGATCGAGTGGTTCTCCAGTATGTATTTGCGAGCCTCGATCCGGTCTTCAAGAAGCTTGGAAGTATCCTCCAAATAGCGCATCCAACATCGGTATATGAGGCGGCATCTGGTGATAGAGCGCCGGTCCCAGACCTGACGATAATGTTGCAGTGAGCGCCGCTTCCATCGATTGCTAAGACGGGTAGACCGCAGGACATACCCTCCAATACCGAACGTGGCTCGCCCTCGCCGTGCCCCTCCTTCGCTATTCTGGAAGGAAAAAGCAGCACGTCGGCGCTGCTATAGAGATTGACCAGTTCAGTGCTATCCAGCCACCCACGCAGTCGGATCGCCGCCCGCTCGTCCGTGTCAAGTGCACGCAAGATCTCTTCGCAAAAGGACTGCGTCTCGGGGATTGTTTTGCCCGCGACTTCAAGCGTTGCTTCAGGCCATTGCTTTCGTGTCTGTCTGAGGGCCTCCACCGCAAGATCGAAGCCTTTTTCGCGGGACAGCCGCCCAACGTAGGCCATACGGGGAAAGCCCTTCTGGTCCCGGTTTGAGCCGGCTTGAATTGGCCGGTCGGCGACACCATTGGTAATCAGAACCACCTTCTGTGCCGAGATACCGTATCCCTCAACGACTTCGTCTGCGGCTTCCTGAGACAATACGAATATTCTCTTGGCCCCTTCCACGAAGGTTCGCAGTTTCGGATCGATGACGGTGCCAAGGCCGTGGTTCTGTAGATATACGGGATCTTTCTGCGAGTCAGGATCGCGCGCGAGACCGTGCGAGAAGATCGAAAACATATTGCCACGGAACACGAAGATTGCCGGTGGCTCTTTACTGAGTTCTGCACGAAACCTGGCCGACGCCATGACGCGAAGGAGCCTACGCCGGGCAAAGCCGAACTTGCTGAAAAAGTGGATCAGAAACCGCCCGGTTAGCTCGTGAAAATGAATGGGGATGTTTAAAGGCTCAGTGCTGCGCCGCCGTGAGCCCTTTGATGACAACATGTGGATGGCGACCCGCCACCCCATATCGTCGCGTAACTTCGCAAGCAGCAAGCTGCGTGGCTCATAACTCGAAGAATAACGGACGAAATCATCCTCGCTCATGCCAAAATGCAGCTCCGGCACAAAAGCCATGTAGTGCCAGATACTCATGTGTGGAAATTTAGGTTTTTGAAGCGGTTCGGTCATGTAACATGAACGCTAAAAGCGTTAATTTTTTTTGATTACGACTTCTGGTATTATTATGGTTTACTTTGTAGGTAAGAAGGCTCTGTTTAATTCTGTAGGGCTATCGGCAGCCTTCTATTCATTCCGCGCAAGCCATACAACGCTGATGCCGGAGCCTTTTGCATCTGCCCGGTATTTTCTCAGTACCGGGAAAAGCCGTCCCGGAAGAAGCAGAGCCAGCATCGACTTCTGCGTAGCTCCTCCCAGGCTGAACCAAACGCTTTTCAAACGCCACCATACAGCTTTGAAATAACGCCTTTTCTGCTAAACTGTATCGCGATCTTGGTGCAACCTAAAGCGATACCTTCCTTACAGGCACACAAGACTTGCTTTTCCTGCTGCGTATCCTTTTCGAGGGATCTGAGGGTCTTGTAAATCTCTATAAACCCGGCTTCCGGCCCGCAAACAGACTTGGCCGAGGTGTGAAGCCTGATATTCGACCGGATTCTCTCGTCATGCAGGACCGGATACCGAAGGCCGAAGCGCAAGAAGAGTTCGAAGTCCATTGTATAGTGAAAACTGGTGTCCAGAAAACCCGAGTGCTCCAGCGCGTCCCTCTTCATGAATGCAGTGACCGAGGGGACGATGTTGTCGAAGGTCCGCAACATCGTGCAGACATCGAAATCAGGAACCTCCTGGTACCCCAGTTTCTTTCCGTCCTGGTCGATGATTTCTCCGGTCCCGTACACCATGGCAATGGATTTATGCGAATTCGTCGCGTCCACTGCGCAGCGTATGGTGCCAACGGAGTAGGTGTCATCCGAATTGAGCCAAGCAACGATGTCTCCGCTTGCCCGGTTCCATCCCTTGTTGATCGCGTCGCTTTGCCCCCCATCCTTCCCGCTCACCCAGAAGGACAGCCATGGCTCGTACTTCCTTATAATCTCAACGGAAACGTCCGTAGTGCCGCTATCCATGATAATGTATTCGAGGTTCGGGTAGCCCTGGAGGAGCACGGAACGGATGGTCTCCTCGATGAACCTGCCTTGGTTGTAACTTGGCGTGACGACGGAAACACGTGGCCAGGGACGCCCGTCCGGCATGGTATCGGGCAGTCGCGGACTTTCGATCGTCCATGGCCAACCCGCCTTAGTAGGCGGTGGCAGGGGAAGTTCAGCGAGTGCCGGAGAGCGCACTGGTGGTGAAGCCCC
The DNA here is from genome assembly GCA_963772105.1 of uncultured Alphaproteobacteria bacterium. Classification (GTDB taxonomy): domain Bacteria; phylum Pseudomonadota; class Alphaproteobacteria; order Rhizobiales; family Rhodomicrobiaceae; genus Rhodomicrobium. The sequence continues at coordinate 91,417 of CAVYVV010000016.1, forward strand.
CTTTTCGGCGAGTAACGGCTGTGATCGCAAATCGCCCAAGAGCTCAACTGGCATTGTGCTTGCCTCCGCTTCAGCAAGGAAGGCCATATTGGTAGAGGGCAGTAGTATGCTCACTTCGTTACTGTCCAAGACATGTCAGGCCGCTGTTCTGAATGATCACAGAGTCTCTCTTGTTCGCAAGTACCACGCAACCTCTGCGGGCGCCTGTTTCCTCCCGCGCCGCAGCCTTTGGATAAAGTGAAACAAGAGCATACCTTGCCAAGTGAGGCGCAATGTAATCTTGTGTCAAAGTGCTGCCTGGGCCATAACTATCAAAATCGTAGCCATCATCGCTTGGCACCTGGAAGTCATCGATCATGACGACTGCGCGTTCGCACTTCGAAAATATGATATCGAGTTCTTCTGCGAGCGGCAAATTCGAGTCCCAGTGGGCGTCCGGATAAAAGAACAAGGGCTCGTGCAATTTGTGTTGCAGGGCGCTGCCTAAAATGCGCCGAAGCCCTTCCCGGCTGTCGCATCTAAGCATCTTGACGTTTCGATAGCCGCGAAGCTGTTCTTTGGCAAAGCCAAAGTTCCTTGACTGGGCTTCGACCGTGTATACCGGCAAGCCTGTTTGCGCAAACAAAGCTGTCGTGGTCCCCCTGTAGGTTCCGGTTTCAACGATCGCTCTTGGTTTCAGCGCATCAGCCACTGTAACGAAAAGTTCGCGGCGCCTTTGCTGTCCGTTAAAAGGCCCTCCCCAACTATCCCGCCAATTCCTGAAACGATAGTAGTCCAATCGGCCGACTAATTCATCGCCAAGCACAGATCGGATTTTTGGCTTTACCTGCCTAATAAAATTGGTTTCGTTTCCACGCCGCGCTGACTCATATGGCTGCATGCATGTTTATTTCGTAATTTCGTCTAGGTTCGGCAAGTTTGGCTCTGAAATACATAGAACCAAATCCCCAAGCTTGGTTGGGAGCACGGGTTCCAAATGTTTCGGTACTGCGTGTCAATTCAAATGATAGGCAGTCCTCTAGTCTTTGAATATAACGGACACAGGGGACGGCAATGTCGAGACTTACAAGGTACTTACCTTCGCTTAATTCGCCGACCGGTATCTCGATCTCTAGATCATTATCGCCACTTTCAAAGGAAAGCATTTGGGATGTATCAAGCTCGCCAATTGACGCAAATCCAACGGGGGCACCACTGATCAGTCGGAGGTCAAAGCTTGCTTTTGCATTCAGTTGCGCTCGCACGGTTACAGCCAAAAATAGACTGAGGCCCTTAGACGCATTTTCAGAGATTACAATCTTGGCGCGCTTGATGAACAGCTCGGACGAGGCATTAACAGAACTGATGTACAGGTTCTTACTGCTTACTGATTGTGCGTATCGACTCAGCATCTCGCCGGGGTGGAGCCCGTGGCCTCGACAACTCCTCCTTTCAAATAAAGACAAGAGCCACAAAGTGCCTGTATAGCTCCAACGTTATGGCTTACAAACAGACAGGTGCGACCGCCCTCCGTCGACACCTGGCGCATTTTCCCCAGGCATTTTTGCTGGAACTCCGCATCGCCTACCGCCAGAACCTCATCCACCACCAGGATTTCAGGTTCGAGATGGGCCGCCACCGCAAAAGCAAGCCGGACATACATGCCGCTGGAGTAATGCTTTACCGGCGTGTCGAGAAACTTTTCCACCTCCGCGAAGTCGACAATTTCGTCAAATTTGCGCCGGATCTCGGCGCGGTGCATTCCGAGGATCGCGCCATTGAGGTAGATGTTTTCCCGGCCCGTCAGCTCAGGATGAAAGCCGGTGCCGACCTCGAGAAGACTTGCCACGCGGCCTTTGATCTCGACGCGGCCCTCGCTGGGCTCGGTGATCCGGGAAAGTATTTTTAGGAGCGTCGATTTACCGGCGCCGTTGCGCCCAATGACCCCAACTACATCGCTGCGCAAGACCTCGAAGGATACGTCTCTGAGCGCCCAGAACTCCTCGATCTCGTCGCCAGCAATCAGTTGGTGGCCTCTCGCCATGTCGACCGCCGAGCGAGCGAGACCTCTCGCCGTTTTCGCCACGACATCCCGAAGCGCTATATGGCGCTCCCGCTTCTCATGGCCTATGAAATATTTTTTGCCCAAGCCGCTGGCGCGGATCACTGCATCGCTCATGCTACTCGTCGCCCTAAATCAAATCCGCGAACGTGCGTTCCGTACGGGCGGAAGTAAGAACCCATACCACAGGAAAAAGAAAACGACGCTCAAATTGGCGATAAAACCTGGGAAATAAAGCTCGCTCTCGCCGCCGAGAAGACACCAGCGAAACCCATCGATCGCACCGACGACAGGGTTCAGGCTGTACCAGAAGCGCCAAGCCGCAGGCACGACGGAGCTCGAAAAGCCGACAGGAGAAACATAAAGGCCGAATTGCACGAGGAACGGAATAATATAGCGGAAGTCCCGATATTTCACGTTCATCGAGGTGATCAAAAGCGCCGGGCCCAGGCTCGCTATCACAGCGAGGAGATGAAGGCCGGCAGAAAGGCGATACGCCAGTCCGGAACGAAACGATACCAAGCCATAATTCCGAAAAGGATGACCAGATTGACGACGAGGTCGACAATCGCAACGACGCCTGCGGAAGCCGGGATTATAAGGCGCGGGAAGTATACTTTGCTGATAAGATTTGCGTTGACGATCAAGGCTATTCGACGCCTCGCTAAGAATACTTGAAAAAAGAAACCAGGGTAGCATTCCAGCGAAAACAAGGATCGGATAGGGCGCGCCGCCATCGCTCGGAAGCTTCGCGAGGTTCCCGAAGACGATCGTGAAAATTACCATCGTCAGAAACGGCCGAACGACGGCCCAGGCAACGCCGATCACAGTCTGCTTGTAGCGGACAGCTATGTCGCGCCAGGCGAGGATCGCGAACAACTCGCGGTAATGCCAAAGATCCTGCCAATAGTTGCGATCGGCCCGGCCTGGCTGTATCACAATGACGCTCGCGCGCTTCCGGGAGAAACCGGTTGGGACACGCCCACTGCGGGAACGGATCAAAAATATCCGGTCGGTATGCGCTTTTCACGGTCATCCCCTGTAAGTCATGCAATGCGGATTCTCCAGCCGAGACGCGGTGGTGAAAGATTGTCAAACCCTGCCTCCGGGCATTGCCGCCAAGACCTGGCCCGACCAGCTTCGCGAGTTAATTCCCGGGAGTGCCTCCGGAAGGAGGTATTGAAGGCGCCGCTTACCCACATCCCCAGCGGGGTGCAAACCCTGTCTGGTGCGCTGTGTGACTTCGCGAGGTAGCGGTACGCTAGGTGCATTTATAAGGGCGCACTTGGCATGCATCGCCGGACTCGAGACCACCAGCGGAGCAACCTGCTCCAGCAGTGTGGCGTCAACGAAAGGACCCGCAATTCAAGGCCATGTGCCATACCGGCCCAGTCGGCATCGCGCAGCAGCTGATTGCGCATGTAGAGCGAGGGTTCAGCGCGTAACCCGGGCAAATTCGACTTTGGCCGTGGCGTCAGGGCATAGTCCACCGCCACGAGGGGCTGCAATACGTCCAGACCGATTCGGACTACCTCGGGATCCAGCACTTGATTGAGCCCCCAAGGCATGAAAAGGCCCCGTCGCACAGATACGCACCTGGATAGGTGCCACCGTACTCGACAAGTCCCGCAGCCTTCGGAGTGCCGGCAAGCTGGCTAAGGCCGGTCGCGCAAAGAGCTTCTCTGATCCGCGCCCAACCCAGGAGGCGCTCGAGGTGAACTCCGCAGACGTGACACCCACCTCGGAATATCACGGAACGACGGATACCCCCCAAAGAGCTGATCCCCACCCAGGCCGGAAATTGCGACCTTCAATCCAAGCTCATGAGCCGCCTTAGAAACAAAGAACGGGTTAACGCCCTAATCGACGGCTGGTCCATCGCATCAAGGATGAGCGGAAGATTCGCTTCGAATACGGCTTCAGTCACGAACCGTGTTGTGTGTGAGTGATAAAGCCGCGCGACTTGTTCTGCGAGCGGTGCTTCATCCTCAGGGCCGCCTTGGAACTCGCTAAACGCCAATGTCACGGTTTGGATGTCCTGCTGGCCGACGTCCCGCATCAGCCCGACAAGAGCGCCTGAATTGATGCCTGCCGAGAGGAACGCGCCCACAGGCATGTCCGCCAGCAGATGAGACCAACGCTGTCGAGCAGGCGCGCGCAAATCTCTGCCTGGGCTTCGGCGTCGTTCGCGCGGGCTTGTCTTTGCGCCCTGGCCTCGAGCATCGCAGTAGACCTGCGCGATGGAATAATAGCGCGTGGGATCGTTTGCGCCGGTTTTCCACACTCAGGGCTGACCCTGCCGGAAGCGCTCGGACGGCCCGATAGACAGTGTATGGCTCGGGTACGCTGCCCCAGAGATAAAAGCCAACTTGTCCAGCCGGCTCTCGCGAACGTGAGATTTTGTTGCCTGCGAGCAGCGCCTTGACCTGTGAGGCGAACCGGATCGTCAAACCGTCATCGGCAAAGTAGAGTGGCTTAATGCCGTAAGGATCGCGCGCCAAAAATAGTGAGCGGCGAATATTATCCCAGATCGCAAACGCAAACATGCCGCGCAGATCGCGCACATATCAGCGCCTTTTTCGGCGTAAAGGTGAAGCAAAACCTCCGTATCCGAATGGCTCTTAAAGATACGCCCTTTGTCTCTTAGGCGACGACGCAAGTCCTGATAATTGAAAATCTCGCCGTTGAAAGTGACGGCAAGCCTACGGTCGGCGCTCAGCATGGGCTGCGCGCCCGCCTCCGATAAATCGATAATGGACAGGCGGCGGTGACCAAGGCCAATACGGCCATCGTCAGAAAACCAGGCGCCAAAGCCGTCCGGTCCGCGCGCGATCATCTGGTCGCGCGTGCGGATTAACTCCGATCTACGGACTGGCTGCATGGTGGTAGGCAAAGATGCCATTTATGCCGCACATCGTGGCAAGGAACTCCCCTATTCTGTCGGCACGTCGCCACGCTGATGCCACGCCGTCACGAGAACCGCTGAAGAGATCCAGTATTATCATCTAAGTATATAATTTAGCAGCCTGCTTTTACCTGCAAGGGCAGGTGACGGGCATGCAAGCGCGGTGCGATCGATCTGTTTTTCACCCGTAGAACAGGAGGAAAATACAGCCCGCTCGCTAGCGCCGATTAAGCTGGCTTGGGCAGCGCCCGCTGGCGAAGCTAACGCTCAAGGAGAAGAATGGTAGCGCCACCCCTTATGACGCCAGGAAGCAGCGCCCTTGCCCTCTTCCCGCTCTTAACCGATGGAGACCGGCTCTCTTAGGCGACATTCTTCAGGGCCGTCATTTCGTTCACCCCTTCTGACAAGAGGTGCTTGAAAGAACTGACCGTATGCCGCAAGCCTTCGCGCAGCGGGACTTCGGCTGCCAGTTCAACTTCTCCTTGGCGCGCGCAATGATGGCTGGCGCTGCTTGGGATCATCGGCAGGAAGCGACAGGAAAATAAGCTTCGATTTGGAACCCGTCATATCAATGGTCAGTTCGGCAAGCTCGCGAATGGTGAACTCGCCGGGGTTACCAAGATTGATGGTCCGGTAATGCTCGGCGGGGCTCTCCATAAGCTTGATGAAGCCTTCGATCAGATCGTCGGCATAGCAGAAGGAGCGGGTCTGGCTGCCGTCGCCATAGATGGTGATCGCTCGCCCTTAAAGGGCCTGAACAATGAAGTTCGAGACGACGCGCCCGTCATTGGGATGCATGCGCGGCCCGTAGGTGTTGAAGATGCGGGCCACCTTGATATCGAGCTTGTGCTGGCGGTGATAGTCGAAAAACAAGGTCTCGGCGCAGCACTTGCCTTCATCGTAGCAGACCGCGGATCCAATGGGATTCACATGGCCCCAATAATCCTCGGTCTGCGGATGGACGATGGATCGCCGTAGACCTCGAGGTGGAGGCCTGAAAGATGCGGCACTTCAAGCGCTTGGCAAGCCCCAGCATATTGATGGCGCCATTGACGCTGGTCTTCGTGGTCTGAACGGGATCGTGCTGATAGTGGATGGGCGAAGCCGGGCAGGCGAGATTGTAGATTTCATCGACCTCCACATAGAGCGGAAAGGTCACATCGTGGCGTACGAGTTCAAAGCGCGGGTGGCCGATGAGATGGGCGACATTGGGCTTGGTGCCGGTAAAGAAATTGTCGACGCAAATAACATCGTGGCCTTGAGCAAGGAGCGGTCACAAAGGTGAGAGCCAAAGAATCCGGCCCCGCCTGTAACGAGAATGGCCTTGTTTGACATCATCAGTGGAAATTCCTGCGCTGGAGCGCCTTGACTATTTGATGATCGGACAGAAGACCAAAGGTGTTAGGGGCAGGAATTCCTCCAAAATCGTTCAGGAATATCCCCCGTCGCCAATTGATAATGCTACCGCACTTCGGGTGACTTATTCACCCAAACCATTAATAACGATCAAAACTTGAACCAGCCGCCTCCGAATACATCGGAAGCGAATCTTTACTTCTATACAGTTCTATGAAACGCGGTATGGCTTTTGCTTAAACGATGTCTATAAACGGCAGAATCTGCAAGCAATTTTCAATTTTTTTTAGCAAGTTTTCCTCTAAAACGCTGCATTAGCTCAAATCGCGCCAGCCCGCCCCATTAGCGGCCTTGAACGCGCTCTTCCAAAGCAGCATTAAGATCGTCCTTAAGGCAACCCCAGCGAGAATTGCAAAGCTAAGCTTTTCCACCATAAGTTGTAGACGGCGGCGACACGGGTGGCGTGATGGCGTGGGCGAGGAAGTTCCTGCTTATTGCGGTGATCACCCTTGCATCGATGATGCAGATCGCCGCTCTTACCGGATTGCCCTCCGAATGGGGCTTCCTGAATGTGAAGACGCAATACCGCATGGCGCCGGTGCGATATGCCGCCAGGATCAGGAACAGCGTGAGCGCAAAGACCTTGTTCTGCGCGTCTTGCGCAAACAGAAACTGCCTGTAGCGCCGGTCGCGGAGCAGTTTGGAGGCCGACCTTTTAATGCATATGGCCCAGGTTCGGCGAACATTGGCGCTGATGTCGCCGGCGGCGAGCACGTCGAAGCCGGCGCCTTTCGCCAGCGCCCGGTAATCCTCTTCGGTTCCCATGCCGGGCAGGCGGCCGTAACGGCAGATCGGCTCCAAAAGAAACCGCTGCTCAAGCCCTGAAGCGCCGGTCTTTGCGAGCCATGCGCAAACAACGAGACGCCCGCCTGGGCGGAGCACGCGGTATGCTTCCGAAAAGAACCGATGTTTGTCGGCGATATGCTCGGAGCTTTCGATGGCGTAGGCCCGGTCGAAATGGCAATCCGGGAAGCTGTTCTGCAGCCAGTCGCAAAGACTGATGGAAACGCCGGGCGCGTGGCGGGCTGTCGCCACACGGAATTGGCTTTCCGAGATCGTCACGCCTTCAAGGGAAACCCCATATCGCGACGAGAACAGCCTTGCCGTCTCGCCATAGCCGCATCCGATATCGCAGAGGGACATTCCGGGTTTCAGATCGAGGCGTTCGGCCACAAGCTCGGCCAGGGCTTCGGCGGCTTTCGTGCTGGTTTCTTCCCCCGTTCTCCAATAGCCGTGGTGAACGTGGTCTCCCCAAATCTCGCGATAAAAACGATCGAGCTCGTTATAGTGAAGCGCAACCGCCGCGCTGGTCTGATCGATCTTTGGCGTGATCATTGGCGCTGCAGACCCGCGAATGAGGTCCGGGCCAGGCCCCCGTTGACCGTTATGAACTGGCCCTCGGGCGGATGCCTTTCTCCGCATCACGAGCAAGAAGGGCTGCTGCAACCGCCGCTCCCCTTGTGAGAAGAGGGGGCGGCAGTCGTTTCGGACGGCAAGTCCTTGTTTTAACATGTTCCAAAAATTGCGACGCCGCCGTTTGGTTCCCTCAAGCGCGGGCGCGCGGCGATGCACTCTCAAAGTGGGATGCCGCCGCTGCCCTCTTAAGTTGCTTTATCTTCTGATGGGGCCGGTCTGTGGATTGCCTGGCTGACCGGGAAGAGAGCTGTTGCTTCCGGTCCGGTTCCCTGCCGTCGCGGAGTTCGATTGGCCGGATAGATTTGCGCCGGAGTCAGCGCCGCTTGAGCCCGCGCCTTTTCCAAGAGAGCCCGGCGAGGTGGTGTTACTCCCGTTATTGCCCATGCCGCCCATCGATCCGCTGGATGTACCGCCCATCCCGGCGCCAGTGCCTCCGGCTGCACCTCCTGCGCCCGCGCCACCCCCGGCTCCGCCACCGCCGCCACCCTGAGCGTAGGCCACGGATCCAAGAGCCAGAAGCAAAGCCGTTACAGAGACGAATAGTTTCTTCATGATTTTCTCCTTCTTCGAAGGGGAAAACACAAAAATATGGACCAGTTCCAATTCTTTTCTGAGATTTATAGTATAATACCGTAAGCTTTATTTGGTGTTGCCGGGAATTGGATTGAAGACTGTTCCTATTGGCTGCTCCCAGCTTGGTATAGGCTGTGTGCATCACGGCTAAGATCCGCCCGGGAGGCTGGCCGCAGGTACATCATATGACCGCCGCGATAAGTCCGGACATCGACCGGCGCCGCTCCCTCGATCGGCCTGAGCTGGCTGACCAGATATTGCGACATCGCGTAGGGCGTTACGAGATCCGTGTAGCCGTGCGCGATAAAGATTTTGAGCCGGCCGTTTCGAATACGCGCCTTTTCCAATTCGTCCAGCGATCCTGCATAGCCCTGCCGGCTCGGTTTTGTTCCGAAGTCCCAGTGGCCGCCTGTCTCCCGGTTCAGCAGCCGGTACTCGAGATCCGTGCGGAAACCCAGATCCTTTCTGAGGTAATTAATGATCGCCGGTCTGAGCGCTGTAATGGCTCCGTCAAGGATTGGATCGAAGTGCGGGTGGTCTTCGGGCTGCGGCACTGGAACGCTGACCGTAGCATCGTAGCGGCTCAGCGCGCGGTCCTTGCGCTTTTCGTACTCGCGGATGAAAAGCGACGCCGAAACACGGCCATGATGTTTGGCGATGACGCTGGCATCGAGCCCGGTGAATTCCGCCAGCTTCGCAATAACCGCGTCGTCGCGCTTCAGGCCCTCCACCATATGAACCAGATACTGTGTGCGCGCATAGGTTTCGGCTTCGCGAACGGCATCAAGCGGCGCTTTCGGGCCGTCCCGCATTTCGATATGCGCTGCCGTGAGCGAGGGAAGTGCAAATGTGAACGGCAGGATGGTGAAGTCCTCGCCCCGCAGCACGGAGAACTCAAGCGCGGGCGAGATCATGATCGCGCCTTTCACCTGCACCCCCTTCGCCAGGAGCCGATCAGAAAGAAGTGCGGCGCGAAATCCGCCATAGCTTTCCCCGGCCAGATACACCGGAGCCAATTCGCGGCCGTTGCGTGCGAGATAAAGATCCACGAATTCGGCGATCGAATCCGCATCCTTGTCGACACCCCAAAAGGCGTGCTCGGCATCCTCGCCGCCGGTCGCGGCGCGGCTGTAGCCCGTCCCGACGGGATCGACGAACACCAGATCCGTAAAGGCAAGCCAGCTATCGGCATTGTCCGCGAGCTGCACCGGCAGCACAGGCTCCGCCCCGTTTTCCGTAAACGGAACCACGCGCGGCCCCATCGCCCCCATGTGCAAGAAGGCGGCCGAAGCGCCCGGGCCACCGTTGAAAGCGAATGTCACCGGCCGCGCCGGAACGTTGTCCAGCACATAGGACACATAGAAGATCTTCGCCGAAACCTCTCCCTTCGCGCCGAAGAGGGGCAAGGTGCCTGCCGTCGCTTTATAAGCGAGCTGCCGCCCGCCGAGCGTGATGGTGTGTTGCGTGACGCTATCCGGGGGAAGTTGGGATGACGGCTCGACGCCAGCTGGCTTTGCTTGGGCTGCCTGCGGGCTGGGCGGTGCCTCTTCGGCGCGCACCGCAAAGGATGCAAGGGCGAGAAAGATACAAAGAAAACCGCTTAACTTCAGTCCACGCATAACAGGAGCCTTCAATTTGGCTTTTGGAAAAGACTTTAGTTAGGAAATTATTTTCCTTGATGAAGGGAGATAACAAGCGACGCTCACATTTCCAATCCCCAGCCAGTGCCGACATTGGGTCGGCAAGCCCGCGACAGAAGGTGAAGCCCCGAAAGGCCAACCTAGCCTCGGGCATCCAAAGGCGCTCACGAAGCGGTTCTTCGCGCTGGCGGGTTATGATGAACCGAAATCCCAGCCACGGAACGAACCCGCGGCTTGAGAAGCCGGGGTGGGTTTCCTGCAGGGCCTTGGTTGTGGGATATCAAAGAATGGCGGGCTGAGACCTTTCCGGCGGTCCTTGCCATTCCTGATGCTTATTCTCCACTCTCTGCGGACTTGGAAAGGCGGTCGAGCTGGGCTTGCATCACGGAAAGCTGCGCTTTGAGTTCTGCAATCTCGGTTGACGTTGAGGGGGGGGTAGCAGGCTCGGGCTGCTCCTGGCCGCACTCCTCTTGCTCCGGGCGGGTTTCAAGCTTTGAGAAGGGCGCGAACATCGCGAACGCGCGCTGGAAAACCGCCATGTTCTGGCGCGCCTGCTCCTGCATGGCCTCAAATGCTGCAGCGCCGAAGGTGTCCGTGAATTGCTTCCGATACTTCTCTTGCTCGCGTGTCAGGGTCGCGAGGCTGAACTCCAGATATTTCGGCACAAGCTGTTCAATCGAGTGGCCGTAGAAGCGAATAAGCTGGCGCAAAAAGCCGATGGGCAGCAGGTTGGAGCCGCTCTTGCCTTCCTCTTCCACGATAATCTGGGTCAGCACCGAATGCGTGAGATCCTCACCGGTCTTGGCGTCGTAGACGAGAAAATCGCGCTCGGATCGCACCATTTCGCCAAGATCTTCGAGCGTGACGTAGCTGCTCGTCTCGGTGTTATAAAGCCTCCGGTTGGCGTATTTCTTAATGATGACAGGCTTGGACTTATCCCCGCCGCCGGCTCTTTTGCCCACCGCGCCCGCCGGAAACGGCTGTGCCCCTTCGTGAAAACCGGTTGCCCGCGATAATTTCTCGACAGGTTTGTTCATTTTTTCGCCCAGTGGTATCTCGCCACCCCTATTATAGAGCAAGTTCCACGCCTCGCAGTGGCTTTTTTTGCACCTGCGAAGAATTTGCATCGAGCACGCTCTAAGGACACCTGGAAAGGTAAGGCGCCCGAGGCCGGCCACTGACGGAAAGTGGCATTACCGACTAATTTGACATTCCTGTGGAACATTAATCCTGATAAACTCCCGCTCAAACAAACGGTGAAAGGAAACGAATATGGACGGGCAAGACACCATCGTTATCGCAAGCGCAGCGAGAACGCCGGTTGGGTCTTTCAGTGGGGCTCTTTCAACTGTTCCCGCACACGACCTTGGCAAGGTCGTCATCATCGAAGCGCTCGCTCGCGCGAAGGTGGACCGCGGCGAGGTCTCGGAAGTGATCATGGGACAAATCCTGGCGGCAGGTCAGGGGCAAAACCCTGCGAGGCAGGCGTCGATCAATGCAGGCCTGCCGGTCGAGACCACCGCCATGGGCATTAATTTTCTCTGTGGCTCAGGGTTGCGCTCGGTTGCAATGGCGGCGCAAGGCATCCGGTTGGGCGAGAGCGATATTGTGGTTGCCGGCGGCCAGGAGAACATGTCGCTCGCGCCGCACTGCCAGTATCTCCGCCAGGGCGTCCGCATGGGCCATTTCGAAATGATGGACACCATGATCAGAGATGGGCTCACGGACGTCTTCAATGGCTATCACATGGGCGTAACGGCCGAGAACGTGGCGCAGCAATTCCAGATCACGCGGGCCCAGCAAGACGAACTTGCCCTCGGTTCACAGAACAAGGCTTCGGCCGCGAGACGGGAAGGCCGCTTCAAGGATGAAATCGTTCCTGTCACGATCAAAGGCCGGAAGGGCGATACGGTCGTTTCCCAGGATGAATTCATCCGCGATAACGTTGTGCTGGAGGATCTGGCCAAGCTTCGCCCGGCCTTCGACAAGGCAGGCACGGTTACCGCAGGAAATGCAAGCGGCATCAACGATGGCGCGGCGGCTGTCGTCGTAATGAAGCGGTCGGAGGCCGAGAAGCGCGGCATCGAGCCTCTCGCTCGCATTGTTTCCTGGGCGTCGGCAGGCGTCGATCCCTCCATCATGGGCACAGGCCCAATCCCGGCCTCAAAGCGCGCGTTGGAAAAGGCGGGCTGGACGAAGGATGACCTCGACCTGATCGAGGCCAACGAGGCCTTCGCCGCGCAAGCTTGCGCCGTCAACAAAGCCCTTGGATGGGACACGTCGAAAGTGAACGTGAACGGCGGCGCCATCGCCATCGGTCACCCGATCGGCGCGTCGGGCGCACGCGTCCTGACCTCGCTGCTTTATGAAATGAAGCGGAGAGATGCGAAGAAAGGTCTCGCCACACTCTGCATCGGCGGCGGCATGGGCATCGCCATGTGCGTTCAGCGCGACTAAGGCAAGAATTGCCGGCAAAGGCGCCGCCTTCGCGGTGTGTTTGCCGGTGGCAACACCGGCTCGGCCCCCTCGGCGCACCTGAAACTAGACCGTGAGGGGCGTTCGGGCGGGCAAGCCGTTTGAAAGCACCATTAAAACCACGAGAAGAGCCTTTGGGAGGGACTATGAGCAAGGTTGCAGTTGTAACGGGCGGCACGCGCGGTATCGGCCACGCCATTTCTATTGAGCTGAAAAACCAGGGTTATAGCGTCGCCGCGAACTACGGCGGCAATGACGAAGCGGCGCACAAATTTCAGGCCGAAACCGGCATTCCGACTTTCAAATGGGACGTGGGCGATTACGATGCTTGCGCCGCCGGACTGAAGCAGATCGAAGTCGCAATTAGGCCCCATCGCCATCATCGTGAACAACGCCGGGATTACCCGCAATGCGATGCTTCACCGGATGACGCCCCAGCAATGGAAAGACGTGATCCGTGTCGACCTCGACAGTGTGTTCAACATGGTGCAGCCCGTCATCAACGGAATGCGCGACCGCAACTTCGGGCGGATCATCAACATCTCGTCCTTGAACGGCCAAAAGGGCCAGATGGGGCAGAGCAACTATTCCGCGGCGAAGGCCGGTATTATCGGCTTCACAAAAGCGCTGGCCCAGGAAAACGCACGCAAAGGGATAACCGTCAACTGCGTGGCGCCGGGCTACATCAATACGGAAATGGTGGCGGCTGTACCGGAAAAGGTTCTCGAAGCCATCATCGCGCAGATTCCGGTCGGACGGCTCGGTAAGGCGGAAGAGATCGCGAAGTGCGTGGCGTTCCTTGCCAGCGACGACGCCGGGTTCATCACCGGGGCGACGCTATCTGCGAACGGCGGTCAATATTTGGCTTAAACGGAGCCGCAATCTCCTAACGTCAAAGCGTCGTTACCGCGGGTGCCGATCTCCAGTCGGCGCCCGTTTCTTTTTCCCAGCCCTCTTATGATCGTATGAGGCTGCAGCCTAACCGCTTTTAGGTGGAATCAAAGTCGGGCTCTAAGTTCCCGTCTTGTCGTGCGCTTTACACTATTCCGGGCGAACGTAGCGCGATCCGCGGTGCGACATTCTGACAGAAGAGGGAACTTATCATGACCGGCACAAAACACATTGTAAGGGCCTCATTGGCCGCTGCGTTGGCAAGCGCTTTTGTGGGATGCGGCATTGCTTCCGCGCAGCAGGCCACTCGCCCTTCACCAACATGTTCGGTTAGCACTTGCCGTTAAGCAATCAAACGAACGCAACACCAACACCAACACCTCATACAAGAACTATTTAAGTCATAGTCGACATCACGATCAAGTCGCAGATTTCTACGCCCATTCTATGCGAGATATACTTGTACGCGCCATCGTGGGATTCGACGAATATTATTGGTTCTTATTATTCGGAGCAAGCAACGGGCACTGCAAACAAGACCAGCAACACAGCGGCGACTTGCACGGTGAATATTCCGTACCAATGGTCGATGTACTCTAGCGCCACTTATGGCGCAGGGTATTATGTCTATACGACATCGGCGAATGGAACTGTGCTCCGCCAGACTCAGAGCGCAGCGACATCAGGCCAGCTCCCGGCAGATAACAAGGTAACGTCAACCACTTTGAAAGTTACACTTTAAGCAGGCCCAGATACGTGGGCGCGGGAACCTGCCGCGTCCGCGGTCTTACGCAATAGCTGATCCATTGCCCCTCGTGAATAGACGCGTTTTTGAGCAAAGCTCAGGGCGTTCGAGGATTCACGTTCACGCCACAAACGAAGGCGAACTGCGGCAGTGTGGCTTGCACCAATACGTTTCGGGTGTCGTAATCGGTTCCTTCGACCCTTGGCTGCAAGGGAGCATGGCGGGGGAGGAGGGTGAGGGGAGGTCTAAGCAGCTTTCACCTTGCCAAATAAAAAAACGCGCCCAGCAAAAGGGGGTGACCGGGGTGTCCCGATCACCTGTTCAGCGAGAAATATCTGGCGAAGCCTGCATTTCGATCGGGTCAAGCGGCCTTGGCGGCGAGTTCCGGGCCGGCTGTTTCCATCGCCCTTATATACATATCAAGCAGAGTCTCGTGCTCGTCGCGCTCATCCTTGTCCTGCTTCCTCAGCTTGATGATTTCCTTGAGGATTTTTACATCAAAACCCTCGGCCTTCGCCTCTGCAAAGACTTCCTTTTTCAACTCGTTCAACTCCTGCAATTCAGTGTCCAAGTGCTCGATCCGCTCCACGAAAGAACGGATCCGTCCGCCGGGAATGCTGGTGTCTGACATGGTGCCTCCTTGCTTAATGAGGTCGTAAAGGTAAACGCAAAGAAATAACCAAGGCGTTAACGACGGAGCTTATCAAACGCCACTTTCGCGCAGCCGGGCTGTGTGAGGCAAGAGGATGGCGCATTCTGATCGTTGTCGGGGCGATCCTCTGGGGCATAAAGCTCGCAAATTTGATGCAACGCACAACGCCATTACGAAGAGCTATGGCTCGGCACCTGAATAACTTTCTCGATCAGTTCGGTACTTAGAGACAGCATGACGGGAGAAGGGCGAGGATGGCTGATCGCGAAAGCACATCCATCAGGGCGGAGGCGCTTTCGGTTGACGGATGTTGGGCCACAGCCAAACCAAAGCCAGGAACACTAGGGTAAGTCCAAGCCCTATGAGGTGCCACCATGAAAGCTCCCGCCCCTGCGATTGCCACCAGGAGATTAGCACACCGGCCAGGACGATTATCGCGGGGATTAACCACCTGTATTCGCGGTTTTTGCCGTCCATGTGGGAACTCCTCGGGGCGCATCTACACTGGCATGAACGTCGATCGGAGAATCGCCTATCCTCCGGCGTTGTCGCGAAGACAACGTGACATCCATGCGAGCACCTTCTTACCTTCATGCAAGCGCTTCTATGACAAAAATCAATGCGAGCTGTTTAAGCAATTAACCGCCGTGCTCACGCGCGGCGGCAACGCAAGAAGGCGGAGGTTGGTCGAGGTGGCTGCAGGTCACGGGCGCGCGGTGGGATGAGCACGCCGACGAGCCGGGGGCGTAGCCCATCGGGAGATCACTTCGACACTTCTCCAGGCTCGCATTAGCGTGCGGGGGGATTTCTTTGTCAGGGACTCCTTGACCTCCCTGTTGTCAAGCTTTACCTGACGGAGCGTGCGGCATGGGAGGAGCGAATGCTGGCGCTTAAGAAAAAACCGGTGAAATGCTCGTTCTGCGGCAAGACCGAAAAGGATGTGGCGAGGCTGATCGGCGGCCCAAGCGTCCATATCTGCGACGCCTGCATCGGCGCCTGCAACAAGATCCTGGAGGCGACGCCTTCGTCGTTCGCTGGCTGGGACAAGATGACGAACGAGCAGCTTCTGGACGGCCTCAAGATCGCGGAGGCCACGGTGGAGGCGATGCGCGCCGTGCTTCAAGCGCAGATCGAGGAACTGAGGAAGCGCAGTGTGAGCTGGGAGGCCATCGGCAAGGCGCTCGGCGTCTCGCGGCAAGCCGCTTGGGAGCGCTTTTCATAGCCGCCGCCGTGCCGTTTGTCGGCACACCGACACGCCCGCGCCGGCTTTGTACATAAGCGTACATTCGCATCCACCTCTGAAAGAAAAAGCGTTCTCTCCCCGTGTCTTGCCAAGTTGGCGCAACTCTTGCTTTTCAGGCTGGCAGCCGGTTCGGCGTGGCGAGCAGCCGGCTTGCCCGTTCACCCCCTCGATGCTGATTTCCAGGCAAACTCCCTTGGGCCTGGAACGCCGTTCGAGCGAGACCCGCCTTGCCCGGAAAAAAAGGAGAGCAATTCATGGCTAACGTAACATTTCGGTCCCCGGTCATGGCGAAGGACGTCACGATCTACGCGGTGTCGGGGCATCGGGGCACCATTCTGGCTGTTGCAAAGGCGCACAGCATTCCGATTCCGTTTGACTGCCAGGACGGCGAATGCGGATCATGTCTTGTCGAGGTCAAGCACGTATCGCCCAAGTCAAAGCACGGCATTTCCTTGACCGAGAAAGAGAAGGAGCTGCTGCGCCAGCTTGGGAAAATCACCCGCGAGGAGATCGTGGATGCCGAAGTCAACGACATGCCGCCGCGCTTCCGCCTCGCCTGCCAGTGCTTCATCCGCGACGAAGACATCGTCGTCTCGTTCGAAGGGGATCGCACCATTCCGGCGAAGAAAGCGACGCTTCCGCCCATCAAAAGTATTCAAGACTTTTACGCCTACGCCGCGAAAGTCGAGGAAGACGCGGCGATCCATTACGAAGAACTCGCGGCGGTCATGAAGGACCTCGGCAACAAGGATGTGGCCGAGTTCTTCCTGGAGCTCGCAGACTATTCACGAACGCATCTGAGCGAGGTGAAGGCTGGCGCTGGCAAGGTCGACCCGAATGTCCATCTCCCGGCTCATTTCACCTGGCCGCATCACTTCACGCCGCAGCACACCGACGTCTGGGCCGGCGATACAAGCCTGGCACGGCTCGATGCGCTGAAAGCGGGCCTTCAGGGCGAGAAGCGCGGTTACGAATATTATTACGTCGTCGCGGACACGTCCGATATTCCTGAAGTTGTCGGGAAGGCCAAGGACTTCATGAAGGAGGAAGCCGAGCACATCGCCGTTCTTGAGCGCTGGATTCAGCGGGAGACGGCACGGCAAAATCCCGGCGCGGCATAACCGCATACACTTTTCCTGCAAGCGCACTAGGCTTCGCCGGCGACCCAGGTGGCATATACGCTCATGCTGCCTGGATCGAACGCAACGAGGTCTGCGCGATATCCCGGCGCGAGGCGGCCCAGCGTTGCCTCGAGCCCAAGAAACCTGGCAGGCTCCGTGGACGCAAAGCGCAGAGCTTGTGTAAGCGGCACGTGCAGGAGAGCGACGCAGTTTCGGACCGCGCTCGCCATGTCGAGGGCTGAGCCCGCCAGCGTTCCGTCGCCCCTCGCGCAGCGCCCATCTCGAACCGCCATCTCCTCACCGTAAAGCAGGAATGTGGATTTGCTTCCGCCCACGGGCGGCATGGCGTCAGTGACCAGCATGGGATGCGCCACGCCTCTCAGCGCGAGCCGCAACATGGCCGGATCGACGTGCTCGCCGTCGACGATCATCCCGAAAAACGCAAGCTCCGTTTCGAGCGCGGCGGCGATCGGCCCAGGATCGCGGCTTGCAAGAGGGCGCATGGCATTGAACAGGTGCGTGAACCCTGCCAGCCCTTCCGCCAGCGCCGCCTTGGTCTCGTCATAGGTTGCCATGGAATGCCCGAGCGAAACGCGGATGCCAGCTCTTGCGAGCTGGGCGATGAAGCCGGAAGGGGCGCGTTCGGGGGCAAGCGTGACGAGCGTCAGCCCCGCTCGCGGGGCGGTCAGCATCTCGATGTCCCCGGCGCCGGGTCTTCGGATGAGAGCCGGATTATGCACGCCGGGCTTTTCCGGCGAGATAAATGGGCCTTCAAGATGGATGCCCAGAACGCTTGGGTTCGTGGCGGCGGTCTCATTTGCAGCGGCGAGAGCGGCGCGCATTTTTTCCGGTGTGTCGGTAATCAGCGTCGGCAGCAGCGCCGTGGTTCCGAACGTCCGGTGGGCCCGGGCAATGTCCGCCATCGCAGCCGGGCTTGGATTGTCATTCAAGAGGACGTCGCCGCCGCCATTCACCTGAACGTCGATGAAACCGGGCGCGAGCCACGTGCCCTCCGGCAGCACCCGGGCTGGCATCCCCGAAGGCAGCGCCCGCGTTGGCAGCAGACCGGAGATGCGGCTGCCCTCTATCATGACGGCGTAATCGTCATGGCACGCCTGGCCATCGAAGACGATGCTGGCTACGACAGCATGCCGGCGCGGTCCCGTCATCGCGTGCTCGTCACCTTCCGCAAATGCCGGGGGTGGTCGACGTCCGTGCCGAGCCGCTGCGCCAAACGGACGGCCATGACGTAAAAACTCTGGATCAGGCAAACCGCGTCGGTTTCCGGGTGATCAGGCGGCAGCACCGGCAAGCGGCCGCTCGCATCCTCGGCCGGGTCCGTCGTGTAAAGAGCGGTGCCCTTTTCGCGCAAATTGGCGGCGAGCTGCCTCATCCCCTTGGCGGCGGCATCGGTGGGATTGAACATCAGTATCGGGTATTCGGGCGACACGAGAGCCACCGGCCCGTGAAGGAATTCCGCGCCGCTGAACGCCTCGGCGTGCAGGTTGCAGGTCTCTTTCAGTTTGAGCGCCGCCTCGCGTGCGATGGCGAGTGTTGGCCCTCGCCCGATTGTGACGAGGCTGGCGGCGCTCGCAAGGGCGTCCAAGGCGGCGCTCCAGTCCAAGTCGGACGCCGCGGTCAATCTCTCCGGAAGGCGATCCACCGCGCCGGCCAGCGTCGCGTCGCCGATCCACGCCGAAGTAAGCCGCAGAAGCGCCGAGAGCGTCGTCACGAATGTTTTCGTCGCGGCAACACTCAGCTCCGGACCCGCGCTCATGGGTAATACAACGTCGCATTCCGCCGCGAGCGGACTGCCGGTGGCGTTCACGATGCACACCGTGACAGCGCCCGAGGCACTTGCGCTCGCCGTCATGTCGATCAGATCGGCGCTGCTGCCGGACTGCGAGATTGCGAGAAAGAGTTGATCCTTGAGATGAAGCTTGCCGCCGTACACGCTGGCGATGTTCGGAGCGGCCGACGCAACGGGTATGCCGAGATAGCGCTCGATCAGATGTTTTCCGAAGGTTGCGGCGTGTGCGGAGCTGCCCCGCGCGCAGGTGACGACAATCTGCGGCGGGCGGCGTCTCAGGCGGCTCGCGAGGTCGGCCAACGGCTGCGCCAGAGCCTCTCGTTGCCGTTCAACCGCTTCCGGAGCTTCGCGGATCTCTTGCGCCGTTCGAACGCCCGGAACGCTCATGCGGCCGAGCCTTCCAGAGCCTTTGCCCGGGCAAGTTCGACGGCCCCTGTCAGCGCGCCCGCCGCAGGAGGCACAAGCCATTGCCTTGTCCAGGGGTTGAGCCAAGGCTGGATGCTCTTGGCAAGTCCTCCCACCAAAGCGAGCCGCTTGGCGCCAAGATCGAGCAGCCGGTCGGCGAGGCACTCAACATGATGCGCCGCCGCCGCCATCAGCTCTCTTCCCAAAGGATCGTCTCGCAACGCCCAGTCGATCACAAGCGGGGCCAAGGTGGCAAAGTTTCCCGGTCTCGCATCGCTCATCCAGCGGACGATCTCATGCGGATCGAGGTCGAAGCGCTCGGCCACGCGCGTCAGAAGCGGCGTCCAGGGCGTGCGACCGTCGAGCGCCCAAAGGGTGCGGCGCGCAACTTCGCAGCCGAGCCACGCGCAGCTGCCTTCGTCGGAAACCGGAAAGCCCCAGCCGCCCACGCGATAACGCTTGCCGCCAACGATGGCTTCGCCAACACTGCCAGTGCCGATGATGATAACCCCGCCATCCTCTCCGCGATGGGCTCCGATGCAGGCGGCATGAAGTCCGTCGTATAAACCGCAGTTTTGAAGGGATGCTCGTAGCTTCGAAGCTCGGAGAGAATGATGGGCTCACTTGCGCCCGCCAGCGCAAGGCAGGCGACAACGATGTGCTCTTCGGCCGCGAGACCTGCGTTTCTGAAGCAGCGGGCCGCGGCGCCGAACACCTCCGCTAGACTCTCCTCCAGGCCAAGGCGGATGTTTGCTGGACCGCCCAGCCCTCCGCCAAGCGTTTTGCCCTGGAAATTGCAAAGGCGGGCCCGGCAGCGCGTGCCGCCCCCATCAACTCCGAGAAGAAGTGACTCTGTATGCACCTGGAAGCTCTAATGCTTTCACTTATTTAAGGTTGAGTGTGGCAAAGAGTCCAGCCCTTTAGCGCGTCTTCGGTGGTTATGGAAACTGAACGGCCAAGTCCGCGATACGCCGGAATCGACCTCTGGGAGCCCCTCGACGCTCTCGACGCGATGATCGATGGCCAGCTTTCCGCCGTTGCGGCCGTCCGCGCCGCGCGGCGGCAGATCCTCGAAGCGGCGCTCGCGATGGAGACGCGCCTGCGGGAAGGCGGCCGTATCGTCTATGCCGGCGCAGGGACTTCGGGCCGCCTGGCGGTTCAGGATGGCGCGGAACTGATGCCGACCTTCAGCTGGCCCGAGAATCGCCTGCTGCTCTTGCTGGCGGGCGGCGAGGAGGCGATGGTGCGCGCTGTCGAAGGGGCCGAGGACGAGATCGAACAAGCCGCCGAGCTGATCCGCAGCCATGCCATCGGCCCGGAAGATGTCTTGATCGCCGTGGCAGCAAGCGGCGCAACACCGTTCACATTATCGTGTCTGCGCGAGGCAAAGCGGCGCGGGGCGCTGACGATCGGCGTGGCCAACAACCCACGCGCGCCGCTCCTGGCCGAGGCCGAGCGCCCGGTCTATCTGGAGACCGGCTCCGAGCCGATCGCCGGGTCGACGCGCATGAATGCAGGGACCGCGCAACGGATCACGCTCAACCTTCTCTCGTCGCTGACGATGATCCGGCTCGGAAGGGTCTATGCCGGCCTGATGGTGGAGGTGCAAGCCGTCAATGCGAAGCTCGTCGGGCGGCGCGAAAAGATGCTTGTTCAATTGACCGGAAAAAGCCTGGACGAGGTGCGCGAGGCTCTCCGTAAAACCAACGGCAGCGTCAAGCTCGCAGTGCTTGTTGCCGAAGGCTGCGGGCTTGAGGAGGCGAGGGGGTTCCTGGCTCAGGCTGGCGGCCGGTTAAGGGATGCCATCGCCCTGGCTAAGGAGCGGCGCACCCAGAGTTGACGAGTTTGTTCTAAGCAACCGTTCCTGGCCGCGAGCGCATTTTCATCTTCGTATCCCACGAAAGACGGTTCGGCCGCCGCTGCTACGGTAAGTGCTGCTGTTCGTGTTGGGGCAAAGCGCTTTGGCCTGGTCGAAGAAGCGCCTGTTGAAACTTGATACTGCCCGATTGTGAGCCCGAACCGGCAGGGATAATCTACAATTAGATTTGTTTATGGGTGTTAGCTGTGTTTCAGGCATTTCGCGTCCTGAGTGGCTTCCTTCTCTGTTTTAGCCTGCTGGGTTGCGGGTATGCGGCGCATGTCGAGAAAGCAAAAGCAGAAATCGAGTGCGAGCAGCTTTATCCGAACGAGACTCAGGTCTTGCCTCGTGCGAATTGCATTCGGGATGCAAGTATGAAGGCTGCTCGTGTCGAGGGTGAAAACGAGCGTCGCCACCCCGCTCGTGAGGAGCTCTTGCGCGACCGCCGGAAAGATGACCGAGGCTTAGTACTGCCTTCAGAAAGCTCCGGCCGTGACGGGCTAATAATCGGAACCGGTGAAGCGCAACAATAGTGCCGAGTTAGCTGCGGCGGCCTACGACCGCATGCCCCAATCCCCAACGAGGGCTGTGCGCATTTGTTTGTCCGGCGAAACCGAAACCGTTTGCTTAGCCTTTCGGAACCTCGCCAGCGGAGGCGACCGGATCATCCTATCTGGTGTTCGCCGAGCTGCACCCGGAGTGGATGACCCTCCCGAAGCTCGTGCGGGTTGCCTCGGATGGCAAGCATCATCGGTTCGCCGCCCGCCATCTCAGCTTCGAGCACCTGCTCCTCCTGATCGATCCGGATCTTGAGCGAGCGGCCGCGCCAATGAACCGCAAAAGCAAGCTTTCGCCACGACGGCGGCAGCTTCGGATCGAGCGAGATGCCGTCGCTACGCGCCGCGAGGCCCGCGAAGCCTAAGACAGCCACCATCCAATTGCCGCCAAGCGCCGCAATGTGGACGCCTCCACCAATTCCGACAACGCTATCGGAAAGATCGATCGCCGCGCTTTGCCGGAGGTATTCCAGAGCCTTCCCGGCTTCTCCGATCCTCGCAGCCGCGAAACCGTGCATCGAAGGGCTCAGCGAGCTGCCGTGCCCGCACCGGGGTTCATAATACCGGAAATTCTTCGACGCCATCTCACCGGGAAATTCCTCCGGCAGCAGGGCCAGTAGCGCCACGACATCGGCCTGTTTGACCACCTGCGTTTTTTGAGTCCTCTCACGGCCAAGAACCACGTCCAGGGGCACAGACCGGCCCGCATAGGCGTTGAGGTCGATGTATTCCAGCCCGAAGAACCCGGAGAACTGCTCGAACAGTCCTGTCTTGGCAGCGAGGCCGTCCACGATGCTGTCCGCGACCTGCCGCCACTCGTCCAGCTCGACCTGACGGAGGTGGAGCTTCGACGAGAGACGCTCCCATGCCTGCGGCCATCGCTCCCGAAGGAGTTCGACGGCATCGAGGGCGCGGCGAATGTTCCAGCGCGCCATGACGTTGGTATAGGCGTTGTCGTCAATGTCCTCGTGGTATTCGTCGGGTCCGATCACGCCGCGGATGTGGCTGCGCCCATCGGCCTCCATGATGGCGCGGCTTGCCCAGAAGCGCGCTGTCTCCAAGAGGACTTCCGCGCCCGCAGCGTGAAAGAAGTCATCATCGCCCGTGATTTGCCAATATTGCCAGACCGCGTAAGCAACGTCGGCGCTGATGTGCTGCTCCAGGGTTCCACAAAGGACGGGGATGACGCGGCGATCGGGACCGACGACCTGCGCCGGCGTTGTTTCAAGCCCCGTATCCGTCGATTCCCAAGCGTAAAGCGCCCCGCGCCAGCCCATGCCAGCCGCCTTTTGCCGGGCGCCATTGAGCGTGCGAAAGCGGTACATGAGCGCCGCGCGCGCCGCTTCGGGCCAGGTCCAGGTGTAGAAAGGCAGGAGATAGATCTCCGTGTCCCAGAAAACATGTCCGTGGTAGTCGTCGCCCGTGAGCGCGCGTGCGCCGATTGAAACGCTGTCATCGCTGGGATCAGCGGCGCTGTTCAAGTGATAGATCGCGAACCGCAAGGCTCGCTGCGCCGCTTCATCCCCGTCGATGGCGACATCGCTGGCGTCCCACCGCTTCCTCCACGCCCTCTCGTGCGATCTCACGATGCCGCGCCAGCCGGCTTGCCGTGCCGTTTCGAGTTTCTCACGCGCGGCGGGGCCGGGATCGGAGGCGTTGGCGCCGCGCACGAAGGACACCATCCGCTCAAGCCAGGCTACCTGGCCGGGGCGAGTCTTCCAGCGCCAGCAATATCTCAGCGGGCCGCAAACCTCCGATGGGATTTCCTGGCCATCAAGCTGGAAATTCAGCGCGGTTGCCATCGCAAGACGCTTCCCGGAGAAGTGGGTGCGCCACTCGACAAGGCCACCATCGATCCGTGTGCATATGAGCCCAAGATCGAAGCCTTCAAACCCTGCTTCGAGAGCGATCTCTGCCTCTCCTTCATCAACCTCCAACCGGATCATCTGCAGCCCTATCGCTCGCTCGCTCAGAGACACAAGCCGGAGCGTACGAAGGCGCATGCTCACAATTCCCGCCTGGTGGCTCCAGTCCGTCATCACCAGACCACGCTTCATATCGAGCGCCATCCGATGGGAAGGCACTTCGAAGGGATGATGCACAAGTGGCTTGCCTGGGACGGAAATGCGGGCCTGAAGCCAGCTCGCGGCCGGCACGAGCACAGGGACGGTTTGCTCAGCGGAAGGCGTGTCGAAAACGCCAGCCACATAGGTGCGGGGCGGAACGACCCATCTTGCGCCGGGTGTCACCGCGCGCCCGCCGCGCACGCCCAGGAAGCCGTTGCTGACGGTGAAGCGGGATTCGGTGCTGCTTTCGCGAAGCGGATCGTAACCTTGGGTGGCGAGTGTCCAAGCCGAGTCCCGCGTCGCTTCCAGCACGTCAATGACAGGGGCCGGGTTCGTCATGCTGACCTCCTCGAAAGACGCCCTTGCGCCAGATCGCCGGTTGCGATTTCGTCGAAGCTCGTCACCACAAGGTCGGCCCCAGCCGCGTGCAAGAGAAGCACATCATCGTTTCTGGCAATTCCGAGTGGCGCCATGCCGGCCGCCAAAGCCGCCTTGATCCCGGCGGGGGCATCCTCCGCGACGAAGCATGCTGCCGGTTCGATCCTCAACCCTTGCGCAGCCAGCAAGAAGATCGCCGGGTTCGGCTTCCCCTCCGGCAAATCCCAGCCGCAGACATTGACGCTGAACATGTCGAGCAGACTTTGACCTGAGGGAAGCTTGATGGCTTTCATCATTCCCTTTGCATTCTTGGAAGAGGACGCTACCGCCATGGGCAGCCCCAATGCGGCGATCGCCTGAACAAAGCGCAAGGCATCGGGGAATGCGGAAAACTGACCGTCGCGGATCAGCTCTTCGAGCCGCGTCTGCTTGCGTTGAGCGTAGTCTGCGGCCTGACGTTCGGGCTGCTCCACGCCGAGCGCCGCCAGCGCGGCGAAGGCCCCCGCCATCCGCGGTTTACCCGCCACCTGCGTTTCATAGAGCTCCGGCGTGAAACGCAATGAATCGGCAAACCCCACGAGCGCTTCGCGCCAGGCGCGCTCATGAGGCGATGCAAGCAAAACGCCATCGACATCGAAAATGGCTGCTCGCAGCCTTTGGTGAGGGCTGCGGGGCCTTATCGGATCCGAGCCCGTCATGACGCTGGTATCCCGGCTGTTTTCATCTGGAGACTGTCTCCTTGCGGTCACATCGGCACCTGCGCGGCCTGCCGCAAACGGCGTTGGATGCCGGCGGCGCACGGCGAGGTCTCGGCTCAATAACGCGCAAAGTTACGCCGCGATCCATTTGTCCTTGCCTGCGCCCCGGCGAGCGTGGCCCAGGTTTCAGCCTGTCAGCCTAAAAGAGCCCGCCCTGGAGAAAGTTCCAACGTATGCAGCCACTCAAGCGGGGCTATCTGAGCGATCGTTATCGCGCGAATGGTCTCGATGGCGCGCGCGGCGGTTCAGGCGGCGCTCGGCACACTAAGATGGTGTAACGGGCCACAGCTAAGGCCAAAGGCTTCTTAGCGGTCATCCCTCAAACTGATGGTGTGCAAACCGGAGTCTGCGTTGGCAGCTCCAAGCATTGTGAGGGATGACCGTGGACTATTATGTTGGGATTGACGTGTCTTTGGAAGCGTTGTGGACGCCTCCGGCAAGATCGTTAAGGAAGCGAAGCTTTCGAGCGAACCTGAGGTCTTGATCGGCTGGTTCAAGGCGCTCCCCTTTTCGCTGGCGCGGATCGGCCTTGAGGCGGGGCCTTTGTCGCAATGGCTCTATGCGGGCCTTAAGCAGGCAGGGTTTGCCGTGGAGCTGTTGGAGACGCGGCATGTCCGCGACGCCTTCAAGGCGATGCCGGTGAAGACGGACCGGAACGATGCGCGCGGCATCGCTCAGCTGATGCGGCTGGGCTGGTTCCGGCCGGTGCATTGCAAATCGGCGCCGGCGCAGGAGACGCGCGCGCTTCTGACCGCCCGCAAGCTCGTGCAGGGAAAGCTCTACGATATCGAGATGAGCCTCAGGGGCATTTTGCGGGGCTTCGGCCTCAAGGTGGGGCGAACCACGAAGGCAGGTTTTGCCAGCCGGATTAGAGAGCTCACGGAACATCACCCGGCGTTGAAGGCGATCGCCAAGGCGCTTCTTGGCGTGCATGAGGTCCTGCTTAAGGAGCTGAACTGCTTCGAGAAACAGGTTCGCACGCTGGCAAAGGACGACACCCGCGCGCGGCTCTTGATGACGGCGCCGGGCGTTGGCCCCATTGTGGGGCTGACCTATGTTGCGGCCATTGACGATCCGGCTCGGTTCTCGTCCTCGAAAACGGTTGGCGCGCATTTCGGCATGACGCCCAAGAAATATCAATCGGGGGAGATCGATGTGACGGGGCGGATCTCCAAGATGGGAGACAAGGGCGTGCGCGCGGCGCTTTACGAGGCTGCCCATGTCATCCTGACCACGCCGGTCAAAGGCGGAGCCTTGAAGAGCTGGGCGGCCAAGCTCGCCAGGCGCGCAGGCATGCGGAAGGCAAAAGTTGCGCTGGCCAGGAAGCTGGCGGTGATTCTGCACCGCATGCTTGCTGACGGCTCCGCCTTCGATGCGGCAAAGGCGGCAGCGGCATGAGCGGCCCGGCTTCATCAAGGATGGCGCCGTGCTCGCGGCCCTCAACGCCGCTTCGCGCCGCCTGCGGCGGTGGCCTCCGGCCAGCGTTGACCGCCACTGCGCGCGGCGCTCCATGGAAATCAGGCCGGGACGGAGAAACGCCGTTCAGCCGAACAAAGAAACTATTCGCACCAGTAGCGGCGCGAAAGGAGAAACTGTAGAGCGTTTTCGGGCAGGATAGACACCCCTTCCCGAAGCGGCGTCCCTGCCGGGACGATGGATTGGGTCAGGCCGCGATGTTTGCAGGTGGAGCTTGGACTTACCAGGCAACCCCGCCCATCTAAGATTGGACCGGCCCTTTCCTCTTCTAACACCATCCGGCGGCAGCCCAGCGCTGACCCCGTACAGAAGCATGACCCCGGTAGCGGAGACGACGCAAAAAGGGATTGACTGCGAAGGGCCCGTTACAGAAGCAAACATAAGCGGCATCTTTCCGCTGCGTTAGCTGACGCTGCGCAGCGCGCGCGCAGTTGCGAGGCGGGCGAGCGCGTCTCAAGATTGGACCCCATATAAGCCCCTTGGATTCGCCCCGCTCAAGCGCCCCCTTCTCGGGGGCGTTTTTTATTGCCCTGCTATGCGTTTCGCGATATTGGGAAGCCTGCCAAGTGGAAACCGAAGTGGAAACCGTGAGCCGGTAAACGAAAGATGAACGGCGAAGCGGCCTGATTTATAAGGGTTTTCCGCCTTTGGAGTGGTGGCCGAGCGGCTGAAGGCGGCGGTTTGCTAAACCGTTGTACGGTTGTAAAGCCGTACCGAGGGTTCGAATCCCTCCCACTCCGCCAGTTAGGAGAAAATCACTAATGAAATCAAAGGCTTAGCGCTCAAAATTTGAAACCATCAAGACGCGGTTTCACACCCTTGTTCGTCAACCGTTCTTTTTTTAAGGCCGCAAAAGCCGCTTCGGCAAGGTGAGCCTGATTCGCTTCCCGCGTGTAGCGCTCAACCTCCTTCAACGTGGCGTGGCCGGTAATGGATGCGATTTGGTAAGTCGTACAACCTGACTCTGCAAGCCTTCGAGCCGCCGCATTTCTTAATCCATGGGCCGAACAGTGAGGAAGCCCCGCCGCTCTGCATGCCTCTTTCACGAAATTCCCGAAGCCTTTTTCACTGAACGGATTGCCTTGCGCCGCGACAAGAATCGTTTCTGTCCCGATGATCGGAGCGGCTGCAAGTGCTGTACGAAGTTCAGGCAAGACTGGGATGCGCAAAGGGGCGTGAGTTTTTTGCTGACGGAGAACAACACTTCCGCTCTCAACCTGCTTCGGGTTCATTTGCCGCACGTCCGCGCTCCGTTGAGCCGTACCTAGCAGGAGTTCAAGGGCAAGACGTTGACGGCTCTCCAAGTGCCAGCGCTCCCGATAGGCTTCAACCTCGTCTTCGGTCCATGTGTGAAAGCCCTCGCCCTTGTGACGGAGCTTCTTGACCGTGCGCGCCGGGTTAGCCTCGATCCATCCAAGGTCTAGCGCCAAGTCGAGAAGGATCGAGAGAATAGAGAGAAGCCGGTTTCCCGCGGTTGGGCCTCCGTTGCGCGCCTTAGTCTCTATCAGCCGCCTTTGATGGAATCAAAAGCGGGCTCTAAGTTCTTGTCTTATCGTGTGTCTTATCGGAAATCCGCTTCCCACTCCGGACGCACCCTCGGTTTGCGAAGACTGATTGCGGCGTCTCTGTCTCGTAACCTTCATAAAAAGGCCACGCGCTCGCGCTTAAGTCCTTGACGTGTATCCGTCTGGCACCGGCCGCCGGACATCTCGTTCATCGAGAGGAGTTCATGCGCCGCGTCTTAACCGCCTTCATCGTCGTTGTGCTCCTGCAATCCGCAGGCGCTGCGCCTCCCCCCGCGAATGGTCCCTGGCCCGAGGTGGCCCAGCGCTGGATCAAGAAATACCGCACGAAGCCCGAGCCCCTGGCAGTGCCGGTGGTCATCCGCGGCCTCAGTCAGCATGGCACACTGAAGGAGCCGGAGAGTTCAGGCCTTTATGTCGGCTTTTTCGCGGGCGTTCTCGGCGCAAACCCGAAAAACGCCTGGACAATCATCGAGAAGACACTGCCGCTGCCCTTCGAAGACCAATGGATCCTGATCCGCGCCGTTGCCTATTCGGGCCTGCCGGAATGGAAGGACCACATGCGCGGCCTGGCGGTGCGGCTCCCGGATCGCCAGGAGATGGTGCAGCGCTATCTGTCCGGCGATTTGCCGCCGCTTAGCGAGGTCGCGCTCGAAAAGCAGCGGCCGGGCACATTCGACAAGGTGAAAAGCTTCTTCAACGGCGACATGTTTTTCAAGGCCAACGTCGAGCCGGCGAAGCGCCAGATCACCTTCGAGTCGAACGCCGATCTCATCGACACGCTTTGGGGCATATATTTCGCGACGGGCAAAGCGGCTCCCATCGCGCAGATCGTCACGCTTCTGCCTTGGGCGAAGGAGCGCGACAGTGTCGAAAAGCTGACAATCGGCAGCATGGCGCGGTTCACGCTCGCCTCGAACGCGGCTCGCGATGTCGATCTCCTTCACGTGCTGAAAGGGCTGCAGGAGAGCCAGGCCAAAGACGTGAAGCCTGTGCTGAAAGAGGTGATCGAGGCGGCTGAACTTGCGGACACGGCGCGTCTCGGCAAGGACGCGATGGCGGCGCTCGACGAACTGAAGCGAAAAGGCCCAGGGACGACGCGCGACCTTATGACCTGGGGCTCGGTCGGCGAGGCCGCCGTTTCCATGGGCTGCCTTGGCCTGGCCGTCGCTGGCCAGGTTGAGGCCGGCATTCCCTGTGTCCTTGGCGGGGCGCTCGGCACCGGTGCGCTGCGCTATCTCGGGCAAAGCACAAACTGAGAGCGCCTTGCTGCCAACTGGCTTTTGTGTGGTCGCTATGAAAGGCGACATCTCGCTCGAACCTGCGGATCAGCCTGCGTTTGCTGAGCCGGGAAGGCAGGAAAAAGGGCCTTGCTGGGAGGTTAATGGAACCAACGATATTAAGAGGATAGATACCATGCGGCATTGGCGCGGCCGGCGCGCACCATGATTAATTCCCCCCGCCAAAACATATTTAACGGACTTTTGCGCGTCCACTTCCGTTCAAAAATACATTCAATTAACCCCTGTGTGTCGTGCTTGAAAAGCTAATCTTTTCAGGTGGTTAGCGAACTGGCGGCATCCAGCTGGACGCACCGGCTCTGATTTTCCGGATATTTTCGGGTGCAAAATCAGGCCCTTTCGTGCCGCTGTTAACCATCGGGGTTAACGCATAATCGGCGCGGTACCATGATGGCGTGGTCTGCGCCTTGCGACTGACGGTTTGAGCGCGGCGAGGTCGAAACGCGGAAATGCGGTTCGGCAAAGATCGCGGCAGCTTGTCCTTCAGTTGCGGAAACTGTTCGCGTTGGCCGCGCCGTGGGCTTTGTAGCTAGACGCTCACAGATGACCCCCCGACGCTTGCGAGTTCGCAACGAGCAACGGCGCTGAAAAATCGAATGCGGCGATGCGGGTACAGGCGCGCTCGCACGGGATCACGTCCTCTGACTTTCCCCCGGCCACAACCGCTACATTTTGCGTAACTTTTTCTGCAACAGTGTGCCGGCAAATCAGCGAGCGTAAGCCGCGCCGCCGAATGTCCAAAAAGCATCGAGATTTAGCTAATTGCTTTCGGAGATCGGCCGGCCGCGAAACTCTTGATTTTGGAATATTATGCCTCGTTACTTTGGTGCGCAGATGCAGCGCTATTATACTTGCGACGCTCTTAGAGGCGTTGCAGCAATCTTAGTGCTTCTCAATCACGGATCGAACGTCGGATGCGGCAAGCGCATGCCGGGAGACGTTTATCTCGCTGTCGATTTTTTCTTTATGCTAAGCGGCTTTGTTATTGCCTTCGCATATCAAGATAAGCTCGTAAATAACCTCATGAGCTTTCGTGACTTTGTTTTCGTTCGCTTTATCAGGCTTTATCCAATGATTGCGCTGGGTGCAGCTATTGGTACTGCACGATTCATCGTTTTGGCATACTGGCATGGGGACCTGCATATCGACACGCTTGTGGCTAGCGCGTTAACCTTCTTTTGCATTCCAACCATGTATTTTAGCGCCATTTTTCCTGCAAATGGCCCGTTCTGGTCTCTGTTTTTTGAGCTTTGGGTCAATTTCGCGTTCGCCGCCCTTGCGCCAATCTCGAGCCGGAGAACAGTTGTAACGGGGCTTGCCGTATCATTCCTGTGGCTTTGTTTCTCTGTCCATCGGTACGGCATGGATGAAATTGGCTGGAAACCCGAAAGCTTCCTTGAAGGCATCCCCCGAACGATATTTCCATTTTTGCTTGGTGTTTGTCTCTACCACGCCAGCCGAACCAGTAGGCTCTCATCGAGTAGAGCTTTTTTCTGGCTTTCGATATTTGTGCTCACGGGTGCGCTTGTATTACCATTCCGCAAGCTGTTTGGAGAGAACCTCTATGACGTCGGTTGCGTCGCCATTTTGTTTCCGGCCCTTATTTTCGTTTCATCGGGAGTTAAAACTTCCAGGACCGAGAACTGGATTTCCGAAAGACTTGGTGACCTATCCTATCCCCTTTATGCTACCCATTATCCGATGTTGTTCCTTTTCGCTGGCATCGCGAATAAGCTTGGCATTGCTAGCGGGCTCGCACCTTGGCTTGTGTCGTCAGGGATTATAATACTGATCAACTTTGGTTTTGTAACATACTGGGATGTCCCGGCGCGATACTTCTTGAAAAAAAGGCTGACATTTTCTCTCACCTCAAAATGATGTCGCGAAAGCCAAATTGACACACATAACTGACGCCATTGGCGAATGACACAAGGCTCGCTCGGATTCGGCCGAGGCCGCCACTCCCACTCCCCCCGCGACAAGAGACGTCCCGGCCAGGAAGCGATAGGTTCGCAAATCGGCCTGTGGGGTAAATTCGCTCACCCGTGGCACATAGCAAAATCGGGGAAAGCTCCGAAATGCACGGATAACTGCAAGCGGCTTCCGCAAACGTCCCCAGCAGAAAATACTTATATACTTATTTGTTTTTTTTGCGAAGCAATTTGGCTAACCCCGCATTAGCGGAAGTGCTTTGAAAGCTTCAGCGCCTGCGCCTGGTAATGCGAGCCGATTTCGCGCCCGTAGAGCTGCGCGGGCGGCTCGCTCAGAGGCTCATAGATGAGCCTGCCGATCAGCTGCCCGTCTTCCAGGATGAACGGCACCTTGTGGCTGCGCACCTCGAGGACGGCGCGGCTGCCGTGGCCGCCTGTCTCCGTCATGCCGAAGCCCGGATCGAAGAACCCCGCATAGTGCACCCGGAACTCGCCCATCAGCGCGTTGAACGGTTCCATCTCGGCGGCGTGCGTGGCCGGAACCTGCACCGCTTCCTTCGAGGCGAGAATATAGAATTCGTCCGGGTCAAGGATCAGCCGTTTGTGCGGCGTCACCATGAGCGGTTCCCAGAACTCGTCGAGATCGTAAGCGCCTGCGCGATCTACGTCGATGACGCCGGTGTGGCGCTTGGCGCGGTAGCCGATGAGGGGGTAGGGCCCGCCGCCGCTCAAGTCGACGGAAAGCGCCACCTCGCGGGGCTGATGGCCCGCTGCCGCAACGCCAGCCGCGCCGCCGCGAAAGCGGATTTGCGAAAGCCGCGATCCGGTCCGAACGAGGATCGGAAAGGTCTGCGGGCAGATTTCGAGGTAGAGACGGCCGCGATAGCCGGGCTCGGTCTGGTCGAAGCCGGGGCCGTGATCGGCGATCACGCGCGTGAAAACATCGAGCCTGCCGGTCGAGCTTTTGGGGTTTGCCATGCCCGTCACGCCGGGAGGGAGCGCAAGCGCCTCCTCGATCTCCGCCACATACACGCAGCCGACTTCAAGAACAGCGCCCGGGCCAAGATCGATCGTGTGGAGGACGAACCGCTCGAGTTGGTCCTGCGTTTTGACCGCCGGGCCCGGCATGAAGCTCGCGCGCACGCGGAAAGCCCGCGCTCCGAGGCGCAGGTCGAAACTCGCAGGCTGAATTTGGCCGGCCCCGACCGGAACCGTTGAGGAGATATGTCCTCGCTCGATCAGCGCCGCGATTGCCTGCGATGGAAGAATGCCTGGAGCCGTCATGGCTCAGCAATAGGCGATGTCGGGGGCGGCGAACAACTCTTTTCAGAGGCGACGCCGGAAAGCCGCCCTTGATCGCTTCCGATTAAAGGCGGGCTGATCGAGGCGTTATTGCTTCGGCGCCCGCGAGGCAAGCCGCGCCGCTCTCACCGCAACGCGCTTTTCGGCCAAGGCAAGCCAATGCCGGCAGGCTGCCAGCTTGAGATTGCAGCGCACGGCGATCTTCGACGAAGCGCCGGATGACTTTGGAAGTGCGCCAACCGCCACGCCTGCGCCTTCCGCCTCCCGGCTTGCTCTTGCCAGAAGCTCGCTCGCCGTCACCGTCCTCAAGAACGGGTTTGCCGTGATGGCGGCTCCGCTCAGGAGGTTGGAAACGAGTTCATCGGGATTTGCTTCCAGGATTTTGAGCGCCCCAGAGGCCCCGGCGAAAAAGGCAAGCCGGAGATTCGCCGCCGTCGTTTCTTTTCCTTTTGCCGCCAGAGCGATCGCGTTTTCACGCGTATAGATCAGCGCCACGTCGCGTGAGACCTGGAAATCGGTCCTGAGGGCTAAAATCTCGGCATCCGTTTTCCCTGTAGCCACGACTGGGAAACTGCGGCGAACAACGTCAAGGAACGTGGTCCCGAGAAATTGGAAGGGGCCAAGGGCGGAAGACGCGCGATTCCTCGCATATTGCCGCCCTCCGGACTCGACGCGCATCAAGCGGTCAAGGAAAAGCGTCTCGCTTTCGGTTGGGGTGAGGTTCGCTTCGACATTCTCGGCGAGGCACGCGGTTGCGGGACCGAAGAGGAAAGCAAGGTAAATAAATACAAGCCTCCCCAAGCCTCGCATCGATTATCCGCCTGTGGTGCTCATGTGACGTCCGAGGGCGGGTTTCCCTCCGCGCCGGATGACGAAGTCGTGGCCCTTCGGTTTTCTGCTGATGGCTTCGTCAATCGCTGCCGCAAGCGGTTCGTCAGAGGCGCTGGCTCGAAGAACGGCCCTCAGATCTGCGGCGTCTTCCTGGCCAAGGCACATGTACAGGGTACCGGTGCAGGTGATGCGCACACGATTGCAGCTTTCGCAGAAATTATGGGTCAGCGGCGTGATGAAGCCGGCCCGCCCGCCGGTTTCGCGCACGCGGACATAGCGCGCGGGGCCTCCCGTGCGGTAGGGGATGTCTTCAAGCGTCAGCCGCTCCATAAGCCGCGCACGCACGACGGAAAGCGGCAGGTATTGATCTGTGCGGTCTCCTTGGATATCTCCGAGCGGCATCGTCTCTATCAGTGTCAGGTCCATTCCTTCGCCGTGACACCAGTGTAACATTTTTTCTATTTCGTGCTCATTCACATTCTTGAGCGCAACCATGTTGATCTTGATTTGAAGGCCGGCGGCCTGGGCGGCCCGTATCCCGTCCATCACTTGCGCGAGGTCTCCCCATCGGGTGACGGCCCTGAAATTCTGCGCATTGAGCGTATCGAGAGAGATGTTGATGCGCCGCACGCCCAGGGCGGCGAGATCAGCCGCGAACCTTTTGAGCTGGCTGCCGTTGGTCGTAAGCGTGAGTTCGTCCAGGGCCGCGCTTTGGAGATGGCGCGACAGGGCCGAAAAGAGCCACATGATGTTCTTTCTCACGAGGGGCTCGCCGCCCGTGATGCGGATCTTCCGGATGCCTTTCTTGATAAAGGCTGTACACAAGCGATCGAGCTCTTCGAGCGTGAGAAGATCGGCTTTCGGCAGAAAGGTCATGTTCTCCGCCATGCAATAGACGCAGCGGAGATCGCAGCGGTCGGTGACCGAAACCCGCAAATAGGTGATGTGCCGCCCGAAGGGATCGACCATGGCTCCGCCGTCTGGCTCAATGGAGTTTGCGGCGAAATGCTGAAGTGTCATAGACGTCGTCCGAACTGGGTTTGAAAGGGTAACACCGCGGCAAGACATGAGATGCGTTATTTAGGGGAGCCAAACAAGCTGTCATGATGTGAGTTGTACAAGCATTTGTAGCTTTCACCGTGAGCTGGAGCCTATGCACTTTTGATGGACTCAAAAGCGGGCTCCAAGTTTTTGTTTTGTCGTGCGTGTTATCGGGAAACCGCTTCGCACTTTTCCGGACGCACTCTAGGGAGGAACAAAATGCCCCGCCTGAATGGGATCCTTGAGACGGCACTCTACGTCGACGACCTGAGACGCGCCCAGCGCTTCTATGAGGATGTTATGGAGCTCAAGCCTGTCTTCTCAGATGGGCGCTTGACGGCTTATGACGTCGGAGGCCGAAGCATTCTTCTCGTTTTTCAGCGTGGTGCATCGATCGAAACAGTGACCCTTCCCGGCGGCTTGATCCCAGGCCATGACGGTGCAGGCCCGTTGCATTGCGCTTTCGCCATCAGCACCGAGGAACTTCCCGTTTGGAAAGAACGCTTCAATGCGGGCGGTATTCCGATCGAAGGCTGCATGGATTGGCCGCACGGCGGGAAAAGCATCTATTTCCGCGACCCTGACGGCCATCTTCTCGAACTCGCAACGCCCGGCCTTTGGCCGATCTATTAGAGTGCATCCGGGAACGAAGTTTTCGACAAAGATGCAAGAATAACAAAATCTTAGAGCCAGCTTTTGATTCCATCAAAAGCGCTCTAAGTGGACATTCACGTCCCGAAAGACCCCTGACGCGGAATTTCACCGGGAACGGATTCTCAAGGTGCGTATCGGGTGAAGACGAAGTCGTGAGCTTTGGCAGGCTCGTGGCAGGGGAAGCACGTTTTGAGCAGCGCCGAGGCGGCGGGTTTGCCGTCCTGGAACTGAGCAAAGCCCCAGCCGCCCGTCGCGGCGTACCTTTTTGAATCCTTGACCATGAATTGAACGTTCGTGGCGGACCCCGCAACAAAGGATTGCGCGCGGCCAAAAACCTTGTTGTTTTCCTCCGACGGGACATAATCCCAAGCCAGCCGGGCTATCATTGTGCCGTCCGGGAACGGAAGCTTACCTTCCCGATAGGCCTTTATTGCGGCATCGTTGCCCAGAATGGCGCGCAAATCGTTGAGGTCGCCTGCTTCATGGGCCACGGAGATCAACGTCCAGTCGCGGTATCCGGGGGGAATTTCGATTCCAGAAAAGGAGAGCCTTCGCCATCGGCGCCTCCGCTTGTGACTGACATCGAAGCGATGATGCAGGTTGCCGTCACGGCTGCGAACACGGTGAGGGAAGGCCAATTTCTGGGGCTCATCGCGGTCGTTTAGCTTTGGCAGGCCGTGAAAAGCGGCAGCCATCGATCGATTTTGAACCCGAAACCGTCCAACTTAGAAGAATCCGGCTGTCCGGGAGCGACTTCAAACGCCTACTCGTCTGGAAAACCGATGATGGAGGTGTGGCCCCAATGGTCCACCGGGGGTGAGCCAGACTTCGTCTTCGTCATACGAACATATTCACAGGGGACAGGGCGCGGTAACGCACGGTTCTGTGCGAGAATGATCGTTCTCAGCATCGGCAATTCTCGCGGCTGGATTGCCAGTAGGCGGCACAAAGAACTGCGAACCCGGCAATGGCTGCAATGTTCATCGTCGCTTCGAACGTCCCAATGGAGAAATTTGCGACTAATCCGAACGTGAGAACAATGATGTAGGCGATGATGACCAAGCCAAAGGCTCGATACGCGCCCAGTTCGCTCTTCGGATTCTGGACGCATTCGAACGGCAGCCTTTCCGCCTCGTGAGAAGCTATCGCACTCATCTCGTGGGTCCTCGAGCGCTTTATCTCAATGCCGAGCAATTCCGTATCAGGAAGAACAACTAGGCATATGCCTGGTTCCACGAGAGCGGAAAAACACGGAGCGCGTAGGCGGACCAGGCAACGCGAGGGGGAGACCTGGTCCACCTGACAACACCCACTACCGGCGGAGCGTGGGCGGCGCCGGAATGGAGGCTAAAGCTGGACTGTGAAGGTTGGATGAAATCTTTTCAAACTTGCGTCTTGTTGTCAGAATTCGAAAAAACAGGCGCACCGATTATTCCTTCAATCCGGCTGCACAAACGAGTGTGACACCGGCAAAGACCGGTAATTGCGAATCCCGCAACGCTAGCTTTTGATACCAATTGTTGAAATTGTCACTGCGATGCTTTTCAGAAAGAATCTCGGAGGTCTTCTTCAGGTCGAAGATGAGATTGACTTCATCCAACCCATAAGTTGCTAATAAATACCCGCTTGTCTTGATGTCTGTTAACCCGGCTGCCGTCATCAAGCGCGGCAGTTCGCGGCCGATGAACGGATTTTTGATGCTTTTTGTCCACTCGCGGCAGACCTCCTGCACAGAACCGGCGT
Source organism: uncultured Alphaproteobacteria bacterium (assembly GCA_963772105.1). Classification (GTDB taxonomy): domain Bacteria; phylum Pseudomonadota; class Alphaproteobacteria; order Rhizobiales; family Rhodomicrobiaceae; genus Rhodomicrobium. The sequence continues at coordinate 128,169 of CAVYVV010000016.1, forward strand.
CATCGTCATCAATAAAGAAACTTCCCCAATCAGGCTCGGCGCAAACGATCCTTCCTCCTTCGCCGACAACGCGCGCCATTTCTCCGATGATGAGTTCGGGACGTTCGAGGTGCTGCAAGGTGCGATCCACCCGGGCCCCATCGAACTGGCCGTCCTTGAAGCAATGAAGACGGGCATCCGCGAGAACGTAATCTGCATTCGGAATGCCGCGACCTTGCGTTCTATGCCGTCCGTCTTTCAGGAATTCATAGCTCGTATCCACGCCGATGATCGTCGCGGACGTTTTCTTCGCAAGCCTTTCAACGTCGAAGCCGAGGCCGCAGCCAATGTCGATGAAAACCCGGCCTTCCTGCGGTCTGAGGAGCCGATAGGTTTCTTCCTTGTATGTCCTGAAGCTCGAGAGGGATTCCATGCAGGTCAGGCAGGCCTTGAACTTCTCGAGATCGGGCTGGCGGTCGACATTCCGGAAGCCCTCGGCCAGATAGTTTTGGCGTTGATCCATGGTCTTCCCGCCTTTCCGTTTGTGCGTCCGTGCCTCTTGCGCGGCGAGACGGGCCGAGGTGATTACCATCCGACAGGCAATGACGCCGAGGGTTCGCATTGCTATCGCGCTGCGGCTTGGCGTTCGGAGAGATGAACGCCCGGATCAGCCCATTCGGGCGCGATAGTCCTCGTAGGTGAATTCGCGGATCGTTTTCAGCTCGCCGTTCCTCCAGAGCAGGATGGCCGGATGCTGGACGCCGTTGAACATCGTGCATTGTACGAGGTTATACTGGATGGCGTCCTCCAGGATCACCTTGTCGCCCGGCCTCAGCGGCTCTTTGAAAGCGTGATACTGCATGAGTTGATCGCCCGAAACGCAGGTGCCGCCCGCGAGGCGATAGACGTGCTCGTATGTCTTGAGCTGCGCCGCGTCGCGAACGATTTCCGCGCCCGTAACAGGCATGTCGAGGTCCGGGCTTAAAAGGAAATCCGGCATGTGCGCATTGAACGACAAGTCCAGGATCGCGATCTTGAAGTCCACGTCGTCGCGGTCGACAATGTCCAGCACGTTCGCCACCAGCACGCCGGCATTTTTCACGATGGCGGCGCCCGGCTCCATGTGGACGGTCACGCCGTGCCTCTTCTGGAAGCCGTTGACGAACTGAATCAGGCCCTCAACATCGTAATCATCATCGGTGATTTTCTGGCCGCCACCGAAATTGATCCATTTCATCCGCGAGACGTATTCGCCGAAATTCTTCTCGACAACTCCGATCGCCTCTTTCAGGTCATCGAACATCTTGTCGAAGAAGATGTGGAAGTGGAGCCCGCTGATGCCATCGAGCGCCTTTGGATTTTCCGCAAGCGCTTTCTTGAACTCGCTGATGCGGATGCCGAGGCGCGATCCGGGAGCGCAGGGCGTCCATAAGCCGCCATGTTCGTCTTTCCCGATATATTCCGGATTGATGCGCAAGCCGCACTCGATGGTCTTGCCGGTTTCCTTGGCGCGCGCCTCCACCTGCGGCTTGAACTTTTGCCACTGCGCGAATGTGTTGAAGATGATCGTGCTGCAATATTTCAGAATCTCGGGAAATTCGCTCTCGCTGTATGCGGGCGCATACATGTGCACGTCATGGTTGAACGCGTCGTAGCCGAGGCGGGCTTCATTCAGAGAACTCACCTCGGTTCCGTCGAGATACTCCTTGGTTATTCTGAAAAGCGGCCAGGTGGACCAGGTCTTCAGCGCCTGGAACATCTTGCAGCCGGTCTTGTCTTTGACGCGCTTCAGGACGCCCAGATTATGACGCAGACTCTCTTCCTCGATCACGAATGAGGCGGCTTTCACCTTCGCCGCATCAAGAGAAGATTTGGGCCGCTTTTCCATGCGCTAGTACCCCGGAATCATCGGTCCGCGAAACGCCAAACCCCCTCACCCCCACCCCTCTCCCGCCAGGGGAGAGGGGTGAAACACCGCTCCCTCTCCCCTTGCGGGAGAAGGGCAGGATCAGGTGGCGTTTGACTCATCCTTCATCAATCTTCGCCGGCAGAGGCTTGTAGTCGATTACCTCGAACGGCAAGCCGTTCGCCGATACGCCTTCCAGGAAGGGTTCGGGATCGAGCTGCTCGACATTGTAGACGCCCGCGCCGGTCCACTTTCCCTGCATCACCATCATGGCCGCAACCATGGGCGGCACGCCTGCCGTGTAAGAAATTGCCTGCGAGCCGACTTCCCTGAACGTCTCCGCATGATCGCAGACATTGTAGATGAACTTCGTGCTTTCCTTGCCAGCCTTCATGCCGGTGACGATGCAGCCGATGACCGTCTTGCCGCTGTAGTTCGTCGCGAGCGACGCCGGGTCGGGAAGCAGCGCTTTCAGAAACTCCATCGGCACGATTTTCTGGCCCTTGAAGTCGATCGGCTTGATGTTATCGAGGCCGATATTTCGAATGACACGCAAGTGCGTCAGGTAGTTTTCCGAGAACGTCATCCAGAAACGGATGCGCTCCAGCCCCGGAAGGTGTTTGGCGAGCGACTCCATTTCCTCATGGAACAAGAGATAGCTCTCCTTCGGACCGGCAACCGGGTAATCGAAGGTGAAATGCACGGCGTCCTTGTCGAGGATGGCCGGGGTTTCCACCCACTTCCCGTTCTCGAAGTGGCGCACAACCTGCGTCACCTCGCGAATGTTGATTTCGGGGTTGAAGTTGGTCGCGAAGGCCTTTTCGTGTGAGCCCGCATTCGCGTCCACGATGTCGACAAAACGGATTTTCTCGAAGTATTTCTTCAGCGCATAGGCGCAATAGGCATTGGTGACGCCAGGGTCGAAACCTGCGCCGAGCACGGCCATGATCCCGGCGCTCTTGTACCTGTCGTGGAAAGCCCACTGCTGCTTGTATTCGAAATGCGCCTTGTCCGGGTGCTCGTAATTGGCGGTATCGATGTAGGGCACCCTGGTCGCGAGGCACGCCTCCATGATGGCAAGGTCCTGGTAGGGGAGGGCAAGGTTGACGACGACTTGCGGCTTCACTTTCTCGATGAGGCCGATGACCTGTCCTGTCTCGTCGGCGTCGACGGCATGGGTGACGATATCGACGCCTGTGCGCGCCTTGACGGACGCCTTGATCGCATTCGGCTTTTCGATGGTGCGGCTCGCCAGGTGGATCGTCTTGAAGACATCCGCGTTCATGGCGCATTTATGCGCCGTCACGCTCCCGACGCCGCCCGCGCCGATAATGAGCACCGTTCCTTCGGTCATAAGATTTTTAACCCTCGGCTTTTCGCTTTGATGAGCAGGAGCAGTCCGGGAAACTCATAACAAAAAAAGGCGCGTGCGTCACATCGATCGGACCTCACAATTATGGATCCAGCCCGATACTGTTTGGAGCGCCTGTGCCAAATTGCGCGGACTTTCGCGATGGGAGAGGCGCGATGCGGCTTCCCTCCGTGCCGGCCGCCCGAAGCGGGAGAAGAACAGGATTACAAGGGGTGTCGGCTTGCGTGATGAAGCACTTACCCCTCAACCGGGCGCGCCCGTGGAAAGTCCATGGAATAAAAGAGACACTTTCGGCCCAAATTGACCGATCAGGGTTGACGGAACATGCAGTTCCGATCATATATTCTGCAAGCGCCAGACAGAACTCGGTCTCTGCCGCATGTTCGGCAGTACTCTCGGATGTTAAAGTATCGCAGCCTATCCGCAATGCGACCCGAGATGGAAGGTCTGACGCGCTCCTGTCATCATTTCGCATTGTGCGTATGGTGATAATCACCGAACCCCCAGGATGTGGTTCCAAAAATTCAACGGGATATGACTTTTCAAAATCTGAAGCTCAGCGACAAAGTGCTGGCAGCCATCGAGGCGGCAGGCTACACCTCCCCCACTCCCATTCAAGCCCAAGCCATTCCGTTCGCCTTAGAGGGCCGCGATGTTGTCGGCATCGCTCAGACCGGAACAGGCAAGACGGCTTCCTTCGTTCTACCTCTCCTGACAATGCTGGAGACGGGCCGCGCCCGCGCCCGCATGCCGCGCTCGCTTATTCTTGAGCCAACGCGCGAACTCGCCGCTCAGGTGGCCGAAGCGATCGAGGCTCTCGGCGCACATCACAAGCTGACGGTGGCGCTTCTGATCGGCGGCGTTTCGTTCGACGACCAGGAGAAGAAACTCGAGCGTGGCGCAGACATTCTGATCGCGACGCCCGGCCGCCTTCTCGACCACTTCGGAAGAGGCAAGCTTCTGATGAATGCGGTCGACTACCTTGTTATCGACGAAGCAGACCGCATGCTGGACATGGGTTTCATTCCCGACATCGAGCGCATCTGCAAGCTTCTGCCCCCATCGCGCCAGACCATGTTCTTCTCGGCGACGATGCCTCCAGAAATTCAGAAGCTGACCGAACAGTTCCTTCGCAATCCCGAGCAGATCCGCGTGAGCCCTCCCGCGACGGCCGCGAAGCTTATCACCCAGAAACTCAAGTTTTCCCCCGCCGAACTCGAAGACAAAGCGCCATGTTCTGCGCGAGTTGATGCGCAACGAAGCAGGCGTGGTCAAGAACGCGATCATCTTCTGCAATCGGAAGAGAGACGTCGCCGTTCTGCACAAGTCGCTGCTTAAACACGGGTTCAATGCCGCCGCTTTGCACGGCGACCTCGATCAGCGTCAGCGGATGGCGACACTCGAAGCCTTCCGCAAAGGTGAAATCACCTACCTCGCCGCTTCCGACGTGGCGGCGCGCGGGCTCGATATTCCCGATGTGAGCCATATCTTCAATTTTGATGTCCCGATCAGCCCCGAGGATTACGTGCACCGCATCGGCCGCACGGGCCGCGCTGGCCGCGAAGGCTACACGGCGATGATCGTGACGCCGAAGGAAATGAAAGGGCTTCGCGCAATCGAATCGCTTTGCAAGGCGAAGATCGAGTGGATCGACGGGGAGCCCTCGACCGAAAACCTGACATCGGCGGACTTCAGCGAGCGGCGCGAGCGTACGCGCCGGGATCGTTCCAAGGGTCCGCGCAAAGATCAGGCTGCTCCAGAGCAACGCCAATCCGCCGAAGTTCGCCCCATTCGCAGCGGCAGCGGCTCAGAGCAACGGCAAGCAGCTGCTGTTCGGCCCATCCGTGGCGGGGTGCAGCGGCGCGAGAGAAACAACGACACGAGCAGCGTGTCCCGGTATCACCGTGAACTGCTGCCGCCAGCCACTTCGGCGCCTGTTGTCGGACTTGGCGACCATGTACCGGAGTTTTTGAAGCGTCCGACCCGCGCGGCGGGATAACGCGCCGCCTCAATCGGTGCCGCTTTCGCAGTGTCCGGCGCTACTCGATCATCGTGAGTCTGGCGCCGTTCAGCTCGAAGCCCGAAAGCTGCCTGATAAAGCTCATGCCGAGAAGGTTCTGCGTCATGCGGCCCGGCTCGGCGATAACAGCCTGAACATCCTTGACGGCAATATCGCCGATGCGGACCACGTCCAGGACGATGGACGCCACGCGCGCGACACCGTTCGCCGTTGTCGAGCGCCCATTGAAGCGCAGGTTTTGGGGCGCGAGCCCTAACTTCTGAGCCGTCTCGTAGCTGAGCGCGACGTAGGTGGCGCCTGTATCGGTCATGAATTCCACTTGCTGGCCCCTGATCTGGGCGACCGCGTGAAAATGACCGTAATCGTTTGCGCTGAGCACGACTTTCCGCGCACCGGCGGTCTGTTCCTGACTGACCGGTATGGTGCCGCGCAGTGGAACCGGCGAAGCGGTCAGCACCTTCGTGTTGAAGCGCGCCAGCCTCGGGGAATTTGTTTCAAACTCAAAGAGATGGGCGAACCCGGCGCGTGAGGCCGCCTGTTTGGCGCGGTCGAAGAGCGGCTCGAAGGAGGAAAATGTGAAGTATGCGCCCGCTATTGCGATGAGCCATACCGCAAGTTCCTTCATAATCCTGCGTTGAAGTGACCGGCTATCCATGGTGGTCGCCGCGCTCCGCCGTCATTGCCCCGACGGAAAAGCAGGCGCACCAACCTAGCTTCTCATCAGGAGCTTGTTCCCTGAGAATTCATAAGACCTCAATCGGCTTAAAAAACTCATACCGAGCAGGCTTTGCTGAAGCGCTCCCGGACGGGTGACCAGAGCTTCCACCTTTTCCAAAGTCAGTTCCCCGAGAGAAACGCGCTCGAGCTTGACACGGGCTGCGAAAGCCCGGCCGTTCGCGGTCTCGACGGGAACGCTATAGTCCAGCGCCCCGACCTGGATGCCCGCTTTGCGCGCGTCTTCCGGACGAAGCACCACCGTCGAGGCGCCGGTGTCGACGATCATGCGGATGCTCTTGCCGTTGACCTGGGTTTTGGCGATGAAATGGCCGTCGCCGGTCTTGCGGACCGACACCACCGCGCCGTGGCCCGCCACACCCGGCGAGACGGTCTGGACGGAGCCCGGCTGAAGTTCCTGCACGACGCGGTCGCGAACCTCGCCAAGCTCGCCGCGATAGGCGTAAAGCGCCACGACCACGAGCCCGATCGCCAGCCAGCTTCCAAGAGCCTTCAGTGCTTCCGCGGCTCTTCCCGCTGTCATCCTTGCGGCGCCAGCCATGAGAAAGATGAGAAGGGACAGGAGGCCCGCGACGCGAGGGAAATCGTCCCGAGGCAAACCGGCTATCGTATCGCCTTCGCCGGTCAGCACATAGAGAACGATACTGACGGCCAGAAGTCCTAAAGCGAGAAAAATCATAGATCGTCCATTTTTCAAACGCGGGCGACATATAGGCGAATATCGGTGAAAAGACAGGCCCCCGCATCTGAGCATACTAAGCCCACTGCGAATCGCTCCATAATTCGTACATTAACCTTTCTCTTCTTCGCCGTTGAGAACAGAGTAGGCCAGAGCAACACTTATGCGATACCCAGCCGATTTGCTCGACGAGATCCGCAGCCGCGTGCCAGTGAGCCGCGTCGTGGAGCGCCATGTCAAGCTCAAGCGCGCCGGCCGGGAGTACACCGGCTTATCTCCCTTCAAGATCGAAAAGACACCCTCGTTCACGGTGAACGATCAAAAAGGCTTCTACCACTGCTTCGCGAGCGGCGAGCATGGCGACATTTTCACCTTTCTCATGAAGGTGGAAGGTCTGACGTTTCCTGAAGCGGTGGAACGGCTCGCCTCGGAAGCCGGGGTTATTTTGCCCGCTCCGAAACCTCACGATGAAGAAAAGGCCAGCCATGAGACCCGCGTCCGCGAGGCACTGGAAGAAGCGTGCAACTTCTTCCAGGCGATCCTCGCCGGCCGGGAGGGAATTGCCGCGCGAGCTTATCTGGAAAAGCGGGGCGTTCAGTTTTCGGAAATCAAATCCTTCAGGCTCGGCTATGCGCCGGACAACAAGGCGGCATTGAAGCAGCATCTCGGCAGCAAGGGCTTTTCGCTCGACGAAATGCAGGATGCCGGTCTTCTGATCCACGGCGACGGCATCGCCATCCCCTATGACCGTTTTCGCGGCCGGTTGATCTTCCCGATCATGGACGCAAAGCGGCGGGTCATCGCCTTTGGTGGCCGTGCTGTTCTGCCCGATCAGCAGCCGAAATACCTCAACTCGCCTGAGACAGAGCTGTTTCACAAGGGGCACGTGCTCTTCAATCTCGCGGAGGCGCGGGAGGCGGTCAAAACGGCGAAAACGGTCATTGTCGCGGAAGGATACATGGATGTCATCGCGCTCACGCGGGCGGGCTTCGCGAACGCCGTCGCTCCGCTCGGAACCGCGCTGACAGCCGATCAGCTCCGCCTTCTGTGGACAATGGTTCCGCTGCCGGCGCTTTGCTTCGACGGCGACGCGGCAGGGCAAAAGGCCGCACATCGCGCGATCGACACCGCATTGCCTCATCTCGAGCCTGGGCGCTCGCTGCAATTCGTCTTCCTGCCCGAGGGCCGCGACCCGGACGACATGGTCGCCGGCGGGGCGAAAGATGCGCTTGCGAAAGTTCTGGGGGAACCGGTTCCCCTGATTGATGTGTTTTGGACCCGTGAGCGGGATCGCCATCCGCTCGACACGCCCGAGCAGCGGGCAAGTCTCGAAGCAAGGCTCATGGAAGCAGTTCAACGGATCGAGCACAAAAGCCTTAGATTTCATTACGTTTCTGCGCTTCGCGAGCGGCTTCGGGCCCAAGGGCAGGCAGCGAGGGTTCCGTATCGCGCGCCCGATTCCTCATCGTGGCGCGCGCGCGCCGAGGGAGCGCCATCGCCCCGGACGAAAAACGCGAAGCCGAATGCGGATGCGCGAACGAGCAGTCTTCTTTCCAGTCAAATCGTGCAGGCATCGTCGCCATGCAGCGCGCCCCGAGAGACTTTGCTCATCATGGCCATTTCCCGTCATACTTGGCTTCTCGACGAGTACTTGGAGGAAATCGCAAGCCTTCATCTGGATGATGAAGGTTGTTGCCGTATTCGTAACGCAATCCTAACCATACATCAGACGGAGGAAGTTCTTGACAACGAAAAGTTGTTAGAGCACCTGTCGCGTGCAGGTTATGGAGCGGAATTGGAGCGATTAGAGCGCGTATGCGCCCATAATGCCGATCCGCACTTCGCCTCAGGCGCAAATAAAGAGCAGGTCTTGGAAGGTTGGCAGCATGTCATGATGCTTCATGACAAAGCAGGGGTTCCCCGCTCGTTGCGTGAAGCCGAGAGTGATTACGTGAGCGAACCGACGAACGAGAACTTTTCCAAGCTACGTGCCGTAGTGCAACAGGTTGAAATTGCGGCATCTTGATCGGGCCTCCTATATTGCGGGTGGGGGAAACATTCACCAGATAATATATGGGGCGCGCGGTAGGGCGTGAATTTAGCTTCATGGGTAACGCGGCATTAAGCATAGCCACTTATCGTTTTGAGTGGTTTCGCAAAGCGAATCGCGAGTGCCGTGGCGAGCTACGCTTTACTGATCCAGCGCCCCAGGAGATAGACTGCCACCTTAAGCCAAGGCTGCCCACTCGCCTGCGCGCACCGTTTTTCGGCATTTTCTGGAGTGCATAATGGCCACAGCGACGACAAAAACCGAGGACCAAGAGACGCCGGCGTCCGAAACGTCGGATAGTCCGGTTCTTGATCTTCTGGACGCCGCCGTAAAACGGCTGATCAAAGCCGCGAAGGCGCGCGGCTACGTCACTTACGACGAGATCAACGAGGTCATGCCGCCCGAAGAGGTCTCTCCGGACCAGATCGAGGACATCATGACGATGTTCTCCGACCTCGGCATCAATGTCGTCGATGCCGACGAGGTCGAGGAAGCCGCTGCCGCGGAGCCCATCGACGAAGACGAGGAAGACAGGCACGCGCCCCAGGCTCATTTGCCGGTCAAGCAGGAACGGTCAACCGAGGTCAGCGAACGCACAGACGATCCCGTGCGCATGTATCTGCGGGAGATGGGGTCGGTCGAGCTGCTTTCGCGCGAGGGCGAGATCGCAATCGCCAAGCGGATCGAGGCCGGCCGCGAAGCCATGATCGGCGGCCTTTGCGAAAGCCCGCTGACCTTCCAGGCCATCATCATCTGGCGAGACGAACTCAACGAGGGGAAGATCCTTCTCCGCGACATCATCGATCTCGAAGCAACCTATTCGGGGCCGTTCGTGCGGACCGGCGACGGTGAGGAAGAGGGCGCCGAGGAAGAGTTCGTGCCCGATGAGCCCCCTGCGCCAGCTCCGGCTCCTGCTCAGGCGGCGCCGAATGGCCACGAGGCGCGGGCCGCAGCGCCCGGGTTTAACGGCGCCAACGGACATTCCCACACGCGCCCAACGGATGGGGAAGACGCCCCAAGGGTCGACGGCGAGGGCGCGGAGTTCCGCGGCGAAGAGAATTTCGACGAGGATGACGATCTCGAAAACAGCCTCTCGCTTGCGGCCATGGAGGCCGAGCTCAAGCCGAAAGTGCTCGAAACCTTCGACCGGATCGCGACCGAGTATAAGAAGCTTCGCAAGCTGCAGGATCAGCATGTCGAACGCAGGCTCCAGGACGATTCGCTTTCGCCTCAGCAGGAGAAGCGGTCGAGGAAGCTCAGGGATGCCGTCATCCAGGACGTCAAAAGCCTGTCCTTGAACCCGGCGCGTATCGAATCCCTCGTCGAGCAGCTGTACGACATCAACAAGCGGCTCATCGGATATGAAGGCCGGTTGCTGCGGCTGGCCGACGGTTTTGGCGTGCGGCGCGACGAGTTCCTCGGCCAGTATCAGGGCACCGAGCTCGACCAGAACTGGATCGACCGCGTTTCCGATTTGAAGGGCAGGGGCTGGCAGAAGTTCGTTGAAAAAGAGCGCGCCCGTATCGAAGAGATTCGCCGGGAGATCTATGCGCTCGCGACCGAGACGGGCCTCGACATTGCCGAGTTCCGCCGCATCGTGAAGATCGTCCAGAAGGGCGAAAGAGAAGCCCGCCAGGCGAAAAAAGAGATGGTCGAGGCGAATTTGCGTCTCGTGATCTCCATCGCAAAAAAATACACGAACCGCGGTCTGCAATTCCTGGACTTGATCCAGGAGGGCAATATCGGCTTGATGAAGGCGGTCGATAAGTTCGAGTACCGGCGCGGATACAAGTTTTCGACCTACGCCACGTGGTGGATTCGGCAGGCGATCACGCGTTCAATCGCCGATCAGGCGCGCACGATCCGCATTCCCGTGCACATGATCGAGACGATCAACAAGATCGTGCGCACCAGCCGGCAGATGATGCATGAGATCGGCCGCGAGCCGACGCCGGAAGAACTGGCCGAAAAGCTGTCCATGCCGCTCGAAAAGGTGCGCAAGGTGCTGAAGATCGCGAAAGAGCCGATCAGCCTTGAGACGCCGATCGGCGACGAGGAAGACAGCCACCTCGGCGATTTCATCGAGGACAAGAACGCGATCCTGCCCATCGACGCGGCGATCCAGTCGAACCTGCGCGAAACGACAACGCGCGTGCTCGCCTCGCTCACGCCGCGCGAGGAGCGCGTTCTGCGCATGCGCTTCGGCATCGGCATGAACACCGATCACACGCTGGAAGAAGTTGGCCAGCAGTTCTCGGTAACGCGCGAACGCATCCGCCAGATCGAGGCGAAGGCGTTGCGCAAGCTGAAGCATCCGAGCCGCAGCCGCAAGCTCCGCAGCTTCCTGGATAACTAGTTCCGCGCGATGCCAACCATTTCATGGTTCTACGGCATTGCCATCAGGATGTATATTAAGGATCATGCGCCCCCGCATTTCCATGCGGTCTACGGCGGAGATGAGGCGTATGTGTCGATAGAGACGGGTGAAGTGATCGAGGGACGAATGCGCCCCTCGGCAGTTCGCCTTATAAAAGAGTGGACCTCGGCCCGTAGAGCGCTTTTGCTCGAGAATTGGCGGCGCGCTCAAGCAGGCGAAGAGTTAGAGAGGATTCCTGGGCTCGATGCTGACTAAAATCACCCGCATAGAAAAACTTGGTGGTTTCTGTCTCCGTGTAACGTTCAACGACGGCAGCGTGGGCGTACACGACTTTTCATCGATGGTGGAGGAGCTTGGCCCGATGCTGGCTCCTCTGCGTGATCAAGACTACTTTGCGCGCGTCTTTATCGAGTTCGGCGCTCTTGCCTGGCCCAACGGCTTCGACATCGCGCCGGAATGGCTTCGCCGTGAGATGAGCGCGGAAAATGAACTCGAACGCCATGCCGCCGCTGAGTGAATATTACAGACGGCTCGTATTCGGACCGCATGAGCAGCCGAGCCGAAAAAGCCCGTATCACCTCGTACTTATCGACAATTAGCACTTAAGCTTGGCTTTCACCTGCATTGTAACTTAACAGTGCAAGTTGAAAGCGCTTTTCAACCTGTGCGAGAAGCTTTAGCCTTGCTCTTGTCTGGTCAGCCAGACAGGCGAGCGCGAGCAAATTCACGGGTTGGGGCATCACCGCCGCGCTCGCCACCCCCTTCCCGCTGAGCACCGGATGCGCGGGGTTTTCCGATAAGACGCACGACAAAACAAAAGGTTAGAGCCCGCTTTTAATTCCATCAAAGCGGATAGGCTCTAGTACCCGATCGCGGCGCCATCGCCATCGCGCGTATCGGCGGCGCCCATGAACAGCCCGCCTTTCTTCATGACGGAGTTTGCCCGCCCCAGAACGCGGTGCTGAAATGTCCCGTCGGCGTTTTTTGGCAGGATGAAGCCACGCGCTTCGAGGATGCGGAGCGTGTCGTCGGAGATCCCGCGCTCGGTGATGACATTGTCGGGCTGCCATTGGTGATGAACGCGCGGTGCGGCGGTGGCTTCCGCGACATTCATGTCGAAGGTCAGCACATTCAGGATCTCCTGCAGCACCACGGTAATGATCGTGCTGCCGCCGGGGCTGCCGGTGATGAGATAGGGCGTCCCATCCTTGAGCACGATCGTCGGAGCCATGGAGGACAGGGGCCGTTTTCCCGGTTCGATGGCGTTGGCTTCATCGCCGATAAGGCCGTAGGCGTTCGGCGCGCCCGCCTTCGCGGAGAAGTCATCCATTTCGTTATTCAGAAAGAAGCCCGCGCCATCGACCGTGTATCCGCTCCCGAACGCGAGGTTGAGCGTATAGGTGTTCGCGACCGCGTTGCCGGCCTTGTCCATGATCGAAAAATGGGTTGTCTGGTCGCCTTCCGCGGAAGGCGGCTTCCCTGCCGAGACATCGGCCGATTTCGTGGCGTGCTCCAGGTTGATGCCCTTCCGAAGGTCCGCCGCGTAGGCCTTGTTGGTGAGCCCGGTCACGGGCACCTGGACGAAATCCGGATCGCCAAGGAACTTGGCGCGGTCGGCATAGGCCCGCCGCATGGCCTCGACCAGCCGGTGGATCGTGTCGGCGCTGTCTTGCCCGAGCTTTTTGAGGTCGTAGCCTTCGAGAATGTTCAGCATCTGAATCACATGCACGCCGCCCGACGAAGGCGGCGGCATGGAGACGATTTCATAGCCCTGGTAGGTGCCGCGGACGGGCTCGCGCTCAACGGGGCGATAGGCCTTGAGGTCTTGGCGGGTGATGAGACCGCCGCCCTTTTTCATCTCGTCCTCGATCAATCCGGCGACGGGTCCATCGTAAAAGCCGCTCGCGCCTTGATCGCGAATGGCGATCAGTGTTTTCGCGAGATCGGGCTGGCGCAGGATCTCCCCCATCTTGTAGGGCTCGTTATAGGGCTCGCCATAAGGATGCTGGAAATAGCCGGCCGTCGAACTCGTCGGCGGACAAGCGCTCTCTCGCTTTCGCGAACGCATAGGCCAAGCCGTAAGAGACGGGAAAACCGTCCTGGGCCAGTTTGATCGCCGGGGCCATCACCGTGTCCCGGGACATCGTTCCATAATGTTCGAGCGCGTGGAGAAGGCCGGCAACTGTGCCGGGGACGCCGGCAGCGGCCCGGCTATATCGCGCCTTTTCCCGATCGACGGCCCCGTTGCTGTCGAGAAACATATCGCGGCTCGCCGCGGCGGGCGCGGTTTCGCGATAGTCGATGGCCACCTTCTTGCCGCTCGCAAGCGAGATCAGCATGAAGCCGCCGCCCCCGAGGTTTCCGGCCTGGGGATGCGTGACGGCAAGAGCGAACCCCACCGCCACCGCCGCGTCGATCGCGTTGCCGCCGCCTCTCAAGATGTCCGCGCCCACCTGCGCCGCGATCTTCTCCTGAGCGGCGACCATGCCATTCTCGGCAATGGCTGGCTGAAACCGCAATTCGAAACCGATGACCGCGTCGGCGGCCGGATCGTTCGCGCGTTGCGCCTTAGGTTGCGCGGAGATGGCGATGAAGGCGGCGAGAACGGCCGCCACCGGGAACAGGGCACGGAATTTTGACATCATGGACAACATGGAGAACCGGACTTTGGTGCTGCGCGGTGGAGACGTCTCGCGTGCCCAGGAAGGTAAGGTAAATTCTGGCGTCTTTGCAGCAGGATTGGGATATTCTTATGTAACATCTCTTATCGCACTCCAAGAAAGGCAAACATGAAGTACCGCAGGCTGGGGGACAGCGACTTGTCTGTGTCAGAGATCGCGCTCGGATCCTGGCTCACCTATTCGGGGGGCATCGACGCGCAGACAGCAAGGGCTTGCGTGCACAAGGCGCTCGCACTTGGCGTCAGCATCATCGATACGGCGAACATCTACGGGCGAGGGGCAGCGGAGACCTTTCTTGGAGAAACGCTCGCGGGCGTGCCGCGCGATAGCTACGTGCTGGCGACCAAGCTTTATTTCCCGATGAGCGAGACGGATCGGGGGCTGTCGCGCGCGCAAATCCACAAACAGCTCGACGCTTCGCTCAAGCGGCTCAAGACCGATTACGTCGACCTTTACCAATGCCATCGTTTCGATCCCGAGACGCCGCTGGAAGAGACAATGCAGGCGCTGACCGAAGTGGTTCGCGCGGGAAAAGCCCGTTATGTGGGCTTCTCCGAATGGCCAACGGAAATTGTCGCCGAGGCTATCGCGATGCAAGGCGTGGTTCGGTTCGTCTCCAGCCAGCCGCAATATTCGATGCTGTGGCGGAAGCCCGAGACGGAGATCATTCCTCTTTGCAAAGCGAACGGCATCTCGCAGATCGTGTGGTCGCCGCTTGCGCAAGGCGTGCTGACCGGGAAATACACGCCCGGCAGAGCGGTCGCGCCAGGGACACGGGCGGCGAGCCGCGCCATGGGCGGATTCCTTCAGCGGTCCTGGCTGGAATCGCGCGTTCTGGAAGCCGTTCAGAGGGTGAGGCCGGTTGCGAAGCAGGCCGGCCTGACGCTCACGCAATTCGCGCTCGCCTGGGTCTTGCGCATCGGCAACGTGACTTCGGCCATCATCGGCGCGTCGAGGCCGGACCAGATCGAGGAAAATGTGAAGGCGTCCGGGCACCATGTCGACCCCTCGCTGTTTCTTGAGGCGGAGCGTATCCTTGCGGACGTGACAACAGCCTGAGGGCCTTTCCCGGCAAACGCGAAAATCGCCAATCACCGTCTCTCTAGCGAGAACGACATGACAGAAGACTATTCCGAGCACCAGACCGAGGCGCATTCCCCGGTGGATGCCGATATTGGCCGGCCGCTCCTCAAGACCCACAATCCGGCAACGGGGCAGCTCCTGCGCACCTATCACGGCCATACCCGCGAGGAGGCTCTCGCCATTGCGCGCAGAGCTCACGAAGCGTTCAAGGACTGGCGTCATGCGCCGTTCAGCGAGCGTGCGAAGGTGATGAAGGCTGCGGCTGAGGGCCTCCGCCGCCGCAAGGAAGAGTTCGCCCAGCTCATGACCGCCGAAATGGGGAAGACCAGGACCGAGGGCCTCGGCGAAATCGAGAAATGCGCCTTCAACTGCGACACCTTCGCCGATCGGGCGGAGCGCATGCTGGCGCGCGAGCCGGTCGAGTGGGACGGGCCGAAAGCCTTCGTGACGTTCAATCCGCTCGGCGCGATCCTTGCGATCATGCCCTGGAATTTCCCGTTCTGGCAGGTCTTCCGCTTTGCCGCGCCTTCGCTGATGGCGGGCAACACCGCCGTCCTGAAACATGCGAGCAACGTACCCGGCTGCGCGCTCGCCATCGAAGATGTGTTCCGAGAGGCGGGTTTTCCCGCAAATGTCTTCAGCACCTTGCTCATTCCAAGCCACGACGTCGAGGCCCTTATCGCAAATCCGGCCATCGCGGCGGTGACGCTGACCGGCAGCGTTGCGGCGGGGCGGAGCGTGGCGGCTGCCGCAGGCCGCAACCTGAAAAAGAGCGTGCTCGAGCTTGGCGGAAGCGACGCATATCTCATCCTTGAGGATGCCGACATCGAGCGCGCCGCCAGTGTTGCAACAGCGGCTCGCATGGTGAATGGCGGGCAGAGCTGCATCGCGGGAAAGCGCTTCATTGTCGTCTCATCTGTCAAAGAGGCTTTCGAGAAAGCCTTCACGGCCAAGATGCATGCCATTCAGATGGGCGATCCGAACGATCCTGACACGAAGCTCGGTCCGCTCGTGAGCGTCGAGGCCCGCGATGGCGTTCACCGCCAGGTTCAGGACAGCATCGCCAAGGGCGCGTTCCTTCTCTGCGGCGGGAAAATTCCCGGCGAGCCCGGCGCGTGGTATCCGCCGACCGTGCTCAGCGACGTGAAGCCGGGCCAGCCCGCGCATGACGAGGAGGTCTTCGGCCCGGTCGCCGCGATCATCGAGGCGCGCGACGAGGAAGACGCCATCCGCATCGCGAACAACTCGCCGTTCGGCCTCGGCTCCGGCGTGATGACGTCAGACATCGCCCGCGGCGAGCGTATCGCGGCGGAGATGCTCGAAGCCGGCATGAGCTTCGTGAATGACAACGTGCGCTCCGATCCGCGGATGCCCTTCGGCGGCGTGAAGCATTCCGGCTATGGCCGTGAATGCTCGCATTTCGGCATCCGCGAGTTCGTGAACATCAAGAGCGTGCTCGTCCGCGATGAGAGTGCGTCCGGAAAAGTGTGAAGCGGTTACAACCCATAAAACATGCCCACGCCAGCCGAGGCGTATGTATTTATCTCGCGTTCCTGCGAGAAGCCCCTACGCTTGAACCGCGAGCGCAATCAGCAGCGAGTGGTTCAACCTATTTGTTCTGGTTTTCGGTAATGTAAATAGTCTTTTGGTGAAAGTAAGTTGATATCGTTTCCTTTACAGCATTCGCTGATACGTCAGGCTTGTCTTTGGGCAATGAAACCTGATAAAACCATCCTTCTTCAGATTTATTATCGTTCTCACTCCCTTCAACTTTCCATCTCGACCATCCACCAAATTTTATTGAAAGCCACTCATGAAACTTACTCTCAGCTGTCTTCCATTCCCGACTTCTTAGTGTTAAATCGGTGAACGAGGGCACCCAGAATAGAAATGTTTTGGAAAGTGGGATCGGTTCGGAGCCACCAGCAGTGGGTGCAAGAAACGCAACACTGTTTAGGCCCCTCCCTAAAGAGGTTATGCGGCGGTCAGTTTCCTCTAGGCGTCCCGCCAACAAACCACCGTTTATCTGCAGGCTACGAATATCGCTTTGCAAAGCATCGAAACTATTTTTGACACCTATTGCTATGTAAATTCCGGTTGCAGCGAGCAAGAGCGACAGCAAGCCAAATAATATTGAAGTTTTTTTCACGATCAGTACCCATTTACACTCAGAAAAAGTTCTCTCTATGACTGGGAATACGCCGATCAAGCCCGCGTATCGGGGTAAGAATCTTGTAGCAGCGGCGCCGCACCAGACCGCAGCGCGCCCCCGCAAGCATTAGACCGCCTCGGCGACCTCCGCTGCATGCTGCGCGTCCGCCAGCGTCGGATAATCCGTATAGCCGCGCTCCTCACCCTGGAAGAACGTCTTAGGATCGGGGACGTTCAGGGGCGCGCCCAGCCGGAAGCGTTCGACAAGGTCCGGATTGGCGATATACAACGTTCCGAACGACACGAGATCGGCGTCGCCGGCGGCGATCGACGCTTCGGCGCGCGCGGCGTCATAGCCGCCATTGGCGATATAGGTCCCGCCGTACCGCCGCCTAAAAGCGCCAAAGTCAAACGCGCCGGAACCCATCTGCATCCCGTGAAGATAGGCGAGGCCATAGCGGCCGAGGAGCTCGGCGGCGTAGCCAAAGGTCCTTGCCGGATCTAAATCGCTCATCGAATAATTGTCAAAGACAGGCGATAGCCGCACGCCGACCCTGTCACGGCCCCAAACGGCGATGACTGCCTCAACCACTTCTTTCAGGAAGCGAGCGCGGTTTTCAACCGACCCTCCGTAATCGTCGGTTCGGTGATTGGTCCCATCGCGCAGGAATTCATCAATCAGATAGCCGTTCGCTGCGTGGATCTCTACGCCGTCGAACCCGGCCCGTTTGGCATTCATGGCACCCGCTGCAAAGTCGGCGACGATGCCAGGAATTTCCTCGATAGTGAGCGCACGGGGCGTTACGAAGTCCTTGAGGCCGGCGGGCGTGAAGATTTGACCGTCAGCCTTGATTGAGGAGGGCGCCACCGGAAGAGCCCCATCGACTTGGACCAGTGGATGCGACAGGCGCCCGACATGCCACAACTGGAGGAAAATGCGCCCACCGCGGCCATGAACCGCGCCGGTAATGGAGCGCCATCCAGCCACCTGAGCTTCGCTATAGATACCTGGCGTCCTTGGGTAGCCCTTCCCCTGCGGCGACACCTGCGACGCCTCTGTAATGATGAGCCCCGCATCGGCGCGCTGCCGGTAATACTCAACAGCCAGCGGGGAGGGAGCGTCGCCGTCGACAGCGCGGCTCCGCGTAAGCGGCGCCATGACCACCCGGTTCGGCAGCCTCAGCGCCCCCAAAACGACGGGCAAAAGTAAGTGATCAAGCGTGTGCATCGTTGTTCCCTCAACTTCGATGGAACGGTTCCGAAGTTCTGAACTAACTAGTTCAGATCAAGGCCTATGTCTGCGGCAATCGATGCTCCGCCCACAGCTTTCGCCAGTAGGGATAAGCTGTATACGATGTCCGGCCAAGCTAACAGGGAGGCTCCGACGGCTTCTTGACTCCAAAGAAGGGGCGTGGCGGCGAACAGGCCGGAGGGCTGCTAACCCGGATATAACCGCTCGCGAAGATCCCCTTATTCGTTGGCGAAACCAAAACAGTCTGCTTACCGCAATCTACAATCGATCAACTTTTCCGCCTTCAATCGGAAACGATTAAAGGCGGGTTGCTCTCATTGCGTGCGTGCTGCTCGGGCTTCTGCGCGGCCAGCAGCTTGATGAAGGCTGCGCCGGCGAGGTGCTGTCCTGCGTCGTTGAGGTGACCGCCGTCGTCCGTGAGGGATGGGCGCAGGACCTCGATTTCCTTGCCGTCGCCTGCTGCCGCTTTGTCAGCTTCAAGCGCGGCAAGGTCGAAGAGGTGGTCCTTATCGAATTCCTTGCGCAAATAGTCGTTGAATTCCTTGCGCTTCGCGTTGTCCGCGAGTTCCGGCGAGCTGCGCCGTATCAGGTTTTTCACCCAGGCTTTCGCGCCGCCCGGCAATGCCGTCAAGCGGAGACGTCATCGCAACGAACCTTGTGGACGGGTGCGCCCGTTTGCAGGTCTTTGATCGCGTCAGCGTAAGTCTTGGCGACCGCGACAGCGTCGGAATCTCGACTGAGATCGACAAAGCAGATTTTCATCATCGCGATGTCGATATCGGCGAAGGAGGGCGCCGTGCTGACGAAGTCCTCGATCTTGCGGGGTCGCCATTGCGTCCAACGCTGAATTGGAAGATTGCGGCGTCTTCCCTCGATCGCCACGGCTTTCCATCATCGTCAGTTTGACATCGTTCTCATCCGCAAGTTTGCGAACGCCGTCGAGAATATTCACGCCAACGGACCTTCTAATTCGCGGCGTCGCTTCAGCCAATCTTCGAGCGATATCAAGGTTAGCCCGAGGCTACGATCTGGATTCCCAATTTGGCTTGGAAAACCATGGGATGAGGTGCGGTCTCGCCGATCTCGCCATATTACCCGCCATATTGCCCACTAGGAGAACCGCGAACGTCGTTCTCTCCGGATTAGGGGCCTACCTATGCTATTGCGGCAGTGGATTATTGCGTGCTTCGTTCTTGTTGCGTTCGGTTTTGCCAATGGGAGGGCTATCGCAGAAAGCCCAGCGCCGCAAGGCCAAGCAGCCTGCGGCGGCGGCGCCTGCGCAGCCGGCCAAGCCCGCAGCGCCTCAGGTCAACATTGCCGAGATCACCAAGCGCGCGAACGACAGCGTCGGCACCGACGTCCAGGCTCAAGTCAAAGGCTGGCAGAAGGAACTGGACCGCGTAGAGGAATCGCTCCGCAAGCCCAACCTCTCCTACTCGGCCCTGAACGCTTACCGTGACGAACTCTTGAAGCTGCGTGCGGGCGCCGATGAGTTTTGGAAAAAGCTCGAGGCGCCTCTCAATACCGTCGAAGAGCAGGTTCAGAAGCTGCCGCCTCTGCCGGCAAAAGATCAGCCGGACGAGCCGGAGCAGGTTGCCCAGTTGCGCGCCGAACTCAATTACCACCTCGGACTTTTAAAGTCGGCGCAAAGCTCGCTTGACGCGGCGCAGGCTCGCATCAATCAGCTTTTCAACACGATCCAGGACATCCGCCGGAAGAACTTCACCAGCAATCTGCTCCAACCTGTCCCCGGCGTATTCTCCGCCCAGACCTGGGAGAACGTAGCGGACTACGCCAGCCTTGCGGAGGCGCGCGTCGAGGGCATGTTCAAGGATTGGTGGAATTCCAGCGATAAGCAGGAGTTGCACTATCTGATCCTGAGCGCGCTGGCTATGTTTCTCGTCCTGGGGTACTTCCGCTGGCACGGCGTGGAAAGATTGAGGACCTGGTCGGAGGCGGGGGATCCGCCTTTCTGGCGGCGGGCTTCGTCGGCCGCGGGCGTGATCCTGTTGCGATCGATGCCTGTCGTCGTTCCGATCGTCTTCCTCTACAACGCGATCGATGAAGTGCAGCCTTTTCCCGAAAAGGTCGGGTGGCTGTTCTATGTCGGGGCGCGCTCGCTGTTCATCGTCGTGGTCGTGAACGCCCTCATGACCACTGTTCTCTCGCCAGGAGCATCGCAGTGGCGCTTGATTCCTGCAGGCGACAAGGCCGCGCTGCGCATAACCCAGCTTGTGCTGGCGCTCGTCACTCTTTACGGTCTGATGACGTTCGTCTACTCGGCAACGCGCATCGTACAGTCGCCTTTTTCGCTCACACTGGCTCTGACTTTACCGGCGAACCTTCTCGTTGCAGCACTGGTTGTGGCGATCCTGAAGACCCCGCTTGAGGAAAAGGAAGTGGAGGGAATGCCTTCGCTGACCGGTCTGCGCCTCCTGCGTTTGCCGTTGTGGGGCATAAGCCTCGCCATCGTGGTCACGTCGTTCGCCGGTTACCTCGCCCTGTCACGGTTCATCGCGCAGCAACTCATCGTCACAGGCTCGATTTTGGCCTTGGTCTATCTTCTCCTTCTATGGGCCGACGGGTACGCCCAGAGCATGAGCGATGAGCACTCGGCTGTGGGAGCCTGGCTGAACAACACTGGAAATCTTGACCAGGACAAGCGGGAAAGGCTTTCCGTTCCCGTCAGCCTCATCCTGAAATTTCTCGTCCTGGTCGCGTCGGTCCCGCTGATCCTGCTGCAGTGGGGCTACCCCTGGCCGGACATTATCGAGTTGTACCGCCAGCTCTTTTTCGGTTTCCGGATCGGAAGCGCCGAGATTTCGCTGGCAGCTATTCTTGCCTCGATCATCGTCTTTGTCCTTGGCTATTTTGCCGCGAAGCTCTTTCAGGGATGGCTTGACAGGCAGGTGCTCAAGCCTGCCGGCTTGTCGGGCGGATTGCGCGATTCCATCCGGACCACCGTCGGCTATGCCGGCATATTGGCCGCGGGGTTGCTCGCGCTCTCCTACGCAGGCTTCAATCTCTCGAACCTTGCCATCGTCGCGGGCGCGTTCTCCGTCGGTATCGGTTTCGGCCTGCAAAGCGTGGTCAGCAACTTCGTATCGGGGCTTATCCTGCTCGCCGAGCGGCCCATCAAGATAGGCGACTTGGTTACCGTGGGTGGCGAGGAGGGCCATGTCCGCAAAATCAGCGTCCGCTCGACGGAAATCGAGACCTATGACCGGGCGAATGTTTTGATCCCGAACTCATCGTTCATCACGGATAAGGTGAAGAACTGGACGCTCCGCAACAATACGACCCGCGTGACGATCCCGGTCGCCGTGGCGCACGGCAACGATCCACGGCTTGTCACAACGCTCCTTTTGAAGGTGGCGCAAGATCATTTGAATGTCATGACTTCGCCGGCACCCTTCGTCGATTTTGAAGACTTCAACGCCGATTCCCTGAACTTCAAGCTCTACGCCTACATCTACGATTTGGGCAAAGGCACAAGCACGAGAACCGATCTTCGGATTGGAATCCTGGAGGCGTTCCAGGCCAACAGCATCGTCTTGCCATCTCGGCATACGGAGGTTTTGCTCCATGAGATGGAGTGGTTGCGCGATGCGGTAAACCAATATATGGCCAGCCCAACGAATGGGCATGCTGGAAATGGCGGCCTGGTTTCCGCTGCCGCCTCCGGCAAGAGCAAAGAGGTTCTTTCGTGATGACAGTCGGTAAGGCGATCCAACAGCTTGAGAGCTTTTTTCTTTTCGTGATCGCGCTCCTGACCGTGGTTGGCGCGGTCAAGGAGATCTACCTGATCCTGGGGAAGCGCGATGTCGGCCTTCAGGATTTGCTGCTGATGTTTCTTTACGTCGAAGTGCTGGGAATGATCGGGGTCTACTCGGATAGCAAGCAGATCCCCATCACATTGCCGATCTTCATTGCGATCACCGCTCTGGCGCGGACGGCAATCCTGCAGAAGGAGCAGGATCCCCAGCATATCATTTACGAAGCAAGCGCGATTCTCCTGCTCGCCATCGCTTCGTTCGTGGTCAACCTCCGGCCCAACCACCTTGCTCTTCGCATGACAAAGCAGGGCGAAAAGCTCGTTCCGGACCGGGAGAAGCATGAGTAAACGGCCGGCTAGAGTGCGTCCGGAAAAGTGCGAAGCGGTTTTCCGATAAAGATGCACGGCAAGACAGGAACTTAGAGCCCGCTTTTGATTCCATCAAAAGCGGATAGGCTCTAGGCTTTAGCCTTCGCCACGGCCGGAACTTCGTTGCAGGGGCTCTTCTCACGCTTCAGGGTCTTCTTGCCCTCGGGGGGCTTGCCCTTGAAGTAGTGGGCCGTAGCGATGGCGACCTGCGGCTCGCCTGCGCCGTTCGAGACCTGTTGAATACCGTCCTGGTACCAGCCATCGTATTTGCGGGCGACAGCCTCCTCGCGGGCGCGGCACCACACCACGGCCGACAGGTCCGCGAAAGTGAACTTGTTCGTTGTGGCCGCAGCAAGCCGGAGCGTATCCTGGCCCTGCTCGGTCACCACAACATCCTTCACGGTAAAGATTCCGGCCTGCGGCATCTTCGAGGTATCGACGGCGGCTGCCTGCAAAGGCGGCTGGTCGGCGTTTGAGGCGCAGCCTGCAAGTGCTAAAGCCATGGCGGCCCAAGGTAAGGCAATACGGTTCATTTTAATCCCGCTCTTGTGATCCCGTTCACGCTTCAGCCCGCCAGCCCCATTGGCACGCTGTTCACGGAAGCGTAGGCTGCTTGGCGATTCTGGGCGCTTCTGTGGCTCGCAAGGCGTTTTCCAACTCTTATCCGCGTCTTCTGCCGCCATCTCCGCGGGAGATCCTCGTGATGCTGCAAAGAGGTCCATTGCATTTGCGGACCTTTCGCACGATTATGTTGTAGACCAAGGGGGGCCGCGGGCATGCGGCTGAGATCGCGCTGATCACCCATGGCGAAAGCCTTGCACCGCCGCGCGACAACCCATTGAACCTGATCCGGTTAGGACCGGCGGAGGGACGGTGGCTCGCGAATGTCTACCGCCATCAAATCAACCAAAATCGTTGCCGCGTGGTTCGGCCGCGACAAATCACGCGCACTAGTGAGAGGTAAGGGATGAACGCGCCAATCGACCCCAAAGATGTCAAGCCGGTGCAAGTCACGACGGGTTCCCTGCCTGGATCGCGCAAGGTTTATATCGAGGCCGAGGGGCGGCCTGAAATTCGCGTCCCCTTCCGCGAGATCGCTCTGCATGAGTTGAGCGGCGAGCCGCCCTTCCGCGTCTACGACACGAGTGGGCCATACGCGGACGAGGCGGCGAAGATCGATGTGAACGAAGGGCTGCTGCGGCTTCGCGAGCCTTGGGTGAAGGCGCGCGCCGTCGAGCAGTATGCCGGCCGCCAGGTCAAACCCGAGGACAACGGCAATGTTGGCGCCGATCACCTCGCCCGCGAGTTTCCCACGCGGCACACAGTCTATCGCGCCGGCGCCGGATGCGATCACCCAGCTCGAACTCGCGCGCGCAGGCATCATCACCGAGGAAATGATCTATATCGCCCATCGCGAGAACCTTGGGCGCGCGGCGGCTTTGGAAGGCGCCAACGAAGCGCTCGCGGACGGCGAAAGCTTCGGCGCGGCAATCCCCGCGTTCATCACGCCCGAATTCGTGCGCTCCGAAGTGGCGCGGGGCCGCGCGATCATCCCGGCCAACATCAACCACGCCGAACTCGAACCGGTGATCATCGGCCGCAACTTCCTCACCAAGGTGAACGCCAATATCGGCAACTCCGCCGTGACGTCCTCCGTGGAGGAGGAGGTGGAGAAGATGGTGTGGGCGATCCGCTGGGGCGCGGACACGGTGATGGACCTTTCCACGGGCCGCAACATCCACACCACGCGCGAATGGATCATCCGCAACGCGCCCGTGCCGATCGGCACCGTGCCGATCTATCAGGCGCTGGAGAAGGTGCACGGCGATCCGGTGAAGCTCGACTGGGAGGTCTACAAGGACACGCTTATCGAGCAGTGCGAGCAGGGGGTGGACTATTTCACCATCCACGCCGGTGTGCGGCTGCGCTATGTACCGCTCACGGCGACGCGGGTGACCGGCATCGTTTCGCGCGGCGGCGCCATCATGGCCAAGTGGTGCCTCGCCCATCACCGCGAGAGCTTCCTCTACGAGCGCTTCGACGAGATTTGCGACATCATGCGCCGCTATGATGTGTCGTTCAGCCTCGGCGACGGCCTGCGGCCCGGCTCCATCGCGGACGCCAACGACCGCGCGCAATTCGCCGAGCTTGAGACGCTGGGCGAACTCACGAAAATCGCGTGGGCGAAGGGCTGCCAGGTGATGATCGAAGGCCCCGGCCACGTGCCGCTTCACAAGATCAAGGTCAATGTCGAGAAGCAGCTTGCGCTCTGCGGCGAGGCGCCGTTCTACACGCTCGGCCCGCTCGTCACCGACATCGCGCCCGGCCACGACCACATCACGAGCGCCATCGGCGCCGCCATGATCGGCTGGTTCGGCACGGCCATGCTCTGCTATGTGACGCCGAAGGAACACCTCGGCCTGCCGGACCGCGACGACGTGAAGGCGGGCGTGATCGCCTACAAGATCGCGGCGCATGCGGCAGACCTCGCCAAGGGCCACCCCGCTGCGCAGCTTCGCGACAACGCGATCAGCCGCGCCCGCTTCGATTTCCGCTGGGACGACCAGTTCAATCTCGGCCTCGACCCCGAAGGCAGCCGCGCCATGCACGACGAGACGCTGCCCAAGGAGGCGCACAAGGTCGCGCATTTCTGCTCCATGTGCGGGCCGAAATTCTGCTCGATGGAAATCACGCAGCAGGTGCGCGACTACGCAGCGAAGCTGAACGAGACGCCCGAGATGGCGGCAAAGGCCGGCATGGAGGAGATGGCGGGCAAGTTCCGAGAGATGGGCAATCGAGTTTACATCGATGCAAAGTCATAAAAATTAACGATGTGTCTGGCGACGGTGATAAAAATCGCCAGACATGTCCTTGCAGGCTATTCTTTATTCTTATGCGGCTTGTTCTCTTAGACGCTGCTCAAGAAGTTGCATCCTTTTTTCTTGCACATGCAGCTTCACAGTCTTATGCAAATTTGCCCAATGGCTCCTTGACTTACCTATTTGATCAGGATGGGAGCCTATTTCTTTGACTGCGGAGCGGGTTTCAGCGACGAGTTCCAGGCCAAGTTTCTGCCAAAGGGCAAGAACCGAGTTGAATCCGCCAAGCCATTCGGCAGTCTTTGAGGGTTCATTGAATACAACGCAGTTTCGAAATGCAGCCAGGATTGGAAAAAGAGCCCCCTTTGTGAGCCGATATTTCTCCTTGGGGAGCCCAGCGAAGGGAAAATCGAAGGCTCCCTTCTTTTCGCTCGCCACCTCGACGATCTTTAATTTTGCAGCTCTCCCACCTGTCTCGTTGTGCAGGGAATAGAAATCTCTTCTTATTACGTCATGCAAGAAAAGAGCTTGAACCAACAAAGGACGCATTCGGAAATACTTGGATGCCGCCGGCCCCTTATTTTTCTTGAAGTTATCCTCGTAGTCCCTGCCGAAGCTTTCTAGCGGCGTCGACCACTTTTCATAGGCGGCTATGGGGTGTTTCGGCTCTTCGTTTGGAAAGTCAAAGATATTGAAGCATTCTAGGACGCCTACAATATCCCGAACGTCGTACTCGCCGTTATCACTTTCTTTCCATGAGATCCTGGTAGAGTAAGGCTGATGTTGTAACTCCGCTTTGAGCCAGTCGAAAACGCCGTCCGTATTGAGTATGGAGTGCATTTGGACCTGCATTCCAGTATTCAATCCTTTGGAAATGTCGGCTACCAAATCAGAATTTACACCAGTTTTTATGTAGACCTCGACAAATTGCTCTGGAGGTATTATCTCTTCTGTCTGAGCATCCTCAATCAATTTGGCTGTATGCGCCCCGTCCACAATACCTAGAGCATCATCGATAACGACGTCATAGATTTTCGAATCCTTGTCTACTAAACGGACTGAGTCCGCTAGTATGGTAATACCCTTATTCATTAGGTCGAATGTGCCCGGCGTCGCGCTCTTACCCGTGAGGCTGTCTTTTACATCTCTATACACGCGCCTATTCAAACCGACTGGTTCACGTGCGTTCGCTCCGGCACTTATGCCTACGGGAAAATCCCGGGCAGGCACAGTGAACCAATACTTGTCTACCGATGGAAAAGTGGGGTGAGAGATTCGGCGTGCATCGTGCACAGCAAAGCGATGGGTCTTTTTACCCATGATTGTTCTCCATTGATGATGCCGACGAGGCGGCTCTATTGAAAGGCTGTGCACACGATGGCGCCAGCGGTGAAAAACCTGAGTTGATTTGTTTGTGCTGTAAAGTCTTCGGTGGAGTTGGTAACAGCTATATGGCAGCCGAGAGCTTCACGAGTTCCTTTTACCGCCCCTCGCCGCGCCCCGTCCTATGACGCAGCTCATCGATGCGCTCGAAGCCTCGGCCTTCGTGAGATTGCGGTCGAACGCCTCGCCGCCTCCTCGCACAATGCCCCAGATAGGAAGCCTGCGCGCCGGTCATCGGCTCGCCGCCGACACAGTCTTGATCTTTTTGCCGCCTTACCTTATGTAAGAAGTCTCGAGATCGGTAAGGATGCCATGCCCACCTCCACAGTCACGTCCAAAGGGCAAATCACAATCCCGGTGCAGGTGCGCGCGGCGCTCGGCCTGGAAGCGGGAAGCCGTGTCGAATTTGTGGAGGTCGAGAAGGGGCAGTATCTGATGGTTGCCGCCACCGATGACGTTCAATCCTTGAAGGGGATGCTGCGAAAGCCTAACTCGCCGGTCAGCATCGAACACATGAACGAAGTCATCGCGGAGCGCGGGGCTGGGCGGTAGTGATCGGATTGGATACGAATATTCTGGTCCGTTATATTGCCCAAGATGATGCTGTCCAGTCGCCAAAAGCGGCCGCGCTCATGGAGCAGCTATCCGAGACCGAGCCGGGGTTCATTTCCCTGGTTTCCATCGTGGAGTTGGTCTGGGTCATGCAAGGGTGCTATGCTGCAACCAGGGCGGAAACCGTCGCGATTTTGGATAAGTTGTTGCGAGTTCGGACGCTCAGCGTTGAGAATGCGGACGTCGTCTTCAAAGCGGTGCGCAGCTACGCAGGCTCAAGTGCTGATTTTGCTGACTGCCTCATCGAGCGTTCCGCTCATCATGCAAATTGCACGCGCACGATGACCTTCGATCAGAAGGCGGCGAAGACGGCTGGAATGCATCTGCTGTAGGTCACCGCCCGTCGCCGCGGCCGGTTTTATGCTGCAACTCACCGATGCGCTTCGAGGCGGCGGCCTTCGTGAGATTGGGGTCGAATTCCTCGCCAGCCTCTTCGCACAACGTCTCCAGATAGGAAGCCCGCGCGCCCGTCATCCGCTCGTCTCCCGCGAGCGGCCCGGGCTTTTTTTGACGCTGGACGAGGAGGGCGCTGGCACTTCCCCCCCGCTCTGGCGTTGCGCCTCCTGCTAATGCACCTTCACAAGCCCGGCGTGTTTCTCAAGCCGGAAAACCCGCTCCTCCATGCTCCGCGCGGTTTCCGATACAACTTCTT
This sequence comes from uncultured Alphaproteobacteria bacterium, assembly GCA_963772105.1. GTDB lineage: Bacteria > Pseudomonadota > Alphaproteobacteria > Rhizobiales > Rhodomicrobiaceae > Rhodomicrobium. Next base: position 156,064 of record CAVYVV010000016.1, read on the forward strand.
GGCCGTGGTACATCTCGATAACCAAGCCGCTGACCTTGCCAAGAAGCTCGCTGTGCGTTTTGCTCTCGGTCTTGAGTGCGCTGACATCGGCGCGCAACGCCGTGCACTCGGCTCGGGCTTCGGACCATCGACGGCGCTCCTGCTTGGCTTCGCGCCACGCGCTCGTCTTGATCGTGAGCCAGGCATGCGATGGGCCGGAGCGATACGGTGCAGCCCGCTTCTTCGAGACGATACCTTTCAACCCAAGCCGCTCACTCGCTGCGAGCAAGGCTTCCCCGTCCTCGAAATGTTCCACATAGCGCAGATAAGGATTTAGCTGTGTGCCAATCACCTCCGCAAGCCGGGCCTTCCGCTCAACGAGCGCGCGGGAGCGCAGAGCCTCCTGCCCGCTCTTCAACAGGTCGAATGCCCAGAAGGTTTGCATCGCTTCTTTGTCCGACCGCTGCAGCGCTTCGAAGTCCGGCAGGCCATCCGCGTTCACGGCGGTGATCTCACCGTCGAGCACGACATCGCCGATCGGCATCTGCGCGGCGGCCGCCATGATATCCGGAAACCTGAAGCTCAGATCATTGCCGCGCTTCGAGTAGAGTCGAACGAGGCTTCCGCTTTTGTGCAATTGGCCCCGCCAGCCATCGAGCTTGATCTCATGCAGCCAGCCCTCGCTCTCGGGCGGCCGTGAACGCGATGCCGGTATACAAGGCTTGATGAAAGAAGATCCGTACGCCATACGAACCTAAGTGAGCATCGTTTCGCTCACGGCAAGGCGCGGCCTGTCTTATGCTGCAGCTCATCGATGCGCTTCGACGCGGCGGCCTTCGTGAGATTGGGGTCGAACGCCTCGCCCGCTTCCTCGCACAACGTCTCCAGATAGGAAGCCTGCGCGCCCGTCATCGGCTCGTCGCCGGTTGTCCAGGCATCCGGGTCCTTCTTGGCATTGGAGTTCGGGTCCGGGTTTTTCTTCGGATTGATCGCGGTCATGGGGCGCACCTCCCGTGCGGAAACGTTCCGCCCCTGGTAAGGTTCCAGGAGCAGACGGGAGCGCCACGGCCAGACGGAACACAGCCTGAGCAAACGCCGCCTCTCTGGCCGACGGGTTGCCGTCGCGGACGCCGCTCCCTCCCCGCCTCGTCATCCCGGCCAAGCGAAGCGCGAGCCGGGATCGTTTAGCGGGTTGAACGTTGGCGTTTTTGACGGCCCGGATAAGGCACGATGAGGCGGAGATCGCGCCCCAAAGGCGTAGGCACGCCATCATGGTTAGCGGCTCGTTGCCGCGCCGATTTTGCGTTAACCCGGGTTGGTTAACGGCCGCGCAAATCCGGCCTGAATTTGCACCCCAAAATACCCAAAAATAGAGCGACCCTGCGTTCGCGGGGCGCGGATAAGCTGCTCAAGCCATTGAAAACGATAGACTTTCCAGCCTTGTTCGGCAGGGTTAAGGACATGTATTTTTGGCGAGAATGGGCGCGGAAAAGTCCGTTAAATATGTTTTGGCCGCGCGTGTTAACCATGGCAGCGCCTTTCGCAGTCGCGGCGGCGCAAGTGCTAATCTATTTTTTCTGTTTAGAATCAGAGCTTTACGTCAGTTAACCTTCCGGCAAGGCGCTTTTTCCTAAAATCCCGCCCAGGCAATGCGAACGCGAACGCAAGCTGATCCAGGGATTCAAGCGAGATGCCACCTTTCGCGACGAGCATACAAAATGCCAGTTGGACTATAAGCCGGGTTCTGCTTCCGGCGGCGAACCGCCGAAAGCAGCTGGGTCATCGAGTTTTCCGGAGATGGCCCGCAAGCGGCATCCGCTGGCGCGCTCTCTTCAGGCCTGGAAAGGCTTGCCGATCTCGGGCACAACCACATTCTGGCCCTCGGCCGCCGCGATGAACTTATCCGGCGTCTGGTCGATGATCGGGAAGGTGCCGTAATGGATCGGCACCACGGTGTCGAACTTGAAGTATTTCTTGCAGGCGAGCGCCGCCGATTTCGCGCCCATCGTGAACCGGTCGCCGATCGGCACGAAGCCCACCTTCGGCGCGAAAATCTCGTCCACGAGCGCCATGTCGCCGAAAATCTCGGTGTCGCCCATGTGGTAGATGGTCTTGCCGAGGCCCTCGATCACCACGCCGGTGGGGTTGCCGAGATAGACCGTCTGGCCGTTTGCGCTGGTGGAGGAGGAATGGAACGCCTTCACGAAGCTCACGCTCACGCCACCGCCGAGATCGATGGTGCCGCCTGGATTGCCCGGCTCGACCTTCGAAGCGCCTTGGCCGGAGACGTGCATCGCAAGCTCATAAACCGCGACAAGCGTTGCGCCGGTGTTTTTGCAGATGCTGGCCGCGTCGCCGACATGGTCGTCATGGCCGTGCGTCAGCACCACATGCGTCGCGCCGCGCGCTGCTTCTTCGACTGAGCCGTTGAATTTGGGGTTGCCCGACAGGAACGGGTCGATCAGGATGACGTGACTGCCGTTTTCGGCTCGAACCGCAGCATGCCCAAACCATGTCAGCTTCATTGCAACTCTCCCTGGGGTAACGGCCAATTCGCCGCATAATATGAAACCGCGGCGCGGCCGCAATTTATAAAAACATGCAAGGACAAACTTGTGCCACCGCAGCCTTTGGCGCTTGCCGAACTGTCTGAACGGTTGAAGCGGGACGAGCGGCTTTTCGGCCTCGACGTAGGGACGAAGACCGTCGGGCTTGCGCTGTCCGACGTCATGCGGCGGATCGCGACGCCGCTTGAGACGATCCGGCGGACGAAGTTTTCGGCGGATGCCGCGCGCCTTCTGGCACTGGCCAGAGAGCATGGCGTGGGGGGACTCGTCATCGGGCTGCCGGTCAATCTCGACAGCTCCGAGGGGCCGCGCGCGCAGTCGACTCGCGCCTTCGCCCGAAATCTCGCCGCGCTGACCGATTTGCCGATGGCGTTCTGGGATGAGCGCCTCTCCACCGCCGCCGCCGAGCGCGCACTCCTCGAAGCGGACGCCAGCCGGAAGCGCCGCGCCGAAGTGATCGACAAGATGGCCGCCGCCTACATTTTGCAGGGCGCGCTCGACCGGCTGAATTTCAGCTTCCGCTCTCCTTCCCCATGATCGCCATCCTTTTGGCGCTTCCGCCGCTGTTTCTCATCACCGCTATCGGCTGCGCTTGAGGCCCTGAAACGCGGCGGCGACGAGATGTTGCATGTGCTGGACCACGCTCCGGGCAACGGCGTATACAATGGCCCGCAAGATGGGAACGAAGCCGAGTTGATGGCGCAAATCATTGCCTTTCAGAGCATTGCGTCAACAGCGACCCTTCCTCTTTTCATTGTGGCTGGCACAAAGCTCATAGGAATGTTTTTTGAACGGCGGCGAAGTGCCCTGCAACCAGAACCGCCGCGGAAGGGCGGTCCATGGCGATGAATGAGAAAGATATGTGGTTGGCCGTCATGCTCAGTGCGCAGCCATGGCTTGTCTTGGCCGGCACATTTTTGGCCGGCTATCTCTTCGGCTCCATCCCGTTCGGCTATCTCTACGGCCGTCTGGCCGGCGTGGGCGACATCCGAAAGATCGGGTCCGGCAATATCGGCGCGACGAACGTACTGCGCACAGGCCGGAAAGGTCTGGCGTTGGCCACCCTCCTCTCCGATGCAGCAAAAGGCTTCGTTCCGGTTCTGCTGTGCAGGCAATATCTCGGGATGGAACCCGCGCTGTTTGCCGCCGCCGGAGCCTTTCTCGGCCATCTCTATCCGGTTTGGCTTCGTTTTCGCGGCGGCAAAGGGCGTCGCGACGTATATCGGCGTTATCACGGCTCTTTATTGGCCTGCGGGTGCATTTTTCTGCGCGGTCTGGCTAGGCATTGCGGTTGTAACGCGCTATTCGTCGCTCTCGGCGCTCATCGCGGCGGCCCTCACTCCCATTTTGGTGGCCCTCCTCGTGCCAGGCGCGCTTTACGTCTTTATGCTCGCCATCTCCGCTTTTCTTATCGCTAAGCATCACCAGAATATACGGAATTTGATTTCAGGCCATGAAAGCAAAATCGGCCAGAGCGCGCCCGGCGCGAAAAGAGCCTAGTTTACAGGAAGTCCCGGCAAGGCTTGGCGAGAGCGAGAAGCTGGCTTGGCTTCGATTGATCCGGACACCGCATATCGGGGTCATCACCTTTTGGGAACTGCTGTCGCATTTTGGCTCGGCGAGCGCCGCGCTCGAGGCTTTGCCAGAGTTTGCGAAATTCGGAAGCCGTGTTACGGCGCGGAGCATCTCAACTGTGGGGGCGGCCGAAGCGGAATTGAAAAGGGCCGCTGCGGCTGGCATGACCCTGCAGGCCGTTCATGAGCCCGGTTATCCGCCGCTCCTTTCCCATATCGAGGCACCGCCGCCGCTGCTTTACGTGAAGGGACAAACCGGCATCTGGGAATGGCCGCCGGTTGCCGTGGTGGGTTCGAGGAATGCTTCGGCTGCAGGTTTGAAATTCGCTGCGGAGATCAGCGCTGAGCTTGGCGCAAGGGGCTTTCTGATTGTCTCGGGGCTGGCGCGCGGGATTGACGGGGCCGCTCACCGCGCCGCATTGCCGTACGCAACCTGCGCTGTTCTGCCCGGCGGCCTCGACGCCATCTATCCGCCGGAACATAGGACGCTTGCCTCCGAAATTACAGAAAACGGGGTCCTGCTCAGCGAATGTCAGCCCGGCTTCATAGCCCGCTCACAGGATTTCCCGCGCCGGAACCGGATCATTTCCGGCTCCTCCCTCGGCGTCGTCGTTGTCGAGGCGACGGAGCGATCGGGGTCTCTCATCACAGCGAGGCTCGCTGGGGAGCAGAACCGGGAGGTTTTCGCCGTCCCGGGCCATCCTTTTGAGCCAAGGGCTGCGGGCTCTAACCGGCTGATCAAGGAAGGCGCAGTCTTCACGACATCCGCGAGCGATATCGAGGAGGCCTTGCAAACCATTTTAAGGGCCTGGGAGAGAAAAAATCCAATGACCGTGGAAAGCCACGGCGTGAAGGACGGCGCCAGCGCGGGGCGCAGCATCTCGCCGCCGTCTTCATCTCCAGCGGCTGCGGATAATTTTGCTTTTCTTGGAGATACGATTAGCGACGTTGAGAAGCTTCTCAGCCTCGCACCCATCGATGTCGACGATCTTTGCCGGCTTAGCGGCTTGGAAGCGCGGCACGTTCATGCTGCGCTTGTATCCCTCGATTTGGCCGGGCAGGGTGGATCGCCGGGGAGCCCGGCTGGTTGCTTTGAGGCCGTGACAGGGCCTCACGCCCGGCAGTGGAATCTGGCCTCTTCCTCGGCGACCGCTATAAGGTCGGAAAGAAGACGGAACTGCGCCTTCGCTGCAACGGGACGGAGGGTAGCGAGAAGGGATGCGATATACTCCGCAGCCTCTTGTGGTTGCAACTCCACAACACAATCGTCATTGCCGCCATCAAATTCTTGCATCTCTTCCGGGGTGCAGGTATGCGCCAGATAAAGTTGGCCGCGACGTGTATTCATGATTTAAAACCTCAACCTCGTTTCACTCATACCTGCTTTGGTTGAGTGATACATTAAACAATGTTACCAGAGGTTGTGGTAACTCAAGCCAGCGCCTAGGTTGCAAGTTCCGCGCGCTGTTTTATTCCCGCTGATACACATTTTCCAAAAAGTGGTGCAATCCGGTCACTGAGTCCGCGAATTCGGGCTTCGCAGCCCGGAAACTCTTCAGACTGAGACCGTCGCGGTCGGCCCCGGCTTCTGGAAAACAAGCATGAAATTATTCGCCGGAAGGTCCAGTTGCTGTTTCAGCACGATGCCGCGATTGTCCGCGGCTTTTTCGAGGTCCCGGACGTCTTTAAGTCCTCGCCCGGGAACCCCTGCTTCGCGGAGCGCCCTGTCGAAAGCCTCATTGGACATGCTCGTGGACCTGCCATCCACCTTGAAGGGGCCGTAAATTGCAGCAAATCCCCCCGGTTTCAAAGCTCTCGCTGCGATCTCCGCGAAACCCGTCCGCAGCAGAGACCGGGGCAAGGTGGAAGACATTGATGGCGAAGATGACGTCGTAAAGCCGCTCTTCTCGAAGAGGCCAGGTATCTGGCTCCGTGAGATCGATCCTGAGCGGATCGGCGACATTCGGATTTCCGGCGCGGGAGCGGTTCGACTTGATTGTTTCGAATACGGTCGCGTCGCGATCCGAAGGCTGGAACGTGATGCCCGGAAAATGCGGAGCGAAATAATTGATATGGGCTCCGCTTCCGCTCGCAAGTTCTAAAGCGTCCCCTGTTTTCGGAAAGAATGTTTTGAGGACCTGCAATATGGGATCGCGATTTCTCTCCCACGCCCATGTGTTGTAAGTGCTCAACGGGGTAGGGATCGATCCTGGGTTTCGACACGGACACTTTTCTTACGCCTTCATCCAGCCAAAGAGTGACTTTAAAGCCTCACGCTATAGTCAACCCATATGGGCAGACCATGGTTTGAGCTTGAACTGCGCGCTTCAATCGCGGCAAAGAGGTTTTTGTGGTCTTATTCACGTTGCAGTTACAGGCAGCGGCGCATATGGGCCTCTCCGGCGAAATTTACAGATGATCTGAGCCACATGCATCAATTTCATTTTTCGGGATGTTCCCAGCCGATCTTTTCTTGGCGTCCACGCCGGGGCTTGGCCTTCCTATTGGCGGCAGCAAGTGTCATCGGCGCGGCTCAATCGGCGGAGGCACGGCAACTAACTTACTACGAAAGTTTCTCTCAAGGCTGGTATCAAAGCCCCTATCAGACCCAACGTCCCCGGCGTCATGAACTTGCGCCTGTGCGACGGCCGGCCGAGCGAAGGCCGGTGGAGCGGAGGCCAGCGGGGCAAAAGGTGGTCGAGGGAAAGAAGCCCATCGGCCCAGTTTACGCGGTCGTCTCGCTCGCCGATCAGCATGTCTCATTCTACGATGCGAACGGCTTGTGGGAACGGAGCGTGGTCTCGACAGGTGTGGCTGGCCATCCGACACCGCCCGGCGTTTTTACCATCCTTGAAAAGGAACGGTGGCACAGGTCCAACATCTATAGCGGCGCTCCCATGCCGTACATGCAGCGCCTTGCCTGGACGGGCGTCGCGATGCATGAAGGGGTCGTGACGGGACGGCCCGCCTCGCATGGGTGCATCCGCCTCCCGGGCGCCTTCGCCAAGCGGCTTTTTGGCGTCACAAATGTGGGCCAGCGCGTGGTGATCGCGCCGCAGGATGTTATCCCGTCGGAAATCGTGAACGCGCATCTTCCTGTGCCGAAGTTGCAGACGCCGCCGCCGGGAGCGGAGGATAAGACTGCCGCCATCAAGGGTGGCAAGGCGGTCGAAACCGTTGCATTGGACAACCGCCGCACGGCAAAGCGGACGCTGATACGAAACTTCTCAATCCGGCAGAGTTTGCGCAGGCGTTGAAAGCCGCCTCAGCCGCGAATGCTGCGGCAGCGGTCCAGGCGAAGAAAGCGGCCCTCGCGATTGTTGCGAGCAAATCCGAGGAAGCGCGCCAAGCGGCAAGAGAGCTTTCTCTCGCGGAAGAAAGCGTCCGAAGGGCAAAGGCAGAACTCGATGATGCGAGCCGCAGCGTAGCCAGGGCTCAGGGAGAAGAAGCCGTAAAGAGAGCCGAGGACCGGAAATCGGCGGCTGAAGCCAAGCTCACGGAAGCGGAGAGCAAAGTTCGGGAAGCGAGCGAGGCCAAAGCAGCCAAGGATCGAGGATGTGGTTTCCGCGCAGAACGCGGTTCGTGAGGCTGACGAGCAGGCGTCGGCGGCCGCTGCCAGCGCGAAGGACGCGGCCATCCGCGCAGAGCCGGTCTCGATTTTCATCAGCCGCAAAAACAAGCATCTTTACGTCCGTCAGGCGACCCAGCATCTGTTCGACATGCCCATTACCATCCGCGATCCAGAGCGCCCGCTTGGAACCCATTTGTTCATCGCTACGCGTGCGGGGGATGACGGCGCTTCACTGCACTGGGTCGGCCTTACGCCACCGGCCGCTGTTGAGGTCAAGCTGCGCCGCCACTCCAGCCGGAAGGGGCGCAGGATTGAGCCGGAAGAGGAGGCGCCTTCCTTGAAACCATTCCCGGAGACTGCGTCGGCGGCGCTCGATCGCATCGAACTGCCGCCAGAGGCTCTTCAGCGCATTGCGGAGCGCGCGTGGGTGGGTGCGACGCTGATCATTTCAGATGTGGGAATGAGCGGCGAGGGGCGATATGCGATGGATTTCATGATCCTCAGCCGTACGACCGTTCGAGAAGACTAAAGGCGGATTTTGCGGAGGCGATGGCTCAGGCCACCAACCTTTTTGCCGAAGTGGCGGCGGCGGATCGATCGGAAGAGGTCATCACGGAGATCCTTGCCCGGCCTGGAGTGAGGATTGAGCGGATCGTCTCAACCGGGCAGGCCAGCCCGCCGGGCTTCTGGTACGACCAGCCCTGGGACGAATGGGTGACGGTTCTCGCGGGCGCCGCTCGCTTGCGTTTTGAAAGCGAGCCGGAAGATAGACACCTCGGCCCCGGCGATCATGTCTTCATCCCCGCCCACGCACGCCACCGTGTCGAATGGACGAGCGCCGATCCGCCGACAATATGGCTTGCCATTCATACGAAGCCGTGAGAGGTCCTTCATTGCAGTTCAGCGCTGTGAGTGGATCGGATTTTCCGCGCGGAGGCCGACACCCCTTCAAGATCCGGCACTGAGGCGCTTCCCGGAAAATTGATTAAATTATTGAATTATCCGGTCTATGTTTATGCATTATAGCGGTCTGCGCATTCTTCGTCGTCATCGAAGGGGCGGTCTCGGCCTGATCTTCCGCAGCGTATCCGAAAAATCGGATTGGTGCTTGCGAGCGACAGGAATTGCCATTGAGTCTAACAATCCATCGTTCGATATTCATTGTGGGAGTTTATTGAATGAAGCATATCCATGTTTTTACGGCTCCTTGCCATTATCGGATTGATCGGGGTGATTGTCGCTCCCCAGTCGGCCACGGCCCAGGACAAGAAGCCCAACAGTCCCTCGTCATCTGGGGCGACGACATCGGCCTCACGAACATCAGCCACAACAGCCGCGGCCTGATGGGCTACAGACACCCGATACGACCGCATCGCCAAGGAAGGCGTCGCTTTTACCGATTACGGCCAGCAATCCTGCACCGCAGGGCGCGCGGCGTTCATCAGCGGCAGCCCGTCCGTACGGCATAACCAGGTTCGGCGTTCCGCAAGCAGTTCGGGCCGCGCGGCGTCATCAAGGCGACCGCCGATGGCAAAGGCGGCCAGACCGTTGTCGACACCGGGCCGCTTACCAAGAAGCGCATGGAGACCATCGACGACGAGACCATCGAGGCCGCCAAGGACTTCATCACGCGTCAGGTCAAGGCCGGCAAACCGTTCTTCGTCTGGTGGAACGGCACGCGCATGCACTTCCGCACGCATGTGAGGGCGGATCGCCGCCATAAGGGCAACGACGAATACACCGATGGCATGATCGAGCACGACATGCAGGTCGGACAACTGCTCAAGCTGCTCGACGACCTCGGCATCGCCGATAACACCCTCGTGCAGTACTCCACCGATAACGGCCCCCACTTCAATACTTGGCCCGATGCCGCCAACACGCCCTTCCGCTCGGAGAAAAACTCCAACTGGGAAGGCGCATACCGCGTGCCTGCCTTCGTGCGCTGGCCCGGGCATTTCCCTGCGGGCGTGACGCTCAACGGGATCGTCTCGCATCAGGACTGGCTGCCGACCTTCGCCGCGATTGTCGGGCGCGCCCGACATCAAGGGGAAGCTGCTCAAAGGCGTCGAGCTTAACGGCCGCACCTACAAGAACCACATCGACGGCTACAACATGCTCGACTATCTGAGCGGCAAGACCGACGCCTCGCCCCGTCCGGCCTTCATTTACGTCAATGACGACGGAGACATCGTCGCCGTGCGCTGGAACGACTGGAAAGTCGTCTATAAGGAAAATCGCGGACAGGGGTTTGGGGTTTGGCGCGAGCCTTTCACCGAACTGCGCGTTCCTTTGGTGTTCAACCTGCGCCGCGATCCATTTGAAAGGGCGCAGCATAACGCCAATGTCTACGAGGACTGGGCGCTCGATCGGCCCTTTATCATCTTCGGTGCGATGGCGGTGGCGACGCAGTTCCTGACGACGCTGAAGGAGTTTCCGCCAAGCCAGACGCCCGGCTCGTTCAATCTGGACAACGTTCAGAAAGCGGATCGAGTTCCTCGTCGCAAACCGAGAACTGATCGATCGACGCCGCCGTTTGGGAGAGCGGCGGCTTTTTTCCCCATGCTGTCGCGAAACAGGCAACTGGGGCACCCGGATGGTAAGCTCGTTCCTAGCCCGCGCTCAGTCGCAACACTGCATACTTTTCCGAGCTTGGCCTTGATAGGCTCGCCAGCATCTTTGTGAGGGTGTAGTTTCTAATTGGATTTCTTTTCCCTGCCCGCTCTCTGGCTTGTTGTAAAGGATTGCGTCCATGCCTCACAGCCGCGCTCACCCGATCCTGCGCCATATCTTTCTGATCTTGGCATGCATGATGCCGATCTCGCTCCCCGCGGTTGGCGATGACTCTGGCGCATTGCAGCCTTATAACGCGGCGATCAAAGAAAGCTCGATCTCCGGAATTTCCTCCGGCGGATATCATGGCGGTGCAGTTTGGCACTGCCTGGTCTTCCGTCATCAAGGGCGTCGGCGTAGTTGCAGGTGGCCCCTTTTATTGCGCTCAGGCCACGTCGTCGGATATCTGGAATGGCTACACGATGCCCATGCTGACGGCGACGGGCCCATGCATGAAAGGCCCCGCTCCGGATGTGCAGCATTTCATCGATAAGGCGGACGAAAAGGCCGCTTCAGGTGCGATCGACTCTACGAGCAATCTCAGCCATCAAAAGATCTACATCTTTCATGGCTTCAACGACGCGGTCGTCGCCAAGCCGGTGACCGACGCCACCGCCGAATTCTACCGCCACTATCTGGGACAGGAAGGAGCCGGCAATCTCTTCTATCAAACCACCTTGGGCGCCGGCCATGCACAGGTGCTGCCGCATGACGAGCGGTTTAGCGGGCTGAATGCCTGTGCGCTCAATCAGAGCCCCTATATCAACGAGTGCGGTTATGACCAGGCGGGCGTCATCCTTCAGGACATTTACGGAGCGCTGAATGCACCCAATTACGGCAAACTGTCTGGGACGCTGAAAAGCTTCTCGCAAGGAAAGTACACCGATCCCGGCGAACCCGGCTCCTTGAGCATGGGAGACATCGGTTACGTCTTCGTCCCAAAGGATTGTGAACCCGAACAAGGCGCGTCCTGCCGGGTGCATATCGCGCTGCATGGATGCAAGCAGGACGTTGGGGATATCGGCAAGCTTTACGTCGATGATTCCGGCTACAACGCCTGGGCCGATACGAACCGCATCATCGTCCTGTATCCGCAAACAGTCGGGCGGCCACTGCTGGGGCTGCCGCCCCAAAATCCGCAGGCTTGCTGGGACTGGTGGAGTTACGTTACCCATGACGATAGCTATGTCACGAAGTCTGGGGGGCAGATCAAAGCAATCAAAGCGATGCTGGATGCGCTGACGGCGGGACAGAAACAGGGATCGCAAAGCGCGTCGTCGGCCCCGGCTGGCACCCCCGCAAGGCTTATCGTTATCGACATCTTGGATACGGGCGCGGATTTGGCGTGGACCCCTGTCGCCGGGGCTGAAGGCTACTCCGTCTCGCGCGCGGAGGCCGGCGGCGAATTTGCGCCGGTTGGGAAGGTCTCAGGCCTGAGCTTTGCAGACAATGGCTTGAAACCTTCGACCTCCTATCGCTGGCGGATGGCAGCCATCGCCGGAAGAGGCGAGGAAGGCTCCTTGGAAGCAGCCGCCAAGACGCCCGCCAAGCACGAGGCCTTGCGAAAATCCCGGCTCCTGCCCGCTCGCCCAGGCAAACAACTGACCTACGCCAAGGCCTCCTCAATGGCAGGTGTTTTTCGCTGGCCGAGAGGGCGGGCGGTTTCACCGTTTCAGCCGCCTCTATCGTTTGCGGGAACTCTGTGACATCGTACCACAATAGACTTCTGGCTTGAATCCGGAGCCGTTTTGACGGCGATCAAAAACGCTTCCGCCTTTAGCCTCTTCACTATCAGTTGTGCGAGACGGGATTTGGGACGCAAAAGAAGAAAAGGCGCCCGCTCCACTGAAACAGAGTACCGGGCCTTAGGGAGAACAAGCAGTGCAATCAGATTTCGCAGTATTCCGTGAGAACCTCGCAGCCGCCTGCCGTGAGCGCAACGTGACGCACGACCCGCTCTGCGCGGCCGCCGTCGATCTTCACTTCGCCGGGGTAAGGGCACTCGACATCTACCGGCTCGCCAGAATTGCAGACAACCTCCAGGTGAGCTTGGATTGGCTTCTCGGGCGTTCCGAGATGATGGAACTGCCGAAGAAGGCCAAACAGAAAATCAAATAATTGGCGCGCCTTTTCCTCTTTTCGAAGGTAGAGGAGGCTGGCCGCATGCGTTGTTTCACAAAACGCAGGCGGCTTAGCAGGCCCTTACAGGGTCATGGCACAAGGCTCGAGTCGCCAGATCTCGGATGCGTATTGCTTGATGGCGCGATCGGATGAGAACTTGCCGGCTCGCGCCACGTTGATGATAGCCTTCCGGTCCCACGCGTCGCGATCCTGGTAGGCGGCATCAACCCGCTCCTGAGTCAGGATATAGTCCCGCATATCGGCGAGAAGCATATACTGGTCGCCCCCTTCGAGGAGCGACTTTGTTATCGGCCGGAAAATCCCGGGTTCCATCATACTGAAGAAGTCCCGATCGATCATCCGTACCGCCCTGCGGATCTCTTCATCGGCATGATACACGTCCCACGGATTGTAAAGGGGGCGGCGCTGCTCAACTTCCTGTGCCGTCAAGCCGAAGATGAAGATGTTGTCCTTGCCGACTTCTTCGAGGATTTCCACATTCGCGCCGTCGAGGGTGCCGATGGTGAGGGCCCCGTTGAGCTGAAACTTCATGTTGCCGGTGCCGGATGCCTCGGTTCCGGCCAGCGAGATCTGCTCGCTCAGGTTCGCGGCTGGAATAATCTTCTCCGCCAGCGATACCCTGTAGTTCGGCAAGAACACCACCTTAAGCTTCTCATTCACCTGGGAGTCGCTGTTGACGACGCCGGCGACCTGATGAATGAGTTTGATGATCAGCTTGGCCATCGCATAGCCGGGCGCCGCTTTGCCGCCGATGATGAAGGTCCTTGGTACGATGTACGCGGCCGGGTCACACTTGAGCCGGTTGTAAAGCACGACGATGAAGAGCACGAGCAGCAGTTGTCGCTTATATTCATGCAGCCGCTTGACCTGAACATCGAACAGCGACTCCGGCGAAACGGCAACTCCAAGAGTGCCGTCGATAAGCCGCGCCAGCGCTTGCTTGTTGTGGCGCTTTGCTGCCCGAAAACGTTCCCGAAAGGCGGCGTCGTCGGCGAATCTTTCAAGTTTACGTAACTCTTCGAGGTCCGTGATCCACCGGTCGCCGATCGCTTCGGTGATCAGCTGCGCGAGCGGCGGATTGGCTTTCAAGAGCCAACGCCGTGGCGTGATTCCGTTCGTTTTATTGTTGAACTTGGATGGCCAATATTCGGCGAAATCTCGCAGGACCTTGTCCCGCAGAAGGTCGGTGTGCAGCTCGGAGACTCCGTTGACCGAGGAGGACCCGACAATCGCCAGGTGAGCCATGCGCACATGCTTCGGCTCGCCTTCCTCGATGATGCTCATGCGGTTGAGCCGTTCGGCATCGTAGGGATAGCGGCAAGCGAGTTCCCGCAGAAAACGGGAATTGATCTCATAGATGATTTGCAGGTGGCGCGGAAGCAGCCGCTCCAGCATGGGGATGGGCCATTTCTCGAGCGCTTCGGGCAGGATCGTATGGTTGGTATAGCCTGTCGCGGCGGTCGAAATCCCCCAGGCTTGCTCCCAGGCCAAACCCTCCCGATCCATGAGGAGGCGCATCAGTTCCGGAACGACGAGCGCGGGGTGCGTGTCGTTCAGTTGCAGGAAAACCTTATCAGGGAAGCTCTCCCATGCGTTGCCGTCCGACTTGAACCGCCGCAGAATATCCTGGACCGTGCAAGAAACAAAAAAGTACTCCTGCTTGAGGCGCAGTTCCTTGCCCACAAAGACTGCGTCATTTGGATAAAGGACCTTGGTCAGGTTCTCGGCAAGCACCTTGTTCGTCACCGCTTCGACGTATTCGCCGCGGTTGAAGTCATCCAGGTCGAATTCCTCGGTAGATTTGGCAGACCATAGTCTGAGGGTATTCACGGTCCTCCCGCCATAACCCACAACGGGGAAATCGTAAGGGATCCCGATGACGGGCTTGGTGTCGACCCAATGCCATTCCGGACCTTGAGGGCCGGATCGGGTTTCGACGCGGCCTTCGAACTGCACATCGAATGAGAATTCCGGATGTGGGATTTCCCACGGATAGCTGTGCTTCAGCCATTCCTCGGGCTGCTCCACCTGGTAACCGTTTTTGATGTTCTGCTTGAAAATCCCGAAATCGTAGCGCAAGCCGTAGCCGACGGCCGGAAGATCCAAAGTGGCAATCGAGTCCATGAAGCATGCCGCGAGGCGGCCGAGGCCGCCATTACCGAGGCCCGCGTCGATCTCGTATTCCCGCAGATCCTCCCAATCGAGCCCCTCTTGCGCCATGGCTGTGCGGCAGACGTCTTCCATCTGCATATTGATGACATTGTTGCCCATCATCCGCCCGATCAGGAACTCGAGCGATAAATAATAGACTCTCTTAACATTTTTCCTGTGATGCTCTTGCTGGGTCGCTATCCAACGCTCGATCAACTGATCCCGCACGGCAAGCGCAAGCGCGTAGTAGCGGTCGCGGTCGGTCGCGCTGTAGCGGTCCCTGGCGAGTGTGCGGCGCAGATGGCGCTCGAAACTCTTCCTAAGACCTGGGGCCGACATTTCGTCGTCCCTATCTTCGGCTGGCGGGGCGCTGCTGATCTCGAGTGTTGCCATTTTAAGTCTTAAATCTCCAGTTGCCGCCCCGCTTGTGCATTTGTGCTCCCTATCGAGTTGTTTTGGCGGTTAGAAACTCGAAAGCTCTCCTTCGTCATTAAGACGCGGCTCATTGTTAAGCTTACACGAATTTGGGGAGCTCTGCGCATTGGAGACATGTCGCACGCTGCATTAACACAAGGCGCTAATCTTGCTTCGCGTTTTTGACCGCGGGGGCTATGCTAGCGTTCGGATTATCGTCTTATCGAAAGTTGGGTTGATCGTGCGCCCGTCGTGCGGCATGCGACTGTTTCGAATCGGAGGCCTCTTTGCCGCCTGAAGCTGTGGAGAAGGCGCGGCCTTGAGTCGCAACCTTCAGCGTAGCGCATGATCGACACGAAAGCCATGCTAAGGAATTGAGAGGCAGGAAAATGGAGAACACAATGAGTGAAGCCGGACAAACGACAGTCGAGCAAGGCCGCGATTGGCCGCGCGCGGGCTTTTCAGTTGTATTTTTTGTTCTTGTGGGCATCGGCCTGGCGGTTTTTGCTGTGCTGGCAGTGATACAGCTTATCTGGTTTCTTTGGAAAAGGGCTCCAAACCCCTCCATTCAGAAGTTTGGGCCTGCATTGGCCCAATGGCTGACGGATGCGACGCGGTTCGTGCTCATGGACACAGACGAGAAGCCTTTCCCGTGGGCTCCCGTCCCGGCCCTTAAAGCGTAGCATCGCGCAGTATCTGGACGGTTGCCCGCAGGTCGCGAGACTTACGGGTAGCTGCCGGTCTCGAAGTGCTCGGCGGTCTTTTGACGAAGACGAAGTCCTGGGTGACCACGATGATCGTCGGTTTCACCTTCTGGCGAGATACTGAAAAATTGCCCTCAGATTGGCGCTTGCCTTAATGTCCAGAGAGGCGGTCGGCTCATCTGCCAGAAATGATCATCGGATCGTTGGCGAGGACGCGCTGGCGTTCGCCGCCTGACAGTGGACTCGGCCGCCTTGCGGCATTTTTTCTGCCCAGACGCGTCGAGTACTCAATTATCGAACTCCGCGAGCAGAAAGTCGAGCTGGAACACAGACCGAGCGGAGGATGTAGACCCCCTTTTCGCGCGGGCATAAAGGATTTATGGCTTCGGGAACGATGGCGTTGAGGGTGGCGCGACCCGCAAAGTCGGCATGGCGGAGATGAACGCGAGTTCGTGCTTGTATTGGCGCCCCACGCGGATCTCGACCAGCACATTCGGGAATGCTCGCGGCAGGAGACGAGAGTTACGGAATTCATCGTAAATCCCTTGCGCGCGAGCGCATTGACGGCCGGTCAAACCGGCTGAACCCGTCATCGTGAAACGCGTCATTGATCCAGCGCAACCCATCATCCGAATGTGCATTTGATCCTGGTCCTCACGAAGGCAAGGCGGGGTGGATGGGCCGGTTTCTGAAGCACGTCAGGAAGGGCTGGAGAAGTCTGCCACAATTGGTGCGATTTCTTGTCGTTCACACAGGGATCGGCATCGGAGCGGGGTGGTTCCTGCTCGCCCTTCTGCTCTGGACCGATGTCAACAAGGTCGGCACTTTGATTTGGACCTCGGATTCCCCTGCGCTCGCCGTCGCAATGCTGGCGGCAGGGTTCGCTATCACCTTCGGCGGAGCGGCTGCAGCCGCTGCAGTCATGATGGGGCGCTTTGAAAACGACGGGGAGTAATCGCCAAGCAACTGCGATCTTGCCAACCGGCAGCGCGCAAGCGAATATCAAGAGATGAACGAGTGCGTGAAGAGGCTCGCCGAAGAGGCGCAGAAGCTCTCGCCAGAGGAGCGAATTGAACTGCTGGGCGCTCTTTCGGCCATGGTTCGCGAAGATGGTTACGACAGCGACGCTGCTGCGGTTGCGGAGTGTCAGCACCACTGGGACGATATCGGCGCTGAGAGCCTGGGATACCTGTTTGGGAAGTAAGATCCATTTTCGCACCGGGAGCTATACCGCTGGTGCATAGCGCCCCGACAATGACATTAAGCAGCATTGTAGCCCGGCTGCGGCAGGGGTAAAACAGCGCAAACGGCGCAATACATGCCGCCGTCGCATAGGATGCCCGCCATGTTCCAAAAAATCCTTATCGCCAATCGCGGTGAGATCGCATGCCGCGTGATAAAGACCGCGAAACGTATGGGCATCAAGACGGTGGCCGTCTACTCCGAGGCGGACCGGGACGCGGTCCATGTCGAGATGGCGGACGAGGCCGTCCTGATCGGACCGCCGCCCGCCTCCCAATCCTATCTGGTGATGGACAAGATCATCGAGGCAGCGAAGCAGACAGGCGCCGAAGCGATCCATCCTGGCTATGGCTTCCTGTCGGAGAACGCGGCATTCGCCGAGGCGCTGAAGGTTCATGGCATTGCATTCATCGGCCCGAATATCGAAGCGATCCGCGCCATGGGCGACAAGATCGAGAGCAAGAAGGCCGCTGCGGCCGCGCGCGTCTCGACCGTGCCGGGCTATCTCGGTGTGATCGAGAGCCCGGACCAGGCGATCCGCATCGCAAGCGATATCGGCTATCCGGTGATGATCAAGGCCAGCGCGGGCGGCGGCGGCAAGGGCATGCGCATCGCCCGTTCTGCCGAAGAGGTTCGGGAGGGGTTTCTCACCTCGACGGCAGAGGCGAAGTCGAGCTTCGGCGACAGCCGCGTCTTCGTCGAGAAGTTCGTCGAAAATCCGCGTCACATCGAAATCCAGGTGCTCGGCGACAAATACGGCAATGTCGTCCACCTTTTCGAGCGCGAATGCTCGATCCAGCGCCGCAATCAGAAAGTGATCGAGGAGGCTCCAAGCCCGTTCCTCGATGAGGAAACCCGCGCCGCCATGGGCGAGCAGGCGGTCGCGCTTGCGAAGGCGGTACGCTATGAAAGCGCAGGCACCGTCGAGTTCATCGTCGATCAAGAGAAGAAGTTCTATTTCCTTGAAATGAACACCCGGCTGCAGGTCGAGCATCCGGTCACGGAAATGATCACCGGCCTCGATCTGGTCGAGTTGATGATCCGGGTCGCGGATGGCGAGAAGCTGCCGTTCGAGCAGCCTGATCTCTCTTTCAAGGGATGGGCCATCGAGAGCCGCGTCTATGCCGAAGACCCGTTCCGCAACTTCTTGCCCTCGACCGGCAGGCTCGTCCGTTACCGGCCCCCAGCGGAAGGCCCGCGTTATGGCGGGATCGTTGTGCGCAACGACACCGGCGCCGAAGAAGGCGGCGAAATCTCTCTTTACTACGATCCGATGATCGCGAAGCTCGTTACCTATGGGCCGACGCGCGAAGATGCCATCACTGCTCAGGCCGCCGCTCTCGATGCGTTCTATATCGACGGCATTCAACACAACATTCCGTTTTTGTCCGCCCTTATGCAGCACCCGCGTTGGCGCAGCGGCGACCTTTCGACGGGCTTCATCGCTGAGGAGTTCGAAGGCGGCTTCAAGCACCGCGAGCCTGAGGGCGAGGCGCGCGACGTTCTGGCGGCCGTCGCCGCCACCATCGACAATCTCAACAATGTGCGGCGGCGCCATATTTCCGGACAGCTTCCCGGCGCGGTCGGCCTCAAGATCGGCGAGATGCGCGTGTGCCGCCTCGGCAAGTTCGAGCAGCACCTGCGCGTGTCTGGCGAACTTAGCGACGGAGCCACGGTGTCTTTATGCGAGCCGGACGGGACCGTCCGCCGGGAGATGATCCTGCACTCGCACTGGTGGCCGGGCGAGCCGCTCTGGCACGGTAAAGTCGTTGGCGACAAGGAACTATTCGTTCAGGTCCGCCCTGTGCTCAACGGCTACGACCTTTCCTATGGCGGCGTGCGGTCAACGGCTTACATCTACACCGCGCGCGAGGCGCAGTTCGCCGCGCTCATGCCTGAGAAAAAAGCCACCGATACGTCGAAGAAGCTCCTGTGCCCCATGCCCGGACTTGTGATCTCCATCGCCGTAGAGGAGGGCCAGGAGGTAAAAGCCGGAGACACGCTTGCCATTGTCGAGGCCATGAAAATGCAGAATGTCCTCAAGGCCGACCGAGACGTGACGGTATCGAAGCTTCGGGCAAAACCTGGCGACAGTCTGGCTGTCGATGCGGTCATTATGGAGTTCGCATAGGCCGGGTAAAGGCTAACGGGGTTGTCAGGGACGCCAACAGATCGCCGCTGGCGTCATGCTGGATCTTGATGACACAGTTGCTTTCCGGCGGCTCAGAGCCATCATGCGGCTTACTGGACAACTTGGCATCTCGTGTTGCGAAGGGGTAAAGCATCTCGCTCGAACCCCCGGATCAGTCTGACTTAAGCCGGGATTGTAGAAAAAAGCGCGTTGCCGAGAGATTAACGGCAGCCAACTTATTGATATATTTGTATAAAATCCAGGATGGCGCTTGCGCAGCCGCGGCTGCGCAGGGCACGGACATGGTTAACACCCGAGGCCGAAACATATTTAACGGACTTTTCCGCGCCCATTCCCGCCAAAAATACATTTGCTTAACCCTGCGACTTACGCCAGAAAGTTGATCCTTTTCAACGGCTTGAGTAGTTCATCAGCGCCCGCGAACGCGGGTCGCTCTATTTTGGGAAATTTGGGGTGCAAATTCAGGCCGGAAATCAATCCAAAACGGCGCTGTTAACCATCTTCGCGTTAACGTGCGCCGCCAAGGCGCGGACGACCAATGGAGGAAGGTTCCACCCCGGAGACTTGTTGGTTAGCTCCGGTATGCTGACGAGCGGCTTAGCCGGGCGACCGGCTGGGCAGAAGCCCCGTGACAAAGCCGCGAAGTGCCGGAGGCACGCCTTCGGCTGACTGCGGACGGGCGAGCTTGCGGGCCGTAACGTGAGTGAATTCTGAGCAGGCCCCGAAAGAATTCGTGCGGGCGCTGACCCTCCTTGACACCAGGGGAAAGCTTGCACCGGCAACCGGCAGGGGAGCAGCCAACCCGAGCACCTGCCGGGTCCGCCGGGGTGGAGACGGCACGTTAGGCAAGGTCATCCGGGTAACGTGGGAGACCCGCGCGGCCAGGATCGCAACCTGAACGCCAGGAGATGGCGGTCTGGAGGCGGACCTGTCTCCTTATACGTTTGGCTATCGCCCTGGGAAAAGCGCACTCGACGTATTCGAGGTTGTGGAAAAGCGCGCTCAACCAAGGGTACACCGATGTGGTGGACGCCGATCTGTCCCAGTATTTCGAAACCATTCCCCATTCCGAACTTTTCAAGTCGATAGCAGCGCGCATCCCGGACCGATCCTCCGGCTCATAAGGATGTGGCTGAAGGCTCCAGTCGAGGAACGGGATGAGGATGGCGGGAAGCGCCTGACGGGAGGCAAGACCGCGAAGAAGGGAACCCCGCTGATTCCTTCAAAAGGGGATAGAGCCCAGCAAGAGCGGCGGCCGGAAGGACAATCCGCTGGCAGATTAGCGAAGTTTCCTCCGTACGCTCGGCGCTCCCTGATCCGCCTCGGAAGGGCGAAGCGCCAGCTTCGCCCGAAGATCGCACTGTAACCTTTCGAACGACTTCACCGCGAATCGCGTTGATCCTACGCATTGCCACTTAGCATAAGCAACGAATCAAACTAGTCTCGCTACGCGTCGTTTTGCGCGCCGCCGAAGCGGGGACAGGTATTTCGCTCCCGTTTGGTTCGAATCATATACTGGTTCCATCGAGCCATTACAGCCAGTCGCTTGTGAAGTTGGTTGCATTGCGCAAAAAATGGTACTTTTCTCGCCGTCATAGCTAAGAAAAGTGCAGAGATGCCACAGTATTTATTCGATTTGCGTCAGCAAGCCCAAATAATCTCAAGGTCAAGCTTGAACTTATCGTATGCTGGGCTTGTTAGTTTGCATACGGGAAAAAGATTCGGGTAACCACAGGGCGGGAGCGATGCATCTTTCAGAAGGTGCGCGAATACTTATGCGCGAAACTAAGCAGATCCAGTCCCGCAAGTCACACGTATCGCATTCAATGAGCTTCTCGTATCCGGCGGCTTTGGCCGCTGCAACGTTCGCTTGCGGAATGTTGACACAGTCTGAAACGGCCGACGCTGTACCTTCGTTTGCACGCCAGACGGGATATTACTGCTCCACCTGTCACACGGTGCAACCGGAGCTGACGCCGTTCGGGCGGCAATTCAAGCTTAACGGCTATACGCAGGGCGGTACGCGTTGCGGCGACATCCGGAAGGTCTTCGGCAACTCCGCTAGCAACCCGGAGTGGAGCGGCGCAAACCTCTCGATGTGGCTGCTCCCGTCATTCAATCATTTCGCGAAGGATTTGCCTGCTCCCTCCGCATTTCCAGGCTCTTCCATTGAACAACATCGTGGATTTTTCCGACGCGAGCGTTTTCTTCAACGGGCAGGTTTACTGCAATCTCGGCATCTTCTCCCAGTTCAGCTACAGCAGCACCGGTTCGCCGCAGGGTACCGGCCAAATCTTCTGGGATAACACCGAGTTGCGATACGCCGAAAAAACCAGGATAGCGGGAAACGATGTCGTCTGGGGTATGCTCGGCAACAATAACCCGACATGCAGGACGTCTGGAATACCGTTCCCGCCTGGGCCTATCCTTGGGTTCCGGTCGACATCGCGGCCGGCGGCCCTCCCGGCACGATGATCGAGGGAGCAATTCGCCCAGCGCGCCTACGGCGCAGGGGCCTATGTCTGGGTCAACAATATGTTCTATGCCGAGTTGAGCCGCCTATCGCGCTTTCGACTGGAACATGCAGCAAGCCACCGGCTTCAGCCCGACCGATGGTCAGCCGAGGATCGATGGCGTCGCTCCCTATTGGCGAGTCGCCGTCGAAAAGACGTGGAATGAGAAATCCCTCAAGGTGGGCACCTATGGCATGTATGCTGCCCAGATGCCGACAACTGCCGGGCCGGGCCCGGAACAGGTCTTCTGACTTTCCCCGGCTTCACCGACAAGTTCCTCGACGTCGCCCTCGATGCTCAATATCAATATATCGGCCCCATCCACGCCTTTACGGCTCGTGCGTATTTCATCCAGGAATGGCAGAACCTCGATGCGACCTACACCGGCAGTCTTGCTCTAACCGGCGCTCCGGGCGCGAGCAAGCCCGATCAAACTCTGTCAAGCTTCAATATTTCCGGCAGCTACATCTATGACCGCCACATAAGCCTTACCGCCGACTACTTCGATGTCCGCGGGAGCAGCGACGCGACATACTGGAATGCAGTCACCGGTAATGTCAACGCCAGGCCAGATACAAACGGCATAAGCTTTGACTTGGCTTACGTCCCCTACCCGTACGGTGGACCCGACCTGTGGCCGTGGCTCAATGCGAGGGTTGGCGTCCTCTACACCCACTTCAACAAGTTAAATGGAAGTTCGGCGAACTTTGACGGCGCCGGAACAAACGCAAGGGATGCCGACCAAGTATTTCTCTATAGCTGGATAGATTTCTAAAGGGCAAGTCTTCCGTTGGCGTCATTAGGGTTATGATTTAGTATGTTGCTGGCTCAAACTACAGAGTATGATAAAAGCAACGGGAACAAGGTTCTAAAAATTCTCGTCCGGAGAGGAAAGGCTTGGAGGCCAAAAGATGAATGGGTTCAGCGTAAAATTGGCATTCGGAGCGGCAGTTGCGGCGCTGTTATTTTCGGCGACGGCTGAAGCGCGGCATCAGAGGGTCGCGATGACGCCACGAGAATTCAGCGTCGAGTCTAAAGCGACCGGTTATTGCATGTTGTGTCACGGACGCGGCGCGCACGGGTTTTTGGGCTACAGGCCAATTCCGCAACTCGCCGGCCAACAGGCCGAGTATATTCAAATTCAGTTGACCGCTTTTGCAGAGCGCAGGCGCCTGCGCAATCTTGGGTACATCCGGTACGACAAGGTCCATAGCCTCAGCCCCGATCAGCGTGCGCAGCTTGGCGAGTATATGAGCAAGCTCCAGCCGATCACGCACAAGAGCGCCCCAGAGGATTTGATAGCGGCGGGAGACAAGCTCTTCCACGGCGGCGCTCCTGAAAACGACGTGCCAGCCTGCGCCGTTTGTCACGGCCCCGAGGCGAAGGGCGACGGGATCTTTCCGCGCCTGGCCGGTCAGTGGAGGCCTTACCTCATGAAGACGCTTGCCAATTGGGAGAAGGAGCGCGGGCTCGGTCCCAATGGCGACGATAATTCCAAGATTATGGCGCCGATCGCAGCAAGCTTGACTCCTCAGCAGGTTAAGGAAGTCACGGCGTACCTGAGTAGCTTGAAGTAACCAGCGTAGTCCCTCTCACAAAAGAACCGGATGCGAAGGCTCGGATCATGAAACTTCTCAGGTGGAAAATTGCGATCGTGGCAGTCGTATCCTCTTCGATATCCGCCATGGCGTGCGAGGCGGATCTCGTCTGCGTTGGCGAAACGATCGCCAACAGGAACTGCGTGATGTGCCACGGGCCGTCCTTTCAGGGCTACTTCGTGGCGCCCCGGCTCGCCGGTCAGCGTCCTCAATATGTCGAGAACCAGCTTAAGAACTTTGTGGCCCATTCGCGGGATAATCCCTACTCCCAGCTCTATATGTGGCGCGCGGCGGCGAAGCTGCAGACCCAATGGGGCGACGAGAATGGCGTCCGCGCCGTGGCGGCCTACTTTGCAACGCTTGAGCCGAAATCCGCCAAGGATGGCAACGAGGACCTCGTCAGCACCGGGGCTGCCCTCTATGCGGGCGGCGAGGCGAGTGAGAACGTTCCGGCCTGCGCCGTGTGCCACGGTCCGGACGCGGTCGGTTCCAGGAATATTCCGCGGCTGGGCGGTCTTTCCTACAACTACATAAAGCGCAGGCTGGAGCAGTGGGCTCAAGGGTACCATGCCTCGGCCTCCTACCCCATGCCCATCGTGGCGAGCCACTTGTCGGAGGACAAGATTGACGCCCTGGCTTCCTATCTGAGCTTCATCGACTATGGCGAACGGGAAGCCATGAAATAGGTTTCTCGCGAAAGGGGCGAGTCGTGGGCAACGTTCGTTGCCCTTTTTTTTGCCTTTGGCGCCGGTTGAACAGGGTCTGCCCCTGCCGTACTCTTCCGTATAGTCAGCGAACGATACCTGTGGAGTGCGCCATGCGCCATATCGGTCACTTTGTCGGCGGGAAGGCTGTCCAGGGAAAGTCCGGCCGGTTCGGGGACGTTTACGCTCCGCATACCGGTGAGGTGCAGGCGCGCGTGTCGCTCGCCAGCGCGGCCGAGGTGGCGGATATTGTCGCAAACGCGAAGGCCGCGCAGCCGGCCTGGGCCGCGCAGAATCCGCAAAAGCGCGCCCGCGTCATGATGAAGTTTCTGGAGATTATCGGGAAGGAGATGCGGCCTTTGGCCGAGCTTCTCTCCTCCGAGCACGGCAAGACCGTCGCGGACAGCATCGGCGACATTCAGCGCGGCTTCGAAGTGGTGGAATTTGCGATTGGCGCGCCGCATCTCCTGAAGGGTGAATTTACCGACAGCGCAGGCCCCGGCATCGACATGTATTCGATGCGCCAGCCGCTCGGCGTGGTGGCCGGGATTACACCGTTCAATTTTCCGGCGATGATCCCGCTGTGGAAGGCCGCGCCCGCCATCGTTTGCGGCAACGCCTTCGTGTTGAAGCCATCCGAGCGCGACCCGAGCGTGCCGATCCGCCTGGCCGAGCTTTTTCTGGAGGCGGGCCTGCCCGCCGGCATCTTCAACGTGGTCAATGGCGACAAGGAAGCCGTGGACGCCATCCTCACCCACCCTGACATAAAGGCCGTCGGCTTCGTGGGCTCGACGGCGATCGCGCATCACGTCTATTCGCTGGGCACGGCGCACGGAAAGCGCGTGCAGGCTTTCGGCGGCGCCAAGAACCATATGATCGTGATGCCCGACGCCGATATGGAACAGGCCGTGGACGCGCTGCTGGGCGCGGGCTACGGCTCGGCCGGCGAGCGGTGCATGGCGATTTCGGTGGCCGTTCCCGTTGGGCAGGAGACAGCGAACAGGCTCGTCGAAATGCTCACGCCCAAGGTCGAAAGCCTGAGAGTGGCTCCCTACACGGATGAAAAGGCGGATTTCGGCCCGCTCGTAACGGGAGCCGCGCTGAAGCGCGCAAAGGATCTTGTCCAATCCGGCGTCGAAGAAGGGGCCGAACTCGTTGTCGACGGGCGCGGCTTCAAAATGCAGGGCTACGAAAAAGGGTTCTTCATGGGGGCCTGCCTTTTCGATCGCGTGAAGCCCAACATGCGCATCTATCGCGAGGAGATCTTCGGCCCGGTGCTATCCCTTGTTCGCGCGCATGACTACGAAGAGGGGCTCGCGCTCGCCAACGATCACGAATACGGCAATGGTGTCGCGATCTTCACCCGCGACGGCGACGCTGCCCGCGATTTCGCGTCGCGCGTGAATGTCGGCATGGTCGGCATCAACGTGCCGATCCCGGTGCCGCTTGCCTATCACACCTTCGGCGGCTGGAAGAAATCCATGTTCGGCGATCTCAACCAGCACGGGCCGGATTCGATGCGCTTCTATACGAAGACGAAGACGGTGACGGCGCGCTGGCCGAGCGGGGTGAAGGAGGGCGCGGAGTTCGTCATTCCGACCATGAAGTAGAAGAAGAGGGAGGTGGTATCACCAAAGATTGCACCACCATTCGGCAATCCACCACCAATTGAAAACGAGAAGAATGGCCAGGATGGCGATCACGACGGCGACGGGCACCGTCCAGTTCGCGATGAACCATTTCCGCGTGGCTGCGGCCCATCTCGCCCAGAGCACGGAGGCCTCGCCGGCCTCAATGCCGATCGATCCCAGGATGAGGAGGCCCAGGAGGGCCAAGGTGTAAATGCCGACCGGGTAACTGAGGCACATCCCGCATCGCCAGCTGTCGAACCACATGAGCCAGATCAAGGTCGTGGCCACAAGGAAGGTTACGAAAGCCAGCACACCGAGACTGAAGATAATGAAAAAGCGCAATACAAATGCTGCTAGCACGCCTCGCCCCCTTTTACGCCCGCAAGGTTTTACGAAAATACGCGCGGTAGGCTTAAGCTTGCGTGCACAAATATGGTTAACGAACAATGACCCGCTGAGGGGGTTGCCGTGGCGGCCATTCCTCGCTATGGTGTTCACGTTTTGTTCGGGAGGAGGGATGGCAATGAGCGGAGAAAACGCTGAGTTTCTTTTCGTGGTGCGGTTACGCGAGAATGGCGCGCCTTGTGTCATGTTACAGCCGAAGCATGAAGGGCTTGCGACGCTGAAAGGGGAAATTGCCCTCGATCTTTATCGCGGCACCAGGCTTGAGGAAGCGAAGCAACTCGCCCGCTTCCTGAACAGCAACATCAAGTCGGTGAGCTATCGATGCTGAAAGCGCCTGTGGGGAGGCGCTCGATAGGCAGGCTTAGGTAGCCTGCCATGTCCTTGTGTCGAGAATCACATCGCGATTTGGGCTATCCTTGACCGGTTCTGGTGACGGGAATTGGAGACCCTTCGGATAGAGGCATGGCTGCAGCCGGTGCGCGAACAGTGCGGCATCACTGATCCCCAGCTTGGTGACCGAAAGCGATGCAACGACGATCACAACGAACGACACAAGCACTGTCCTAAGGGGTTTCCAGATCGCCTGGTAAACAGCCGTGCCCGCGGCTGTTGCTTCCATAGCCCGCTTGGCTTCGTCCGATGTGACGTAATCCACGAAGCTATGGTGATAGTGGCTGAGTGCTCCTATGCAGGAATGTGGCATAATAACCTCCTCGCGAGAGCATGGACTTGAACTTAAACTGCCTCCTTTGAGAGATCGATTTCAGAAGTTCGTGTGCTCTGTTACTTAGATAGTAGCACTATTGCATGGAAAATGATGCGCCTATGCTTCATTTCGTTTTGCTAGCGTATTTACTTTTTTTGAAGTTTTCGCCGTTCGGTGCTTTTTGAAAATGGCCGCGTTTTTCGGAACTTTTGCAAAGCGAGCAGCTTTTGATGTGTTGAAACAATTTGAAAGAAAATGTGATTGGATGAAGTCCCTAGGGACTTTTACACCGATGCCGAAAGAGATAATTATATACAACGCCTCGATTCAGAGGCCATTGTTTTTTATGAAAAAGTAAAAGCGATATAGGGAAAAAAAATGCAAGAAATAACGCCCGACCGATATCGCTGTGGCTTTGTAGCAGAGTGCCCCGCAGCTTTCAGACTCGAGGACGGGCGTATACTTCTGATCGGCAAGAAAGCCGAGTTTCCGCTTCTAGAAAAGATCTGGGCCGAATTGGCGCCGACGAGTATGCGGTGGTGGTAGAGCCGGGTTTGCTTGAAAACGTATTTCCGAAATAGAACCGAAAAAACTCCCCTCTTACGCAAAGCCTGCGGCTGCGTGTCTCTCGACATTTTTAATTAATTGTGTAAGCCTTCAAGGTCATGGCTGCGTGTCGGCCGCCACAATTTAATGCGCCTTGCTTGGATAATATCACTATTTGAAGGGCATATTTTGCGGACCCATTCATGCGGAACGCGTTAAGCGAGCTTGCCTCTATTAACAGCCAGAGTTCTGCCCATCTCCGGGAAATTCTCGAAAGTTACGGCATCTCATTCAATCACGGTGGTGGGACATCGAGAGCGTGCGGGACCGCTTATTTTACAGCCTTCGACCCGGACTTCACGTGTCTGCGATTCCCACCGCTCACGGTGCGTTTTTTCCAGGACGCCGTGAAGTTCAATGTCCTTACGAGCGCCGATGCGCAGGAGATTTCTTTTCAAGTAGCTCGTTGCTGCCAAAGGCATGGTCAAGAATACAAAGGGGCATTCAGCGGAAATTTGAGCGGTGGCATCTTCGGCGATTTCCTTGCCGGAGCCATGACACGCAACGGGTTTCTATACAAGGAGTTGGTCTATGGCTGGTGCGTGGATGCATTTGCTGCTCACATGCTTTGGCCGGTCATTCCGGATTTTCATTTGCGGGTTAGTGGCTACCGCCCGGTGGGCGTCACCAAACAGGGAATATTGGGGCGGGGACGAGGGCCATTCTTGCGTTTCGTCAACGCCGTCGACATAGCGGCTTTGGGAGCATGTGGCGGCCTTAGCGTGAATAGCGTGATGCTGGCTTTATCGTGGTTGAACGAACCCTCGATCGCCGCCGAGTCACCGGACATTGGCCTTCAGGTATCCGAGGGGTCGGAGCGGCTTATCTTGCCTTTTTTTTCTTATGGATTTCAGGGCGCAGTCTTTGGATCCTTTACGGGCCTGAATACTTCGCAAAAGGAGCCGGTCTTCAAGGCGCTGATACAATTCGGGCAAAGTTTATCCGACGCATACGCTTGTCTCAGAAGGAACGATTGCCTCCAGATCCTGAAACGGGATCGCGAGGTGAATTCAATCGCCAGCGCATTCTTAAAGGTCGTTTCTCCTGTCGAGCATCTCATTGTCGAGAAAGACGGAAGGTTCTGTTCTTATTCACTCGAGCGTGAGGATGGATACTGGGCCAGATATTGTGAACTCCGAGGCGCCGCAGCCGCCGAGCTTAGTCAACAGGTCGGGCATCAAGGCAAATGCTTCACGCTTCAGCAAAACTACATGGGCGATCGCTTCAGGTTATTCGTCAAGCCAGTGGAGGATAGCGAAAGTCTTGACCCGATTTTCACCTGGATAAGCCTTGAGGCACGGCTCTCCGAAGCCTTGCAGGTGGTAGGGGTCACGGGAGCAAGAGACCCACTTTCCTTGAGCATGCTGGCGTCCATCAAGGAAGCCCTTGAGAGCAAGAGCTTGCATGGGCCGGAAGCGACGAACAGGAGCAGAGGGGATATCGGGCGGTTGAAGCGCCTTTGCATCATTGAGTTGATCATCGAGAATTTCGAGCGCGGAGAGATCGAGCTTACAAACCATACGTTGAAGTCCAGACTGGAGAAAAAGCTTGGGCCGCGCGCGCCTATAAAACTCAACGGTTACCAAATTGCAGGGCGGGCGCTTCAGCGTGTCCAGAACGAATTCGGCGAAGATTTCAGGAGAAGCATCAAATTCGAAGCGGTCGGGCCCTACAAGGTCCGGCTAAGCTGGACACATCAATAGCGAATTGCGCTACAACTCTACACGACAGCCGAGGCCCGCACGGTCAGCGCGAGGTTCAACTCATGGACAGCTTCCGCGATGAGCTGATCGAGCCGCGCACTGCAGGCCGTGTCCTCGACCCATCCGTTCTGGATGATCTTGTCGGTCAGGAACACGCCGGTCGCGAGCGTCTTCGCACCGAAGAAGGCGAAAAGCGGCCTGAGCTGATGCTCGATGACAAGCGCGTGGCGGTCGCTTCCGCCGGCTGCGAGGAGCGCGACAGGCGTTCCGAGAAGGGCAGGGTAGTTGATAAGGTCGATAAGGTGCTTGAGAAGGCCGGTGTAGGAGCCCTTGTAGACGGGCGAGCCGACGACAAGGAGGCTGGCGCTCTCAATCGCCTGAAGGGCCTCTTCGACGCGCGCCGAGGCCTCGGCTCGCGAGCGGATCGCAAGGTCCGGCACGAGGTCCGCCACATCGACAAGCCGGGCTCGCGCGCCGGTCTGCGCCGCGATGCGATCCACTACCGCCTTCACGATGACGCGCGTCCGGGACGGCGTGCAAGGGCTCCCCGCTAATCCGACGACAGTCAGCAAATCCATTCCTCCCGGCGATGAACGGGGTTTACCAGACAATACCCATGAAGGCCAGCTTTGGCCGGGGCGCTACACTGTCGCCACGGGACCTGCGGGCGGCGATAGCGGATGTTCTGCCCCAAGAGCTTCTGAAGAGATGGGCGCTAAATGGTTGCGACCGGAGTCACAGGCGAGGCAACCGCGCCGGGAAGCCGGAGCGGCGGTGCGGTCAGAAGGAAGCGCGTGCGGCCCGCTCGGCGCATGGAGTCGTTAAGGTCGCTGAGCCACCAGAGTTCGCCCAGCGGGACGCCAAGCTTGAACAGGCAAAGCTCGTGAAGGGGATTTAGCGGCCGCCGCCCCGCACCGGATGTATTGGGGTAGCGCTCCACCGCCACATTGTCGGAGATCAAAGCCGCCACGCCGCTGTCGATCACCCATTGCTGCAGGCGCGCGTCGCGCCCGTCCAGCGCGGCGCAGCTGTGGCTCAAGATATCGGCATCGGGTCGCCGGTTCATCTCCATGATCTTCCGGCCGAAACCCGTATGGAAGCACACCATGTCGCCTGTCTCGACAACGGCTCCCTGCGCCTTCATCGCTTCCTCAAGGCCATCGAAGCCAATATCGGCTCTCGCGTCCCCGGCGAGGGCGTGAAGGTCGATGAGAACAGCCCGGCCTTGCACGCAGCGTTCGGCCATCGTCTCGATGCCGAGCCGCTTCGCTTCGGTGGCATGCTCCGCCCGCATTACGATGTGCTCGCCGCCGCGCCATCCGTTGTAGAACACAGTCTCGGCGATGCCATCGCCGTCGGCGTCGAACTCCGAACCCATATGCGCAAGCGAATCCCATTGCGTGGAGTATTGCGTGTGAAGGGTGACCTGATCGTCGCACACCACGTCCGTCAAATCGGGGTTGTCGCCCGAAAGCCGCAAGAGGTAGCGCGGCGTGCCGTTCGGGCTCGCGGTGGCGCGGCGCTTCGGGGGATGCCGGGCGGAATGGAGAACGTTGCCGCCGGGATAGTCGAGGGGGAGCGAGAGGCAAAACGTCCGGCCTTCGCGGACTTCGGCGATCCCTTGAAGCACCTTTTCGGGCGTGATCAAGTTTAAGCGGCCAACCTCATCGTCGGGGCCGAACTCGCCCCAGTTCGATCCGGGCGGCCGGTTACTCCAGCGCATGCGCATCCTCGTATTGGTCTTCCGGGCTCCATAGTAGCGCGAGGGCGGTAAGGGCGGAAAACCTCCCCGTCTATTTTTTCTCTTGCAGCGCGGCCGTGATCTGAATGTCAATCTCGTCGTTCACAAGGTAGCTGAGCGCAGTCATGTTGAATTCGCTTCGTTTAAGGCGAATCGTTCCGGTGACGCGGGCGCGGCCGTTTTGAGGCGACGAGGCTTGAGCGCTTCCAAGACCCGCCCGCGCCTCAGGCTGGAAAACGGCCTGCAGAGTCACGGGGCGGGTGACGCCGTTCATGGTGAGATCACCGTTGAACTCGGCGCGGTTGTCGCCAAGCGGCTTGACCGACCGGCTTGCGAAGCGGATTTCCGGGAAAACCCCCACGTTGAAGAAGCGGCTGCTCCTGAGTTCCGACTCAAAGGCGTTGGCGGTAAGGCTCGCCGTCTTGATGACGGCTTTGATGGAACCTTGTTCTGGAACGCGCCTGTCGAATTGAAAAACGCCGTTCAGGTCTGTGAAGCGGCCCGACTGCGAGGCAAAACCGACGTAGTAGGTAAAGCTCACATCGGCATGCTTGGTGTCGAAGGTGTAGATCCCCGCCGAGCATTGTCCGGTGAAGGTGGCTAAACTGGCCAGGGCAAAGATCGCGAAAATTGGAGCTTTTGCTGATCGAGACAAGTCCGTAAACCTCCCATGAAAGACTTCACGAACAGCGAATCGCACTATGACATTACGGCACTAATCTGGCCCTCTCCAAAACGTGAGAAGATCGGGCTCGCGTGCGCGAAGCACCAGGCCTATCCACTTTGATGGAATCAAAAGCGGGCTCTAAGTTCTTGTTTTATCGTGCTTGGCCCGAAGTGTCCGCAGCTCTTTTGTAGAGGTAGTTTGCGGGCAGACCCAGACGGACGCAGGCCTGCACCGCAGGGCTCGATTCCAGCATGATGCGATCGGCGAGAGCGCTGCCCTGCCGGACAAGCACCCCTTCCCACGCGCGCAATCCACAGTCATCGCCAAGTCCCAAAACATCGCGGACCCAGGGAGGCGTGATACTGACCGCAGCACGAACGAGAAGCGGCTGAACAGGCTGCAACAGGGGCGGCAAAATGTGAGCCGTTCGCATGATGTGCAAGAACTCGAAGATGATCGGAGAGGCCTCAAGACGGGGGCGCATTGCCAGGATGAGAGCCTCAAGCTCCGCCTCCGAGCCGGGAGGCCTTGTCGCTCCATAGAGCCTGGCGGCGATCTCGCCATCCCGGTAATAGCGGTCACGATCCACAAGCGTCAAAGGCGCTGCATAGACGTGATAGGCTTGAAGAAATCCGAACGCGGCTGTGGCCTGAACCCAGTTCAGGAGTTCGGGATCGTTGGCTGAGTAGGGTTCCCCATCAGGCGTCTCGCCTTGTACACGATCGTGCATGCGCCTCACGCCCGCGATCATCTTTTCGGCGGTGCTGCGGGCTCCGTATATGGTCACCATCGCCGCAAGCCCCGTGCGGCGAAGGCGCCGGAGGGGATCTTGGCGGAACCCGCTGTGCTTCCAAACCCCGGCCCGCACCCTGGGCTCGGCAAGCTCCAGGATAACGGCCGTCACGCCGCCAATGAACGTGGCGACCGGGTTCTTGAAAATTCGCCAGGCCACCGAATTTGGCGCTCCGAGCGCCGGTTCGCCCGCCGGGCGGCTGAAATCGATCGCCCTTCCGCCGTCAGGCAAAAGCAGCTCCCGCGATGCCTTATCGAGCCGCCTGACAATTACCCCCTTAAAGGGGAACAGTTTTCCTGCGAGAATATCCATGCAGCATCAACACGCGAAGGCGAAATCCGGGCGAACTAGTTTAGCACTTTTTCGCATCGAATTGTCGCCTTCGGCGCAGGGCTGGCCGCGCCTTTCTCCGATGCATTCCTTTGAATTTTCCACCTGACGAGACGCGGCCCCTTGTGGATTGCCGGGCAATGTGCAATTTCACTGCGCAGAAGCGGACATCGCCCGCGGCAACGATAGCGTGTTGCCCTCATCACTCTGCCGATTAGCGGCCAACAAAGACCCGGTTTTACAATGCAAGTTACAGAGACTGTTTCAGAGGGGCTGAAACGCCAGTTGAAGGTTATTGTCCCTGCGGCCGATTTGAAGGCGCGCGTCGAGGCGAAGCTCGAAGACCTTAAGGAGAAGGTCCGGCTGAATGGGTTCCGGCCTGGGAAGGTGCCGCTCGCGCATGTGCGCCAGCTTTACGGACGCTCCGTGATGGCGGAAATTCTGGAGGAGACGGTCGGCGAGACGAGCTCGAAAGCGCTGCAGGATCGGCAGGAGCGCCCGGCGTTCCGGCCCGACATCAAGCTTCCCGAGGATAAGGAAACCGTCGAACGGATCATCGAGGGCGAGTCCGATCTTGAATACACCATGTCTTTCGAGATCCTGCCAAAAATCGATCTTGCGGATCTGAAAACGATTACGCTGGAGAAAGCGGCCGCGGCCCCGGAGGAGGACGACGTCAAGAAGGCGCTCGAGCGTCTTATGAAGGCGAATGTGTCCTACGAGGCGAAGGACAGCGCGGCTGAGCAAGGCGACCGGCTGACCATCGACTACAAGGGAAGCGTGGACGGCGAGCCCTTCGAGGGCGGCACGGGCGAGGATGCGTTCATTGTGATCGGGTCCAAGCGCTTCATTCCGGGATTTGAAGAAGGCCTTGAAGGCGCGAAGGCCGGCGAGCAGCGCGATATCCGCGTGACCTTCCCCGAAGACTATCAGGCGAAGCACCTCGCCGGGAAGGATGCTGCTTTCGATGTGACCGTGAAGGAGGTCGCGAAGCCGGTCGAGGCGAAAGAGGACGACGAGTTCGCGCGCACGCTTGGCATGGAGTCTTTCGCGAAGCTCGAGGAGGCCATTCGCGGCCAGCTTCAAAAAGAGCTCGATGGAGTCTCCCGAAACAGGCTGAAGAGAGCGCTCCTGGATGCGCTCGATGAGAAGCATTCGTTCGAGATGCCGCCCTCGCTCGTGGAGAGTGAGTTCGAGGCGGTCTGGCGCAACGTCACACGCCAGCTTGAAGAGTCGAAGGGCAGCTTCGAAGCTCAGGGCACGACCGAGGAAAAGGCTCGCGAGGACTATCGGAAGATGGCCGAGAGGCGCGTTCGTCTGGGTCTCATCCTCGCCGAGATCGGCAATGTGAATCAGATCCGCGTCGGAGACGACGAACTGCGTCGCGCCGTTATGGAGCGCGCCCGTCAGTTCCCCGGTCAGGAGAGGGAGGTCGTCGACTTTTATCGCAAGAACCCGCAGGCGATGAATGAATTGCGCGCTCCGGTGTACGAGGAGAAGGTCATCACCTTCGCACTCGAACTCGTGAAAACGACGGAGAAGGTGGTTACGCCTGCGCAACTCATGGAGTTCGCCGCGGAGCAGGAGCGCGAGGACGCCCTTCTGGAAGGCGATGGCGCCGGCCACGAACACCATCATGAGGGCGAGTGCGGGCCTGGGTGCGATCATGATCATGATCACGACCACGGACACCACCACCATCACGACTAGGCAAAGCGGGGGCCGCGACTGAGGCTAGTTGCGCTCGCGCTCAAATCGTCCCATGTATCCCGGTGCGGGCCCGGTGCCCGCACCGGTCTTTTTAGCCGCCGAGTTCTCCGCCCGCGAGATCGCGAGCAACCATAGAAAAAACACTTCGCTGCGGCACTTTATGCCTGGGAGAAACGCATGCGCGATCCAGTTGAATTCTACACCAGCCAGCTCGTTCCCATGGTTGTCGAACAGACCAACCGCGGCGAGCGCGCCTTCGATATCTTTTCCCGGCTTTTGAAGGAGCGCATCATCTTCCTGACCGGCGTCGTCGAAGATAACATGGCCGCTCTCGTCACGGCGCAGCTCCTCTTCCTTGAATCGGAAAATCCGAAAAAGGAAATCGCCATGTACATCAATTCGCCCGGCGGCCATGTGACTTCCGGCCTCGGGATGTATGACACCATGCAGTTCATACGCCCGCCCGTATCAACACTTTGTGTAGGTCAGGCGGCGTCGATGGGCTCGCTTCTCCTTGCTGCGGGCGAGCCGGGCATGCGCTATTGCCTACCGAACGCGCGGGTGATGGTCCATCAGCCTTCAGCCGGTTTCCAGGGACAGGCGAGCGACATCGAGCGGCACGCGGAGGACATCCTCAAGACAAAGCGCCGCCTCAACGAGATATACGTGAAGCACACGGGCCAGCCGTACGAGGTCATTGAACGCACATTGGATCGTGACCACTTCATGACAGCGGAGCAGGCAAAAGCATTCGGTATCGTCGACGAGGTGCTGACGAAGCGTGCGCCTGCCGAAGAAGGTGGTTCCGCCCGTTCCTAGGAGCCCTGCGGCTTCCTTGCGACGGCTCAAGCAGATGCACGGTTTTTAACTGCCTGGAAAGTATAAGCGGTTCAACGTAGCGCACTGCTCCTCCAGGCGCGGCGAATCGAAATTATGGACAATCGCCGCAGAAGCCGTAAGACTAGGGGAAGCTTACAAGGAATGTGGGCAGCGAGACGGGCTTGAGGGTGGCTTTTAAGGCCGGGAAAACCGGATTTGCAGTCATCACTCAGGCACAATCAAAGGCCAACTTTCCTGGTATGTGGGTGCTAAGGTAGGTCAATGACGAAAGAAAGCAGGGGTCACAACTCCAAGAATACGCTCTACTGCTCCTTCTGCGGCAAGAGCCAGCATGAAGTCCGCAAGCTTATTGCAGGGCCCACCGTTTTCATCTGCGATGAATGCGTCGAGCTTTGCATGGACATCATTCGCGAAGAGAACAAAAATTCCTATGTGAAGTCTCGCGACGGCGTTCCCACCCCTCAGGAAATCTGCAACGTTCTTGACGATTATGTAATCGGCCAGGATTACGCCAAGCGCGTCCTCTCGGTGGCGGTCCATAATCACTACAAGCGCATCAACCACTCCGCGAAGAACAACGACGTGGAGTTGGCAAAATCCAACATCCTCCTCATCGGCCCGACGGGCTGCGGCAAGACGCTGCTGGCTCAAACTTTGGCGCGTATTCTTGACGTTCCGTTCACGATGGCGGATGCCACCACGCTCACCGAGGCGGGCTACGTCGGCGAGGACGTCGAGAATATCATCCTGAAGCTTCTCCAGGCGGCGGATTATAACGTCGACAGGGCTCAGCGCGGCATCGTCTATATCGACGAGGTCGATAAGATCAGCCGCAAGTCCGACAACCCCTCGATCACGCGGGATGTCTCGGGCGAGGGCGTTCAGCAGGCCTTGCTGAAGATCATGGAAGGCACGGTTGCGAGCGTTCCCCCACAGGGCGGCCGCAAGCACCCGCAGCAGGAATTCCTCCAGGTCGATACGACAAACATCCTGTTCATCTGCGGCGGCGCCTTTTCGGGTCTCGAAAAGATCATCGGGCAGCGCGGACGCACGAGTTCCATCGGTTTTGGCGCGAAGGTCATCTCCGAGGACGAGCGCCGTATGGGTGACATCCTGCGCAGCGTGGAGCCGGAAGACCTTTTGAAATTCGGCCTCATCCCGGAGTTCATCGGCCGTCTGCCCGTGCTTGCGACCTTGGAAGACCTCGACGAAGTTGCGCTGGTGAAAATCCTGACCGAGCCGAAGAACGCCCTTGTGAAGCAGTATCAGCGTCTTTTCGAGATGGAGGGCGTGCAACTTACGCTGTCGACCGAAGCGCTGAAGTCGGTCTCGCGGAAGGCCATCGAACGGAAGACAGGCGCGCGCGGCCTTCGCTCCATTATGGAATCCATTCTTCTCGACAGCATGTTCGAGCTGCCAAGCTTGAAAGGCGTCGAGGAAGTTGTCATCAGTCCCGAGGTCATCGAAGGGAATGCCAAACCCTTGCGGATCTACGCCGAACGCCTAGATGAATCGAGCGCATAATGCAGCGGTTTGTTAACCACAAACCAACGCGTTATGGTCCAAGGTCCCGCCAACATTTGTCGAAGCACCCTTTCGGTGCATGCGACGCGCAGCAATTAACCGGCTTGTGTATTCCTGGGTGGACGCGGGTCTCACACAGTGTACCCTTGCCCGGGAAGAAGCCTCGGTGCCTCGAGCAGACTGCCGGTTAATCGGCGACAGTAAGCGGTGGCTCATTCCGCTGCCGGATTTAGGAGACTGACATGACGAACGCGCATTCGGATCAATCTAAAGCCAGTGATCCCAACGAGATTTTCCCCGTCCTGCCGCTCCGTGATATCGTTGTTTTTCCGTATATGATCGTGCCTCTTTTTGTCGGTCGCGAAAAATCCATCAACGCGCTCGATGAGGTCATGCGCACGGATCGCCAGATCCTTTTGGCAGCCCAGAAGAACGCCGGCGACGACGATCCCGAACCGGGCGCCATCTACACAATGGGCACGCTCGCGACAGTGCTGCAACTTCTGAAGCTTCCAGACGGTACTGTCAAGGTTCTGGTTGAGGGCACCACACGCGCCAAGATCAAGCGCTTCAGCCCGAACGAGCTTTATTTCGAGGCCGAGGTTGAGCGCGTCGAAGAGACGCTGGGCAATCAGGACGAGATCGAGGCTTTCTCGCGGTCGGCGGTGAGCCAGTTCGAGAACTACGTCAAGCTGAACAAAAAGATCTCGCCCGAGGTCCTGAGCACGCTCAGCCAGATCGACGATTATTCGAAGCTGGCCGATACGATCGCTTCGCACCTCGCCATCAAGATTGGGGACAAGCAGGAGATCCTGGAACTTCTCTCCGTCTCGGAGCGGCTGGAGCGCGTATTCACGCTCATGGAAAGCGAAATCTCAGTGCTGCAGGTCGAGCGCAAGATTCGCAGCCGCGTGAAGCGCCAGATGGAGAAAACACAGCGCGAGTACTACCTGAATGAGCAGATGAAGGCCATTCAGAAGGAACTCGGCGACTCTGACGAGCGCGACGACATCTCCGAGTTCGAGGAGAAGATCGAGAACACGAAGCTCTCCAAGGAAGCCAAGGACAAGGCCGTTGCCGAGCTGAAAAAGCTGAAGCAGATGAGCCCGATGTCGGCCGAGGCGACGGTGGTTCGCAACTATCTCGACTGGGTTTTGTCCATTCCGTGGGGCGTCAAGGGCAAGGTCAAGAAGGACCTCGACGAAGCGCAAGCCGTCCTCGATGAGGATCATTACGGCCTTGAGCGCGTGAAGGAGCGCATCGTCGAGTATCTGGCCGTGCAGAAGCGCACCAACATGCTGAAAGGCCCGATCCTCTGCCTTGTCGGCCCTCCCGGCGTCGGCAAGACTTCGCTTGGCAAATCGATCGCGAAGGCGACGGGCCGCGAATTCGTGCGCATGTCGCTCGGCGGCGTTCGCGACGAGGCCGAGATCCGCGGCCACCGGCGCACCTACATCGGCTCGATGCCCGGCAAGGTGATCCAGTCCATGCGGAAGGCGAAAAAAACAAATCCGCTCTTCCTGCTCGACGAGATCGACAAGATGGGCATGGATTTCCGCGGCGATCCGGCTTCCGCGCTGCTCGAGGTGCTGGACCCCGAGCAGAACCATGAGTTCAACGATCATTACCTGGA
This sequence comes from uncultured Alphaproteobacteria bacterium, assembly GCA_963772105.1. Taxonomy (GTDB): domain Bacteria; phylum Pseudomonadota; class Alphaproteobacteria; order Rhizobiales; family Rhodomicrobiaceae; genus Rhodomicrobium. The sequence continues at coordinate 194,277 of CAVYVV010000016.1, forward strand.
AGTCGATTATGACCTTTCGAACGTGATGTTCGTGACGACCGCCAACACGCTCGACATTCCGCCGGCGCTCAAGGATCGGATGGAGATCATCCGGCTTGCGGGCTACACCGAGGACGAGAAGCTCGAAATCGCCAAGCGTCACCTGATGCGCGGGCAGATGGAGGCTCACGGCCTGCAGCCCGGCGAGTGGACCGTGGAGGATGAAGCGATTGTGGAGATCATCCGGCGCTACACCCGCGAGGCGGGGGTGCGCAGCCTGGAGCGCGAGATCGCGAAACTCGCCCGCAAGGCCGTGAAGGAGATCGAAAGCGGCAAACAGACGCAGGTCCACGTCAACATGGAAAACATTCGCGATTTCCTCGGCGTGCAGAAATATCGCTATGGCGAAGCCGAGCTTGAGGATCAAGTCGGCGTCGTCACGGGCTTGGCCTGGACCGAGGTCGGCGGCGAGCTTCTGACCGTGGAAGGCGTGATGATGCCGGGTCGCGGCCGGATGAACGTCACAGGTAACCTCCGCGACGTGATGAAGGAATCGATCCAGGCGGCGAACGCCTATGTTCGCAGCCGCGCGGTTGCCTTCGGCATCGAGCCGCCGCTCTTCGAAAAGAAGGACATTCACGTGCACGTGCCGGAGGGCGCGACACCGAAAGATGGTCCTTCCGCGGGCGTGGCCATGGTAACGGCGATCATTTCCGTTCTGACGAGCATCCCGGTGCGCCGGGACGTCGCCATGACGGGCGAAATCACGCTTCGCGGGCGTGTGCTGCCTATCGGCGGGCTCAAGGAGAAGCTGCTGGCTGCGCTTCGCGGCGGCATCAAGCGCGTGATTATTCCGGAAGAGAATGCGAAAGACCTCGCTGAAATTCCGGATAATGTGAAAAATGCGCTGGAAATCATTCCCGTCGCGCGGATGGACGAGGTGCTGGGTATCGCTCTCGTCCGCAAGCCAGAGCCGATCGAGTGGGATGAGGCCGCAGCACTCGCCGCCGCGCAACTGCAAGGTCTGTCAACGCCGCTCCCTGCGGACGCAGACGGAGCCGCGCTGCCTCACTGATCGGAAGGCTCTTTAACGAACCAAGGGATGAGCTCGCCTCATCCCTTTTTTCATGTCCGCCAGAGCTAATACTCACCCCGCCCTCTCCCGCGCGAACCTCGCCTTGGCGAGTTCGCAACTCAAAATTACCGCATCCGCTTACGGATGCGGTTGGGAGAGGAAGAATGTCGCAGCCGTTGCAACATCGTTCCTTCTCCCCAACCGCATGGCTCGCGGATGTGGCAAACCCCAAGTTGCAAGCACGCCAAGGCGTGCTTGATGGGAGAAGGGCAGGATGAGGGGGGCTTTAGCCCAGGACGACATAGAGCTGTTGGTATGAGGTCTTGTTTTTTTGTGTCGTGCGCCCTTATCGGAAAACCGCTTCGCACTTTTTGGACGCACGCTATCGAGCCACTTCTGCCTGCTCCGAGCGGCGAGGAATGAGGACCGAGCCGGGGACGAACGCGTCGAACGCGGCCCAGAATTGCTCGCGAAACTGATCGCGTTCCTGCATGATCTCGTGCCTCGCGCCCGCGATAACGATATGGGTGCAATTCTTGAGCCGGCTGGCGAACCGCTCGATTGCGGCGGTGCAAACGAAGGTGTCGTTTCCGGCGGCGACAATCAGGATGGGCGCTTTGACGCTCTCCATGAACGCTGGGGAGTTGACCACCGAGATGGAGCTGGAAGCCGCCGCAACCCACCCGATCGTCGGGGAGCCGATCGCCAGGTGAGGCGCAGCGCGTAGCACCTCATGGGCGCGCTCGTAGCGGAGCCTGTCCGAGGTTACCGGGTTGCCTTCGAAGGAGCTTTCATCCCCCAAGTGAGGCTTGCCGCCTGGAACGAAGCTGTCGCCGAAACCGAGAAGCGCGGCTGCTTCGGCCGCCGGCAGAGATCATGGTTTTCTGCGAACTCGGTTCCCGCAAACTGAATTTGGGGAGCCGTCAGAACGATACGATCCCACCAGCAGACCTTCGTCTGCGCAAGGCGCAAGACCAGATGGCCGCCCATCGAATGGGCAAGGCAATAATAGGGCGGGGGGCAGTCGGGGAGGACGACCTCGCTCATGAACCGGCGGATATCCCCGTCGAAATGCGAGAAGTTTTCGGCGTGGCCTTTTGAAGGATTTTTCAGGAGCCTGGACGATCCCCCCTGGCCGCGCCAGTCCATGGTTGCGACCCCAAATCCTCGTCGTCGAAGGTCGGTGACCGTTTCGAAATACTTCTCGATGAATTCAGCGCGGCCTTGGAAAAGGCAGACGGTCCCGATCCGGCGCTCCGCCGTCGTGTCCCATCGCGCGTAGCGGATGCGAATTCCTTCGCGGACCGTGAAGGTGCCTGCGACGGCTCCATTCGGTACCGGGTTGCGGGTCGTGCCGATCAGCTCCGCCGTTTGTGAGGCCATTTGCGGCTCCTCCTCGTCCATGGAAAAATTCATACTTCACCTGCGTAGGGATGCTCAAGCACCCCTTGAAAGCCAAGCTTCCCGGAATAAATCAGAAGGTCGCAGGCCGTAAGGCTGCAAAGTTGATCCGCCTGGCCTTTGAGGCAGGCACAAAGTCTCGCTTTACTAAGGAGAACCACAAATGAGACGTCTTGATCTTACTCCCCTGTATAAAGCTTCGATCGGTTTCGATCATCTCGCGAATGTCCTCGACCAGCTTGCCAATGTCGACACGGATACGGGGTTCCCGCCTTATAACATCGAGCGGCTTGGTGAGAATAACTTTCGTATCTCTATGGCCGTGGCCGGCTTCGGTGAGAACGACCTTTCCATCGACGTGAAGGAAGGGACGCTCACGGTCCGTGGCGAGAAAAAGAGCGAGGAGAAGGTTCGTCAATACATTCACCAGGGCATCGCGGCCCGCAACTTCGAGCGCCGTTTCCGTTTGGCCGACTACGTCGAAGTATCCGCGGCCGCGCTTGAGCACGGCCTGCTTCACGTCGACCTGAAGCGCGAGTTGCCGGAAGCGATGAAGCCCCGCACCATCACGATCACGAAGGGCCAACCGGCTCCGCGTGTGATCGACGGCGGCGCGACCGAGGTTCGCAAGCCGAACGCTGCGTAATCTGTCATCCATCAGCGTTTGAGGGCGGGCGCAAGCCTGCCCTTTTTGCTGCCCGCACGCGTGAATGCCGCGGCAATTTCAACATGCGGCGAGAATTTGAACTGATCGAAGACCGCGAGACGCGACAGCGTGAAGCCGCCCGCCGCCAGGATCGCGGCGTCCCGGGCAAAAGTGGCGGGGTTGCAGGACAACATCACCACGGTTCCGATCTTCGATGCGGCAAGCGCTCTGGATTGCGCCTCCGCGCCTTCCCTCGGTGGATCGGCGACGGCAGCCGAAAAGGCATTCAGTTCCACGGGGCCGGCCGGATTGCGGAAGAGGTCGCGACGCACCGCCTTCACGGGTTTGATGCCGCTCGCGCCTTTGGCGGCGCTGTTTAATGCGGCCACCGCTCCGCCATCGTCCTCGAAAGCCGTGACCGCGGCCTTTTTCGCGCAAGGAAAGGTGAAGGCGCCGAGCCCGGCGAAAAGATCGCAGACCGGCCCCTTCTCGGCCTTCGCTTCCGCGAGCGCCTCGCCCACGAAGGCCGCCATGTCGCACTCGCAAGCCTCCACGGCTTGCAGAAACGCGCCTTGAGGAAGGGGCACCTTCACGCCCCCGGCCAGAACGAAGGGAGCGGTCTCCGAGAAAATGATGTCGCCGTTCCAGGCTGCCCGTATGATACCGGCGCGTGGAAGCAGCTGAGTGAGCTTCGCCAAGCCCTGGGCTGTCAGCTTCGATGCTTCGATTCCGCAATCGAGGCCGTTCTCGGCGGCGGTGATGTGAATCTTCGCTTCGCCGCCTTTCGGAAGGGCATCCGCAAGCGCTGCCCTCAAGTGCGGCAACGCAGAAGCGATCTGCGGCAGAAGAATGGGGCACTCGGCGAGATCGACGAGATCGTGGCTTCGCGCGGCGTTGAAGCCAAGCCTCACGTCTCCGTTTTCCTTGCACGCGGTGAAAGTTGCGCGGCGGCGGCTCGCCAGCGGATAGCTTCTCAGAGGCTCGATCGGCGCGTCCAGTCCTTCCCGCGCCAAGGCCGCTTTGACGAGACCGGCTTTCCATGCCGCGTAAGGGGCTTCGCGCCAGTGCTGGAGGGAGCAGCCGCCGCAAGTCCCGAAATGTCCTGCAGACGGGCAAAACACGGTCGGGCGAAGGGCTGTCGATGGCAATCGCCTCGCATTTCGTGCCCGCGAGCGCTGCGCGAATCGGTTTCGCCCGGCAAAGTGAAGGGGATGTACACTTTTCTGCCGTCGATGAGCGCCACGCCGTGGCCTTGGGCGCCCATCGATTCGATCGTCATGCACGGTCGTCTCTGCCAAGCCGGGGAAAAACGCGTGTCAGCGGTCGCGTCTGGCGGCGACGAGCGTTTCTTCATTGCCGTCCTGTCCTTTGATCGGCGATGGAAGCGTTCCTAGAACCGTCCATCCCGCCGCCTCTATATAGTCAGAAACTCGTTTGAACGGCGGCCAGCTTCGCCGCCTCATCCTTGACAATGCCGCCCTTGCCGATGAGCGCGCGCCCGACCTCGAATTGCGGCTTCACCAGAGCAACAAGCCAGGCCCCCTTCGCAGCAAGGGGGAGCACCGACGGCAAAACCTTCAGCAGAGAGATGAAACTCACGTCGCATGTCACCGCCTCGATCGAGCGACTGGAAATGCGCAGGCGTGAGTGCACGGGCGTCCGTGCCTTCCCAGGAGACGATGCGAGGGTCCGCCCTCAGCGAGGGATGAAGCTGATCGCGGCCAACATCCACAGCAAAAACGCGAGCAGCGCCGCGCTCCAGCAAAACCTGTGTAAAACCTCCGGTTGAGGCTCCAACGTCAAGGCAGGTTCGCCCCGCAGGCGAGCAGTGAAAAATGGTCCAGCGCGGCCAGAAGCTTGCCTGCGCTGCGCGCAACATAGCCTATGTTTTTCAAGGAGTTCGACAGGTTCTTCGACAGATACGTCCAGGCTGGCTTTCAGGTCCGTCCTTCCCCTCAAGCGAACTAGCGCCGCGCTTGATGAGGTCTTGCGCCTTGGAGCGCGTTTCCGCGATGCCGCGCTGCACCAAAAGGAGATCGAGTCGCATTTTCACAAGTAAATTCCGGGTCTCTGAAGCGCCCTCAATATGTATGTTGCAAATCCCTTGAATTGCGGCAATCATCGATAATCTGTGTTGCTAGCAGCAACCAGAGCAAGCGCTGTTTTCCAACTTCGCTCAAGGATGTTGAAAAAACACATGTGAGAGACGACAGCCTCCTTCGCGGCCGAGGTCGCCCAGAAGGCCGTGAGCGCAATACTTGGCGCAATGCCGTCAAGCTTCAATGAAGCAAAATCAACCTCACAACTCTATTGGGATCTACCAAATCATGATGCTTGTTCGCACCTATCTCTCGAATAGTACGATCGAGGGAGTAGGCATCTTCGCTGCTGAGCCCATTAAAGCCGGCGATGTAATCTGGCGTCTCGAGCCAAAATTCGATGTCTTCTTTACAGAGTCCGACATCGAAGAACTTCCTCCCCATATGCAAGACTTCATCGCCCGCTATTCTTATCCTCATATGACTAAGCCGGGCATTTGGGTGCTGGAGTCCGATAATGGCCGCTTCATGAATCACAGTGAATCGCCAAACACCGATTTCACGGGTTTTGAGCAAGGCTTTGCCATCCGCGATATCGCCGCCGGTGAGGAGATCACCTGCAACTATCACGAGTTCGATTCGACCTTCCAGGGATGGTTCCCGTCCATGGCGAAGGCGGCAAACGGAGAGGCGCACGCCCACCCCTGATTTCGCGCCAAGGAGTCAGCGCCGGCCGCTCTCGGGTGGCCGGCGTTTTTTCGTGCGCGCATCCTTTCAGGCTGCCAAGGCGATGCGCGCCAAAAAAGGGATTGGCAAGGAGCGAATCGCGCCTTATCTTATAGTCGTGTTGAGCATAAGGGACTCGGGCGAAGCTGCGGGGCGACGTCTATTTTTTATGCCCCTATAATGCTCAAAGTGAGCATAATCCCGGAAGGGACGGAGGATCACATGGCATTCTTGGATAGCGGAGTTCAACCGTTCCGGGGGCGCAGCGCTCATGCTGTTCCGGCGATCGACCTCGATATCGGCCTCGAACCCGCGCGCCACGATTTCGACGCCGCCTTCGTCCGCGAAGCCATTCGCGAGCTGAAGCCGCTTTATGCTCGCGTTGAGCGCGTCATTTCGCCGCTGGAGTGGGTTGGGCACGCGCCGTACATCAAGGCCATTCGCGACCTTAAGCGCGAAAAGAACGCCGTCATCCTGGCCCATAACTACATGACGCCCGAGGTCTTCCATGGCGTGGGAGACATCCTCGGCGACAGCCTTCAGCTTGCCAAGGAGGCGGCGAAGACGGACGCGGACATCATCGTGCAGGGCGGCGTCCACTTCATGGCCGAAACCTCGAAACTGCTGAACCCGGACAAGACCGTTCTCATCCCCGATCCCAAGGCCGGCTGCTCGCTCGCATCCTCCATCACGGCGGAAGACGTGCGCGCGCTGCGCGCAGCCTATCCGGGCGTGCCTGTCGTCACTTACGTCAACACCAGCGCGGCGGTGAAGGCCGAATGCGACATTTGCTGCACCTCGGCCAACGCCGTGAAGGTGGTGGAAAGCCTCGGCGCTCCGCGGGTGCTTCTCATTCCCGACCAGTATCTGGCGCGCTACGTCGCGACGCAGACCAAGGTGGAGATCATTTCGTGGCAAGGCAGCTGCGAGGTGCATGAGCGCTTCACCGGCGAGGAACTGCGGCGGTATCGCGACGGCGAGCCGGGCCTGAAAATCATCGCGCACCCGGAATGCCCGCCCGATGTCATCGAGGCGGCCGATTACACCGGCTCGACGAGCGGCATGATCAAGTGGGTGAAGGATCACCAGCCGAAGCGCGTTGTTCTCGTCACCGAGTGCTCGATGGCGGACAACGTGGCGGTCGAAGCGCCCAAAACCGAGTTCACCCGGCCTTGCAACCTGTGCCCGCACATGAAGCGGATCACGCTGCCGAAAATTCTTGGACAGCCTGCTCTACGGGAAGGAGGAGGTGACGGTCGATCCGGAGGTGGCGGTTCGGGCGCGCCGCGCCGTCGAGCGGATGATAAACCTCGCCGCCTGACCTTTCCGACACGGTTTGCGCAAAAGGGGAAGCCATGAGCGAGCAGCGCATCCAAGAGCCTTTGAAGTTCCGGCGGCCTGGCGGACCAGACCGCGTTCTCGTCATCGGCGGCGGCTTGGCCGGACTTTTCACGGCGCTCCGGCTCGCGCCGCTTCCGGTAACGGTGCTGACGCCGAAGCCGCTCGGCGAAGGCGCGTCGTCCGCTTGGGCGCAGGGCGGCATCGCGGCTGCGATTGGCGAAGGCGATACAGCGGAGTCGCACGCAGCCGACACGATTGCGGCCGGCGCCGGTCTCACCGATCCCGCGATCGCCGATCTTCTCACGCGCGAGGCTCAAGAGCGCATCGAGGATTTGCTGCGTTACGGCGTGCCGTTTGACCGCGAACTCGATGGCAAATTGCGCATGTCCCGCGAAGCGGCTCACAGTGCGCGCCGCATCGTGCGCGTGCAGGGCGACCGCGCGGGCAGGGCCGTCATGGCCGCTCTCATTGCCGCCGTTTCCTCCACGCCGTCGATTTCGGTTTTCGATAATATGGAAGCCGTCGAATTGGTTCAGCGGAATGGCCGGATCGTCGGCGTTTACGCCACGCGCGCGGGACAGCCGGGCCGGGCCACTTTCCTGCCCGCGCGGGCCGTCGTGCTGGCCACGGGAGGGGCTGGCCAACTCTACCGTGTGACCACCAATCCGAAGGAAGCCAATGGCGGCGGCCTCGGCATGGCGGCGCGGGCTGGCGCCGTGATCGCCGATCCCGAGTTCGTTCAATTCCATCCGACCGCCTTCGATATCGGGCAAGACCCCGCGCCGCTCGCTTCCGAAGCGATACGCGGCGATGGCGCGCTTCTCATCAACCGCAGTGGCGAACGCTTCATGCTCAAGGCGCACCCAAACGCCGAACTTGCGCCCCGCGATGTCGTCGCGCGCGCCGTCCATGAAGAAGTGGCCGCTGGCCGTGGGGCTTTTCTCGACTGCCGCTCCATCCATCTCAAAGAGGCTTTCCCCACGGCCTACGAGATTTGCGTTGAAGCCGGGATCGACCCATCGAAGCAGCCGATACCGATCGCGCCCGCCGCTCATTACCACATGGGAGGCGTTCTGACCGATGCACGCGGCCGCACCACGCTCACCGGCTTGTGGGCTTGCGGCGAGGTGGCCTGCACGGGCGTGCATGGCGCAAACCGGCTTGCCTCGAACTCGCTCCTCGAAGCCGTCGTTTTCGGTGCACGCGTGGCTGAAGATATTGCCAGTCGGGAACAAAATTGGCGCGCGCTGGGCGAACAATCCGACGTACCTGATACGATCAATCTCGCGGTGGAAGATCCCGCCCATGCTACGCGTCTGGTCAAGTGGCTGAGAGAGACCATGGCCTCGCAGGTCGGGGTGGAGCGGTCGGAAGCGTCCTTGCGGGCTGCGCTATGGTCTCTGCAGGAGATCAAGGCAGGAGCCGCCTCTCCCGCGCTCAAGAACATGGTCACGGCTGCGCTTCTCATCACCGTCGGCGCCTTCGCTCGCAAGGAAAGCCGAGGGGCGCATTTCCGGCTGGATTATCCGGAGAGAGCCGCCTCGAAGCCTCATCACACCTATTTGACGTTGGATCGCGCCCGCCAAATTGTCGCCGATGTAACCGGCGGCTATTTCGGGGAATTTATCAGCGATGCCCCGCGCAGACACGCTGTGATGTAACCGGGATCTGCGTTACTGTTTGTCTAGGCATCCATCCTGACACCTTTTGAAAAGGAGAGGGGGGTCCGTTTTCACTTCAATTGAGGCGGTTCATGCAGAACATGGCGGCTCACGTCGAGACCGGACTGCAATTTCCTCATCACCTTGCGGTGGATACGGTACGAGCCGCGCTCCTGGAAGACCTTGGGCTTGCGGGCGACATCACGACGAACGCGATCGTCTCGCCCGAAGCGACGTCGGAAGCGGTTCTGGCCCTTCGCGAAGACGGGTGCATCGCCGGGTTGCCTCTGGTTGCAAGCCGCTTTCCGCGCGCTTGATCCCGAGATCGTCATCGAGCCGCATGTGAAGGAAGGGGATGTCGCGGCGGCCGGGAGCGTCATCGCGCGCCTCAAAGGAAAAACGCGCGCTATCCTCACGGCGGAGCGCGTTGCGCTCAATCTCCTGCAACATCTCTCCGGCATCGCCACAGCCACCCGCCATTTTGTCGAGGCCGTCGCCGGCACACATACCCGCATCGTGTGCACGCGCAAGACGATGCCGGGCCTTCGCGCTTTCGAGAAATACGCCGTGCGGGCGGGCGGCGGGTTCAATCACCGGTTCGGTCTCTTTGACGGGGTCCTCATCAAGGACAATCACATCGCTGCGGCCGGGAGCGTTTCAGCGGCGATCGAAAGGGTTCTCGCCGCAAACGGCCATCTCGTGAAGATCGAGGTCGAGGTCGACACGCTGGTTCAATTGGAAGAGGCGCTTCAACATTCCATCGACGCGGTTCTGCTCGACAATATGGCTGTGCCGGAACTGAAAAATGCCGTAGCGCGGGCGAAGATGGTAAAGCCTGCGATTTTGTGTGAGGCTTCCGGCGGCGTGCGCCTTGTGACGGTGCGTTCAATAGCCGAAACGGGCGTGGATATGATTTCAGTCGGTGCTCTCACCCATTCCGTCAAAAGCCTGGATATCGGGCTCGACTTTTGACCGGGCTTATCCCGAGCGATAACCGCCGTTTCACTTCGGAAGCCGCCGAATAGGCGAAGCATGGCATGATCTGGCTTGACCCGGCCATCCAGTCTCAAAATCCAAAGAGATGGAATCTGTTCTGATGGATGGCCGCCTCGGAGGGCGGCCATGATCGATCAAGCGCGTCCCCGCAGGCCTCGGCCAGCGCCACGGCCGCGATTCGAACCAGCATCGCAGGCTTATCTTCGCTTCAGCTCAATTTTATGGGTCGTAGCAAAGAGAACCCAACCTCGATGAGGCATACCTTAAGCTCTTTGTTCTGGTATGGAGCGCGGTCAAAATGCTGCACGCAATCTTTCGTCCGGCCATGGCGATCATGAGCCGGCTGCGGTTTGCGCTGAAACTCGGACTAATCGGCGTGCTGTTCCTCGTCCCCCTCGCAGGGATGACCTATTTTCTCAAGGGGCAAATAACGAAGGACATCAAGTTTGCTCTCGTCGAGCGGCTTGGGGTTCGACAACTCATCCCCCCCCGTCAACTCCTGCAAATCATGCAGAACCATCGCAGAATAAGTCAGCTTATGGCGGCGGGCGACCAAGAGATGCGTAAGAGACTGCCCGCCATCACCGCGAAAGCAGATGCAGCCTTTAATCGGCTTGGAGACATAAGCGGTGGCGGCGATGCCCCCATCAAGATGGTTGAAGAGTTCGTTCGTCTAAAAAATTTCTGGAAAGAAATTAAGGACAATCTTTACGCGTATACTGCGGAAGAGAGTCTTGGCAAACATAATCGCCTGATTAATGACATTACCATGTTTCTGCAAACGACCGCGGACAAGTCCAATCTTTCTTTCGATCCAGAAATGGACTCTTATTACATGGTGGAAGCTGTTTCGGTCCATATCCCCAACGTTCTCAATTATCTCGAACAGTTTCGAGGTGTTTGGATTTTTTGTGTTGACGCGTCATGCCATGACGGTGGGTGAAAGGGTCGAGCTCAACGTCTTGCAAAAACTGTTCGCGAACGAGTTCAAGAACCTGAAAAGTGCCTTGGACAGCGCCATGGGCGCCAACGATGCGTTGAGCAGCGCGATGCAAGCGACGAGGAAGGAAGTGGAAGAGGCGGCAGGCTATTTTTTCGGCGGCGGGACTCTCGGCTTGCTGAACGGCGATCTGACGCTTGATCCGGCTGAACTCTTTGTGCGAGGCAGTACCGCTATTACAGCCTTGTACAAGTTGTTCGACCTCTCGGCGGAACAACTCGATGAACTGCTCGCAGCGCGCATCGAACGCTCGGAGGCTAATCGTTGACACCATCCTCGTTGGGACAGGGCTTGGTGCTTCTGCTGGTTCTGTATCTCTTTGCAGGCATGCTCTTTTCGGTCCTGCGCTCGCTCAAGTCTATCGGAGCCGGTGCCGAGCGATTGGCGCAAGGCGACCTCTCAAAGCGTGTCGACAGCCATTCGACGGACGAACTGCGGGAGGTGGGCGGCGCGGTCAACCGCGTGGCGGAGACCCTCCAGAAGTTCACCAAGGCGCAGCTCCACATGGCCCGCGCGCACGACGTCGACGGCCGCATCAGCGAGGAAATGCCCACAACCGTCTTCCCGGGCGCTTACGGCGACATGGCCCGGAACCTGAACGCGATGGTGAAGGGCCACATCGAGGTTCAGGAGCAGTTTATCGATCTCATGGTCGACTATGCGGGCGGCAAATTCGAGGCCCGCATGGCGCCGCTGCCAGGCGAACGCAAGACGATCTCGGACACCGCAGGCCGCCTGCATGACGCGCTGCAGAATGCCCAGGAAGCCGCCGAGGAAACGCTGAGAATCAAGATCGCGCTCGATAACACGTCGTCCGCCGTCATGATGGCGGATAAGGAGGGCTTCATTCGCTACCAGAACAAGGCTCTCATGGCCTTGATGCAGAAGGTCGAGAGCGTCTCTCGCACGGCCTTGCCGGGCTTCGCCGCGGCTGGCGTTCTGGGCACACACCTCGATCAATTCCATAAGAGCCCAAACCATCAACAGAACAAACTCGCAAACCTCAATGGCGAGCATCGCACTCAAATTCACATTGCCGGCGTGCATCTTCGGTTTGATCGTGAACCCCATTATCGATGAAAACGGCGCGCAGCTGGGAACGGTGGTCGAATGTCTCGACCGCACTGCCGAAGTGAACGCCGGGAAAAAGGTTAGCGCCATTGTCGAGGGCGCCGCCACGGGCAATTCCTCAAAGAACACTGGAAAGCAGCAATCGAGCCTCGAAGAAACCGCATGCAGCTGACCGCCTTGGGAGGTGAGCACGGGAAAAGCTCAGCAGCCGCCCGCGCTCGCACCCATAGGACAGAAGCGGCAGCTGATGCGCTCAGCCGCTTGATGGTTTGACTTGCGAACTCGCCAAGGCGAGTTCGGGCGGGGTGAGAGGGGCTGCCGGTCAACACTTCCGGCGTTGGTCTTAAAAGGGGAGTGGAGTGAGAGCGGAAAGTTTGCCCTCCACCTCACGCTCGACAGGTGCGCCTTTGCAATTCGTTCTTTGGCCGAACGAGAGAACGTTCTGAGGCCTGCCGGATTGAGCCATTGCGCTGGCCACGGTTCTGAAGACGCCGCTGACTTTATTCCCTACGAATGTCGCGCCAACCGAAACCACGCAGATGGTTATCATCGCGAGGAGGCCACATTCGACCACACCGGACAGATTAGCGGATCGCCGGGTGTTGGACCTGTGCCAGGCGGAGGCGCTACTCGTGTTTTGTGTAAAGTGACGCAAGGCACACTCACTTGGTCCGGTTGTTATATAATGCTTACCAGCCCCGGATTTCTTAACTGCCAAGCGGCAGCCTTGCTTTTGGGCCTTCTTAAAAATGAAGATTTAACCGTCCTCACGAATACGCTCGCAACCGTCCGGAGCGTCAGCCTCGAGGCAATTCAAGGCGCTCCGTATTTGTGAGTGGCGCTTCTGCTTGCCACGCAAATTAACGGTCTGCCGATCCCCATCGGGTCAAAACCGCAGGTACGGTTGCCCAAGTTCGTTTCGAACCGCAAGCGAGGGCAACCGTTGGGACAGCCGGGGAACCGTTCTTGGTCTAAAGAGTGTTGCGATGAACTGGAACCGATGTCATGGCTGGGCTTGACCCGGCCATTCAGTGTCAAAATCCCAAGAGCTGGAATTTGTTAACCTGGGTGGCCGCCTTGGGGGCGGACAATAAGGGGAATTCCGGATAATCTCGAGACCCCTTAGGCTGACTGGAAGAATCCGGATGCCGGTTCGGTTTTCTGAGCGGGCTGCTCCGACCCGCCGAAGAAGGAGAACAGCCGCCTCGGCGCTGATCCTTCTGTTGCTGCTCCTGCTTCTTGAGATATTGCACCAGGGCAAGAAACGGATTCGCAATCGCACGGTCGTCCGTGGCGCCCTTCGTGACGCGATACAGGATCAAGCCGAGCGGGCGGCGGGTCCTGAGCTCGATTGCTGCGATAGCCAGCACGGCGATGAACGGAAACAGCTTTTCGAGCGTCACGGGATCGATGGGCAGGACCTTGGCGCGGTTCTCGATGATTTTCTGCACGCGTTCCTTGCGCAGCAAAGAGATAATCGAGAATGCGTTGCCCTTCCTGGGAGATTTGGGCATGACCGAAGATCCTCGGGTCGTCCAGGAACCGGTCGTAGCGGCGCGAGCCAAGAAATTCGAGCACCGAGATCAACCCTTCGGGCGTCTGAGCGCGTTTCTCGATGCATTTTGTGATGGGTGGAACGAAATATCGAACGGTCTGCGCCATCAGTTCGTCGCCGAACCCGAACGCTTCCCCCATGTTCGAGAATATGCGCGCCTCCTGCGCATTAGCGATAATCTGAAAAACTCTCATGGCTCCGCCTCGCTCGCCCGATGTTGGCTTCGAGGCTTTCGCCTCTTAAGCCCTTCCCCCTGGGAAACTCGATTTACGCAACGACGCCATAGCCCTGACCACCTCGAAGGTAGCAGTCAAATCATTACCCTAAAAAATTGTAAACAGAAACTGGGGTGGCAGGCGAAGACGGGTGAAGCTCTTCTGCCGCCAGAATCAGCTTTATTGATCAATGTTGTGTTATATTTGCATCATCGGAATGATGATGCCGGCACCTTGCCATTTGCACCATGCGCAAAGCTTGCGCCCTTACTTTGAAAGACTTAAGCGTGGCTATTACGTCACGCGGTCGGCAAGACCCGGAAGCCTGACGGCGTCTGGGAGCCATCTTCGATGATGGCGACATCCTCAACAAATGCTGCTGGCGGCCCTTGTCGGCATCTCGCCAGCATCTCGAAGACCTGGCTCGCCGCGCCTGAGAACAGCGCTTCGACCGCGCCGTCCCGCCGGTTACGGACCCATCCGCCAAGGCCCAGGGCCTCAGCGTTTCTTTTGCCCAGACGCGATAGCAGACGCCTTGCACCCTGCCGGTAATGTAGGACAAGCACGGTGCGCCGATCGCTGTTCTCAATGCTCATGCGCGGGTTCCCTGCTTCGGTCCGCTCGCCGCGTTCAAGATGTGGCAAACCTCTCCTGCAATGCAATCCGCAACTTCGGCGGCGGCGGACAGGACTGCGGGCGTGAACGGCGCGCCAGTGTCAAAGCAAGCGCCCTCGATAGCGTAAACGACGATCTGTTTCGGAGCGAGTTCCAGGACGCGGGCGAGTTCGATGGCCTCAGCGAGGCCGAATGCGTGGCTGGATGTGAAAGACAGCTCGGGGGGCAGCGCTTCTTCGGCGAGGTCGATCCGGTAAACACGACCCGGTGCGCCGCGCTGAGCGGCGGCATCGACGAAAATCACCGCATCGACGCCTGCCCAATCCTCGATCAGCGACATCATATCGCCGCTGCGCGCACACAAGCTTGGCCCCAGCCGGGAGCCTGCCCGAAAGTTTCTGGGCCACGAGCGGCCCCACTCCGTCATCTCCGCGATCCGGGTTGCCGATAGCCGCCACCAAAATTTTCGGCCGCGCCTCACCCGGATCGTCTGATGTCATGAGCGATTGATCGACAGCTTCAGAAAATGCGTCGAGCAGGAAATGCAAGGATCATAATTGCGGATGCTCTGCTCGCAACGGTGCCGAATGACGTCGTCCGGCTGATCCAGGATCGATGTCGCCACATCTTTGAGATCAGCCTCGATGCTGGGCTGGTTCTGCGACGTCGGCGGAACGATGCGCGCCGTCTTGATCGTGCCGTCGGCCTCCAACTCGTAGCGGTGCCAGCAGATGCCGCGCGGGGCCTCCGTGCAGCCGAAGCCGACGCCCGCTCGCGGCTCCAGCTTCACCGACGCCTCCGCCGGGCGTTCGTAGTCCGCAATGATCCTTAGTGCTTCTTCGAAGGCGTACACGATCTCAATGGCCCGCACGACAATGCTGCGGAACGGGTTCTTGCAAACCGGCCCCATTCCGGTGTCGCGCGCCAGCGCCTGAACCGAGGCAGGCAGGAGGTCGAAGTTGAGGGCGTAACGGGCGAGCGGCCCGACAAGATAAGTGCCGCGGCGCTTTAATACCGAATGCAAAGCCGTGGAGTGGGCGACATGCCGCTCCTCGAACTCGTTGTCGTAATCGGCAATGTCGATATCGAGGCCGCGACTGGAAACGAGGCGGCCTTCGTTGAACGGGTATTCGTCCGGATGACGAAGAGCCACAAATTCGTAGTCCTGCTCGAAATCCGGGAAGGGAAACAGTGCCACCCATCGCGCGAGCCCCACGGCCAGGTCGCGGGCGTGCTTCAGCTTCTCCGCCAGGGCGTTAAGCTCGGCCCGAGTTGGCACGCGATGGAAGCCGCCCGCCTTGACGCTCACGGGATGGATTTCCCGGCCGCCAAGGAGCTGCATGATTTCGTTGCCCGCCTTCTTGATCGCGAGGCCGTTCTTGACCATCGCGCCGTGATCGCGCGCCATGGCTATGCCGTCGGGGAAGCCAAGGAAGTCTGGAGCGTGGAGCATCACCACGTGAAGCCCGTGGCTCTCGATCCATTCCCCGCAATAAATGAGCCGGCGCAGCGCCCGAAGCTGCCCATCGACCTTCGCGCCGAAAACGCTCTCGATCGCATGGACCGCGCCCATCTGATAGGCGATCGGGCAGATGCCGCAAATGCGCGCGACAATGTCGGCAACTTCGTCGTAGCCGCGGCCGCGCAGGAAGGCTTCGAAGAAACGCGGCGGCTCGAAAATCTTGAGTTGTGCCGAAGTCACGCGCCCGTCGCTGACTTGCAGGTCGAGTGCGCCCTCGCCTTCGACGCGGGCGAGATAATCGACCAAAATCGACTTAGTCACCATGAGCTTCGCTCTCTTTCCGGAACGGTTCCGCGGCGGCGTTGAACGTGCGGAAGACGCGTTGAAGATCGCGCTCTGTCGCGCCTAGCAGCTTCCATTCGTTCGCCAGCGC
>CAVYVV010000017.1:0-329319 GCA_963772105.1 uncultured Alphaproteobacteria bacterium
AAACCGAAGCCGATACCCAAGCCAGTGCAGCTAATCCACGCACTTCTTTTGAAAACTTGTTCATATCCCACACCCTTACAAGATTTGAGCCAGAACTACTCGGCTCACGTCTGTTAAGGCGGACGAGACTTCCTTGTACGGACATGCAACTCGTAAAAAAGAAATTAATAATTCCGTGTCCGGATTGGCCTTGATGGTGCGCCTCCATAAATTCAGGGAATGCAAACTCACGCCGCTGAGAAAGGCGCATGCAGGCCCCCGGCCGGATACCTAACCGCGATGGCGAGCGACTTTCGGGAAGGGCACGAACGGGCTGCTGTTGCTTCGCAAAAAGGGTGCGGTCGCCCCCCGCGAAACAGGCGGACGCCGGGCGGAATCACAAGAGGACTCCACGGCTGGGTGGCTTATAGTCAGTTCAGGGCCTTAGAGGCTATCCGCTTCTAATGGAATGAAAAGCAGGCTCTAAGTTTCTGTTTGATCGTGCGTCTTATCGGAAAACCGCTTCACACTTTTCGGACGCACTCTGGGCCAGTGGACAAGATAAGACCTGGGGAGGCATGCAAGTCGTTATGCCGCAGCGCCCCAATCGCGTCGATCGTAGGCGGCTCCTGCTGCGCCAGGAGAGTGTTACCGCGGATAGCAATGCGGCCCAGCACGGCCATTTCCTGTCTCCGGTTATTGCTGCGTCAAAATGAAAGGGACTTCAGCGCGCAAGCTTATCAATGGGGTGTTCGATGCCCACCCCATTGAGGAAGGCTCCCTGACCGGTATCGCGACATCGTTTTATAGCAGAACCCGGGATGCCAAATGCGGCACGTCCCAATATCCGGGGTAACAGACGTCGTAGCAATCCCGTTTACCCAAACGCAGGCTTCCGCCGCGCCAGCGCCCAATGCCACGACTGCGAAGGTGCTGCGAGTGCAAGTGTACGAAGTTTTGTCATTTTAGGTCTCCTTAAGTTGGTTGAGTTTACGTCAGCGGCCGCCGATGAAGCCGGCCTCTTTTTCCTGCAGAACCGGGTTGATTAACCGGCTCTTAACTTTTAAGGCGGGCGGAACCTCCGGATACGGACATTGCAACCGGGCTCAAAAAAATTTAAGTTGGAATGTCCGGATTGGGTCGGATCATGCGCCTGACATAGTGAGCGAGTTCACAAGCGAGCGGGCTGAGGCATCAGCGCCGCCTATGTACCAGAGCGAAATCTTCGCTCTTGTGAAGTCGCTGACGCCTGGGCAGAAAACCGCGCTCGTCAAAGTGGCGAGGTTTTATGCCCAAAGGACCGTTTACGAGTATGAAGACCTGCTTCACGAGGCTTATAGCCGGGTGCTGGCGGGTGAAAGAAGTTGGCGAAGGGATTTGCCGGTCGTGACCTTCCTCAGCGGCGTGATGAGAAGCATCGCCTGGGAATGGAAGCGCAACGACGGTTCGGCCGTTCAGGAGTTTGAACTCAGCGATGAAAGACAGAAGCGAGAGGCGTGATTGCCAGATTGGACGCGCAAAGGGTGCTATCGCTTTTCGACGACGACCCGGTCGCCAAGAAATTGGCCGTTCATATGATGGTCGGAACAAAAGCAGAAGACTTGCAGGCTGCGTGTCGTCTGAGCAGGACGGAGTACGAAAGCAAGCGTAGGAAAGTCCGGCGTCGCATGGAGAAGCTTCAACTGGAATAAGGGTTTATGGGTAAGAAGACAACAAGCGACCCATTCTTCAGTTTGGACGATGCCCTTGTCGAGGACATCATCGCAGCGTCCGATGAAGAACTTTTGGGCGAAGTCGCGGAGGATCATGGAGACCCCTTCGCCTTGTCCAGGAAGTTCGATGCGATCGTCGGGCGGCTTGCCGAACCGAAAGGTCCCGCTATCGGGTCCAGGCCCAATCCTTCGGCGGCAACCCATTCTCCGGCGGCGGCACATGAGCAGGGATTGGTTGTCGAGCCTAAGGGACATTCAGAAGGCACAACCTTTCAGCAAAAGCCGCGTGAGGGGCTGATATTCGACGCCATGGCATTCCCACCCCTCGATCGGAAATACGAGATCTCATCCATCGATCACAAATCGAGAATCAGCACCGTCAGCCGGAATCCAAGTCGTTCCCGAGGCTCTTCGGTTCCGCAGTGGTTCAAGATGGCGGCGGCGCTTCTCCTGGGCGTAGGACTGGGTTTCGCGGGAGACTTTGCAGCCCGCAAAAACGCGGCCCCGGATTGGCGTCAAGCGGTTGCCAGCTATCAGGCGCTGTACGTGACCGAGACCCTCGCACAGGCGACTGCTGCAGGGGATGAGGAAAGGCAGAAAAGGCTCTGGCAGAGCGAGGGAGTTCCGGCAAGTAGAAACGCCAATCTGGAAAAGCAGAGGAGCAGCATTGCCGCCGTTTCTGCAAGGCTCGGCCTTCCCATAACGCCTGAAGCCGTGCAAGTGTCCGGTCTTGACTTCAAGCGCGCACAACTGTTGCAGTTCGAGGGCCGTCCCCTGGCGCAGTTCGCGTATCTGGACGCGGAAGGGACGCCCATATCCTTCTGTGCGACCCACACGGGA
The DNA here is from genome assembly GCA_963772105.1 of uncultured Alphaproteobacteria bacterium. GTDB lineage: Bacteria > Pseudomonadota > Alphaproteobacteria > Rhizobiales > Rhodomicrobiaceae > Rhodomicrobium. The sequence continues at coordinate 2,532 of CAVYVV010000017.1, forward strand.
GACGCCGACAGCCCCGCCAAGACGGGCCAGTACGATAAGCTGGCGGCCGTGTCCTGGAGCAAAGGCGGTTACGGCTTCATGGTCATTGGCGCGGCTCCAACTGCCGAGATTCAGCGTGCAGCCTCGTCCCTGGCAACCCAGATTTGAGAAATTCGGGCTTTTCCGCTGATGCTCTCAGTTGGCGTTAAGGTCTCCCGTCTGGCCGCCAGGCAGGCTGCAGCCACACACACCTTTCGACATGTCGCTGATACCAACCGCCGCAAGTGTTGACTGGTAGTTCCCCCTCACCCCGCCCTCTCCCGCGCGAACTCGCCTTGGCGAGTTCGCAACTCAAAATTACCGCATCCGCGAGCGGATGCGGTCGCTCTAAGTTGCAAGCACGCCAAGGCGTGCTTGATGGGAGAAGGACAGGATGAGGGGGCTGTAGGTCAGGACACATGACTGTTGGTATGAGTTCTCTAGGCTTATTCTTGACTGGCACAAGCCAGCCAGTCCCTCGACCGCTGGTCCGGGTCGGGATGAAAGACAACATCGCTCACCACCGCAATACTGTCAGCGCCTGCTGCGAAAACCTGCGGCGCGCGCTCAAGGGTAATGCCGCCGATCGCCACCAGAGGGCGCTTCGCCAGAGCCTTCCATTCGCCGAGGCGGGCGAGGCCCTGCGGAGCCCACGGCATCACTTTCAGCGTTGTTTGATAGATGGGGCCGAGCGCGACGTAGTCCGGATCTTCGCCCAAGGCGCGATCAAGCTCGTCGTGGCTATGGGTGGAAATCCCGAGTTTCAGCCCCGCGCGCCGGATCGCCGGGGTATCCGCCGTCTGCAGGTCGCCTTGCCCGAGATGCACGAAACCGGCACCGCACTTGATGGCTTCCTGCCAAAAATCGTTGACGACAAGCTCGCAGCCATAGGCGCGGCAGGATGAAAGCGCCTCGCGGATGGCCGGGGCAATCGCGGTCTGCGGCGCGTCTTTTATCCTCAGCTGGATGAGCTTCACGCCAACGCGGGCAAGCCGGGAGACCCAGGCCGCATCGGGCACGACAGGATAAAATCTAGGAAGCATGGGCGGCATCGAGGATGGCCAGGCCGGCGATCGGCGTCGAAGGGCTGGCCATATCGCGTGGCGGCATGATGCCGGCGCGACAGGCGAGGCGGCCCGCTTCGATGGCTTTCGCGAATGCGGTGGCCATGACGACCGGGTCGCGCGCCTTGGCGACCGCCGTGTTCAGCAGGATACCATCGAAACCCATCTCCATGGCCTCGGCGGCATGGGAGGGTGCGCCGATCCCGGCGTCGACAATGAGCGGCGTGCCCGGGAAATAAGCGCGCAAGCTTCGCAGCGCGTACGGGTTCATGAGGCCGCGCCCTGTGCCGATGGGAGCTGCCCAAGGCATGAGAACCTGGCAGCCGGCACCGAGCAACCGCTCCGCCACGCTCAGATCCTCGGTGCAATAAGGGAAAACCTGGAAGCCGTCGCGGCAGAGGACTTCAGCCGCTTCAACGAGCCCGAAAACGTCGGGCTGAAGCGTGTCGTCGTTGGCGATGACCTCGAGCTTCACCCAGTTCGTTTCGAAAATCTCGCGCGCCATCTGCGCCGTGGTGATGGCTTCGCGCGGCGTGTGGCACCCGGCCGTGTTGGGGAGAACACGCGCGCCAAAGCTTTTCACCATGTCCAGAATCGAGAGCCGGCCCCAGCGTCGCGGCTGCTCTCGCGGCGAAGCGAAACCGTCAAAATACCTGCGCCGGATGCCTCGACGGAGAGGCGCATGATGTCCGGGGAGGGATAGAGGGACGTGCCAAGCAGAAGCCGCGACCGAACTGCCTCGCCATACACGGTCAAGACGTCCGGAGCCTCATCCGCACCATTTGCGCGGGAATTCATGCTTCACCCTCCCTGGCGCGGGGAAAGAACTTCGATGGCGTCGCCTTCCGCGAGCGCAACGGCCTCACGCGCCTTCGCTGGCACAAAATCGCCGTTCCTTGCCGTCGCAACCTTCGCTTCTGAAAAGCCCAACTCGCGGCACAGATCGTCAAGGCTTCTCGCCTCGGTGATGCGAGCCTCACCATTCACCGTGATCTTCAAAGACAACTCCCTCTGCTTTGGCGCCCAACTCTATATAGTCGGCCACGATCTGGGCGAGTATGGGCGAGACGAGAAATCCATGCCTGTAGAGACCATTCACGAAGATGCGGCTGTCCCGCGCAATCACTTTTGGCGCGTTATCCGGGAAACTCGGACGCACGCCGGCGTCGATTTCAACGATCCTTGCCTCGCCAAGCTCAGGAAGCAACGCATAGGCGCAAGACAAGAGTTCCATTGCCGAGCGCAGAGTTGCCGGCCCGCCATCGGCGCTTTCGATCAGAGTGGCGCCGATCATGAATTGGTTGTTGGGCCAAGGCACAATATAGAAAGGGATGCGCGGATGCAGCAACCGGACGGGCCGGGTCAGGCGAACGTCCTTGGCTTGGAGGAGGATGCGCTCCCCGCGCACACCGCGCAAGGTCTTGAGGTCGTCGCGCGCGCCAAGTCCGCGGCAATCGACAACAATGCCGCCGCCCTCCCCAGTGTAGGCGCGCGGCTCGCACGCCACGCCCATTCGCCGAATTTCGCGCACGAGATAAGCCATCGCCGCCCCGGGCTCGACATGGCCTTCGTCTGGAAAGAAGAGTCCGTCCCGGAAGCGGCCCTGCAGCGCGGGCTCCAGTTCACTCACTTGCGCCGCAGTCAGCCGCCTGTGACCGTGTGTCAATGAAGCGAACCGCTCCAAGTCGACGCGGTCGCGGGCCGCCGCCACAACCAGCGTGCCCGTCGCTGCCGTTTCCGGATAATGCTCCCGCCAGAGGGGCAGGGCCTCCAGGCCGAGCTTCAGGGCCAGTTCATGTCCGGGCTCGCCTTCGCAGTAAGGCGCCAGCATCGCGCCCGCGAGCTGACTCGCCCGCACCCCGCCGGGTATCCCGGCTCGATCCCACAAGGTGACATCGTGGCCCTGCCTGCGCAGCATGAACGCCTGCCAGAGGCCGACAATGCCGGCGCCAAGAACGTCGATTTTTACCATGTCTCGTGATTTGGCTGAGATTCAGGAAAAAAGCAAGCAAGCGGCCATGAGGGCGTCAGCGTTCGCTTTCGGGGGCAAAAGGAACGTGTTTTCCGGTAGGGGGCGGAATTACCGGTATTTTTTGGCTCGCTTGCTTGCTTTGTGCATCGGTGGCTTGATGGGGGGCGACCACCGATGTTCTGCGTTTGTTCTAGATGCACTCCGGCCTTGTGTCAAGCGCCTTTCAGGCGTACAGAAAGCACTCTTTTTGAAGGGCCGCGCCATGACAATCGTGAAGAAAGCATCGGCATTTACTGTCGATAAGGCAGCACTCGCAAGAACAGCCGCAGGTGGATATCCCAATATCAGAATGAGGCGGCCAAGACAGGCGCCCTGGTCGCGCGCTCTTGTCGCAGAAACAACTTTGTCTGCCTCGAACCTGATCTGGCCGATTTTCGTCGTGGACGGAAAGATGGTGCGGCAGCCGATTCCTTCCATGCCCGGCGTGGAGCGGCTTTCGGTGGATCTTGCCGTCAACGCGGCGGAAGAGGCCGCCGAGCTTGGCGTGCCCGCGATTGCGCTTTTTCCCTATACGCAGTCGAACCTGCGCGACGACACGGCGAGCGAAGCCTTCAATCCCGAGAACCTCGTCTGCCGCACCGTCCGCGCCATAAAGGCGCGCGTGCCTCAGATGGGCGTCATTTGCGATGTCGCGCTCGACCCCTACACCTCGCACGGTCACGACGGCCTTTTGATCGAGGGCGAAATCGCCAATGACGAAACGCTCGAAGCGCTGGTCCGGCAATCCTTGACCCAGGCCGAAGCCGGATGCGATGTGCTGGCGCCGTCGGACATGATGGACGGGCGCATCGGCGCCATCCGCGAGGCGCTGGAGGGGAGCGGCTTCAAGAATACGCTGATCATGTCCTACGCGGCCAAATATGCGTCCGCTTTTTATGGGCCGTTCCGGGATGCGGTCGGCTCCTCCGGCACGCTGAAGGGCGACAAGCGCACCTATCAAATGGATCCGGCCAACACCAACGAGGCCATCCGCGAAGTTTCGCTCGATCTTGCCGAAGGCGCGGACATGGTCATGGTCAAGCCCGGCATGCCCTATCTCGACATCGTGCGCCGCGTTTCGGAGACCTTCCAGGTGCCGACCTTCGTGTACCAGGTGTCGGGCGAATATGCGATGCTGACCGGAGCCTTCCAGAATGGCTGGCTCAGCCGCGAGCGCTGCGTGCTTGAAAGCCTGATGGCTTTCCGTCGTGCGGGAGCCTCGGGTATTCTTACATATTTCGCGGTCGAGGCGGCCCAACTCTTGAAGGCAGGGTAAGCAAAGGGCATGTAACCACCCATTCCCTCCTGCCTTTAAAGTGCTGAAGGAGAGGCGTGGGCGATGGCTTTACAAGCTGACGACCGTTCCCTGCGGCCATCGGTAGGCTTGCCTCAGATCAGGGCGGCTGCAAACCGCTTGCGGGATGCCATTCTCTGGACACCTGCTGTCGAGGCGCCGAAACTCTCGGCGCTTTCGAGTGCGCGCATTTTTGTGAAATACGAAAACATGCAGGCCACGGGCAGCTTCAAGGAGCGAGGGGCGCTCCTGAAGCTTCTTTCGCTCGACGACGCTGCACGAAAGAGAGGCGTGATTGCGATCTCGGCTGGCAACCACGCTCAGGCTGTTGCCTACCACGCCGCGCGGCTCGGCATCCCGGCCACGGTCGTCATGCCGGAGAATACGCCCTTCAACAAGGTCGGGAACACGGAAGGCTATGGCGCGAAGGTTATTCTCTTCGGCGAAACCGTGGCTGAATCCCGCACGCTGGCCGACCGGCTGATTGCGGAACACGCTTTTACTCTGATCCATCCCTATGACGACCCGGTTGTCATCGCGGGCCAGGGCACGGCCGGGCTGGAGTTCATCCACGATTGTCCGGCGCTCGACTGCATGATCGTGCCGATCGGCGGAGGCGGATTCATCGCCGGCGTCGCCACTGCGGCCAAGGCGCTCCGCCCGGCTATGGAGATTATCGGCGTCGAGGTGGAAAGCTATCCCTCAGCCTATGCCGCCCTGCGCGGCAGGATCGTCGAGTGCGGCGGCGCGACCTTGGCGGAAGGCATCGCCGTCAAGACCTGCGGCGAGTGCACGCTGCCCATCATTCGCGAGCTTGTTTCCGATGTGATCCTCGTGAGCGAGACGGCCATCGAAGAAGCCATCTTCACGCTTGCGAGCGTTCAGAAGACCGTTGCCGAAGGCGCCAGCGCTGCCGGGCTCGCCGCGGTTCTGTCGAACAAGCAGCGCTTTGCGGGACGGCGCGTTGGTCTTTTCCAAAGCGGGGCGAATATCAACTCCCGCGTGCTCGCCTCAATCATCATGCGGGGGCTCGAACGCGAGAGCAAGATTGTTTCGTTAAGGATCACCATCAGCGACCGGCCGGGAACGCTGGGCGATATTGCGAGCGAGCTTGGCCGCTGCGGGGTGAACATCCTGGAGGTGTATCATCGCCGCTTTTATCTCGATGTGCCGGCCAAGGGGACGCTTGTCGATATCGTCATCGAGACGAAGGACCGCGCTCACGCCGAAGAAACGGTCGGCATACTCCGGAAGCGCGGGTTCAAGGTCGAGCGGATGAACGGCGTGGCGCGAGACTAATCAACCCGCCTTTGATCAACTCGATTCTAGTTAGAGCGGCTTCGAATCGCCAGATGCGCCCCACCTTTTTATTTTGTCGCGCTTTCCGGGCGGAAAACCGCATACACTTTTCCTGAAGATCGCCGGATGCGCTCGGGATCATGGCTGATCTGGAATTCGAGTGCGTCCGGAAAAGTGCGAAGCAGTTTGCCGGTAGAAACGCACGCAAAGACAAAAACTTATAGCCCGCTTTTGATTCCATCAAAAGCGGATGGGTCGCGTGAGCGCGTCAAGCGGTCATTTGCGGTCCTCGACCCACTCTTTCTCCCATCAAGCACGCCTTGGCGTGCTTGATGTTACTATTGGCGCGCCTCTCGCGCTACGGGAGGAGGGCGCTCGGGTCGAGGGGCCACGGACGCGGAAAGCGCCCGAGGGCCAGGCTTCTTGCGGTCCCGGATACGGCCGCAGGGCCGTTCCGGGATGACGATGCCTATTTCAGCGGGGCGCTTTCTTCCTCAGGCTGCGGGTAGCCGGGACTCGGCTGCTGATAGCCTGGATTGTTGTAGCCCTGGTCGGGGTAGCGTCCTTCCCCGCCATAGGGTTGCTGAGCATAGCCGCGATCGGCATACCGGTCGTCATAAGGACGGGCCGGATATGGCGTGGTCTCGGAAGGGCGCGGCTCGTAGCGATAAGCCTCGGCATTGGGCGTAGGATCGGCGTAAGGCCCTGGGCCGCGATTATAACTATAGCGCTCATGGCCGGGACCGGCGTAAGGCGCGTTCGCGCTCACGACACGCTGGCATTCGGGGGCAAGCGCCTCCATGCGGCTGGCGAGGCATTCCACAATCTGTCCACCGCCCGGCGGTACGCCATTGCAAAGCCTGCGATAATCGGGCATGCAAGCTTCCATCGCGTAGGCGAGCTTGATCGACTTCAGGCACGGTGGAGCAAGCTCCATTTCATGGTCGAGAAGGCATCGTGCGACGCGCCCGCTGCCCGGGACGACAAAAGAGCAAAGTTGGTGGTAATCGGGCCTGCAGGAGGCCATAACGCCATCGATAACTTCAGGAGGCAGATCGCCCGCCGCCGCCACGGTTGTTGATCCGGCAATAAGGCCGGCGCCAATAAGGTATTTTACGAACTTGAACATCGAAGGATCTCCGCAGTACTCACGCCGCTTAAACCTCTACGTGAGCGTATGCCGATAACCAACCAAGCACAAAATCTCGGCTGGATTTCGCCCTAACAAAGGCTAAACCGCGCAGCCGCAAAATCCTATCGCCTTCCTTGTATCAATCTGTATCTGGCATGCCCGGCGAGAGCGCTTGACTCGCCTCAATCCTGCCGTGAGGAACCCTTACCGCGAAGGCTTCTCCTCCTTACAACGGTTGGCCCTCATGAAAATTCTTTTGAAGACTGCAGCCACCGCTGCGACGCTTTTTTGTTTTTGTCATGCGCAATCGCTTGCCGCTGACCTGACGATCACGGTCGATAATCTCAGAAGCAATCAAGGTCAAATTCTTCTCTGTGTGTTCTCCGCCGAAAGCTCGGACAGGGAGGCATTCCCGGACTGCACGAAGGGGCATCCGGTGCGCGAGAGCAAGACGGTCGTCGGCGATGGGAAGGTGATTGTCACCTATAAAGGGCTGAAGGACGGCGTCTATGCGGTGGCCGCCATCCACGACGAGAACGGGAACGGCGCGCTCGATACGAATTTCCTCGGCATCCCGACGGAGGGGGTTGGGGTATCGACCAATCCGCGGCTCATGGGAAAGCCTCATTTCGGTGACGCACAGTTCGAGATCAAAGGCAAAACGGCGATCACGGTCAGCGCCAAGTATATCCTGTAGAGCTTTCGCGCCGCATCCCTCACCGCCTTCTGATTTGCGCCCCCTCGAGCTGCGATTATATGAGCGGTGTTGAAGTCGAGGAGAATGCGCGTGGCTCGTTCGGCACTTATTACAGGTTGGGCGCATTCGCTTTTCGGTAAGCTGGAAGATCCCGATACGGAAGGGCTGATGGCTCGCGTCGTGCGGCCAGCCCTCGATCACGCGCAAATCGCGGCGGACGATGTCGATGGCGTTTTCGTCGGCATCATGAATAACGGCTTTCAGAAGCAGGATTTTCAGGGCGCCATCCCAGGCGTGATCGAGCCCGCGCTGGCAAACAAGCCTGCCGTGCGCGTGGAGGATGCCTGCGCCTCGGGCTCGGCCGCAATCTACGCCGCTCTCAACTTCCTCGAAGCGGGGCAGGGGAAGGTGGCCCTTGTCGTCGGCGCGGAGAAGATGACGTCAAAGCCTGCGGCGGAAATCGGCGACATCCTTCTCGGCGCGTCGTACCGCAAGGAGGAGGCAGAAGTTGAAGGCGGTTTTGCGGGAATTTTCTCTCGTATCGCGCAGAACTACTTCCAACGCTACGGCGACCGCTCCGAGGAGCTTGCGCGCATCGCAGCCAAGAACCACAAAAACGGCGTTGCGAATCCTTTTGCCCAAATGCGCAAGGAGCTGAGCTTCGAGTTCTGCAATACCGTCTCGGACAAAAATCCGTATGTGGCCCACCCTTTGCGGCGCAGCGATTGTGCCTTGGTCTCCGATGGGGCCGCGGCGCTTGTCCTTGTCGCGGAAGACGCGGCGGGCGACGCCCCACGTGCGATCCGGTTTCGCGCAACCGCGCATGCGAATGACGTTTTGCCCCTCTCCCGGCGCGATCCGGTGGCTTTCGATGGCGCGCGCCGGGCCTGGAAGCTGGCGCTGGACCGCGCCGGCGTCACCCTTGGCGATCTCAGCCTCGCGGAAATCCACGATTGCTTCACCATCGCGGAACTGATCCAGTACGAGGCGATGGGGCTGACCGCTCCCGGACAGGCCCATATCGCGGTGCGCGAAGGCTGGACGGAAAAGACCGGGAAGCTGCCGGTGAACCCCTCCGGCGGCCTCAAATCAAAAGGCCATCCCATCGGCGCGACGGGGGTGTCGATGCATGTCCTGGCATGCATGCAACTCATGGGCGAAGCAGGGGAGATGCAGATCCCCGGCGCTACGCTGGCGGCCGTCTACAATATGGGTGGCGCGGCGGTCGCCAACTTCTGCTCGATCCTGGAGCGCGCGCGGTAGAGTGCGTCCGGAAAAGTGCGAAGCGGTTTTCCGAAAAGATGCACGATAAACAAAAACTTAGAGCCCGCATTTGATCCATCAAAAGCGGATATCGCACCCGTTATTGCGGGGATGCGTTTTCGTCGATCCGGTTGTGAATAAGGGACGCGAAGATCGAGCCGAAAATCAGGATCGCGGTTACGCCAAGCGCCCACTCGGTCGGAATATCTTCCAGCCAGTTCGGGTAATTATAGATCATCTTCACGCCGATGAAGATGAGCACAAGGGAAAGCCCATATTTCAAGTACCGGAACTTGTCCACCATACCCGATAGTGCGAAATAAAGCGCCCTGAGACCAAGGATCGCGAAAACGTTCGATGTGTAGACGATGAAAGGGTCGCGCGTAATCGCGAAGATCGCGGGGATCGAATCGAGCGCGAAAATAATGTCCGTCACATTCAGGACGATGAGCACGAGGAAAAGCGGCGTTGCGACAGCCTTTCCTGAAGGCAGCCTCGTGAAGAATTTCTCGCCATCGTAGTCATGCGTGATCGGGATGAGGCGGCGCGTGATCCTGATCACGCGGCTATCCTTGAGATCGATGAACTCATCGCCGGAAAACATGGTTTTGAAGCCCGTATAGATCAGGAAGGCGCCGAGGACGACGACCGTCCAATCGAAGGCTTCGATCAGGGCGAACCCGGCAAGAATGAAGATGCCGCGCAAGACCAGCGCGCCCAGAATGCCCCAAAGAAGCACGCGCATCTGGAACTCTCGCGGGACCTGGAAGTAGCCAAGGATGACAACGAACACGAGGATGTTGTCCATGCTGAGCGCATATTCGATGAAGTAGCCGGTCAGAAACTCGACGGCTTTTTCATGCCCGAACTGAAAGTAGATCCAGGCGTTGAAAGAAAGGGCGAGCGTGATGTAGCCGGCCGTTGTCCAAAGAGCCTCGCGGACGGGAATCTCTCTCGGCTTCCGGTGGAAGAGGCCGAGGTCGGCTGCCAGGATCGCGAGTATGAGAATGTTGAAAGCAATCCATGCAAGGGGGGAGTGCTCTTCAAACATCGTGACCATCGAGAAGAACCTTACGCATCCGCTCGCGCCCGCCTGATCGAGGGAAACGCAGCAGCCTCACTTGTTGTTGCCGCAGGGGCCCGGCTTCAGCTTACAGCCGCACGCTCCTGCCGGAGGGCTTGACCCAACCCAACATTGAGATCAGAGCCGGGCTATTTCTTGTCAATTCTGAGGTGAACCCAAAACAAGCACCGCATTCAAGCCGCCGAAAGCAAATGAGTTCGACATCGTATAGCTGATATCCCGGTAGCGTCCTTCATTCGGCGTGTAGTCGAGGTCGCACTCATTTCCAGGTTCATCAAAGCCGATCGTCGCCGGAATGAAGCCCTCGCGGATCGCCTGCACGCAGACCGCGGCTTCCACGCCACCCGCCGCGCCCAGGCAATGCCCGTGCATCGACTTCGTGGAGGAGACGGAAAGCCTGTTTGCGTGCGCTCCGAACACCTTCCTGATGGCGCGCGTCTCGTTGATATCGTTCGCGGACGTGGCGGTGCCGTGCGCATTCAAATAGTCGATGTCGCCGGGCGCAAGGTTGGCGTCGGCAAGAGCGATCTGCATGGCTCGTGCCGGGCCGTCAATGTCGGGGTTCACCATGTCGCTCGCGTCCGACGTCATGCCGAACCCCAAAAGCTCGGCAAGAATGGTTGCGCCGCGGGCTTTGGCGTGGTCCATCTCCTCCAGAACGAGGATCCCGGCGCCTTCGCCCAGCACCGTTCCGTTGCGCCTCTTGGAAAACGGGAAACAGCCATCCGGCGAGAGCACGCGCATGGCCTGCCACGCGCGCATGGAGCCATAATTGATCGATGCCTCCGAAGCTCCGGCGACGGCGACATCAACAGCGCCGCCCCTGATCATCTGGAAGGCGAGGCCGATGGCATGAGCGCCGGTGGAGCAGGCGCTGACCGTGCCGAAAACCGGCCCCTTGATGCCGTGATCGATGCTGACGTGAGCGACGGCGGTGCTGCCGATGATGCGCAGAAGCGTCAGCGGATGCGTCGCTTTTTTCTTGTGAACGAAGATGTCTTCATAGGCTTTTTCGAGCGTCGAGAGTCCGCCCGCGCCCGAGCCGACGATGGCGGCAGCGCGCTCGCCATTCTTGAACGGCGTCTCCAGCCCGGATTGCTGCACGGCTTCGTGGGCGGCGGCGCTGGCATATTGCGAAAAGCGATCGGACAGAATGACGGCCTTGCTCTTGCAGCGCTCATTCGGGTCGAAATCGCGGACCTCGCCCCCGATCTTGATATACAAGTCATGTAAGGGGAAGCCCTCGATGGGGCCGATCCCATGCGTGCCCGACTTGATGGCGTTCCAGAATTTGTCGACGCCCGTGCCGATGCACGTCACGACTCCCACCCCTGTGACCGCGACGCGGCGACCCTTGCCGTTCAATGCCATGATCGATGCCCCCTGCTGCGCGCCGGTCAGGCGGCAGCGTTCGATGCGTTCTCCCCTGCCAGAACGGCCTTGACCCTCTCGACAACGGAACCGACAGTTGCAAAATCGACGACTTCTTCATTCGCATTGTAGGGAATTTGAATACCGAAGGTATCCTCGATATCAAAAACAATGACGGCAAGATCCAGAGACTCAATTTCCAGATCAGTCAGCTTTGTATTGAGCGTGATTTCCTTTTCGGGATTGCGCATATTCTTGCGCAAGATTGCGATAACCTTTTCTGCTACATCGTCCATCGCAGGCTCCCTCGAGCGATTTCGAGCGGTCGAAGTTAAGGTCCCGCCGCCCATTCAATCAAAGCGTGAATAGCGGCAAACCTGCCGTAAGTCCAGCGACACGGCCTAGAGATGAACACCTTCGTTCAACGGGAAGGCGACGAGATGGCCATCCTATGGTTGAAAGTGGCAACTCATCACCTCAAAAAGCGAGGAGCGACGCCGTGCCATGTTCTTATCGGTGCGTTTCGGCCTTGACGCGCCGGAGTTACGCTCCATCCTTACTGAAATCTACTCAATCAGAAGCTTGGAAGTGGAAGGGCTATGGAAAGGTCCGAACAAGCCGGTTTGACCAGCGAGCCGAAGTCCCACGCCCCGATCGGCAATAAAGCCTACCCGTGGTTGAAGTGCTACCCGCGGGAAATAGACTGGTTTCAGCGTTTGGACCCGGAGCCGCTGCCGCGTTTCCTCGATCAGGCGTCCGCTCGCTTTCCGGCGAGGCCCGCGACAGGATTTTTCGGAAAAATCTTGAGCTACGCGGAACTGGGAGACGCCGTCAACCGCGCCACGAAAGGGCTTCAAGGGCTTGGCGTAGGGCAGGGGACGCGCGTCGGGCTCCTCTTTCCGAATTGCCCGGCCTTCATCGTCTTTTATTATGCGATCCTGAAAGCCGGTGGGACGGTCGTCGGTTTGAATCCGCTCTATACGGTCCCTGAACTGACATTCCAGATGAAGGATGCGGGGGCCGAAATCGTTATCACGCTCGATCTTGCGGCAACTTTGCCGAAAGCGAAGGCTCTGCTCGCCAGCAAGGTTGTGAAGCATGTGGTCGTAGAGCGCTTTCGCGACATGTTGCCCGGCCTGAAGGGGTTTCTCTTCAGCCTGCTTCAAGAGGAAAAACGTCGCGTCCTGGAAAGCGGGCTCTGGCCTGATCGCATCGCGGGACCTCTTGAAGAACGACGGCACGTTTGCGCCATGCGACATCGACGTGAACAGCGTCGCCGCCTTGCAATATACAGGCGGCACCACGGGCACGCCCAAGGGGGCGATGCTCACGCACGCCAATCTCTCCATCAACGTGAAGCAGGCCGCAGCCTGGTTCCCGGGCCTCGCAGTCGATGGCGAAGAGCGCTTTCTTTGCGTCATTCCCTTCTTCCATTCCTTCGCGATGACAGGCTTGATGAATTTCGCGATCGAGAAGGCGGCGCAGATGATCATGCTGCCGCGCTTCGAGCTTAAACAGACGCTGAAGCTTGTCGATGAGACCAAGCCGACGATCATGGCGGGCGTTCCCACGCTGTTCAACGCGCTTGCGAAGGCTCCCGATATCAAGAACCACGATCTTTCGTCTCTGAAGTTCTGCATCTCGGGCGGGGCTCCGTTGCCGCTGGAGGTGAAACGCGATTTCGAGCACGTGTCGGGCTGCAAACTGGTCGAGGGATACGGCCTGTCGGAAACGTCTCCGGTGACGCACATCAATCCCGTCGGCGGGGCCGTCAAGGAGGGATCCATCGGCTTGCCGGTGCCGGGCACGATCATGTCGCTGCGCGAGCTGGGCGCTCCGGACCGCGAGGTCCCGCCCGGTCAGCGGGGCGAGATCTCGCATTTTCGGCCCCCAGGTCATGAAGGGATACTGGAACAAGCCGCACGAGACCGCCGACGCCTTCATCGGCGAGTTTTTGAGGACCGGCGACGTCGCCTATATGGATGACGACGGCTTCACCTATATCGTCGACCGGATCAAGGACCTGATTCTTTGCTCGGGCTTCAACGTTTATCCGCGCCGGATCGAGGAGGCGATCTATGAGCATCCGGCGGTGGACGAAGTCACTGTCATCGGCGTTCCCGACACCTATCGCGGTGAAGCGCCGAAAGCGTTCGTCAAGCTTCGCCCCGGTGAGCATGTCACCCGGGAGGAGATGATCGAATTTCTCACGGCGCGCATCTCGAAGATCGAGATGCCAGCCGAAATCGTGTTCCGCGAGGAACTGCCGAAGACGCTGATCGGAAAACTTTCAAAGAAGGAGCTGGTCGCGGAGGAGAAGGCGAAGCAGCAGTAGGTTCGCTCACGTTAAGGCGGCATCCAGGCTGGCCAACGGATGTTATCCGGCGATCCACTCGCTTCGTCATCCCGGCCAAGCGAAGCGCGAGCCGGGATCGCAAAAAAGGTAGACGCCTCAATGTATTACGATCCCGGATAAGGCTTCGCCTTTCCGGGACGACATGTTGGCGTTTCCGCTAAGCTCAGCTTGGGGTGAGGAGGCGGAACGATGTCGCAGGCTCCTATGCCTTCTCCGCCTCTTTCGCCCGATCCCATAGCACCTGCATCTCGTCCAGGGTCATCGTTTCGAGCGCCTGGCCGCTCTCATCGGCCTGAGCGGCCATCGACTCCATGCGGCGGACGAACTTGGCGTTGGCCGCCCGAAGCGCCGCCTCGGCGTCGATCCCAAGCCTGAGGCCAAGATTAACGACGACAAACATCACGTCGCCGAACTCCTCGAATTGCCTCTTCTCTTTCTCTGCGCCTGGCGGACACGCGATCTCGGCCCGCAGTTCCCCAAGCTCCTCCTCAAGCTTTTCCAGGATCGGTTCAACCGAGGGCCAGTCAAAGCCCATGCGCGACGCGCGCCTCTGGAGTTTCTGGCTCTTTGCAAGCGCCGGAAGCCCGGCCGGGATATCCTCGAAAAGGGAAGGGCGCGCGGATCCATTTTGCGCTGCCTTCGCTTCACGCTCCTGCTTCTTGATGGCTTCCCATTGATGTGCGCCACCGTCGCCGCCGCCTTCGCCAAAAACATGCGGGTGGCGGCGGATCATTTTCGATGAGATGGCTTCAGCGACGTCCGGAAAGGCAAACAAGCCTTCCTCTTCCGCCATGCGCGCGTGGTAGACGACCTGGAGCAGCAGATCGCCAAGTTCGTCCTTCAGATCGTCGATGGCGCCCGCGCTCGATGGCGTCGGCCACCTCATAGGCTTCCTCGATCGTGTAGGGGGCGATTGTCGCGAACGTCTGCGTCCGGTCCCACGGGCAGCCGCGCTCGGGGTCTCGAAGCGCCGCCATGATATCGACAAGGCGCTCGATAGCTTCGGCGGACCGCGGTAGCTGTGTGAAAACTTCAGGGCTTCCTTTGCTGTCCCCCAACATGACCTCCTCTTTGAGCCACACTGTGGCTGTTTTGCTTCTATCTGCCCAATTCTTAGCGCGTTCGTTGATGAATGGCTGCGAATCTATCTAACGTGTGACATTTACAAAAGTAAATGGTTGGGGCAGGGGGAATACTTATGCGCATTCTGGGTTTTATGTCTGCATTTGTCTGTCTGACATCGGCAGCTTTGGCAGACCCGAGCGACTATAACCGCGTCATCGCCTTTGGCGACAGCCTTTCCGACAACGGCAACCTTTACAAGAATATCGGACAGCCGCTCTCTCCGCCTTATTACAATGGGCGTTTCTCAAACGGCCCAACTTGGATCGAGCTTCTTTCAAATGCGGCAAAGTCCACAAATCCCGGCAGCTCGATGAACTCGTTCTGGAAGACCCCGGTCTTCTCTGCGCCTTTCGATAACGGCGGCAGGTCCGACAACGTGAACGCGGCCATCGGCGGGGCGCAGACCGTAGGGGGGGCGCTGCCCTCGGTTGAGACGCAGATTAACGCATTTCACGCCTCGGGCGGAGTTTTCGGCGCAACCGATCTGGTCAGCGTTCAGGGCGGCGCCAACGACTTTTTCAATTTCCTCAACCCGACATTGACCCCGACACAGATTGCAAATTTTGCGATCCAAACGGGGACGAACGAAGCCTCGAATGTCGCGCTCGCCGTGGGCTACGGCGCCAAAACAATCCTTGTCTCGAACCTGCCAAACCTGGGCGCAACCCCGAATGCTCTTGCTGGTGGGCTGCTTGCGGAGCAGGGGGGAATGCTCGCGACCGTCGTCTATAACCAAACTCTCAATCAGGCGACGCAACTGCTCGCTGTCCTTAATCCGAACGCCAATCTCATTCAGATGGACTGGTACTCGGCGTTCAATGTGATTCGGGCCAACCCAGGTGCGTTCGGATTTACGAATGTGACGCAGGGCTGCGTCTACAGCTTGGCTTGCATTGAAAGCAACGGCCAGGGCTATCTCTTCTGGGATGGCGTGCATCCAACGGAGGCTGGGCATCAGCTTCTGGCTCGCTATGCTTCTCTTCTGCTGTCGACGGCGGAAACCGGGTCCGCGGTCGGCGCGTTGGGGCAGGTTGCGCTCTCGACGCGTCTTGACGCATCGGACATCATCTTCCGCAGAGGCCTGTCGCCGTTTGGCCAGACGCCCGGCGGGCTTTATGCCGAGGTCATCGGGCAAACGGCTTCCTTTGGCGGAACAAATTTCTCCACCTACGGCGGCACCGGCTTCGATTACTCCCTTGGCGGCGTTCGCGCGGGCTTCGATGCTAACAGCGGTCCTATTGCCTTTGGCTCGGCGTTCGCCTACCAGACGGGTAACCTGTCCGGTCACGCTCTGAGGTCCGATCTCGGCACCACTCAGATCGATGCTTACGCTCTTTCCCGCCTCTCCGTCTTTTTTGCCGGGATCGAGGGTGGCGCATCCTTCAACGAATATAGCAAGATAGGACGTAACACCGGCTTTCCGACTGTCATGGCTGACGGTGGAACCACCAGCATGGACTACACCGTCGCCGGCGCTCTCGGCCTGGACTATAACCTCGGCGCCTTCACGATCACGCCCGCCGCCCGCGTTGGCTACGCCTCCATCAATATCGGCAGCTTTACAGAGGCCGCGCAACTTCTTGCGCTGCAGTATGGCAACCAGGACATCACCACCGGCTTCTGGACGGCGCGCGTGCGAGCAACGACGCCGGTCTTTGGGAGCGCCGCTGCGTATGGCGAGGTTGGATATGAGGGCCTCTTTTCCACCGGTGAGACCTACACCGCGAAGCTCGCCTTCAACACGGCCCATGCCGTCGCGATCAACGATAACCTTGAGGCGCGTGGCTTCTTCCTGAAAACGGGGGTGGGAGGCTTCGTGGCGCCGAATGTTCAGGTTGCTGGCGAATACGAGCTTTCAACCCAAAATGGGGCAGGGGATATTCACAGCGGCCGAGTTCGGATAACGATTCCCCTTATCGGCGACTTGCCTTTGAAGGAGTAGCAGGCTCCGAAGCTGACCGCCACGAGCCCCCAAATTGGCCTCTGGGGCCGAGCTGAGCCGAGGCGAATATGTCAATCGGCACTCAGCTCGATCCTAGAGTGCATCGGGAAAAAGCCGAAAAGCAGCCTGCTAGAAACGGCGCGGTTACACACCAACGGCACGGAAGGGGTAGGCCTTTCGTGCCGCTTGCGCATTGGCTGATGCCAGTCTGCAACAGATTGACCCGGAACGCCAAATCACATTAGCTTCAGTGTGTCTTTTCCGATGGCCCAAGGACCGGGTGATGCGCCTTGCCGCGTCAATCGTATGCTTCTTCTTCTCCATCCTGCGGCTTTGCGGACGTCCTTGGCTCGCGCGGCTTTCGCCGCCTCGTGCCGGTAGACCAATAAGGGTCCTTCCGAGGGTAAGATCGGCGCACCCTTGCTCCAGCATTCCGTGCAGCGAGGCTATCTTCTTTCCTGATCGCTATCGTTGGTGGCCATTCGCCATCGGACCCCCTATCGGGGCGAGAGGAAATGAGATGCTCTCCCCAATTGGCTCTCACTTCCAGCTGCGGCTCTGATCTCGACCAGCGTGCAAGGTCGGGATTTTTGGCGTTCACATCGCGAAAATGTGCGCGCTTGATTGGACAAAGCCGTATTTCGTCTTTCGCACGGCGATCGGGGTCGCCACCGCCATACAATTTGATGTTCTCGCACGGTGCAGGCCGCGCCTTTGGCGTAGTTTGGATGGAGAGGGGGTTTTGCTCATGCTCCGGGCCATAGCTCGCGAGCAAGGGAGAGGTATTTTTTGTCCTTTA
Source organism: uncultured Alphaproteobacteria bacterium (assembly GCA_963772105.1). Taxonomy (GTDB): domain Bacteria; phylum Pseudomonadota; class Alphaproteobacteria; order Rhizobiales; family Rhodomicrobiaceae; genus Rhodomicrobium. Next base: position 19,987 of record CAVYVV010000017.1, read on the forward strand.
TTCGAAGTCGGAAGATTTCGCCGCGAAATTGAGCGCGTTCTTTGTTTGTTCCAAAAAAAAATCCCGCGATCTTATCGCCATCTCATCGAGGCGCCCAAACCCGGAAGCCGTTCAGCCGAATTCGTCACAGCGGCCTTAAGCGCGCTGCGCGATTCGCATAAGATGTATTATGGAACCTTTTGCTATTCGGTCTCGGAAGGGCTCTCGTAGAACTTTTCCGAAAACTGATCGAGCAAGCGAACGCCGTAACCAGACCCCCAGCTCGAATTGATGTCGGAGGACGGAGACCCCATGGCCATGCCGGCGATGTCCAGATGCGCCCACGGCATGCCGGATTTGACGAAGCGGAGAAGGAATTGCGCGGCCGTGATCGAGCCCGCGTCGCGTCCGCCGATGTTCTTAACATCGGCGAGCTTCGAATCGATCAACTTGTTGTACTTCTTGGACAGCGGGAGCCGCCAGGCGAGCTCGCCAATATCCTGTCCGGCCTCGCTGATCCGGGCAGCAAGAGAATCATCGTTCGAGAACAGCCCCGCATATTCCTTGCCGAGTGCGACAAGAATCGCGCCTGTGAGCGTCGCCAGCGTGATGATGAGCTTCGGCTCGAGGTGTGCCTGAGCGTACCATAGGAGGTCCGCGAGAACGAGCCGCCCTTCGGCGTCGGTATTCAGGATTTCAATGGTTTGGCCCGATGCCGACGTGACGATATCGCCGGGGCGGCTTGCCGTTGCGCTTGGCATGTTCTCCACCAAGCCGACAAGGCCGATGGCACGCACCGGGGCTTTGCGGCGAGCAAGCGTGGTCATCACGCCGGCAACAGCGGCAGCGCCCGCCATGTCGCCCTTCATATCTTCCATGCCTTGGCTCGGCTTGATGGAGATCCCGCCCGAATCGAAGCAGACGCCCTTCCCTACGAAGACAAGACTGCCTTCGGATCCGTCAGCTTGCGGAACGCCGTTCCACCGCAAGATGACGGCTGCCGAAGGCTGGGCGCTGCCTTGGCCCACGGCCAGCATCGCGTTCATTCCGAGTGATTTGAGCGCGCGCTCGTCCAGAACTTCGACCTTAAGACCTTCCCCTTCAAGCGCGCGAAGCCGCTCGACAAATTCTGGCGGCGTCAGGATGTTGGCTGGCTCATTCACCAGATCGCGTGCAAAGTAGACGCCTTCGAGAAGAGCCCGGTCTTTCTGAAATCCGCGTCCGAGTTGCTCAGCCGAAGGCGTAAAGATCTTCAGCCGCGGCGGAGCGCGGTCATTTTCGGCTTCGGAGTTCTTCGGCTTCGCCTCGACCGCTCTTCGACTTGTATTTCTTGAACGCATAATTCCTCAGGCCGAAGCCGAGCGCGAAAGAAAGCGGCGCTTCGCCATTCAGCGAATCAACGCCATCGAAAACAACGTCGGCTTCCGCCGTTCTTGCAGGCAGCTTGCCTCGGACCGCGCCTCCGATCTCTGTCCATTCGCGAGCATCCAGCGTTTTCGTCTCGCCAACGCCCACAAGGATGAGGCGGCTGGCGGAAAGGCCGTGCGGGGCCAGAATCTCGACCATGCTCTTTCGCTTGCGTTTGAAAGCAGCGATTTCCAGCGCCCTGGAAATCGCACCTCCCGTCGAGGCGTCGAGCTTCTTGACATGGGGAGGCACCCCCTCCCCCTCCGCCATAAAATAGACGACGGTGGAAGCGTTCGGTTTTGCATCCAGGGAGGCAAATGAAATGCTGGGAAGCTCTGTCATGGAAAGGACAAACCAGTCTGGCGGGCAAGTGATGGTCATATAGTCAACACGAAACCCTACAGGAATGCCCCATAAATGCAAAGCCCGCTGTGGCCGAAAATGCGCCATGAAGCCATGCGTAATGCGTGTTGAGACTTGGGGGAGCCGGCGGAGCCGGCGGATCGCCGCGGAGCGCTAGAGCATGCTGATCAGCCGCTACATCTTTCGCCAGACGGCGTCGGCCGTGCTCATGATCCTGATCTCGTTGACGCTTATTGTATGGCTGACGTCAATTCTCAAGGAGATCAAGCTTTTAACTTCCGAAGGGCAGACTTTCATCCTGTTTCTGAAAATCACGGCTTTGGCGCTCCCCAATCTCATCGTCACCGTGGCGCCGATCGCCTTTCTCATCGCCTCGCTCCACTCGCTGAATCGGCTCAACGGTGATAGCGAGCTGATTGTGCTGTCGGCTGCGGGCGCTTCTGTCTGGCGCCTGTTCGTGCCGTACATCGCGCTTGCCATTGTGGTTTCGGTCAGTGTGCTGGCCGCGAACATTTTCGTCATTCCAAAGGCCGCGCGGCTCCTCAACGATTATGTTTCCCAGGTGCGGGCAGACCTGCTGTCGCAGGTTATGCAGCCCGGAGAATTCACCGACCTGGAGCCTGGCCTCACGTTCCACATGCGGGACAAAGGGAAAGAGGGAGAGTTGCTTGGCGTCGTCGTTCGCGACGAGAGGGACCCGAAGATGGCGACGACGATCGTCGCGGAACGGGGGCAAGTCTTAAGCGAGGGCCGACGCTCCTCGATGGAGTTGTACGATGGTCAAATCCTGCGGCAGGAGGCTGGAAAGCAGGATATGCAAATCGTTGTCTTCAAAACCTATGCATTCGACATCGGGGACATGGCGCAGAAACAGGGGCCAGGCGACTTAAATCCCCGAGAGCGCGATATCGGAGACCTTCTCTATCCCGATGAGAGCAGTAAATATTACCAGGACAACAAGGCGCGCTTCAGGTCTGAAATTCACGAGCGCTTTGCGGCCGGCGTGTATGCCCTTGTGTTTGCGATCCTTGCCACGCTCTACCTCGGCCGGCCAAGGACGACTCGCGAAGGGCGCACGGGGATTTTGTTCACCGCTTTCGCGGTCGGCGCGATGGTCCGTCTGGTCGGGATCGCCGGAGTCAACATGGTCGGCAAGAATTTGTGGGCGCTTTTGCTGATCTATGGGGTGCCTGCTGCAGTCGGTGCGCTTGGCCTCCTGATGCTTGGCTTCAACATCAACGCCCCTGCAATTGCAATGCCACGCTTGCGCCTGCCTTGGCCCTTAATCTTGATGCGGCGGCGGACCGCACAACCCTCTTAGCCGTGACGGGATCTCGATATGCTGATTTTCAAAACTATCGGGCGTTATATGGCCATGAGATTTATCGTTACGATATTGGCCGTATTCTTCATCACATTTCTTCTTATTTTCTTTGCAGATTTCGTAGAAAATCTCAGAAGAAGCTCATCCCGGGATGACATAGGCGCCCTTACCGTGGCTACGATCAGCTTGCTTCGCGTCCCTGTTTTTGCGGAACTTGCCCTGCCCTTCGCCATCTTGATCGGAACGATCGGCGCATTCTTGAGCTTCAGCCGTACGTCGGAGCTCATCATCATCCGCGCCTCGGGGCTCTCGGTTTGGCAGTTCATCCAGCCGGGACTTTGGGTTGGGATCGGTTTTGGCGTCTTTGCCGTAACCGTCTTCAACCCCATCGCGTCCATGATGAAAGCCGAATCGGAGCGCATCCAAACCAAGCTATTCAACACCGAAAAATCCTTTGGAGCGATGCGGCTCACCGGCTCCTGGTTGAGGCAGGAGAGCGTGGATGGCCCCACGATTTTGCACGCCAAGTCATCCGCCGACAGGGGCTTGACGCTTGGCGGCGTAACCCTGTTGCAATTTGATCTCAACAATAGATTTTATGAGCAGATTCAAGCAAACAAGGCTGAACTTAGGCAAGGCTATTGGCGTCTGGAGAACGCGGTTGTGCAAAGCTCCGGCGAGGCTGTTCAGCGATACAAGGAGTATTTCATAAGTACATACCTCAGTCCTATTCAGATTATGAACAGTCTTGGCTCGATAGAAACTCTATCATTCTGGGAGCTTCCTGGGTTTATTGATTTTGCCAGGAAGGCCGGGATCCCAACAGGACAGTATGAACTTCAATATCAGCTTTTTCTGTCTCGGCCTATTCTTATGGCCGCAATGGTGTTGATAGCTGCAACCTGCTCACTGAAAGCCTTTCGTTTCGGCAGGATTCAAACTATGGTTTTGACGGGTTTGACCGGGGGGTTCGGCTTTTTCATATTTTCAGAACTTTCGCGTAAAGTTGGTGCGTCGGGGGTGGTGCCTGTAACAGTAGCGGCCTGGGCGCCTGCTCTTACTGCGCTGCTATTGGCTGCGACTGTTCTTCTGCATCAGGAGGATGGGTAAGTTTGGATGGCCCGAGGCCTTGAGGGTGACGGTTGACGGTGTGGAAACGGCGAACAATGCTTAGGGTGCTTTCGGCAGTCCTGGCATGCTGGGCATGCTGCGGCGGCATTGCGCGCGCGCAGCAATCCACCATCACGGCTCTCCAGTCCCACGCCGCCGACCAGGTCGTCGCCAAGCAAGTTTCTCCCGACAAGTCGTCGCCGCTCCTTCTTCAAGCCGACGACCTCGTTTACGATAATCGGAACAACCGCGTCATCGCCCGCGGCAACGTCGAGATTTACTACAACGACAACGTTTTGCTCGCCGACGAGGTGATCTACGACAAGAGCGTCAACACGCTGACGGCTATGGGAAACGTCCGCTTGAAGGATTCGGACGGTTCGGTCGTCAATGCGGAACGGCTGACCTTGAGCGCCGATTTTCGCGACGGTTTCATCCGTTCCCTGCGCGCTCTCACGCAGGACGACACGCGGGTCGCAGCTTCGAACGCCTACCGGAAGGGTGACAAAACGATCTTCGAGAATGGCGTTGTCACGTGCTTGCAAGCCTTGCGAGGCCCATCCGGACAGGCCCCCGATCTGGCGAGTCAAGTCGGAGCGCGTGATCGACGACAAGACCGATCAGAATGTCTACTACGAAAACTCCGTGTTTGAGGTTTTCGGCATCCCGGTCGCCTGGGTTCCCTGGTTCTATACGCCGGACCCCTCGGTGAAGCAGCGCTCCGGCTTCATGGCGCCAACTTATGGCAGTAGACACCAGCCTCGGGTACATGGTCGCGATTCCCTATTATTGGGGGATATCGCCCAATTACGATCTCACGCTTATGCCGGAATTCACGACGAAAGCCGGTTACCTTATGCAGGCCGACTGGCGGCAGCGTCTTTGGAACGGCGCTTATGAAGTGAAGCTTGCCGGGGCCTTCAATGACAAGGCCCAGGACTTTCTTCGGAGACAGAAACTGGCGCGGCAGCGTGGAAACGAACGGCAGCCTTCGCCCTGAACGCTCGTTGGAGTGTCGGGTGGAATGCCATCCTCGAAAGCGATGAAACATTCCGTCGATTTTACAGGCTCGACGACATCTATGCCACCGAGCGCGTTTCTTCCGTCTTCCTAACCGGGATGGGCGACAGAAACTACTTCAACATGACCGTTGCCCAATACGGCAATTTGACTGGCGGAGAAGTCTACGATTATGAGACGAATACATACCAGAAGACTGTGACCGCAACGGCTTATCCGGTCATCGACTACAATTACATCCATAACAAGCCGGTTTTTGGCGGCGAACTCAGATTCGACTTGAATGCGCTCGCTCTCAGTGTGAACGACCCCGCCAGCCTGCTCTCGCCGGTCTACCGCGGAACCATGGACCATATCGTGACGCAGGCGGAATGGCGGCGCACGCTGACCGATGACCTCGGCGAGCGTTTCACGCCATTTGTTCTCGGGCGCGCCGACCTTTATAGTGTCTCGAACTTCCAGGATATTGACGGCGTTACCGGGCCCACAGACACCTTCACGCGGCAGATGATCGGAGTGGGCCTGGACTACCGCTATCCTTTTGTTGCCCATACCGAAAATGCATCCCACGTCATCGAGCCCGTGGCTCAGATTATCGCCCGCGCCGGCGGGTCAAACTCGAATGTTCCCAACGAGGATTCTCAAAGCCTTGTGTTCGACGACACGCTCCTGTTCGACATCAACAAGTTCTCCGGCTACGACCGCATCGAGAACGATACAAGGACAAATTTCGGGCTGCAGTACACTTACCAGAATTATAACGGCGTCAGCGTAAGGGCTATCGGCGGTGAGAGCGTTCATCTCGCGGGCACCAATCCGTATGACCCAACGACGGGGCTTGGCACCGACGCGTCGGATTACGTCTTCGGCGGCTATGTCGACTATATGAACCGGTTCCGCTTTTTGGCCCAGCTCCGCATCAACGAGCAGGATTTTGCTTTCTCAAGTCAAAACTACAGCCTCCAGACGAAGCTGGGCTTTTTCCAGGGAGCGCTCAGCTACGTCTCCGTCGCGGCGCAGCCGCAGCTCGGTTTCCCGAATACCCGCGACGAAATTGCCGGCTTTTGCCGCCGTCAAGTTGAATGACGAGTGGACCGTATTCGGAGACCTCCGCTACGATATCGAACTCAACCAATGGGTGCGGAACAGCGCGGGCATTCAATACGCCGACGAATGCTTCATTCTTTCCGTCACTTACCAGCAAACCTATATCTCATATCTCGACCTTGTTCCGAGCACGTCCGTCCTGGTGCGCGTTGGCATCAAAGGTTTCGGCCAGCAGACGGCCCCAAGCTCGATCGGCGATCTTTCACCTGAAGCGGCCGTCTTCCGCTAAAGGGAGGCGGAGCTGAGTTTGCTCCTTGACAAGTACTCTGTTGCCATTCGGAGATTTCGGCTGAAGTGGCAAACTCTTGCCGCAAATTAAATCCAGGCTTCCGCTATGCGAATTGAGAATCGACATCGACTGATTATTCTGGCTGCTGGCGGCATTTTTTTTGCGCTCCTGACAGGCACCCCGGACGCCAAGGCTCAAAATGTTGTCGTGCTCGTCAATGATGAGCCCATAACATCCGGCGATGTTGCGCAAAGAATACGCTGGAACGCCCGCACAAACGGCTTCGGCGATCGTATGAAAGCGATCCTTACGGGGGACGCCATCAAAGAGCGTTTCCGCCAAATGATGATTGCCGCGAACCCTCATTCGCAGGCCGAGGCTGAACAAGCCGCCGAGCGGATCAAAAAGCAGCTTCTCGAAGACGCCAAGAACTAGGGTTCTTTCCGAGGGCGGAGGAACATCCCGCAAGGCCGCAATCGACGCCTTGATCGAGGATAAGCTCAAATTGCAGGCTGCGAAGAAACTCGACATCAAAATCACGGATAAAGAGGTCGAGGAGACACTTGCCCAAAGGACCGGCGGAGACTCGGCTGGGGCCACCGCCCCGAGCGCAGGCGCGGGCGCCAAGCCTGACGCGGAAAATAAAAAAGGCCGGAAGCGGGACAAATCTCCAGGCCGCTAGCGAATCCAATACGCCAGGTACAGCCAATGCCGCCGCTGGAGCCACCGGTGGTAGCAAGCCGAGCAAAAAATCCAAGCTCGAGGAATTCTACAAACAGTTCGAGACCGATGGCATCAACCGGAAAACGATCCAGGACATCATTCGTGCGCAACTTGCCTGGCGCGATGTCATCCGCAGGCAATATGGTCCAAGGCTCGCGTCTCTTTTCTCCGCCCTGCCGAACACTGACGAGAAGCCTACCGAAGCGACATTCAATTCGATGTTCGCGTTTTGCGGCTCAGCGTCGCCAGCACCGACCAGAAAGCCGTCAGCCAGCGCATGATGGAAGCCGAGAATTTGAAGGAAAAATTCACGTCCTGCGCGCAACTCCCGAATGAGGCGAAACTTGTCTCCGATGCGACGGTAAGATCGATCGACAAAGCGAAGCTTGCTTCCTTCCCGAAGGATGTCCAACCTCTGATTCTCAAGGCTTCTGAAGGACAAATGACGCCTCCGGTTCTTGTCGGCAGCGCAATTGAGTCTTATGCTATTTGCAGGAAAGGCATTGCCGCAAAGGCGAAAGCCCCAGCGGAGCAAAAGCCGGACGTCCGCCAACAAGAATATGAGCGCTTTTCGCGGCGCTACTTGCAAGAGTTGAAGCAAGCCGCCTCGATTGATTACCGGGGAAGTTAGTCTGATAGCATCATTACGTGCCGGGAATGAGTCACCCTCGCGGCCGGAGCCTCATCTGAAGCCGCTTGCTGTCACAATGGGCGACCCCGCTGGCATCGGGCCAGACATTACGCTCTTCGCGTGGCTGCGCCGCAAGGCGGGGAATGTCCCTGCTTTTTTTGTCGTCGGCGATCCTACCGTCTTCGTCGATCGTGCCGGCCTGCTGGACGATGGCGACTCCGTTTTCATCCAGGAGATCGAAAGTCCGGAGCAGGCGGCCGAGGTCTTCCCTGACGCACTGCCTTTGTTGCCGCTCTCCGAGCCTCTCGGCCCGGTCATAGCCGGCTCGCCCAATAGCGCGCACGCCGGCGCGATCATCGCTTCCATAGAGAAAGCGGTCGCCCTTACCGCCGCGGGGCACGCCGCGGGCATCGTCACCAATCCGATTGCAAAATATGTGCTGCTTGAAAGCGGCTTCGCCCACGCCGGACACACCGAGTTCCTGGCGGAGCTTGCCGTACGCCATGGCGGCGTCGACTGCGATCCCCGTCATGATGATGGCTTCGAAGCGCCTTAAAGCCGTTCCCGTCACGGTCCATATCGCGTTGAAAGATGTCCCATCCGCGATTACGAAAGACCGGATTATGACGGTTGCTTCCATTACAAGCCGCGCCCTCTTCCACTCTTTCGGAATTCCCCGGCCGAGGCTTGCGGTTTGCGGCCTCAATCCGCATGCCGGAGAAAATGGAGCGCTTGGCCGCGAAGAAATCGAGGTGATCGCGCCCGCGATCGAGGCGCTCAATGCTCAAGGTCTTCACGCAACCGGACCGCATTCGGCGGATACCCTGTTTCACGATGCGGCGCGCGAGCAATACGATGCCGTTCTCGCCATGTACCACGATCAGGCGCTGATTCCCTTCAAGACTCTCTCCTTCGCCGATGGCGTGAACGTCACGCTTGGCCTGCCATTCATCCGCACGTCGCCCGATCATGGCACCGCTTTTTCGCTCGCCGGAACGGGGCATGCCGATCCCGCGAGCTTCATCGAAGCGCTGCGCCTCGCCGCCCGCATGAGCAGCACGGCGGCTTCCGCACAAGCATCCCATCCGTGACCCTGGCCGATTCCATAGCGTCGCTGCCCCCCCTTCGCGAGGTCATCAAAGAGGCCGCGCTTTCCGCCAGGAAGTCGCTCGGCCAGAATTTCATCCTCGACCTTAATGTGACGCGGCGAATCGCGCGCAGCGCCGGGCCTCTCGATAACGCCACGGTTCTTGAAATCGGCCCAGGACCGGGCGGCTTGACCCGCGCGCTTCTTCTCGAAGGCGCCTCCGCAGTGGTCGCCATCGAGCGCGACGAGCGATTCCGGCCAGCCCTTTCGCAAATCGAGGCGAAGAGCGGCAGGGCGGTTCAAGGCGCTGTTCATGGACGCTCTCGAGGCCGACTACGCAAGCCATCGCCGCCGAGACAGGGGCAAGCCGGCTTGTCGCCAATCTTCCCTACAACATTGCAACGCCGCTCATCGTTGGCTGGCTATCGCAAGAGCGTTGGCCGCCGTGGTTCGACAAGCTCGTCGTCATGGTGCAGCGCGAGGTCGCAGACCGCCTGGTGGCGGAGCCGGGAACCGGAAACTATGGCCGCCTCGCGGTCCTTGACCCAGTACCGCACACGGGCTCGCCTGCTGTTCACGCTGCCGCCGGCGGTATTTACCCCGCCGCCCAAGGTCTCCTCGGCCCTCGTCGAGATTTCGCCGACGGCAGCGCCGCAAAACGCTGTTCCCGGTGCCCCTTCTGGCGGAGCTCACCGCTGCCGCCTTCGGCCAGAGGCGGAAAATGCTGCGATCGAGCCTTTCGGCTCTGGGGGTCGACACCGCTGCTCTTCTGAGGGAAGCGGAAATCGATCCGTCCCTGCGCGCGGAGCGCCTTACCGTCTCGGATTTTGTGCGTCTGGCGCAGCATCTTCGAGAGCAGAGACGGCTCCCCGGCGAGAGGCCGACGTAAGCGCCGGAACGAAGTCCAGCAAACCCACTTGCCGGTGACGCTTGAGCCGTTCGGCTGTCAGGATAGCCTTCAGCGCGAGAAGGCACTCGTCGATGTCCCTGTTCACGAGCACGTAATCGTAGTCGGTCCAGTGGGCAATCTCGACTGCGGCAGCCTTAAGCCGGGTCTCGATCTGATGCGGCGGGATCGGATGCGCGCCCATGGATCCGCCTCGCGAGTTCCTCGGCGGAAGGGGGAAGAATAAAGACCCGCACAGTATCGTTTGGCAGAAGGGCGGCGATGGACGCGGCGCCCTGCCAATCCACATCGAAGACAATGTCCCGGCCTCTCGCGAGCGCGGCCTTAACAGGCTCGGCTGGCGTTCCGTATAAGTTCCCGAAGACCTCGGCCCACTCAAGAAGGTTGCCGCTTGCTCGAAGGTCCTCGAATTTGCTTGCGTGAGACGAAGTAATAGTCGACGCCGTCCTGCTCCCGGGGGCGCGGCTGCCGCGTCGTCACCGAAACTGAATTGTGAAGCGCCTCGTCGCTCGATAGCAGAAGACGAGCCAGCGTTGTTTTGCCCGCGCCGGATGGCGATGACAAAATCAGGCAGAGGCCACGCCTCAGGAGCGGTTGATCAGCGTTAATCACGATGAATGTTCCACGAGCAAAGGCATTTGCATTGAATTCGCCGCCCGAACTCTTTGTCTTGGCGAAGACCAAAGACAATGCCGGTTGTTTCAGCATTTCCGCCGAAGGTCCAGCGCTATTTTGGGCGAAATGCCGGCCCTGAAGCGGTCCACATTAGCTGTACAAGCACTTTAGAACCGATCAACTTTTCCAGCCACAATCGGTTCCGATTAAAGGCGGTTCGACCTAGCGTGCGTCCGGAAAAGTGTGAAGCGGTTTTCCGATACAGACGCACGATAAAACAAAAACCTAGAGCCTGCTTTTGATTTCATCAAAAGCGGATAGGCTCTAACGGCGTGGATTGCGTTGCGGTAGCGGGATCTCAACCGTTTGCAGCTTGTCGAGTGCTATCGCCGCAGCGCCAGAGTCACCGACCATGCGTTCATCCTCTCGCGCCTCTTTCTCGATATGCCGCCAGCGCGCGACGTTGCGCTGGTGCTCAACGAGGGTTTCCGCAAAAACATGGCCGCCCGTCCCATCCGCGACAAAGTAGAGGGCAGCCGTCTTATCCGGTTTCAAAACGGCCTCGATGGCGGCGCGGCCGGGATTGGCGATCGGCGTCGGCGGAAGCCCGTAGTTCCGATAGGTATTGTAAGGGTTATCCTTGTTTTCAAGCTCGCTGCGCAATATCGGGTGGCCAAGACTTCCTTTGCCCCCGCTCGCCCCATAAATGATGGTCGGATCGGCATCGAGGTGCATTCGCTTCTTCAGCCGGTTGAGGTAGACCGCCGCGATGCGCGGACGCTCGTCGGCGCGGCCCGCCTCCTTTTCCACGATTGCAGCCAGATTGATGACATCCTCAGGCTTCGTCAAAGAAAGGTCCCGCGACCGCGTTGGCCATAGCCCTTCCATGAACTTTTTCTGTTCTCCCTGCATCCGCCGGATAAGCTCCTCGCGGGAAGTGCCGCGCGCAAAGCGGTATGTATCGGGGAGCAGACTGCCTTCGGAGGGAATTTCGGCGATGTCGCCAACCAGATCCGCATTGGCTTTCAGGCGCTCCACGATCTGGTAGCTGGTCAGCCCCTCCGGAATGGGGATGCTGTAAAGGATCGACTTCCCTTCGACGAGCGTATCCAAAATATCGCGGACGCTTGCATTCGCTTTGATATTGAATTCGCCCGCCTTGATCTTGTCGTGCACGCCGAAGCGGCGGGAGGCGATCAAGAAAATCCAGCGTCCTGGCAACAGGCTGTCACTGTTGATGATCCCGTCCTGCTCGAGGCGGCGGGCGATGGTGCTTACCCCCTCACCCTTGGCCACCACAAACACGGTCGGGTAGTTGATAGGCCCAGGCCGGTCGAACTGCTGCCGTATAAGGAAGAACAGCCCGGCCACGGTTGGAAGGAGGATCAGAAGAAAAGTGAGCAGCCGGTTGAAGAAGACGACCACGGGGCGCTGCGGGCCCTGTTTGCTGCCGCGAGGCGGCTCGGGAGCGCGTTCCGGCTCAAGGGCCTCTGAAGGGCTGCGGGGCATAACGGAGTAATCCCGCTGCCCTCGATAGGCCGTGTTCGGCTGACGGCTGTTCCCATTCGAGTTGTATACGTCGCCCGCCATGTGATCAGCTTACTCTCGCCCCGGAATAAAGCCATTCACCAACCCAATGTGGCAAAACGTTGTGAATTCGTTTTTGCCAGATAATTATACAAGAAAACAAAGGCATGTGCACCGGACATCGCGCGGGACCGGCGAACTGCAGAGAAGGGTTCTCTCCTTATTGACAACAGCCTGTCATGACGACATTATATTGTCCTATGGATGTGCCCTGCCCCCGATCTTTCAATGCGATAAGCGAACTCATTCTGGAGGTGTTTCGTCTGAATGGCCGCTTGCTGGATGCAGGCGATGATCTCGTGGAGGACATTGGACTGACAAGCGCGCGGTGGCAGGTGATGGGAGCGGTTGCGCTTTCGCCCGTGCCGCTGCCCGTGGCGCATATCGCGCGAAACATGGGGCTATCACGTCAGTCCGTGCAGAGGCTGGCGAACGAGATGGAGAAGGACGGCCTCGTGGTGTTCGCTCCAAATCCTCATCACGAACGGGCCAAACTTGTTCTTCTCACATCGCGAGGCGCCGAGGCCTATCGGGAAGCGATGGCTCGTCAGGCACCGTGGGCCGCCAACCTGGGATCGGGCATCGACGCCAAGGATCTCGAGGCTGCGCGGAGCCTGCTTCACGAGCTTCGCATGAGGCTTTCCCGCGAAAAGAGACCGCGCGGCTGACGGCGGGCGTCTCGTGGCGTGTCGAACAGGAGAGTGATATGGAGTACGGCGTTCTCAGATTCTTGCATGTGCTCGGCGCCGTCCTGATGGGCGGGGGGCTCATCGGCGTGTGGATGGCCGACCTGCGCTGCCGGCAATTGCGGGAGTTGCATGGTTTCGCCGAGGCGGTCCGCAACATCGCCGTGTTCTACGACGGCATCGTGGTGCCGGGCGCTCTCTTACTCATGGCTTCAGGCACATGGCTTATCGTAAGATATCATGGCGGCTGGGGCTTCCTGGATGTGCCGTGGCTAGCCGGGATGGTTGTGCTTTTCGCCTTCGAATTCATCGAAGGAAACACCATAACGCGGCTCTACTTTATGCGGCTTCGGCGGCTGACAAAGATTGCGTTGGCGAACGGAGCGTTTACGCCCGAACTCGAGGCCGCTCGCGCCGAAGGCGTTCCCACCTTTACTCATTTCCTGGATTTGCCACTGCTGTTCGTGATCATCGCGCTTGGCGTGATGCAGCCGGACAACTGGTCGCTGTTCCTCTATGGCTGCTCAGGGTCCATGGTTTTGGCGGCCGCGCTGACCGCCCTCATTCCCAGGCTCTACCCCTGGCAGGAAGAGGCGGCCAAGCCCCGGTAGGCGTGCCTGCGCGCGCCACGGTTGGGCACCGTAGCACTTCATAATCTCAACTTTGCCCTTAATCGATTCCGATCAAAGGCGGGTTGATCTAGTCGACCCGGCGCATAATCAGGCTCGCATTCGTCCCGCCGAAGCCGAACGAATTGCTCAACACGGTGTCGATCTGCATTTGTTTCGCGGTGTGCGGCACGAGATCGATCGGCGTCTTGACGGAAGGTTGGTCGAGATTGATCGTGGGGGGCGCGATGTTGTGCTTGATAGAGAGCGCTGAGAAGATCGCCTCGACGGCGCCGGCCGCGCCGAGCAGGTGCCCGGTCGCAGATTTTGTCGACGACATCGCCAGCTTGCTGGCCGCATCCCCGAACAACCGCTCGACAGCCCCGAGCTCGATCTCGTCGCCCATGGGCGTCGACGTGCCGTGCGCGTTCACATAGTCGATGTCGGCCGGCACGACGTTTGCCCGTTTCATGGCTGCTTTCATGCAGCGGAACGCGCCATCGCCGTTCTCGGCTGGCGCCGTGATGTGATAGGCATCCCCGGAGAGTCCGTAGCCGATGACTTCGGCGTACATCTGCGCCCCGCGCGCTTTCGCATGCTCATAACTTTCGAGCACAACGATGCCGGCGCCCTCGCCCATCACGAAATCCGTCGCGATCACGGTCATAAGGCCGCGAGGCGCGCGTCGGATCGTCGTTGAAATGCGTCGATAGCGCTTTGCAGGCGGCGAAGCCCGCCAAGGCAAGCCGGCAAAGCGGGCTCTCGGTTCCACCCGCGACCATCACGTCGGCATCGTCGAGCGCAATCAGGCGTGCGGCGTCCCCGATGGCATGCGCGCCCGTGGAGCAGGCCGTAACCACGGCATGATTCGGCCCTTTCAAGCCGTGCTTTATGGACACGTAACCGCCTGCGAGATTGATGAGCCGGCCGGGAATGAAAAACGGGCTGAGACGGCGCGGCCCCTTCTCGTGAACCGTCAGCGTGGCGCGCTCAATTCCCTGGAGCCCGCCGATGCCGGAGCCGATCAAAACGCCTGCGCGGGCGCGCTCGTCTTCATTTTGGGCTTTCCAGCCCAAATCAGCGATCGCCTGATCGGCGGCGCCCATCGCATAAACGATGAAGTCGTCGACCTTGCGCTGCTCCTTCGGCTCCATCCACTCGTCCGGGTTGTACTCCCCCGGACCCGACCCTCTCGGGATGAAGCAACCGATCTGACAAGCGATATCCGAGACTTCGAACTCGGTCACGCGCCTTGCGCCGCTCTTTCCCGAGAGCACGTTCGGCCAAACATGGTCGACGCCCACTCCGAGAGGCGTGACCAATCCGATACCAGTAATGACTACCCGCCGCATCATGCGCTCCGACTATTTCTTCAGGCCAACGAGCTTCGAGTTGGCTCGCGACATGGTGCCGGCACTTTAACACACGCGCCCTCGCCTTGGGGGCGAGGGTAGGCGCGCCAAATGGCCACCGCGTGCTTCTGTTAAGCCTTGGTCGAATGAGCCTCGAGGAAGCGGATGGCATCGCCGACGGTCTGGATCGTCTCGGCGGCATCATCCGGAATTTCCACGCCGAACTCTTCCTCGAAGGCCATCACGAGTTCCACCGTGTCCAAGCTGTCCGCGCCCAGATCATCGATGAAGCTGGCATTCTCTGTTACTTTATCGGCTTCTACGCCAAGATGCTCGACGACGATTTTCTTTACGCGGTCCGAGATATCGCTCATGTTTTCCTCACGGTTCCCCAAGTGTTCAAGCGCCTAACGCTACTCGATTAAGCACAGGTAATTTCAATGCCGCAACACATCGGACTTGGACTGCACCCGGGCGCGAGGTGGCTGGTAGCACTGAAGCTTTAGGTGTGAAAGCCTTTTTTGAGGCATCTTCACCCAATTTCCACCTTATCAAGAATTACGCCCTGAAGAAATCCTGGCCCGCGTGTCAGTCTTATCAGACCATCACCATCCCACCATTGATGTGGATCGTTTCCCCAGTGATGTAGCGAGCTTCATTGCTTGCGAGGAAGACGACCCCCGCTGCGATATCGCCCGGCTTTCCGAGGATGCCGGCTGGGATGTTGCTGGCGATCGCCTCCGTCTGTTTTTCATTCAATCCGTGCGTCATCGGTGTATCTATGAAACCCGGTGCGATACAGTTGGCCGTTATTCCGCGCGATGCAACCTCCCGCGCAAGCGATTTCGTCATGCCGACAAGCCCCGCCTTGGAGGCGGCATAATTGCCCTGGCCCGGATTGCCGATGACGCCGCTGATCGAAGCGATGTTGATAATCCGACCGCTGCGCCGCCGCATCATATTTCTGAGAGCGCTGCGGCACAGGACAAAAACCGAGGTGAGGTTGATGGCAATGACCTCATCCCACTCCTCGTCCTTCATGCGCATGAAGAGATTGTCTTTGGTCACTCCCGCATTGTTGACGAGGATATCGAGCTGGCCCATCGCAGCCTCGGCCTGCCCCACCAGGGCAGAAACTTTGGCCCGGTCGCGCAAATCGCAAGGAAGTACATGGACGCGCGAGCCTATCCTGGCCGCGACCTCGTCCAGCTTCTCCCGCCGCGTTCCAGACAGCGCAACGGTTGCGCCCTGCGCATGCAGCGCTTCCGCCACAGCCTCGCCGATGCCGCCCGAGGCGCCGGTGACGAGCGCGCATTTTCCGGTCAAATCAAACATCGAGACCCAACTCCATCAGCCGTCACGCCCCCTGCGCCTTCAACCACACGCCGAAGGCTTTGACA
Organism: uncultured Alphaproteobacteria bacterium; assembly: GCA_963772105.1. Classification (GTDB taxonomy): domain Bacteria; phylum Pseudomonadota; class Alphaproteobacteria; order Rhizobiales; family Rhodomicrobiaceae; genus Rhodomicrobium. The sequence continues at coordinate 36,122 of CAVYVV010000017.1, forward strand.
TCGTCCGGCGACCCGACGGAGCGGGCGTCGGCTTGTGCCCGGATGCGCTTCGCCATGCCCGTCAGCACGCGACCGGCCCCGATCTCAAAAAGCGTCTCCGCACCATGATCGACTATGTAAGCCACGGATTCGCGCCAGCGCACAACTCCCGTCACCTGCTTGACCAACAGAGATTTTATCTCGTTCGTGTCGGTGACAGGGGCCGCCGTGACGTTGGCGATAATCGGCACAAGCGGCGGCTTGAGGGCCAAAGCTTCAAGCGCCTCCGCCATGCGATCTGCGGCGGGCTTCATAAGCGCGCAATGGAAGGGCGCGCTGACAGGCAGCGACACCGCGCGCCGGATGCCGTGTTCGGGCGCAAGCTTCACCGCGCGGTCCATGGCGGCTTTTGCGCCGCTGATCACGACCTGCCCCGGCGCGTTGTCGTTCGCGACTTGCGAGACGTCGCCCTCCGCCGCTGCGGCGGCGAGACGCTCGGCCTGCTCGATCTCGGCCCCGAGAAGGGCCAGCATGGCGCCCTGCCCTGGCGGCACGGCCTCCTGCATGGACTGCCCGCGCAGGCGCAGCAGCTTCGCGGCTTCGGCTACGGAAAAAACACCAGCGGCGGCAAGCGCCGAATATTCGCCGAGCGAGTGGCCCGCCATGAACGCCGGTTTGATCGCGTCCGCGCCATATTCCTGGCGGAGCGCGGCATAAGCGGCAAGCGACACGGCCATCAGCGCGGGCTGCGCGTTCGCCGTGAGCGTCAGGGTCGCTTCCGGCCCTTCCCACATGATGCGCGAAAGGTGGTCGCCAAGCGCGTCGTCGATCTCTTGGAACACGTGGCGCGAGACGGTGAACCCCTGTGCGAGGCTCTGTCCCATGCCGACGGTCTGGCTACCCTGCCCTGGAAATGTGAATGCAAATGTCATGCGGCTCGCGTCGTCACTCGCGCTGTGAATGAGGGCGTGATGACAGCATAGCCGATCACGGTTCGTTGGGCCAAAGACACGTTTCCGCGCGCGCTGTCAAGCGGGGGCGGCGGAGCTTTTAGCCGCGGTTTCGCCACAGGCGTTACCCTTGACGGCGAAAGGCCGTTCCGGGGCCGTTCCACGCGATGCGGCCAATTGTCAAAGCATGCAGTTTCCGGCTACAGCTTCGCGCAAGATTTGAGGGCGCGGGGCATGACGCGGGACGAGACGATTGCGCTGTTTTTGGAGTGCGAGGCGAAGCGCGCCGAAGCCCGCGCCACTGCTTTGGCCGAAGGGCAAACCGCAGCATATTGCGGACGAGTGGGCCCATGAGGTCGCGAAGAGACACTGGAATGCGTGGGCAGAGTCTTTAATTGTCGAACGCGAGGCCATGCAAGCAAGTACTCAGCGGTCATCCGAAGTTGAGCAGGCGTGGGGCTCGCGCGCCAACGTGGACTTCAGTTTCTGCCTTTTTCTAAATAAAAAGACAGTTGAACATGAGAAAGAAACAGAAGTAAAAGCTTCTTTAAACCAGCAGGCAGCGGAAGTGGGAAGCGACGTCAAATTAATTCAACTGGCCACCGGGACGTCACGCTTCGATGGCTTCAAGTTTCCAGGTGGCGCCAATTTTTTCAATGCTGTTTTCATGTGTATGACCCATTTCCGGAAATCTTCTTTTGCTGTCTACGCGATTTTTAGGAGAACAATATTCAGACAGAGTGCTATCTTTTGTCAGACAACTATTTGTGATAAAGCTGATTTCCACAGTACGTCCTTCAAGGAATTCGTATTTTTTTCGGGCAGTACCTTCAACGGACAGGCTGATTTCCAGAGCGCCACCTTCTCCAACAATGCCGATTTTTCTGCTGTCAACTTTATTGGGAGCGCTTTGTTTGGAAGTACCATCTTTTCTAGTAATGCAGAGTTCTGCGGGTGCAAATTCGCTAGCGAAGCCTCGTTTCGAGAACAAACTTTCTCAAAATACGCCAATTTCAGTGGTGTCAGGTTCGGGCCGAAGGGCGCGGATTTCGGCCTAGCAATCTTCGAGCAAGTCGCTCTATTCGACTGTGCCAAATTCGAGGGTGAGGCGAACTTCAACGCGATGGCTGGAAGACACGCCTTCGGCATGGCGGGGGCTTGTTTCAAGCGCGTTCCAGATTTTATCCAGGCTCATTTCGAAGAAGCGCCGCGACTCGACAATGTGCACGTCGAGTCGCCGGAAGAGTTGGAACTGCTGACGGAGAAGGAAGCTCGCAATCTGGTTGCACGCTGGCGGGAGCTAAAACGGCTTGCGATTCAGGCCCACGACACCGACCGGGAGCTAGAGTTCAACGCGCGGGAGATACGGGCTGAACGTACAGTGTCTCGCTGGCCGAGACCCCCCAAATTTCGCGACGGAAAGGGCTGGCGCGCTTGGGTCCGTGCGCTGTCCAGCGCTTTGTACGGTTTTTTTTCAGATTACGGTCGCTCGTTGTTCCGGCCCTTCCTTTGGTGGATCGCCTTCGTTGCTATCTTTGCTGCTTTTTATCTCAGCCAGACAGAGGCGATGCAGACAGGCCGCTACGCAATGTGGCAATCCGTTCCCTGCTATCCCGCGCCAACCTATGCGGAGAATTGGCGCAGCAATTGGAAGATGTGGGAAAGGCCGAAAACAGGCCCTAGCAGCTTCAAGGAGACCGCGTTCCGAATTTTGGATGCGATCAAGGCTTTTTCCTTTTGGCCTCTCGCCTCCAACTCAACTAACTCAACCAACTCAAATGAAACCACTGTCGGCGGACTCGGCGAAAAACTCCGCAGCCAGACCAACGCGCGCGCCGAGGCGCTGCACCTCGCCTTCCGCAACGCCTTCGTTGTGCTCGACGGTGGCAGCGACGCCACGCACCGCATGTATGGCTGCCTCTATGGCCTCGAACTCTATGCGGGGCAGAACCCCGTGCCCATCGTGCCGGGCGCGGTGTCGACCGCGAGCGCCATCCAGAAGCTGATCTCGGGCGTGCTCATCTTCCTGTTCGGCCTTGCGCTGCGCAATATGCTGAAGGTGAAATGACGCGGTTTGCGCAGGCCTTTGGGCTTTTGCATTATACAACTACTTATTTTTTTAGATATGGGCCTTTTACGAAACGAAGCCAATTTCAACCGCTTGTTAAGCGTATCGTGACAAGGCGACGGCACCTGCCGCGCCCCAACTGGCGCTCGAATTCGCCTCCTGTTTTCACCGGCTAGGATACGGCGTTCTTTGTGCCACCGCTGCGCCTGTGCGGAGCACGGCTTCACGGCGATGGGCACCCCAGCAAAACAGTTGCGCGCATCACGCTTTTGCCTATATTGCAGCCACCGTCCGGTTTGAGGCTGAACGGAACCGTGAGGCCGTGCCAAACACACACCGCGCGCGAGGCGAAAACGCCCTGTTCCCGTGTCTCTGCTCTGCTTAAGATCCTTCAACGCCTTTCCGAGGCTTGACGGGGGCTCTGCGCCGGACATCGTAGAAACCAGGGAAAGGCGATTATGCCCCATTACGAGCATACCTTTCTTGCGCGCCAGGATGTCACGGCGCAGCAAGTGACAGGGCTGATGAACACCTACAAGACCGTCATCGAGGAAAATGGCGGAAAGGTTGGCAAGACCGAATATTGGGGTCTTAAGTCCACAGCCTACAAGATCAAGAAGAACCGCCGCGCGCATTACGCGTTCTTCAACATCGAGGCGCCCTTCCAGGCCGTGCTCGAAATGGAGCGCCAGATGCGGATTTCGACGGACATCCTCCGTTTCCTCACAGTGCGTGTCGACGAGCTGGACGAGAAGCCCTCGATCATGATGCGCAAACAGGACGACCGCGACCGTGAGCGCGGAGACCGGGGCGATCGAGGCGACCGCGGGCCCCGCCCGCCGCGCCGCGACCGCGATGACCGTGGCTTTGGCGGCGGTGGCGGCGGATTCCGCGATGGTGGCGGTGACGGCGGCGCAGCCCGCAGCTTCGGCCCACGCAACGCAGGAGGCGAAGAATGAGCATGCAAGGAACCAGCGGCGGCGGAGCCCGCCGCCCCTTCTATCGCCGCCGCAAGACCTGCCCCTTCACGGGCGATAACGCGCCGGTCATCGATTACAAAGACGTCAGGCTGCTGCAGCGCTTCATTTCCGAGCGCGGCAAAATCGTGCCGAGCCGCATCACGGCAGTGTCCGCCAAGAAGCAGCGCGAGTTGGCGAAGGCCATCAAGCGCGCGCGTTTTCTTGGCCTTCTCCCCTATGTGCTGAAGTAGGAGCGCGCCATGCAGGTCATCCTCCTCGAACGCATCGGCCGCCTGGGCCAGATGGGCGATATTGTAAAGGTTCGCCCTGGATTCGCGCGCAACTTCCTTCTGCCGCAGAACAAAGCCCTGCGCGCCACGAAAGAAAACATGTCGCGCTTCGAAACCGAGCGCTCGCAGCTTGAAGCCAACAATCTGCAACGGAAGCAGGAAGCCGAGGCCGTCTCGAAGAAGCTCAACGGCTTGAGCTTTGTCGTCCTGCGTCAGGCAGGCGATACGGGCCAGCTTTACGGCTCCGTGTCGACACGCGATATCGCGGATTCGATCACCGCGGGCGGCTTCACCGTCGATCGTGTGCAGGTTCTCCTCGACCGTCCGATCAAGAGCCTTGGGCTGCACGACGTTCGCGTCAGCTTGCATCCCGAAGTCGAGATCAAGGTCGCGGTCAACGTGGCGCGGACCGAAGAAGAGGCGCAGCGTCAGGCCACAGGCGAGAATGTCGCCAAGACGGTGCGCGACGATTACGCCGCCGAGCAGGCCGCTCTTGCGGCGCAGGCCGCGCTTGCCGCCGAAGCCCTCTTCGATGGCGAGACCGAGCACGACGCCGAGTAGTGGTGGAACATCGAGGGCGCGCGGCAGGAAGTCCGCGCGCCTTCTGAACCAGCACTGCGTTATCCGCATGGCAGCCCTCCAAACCCCCGGCTGCGTCAGTGCATTCCTTGAATCGCGTCCTCCGCAAGCCTAGCCTTTGCAATCGCGATAAGCCTCCGCTCATGCGAGCGCGGCTCATGCGCGACGGTATTTCATCACATTTGCAAAGAGGGTCCCGCCGTGGAAGGCTCGCGCGTGCTCAATCCTGCGCTCCGAAGCAAGATCATGTCATCTTCGGAGGCTGCCGCCTTAATTCCAGCGGGCTCGAACGTTGGTATGAGCGGGTTCACAGGCTCGGGTTATCCGAAAGCGGTGCCCGCCGCGCTGGCCGAGCGGATTAATGCTCTAAGATCAGCGGGCGAAAAGTTCAAGATCAGCATCTGGACCGGGGCCTCGACCGCGCCGGAGCTCGACGGGGCGCTCGCCAGCGTCGACGGCATCGAAATGCGCCTGCCCTATCAATCGGACCCGGCCTGCCGCACCAAAATCAATTCGGGCCAGATGGAGTATGTCGATATCCATCTCTCACAGGTCGCGCAGTTCGTCTGGTTCGGCTTTTTTGGCAAGCTCGACGTGGCCATCGTGGAGGTTTCGGGCATTTTGGAGGACGGCCGGCTGATGCCGACAACCTCCATTGGAAACAACAAAACCTGGCTGGAACAGGCCGACAAGATCATCCTCGAGGTGAACTCCTGGATGAATCCCGGGTCTCGAAGGCATGCACGACATATACTACGGCACGCGCCTGCCTCCGTACCGGCAACCGATCCCACTTGTGAAGCCGTGCGATCGAATCGGCGAGATGTATTTCAGCTGCGATCCCAACAAGGTCATCGCCGTCGTTGAAACCCATGCAAGCGATCGCAATTCAAAATTCGCAACGCCCGACCAAACCTCGCACCGCATCGCGGGCCACATCCTCGATTTTCTGGGCTACGAGGTGAAAAAAGGCCGCATGCCGCCGGAGCTTTTGCCGCTGCAATCCGGCGTCGGCAACGTCGCAAACGCGGTCATGGCTGCCCTTGAGCATGGGCCATACGAAAATCTCACCGCTTACACCGAAGTGCTCCAGGATGGGATGCTGCATCTCATCAAGCAGGGCAAAATGACGATGGCCTCGTCGACCGCGCTCTCGCTGAGCCCCGATGCTGCCGATGAGTTCAACCGTGATATCGCGTTTTACCGCAACCGCATTATTCTCAGGCCGCAGGAGATCAGCAATCACCCGGAAATCATCAGGCGTCTTGGCATCATTTCCATGAATGGCCTGATCGAGGCCGACATTTACGGCAACGTAAACTCAAGCCACATTCTCGGCTCCAGCATCATGAACGGCATCGGCGGCTCGGGCGATTTCGCGCGCAACGCCTATCTCTCGATCTTCATGACGCCCTCGATTGCGAAGGGCGGTCATATTTCATGCATCGTGCCCATGGCGAGCCATGTCGATCACACCGAGCACGACGTTCAGATCATCGTCACCGAGCAGGGGCTGGCCGATTTGCGAGGGCTGGCGCCAAAGCAACGCGCGAAGGTGATTATCAAAAATTGCTCGCATCCCGATTTCAGGCCTGCCCTCGAAGAGTATTTCGATCGCGCGCTCCATTACTCCCCCGGGCGGCATACGCCCCACCTTCTCGATGAGGCCTTCACGTTCCTCGGAAACTGGCAGGCGAACAAGGAAGTATCCGAAGCCTGGGGCGCGACGGGGCCAGTTTTGATGGGTATCCACCTCTAAACAAATCGCACTCATTTTTGCTATCTGTGGTAGCGGGCCGTTAGAATTTTTGGCTTACCTTGAACTTCGGTTGGAGTTCGGAGAAGGGAGCCCGCGCCATGGATCAAGCTCAAGTTCTTCCCATGCGGGATCGATTCAAGCTCGCGCTCGAAAAGTTCTGGCGCGCGCATATCGTCGATGACGATCCGTATGATTCCCTGGAAAACGAGCGCTTCGAAGCGATGGTCCGGGCAATGGAAGCCGCAACTAAGGACACAGTTTCCAGACAGGAGCTTCCGCTCGCTGCTTAGCGCTCCCCTATCTGGCCCCGTGGATATTTCGAATCGCACCGCTGCCTCTCCCGATGGGAGAGGCAGGATCGCTTGCTGCGAGGGTAAGCGCCGATAATGCGGGCTCAACTCGCCTCATCCTGTCCTTCTTCCAATCGGCGGCGCTTGCAAGCGCCATCATTTCGAAGTCGCCAGCACGCCAAGGCCCACGGGACGGGAGAAGGAACTGCCAAATTCGCGATCTCACCGATGGAGAGAGCCCCGCGCAATTTGCGCCAAGCGTTTCAAAACATAATCAGGCCTCGTCTATATTGCCGTTGCGGACGCAATCTTCCGGCCAGCCAAGCACGCGGTTCACGTCCGTTGCCGCAATGACGAGCGGCATCACATTCAGCCGCGAGTCGGAGTGGTGCCGCAGCCTCAGTCAAGGCTCCGCCTTTGTCGTTGACGTTTCTTCCAACGCAATCAGAAGCCTGTGCACGCGCGGCGCATCGCTGGGCCGGCCTTATTCGGCAAAGGGAGGGAATCAGGTCTAGTTCCCCCATGAGACGCACCCCCGCACTTTCCGCCGTTACCGCCAGGCCAACTCTGGAAGAGAGCCTGGATGCCCTGCCCTTCCGGCAGGCCCCGCACAACATCGAGGCCGAGCAGGCGCTGCTTGGCGCGATCCTGATCAACAACGAATCCTTCGACCGCGTGTCGGGCTTCCTGCAGCCCAACCATTTTTTCGAGCCCCTGCATGGCCGCCTTTACGAGGTCATAGCCAAGCTGGTCCAGGCCGGAAAGCACGCCTCGCCGATCACGCTGAAGACGTTCTTCGACACGGAGCCGCCGATCGGCGAGCTGACGGTCGCCCAGTATCTGGGGCGGCTCGCTGCGGCGGCGACGACGATCATCAATGCGCAGGCCTACGGGCGCACCATCTACGATCTGGCGGTTCGCCGGGAGTTGATCATTGTCGGCGAGGACATGGTGAATTTGGCCTATGATTCGCCCGTCGATGCGCCGCCGGAGGCGCAAATCGAGGCTGTGGAGTCCCGCCTCTTCGATCTTGCGGACAAGGGCAAATATGGTTCCGGCTTCATGTCGTTCGGCGACGCCACAACCGACGCCATCGAAATGGCGGCGCGCGCCTACGAACGCGATGGCGGACTGTCCGGCCTCTCCAGCGGAACTCACGGATCTCGACCGGATGATGGGCGGCCTTCAAAGCTCCGACCTGATCATTCTTGCAGGCCGGCCATCAATGGGCAAGACGGCGCTTGCAACCAACATAGCCTTCAACATCGCCAAAGCCTTCCGGACTGCTCCCAAAGGAGACGGAACCGAGGCGGCTGTGGATGGCGGGATTGTCGGGTTCTTCAGCCTCGAAATGTCATCCGAGCAACTCGCAACGCGTATTCTCGCCGAACAGGCGCAAATTCCGTCGGAGAAGATTCGGCGCGGCCAGATCACCGATACCGAATTCAACAGGCTGCAATCCGCGGCCATGGAATTGCAAACCCTGCCGCTGTTCATCGACCACACCGGCGGCATCTCCATCGCGCAACTCGCCGCCCGCGCGCGGCGTCTGAAACGGCAGAAGGGCCTCGGCCTTATTGTTGTCGATTACCTGCAGCTATTGACGGGTTCAGCGAAGCGCTCGCAGGAGGGCCGCGTGCAGGAGGTGTCCGAAATCACGGTCGGCCTCAAAGCGCTGGCCAAGGAGCTGTGCGTGCCGGTCCTCGCGCTGTCGCAGCTTTCTCGTCAGGTGGAGAACCGCGACGACAAGCGCCCGCAGCTCTCGGACTTGCGCGAGTCGGGCTCGATCGAACAGGATGCCGACGTCGTGATGTTCGTCTTCCGCGAGGAGTATTATGTTTCGCGCAAAGAGCCTTCGATGACAAAAGTGGAAGAGCATCAGAAGTGGCAGGATGAAATGGACCAGGTTCAAGGGCTCGCCGAAGTCGTTATCGGCAAGCAGCGCCATGGTCCGACCGGAACGGTGAGGCTGCAATTCCAGGCCGAAATTACGAGGTTTGGAGACTTGGCCGATCAAAGCCGCGTGCCGGAGCGGTACGAGTAGAGATGGCGGAGACGTTCGCACAAGACATTGCTCTGGAGCTTACGACAGTCCCTGCGCATGCGACGGGCGTGCTGATCGTGCGGCTTGGCGCGATACGGCGCAATTATCGCACGCTGCGCAATTCGGCTCCGGGGGCTGAGACGGCCGCGGTCGTGAAGGCGAATGCCTACGGGCTCGGCGCGGAACAGTGCGCCCCCGCGCTCGAAAAGGACGGATGCCGCATCTTTTTTGTGGCCACACTTGCCGAGGCCGAAGCGCTGCGCACCTCATCGGCGGACACAACGATCTACGTTCTCAATGGCCTCTTTCCTGAGAGCTGCGCGCTTTACGATAAGCTTCGCGTCCGCCCGGTTTTGGGAAGCCTGGAAGAGGTGGCGGAGTGGGCCGGCTATTGCCGAAACCGGGGCAGCAAGCTGCCCGCGGCGATCCATCTCGACACAGGCATGGCGCGCCTTGGGTTGAAATCCCGCGAGGCGCTACAGCTCTCGCAGGATCGGGGCACGCTTGCCTCCTTCGAGCTGAGCCTCGTTATGACGCACCTCGTTTGTGGCGACGATGCCAAGAGCGCAATGAACGACGCGCAACGCACGCTCTTCGCGGAGCTTTCGGCTCTGTTCCCCGGCGTACCGCGCAGCCTTTCGAACTCAGCCGGCATCTTTCTCGGCCCTCGGTTCCATTTCGATGTGGCCCGCCCCGGCATCTCCCTTTATGGAGGAAATGCTCAGTTCAACGCGAGCAATCCGATCGAGCCGGTCGCCTGGCTGTTCGGGCGCATTGCGCAGGTTCATTGGGCGGAGGCCGGGCAGACGGTTGGCTATGGCGCAAGGCATACATTGAAGCGCCGGACGCGGATCGCGACAGTTTGCATCGGCTATGCGGATGGCTTTTTCCGCGCTTTCTCCGCCAGCGATTCGCGGGAGGGACCGCCTGGATATATCGGTGAGCATCGGCTCCCGCTGCTTGGACGCGTGTCGATGGATCTGATCACCTACGACGCGACGGATGTGCCGGATGGGCTGCTCCATCGGGGCGGTTGGGTCGAAGTCCTCGGCAGCCGCGTCACGGTCGACGATCTGGCCTCGTTCGGCGGCACCATCGGCTATGAGGTGCTGACCTCTCTCAGCCATCGCTATCACCGGATTTATGCGGATGATTAGCAAGTGTCCCCCTCATCCCTGTCCTTCTCCCACTAGGGGAGAAGGGACGCTGCTTCTCGCCTCTCCAATCGCGGGAGAGGGGCGGGAGGTGAGGGGGACTTCCAATGGTGAAACTCGCTCAGGACTATGTTTGCCAATCCTGCGGCGCGGCGAGCAGCAAATGGCAGGGCAAATGCCCATCCTGCGGCACGTGGAACAGCCTGGCCCAGGAAGGGAGCGCGCTCTCCGCTCCGGGCGCCGTTGGCCTCAAGGCGAAGCGCCGGGCGAAAGCCGCCACGATAGAGAGCCTTGCGGACGGCGGCCGCGATGTCGAACGCGTCGCTTCCGGCATCGGCGAACTCGACCGGGCCGTTGGCGATGGCTTCGCGCGGGGATCAGCGGTGCTGCTGAGCGGCGAGCCGGGGATTGGCAAATCGACGCTGCTCCTTCAGGCCGCCGCCGCCATCGCCGCCCAGGGCCATAGCGCGCTTTACTTCTCGGGCGAGGAGGCCACCGATCAAATCCGCCTTCGCGCCTCGAGGCTCGGACTTTCGGAGGTTCCGCTCGGCCTCGTCGCCGAAACCTGCGTCGAGCGCATCCTGGCTACCATCGAACAGGGGCCGGTGCCAGACTTCGTCGTGATCGATTCCATCCAAACGTTGTGGACGGAGGCGATCGAGTCCGCCCCCGGCACCGTGAGCCAGGTCCGCGCCGGGATGCAGTCCCTTATCGCGCTCGCAAAAGCACGGGGACCTGTGATCGTCGTCGTCGGACATGTCACGAAGGACGGCCAGATCGCTGGCCCCAAGGTCATCGAGCACATGGTGGACGCGGTCCTCACCTTCGACGGGGATAACGCCCACAATCTCCGGCTTCTGCGCGCCACGAAGAATCGCTTCGGCCCCGCAAACGAGATCGGCGTGTTCGACATGCACGGCGATGGCCTGCGGGAGGTCTCCAATCCGTCTCAGCTTTTCCTAAGCCAGGGGGATGGCGAAGTTGCCGGCAGTGCCATTTTTGCAGGCATCGAGGGCACACGCCCGCTCCTTGTGGAAATCCAGGCGCTCCTCGCCCCCTCCCCTTACGCGGCGCCCAGACGCTCGGTCGTGGGATGGGACCAGAACCGGCTGGCGATGATTCTCGCCGTCCTGGAAGCACGTTGCGGCGTGAAGATCGGCGCTCAGGACGTCTACCTGAACGTGGCAGGAGGCTTGCGCATCTCCGAGCCTGCCGCAGACATGGCGGTGGCGGCGGCTTTGCTGTCCGCCTTTTCAGGGATTGCGCTTCCCCGGGATACCGTCTATTTCGGTGAGGTCGGATTATCCGGGGCGCTACGGCCTGTTCAGCAAATGACCGTGCGGCTGAAGGAAGCTCAGAAGCTCGGTTTTCGCTCTGCTTTCCTTCCAGCCGCGGGAGAAATTTTAAGTAACGGCTTTGCCGTAAAGCTCACCAGGCTGCCTCAACTGAAAGATTTGGCTACTCTTTTCGCATAAAGCGGCTTAATACGGGCGTGGAGCATGACGGTCGTAAAATCCGCATGGAGGGGCAAGGCTCATGCCTATTCAAGGGCTCGACATCATACTCGTTGGCATCATGGTCTTCTCGGGGTTTCTTGCGATGCTGAGGGGACTGACAAGGGAGATGCTATCGATCATGTCGTGGGCGCTCGCGGCCATCGTGACGCTTCTCGCTTACTCGAACTTCAAGGGCGAAGTCCGTACCTGGATCGATACCCCCATGCTGGCCGATGCAACGCTGATCGCCGTTGTGTTCATAACGAGCCTTATCGTTTTCAGCCTGCTTACGGCTAACATCTCCGAACGTGTGCTCGACAGCCGTGTTGGCGCCGTCGACCGGACTCTCGGCTTCGTTTACGGGCTTGTGCGGGGCTTGATCCTGGTCGTTATCGCCTATCTTATCGTGGGCCAGATCGTGGATCGGCAAAACCTTCCGAAATGGGTTAGGGAAGCGCGCTCGCTGCCACTCATTGAAAGCGCAGGAGATACGATTAAATCACTATTGCCTGACAACCCAGAGTCGTTATTTAAACGTGACCGGCCGGCTTCGCCTCCGCCTGAAGCCGACAGGACATAACTTCTTGGTGGGATGCCGTTTCCGGTAGGCAGGAAGCGGAATAGTGGGTGAAGGACGCTGAAGTGGACGAGAGTGCTGGCATCCAGGCTTCGGAGACGGAGCCGTTTGGCTTCGGCGACGACAGGCTACATGAAGAATGCGGTGTGTTCGGGGTCTTCAATCACCCCGAGGCGGCTGCTCTGACCGCAATCGGGCTTCACGCCCTCCAGCATCGCGGCCAGGAGGCAGCCGGTATCGTCACCTTCGACGGCAACCAGTTTCACTCGGAACGCCGTCTCGGTCTCGTGGGCGATCATTTCAACCAGAAATCCATCATTGACCGACTGCCTGGCCCAATGGCCATCGGCCATGTGCGCTATGCGACCGTCGGCGAGACGGCGCTGAGAAATGTCCAACCGCTTTTCGCTGATCTGGATGTCGGCGGTCTGGCGCTTTGCCATAATGGAAATCTTACCAACGCGCTGCGAATACGGCGTGAACTGGTTGCCTCCGGAGCCATCTTCCAATCGACCTCGGACACCGAGGTCATCGTCCATCTCATCGCGAGAAGCCGCGAGCGCAGGGACGGCTTGGTGGGGCGGGTTTTGGACGCGCTCCAGCAAATCGAGGGGGCCTATGCGCTCGGCGTGCTGACGCGAAAAAGGCTTATCGGCATTCGCGACCCGCTGGGCATCCGCCCTCTCATTATCGGAAAATTGGGGAACGCGACGATCCTGGCGTCGGAGACCTGCGCGCTCGACATCATCGGCGCCCGCTTCGTCCGCGAGGTTGAGAATGGCGAGGTTGTCGTCATCTCCGATGACGGGATCGAGAGCCACAGAGCCTTCCCGCGCTGCGGGCCGAGACCCTGCATTTTCGAATATATTTACTTTGCCCGCCCCGACTCCATCATGGGCGGGCATTGCGTTTATGACGTCCGCAAAGCGCTTGGGCGCGAATTGGCGCAAGAGGCGCCAGCAGATGCCGATGTGGTCATCCCGGTTCCCGATTCGGGCGTGCCTGCCGCCATCGGCTATGCCCACGAATCCGGGCTTCACTTTGAGCTTGGCATCATCCGCAATCACTATGTCGGACGGACCTTCATCGAGCCGGAACAGCGGATCCGGAAGCTCGGCGTGAAGCTGAAGCACAACCCGACCCCGAGCGTCAGCGTCGAGGGCAAGCAAATCGTTTTGATCGACGACAGCATCGTTCGCGGCACGACGTCGACCAAGATCGTCGCGATGATGCGCGAGCGTGGCGCACGGGAGGTGCATATGCGGATCGCTTGTCCGCCGATCAAATACGCCGATTATTATGGGATCGATACGCCCGACGTTCGCTCGCTTCTCGCAGCGAATCACGACGTGGAGGGCATGAGGCGGCTTTTGGGCTGCAACAGTCTGGCTTTCCTGTCCGTCGACGGCACATACCGGGCGCTCGGCTACCAAAAACGCGATCCGGATTGCCCTCAATTCACCGATCACTGCTTCACGGGCGAGTATCCTACCCGGCTGCAGGATTGGGATGGGCCTGAACCGGGCCAGCATCATCAGCTTTCGCTCATGGCGGTCTAGTTTCCGTGAAATCAGATAACACTCTGCCTCGGTTCGACAACAAGGTCGCGCTCGTAACGGGCGCTTCCAGGGGTATTGGACGAGCCATCGCCAAGGCGCTTGCGCTGCAAGGCGCGCATGTCATAGCCACGGCCCGAACAAAGGGCGCGCTGGAAGAACTCGACGATGAGATGAAGGCGCTCGGCGCGCGCATCTCGCTCTTACGGCTCGACCTCAAGGACGGCGCGCAGATCGACACGCTGGGGCCGACTCTGTATGAGCGCTGGCAGAGGCTTGACATCTTCGTCGGCAACGCCGGCATTCTCGGTCCGCTCACGCCGCTCGGCCATGTGAGCGAAAAGGATTGGTCGGAAACGCTCGCCGTCAACCTCACCGCGAATTGGCGGTTGCTCCGGACGCTCGACCCGATCTTGCGCCTCTCGACGGCAGGACGCGTTCTGTTCATCACGTCGGGGGCAGCGCAGCGATGCCGGGCCTATTGGGGGCCTTATTCGGTGTCCAAGGCGGGTCTGGAATTGCTCGCGAAAACCTACGCTCACGAGGTGCAATCGACGCCGGTTCTCGTCAACCTTCTCGATCCAGGCAAAGTCCGCACCCGGATGCGGCGTCAAGCCTATCCTGGCGAAGACGAGAATACTCTCCCGCCGCCAGATGCCATCGCACCGCTTGCGCTCTCTCTTCTTACCGAGGAGACCGCAAGCAGCGGCGAAGTCTTTTTGTTCAAGCCTGAAACGGCGGAATAGAAGCGATCAGGACTTGGGCCCGACGGCGTCTTTCACGCATTTCGTCTCGAAGCTTGTCTTCGCGGCTCCCGCCAGCTTCTTGTCCGTCGAAGCCTTCTGACAGGTGGCCGTCGCGTCCTTCTCGCACTTGGTCATGAAGCTTTTCATAGCCGCGCCCGCGAGCTTCTTGGTCGTGGCTTGATCCTGGCAGCTCGGCTCGGCAAAAGCGGCCGGCAAGCAAATCAGCATCGCCGCTGCGGTTAAGATCGTTCTCTTCATTCTTCCCCTCCCCTGGTCGGATCCGCAACACATGATCATCCTGCGAATCGCAGGAGAGATGGTATTGCTTTTTGAGAAAGGCAGACAGGAACTTTCGTCAACCGTAATCATGGGCGCTTCCCCTATAGGAGGCCCTCCGGCGTCATCAGCAAAGGATGAGGATGAGGCACAGCCAAGTGGTGCGGACGGCGGGACTTGAACCCGCACAGCCTTTCAGCCGAGGGATTTTAAGTCCCTTGCGTCTACCGTTTCGCCACGTCCGCAGCATGACATTTTGCCCGAGGCACATTAGCGCTCTTTTGCCTTGCGTCAACGAGCAAGAAGGGGATGATAGCGAGACGGGTTCGAGGCGCAGATCCCGGCTGAGCGAGCGCTGCAAATGTGCTCGGGCGCAGGGTTAATTAGCCAGAGAGCTCTCATTCGTTCGAAGTGTTTCAATCGCTTGGCGGCACGGACTTGGCAGCACGGCCTTGGCAGGTCCGGCACGAACTCGGAGGTAAATAAAATGTCTGCAATTATCCTCGCTCTCTGTCTCGGTGTGTTGGTCGCGGCCTTGGTGGCGATGTTCAATCTGTAAGCATATCGCCGGTCCGGGCCTGGCCGTCTGTGCCTACGAAACCGCGTAGGTTGATGGCCCAGGCTTCGGATGCGGCGGAAGGATCTCCTGTTCGCCGCGGCGGGCGTGCCGGATGGCCGCCAGAAGGAGCAGGAAGAGCGTCAGCGAATTCAAAAGATGCCAGATGAAGTGGGTCCCCACGCGATGCCCAAGAATCACCCAGTCTGCGCATAGCTGCTGATCCATCGACCGGAATGTCAGGGATACGGAAAAAGTCAGCGCCGCCCCGAAGATGAGCAGCGCAGCGGGATGCCGGCTGAAGCCGAGCCACGCCGCGATAAGCCACATTGCGACGAGCGCTGGCCCGTAGCCGAGACTTCCGTTCAGGCATTTGGCCTGGGCGCCGGGCGGGACGTCGAGGGAAAAACCCATGCGTCCGTCCCAGCATTGCATCTTGAAGGCCATCGCGATGACGCCAAGAAAGACTGCGATCGCCAGGGCGGTGACGAACCAATTCGCACCTGCCAACCGTCGAAGAGCGAAGATCAGGTAAGTAAGCATGAAGATACCGATGGGCCCCGTATCGGCCAAAGCCGTGTTCACGTTCGGCACGGTATGAAACAGGAAGCTGCCGGCCCCGATGGCGATGAAGTTCAAAACGAAGAACACCTGCCAAAGCGAACGCTCGTTTGAGGGGCGTTTTGCTATCAGTGCAGCGCCTGTCAGCGCGGCGAGAATAAAGCCGCCGTTCGTCACTGCATTCAAGGGCTCCGCCCAGAAGGCAGGACTGAGGCCGCGCTCGCAATAATCGAAAATGGTGGCTCCCTGGAGAAAGGGCATCGAATTGGCCTGTCGTGTGCTCGTTTTCCCGTTACCTTAGATCAATGTGCCTCTGATCGGAATCGATTAAAGGCGGAAACGTCGATCAACTCAAAAGCGCTGGACCAGGTGATGCGCATCACAATGGATGTCGCGCTGCTCTCCGGATAGGGCGGCGAGAGCCCCTCGTGTTTCCCTCACGGGTGTCACTGACGATGTTGGCGAACAGGATGAATCCGCTTAGGGTTCGTCGAGGGGGACATGGCATGATTCTTCGCTTGATCATTATTGCGGCTGGAGTGTTCGGTCTCGCAGCCGCTGCCCACACCGCCGAACTCAGCAATAAGTTGAGGTCGAGCACGCCGGGCCCGGAATGCTACGAACCGTATCGCGATGTCTATGCCGAATATTGGTATGGCGACCGGAAAGTGGTGGCGCCAGTAAGGCGCGGCCCGGCGGGTGACGAAGTTCTGCTTCCTGGCGGGATTTGGGTCGCCTGCGAATTCTCCTGCGAGTACGCGCTTCGCAAGCAGACCCTCGACTATCTCCAAAGCCAGGGCGCAGGCAGCGGAAGTCAGTTTGCGCCTGTCTATCCGAGAGCAGATTCCTATGTCGACGCATGGGGCCGGCGCCACGGCTATCTGTTCTAACACGGAGTTCGCCGGATCGCGCCCCCTCATCCCGAAAAGGCGAAGCCTTATCCGGGGTGGCAACACGTTGAAGCGCTTACCTTTTGCGTTGCCGCGCTTCGCTTGGTCGGTAATCGCGATCCGTTGGCCAGATGAGCGAAGTCTGCTTTAGATCAACCCGCCTTCTCATCGCGGAATCGCGTCCACATGGACGCCGGTCGCTCTAGGCTTTCCCAGGACGCATGCTGAGCCGCGTCCCCGGCGGCGTTTCCTGCGGCATCGTATCGGTGCTCATGATCCTGTCCCAGAAGCGGAAATAGAGCCCATAATTTTTGTCGAAGCGGATGTGATGGTAGCTGTGGTGAGTCGCTGAAATGAGCTGGCCGCCGATGGGGCCGCGCACAAGCCATCGCGGCAGGATCTCCCAGCCGGAGTGGTTGAAGACCGCTACCACGCTCATGAATAGCAGCAGCGCCACGAGCAACACGATGTGGATCGGGATGACGAACACCATGGCCGGCAGCAGCCAGCCCGTCAGTGCCGCCTCGGCCGGATCGAACGCGAATGATGCGAACGGCGTTGGCTGGCGCGAGCGGTGATGCCCGGCGTGCATCCAGCGGAACAGCCGCGGGTGATGCATGAGCCGGTGCGCCCAGTAGTAATAGGCATCCTGCACCGTGAGATAGAGGAAGAAGCTAAGGAAGAGATAGAGCACACCGCCATAGGCGCGCCAATCGTAATACACGGCCGTGCCGCCATGCAGCAAAGCCACGAGCACGATAGCGGCCGGCACGGCGTAGACGACGGAGGAGATAAGCGAGAGCCGTATCTCCTGCATGACGGTCGCGCGCATGGGCCGGTCGCGGTTCAGGCGCTTCGCGTTGAGTTTTTCGCCGCCGCGCTGCCACAAGAGCCAATAGAAAAGGCCCGAGAGAAGCAGATAGCGGGCCGCGATGATGGCCGTCAGCGCCGCCGTTATACCGAGAAACTCAGAAATCATTGTCCCCTGCCCCGTCAAGCCCAACCCTTCTGGACAGCCCCTCATATCGTGAGCTCGCGCAGCTTTACAAAGCGCTCACAACATCAGTCTTGGCAAAATCAGTGCCCTTATAGAGTAGTGGGACACCTTTCGATTTCGCGAGCGCGTAAGACGCGCAATCGCCGAAATTCAGCGCCGCCGGATGCCGCCCCTTCCCATATTTGAGGAACGCGGCGCAGGCCAGGGTCGCCTGCTCAGCGTCGAACGAAATGACCGCGACCTTTGCGCGGCCAGAACCGCATCGAGAGGCAGCCAGACCGTTTCGCCTCGGCCGGGACCGGCCAGAAACATAGATGTTTCGAAGCAACTGACTGCAGACACAATCGCAGCGTCCACAGCACCTATTGCTTCGGCGAAAAGAAGAGCGTCGCGGCCCGTTCCTCAAAATCGCGACCAGCGCCGAGTTATCGATTGAATCACTTGGGCAGGCCGTCTTCATCGTAGAGGTCCTCTTCCGTCCACTTCGGACCACCCTCCTGAAGCCGCGCACTTTCCTCCGCGATCTTCATCAAGTCCGCCACCAAGTCCCGATCGGCCTCTTTGCGTACGCGGCGCACGCCGTCGTGGATGAACTCTATGCCAGCCTCCTGCAAAGCTCTGGACGCCCGCCGCCTTGTCCTCTGAGACGGCATACTCTCGATCTGGAGCTTCCAAACGGCGGATTGTCGTCACGGAAACGCCCGCGCGGCGGGCTAGCTCCTCCTGCTCCATGCGGAGAAGGCGCGCAGCCCTGATTTGCTCGGGTGTAGCCATGAGCGAAAGCTGTCACCTCTGGCCGTTTCCGGTCAAGTCTCCTTCTTCGGCAGGTTGAGCCGGATGTGCAACTCGCGCAGCTGCTTCGCCGAAACCTCGGACGGAGCCCCCATCAGCAGATCTTCGGCCTGCTGGTTCAGCGGGAACATGGTCACGTCGCGCAAATTGTCCGCGCCGCAGAGCAGCATGACGATGCGGTCGATGCCGGGCGCGATGCCTCCGTGCGGCGGCGCGCCGAACTTCAAGGCGCGGATCATCCCGCCGAACTTGGCGTCCACGACTTCCGGCCCATAGCCCGCGATCTCGAAGGCCTTGTACATCAGCTCCGGCTTGTGGTTCCGGATCGCGCCGGAGGACAATTCCACGCCATTGCAAACAATGTCGTATTGATTCGCCTTGAGCGCGAGCAGCGCCTCGTCGCCCTTCTTCTCCGCCGCCTCAAGGGCTTCCATTCCGCCTTGCGGCATGGAGAACGGATTGTGCGAGAAATCGATCTTCTTCTCGTCCTCGTTCCATTCGTAGAAGGGGAAGTCGGTGATCCAGCAGAATTCGAAGCGGTCCTTCGCCGTCAGGTTCAGCTCGCCGCCGATTTTGGTGCGCGCCTCGCCTGCGAACTTGTAGAACTTTGCCGGATCGCCGCCCACGAAGAAGACCGCGTCTCCTTCTTTCAAGCCCGTCTGAGCCTGCAGAGCCGCGGAACGCTCCATGCCAAGGTTCTTGGCAATTGGCCCGGCCGCCTCGCCTTCGCGGAAGAAGATGTAGCCAAGGCCCGGCTGCCCTTGCTGCTGCGCCCACGAGTTCATCCGGTCGCAGAAGGCGCGGCTGCCGCCGCCCGGCGCGGGGATCGCCCACACGCGCGCTTTCTTGTCCTTCTCCAGGAGCCCTGCGAACACCTTGAAGCCGGAGCCCCGGAAATGCTCGCTCACATCCTGCATGAGAATCGGATTGCGCAAATCCGGCTTGTCCGTGCCGTATTTCGCGATGGCCTCATCATAAGGGATTCGCGAGAAAGTCTGCGTCACCGGCTTGCCTTCGCCGAACTCCTCGAAGAGCCCGCGCAGCACCGGCTCCACGGCCTGGAACACATCCTCCTGCGTGACGAAGCTCATCTCGATATCGAGCTGGTAGAATTCGCCGGGCGAGCGGTCGGCGCGCGCGTCCTCGTCGCGGAAGCAGGGCGCGATCTGGAAATAGCGGTCGAAGCCCGCGATCATGATGAGCTGCTTGAACTGCTGCGGCGCTTGCGGCAGCGCGTAGAACTTGCCGGGATGCATCCGCGACGGCACGAGAAAATCGCGCGCGCCTTCGGGCGACGATGCCGTCAGGATCGGCGTCTGGAACTCGAAGAAGCCTTCCTCGGTCATGCGGCGGCGAATGGACGAGACGATCGCCGAGCGCTTCATGATGTTGCGGTGGAGCGTCTCGCGCCTCAGATCGAGGAAGCGGTATTTGAGCCGGATCTCCTCCGGATAGTCCGGCTCGCCGAAGACCGGCAGCGGCAGCTCGTCGGCCTTCGAAAGCACCTCAAGCGAGCCGATCCGCACCTCGATCTCGCCCGTCGGCAGGTTCGGGTTCACGGTGTCGCCTTCGCGGATCACGACGTCGCCATCGACGCGGATCACCCACTCGGCGCGAACATGCTCTGCGGCGGCGAAGGCAGCCGCCTGCGGATCCACAACGCATTGGGTGAGGCCATAATGGTCGCGCAGGTCGATGAACAGCAGCCCGCCATGGTCGCGCACGCGATGCACCCAGCCCGACAGGCGCACATGCTTGCCGGCGTCGCTTTTCCTGAGCGCGCCGCAAGTCGTGGACCGGTAAGCGTGAAGCGATCCGCAGCCTTGCCCTCCGCTGCCGCCGTGCCCGGCCGCTTTGTTCTTTTTGCCGGACTTTTGCGGCTTTTGATTCGGCGGTCTCCGGTTCCTTCTTGCCGGAAATGGCGGATTTCGCCCGCCCGCGTTGAGCGGTTTTTTCCACAGATCTCACCCTCTTGGATTAAAGCCGGCCCGCCACGAAAAATTTTCGTCGATGCGAGCGGCACAGCGGCTTAAAAGAGACACACTTACGTCGGCCCTCTCGTCACAGAGCGCGTCAAAACTTGGCGAAAACCAGCGCACGGACCGCGAAAATTTGTCAAGGACGCGAGGCCCTTCTATGCGCCGGCCCACAACTTGAGCTATAAAGACCCGATGATCGAACTGCCGCCTGTCATAACGTCCTCCAAAGACTTGCGAAAAGCCTGCGACCTGCTCAGCCGCCAGCCCTTCGTCACGGTCGACACCGAATTCATGCGGCAGACGACTTACAGGCCGAAGCTGTGCCTGATCCAGATGGCGGCTCCCGGACTGGAATACATCGCCGATCCGCTTGCCGGCATCGACCTGACGCCGTTTTACGCTCTCATGGCGAACGAGGCGGTGCTCAAGGTGTTTCACGCCGCCCGCCAGGATATTGAGATCGTATACCAGGAGGCGGGCGTCATCCCCCGCCCTCTTTTCGACACCCAAGTCGCGGCGATGGCGCTCGGTCACGGCGAAGCCATTTCCTACGGGTCGCTGGTCAAGAAGATCCTGAAACGCAATCACGACAAGACCTATCAGGCCATCGACTGGTGCGTGCGGCCGCTCGGCGCAAAGCAACTCGAATACGCGATCGGCGACGTGACCTTTCTTCGCGACATTTACCTTAAGCTCCAGCAAAGGCTTCAGGAAACGGAGCGCGAATCTGGCTCGAGGAGGAGGTGGCGGTGCTCATCGATCCGAAGACCTACGCCTTCGATCCGGCCGATGCCTGGAAGCGGCTGAAACTCGGCGGAAAATCCCGGCAGGCGAGAGCCATCATCATGGAGCTTGCCTCGTGGCGCGAACGCACCGCGCAAGACGAGAATGTTCCTCGCGGACGCGTCATCAAGGACGAGGCCATTTACGAGGTCGCCAAGCACGCGCCCCGGTCGCTCGACACGCTTTCGCGGCTGCGGACGGCCCGGGAGGTGCTGAAATCCCGAGGCGAGGATATTTTGCGCGCCGTGGAAACCGCGCTCGCTCGCGATCCTTCCGACGTTGCGGGAGCGGTCGCCCATACCGACCTGCCCGCTTCCGCTTCCGCCGCCGTGGAGCTCTTGCGGGTTCTGCTCAAGGCCGTGTCGGCGGAATTGAACATCGCGCCGAGGCTTCTCGCCAGCGGCGAGGACCTTGAAAAACTCGCGCAGTTCGATGAGCCGGACGTCCCCGCGCTTCGTGGCTGGCGACGGCAGCTCTTCGGCGAGAAAGCGCTCGCCTTGCGGTCGGGCAAGCTGGCGCTTGGGATCAAGAACAAGGAAGTGGCCGTGTTCCCGCTATAGGCGGCCGATGATCCAGAAAACGGCCGAGAGAAGCACGCTGATAAGAAGGCAGGTGCCGAGCGGCAGATAGAGGCGAAAGTTTTCGCGCTCGATGACGATGTCGCCCGGCAGGTGCCGAGCCCAAGACGCGACCCAGCAAGCCAGAGCAGCCCGGCAGCGATCAAGACAGCGCCGATACGATAAGGGTCTTACCGATTTCCATGGTTTATTGAACCGATACTTTCAAAGGTGAAGGTCGCGGACTGCTCTGCCCGCATTTACGAACTGCCTGCTTTTCATGCATTGACCTGTTCATGGCTTTCGCCGCCAGCTTGCCGCTCCCGAAACGCTTCGTTATAAGCCGCACTGTCAGCTTCCCACGCGAATCCCATATTCAGCCAAGATCAAAATCCCTGCCAACAGAAAAGGCGAACACATGGCCGTCGAGCGCACCCTTTCGATCATCAAACCCGATGCCACAGCCCGGAACATTACCGGCAAGATCATCTCAAAATTCGAAGACGCCGGGCTTCGCATCATTGCGCAAAAACGGGTGCATTGGGACGAGACGGACGCGGCGGCGTTCTATGCCGTGCACAAGCAGCGGCCCTTCTTCAACGATCTCGTGACGTTCATGACCTCCGGGCCGATCGTTTTGCAGATTCTCGAAGGCGAGGACGCGGTCGCGAAAAACCGGGAGATCATGGGCGCGACCAACCCGGCCAATGCCGCGCCGGGAACGATCCGCAAGGAGTTCGCCGAGAACATCGAGCGCAATTCCGTGCATGGCTCCGATAGCGTGGACAATGCCGTCGCTCGAAATCGGGCTCGTTTTCCAGGAAAGCGAGATCGTCGGCTGACAACATCGCGCCCCGGAGTAATGGCCGCCCTTGGGCGGCCATTCCAAACGCAACCTCGGATTTTTTTGCGATCCCGGATAGCCGGAGCGGCTTCCGGGATGACGTTTTGCGGCCGCTGCTCCTCAACCGCGCGCGCGTCGAGTTCCCGAACGGCGGCTGCGTCGCGAGCGCTGAGGCTTGGATAAGCCGGGTCGGCCCCCACGTCGTCCGTGATGCGCCAGGACCGCGCGCACTTCTTCCCTGCCGCAAGCTTCGGAACGACCGCGACGCCTTCCACCTCGTCGAGCGTGAACGCATCCGCGGGCGGATTACCTGTCTTGATCGCGGCCTCGCTTGTGATGGCGATCTCTGCCCAGTCGACGCCTTCGCAGCAGCGGCCAGCGCCTTGTTGCCGATATAGATCTCGGGCGCGGCCTCCAGGCTCGATCCGATGCGCTTCTCGCGCCGTTCGACTTCGAGCGCGCCAGTGATCACGCGGCGAACAGTCCAGACCTTCTCCCACTTCTCGCCGAGCGCGTCGTTCCGCCACTCCGCCGGAATTTCCGGAAAGCTCTGAAGGTGAACGGAGCCGTCCTTCAAATCGCCATGCCGGGCGAGCCAAGCCTCCTCGGCCGTGAAGCAGAGGAGCGGGGCGAGCCACGCCGTCAGGCTTTCGAACAGCGTATTCAACACCGAAAGCGCGGCGCGCCGCTTCACGCTCGAATAAGCCTCGCAATAGAGCGTGTCCTTGCGGATGTCGAAATAGATCGCGGACAAGTCGTTGGAGCAGAACTCGGCGAGCAGCCGGTAGGCCTTCTTGAAATCGAAGGCGTTATAGGCCGCGCGGACCTCGGCATCGATCTCGGCGACGCGATGCAGCACCCAGCGCTCAAGCTCCGGCATATCGGCGTGCGGGACCTCGAACCCCGGCTCGTAGTGGGCGAGGTTGCCGAGCAGATAGCGCAGCGTGTTGCGGAGCTTCCGGTAGGCGTCGACCGTCGACTGGATGATGTGCGGGCCGATGCGCAGATCTTCTGTGTAATCCGACGAGAGCGCCCAGAGCCGCAAAATATCCGCGCCCGATTGCTTGATCACATCCTGCGGCGCGGTTGTATTGCCGAGCGATTTCGACATCTTCCGCCCCTGCTCGTCCATGACGAAGCCGTGGGTGAGGACGGCATCGTAGGGCGCGCGCCCGCGCGTGCCGCAGGATTTCAAGCAGTGAGGACTGGAACCAGCCGCGATGCTGGTCGGAGCCTTCGAGATAGAGATCGGCCGGCCATTTCAGGTCCTTGCGCATTTCCAGCACAAAGGCATGCGTGGAGCCGGAATCGAACCACACGTCGAGAATGTCGCGCACCTGCTCCCACTGGGATGCATCCTCGACAAGGCCATCCAGGAAGCGCGCTGCCGCGCCGTCCGCGAACCAGGCGTCGGCGCCCTCGGCCTTGAACGCATCGAAGATGCGCTTTTGCAGATCCTTCGAGCCTTTGAATTTCGCGTTCGGGATCACATCGCCCGTTTCCCTGTGCACGAACACGGTGATCGGCACGCCCCAGGCGCGCTGGCGCGAGATCACCCAGTCGGGCCGCTGCTCGATCATGCCGCGAAGGCGGTTCCGGCCTTGCGGCGGCACGAAGCGCGTTTCGTCGAGGGACGCGAGCGCCGCATCGCGCAGAGTGGCGTTCTTGGCCGCTTTCGTCGCGTTCGGCTTGTCCATCGCAATGAACCACTGCGGCGTGTTGCGATAGATGATGGGCGCTTTCGACCGCCAGGAATGCGCGTAATCGTGCTTGTACCGCGGGTTCATCGCCGCGAGCGCGCCAGCCTCCTTCAGGGCCGCGATGACAGCCGCATTTCCGTAGCGCGTGTCGTCAAGCTTGCCGAAATGGCCCTTGTCGTCGATGACGCGCTTCGGCTCTTCGCCGCCGAACAGCGGCACAGCTTTGCGGAAATACCCATCCGGCCCGACTGTATCCGGCACATCGGCGTCGATGCCCAACTCGCGGAGATAGCGCGCCTTGGCCGTCCAGATCTCGAAGTCGTCCGCGCCGTGTCCGGGCGCGGTATGTACGAAGCCCGTGCCCGTGTCTTCGGTAACGTGTTCGCCTTCGAGCAGCGGGATCTTGAAATCGTACCCGCCCGCGTGAAGCGGATGCGCCGCGATCAGGCCCGCCGGATCGACATCCTTCAAAAACTCCCATCTCTCAACGCGCGACGCCTTGAAAAACTCCTCAGCCAGGGATTTCGCCAGGATGAAGCGTTCCCCGTCTTGGTCCAATTATCGGCGGGCGCGTCCGTGACTTTATAAAGGCCATATTCGATCTTGTGCGAGAACGCGATCGCGCGGTTGCCGGGGATCGTCCACGGCGTCGTCGTCCAGATGACGATGCTGGCCGAATCTCCCTCAATGGGAAACTTCACCCAGATCGCGGGGCTCGCGTGCTCGTGATACTCGACCTCGGCCTCGGCCAGCGCCGTGCGCTCGACGACCGACCACATCACGGGTTTCGACCCGCGATACAAAAGCCCGCTCATCGCAAACTTCATCAACTCGTTCGCGATGATGGCTTCGGCGTCGTAGGCCATGGTTGCGTAATAATTGTCCCAGTCGCCCTCCACGCCGAGGCGGCGGAACTCGGCCATCTGCACGCCGATCCACTTCTGAGCGAACTCGCGGCACTCGCGCCGGAACTCATTGATCGGCACGCCGTCCTTGTTCTTGCCCTTTGCGCGGTATTGCTCCTCCACCTTCCACTCGATGGGAAGGCCGTGGCAATCCCAGCCCGGCACATAGTTGGCATCGCGGCTCATCATCTGCTGCGAGCGCACGACGGCATCCTTGAGGATCTTGTTCATCCCCGTGCCGATGTGGATGTTGCCGTTGGCATAGGGCGGGCCGTCGTGCAGGACGAACTTCTCACGCCCCTTCGCCGCCTTCCTCAGAAGCTTGTAAAGATCCATTTTGGACCAGCGATCAAGCAGCTTGGGCTCGAGCTGCGGCAGGCCCGCCTTCATGCCGAACCCGGTTTTTGGCAGGAAAAGCGTCTTGGACCAGTCGCGCTCCGCGCCTTCCGTTGCGGCGGAAGGCGCCGCCTTCTGCACGGCCTTGGAGGTGGTCGCCTCGTGACCTTGATCATGGCCATTCTCTGCGTGACCGTCGGCTTTTGTTCGTCCCGCCGCGTGTTGTGGTTTGTCCATGAAATAAGCCTGTGCTGCGCATTGTGCGCCGATATGTTGTAAATTGCCGTAGCAATAGGGCGAAAACGCCATGCCCGTAAAGTGGCATGGCGAAAACGGCTTACGAAATTCCCCACGCACGGTCCTCCCAACGGTGGATGGCCGCGTCGCGGTGGACAGCCTTTAAGAGCCGCTGTGCTCCGGCATTTTGGCCGCGCCATCGCTTCCGCGAGGCCTCTCCATGATGGCGCACACGCCCATGCCACCCGCTGTGCAGATGGAAATGAGCCCGCGTCCGCCGCCGTTCTCTTCGAGGATCTTGGCGAGCATCGCGATGATGCGCGCGCCCGTCGCCGCGAAAGGATGGCCGTAAGCGAGGCTCGAGCCTTTCACGTTCAATTTGGAACGGTCGATGGCACCGAGCGGCTTGTCCTTGCCGAGCATGGTCTTGCAGAACTCCGGATCTTCCCACGCTTTCAGCGTGCACAGAACCTGCGCCGCGAAAGCCTCGTGGATTTCGTAGAAATCGAAATCCTGCAAGGTGAGGCCCGCTTGATCGAGCATCTTGGAGACGGCGACGGTGGGAGCCATGAGCAAGCCCCGCCCGGCATCAACAAAGTCGATCCCGTAATGCTGGCCGTAGGTTAAATAGGCCATCGGCGTGAGCCCATGCTCCGAAGCCCATTCCTCGGAAGCGAGAAGGACCGCGGAAGCGCCGTCCGTCAGCGGCGTGGAGTTGGCCGCTGTGAGCGTACCCTTCTCCTTGTCGAACGCCGGAGAAAGCTGGGCGATCTTTTCGAGGCTGATGTCCTCGCGCAGATTGTTGTCGCGGAAAACGCCCGCCGTCGGCACGACGAGATCGTCGAGGAACCCGGCATCGTAAGCCGCCGCCGCCCTCTTGTGGCTGCGATAGGCAAGCTGATCCTGATCGGCGCGCCCGATTTGCCATTCCTTGGCCATCAGCTCGCAATGCTGCCCCATGGAAAGCCCGGTACGCGGTTCAGCGTTGGCGGGCGGGCTGATCGCAATATCGCCGAGCGAGAAACCGCTCAGCGAGCTTGCCTTGCCGGTCAGTGTCTTTTCCGTGCTGAACTTCGCAAGCCGTTTGGCGAGGGAGCGCTTCAGCTCGATCGGCGGATCGGACACGGTATCGGAACCGGTGGCGATGGCGGAATCGATTTGTCCGATGGCGATCTTCGCCGCGCTGCCGAGCGCGGCCTGCAGGCTGGTGCCGCAAGCCTGGGAGAGCGTGACGCCCGGCGTATCCTCACTCAGTTTGGTGCCGATGACGGCTTCGCGCGTCAGGTTGAAATCCTTCGCGTGGGTTATCACCGCGCCGCCGACCACCTCGTCGATGTGCTGGCCTTCAAGATGATATTTTTCGACGAGGCCGTTCAGCGCCGCCGTCATGAGGTCGAGATTGGTGAGGTCGTCATAGCCGGTATTGCCCCGGCAAAAGGGGGTGCGCACCCCGCCGATGACGGCCACTCTGCGCAAATTTTGCTGCATCGAATTCTCCCGCTCATCTGTCCGTCATCCCGGAATGCGCGGAGCGCTTATCCGGGATCGTGAAAAATGCGACCTCAGTCCCTGACGATCCCGGATAATGCCGATTTGCATTTCCGGGATGACGACGAGTGGCTTGCTCCACCCCGGTTTCTACCTATTCCGCCGCACGCGCCGGGGCGGCCGCCGCACCAGCTTGAGAGACCGGCCCCTTCAGAGACTCGCGATAGTGGATCGGCCCGCCGCGGAAGGGCGCGAAACCCGTCCCGAAGATCACGCCGGCATCCACATGATCGGCGCTCGCAACAACGCCCTCCTTGAGGGCCTTTTCGCACTCGTCGATCAGGGGGTCGACCAGGGCGCGGCCAAGCTCGGCGAGCTCCTGATCGCGGAAGGTCGTTGTGCCCTTCTCGGCCTTATCGTT
The DNA here is from genome assembly GCA_963772105.1 of uncultured Alphaproteobacteria bacterium. Lineage (GTDB taxonomy): Bacteria > Pseudomonadota > Alphaproteobacteria > Rhizobiales > Rhodomicrobiaceae > Rhodomicrobium. The sequence goes on from CAVYVV010000017.1 coordinate 63,891, forward strand.
AACCCATTTGTAGAAGCCTTCGCCGGTTTTCTTGCCAAGCTTCTTCTCTTCCACGAGGCGCACCAGCGGATGATCTTCCGGCGTAGGCATCTTCAGGATCTTGGCCACGCTCAAAGCGACATCGAGGCCAACCTGGTCCGCAAGCTCGATCGGGCCGACCGGCATGCCGAACTTTTGCGCGGCGGCGTCGATTTTTTCCTTCGGAGTGCCCTCGGAAAGGCGCTTCATGGCATTGAACATGTAGGGCGCGAGAACCCGGTTCACGAGGAAACCCGGCGAAGACTTCACAATAAGCGGCATCTTGCCGATCCGCGTCGCGAAGCCCGCGCCTTTGCGCACCTCTTCCTCCCGGCTCTGCGGCCCGCGGACGACCTCAATGAGCGGCAGCAACGCCACCGGATTGAAGAAGTGCAGCCCGATGAGGCGGCTCGGGTCTTTCAGGCCCTCGGCAATCTGCTCGATGGGCAGAGAGGATGTATTCGTGGCAAGGATCGCGCCCGGCTTTGCCTTCGTCTCGATCTCCGCGAGAACCTTCTTCTTCGCGTCGAGGTTCTCGTAGATGGCCTCGATCACAACGTCGGCCCGATGGATATGCGCGCCCGCCGGGTCCGCGATCAGCCGCGCTTTCGCCTTCGAGGCTTCCAGCGAGGACCGGAGCCGCTTTTTGAAGAAGGGCTGCGCGCGCTCCAGGGCCTTGGTGACGGCGTCCGCGGAAACGTCCTGAAGGGAAACTTCCATTCCCTCGGCAGCGCAGACCATGGCGATATCCGCGCCCATCGTGCCCGCACCGACCACGTGCGCCCGCATAGGCCGGTAGCCATCCTTCGGCGCTTCTGCCTTCAGCATCTCGGAGAGACGGAAGACGCGGCGCAGGTTCCGCGACTGATCCGAGATCATCAGCGGAGCGAAAGCGCGCGTCTCCTCGCGCTTCATCTCGTCGAAGCTGCCGCCGTGCTTCTCGAACAATTCGATGAGCCGGAAGGGCGCCGGATAATGCTCCTCGCGCACCTTTGCCGCCGTTTCCTTGCGCATCCGGCCGGCAATGTAGACGCGCGCGGTTTCGAATTTCATCAGCGGCGCCCATACGACCGCGGCCCGCTTGGATTTGCGGTTCTTCATGACGGCGTTGCGCGCCGCCCAGCGAAGTTCGTGATGGCTCGGCACGATCTGGTCGATGATGCCCGCCGCCCTGGCCTGGCTCGGGCGCAGCATCCGGCCGGTCAGCATATGGGGCATCGCGTTCAGAGGGCCGGATTGCCGGACCCAGCGCGCGGCGCCGTTGAGGCCGGGGATGATGCCGAGCTTGACCTCCGGGAGGCCGATCCGCGTCACCGCCTCGCGGTCGCAAATGCGATAGTGACAGGCGAGCGCGAATTCGAGGCCGGCTCCAAGACAGACGCCGTGGATTGCGACGACGACCGGGACAGGCATGCGTTCGACACGGTCGAAGATTTCGGTTACGGCACGCACCGCCTCGACCACATCGGCCTCGGTCTTGAGATCATCGAATTGCTTGATGTCCGCGCCGGCAACGAAGCTTTTCTCCTTGCCGGACATCACCACAAGGCCGCGCACACTCTTGGCGCGGACGCCGTCGGCAACGGCCGTGAGGATGGTATCGAGTTCCTCGATCGCTGCGCGCCCGAGCGTGTTTTGCGACTGCCCCTTCACATCGAGGGTTGCCCAGGCGATCTGCTCAAGGTCGATATGGTACTGCCAATTCTTAAGGTTCGCGATTTCGGCTGCCATAACCGCTCCTTCCAGTATGTCCTTAGAGCAGCCCGCGTCTGGACGCGGATAAGCTGCCCTAACACTTTATAATCGATCACCTTTTCGCCTTTAATCGATTCAGATTAAGGGCGGGTTGACCTCGATGGCCGCGAGAGGGGCGGCCACGAAAAATGCCCGCCTGACGCGGGTTACTCGGCGGCGCGCGCCTCGGCGAGAGGCCGCTGCGGCGTCTTTTGTTCCTCGATGTCGATGCGCGAAGGCTTCCCGGCCGTGTAATGCGGCTCCAGCGCCATGGGATCGAAGTCGTCGACGGCGATCACTCTTGCCACAAGCCGCTCCGTCTCGCGCAAGAGATCGGCTTCTGACTGGCTCAACACGCGCTTATCCACCGCTTCCTTGAACCAGTCGTTCCCGAGATGGCGCTTTACGAGGCCGCTGCGAATGGCCCGATCGAGCTTCTTCTCGACGTCCTCGGTCTCGATCACTCTCTTCATGGTGACTTCGAGGAGCCCGAGCGGATCGTTTTCGTCGTGAGAGACAAAGATATTCCGCGTGAGCCTGTCGCGGACTTCGCCCGGAACGAGCACGGCTTCAACGATATCCTTCGCGAGACTGTCCTTGGGCTTGCGTGCGCGGTTGCCGAAAGGAAATACCCAGAATTTCAGGAGGGGCCTCGCATACCGGACGGGGAAGTTGTCGACCGCGTCGTGGAGGGCAGAGTAGAAGCTATGGAAGGCTTTCTGCACCGCGTAATCGAAGACCGGCCGCTCCGAGGCAAGCGCCCCGTCGTCCTCGTATCGCTTCAGGAGGCACGAGATGAAATAGATTTCGCTCAGCGCGTCCGCCATGCGCCCCGTCGTCCGCTGCCTGACCTTGAGGCCGCCGCCAAGCAGCGCGACGCACATGTCCGCCACAACCGCGAAGTTGGTGGAAGCGCGGTGAAGCTGGGCGTAATAATAAGGCACAGGCGCATTCAGCGGCGACTTCGCAAAGATACCGCCGGTCACGTTGTGGAAAAATGCACCGTAGACGTTCGACACCGAAAAGCCCACATGCCCCTCGAAGGCCTTCTCGAAAGCTTCGAAGCCTGCATTCTTGTCGGGGTTCTGCACGGCCTTGATTTCCGAATAGAGGTAGGGGTGGCTTCTCAAAGCCCCTTGCGCGAAGACTATGAGGCTGCGCGAAAGAATATTCGCGCCCTCGACCGTGATGCTGACGGGCGAAATCTGGTAGGCCGCCTGCAAGTAATTGTGGGGGCCGTCGCAGATGCCCTTGCCGCCGTGAATGTCGAGCGCGTGGTTCAGGGACTTGCGCATCCTTTCGGTGGCCTGATATTTCATCAGACCTGAAATCACGGCAGGTTTTGCACCCTGGCTCACCATGGACGAGGTGACGGCGCGCGCGGCTTCGAGCGTGTACGCCGTCTCTGCGATCTCCGCCAGCGGCTCGATAATGCCTTCCATGCGGCCAATCGGAATCGAGAATTGCTTGCGAATGCGCGCATACGCACTGGTGTTGCGGAGCATCGCCTTCGCCCCCGCCGTGGATGCCGCCGGAAGCGAGATCGCCCGGCCAGCGGCGAGACAGGCCATCAACATGCGCCAGCCCTGGCCCACGCGATCCTTGCCGCCGACAACCCAGTCGATCGGGATGAACACGTTTTCGCCGCGAACCGGCCCGTTCGGGAACGACGAGCCTGCGGGCAGATGCCGCCGACCGACATCCACGCCGGGATGGTTCGACGGAATGAGCGCCAGCGTTATGCCGATGTCCTGGCCGCGCCCGAGCACGTTTTCGGGGTCGTAAAGGTGGAAAGCAAGGCCGACGATCGTCGCCTTGGGGGCAAGCGTGATGTAGCGCTTATCGAAATTCAGCTTGATGCCGAGGACGTCCTTGCCCTCGTGCGTGCCCATGGTGACGGTGCCGACATCGCGCATGGCCGCCGCATCGGAACCGGATGTCGGACCCGTCAGGGCGAAGCACGGGATCTCCTTGCCCTTGGCGAGCGGCTCCAGGTACCGCTTTTTCTGCTCGTCGGTCCCGAACTGTTCGATCAACTCGCCCGGCCCGAGCGAGTTCGGCACCATGACGACGATGGACGCATCCGGGTTCCGGGAGGAAATCTTCCCCAGGATCAAGGATTGCGCCTGGGGCGAAAAGCCGAGCCCGCCATGCTCCTTGGAAATGAGCATGCCGAGGAAACCCTTTTCGCGGATAAAATTGAGGATCTCCTCCGGGATGCCATGACGGTTGTGCCGGATTTCCCAGTCATTCAGCTTCTTGCACAGTTCCTCGGTCTCGTTGTCGAGAAAGCTCTGCTCCTCGTGCGTCAGAACGATGGGATTGACCGCGCGCAGCTTGCTCCAATCGGGGCGGCCGGAGAAAAGCTCGGCGTCGAAGCCAAGCGTACCGGCGTCGAGGGCCTCCTGCTCCGTTTTCGAGACGGGCGGAAGCACGCGCTGGACGATTTTGAAGACCGGGCGGGTGACGACGGTGCGGCGAATCGGCCGCACGGACAAGAGGCCGAGCACGATCGCCGGAAGAAAGGCGATCAGATCCAACCCGGACATGTCAGGGCCGTGAAAATTGCCGCTAAAAACGCCGAACTGTGCGATGAAAGCAACAGCCGCGGCCCATAGTGCCCACGTCGAGAGCGGTTCCCGCCTGATCGCCAGCACAAACATGGCGGCAAACGCCAGTGCGAAGAATAGAAAGCCAATCATGGCCGCTTCCTTTTCTGGTCAAACCGGCCGCGCCGGTGTCGCAATCTGCTTACATGCACGGAGCCGCCTGAAAGGCGGCTTCAAATGATGTGGACGTAGTTACCGCCAACTCAAATCGCAATGCGCGACGTGGCTCCTGGCTTGTTTCCAAGATACCTAATTCATCCTGTTTGCGTTAACAAGAGGAAGTTGACGTATACGTCACTGCGATGAAGGCTGGCGCCTATGGATCGTTAAATGCGGCAGGCGCCGGGGTGCGGAGGCGAAAAGAGATGCTAAAACCGAAAGGCGCCATGCTGAAATGCCCCTCTATTTTTGCAAGGCGAACCTACCCTACGCCTTCGATCTGCAACGCGATATGCCAAGTAAAATCGATCGCTCCGCGTCCTATTTAGGGAATCCAACTCAGGTTTTATGACCTCAGGCGGAAGTCCATACAACCGGGAAAGCCATCGCGAAAGCCCCCCAAGGCTTTTCATTCCCCGATTAATGACGAGAAAAACCAATGCTTCAGACGAAGAAACAAGCGGTGCCAGCCTCTCGAAGAAGGCCGGGATCGAAGGCAGCCGTTGCAGCAACTTGGCCGGCCTCGCATTTTTTTGATCCGCGCCTGCCTGAATATCTGAAACCGAAAATGTTCAAAACCAGTATAAGGAGCTGAGTTGGTTGCAAATGAGATGATGCGATGAAAAGCGTGAGTACCTTCGATAGAGCCTGGGAAGACGTTTTGGATGAATCGTCCGAAGGCATCCGCCACGAGGTGCAGGCCGCCAACATGCTTCGGGCGCTCGCCAATCCGCACCGTCTGAAAATCCTCAAGCTTCTCGTTCAGGCTCCGCATAACGTCATGGACCTCTGCGCACGGCTCAGCTTGCGGCAGAGCCTGGCCTCGCAGCATCTTGCGCGGCTTCGCATCGATGGAATTGTCATGGCCGAGCGCCAGGGCCACCACGTCGTGTACTCTCTGCAGAACGCCAGGGCGCGGGACATCCTCGCTATTCTGGATGGCAGACCGGCGAGGACGGTCACCGCGAAGTCTCGCAAGAAGCGCCCGAACGGCAATGGCGGCGCTTTGGCCGGAACGCGCCGCGCCACACCCTGAACGGCAACGGCGGGTTTTTCGCCGGTTTTGCCCAACTTCGACGCCATCGATGAAGTAAGCATTGTCGCAATGCAACCGAGTACGCTACATCCTGAGAGCGCTTTGGGCCAGCCCCACCAGCAGCCTTGGGAGCCTCGATGGATTATTTCTCTCAGCAGCTTATCAACGGCCTCACGCTCGGCTCGATCTATGGCCTGATCGCCATCGGCTATACGATGGTCTACGGGATCATCGGCATGATCAACTTCGCGCATGGCGAAGTCTTCATGATCGGCGCGTTCATCGCCTTGATCGCCATCCTGTCGCTGTTCGCCATGTCCGTCACATCGGTGCCGCTCGCGCTATTCCTTGCGCTGATCCTATCCATGATCCTGACGGCCGTCTGGGGCTGGAGCATCGAGCGCATCGCCTACCGCCCGCTTCGGTCCTCGTTCCGGCTCGCGCCGCTCATCACCGCCATTGGCATGTCGATCACGCTGCAGAACTTCGTGCAACTCGCCCAGGGCGCGCGCTCGAAGCCCCTGCCCCCGCTGATCCGCGGCGGGTTCACCCTGTCCGATAGCGGAGGCTTTGCCGTCAGCCTAAGCTACGTTCAGATCCTGATCATCGCGACGACTGTGGTTCTGATGACGGTGTTTTCGCTGATCATCGGCCGGACCGCGCTTGGGCGCGCGCAGCGGGCCTGCGAACAGGATCGCACAATGGCGGCGCTGTGCGGGGTTAATGTGGACCGCACGATCTCGCTGACCTTTGTGCTCGGAGCGGCTCTGGCCGCCGTCGCGGGGCTGATGTTCCTCGTTTATTACGGGGTCATCGATTTCTTTGTCGGCTTCGTCGCGGGGATCAAGGCGTTCACCGCCGCGGTTCTCGGCGGCATCGGCTCCCTTCCGGGTGCGATGCTGGGCGGGCTCGCCATCGGGCTGATCGAAGTGTTCTGGGCCGGCTATTTCTCGGCGCAATACAAGGATGTTGCGGCGTTCTCCATCCTGGCCATCGTCTTGATCTTCATGCCTTCGGGCCTCCTTGGCCGGCCGGAAGTGGAAAAGGTCTAGGCGATGACGGACGCGGCCAAGCCCGAAGCGACGCAGGGCGTCCATCGTCTGCCCGCATGGCTCCCGGCCGATGCGTTGCGGGACGCCGCCATCACCTTTCTGATCGCGCTTGCCCTGTTCGGATCACTCGTCGGGCTTAGGACCGATACGATCAACAATACCCTTGAAATCACGACGCATTTCGGCAAGGCCGCTGCTCCTGTCGGCTAGCGTGGCCGGAGTGCGGCTCGCGTTCGATCTGCTGGTCTGGCGGCGGCTTCGCAACGGCGAGACCATCGCCTCCTTGGTGCCAGCAGCTATTCCGATCGCGCGCATAGCGGCCGGACTCGGCCTTGCCCTTGGTTTCGTCCTCTACTTCTTCCCTACGCTGCGTTCCGATCTTATTGCAGGGGCTGGCGGCTGGTTCTGGCGGCTCGGTTCGATCGCCGACCTTCTGGCTTTTGCATGCACGGGTGCATTCGTCGTGGTTGCGGCTATGGTCATCATTCGGCTGGCCCGCGTCCTCGTAGGCTGGCGGGCTGCCGAACAGACCGGGATCAACGCGGGCCTCACGATGAATTTTGGACGAGAGTTTCCAATCGCGCTGCTCCTCATCGCAATCGCCCTGCCCCTTCTCGTCACGGGCGCCGCGCAGCGCTACACAATCGACACCGCAACCCAAATCCTCATTTACATCATGCTCGGCTGGGGTCTTAACGTGGTCGTGGGCCTTGCGGGATTGCTCAATCTTGGCTACGTGGCCTTTTACGCAGTCGGGGCCTACACTTATGCGCTGATTTCAACAGAGTTCGGCTGGTCGTTTTGGGTGTGCCTCCCGCTTGCGGGCATGCTGGCGGCGCTCTTTGGCATTGCGCTTGCCTTTCCTGTGCTTCGCCTGCGCGGCGATTATCTTGCCATCGTGACGCTGGCCTTCGGCGAAATCATCCGTATCGTTATCCTGAACTGGCAAAGCCTGACAGGCGGAGCAAACGGCATCAATCGGATCCCGAAGCCAACCTTCTTCGGTCTCTCTTTTGACAAGACCGGTCATCCGAGTTTTCATGGCTTTTTCGGACTGGAGTACAATCCCGTCTATCGCATTATCTTCCTTTATTACGTCATCCTCTTTCTGGCGCTAATCACCAACTTTGTGACGTTGCGCCTGCGCCGCCTGCCCATAGGGCGGGCCTGGGAAGCCTTGCGTGAGGATGAGATCGCCTGCCGCTCGGTCGGCATCAATACTGTCATCACGAAGCTCACCGCCTTCGCCATCGGCACCATGTTCGGAGGCTTCGCGGGAGCTTTCTTTTCCGCGCGGCAAGGCTTCATCAGCCCCGAGTCATTCACATTCATGGAATCCGCAATGGTTCTCGCAATCATTGTGCTTGGTGGCCTCGGCAGCCAGCTCGGCGTCGTTATAGCAGCGGTGGTTCTGGTTGGCGGCCTGGAGCGCTTCCGCGACCTGCAAGATTACCGCATGCTGATTTTTGGCTTGTCCATGGTGCTCGTCATGATCTGGCGCCGCCACGGCCTCATGGCGGGGCGGACGCCGTCCGCCTCTCTGGATGAGGCGCGAAGCATTTCGGCGAATTTGGTCAAGGAAGGGCACGGCTGATGAACCTGGGAACGCCTACGGAAAGAGACGAGATCCTGCGTGTGGAGTATTTGACCATGCGCTTCGGCGGCCTCGTGGCCGTCGATGGTCTCTCTTTTTCGGCGCGGCGCGGCGACATCACCGCGATCATCGGCCCGAACGGCGCGGGCAAGACCACGGTCTTCAACTGCATCACCGGATTCTACAAGCCGACCGAAGGGCGGATCGCGGTGGCGCATGGCAGCGGCGCGGCCTTTGAGGCGCTTCCCGGCGTTACTTTCCGCGGAAAGCAATGGGGCGCGGCGCCCGATGGCAACGTCTTTCTCCTGGAACGCATGCCGGGATTCGAGATCGCACGCACGGCCCGTGTCGCGCGCACATTCCAGAATATCCGGCTGTTCGCCGGGATGACCGTGCTCGAAAACCTGCTGGTCGCCCAGCATAATGTCCTGAACGCCGCGTCGGGCTATACGTTCGGCGGCCTTCTCGGCCTCAAAGGCTACAAGCGCGCCGAACAGGAAGCGATCGAGCGGTCAGCCTCCTGGCTGCGCGAAATCGGCCTTCTGGACCGCGCCGACGACCCCGCGGGCGACCTCCCCTATGGCGCGCAGAGGCGCCTTGAGATCGCGCGCGCCATGTGCACCGGGCCGGTGCTTCTTTGCCTCGACGAGCCCGCAGCGGGCCTCAATCCTCGCGAATCCGGCGAACTGAATACCCTGCTGCTCAAAATTCGCGAAGAGCATGCGCTCTCGATTCTGCTGATCGAGCATGACATGGGGGTCGTCATGGGCATTTCCGACCGCATCATCGTGCTCGATTACGGGCGGAAGATCGCGGAGGGCACGCCCGCCGAAATCAGGTCGGATTCGAAGGTGATCGCCGCCTATCTCGGTGTCGAGGATGAAGAGGTCGAAGAGGTGGAGGCCGAGTTGTGAGACCGCTCCTGTCCGTTCGCGGGGTCGAAACCTATTATGGCAAGATCCGCGCGTTGAAAGGCGTGGATCTCGACGTGTTCGAGGGCGAGATCGTCACGCTGATCGGTTCGAACGGCGCGGGCAAGACCACGCTCATGATGACGGTCTGCGGGGAGCCGCGCGCGAGAAGCGGCCAGATCATCTTCGACGGACGGAACATCACGAAACTGCCGACCCACGAGATCATGCGGCTGTCCATCGCGCAATCGCCCGAGGGCCGCCGCATCTTCCCGCGCATGACCGTGTACGAGAACCTGCTCATGGGGGCCCTCCTCGCCCCGCAGGATGGCGCGGCGCTGCAAGAAGACCTCGCGACGGTTTTCGAACTGTTCCCCGTTCTGAAGCGGCGGCAGGCTCAACATGGCGGCACGCTCTCGGGCGGCGAACAGCAGATGCTCGCCATCGCGCGCGCGCTCATGGGCCGGCCGAAACTTCTGCTTCTGGATGAGCCGTCGCTCGGCCTTGCGCCGCTGATCGTGAGGCAGATATTCAGCGTGATCCGCGAATTGAACGAGAAGCGCGGGCTGACTGTCTTCCTTGTCGAACAGAATGCCTACCATGCCCTGAAACTCGCCCACCGCGGCTATGTCATGGTCAACGGACAGATCGGCTTGTCAGGCAAGGCGTCGGACCTTCTGAAACGCGAGGAAATCAAGGCCGCCTATCTCGAAGGAGGCGCGCATGTGTAAACAGCTTATACGCGCCGCAATTGTCCGCAGGTCAGGGCCGGGCTTGCCCTCTCCATTGATGAACACACCCTTGACGAGAATGGCACCGAGACACCCCTCATCCTGTCCTTCTCCCCTAAGGGGAGAAGGGACGCCGCTTCAGCGGCTGCGGCCTGCTCCCTCTCCCTCGCGGTAGAGGGCTCAGGTGAGGGGGGAGTTTCAATTTTCGGCGCTGAACAGCATGAGGGCGCTGAAACATGGGCGTGATCTACGAGAAGTCGATTTGGGCGTTCCTCTTCGTCACCGTGCTCGCGGGCGGCGGCGCGGCGTACATGGTCGGGCGCGCGGCGGCGAAAGGCTGGAATCCGTTCTGGCAGGCGGCGCTGCAAACGATGGCGCTAGCGGGAGCGGTGCGCTTTCTGCACTGGGGGCTCTTTGCGGGTGCGACCTTCGAAAGCTGGCGTCAGGCTCAGGGCAGCCTTTTCTCCCTGCATTATTACCTGAGCGATGCGGCCATACTGCTCCTGTTCGCCGCTCTTGGCTTCAGAAGGCAGCGCACGGTCCAAATGCTCCGCCAGTATAGCTGGCTTACTGTCGGGACAAGCCCGCTCAGCTGGAGATTGCGTGAAAACGCCACCGTGCAGCCGCAATCACAAGGGACAGCCTCTTCCACATCGTCGGCGTCCTGAACACCTTTCCATAATCAACGAGAATAATGATGCGTGTCATTCTAGCGGGCCTGGCCCTTATCGCAGCCGGATTGGGCGCACCGGCCTTCGCTCAATCGGAAATCATCGTCGCTGTCGCGGGCCCCATGACCGGCAAGGAGGCCACATTCGGCGCGCAGTTCCTGGCCGGGGCCAGCGCCGCGGTCGACGACATCAACGCGAAGGGCGGCGTTCTCGGGAAGCCGCTGAAATTGCTGACAGGCGACGACCAATGCGATCCGAAGCAGGCCCGCGCCGTGGCGGAGCAGCTTTCCGCATCGGGCGCGGTTCTCGTCGCCGGCCATTTCTGCTCGAGTTCGTCGATCCCGGCCTCGTCCGTTTATAATGAGCAGGGCGTCATCCAGATTTCGCCCGGATCGACGAATCCGGACTACACCGACAAGCGCCCAGGGCCTTACTCCTTCCGCGTTTGCGGTCGCGACGACCAGCAGGGCAGCGTGGCCGGCGCTTATCTTGCAAAAGAGTTCAAGGACAAGAAAATCGCGATCCTAAATGACAAGACCGCCTACGGGCAAGGACTTGCCGACCAAACGAAAAAGGCCATGAACGCCGCCGGGAAGCAGGAAGTGTTCTTCGAGGCCATCACGCCGGGCGAGAAGGACTACACGGCCGTCGTCTCAAGGCTGAAGCAGAACGGGATCGACGTGGTCTTCCTCGGCGGCTACCACACCGAGGCAGGTCTCATTATCCGGCAGATGCGCGCCCAGGGCATGAAGACCATCCTTGTTGGCGGGGACGCGCTCGTGTCGAGCGAGCTCGGCGCCATCGCGGGCGACGATGTCGAAGGCACGATGATGACCTTCTCGCCGGACCCGCGCAAGAATCCCGCGGCCAAAGACGTGGTTGCCGCCCTGCAAAAGAAAGGCATCAACCCCGAAGGCTACGTTGTTTATGCTTATGCCGCCGTTCAGGCGTGGGCGCAGGCGGCGGAAAACGCTCACTCAACGGATGGCGCCAAAGTGGTGGATGCTTTGGACACGAACGCGTTCGACACCGCGCTCGGCAAGTTCAGGTTCGATGCCAAGGGTGATCCAAACCTTCCGCCCTATGTCTTCTACCGCTGGGGCAAAAAGGGCTACGAACAGATCGAATAGGCAATTGCCGTCGGGTGCTGGGCGTCGATTTGCGGCCTTGGAAGCATGAAAGCAGCTAAGTCCCCTCCCCTGTTCCTCTCCCGCGGGGGAGGAACGCTTGCACAAAACCCTCTCCCCTTGCCGGAGAGGGCGGCGGCCGGTTCTGCCGGGCGCCGGGTGAGGGGTTGCTGATTCTGGCGGAGTAGGAAGCCATCCATGAAAACCGGACCTCGCAATCTGATAACCGACGTCGCGGGCCTCAGCGTCGGCCACGCGCATGACGAAAAGCTCGCGTCCGGCGTGACGGTCGTGCTTGCGGAAAGCCCCGCCGTGACGGCCGCCACGATTTTTGGGGGCGGGCCAGGAACGCGCGAAGTCGACACGATCGACCTCAGGGGCTCGGTCGGAGCTGCGGACGCCATCGTGCTCTCGGGCGGGTCGGCGTTCGGCCTCGATGCGGCGAGCGGCGTTCAAGCCTTTCTGCGCGAAGCGGGGCGCGGGTTTTCCGTCGGTCCCGTCCGTGTCCCCATCGTTCCGCAGGCCATTCTGTTCGATCTTATCAATGGCGGCGACAAGCTCTGGGGACGCCACTCGCCCTATCGGGAGATGGGCTTCGAGGCCGTCGTGTCCGCGGGGATGGACTTCGCGCTCGGCTCGGCAGGGGCGGGCCTCGGCACAATGGTTGCGGCCGGCGAAGGGAGGCTCCTTCGAGGTGGCCTCGGCAGCGCCTCCGAAGCGGTTCCGGGCCTGGCAAGCGCTGACGGCGCGGATGTGGTTGTCGGCGCATTGGCGGCGGTCAACGCGGTGGGGTCCGTCACCGTTGCCGATACCGCTCATTTCTGGGCGGCTCCGTTCGAACAGGGTGCCGAATTCGGCGGCCTCGGCTCACCGCACCCATGGCCCGGGCATGCGTCGCGGCCTGCCTTCAAGTTTGCGGCGCCGGAGCGCGCCAATACGACGCTTTGCGTCGTCGCGACCGACGCGGTTCTCACGCACCAGCAATGCAAGCGGCTCGCGACCATGGCGGGCGCGGGTATGGCTCGGGCGATTTTCCCGGTTTTCTCCTCCTTCGACGGGGACATCGTGTTCGCTCTGGCGACGGGTAAAACCCCCCTCAAAGACCCGCAAATGGCCCTTCCCTGGATCGGCGCGGCGGCCGCTAATTGCCTGACGCGCGCCATCGCCCGAGGCGTGTATGAAGCAAGTGGATGCCTGCCAAACGGCGCGCCGTCCTACCGTAAGCTTTTCGCGAGCCGCTAAATCCGGTATGAGTCATACTTTCATCGAATGAGATACCGCCATGGACATCAAGGGGCAGACACCGCGGCTTCTTTTCATCGACTCCGGCCTCGGCGGTCTCACTGTCCTTCGCGCTGCCCATCAGGCCGTTCCCGAAGCGGCTGTTCTTTTCATCGCCGACGATGCGGGCTTTCCCTACGGCTCGCAATGCCCCGGGGTTCTTACCTCCAGGCTTATCGGAATCGTTCAAAAAGAGATTCGAGTGCTTCGCGCCGGATTGCATCGTCCTTGCCTGCAACACAGCCTCCACGGTTGCGCTGCGCGCACTCCGGAAAGCGTTTGGCATCCCGGTTGTCGGCACTGTCCCTGCCATCAAGCCCGCCGCCTCTCTCACAAAAAGCGGGCTTGTCTCGGTGCTTGCAACGCCGGGCACGGTCGGGCGCGAGTACACGCGCGAACTGATCGCGCAGTTTGGGGCTGGAACGCGGTTCAACCTCGTTGGCGCGCCCGCACTCGCGGAGCTGGCGGAGATGAGCGCCAGCGGCGCGGCTGTCGAGGATGAGGCCATCGCCCGTGAGATCGCGCCTTGCTTCCTGGACGACGGCGCTTCCAGAACCGATGTTGTCGTGCTGGGCTGTACCCACTACCCCCTGCTCCTCGACAGACTGGATGCGCTGGCGCCCTGGCCTGTCATCTGGCTCGATCCCGCTCCCGCCGTCGCGCGCCGCATCGCCAACGTGCTCGCCGAGCAAGGCCACATCGTCGGCGTTGGCGCGAAGCGCGGCTCCGGCGTCATCAAGTTCACATCCGGCCGCGCGCCATCGGCGTCGTTGCTGGCCCTTCTGCAATCCCTCAACCTGAGCATCGCGCCTTACGGGGCGGCTGCCGCAGCATAAAGAGCGTCCCCCCGATGATCCCGCGCTACTCCCGGCCACAAATGGCGGCCATCTGGTCCGACAGGAGCAGATACGAAATTTGGCTGGAAATCGAAACACTGGCCGCCGAGGCGATGGAGCAGTTCGGGCAGATCCCGGCAGGAACATCGAAAGCCTTGCGCGAACGCGGCGCCTTCGAAATCGAGCGCATCGACGAGATCGAGCGCGAGGTGAAGCACGATGTCATCGCCTTTCTGACGAGCGTGTCGGAGCATGTCGGGCCGGAAGCGCGCTTCATGCACCAGGGCATGACCTCGTCGGATGTGCTCGACACCTGCCTCGCGGTCCAGCTCACGCGCGCGGCGGATATTCTGGTCGCCGATCTGGACGCGCTCCTCGCCGCGCTCAAGCGCCGTGCGATGGAGCACAAAACCACCGTCACAGTGGGCCGCAGCCACGGCATCCACGCCGAGCCGACGACATTCGGACTGAAGCTTGCCTTCGCCTATGCCGAGTTCTCGCGCGCCAAGGAGCGGCTCTTGCGCGCAAGAGAGGATGTCGGTACCTGCGCCATCTCCGGAGCGGTCGGCACCTTTGCGCATCTCGATCCGCGCGTCGAGGCTTACGTCGCAGGCAAGCTTGGCCTCAAGCCGGAACCGGTCTCGACGCAAATCATCCCGCGCGACCGGCACGCGATGTTCTTTGCGACGCTCGGCGTTATCGCGTCATCTGTCGAACGCCTTGCGACCGAGATCCGCCACTTGCAACGCACAGAAGTCGGCGAGGCCGAGGAATTCTTCTCTGAGGGGCAGAAAGGCTCGTCGGCCATGCCGCACAAGCGCAACCCGGTCCTCACCGAGAACCTGACCGGGCTCGCACGCCTCGTGCGCGGCTACGCCCTCCCCGCGATGGAAAATGTGGCGCTGTGGCACGAACGCGATATTTCCCATTCCTCCGTTGAGCGATTGATCGGGCCGGACGCAACAGTCACCCTCGACTTCGCGCTCGCGCGCCTTGCGGGCGTCATCGACAAGCTGGTTGTCTATCCGGAGCGGATGCGGGCCAACTTGGAGCGCGGCGGCGGCCTTGTGCATTCGCAACAGGTTCTGCTGGCGCTGACGCAAAAGGGCGTGAGCCGCGAAGACGCGTACCGGCTCGTGCAGCGCAACGCCATGCGCGCCTTCCTCGGCGAAGGCTCCTTTGCCGACTTCCTCAAGACCGACGCGGAGGTCTCCGCGAAGCTCTCAGCCCCTGAAATCGACGCCCTCTTTGACATGCGCCATCACCTCAAGAATGTCGATGTCATTTTCGAGCGCGTGTTTGCACCGGGCTAAACAGCGGGTCTCTAACTTGGACCACTTTTAGCCGTGTCGCGCCGGTGGTTTGAAGGTGGTTCCGTAAATTTGTATCTAGTCTGACATCTGGAAAACCATTAACGTGCGCGGGGACAAGGCACAGCCTGTGTCGACAGTAGTCAGTCCCATGTTTCTCGTCAGGAGTGCGCCATGAAGACCCGACAATCTTTCCCAGGTTTGATTGTCGCTGCGGGCGCCGCTGCCGCGTTCTTTGCCTCGCTCGCCTTCATTTCAGGTGCCGCACAGGCCCAAGGCGCCGGGGTGGAACACCCTCCGGCAGAGGTCAAGCACTTCGACGCGGCCGGCAATCCGCCGTCGACGTTCACGCTCGAACTGCGCAAAGGCGTCACGGCCACGCTGCCGTTCGAGGACAAGCGAGACTTCGACGAGGCCAAGAAGGGCTTCATCGCCGAGCCACCCTACAAGCAGATCATGGCCGATGCCGGCCAAGTTGCCTGGGACATGGGTAGTTACCAGTGGCTGCTGCAAGAGAAGGACTTCCAGAGCATTCACCCCTCGTTGCAGCGCCAGGCGGTGTTGAACATGGCCTATGGTCTGTACGAAGTGGTTCCGGATAAGGTCTATCAGGTGCGCGGCTTCGACCTTGCCAACATCTCGTTCATCAAGGGCGATACCGGCTGGATCGTGTTCGACCCGCTGACGGCCAAGGAAACCGCCCGCGCGGCGCTCGAGTTTATCAACGAGAAACTTGGGCCGCGGCCGGTTGTCGGCGTCGTCTATTCGCATTCGCATGTCGACCACTTCGGCGGTGTGCGCGGCGTGGTGGACGAAGCCGACGTCGTCAGCGGCAAGGTCAAAGTCATCGCACCGCAGCACTTCCTCGAAGCGGCGATCTCCGAGAACGTATTCGCCGGCAACGCCATGTCGCGCCGCACGCAGTGGCAGTACGCGATCTTGTTGCCGCGCGACCCGTATGGCCATGTCGATCAATCGATCGGCAAGAACGTGGCCAACGGCAATACCGGGCTGATTGCGCCGAACCTGCTCATCAGCAAGGACTTCGAGGAATTGACGCTCGACGGCGTGACGATGGTGTTCCAGAACACGCCGGACACGGAAGCGCCCGTGGAAATGAACACCTACTTCCCGCAGTTCAAGGCCTTCTGGGCCGCGGAGAACGTGACCGGCACCATACACAACATCTATACGCTGCGTGGGGCGCCAACTCGCAATGCGTTGAACTGGTCGAAAGAGATCAACGTCGCGCTCTGGAAGTTCGGCCAGGAAGCCGATGTGATGTTCGCTTCGCACAGCTGGCCGCGCTGGGGCAACGGGCGCATCCAGGAAGTGCTGCGCGCACAGCGCGATGCGTACGCCAACCTGAACAATCAGGCGCTGCATTACGCCAACCTGGGCGTGACGATCAACGAGATCCACAACGTCTACCAAGTGCCCAAAAGCTTGCAGCGGCAGTGGGCCGCGCGCAGCTACCACGGCGACGCGCAGAACAATTCGCGCGCTGTCATCAACCGCTTCCTCGGCCACTACGATGGCAACCCCGCCAATCTTGTGCCGCTGTCGCCGAAGGATTCGGCGCCGCTATATGTCGAGATGATGGGAGGCTCGGCGAAGATCATCGCCAAGGGCAAGCAACTGATGGCCAAGGGCAAGTACCTGCAGGCCATCGAGATTCTCAATCGTCTCGTGTTTGCGGAGTCGCAGAACAAGGAGGCCCGCGGTTTGCTGGCGGACGTGTACGAGCAACTTGGCTACCAGTCCGAGAGCACCAGCTTCCGCAACAGCTACCTGCAGGCGGCCTACGAACTGCGCAACGGACTGCCTGGCGGCACGCCTCAACGAAGCACGGGGCCTGACGTGGTGCGCGCCATGTCGACGGAGAACTGGCTCGACTTCCTCGGCATCAGCATGGATCCGAAGAAAGCCGATGGCGTCCGCTTCACCATCAATCTGGTCACGCCCGACAACGGCGAAAAGTATCTGGTGGAACTGAGCAACGCCACGCTGACCAACATCAAGGGCGAGCAGGCGAAGAACCCCGATCTGACGATTACAGTGGACCGCGCCGACCTCAACAGGGTGATGATGGGCGTCAACTCCTTCGATGACTTGATCAAGGAGGGCAAGGCAAAGTTCGATGGCGACCGCAAACCCTTCGATGAGCTCAGGAGCCTCATGGTTTCATTCACGCCAAACTTCGAAATCCTTCCGGGTACGGCGCCAAAAGCGCCGGCGAAGGGTCCAAAGCCGTTCGAACTGCCCGATATGCTGCCTCCGGGGGAAGGGGACTGAGGCCCTGCCCGGTTGGACCAAGGAAGGCTCCATATCTGAGGAACGAGGAATTTTGTTTTCTTGGACGCCGGGTCCAGACCCAGACGGCCCGCTCAGGCCCGGCGGACAAAACCGATATTATCGTCGATAACGGTGGTTGGCCCGACGGGCAGCTTGGCGGGGTTCGGCACGTCGAGTTTCTGGAACTCGACCTTCTCCGCCCACACCTTCTTCAGGAAATCCTCGAAGACGGCGATGGTCAGAAGTTCACCGGGGCAGCGCCGGTACCCGAAACCGAAGGGCGCAAAGCCCGCATAGTCGCAGACAGGCTGCGCCTTGCCGTCGACGACCCCGAAAACCGTGCCAAAAGCGCTGTTGGTCATGTCGGCTTTCCGCCCATCCTTGACCGGGAAGGAGGCTTTCTCGAATGGGCATTTCGCAAACCCGATCGCCTTGGCTCGTTCCTTGTCGATCTGATCGCTCGCGGGGACGCTCTTGTAGCGCCGGGGATCAAATCCCAGCGGGTTTTCCCAATGCCGCGGATCGGTGCTCGCCGCCAGATGAGGGGTGATGGCGTAGCCATGCTGCTTGGGATCGCGCATTCCGAGCTGCTGCAGCGAGGATATGCTGCCTCCGTTCGGCGAAATCACGCGGAAAAGCTCCATGACGAACAGCTGGAGCGGTGTGAACGCCCGGCCCCGGGCGTTGTCGTGATCGCCCTCCATCGTTCGCTTGAACCACGCCTTGACGTCCGGATCGCCATTGGTTTTCTCAAGCTTCATCATGATGTTGTAAATCGTGTTGCCCCACTGGCTGAGCGCAACGAAATTATGGAAGCACTCGAAGACGACATCCTTGTTTCTGAAATCGCTCCCGCCGCCGCCATTCTTGATCCAGTAATAAACGAACGTCTTCTCCGGGTCCTTGACCCCGTTGTTGATGACATCCTGAACCCGTTCCTCGATCCATGTCTTGAGCGGGGTCCGAAGCGCGCGCACCTTCATGTAATTTTCGTAGACAATCCCAAGCATCGGGTCGCGATAGCCAAGCACCGTGTTGAAGCTCTCGCCGATCTGGCGCACCTCGCGCGGAACCACCGCCCCCTGGACGCCGACGTGCAAATCCCAGAACAGGTCGAAGTAATTGTCGAGATAATACTTCATCAAAGGCTTGCCGGCGTTCTTCTCGTCGAGAAGCCGGCCGAAGAACCTGGCCACCTTCTCCGCATACATCGTCCGGTATAAATCCGGCGTCAGCGCCGAAATATAAATCCGCTTGCGGCGGTTATCCGGCCCGCGCTTCTCGAGGCCTTGCAGGAAAACCGTGAGCCCCTCCTCCGGATTTGGCCCCCAGTCGTCGTAAAGCATTCCCCAGAGATCGAAAGGAAGCGCATTCTCCTTGCTGAGCGTTTCGTCGATCATGGGGAGGAACGGGCGCTGCGCCGCATAGAGGTTCGTGCGCACGAAGGCCATGACGGCATTCTGGACATAGGCCGGGTCATAGGTAGTCGGGAACATTTCCTTGAGCTGACCCATGCTAGCAGCGCCATAGCCCGCAGGCGGCGCTCCCATCTGGGCTGCTGCGCCCGTGGCCTGTGCGGAGAGGATCGCCGCTGCCCCTGCGCCCATGAGAAGATTACGCCGGCTGACATCCAGAGGCCGGTCTTCGGCGCTGGCGTTGCCGGGAGCCTGCTTTTCTTCATCTGCAACTAAGCGCTTCATTTTTGGCCTCCGTCCGTGCCGCATAACTATCCGTAGACGGAAGCGCGAAACAACGGAATTAACAATTTCGTTCCCGCCTTAACCTGGGCACCCGGAAGCCGGAACAAAGCGCGATAGATGACGGGGCAGCGAATAATGTCCAAGGCTAACCGGGCGCGCGCACCCGCTTTCCAATATGGGAAAGGTTCGCAACCGCTGCTTTTGCGATGGGCCAAGACAGGCAGAACGCGCCGCGCTGCACGTAAAGCGATGATAGCCTGCGCCTTCGGCGGCAAGCCTTCGAGTTTCCCTCTGAAATCGGCAGCGCAAGCCATCGATGTCCATCGCGAAACACGATAGACTTATTCGCGGATTCTTTTCCTGCGTTCTTCAATTCGTTTATTTCGCATCAGACCCTAAAGGCCGATCCGGGGGCGGCACACACCGAAGCGTCTTTTCCCGGATACGGAGCGAGCACCGTTCCGGGAAGACAGGGGCTGGAGGCGATGGCGATCTTAACATCTGGGCACAAATGCGAACCTTCGCGGCCACCTAAATCAACCGTGAGACGAATATCCCGAGTACTTGGGTTCCATCGCAAGAATCGTATTCTTCACCTGCGGGTACACCTGGTTCTCCCAGCGCCGTCCGCTGAATACCCCATAGTGTCCCACGCCCACCTGCAAATGGTGCCGCTTCATATGCGGGCGCAGCCCTGTGCAAAGCTGGTGCGCGGCGGACGTCTGGCCGATGGAACAGATGTCGTCGCGCTCGCCCTCCACGGTCAGCAGCATGGTGCGACGGATGGCTTTCGTGTTGACGCGCCCGCCGCGGAAGGTGAGTTCGCCCTTCGCGAGCCGCGCTTCCTGAAACACCCAGGCGACGGTTTCGAGATAAAACTCGGCCGACAAGTCGAGCACGGCGAAATATTCGTCGTAGAAGTCTTTGATCGCCTGCGCCTTCTCGGTCTCGCCTTTGGCGAGATGCTTGTACAGGTCGATATGCGCCTTGCGATGGCGCTCGACATTCATGGACACGAACGCCAGGAGCTGCACGAAGCCCGGATAAACGCGGCGCCCACCCCCGGCATAGCGCGCGGGGACGCTGGAGATGAGGTTCTTCTCGAACCACTTGATCGGCTTGCCCGTCGCCAACTCGTTCACCTTCGTGGGGTTGACGCGCGTGTCGATCGGCCCCGCCATCAGCGTCATGGTCATCGGCTTCGCCGGGTCGCCCGCTTCCGCCATCACGGCCACGGCAGCGAGAACCTGGACGCAAGGCTGGCACACCGCCAAGATATGCCCGCCCGGCCCAATGACGCGCATCCATTGGATGATGTGGTCGATATAGTCCTCGAAACCGAACGTGCCTGCGGAGAGCGGCGCCTCGCGGGCGTTGTGCCAATCGGTAATGCAAACGTCGTGATCGACGAGCAAGGTCTGCACCGTGTTGCGCAACAAGGTCGCGAAGTGGCCCGAGAGCGGGGCCACCACCAGCACACGCGGCTGCACCTGCTGGATATCCTTCTTGAAATGGAGCAGCGTCCCGAACGGAGTGGAGGCAAGCGCCTCCTCGGTCACAGGAACATTGCGGTTTCCGACGCGCACCGAGGTGATGCCATAGGCGGGGCGCGTGTGTGTCAGCCCCGAGCGCGACACGAGTTCAAGGGCCGCCGTGAACTTCCTCAGCCACGCCCCTTTGCCCTCTCCGATGAAGGGCACCATTGCGCCAAGCCCAAGCTCGGCAATTTTCGTGCCGGCACCGTGGCATCGGAGTAGAATTGATAGGTCTGATAGAGCATTCTTAGCCTGAGCGCTGGATTGGATGTTGCACGGGGCTCTGGCCCCGGACATGATAGCTGCGACGCAAATATAGAACCACAAGCGAGGGTATATGGTCCATGCCGGAGGCGAAGCTAACCATAAGCAGTAAGAACTATTCCTCGTGGTCGCTGCGAGGGTGGCTTTTATGCAAGCTGGCCGACCTCGACTTCCAGGAGGAAATTGTCTCCGTCGACGATCCATCGGTTCGCGCCGAGCTGCTTTTGCTGTCCCCGTCGTACCGTGTCCCGATGCTGACTCATAATGGCATCAAAATCTGGGACACGCTCGCGATCGCCGAATATCTGGCCGAGTTGAAGCCAAGGTCGCAGCTTCTTCCCAAGGAGATCAAAGCCCGCGCGCATTGCCGCTCCGTCTCGGGGGAGATGCATTCCGGCTTTTACAATCTGCGCTCGGCGCTGCCGATGAACCTTCGCGCGCACCACGAGGGCTTTCAGGTGTTTCCCGGCGCGCGAGCCGATATCGAGCACATCTTTTCGATCTGGCGGGACTGCCTGAAGACCTATGGCGGCCCTTACCTGTTCGGCCCGCTGACCATGGCCGACGCCATGTATGCTCCGGTCTGCACGCGCTTTCTGACCTACGATCTGAAGCTCGATCAGGTCTGCGCCGATTATTGCCGGTCCATCATGGTCTGGCCGGCGATGGAGCAATGGGTGGCCGGACGCGAAAGCCGAGCCGGAGGAACTCGAAGAGCTCGACGTCGAGTTCTGAGCAAAGTGCTTCGGGCGCGCCCCAACGGATCGCCGCAGGCGTCATCCCGGAAGGGCGCAGCTCTGTCTGTGATCGCAACACATTGAAACATACGCTTTTCTGCGATCCCGGCTTGGCGCTTCGCTTGGCCGGGATGACGAACGGTGGCTTCACTTCTTCGCCTGATCCTGGCTTTCGGGGTGGTCTGCGGGCGGCTCGGGGCAAGGGGGGCGCTGAACCATCTTGCAGAGCTTGTCGATGTTCACCGAAACGCCCGGCAGGACCGGCACGCCGATCTCGATCGGCATATCGGCGGAATATTCCCGGTACTGATCGCAAAGGCCGCCCGGCTCGATAACCTTTCTTCCAAGGGCGCTGAGCGCGGAGCCAGTGATGTTATAGTCGAAGGAGGTATGAAATCCGCTATAGCAGCCGGTAACAGGCCCAGGGCTCTTGTTGAGAACTTCGTTCGCGGCGGCTTCCTGATTCTTCTTCGGCTGCGGCGGCGCGATGGGCGATGCGGGCGGCGCTCCTTGATCGGCGGCGGTCGGCGGCGCAGGCGCCGTATCGGGCTGCTGCGCTGCCGCAACCGTCGCTGCCAGAAGCGAAGCGATCACCAGCACCGATGAGCTTCGTGTGGTCACTGTCAAAACAACGTTCCTCCGAAGTAGCCCCTTCGTGAGCCCTCACCTTAGCGAGAGCAAGGCGGGCCGTGAAGCTCGCCCTTGAATTTCAAGCGGCTGCAAAAGCCTTGCGTTTGAAGAAGGCGGGCAATGCCCTCCTCGCCGCCACCATCAGGATGATACCGGTGAAGAGGCTTGCTGCAGCGATCGCGAGCGGCAGCCCGATCCCGAACGCCGATCCGCCCGCCTTGCTGGCGAGAGAGATGGCCAACTCGACAAGAAGAAAAACCATCGTCACGGCGCCAATCGCAGGCAAGAGACCCATGAGCATGAAATTCCTCACGCTCTTCAACAGGTCTCTACGGTAGATGATAACGCACGCAAATCCGGTTAACGCGTAGTAGAAGGCGACGCAAAGACCGAGCGCCTCGATGGAATCATCGAGGACGTTCCTGGAAAAACTCCTCAGGACCACAAACCACACAATCGAGACGGCGCCCATCATGACCGTCGCGAAGCCTGGGCTCTTGGTGCGCGGGTGGATTTCCGCAAAGCGAGCAGGGAATGCGCCTGCGCTTGCCATGGACAGCGCCGTCCGGGCGGCGGGCAGGATCGTCGTCTGCGTCGCAGCCGCCGCCGATGTCAGCACGGCAAGGACCAGCAGCCTGTCGAGCCAAGGCCCGAGCACGCTTTCGCCGATCAGCGCGAAAATATCGTCGGCGCCATTTTCCGTGCTCCGGGAAAGTGCGTTGGGCCCGGCAAAAGAGAGCGCTGCCGCCGAAACCAGCACGTAGATGGCGACGAGCAGAAACGTGGAGGCAACAGCGGCAACGCCGGGCGTCGTCTGCGGATTCTCGGTTTCCTCATTGACGGCCACGCCCGTGTCCCAGCCCCAATAGATGAAGACCGCGACCAGGAAGGCTTTCAGGAAATCGTCGTAGCTGCCGATCTTGAAAGGGTTGAACCAGTCGAGGCTCACCGGCATCGACCCTGCGGGCGCACTCGACGAATAAACCTTCGCGAATGCCATCACCGCGAAGACAACGAGAATCGCGAGTTCAGTCCCGAGCAGGAGTTGCTGCGTGCGCGCGGACAGCTCGATACCAGCGTAGCAGATCGCGGTCAGGACGACGATCCAGGCCACCCCGGCCGCCGTCACCTGGATCGGGGAAGGGTTAGCTGTCGCCGAACAAAAGGAACGAATACTGACCCGCAATCACGGCCATGCTGGGCATGACGATGATGTTCGTCATGAGAAGCACCCAGCCGCCGACCCAGCCTGCTGCCGGCCCCATGGCGAGCGTGACCCAGGAAAAGGTCGTGCCGCAGTCGGGATCGATGCGGTTCAGGTAGTAGTACGCGACCGCGATAAACAGCATCGGGATGAAGGCGACGATCATGATCGCAGGCGTCGCGAACGAGGCTGCCCCGGCAATCGGCCCAAGCGCCGACGCGATGCTGTAGGCTGGAGCCGCGGAAGCGACACCGATCACGATGTTCGAGAGAAGCGAGAGCGCGTTTTTGCGGAGACCCTTGTCCCTGACCTGGATCGAAAGCGTTGTTGCACTCGGGGAGTTCTTAAGAACCATGCGTGCTAAATAAGTTTATACGAGCCTGTTTAAATTGGACTATTCGCAAAGTTTTTGAAATAGCGCGCCAATCCATTCCAATGCGATCTAAACAGTTTTTGATGCGAGCGGTGGTTTCGCGTTCGAGAAGAAGGCCGGTTTCAGGCATAGCCGCTTTGCTGCTGGACATCGAAATGAAAAAGCGAAATCAAGATACAGGTGACTTTCTCCCTTTATCCCACTGAGGCATCGCAACGGGACCGGCTGTCTTTTGAGAATTCAGGTTGCGCACACGAAAAGCGAGCTCCGAAAGTGGACCTACAGCAATGGGTCTGAGCATTACAAGGCCCAATGCTTGACTTGCGGAGAAGCTATCGGCCAATCAGTAAGCCGAAATGAATTTACTCAACCTGTAGGAGAGGCAGATTAAACGCTTGCTGAGCGATATCAGGATCAGCCGAACAAGGCGGGAAGGACTATAGCGCTATCGTCGACAGGTAAACGTGGCCCAGACGCCTCGGCCTCTAAAGTAATGCCGAAGCGTCAAAAGACGAGCCGCCCCTTCAAATAGCAAGTTCCAGCTTCCGCTCGGCGCGCGTGCGTGGCCGCGCAAAGGCGCTGTAATCATCCATCAGCGTCTTCGTGATCTCGCCAACCGTGAAGCGGTGCTCGCCGATTTCCGAAACCGGCGTCACTTCCGCCGCCGATCCCGTCAGGAAGCATTGCTCGAAACCGGCCATCTCCTCGGGCTGGATCTGGCGCTCGATGACCTCAAGCCCGCGGCGCTTCGCGAGCCCCATGACGGTATTGCCGCGTGATGCCGTTCAGGATGCAATCCGGCACGGGCGTGTGGATGGTCTCGCCCTTGATGAAAAACACGTTCGCGCCCGTCGCCTCCGCGACGAGCCCGCGATAATCGAGCATCAGCGCGTCGGCGTAGCCCAAATCCATCGAGCGGTGCTTCTCGATGGTGCAGATCATGTAAAGCCCGCTCGCCTTCGCTGTTGACGGCGCTGTCTTCGGGTCCGGGCGGCGATAATTCGCCATGCAAAGCCGGATGCCCTTCAGCCGCTCCTCCTCGGGGAAATACGAACCCCAATCCCAGCAGGCGATGGCGAGGTTGATCTTCGTGTGCTTCGCGGCCACGCCCATCTCCTCGGAGCCGCGGAATGCGATGGGCCGGATATAGCCTTCCACCAGACCTTGCGCCTTGATGATGTCGCGGCAGGCCTGATCGATCTCGGCGACGCTGTAAGGGAATCTCGAAGCCGAGGATGTTCGCCGAGGCATGCAGGCGCTCGGAATGCTTCGTGAGCGCGAAAACTTCCGTGTCGTAGATGCGCGCGCCTTCGAAAACGCCGCTCCCATAATGCAGGGCGTGCGTCAGCACATGGACCTTCGCATCCCGCCACGGCACAAGCGCCCCATTCATCCAAATGAAACCGTCTCTCTGGTCATAAGGAATGGGGGCCATAGCCATCTCCAATGCTTGTTTTTGCTCTTGGTGATATAGGAAGCCGCAAATCGCGGCGCACTCCAGGCTGGAAAAAGCCGGAGAGCGGAGTAAAGCGCCTCAATAGCGCTTGCGTCCAGTCAAAAGTTGTTCTTGGGTGTGCCGGTTCCAACTGGAAGAGGATCGCATCACCGGACAATGACCGTCGATCAAGCGCTCGATTTCGAAATGCCGGCTTTGGCGGACGACGCGCCGCACATTCTTGTCGTCGATGACGATGAGCGCATCCGCGACCTGCTCGGCGGCTATCTGCGGCAGAACGGCCTCCGGGTCACCCAGGCGGAAAACGGGGCTGCGGCGCGCGCGAAGCTCGAGGGGCCTCGCCTTCGATTGCATCATCCTCGACGTCATGATGCCAGGCGAAAGCGGATTCGACATCGCGGGTTCTTTGCGAAAAACCTCCGACGTGCCGATCCTGATGCTGACAGCGAGGTCGGAGCCGGAGCACCGGGTGAGAGGGCTGGAGCTCGGCGTCGACGACTATGTGGCAAAGCCGTTCGAGCCGCGCGAGCTTCTCTTCCGTCTCCAAAATATCCTGCGGCGGCATTCCTCGGCAAAAGCCAAGCACGGAGAGGTTACGTTCGGCCCGTTCACGTTCGACCTGCGCCGCAACGAGCTGAAGCGCGGCGACGAGATGATCCGC
Source organism: uncultured Alphaproteobacteria bacterium (assembly GCA_963772105.1). GTDB lineage: Bacteria > Pseudomonadota > Alphaproteobacteria > Rhizobiales > Rhodomicrobiaceae > Rhodomicrobium. The sequence goes on from CAVYVV010000017.1 coordinate 89,815, forward strand.
CTGACGGACAAGGAGCGCGAGGTGCTGCGCGAGTTTGCGCTGTGCGGCGGCGAGCTTGTTTCGCGCGAAGACCTTGCCCGGCTTGGCGAGTATGAAAACGAGCGCGCGGTCGACGTGCAGATCAACCGGCTGCGGCAGAAGATCGAGACGGACCCGGCGAACCCGGCCTATTTGCACACCGTTCGCGGCAAGGGCTACGTTCTCTATCTCGACTAAGTATACACCGTCGCTGAAGGATGACTCATGCGTCACGCGACATTCCCCTCATCGCTGTCCTTCTCCCGCAAGGGGAGAAGGGACGCTGTTGCAAGCGCGAGTGTACTCCCTCTCCCATGCCGGGAGAGGGCTGGGGTGAGGGGTTTCGACGTTTCGCGGATCAATGATTCCGGGTACTAGGAGGCGTCTCTCATTTCGCTGGAGTTCACCGAACGCGCGCCGCCAAGGATAAGGCCGGCAAAAGTCCCGCAGCCGCGGGAGAACTCGCCCTTGCCAGCCAAAACATCATCTTCCCCGCACGGCTTAGCCGCGTGGTTTTCCAAAGTTTCGGCCACCTTGGGGTCCTGGGCGCCAAAGGGACTTTATACGCGGGCCCTCATCATCATCATCGCGCCCATCGTCATCCTGCAGTCGATCCTGACTTTCGTGTTTCTGGACAGGCATTGGCAGGCCGTGACACGCCGGCTGTCCACGGCGACGGCCCAAGACATCGCGATGCTGGCCGACGCGTATGAGCTGATGAAAACCAAAAGTCCGGAGGAACTCGACCGCCTGGCCGAGATCGCTCAGGACAGGCTCAATCTCTCCGTGAGGTTCCTCCCCGGCCAGGAGTTGCCGCTGCCGAGGCCGAGGCCCTTCTTCGGGTTCCTCGATCGTTACGTGTCCGACGAGGTTCGCTACCGGATCCACAAACCGTTCTGGATCGATACGCTCGGACAGTCGGACTTTATAGAAATCAGGGTCAAGCTCGATGACGCCGTGATGCGCGTTGTCGCGCAGCGCGCGCAGCTCATGCCGTCGAACACCCATATCTTTATCGTCTGGATGGTGGCGTCGGCCACCGTCCTCCTGATCGTCGCCATCCTTTTCCTTCGAAATCAAATCCGGCCCATTCTGTCTCTCGCCGACGCCGCCGACCGCTTCGGGCGAGGCCGGCCCGCGCCGTCGGATTTCAAGGTCCGCGGCGCGAGGGAGGTCCGCCTTGCCGCTCAGGCCTTTCTCGACATGCGCGAGCGCATCGAGCGTCACGTCGAGCAGCGCACGATCATGCTGGCAGGCGTAAGCCACGACTTGCGAACGATCCTCACCCGGTTCCGGCTGCAGCTTGCCATGATGCGCGCGCCCCAGATCGAGGCGCTGAAGCGCGACGTGGATGAGATGCAGCAGATGCTCGAAGACTATCTGGCTTTCGCCAAGGGGGACTCGGGCGAGGATACGAGGCGAATCAATGTGCGGGACGTTCTCGAGGAAGTGCAAACCGCCGCCGAGGCGCCTGGAAAGACTATTCAGCTCGACGTGCGGCAGGATCCCCTTATCGTCGCGCTCAGGCGCAACGCCTTCAAGCGCGCGATCACGAATCTTCGTCTCGAACGCCACACGCTATGCGGACCGCGTCTCGATCCGGGCGCTGAAATCACGCGGCTGGCTCACCGTCGTTGTCGAAGATAACGGCCCCGGCATCCCCGCCGACAAGCGGGAGGATGTGTTCCGCCCCTTCCACAGCCTCGACACCGCAAGGAACCAGAACAAGAAAAGCACAGGACTTGGCCTCGCCATCACCCGCGACATCGTGAGGAGCCACGGGGGCGAAATCACCCTCGATCAGAGCATGCTCGGGGGCCTCAGGGCTGTGATCCGCATCCCCATCATGCCGGCGGAGAAGCGACCAGCCTGAACAGGTTCGCAGCTATAGGTTCTGAAAACGTCCGCACTCAATACTCGCGGGGGCTTTTCGCGCGCACGATCTCGCAGCCGAGCGCCGCGCCCGGAATCCGGTCGAGCTTCTCGACCACCACGCGAACCTCAACGGCGCGCCGATGCGACAGGCAATGCTCCGCGATCCGTTCGGCGATGGTTTCGGTCAGGAGAACATGGCCATCCGCGATGGCTTCCTTGATGCCGTCGATGATGTAGTCATACGAGACGACGCTGGCGAGATCGCCCGGCCGGTGGCCGCCCAGGCAGACCGAAAGCTCCACGGTGAACCTGACGCGCTGCGTGATGCCCTGCTCTTCGCTCCATATGCCGATGCGGGCCGGCAAGACGAGGTTGCGCACACAGACCTTGTCGTATGAACGCTCGCGCCTTGCTCCACCTGTTCAAATACGTGTCGTTCCGGCGGAGTCGCCATTTTTTGCTCTCGCTGTTGCTGCTTGCGGGAGCGCTTCGCCACCGCCCGGATGACATCGCCTTTATTCGGTCTTTGCGCAACACCTGGAGCGCGGTCGTGGCTCTCTGGCTCAGCCGCCCTCTTTCTTTGAGGGATCGTCCTGCTTTTCGGAAACCTCCCCGTGTTGGGTGGCATGATCGGCCAGGATCTCAAGCGCCTCCGCCACCGTCATCTCGTGCCAATCGAGGAGCGAGCCGAGCAGGGGCCAGCGCTTATTGACGGGGTTCTCCTGATTTTTGCGGATGATTTGAGCCGCTTGCCGTAAGCTCGTTCGAAGCTGATCTTCGGTGAACCCGGTGGCTGAAGCGGCGTTGCCCAAGCCTTCAGCCGCGGCGAGTTTGTCCAGCAACTCCAGAATTCGCGCGGTTGCTTGTTCTGGCTGCGTGCGCTCCGCAGCCGGTTTGTTGTCGTCCGAAGTGGTCATGGCCCTCACGCATTACTCAGTACAGCCGGACTTGATTTTATCCCAATAATGGAACAAAACAAGAACAAAGTGCTATGCGATTGCAACTTCCAGGCCCCACCCCGAGAAGTAGCCATTCTGGCTTTTCAGGCAGAACAGCTTAACATTTATACACCATGCCAAAGCCCCGTCCCATCGAGAATTTGCGCGAAAGCCTGCCAAACTATGTGACGAAGTGGTTCTCCAGCCGCGGCTGGCAGCCTCACCGCTACCAAAGCGCGATGGTGGATGCCTTCGTCAATCGGCAGTCCACCCTCCTTATCGCGCCGACGGGCGGGGGCAAGACGCTGTCGGGCTTCCTGCCGAGCCTGATCGACTGCCACGAAACCCGGCCGGGCGGGATTCACACGCTGTATATTTCGCCCTTGAAGGCGCTCACGAACGACATCGAGCGCAACTTGGTGCGCCCCATTGCAGAGATGGCGCTCGCCGTCACCGTCGAGAGCCGGACCGGCGATACGCCCCAGACCAAGCGCGCGCGCCAGCGCCGGTCTCCGCCCAACATCTTCCTCACGACTCCGGAAAGCCTCATGCTGATGCTGTCGTCGCCGGACGCGGGGAGCATGTTTTCGGGCCTTCGCGCCGTGATCGTCGACGAGGTTCACAGTTTCGCTTCAACCAAGCGCGGCGATTTCACGGCGCTGGCGCTGTCGCGGCTATCGGCGCTGTCGCCGCATCATATCCGCACCGGCCTTTCGGCGACCGTCGCCGATTCCCACGCTCTTGCGGCATGGCTCGGTCCGGCGGGGAAGCCAGCGCACCTGATGCAATCGGGCCTGCCGACGAAGCCCGACATCCGCATTCTGGAGCCGGAAGCGAGCATGCCCTATGGCGGCTTCATGGCGCGCTATGCCGTCCCTGAAATCTACGATGCGATCCGCAAGGCGGGGACATCGATCGTCTTCGTCAATACGCGCGCGCAAGCCGAACTCATGCTGCAGATGCTGTGGGATGCGAACGAGGAGAACCTGCCGATCGCGGTCTATCATGGGTCGCTAAGCCGCGAGCAGCGCAGGCGCACCGAAGCGATGATGGCGGCAGGGAAAATCCGCAGCGTGGTCGCGACGGCCGCTCTTGAACTCGGCATCGATTGGGGCGACGTCGATCTTGTCATCCAGGTCGCCGCGCCGAAAGGCGTCAGCCGCCTCCTTCAGAGGGTGGGCCGCTCGAACCACAGGCTCGATGTTCCGAGCCGCGCGTTTCTCTTGCCCGCGAACCGTTTCGAGGCGCTGGAATGCCGTGCCGCGCTGACCGCCATCGAGCAGGGCCAGTTGGATGGAGAAGCCCCTGGCCCCGGCTCGCTCGATGTGGTCGTGCAGCACATTTTGAGCTGCGCCTGCAGCGCGCCCATCCACCCGGACGAAGTTTTCGCCGAGATCAGGACCGCCCTGCCCTACGCGCACCTGGACCGCAGCGTATTCGACCGCCTGTTTCAATTCGCCATCGACGGCGGCTATGTGCTCCGCGCCTACGACCGCTACAAGCGACTGACGCCAATGCCGGACGGCCGCTATCGCATCGCCAACGGCGCGGTCGCGCGCAGGCACCGCCAGAATATCGGCGTCATCGTCGAGGCGGCGCGTCTCAAGGTGAAGCGTGGTAAGCGGCGCTGGCCGTGGCGGGCCGGGTTCTCGGCGAGATCGAGGAATATTTCGCGCAAGGGCTGACCCCCGGCGATACCTTCTTCTTCGCGGGCGAGGTCTTGTCCTTCGTCGGCATCCGCGACATGACCCTCGAAGCGAGGCCAGCCGCGGGCGGCGAGCCGAAGGTTCCGGCCTATTCCGGCGGACAGATGCCGCTGTCGACATTTCTCGCCGATGGCGTGCGCGCTTTGCTTGCCGATCCGGAGACATGGCGCGATGCTTCCGCGCGATGTCCGCGAGTGGCTCGACCTCCAGGCGCGGTTTTCCACCATTCCGGACAGCGACCGGCTGCTGGTCGAGCATTTTCTCGAACAGCGCTTTTACCGCACGGTGTTCTACACCTTCGCGGGGCGACGCGCGAACCAGACGCTCGGCATGCTGATCACGCGGCGCATGGAACATCTCGGGCTCAAGCCGCTCAGTTTTCAGATCACCGATTACGGCCTCGTCGTTTCCGGTCTATCACCGGTCACCCACGAGCACATCGCCCAGTTTCTAGCGCCCGATATTCTGGGAGACGAGCTTGAGGAATGGATCCTGGACAGCCCCATGCTCAAGCGATCGTTCCGCCATGTTGCGACCGTGACCGGCATCGTGGAGCAGCAGAACAACGCCGCGCGCAAGACCATGCGCCAGATGACGATTTCCACCGATCTCATTTACGACGTCCTGCGCCGCTATGAGCCGGACCATATCCTTCTGCAGGTGACGCGGCGTGACGCCGAGCGCGAGCTTCTGGACCTGAAGCGGCTTTCAGAGCTGTTGACGCGCTTCAGGGACCGTTGGCTGTTCATGCGGCTGAGCCGCGCCTCGCCCTTCTCGATCCCGGTGCTGACGGACGTCCGGACAGAGCAGGTGCGCGGCGCGGGCATCGAGCACCTTCTCGCGCAGGCGAGCGTCCAGCATGAGGCCGAAGACATGATGGACGAGGTTCGCACCGCCGTCTCCAGGACTCCGCTGCACTAACCCGTTGCCCAAAACTGGTAAACTGGTCGCTTCGTGCTGGCGCTCCACATCGGTCCTTTCCTCAGCATTTCCCTCAAGCGTAAGGGTCAAGGCTTTCAAAGGCACCCGATGCCTTGCTTGGCCGAGTCGGCATTCGCGCGGCAATTGCTTAAGGTTTGCTGCTTTCGTGCCAATGACGGAGCAACCGGTTGCTGAGCAAAGACAGCACCGCGAAAATCGCGAGACCCGTCGCCGAAATCAGAACAAGTGCGGCGAAGACCCTGGGAATGCGGAGCCGGTAGGCCGATTCGAGAATGCGATAAGCAAGCCCGGATTCCGTTCCACCGGTTCCGGCCACGAACTCAGCCACGACAGCGCCGATTAAGGCAAGGCCGCCTGAAATGCGCAGTCCGGCAAGAAAATAGGGCAGCGCGGAGGGAAGTCGCAGCCACAGCATGGTTTGCCACTTCGACGCGCCGTAAAGCTTGAAAAGATCGCGCAGGTTCGGGTCGGTGCTGTTAAGCCCGGTCATGGTGTTGGAAACAACCGGGAAGAAAGCCACGATCCATGCGCAGATCAAAAGGGCAAGCGCTGTGTCTTTCGCCCAGATGATGATGAGCGGCGCGATCGCCACGATGGGCGTGACCTGGAGAATGACGGCATAGGGAAAGAGGCTGCGCTCGAGCAAGCGCGACGACGTGAGCAAGAGACTCAAGCCGAGGCCGCCGATGGCCGCAGCCAGGAACGCAAGGACCGTAATCTTGAGCGTGAAGAGCCAGCTTGGAAGCAGCGTCGGGAAATCGCTCACAAGCGTCTCAGCAATCAGGAGCGGCGATGGCAGGAGGTAGGGCGGAAGTTCATACCACTGCACCGCCGCCTGCCAAAGTCCGATGAAAAGAGCCCCGACGGCGATGGGCGCCACGGCATCGAACCCTAACCCTATGCGCATGACTGCGCCTCGCTCATCGCCTGCGCCAGGGCTTCCGAAACCGCGCGGCACTGCGCAATATAGGAGGTGGACGTGCGGTACTCCTCGGTGCGGGGATAGGGCGCGTCGATTTTCAGATCTGCCGCGATGCGGCCGGGGCGCGGCGTCATGACGATGACGCGGCTCGCGAGAAAGACGGCTTCGAAGACGCTGTGCGTGACGAAGACAATCGTAAACGGGGGTTGAAAGCCAAAGGCCCAGCAAGTCGCGTTCGAGCCTCGCCCTTGTAATCTCGTCGAGAGCCGCGAAGGGCTCGTCCATGAGCAGAAGCCGCGGTTCCGTCACCAGCGCGCGCGCAACCGATGCCCGCATGCGCATGCCCCCGGAAAGCTCGCGCGGATAAGAGCGGGCGAACTCGCGAAGACCGACGCGGCCCAGCATCTCCATCACGCGATCCGAGACCCCGCTGCCGCTTAAGCCCCGGATGCGAAGCGGCAGGCGCACATTGTCGAAAATGGTCGCCCAGGGCATCAAGGTCGGCTCCTGGAAAACATATCCCAGGTTCAAGCCGCCCCCATGCTCGCCCGCGCGATCGAATGCCGGCCAGTCGATGCTGCCCGCGCTCGGCGCATCCAGATCCGCCGCGATCCGCAGCATGGTGCTTTTTCCGCAGCCGGACGGTCCAAGCACAGCGAGGAACTGAGGCTCGCCCGGAAGCGTAAGGGTAATGCCGTCGAGCGCCAGAAGCCCGTTCGCGAACGTCTTGCGCACCCCTTGCATCGCAAGAAGGGGCGGCTGGACTGTTTGCGAAGAAGGCCGGTCCAGCATTATTTTTTCACGAAGTCGAGCGTATAGGCCGCCTTGTAAGCGAGCTTCGGCGGGTAGATGCCGGCTGCGCTCATCGTCTCGAAAAAGGATTTCCAGTGCTCGTCCGTCATCGCCCCAATACCAAGCGCTGCGGCGTCTCCTCCATCGACAAGGCCGCGCTCCTTCATTTCCTTGATCTTGAAGTGGAAAAGCGGCTCCCCGTGATCCGGGTTCATCCTGAGCAAAAGCTTCATGCCCGCCACATAGTCTCCGGCCATGCATGCCTCATAGCCTTGGCGGGTGGCGGCGATGAAGGCGCCCACCGCATCGCGATGCTTGTCGATGAAGCTTCGAAGGCCGAAGGCTGTGGTCGTGTAATTATCGAAACCGTAGTCGGCCAGAAGAAGGATCACGGGGGGCTTCGGCATTTGCGACCCGCGTAGCAGCGCGTCTTCTGTGATGTAGCCTTGCTGGATCGCCTTCGGGTCCGCCAGGAAGGGCGCGGCGGAATAAGTATAAGGGCGAAGCTGATTGTCCGTGAAGCCGAATTTCAGCTTGAGGAACTGCCAGAACTCCTGGCGCGCTTCGGCGGAGATCATGACCGGCCGCCCTTTCACATCAGCCAATGTGGATATGCCCTGATCGGGATGCGCGACAAGCGTTTGCGGATCTTTCTGGAAGAACGCCGCCACTGTCACGCCCGGAATCCCTTCCTCCACCATGTTCAGCGTCGTGAAGCCCGTCCCGATGGCGAGATCGAGCTGTCCCACGCCGACGAGGAGCGGCACATTCACGTCGGGTCCGCCGGGCCTCAGCTCTACATCAAGCCCGGCCTTGTCATAGAGCCCCGCGGCTTTTGCCTGAAAAAACCCGCAATGCTCGGCCTCGGGAAGCCAATTTAGCCCAAACCTGATCTTTTCCGCGGCGAATAAAGGATTTATTGTAAGAGCGATCGTCAGCGCCAAGCTTAAGGCGAAGGGCGACCGAAAAGCATGTGCTGCCACTTTACGCAGAGTGCGCGCTCCGTCCAGGGCAAGCCGGATGAGTGCCCCGCCTCAGAGAAGTTGAGTCGTTGTCCGTGAAGGTGAGGCTGTTCGATGGACATGGAATACGACAGGACGGGCGAGGACCACGGCAAAAGCGACCACGACGCTAAATTCGGCATGGATGAACCGCCCATGATGACGGAGGCGGAGACCGGGGCGGAAAACAGAGAATGCCATGGCCATGGCATTCCGATGCGGCCTGGGCCGGATTTGATCCTCGATGAGCGCCTCACCTCCGCCGCAGCTCCCTTTCTCTATATGCTCTCGGTCGTCTTGATCGCGGTCGCGGGCTATTTTGTCTACCTGTTCTTTCAAGGGTAGCAAGCACTATCGACGATTGCGCTGAAGATCGAGCTGCTGCTGGCGAAGGCCGCGGGCAAGCGTGGCGGCGAGTTCCGGCTTACGCCTTGTAGCCGCCCATGTGGCAGACCAAAGCCCACTCCTCGTCGCTCACGGGCTGCACGGATAGCCGAGAGTTCTTGACAAGCGCCATGTTCGCAAGTTTTGGCTCGGCCTTGATCTCCGACAGTGTGACGGGGCGCGGAAAAGGCGCCCACTGCAGCGACATCGACGCAGTTCCACCGCCCCGTGGCATCCGTCGAATCGGGGTGGATTTCACCGACGACCTTCACGACCCCGACGATCTCCTTTTCATGAACGGAGTGATAGAAGAAGCCGAGGTCGCCAACCTTCATCGCGCGCATGTTTTTCTGCGCCAGGGCATTGCGCACGCCGTTCCATTCCTCCCCCTTCGACCCTGCCCTCACCTGATCGTCCCAGGAAAAGGTTCCCGGTTCCGTTTTGAACAACCAAAAGGCCATCCGCTAGCAGTCTCCCGCTACCATCCCCCGGACACACGGGCTGCGGCCACGATAGGACCAAGGTCCTCCGTTTGGAGAAACACCACGAACATGTCCCCATCTTTCGAAAGCGAACTCGTTGGCAAGGCATAGGAAGCGGGCGCGCCGCGCCAGTCTCCCGCCTCCGTGAGTTCGCGGACCACATTCGTATAGGTCACGACGTTGCCCGCATTCTCCCCGCGCTTGATTTTCACTGTCAAGGAGCGCAGCACCGCCGCGACCCAGACCTTGCCATTCTTATGCCGCGACCGGGCGGCGCCCTCCCGCATCGATGACGAGCTTGCCTCCTTCGAGGCGCGCGCTGAGCGGCACCGCTTCCTTGCCGACCACCGGCACTGTCGCTCTTAACCGCGGTCTCGATATCTGCGAGGCTATTGCCAAGACAATTCTGCATGCCGTTGACAATGGCCTGGGGCGTATAGACTTCGCCGTCACCCAGGATCCTGGCGTAGCTGCGCTGCCGTTCGGAATTCTCCGGCCGCGCGAGCGTATCCTTCCACCCGAGGTAATCCCAATAGCTGACGGGAAAGCTCAGCGCGATGACGTCGGGCCGCTGAGCAAGCTGATTGAGGAGTTGATCGGCTTCCGGACAGGAGGAGCATCCCTGGCTCGTATAAAGCTCGATCACCGAGGCGTTTTTGGGCGAACTATCTCCCGCTGCCTGGGCTGAAGCATTTGCGACTGAAAGGAAACCCGCCACCACAAGAATGCCGAGGGACGAGATCGTGGTCACATCTGTCTCCGATTAGAAGCTTCACAATAAAAGTACTCTCTGAGACGGTCCTATCAACGTCCAGTCACGTCTGCTTGCTGCCACGCAACTTTCTGTCATCCGAAATGGGTACCCTTGCCGAGAGGGAAGCCTCGCAGGAACTCTGCGCCTCCCATGGGCCGCCTTCCGGCTCTTTGAACCTGCGTCAGGCGGACAGCCTGGGAGCCGCACGCGACGGTTAAATGACCGTCGAGAAGCAGCCCGGGCTCGCCTTTTCCGGGGACGACCACTGTACGCAGAACCTTGACGCGCTCGGCCTTGCCCCCGAGCAGCGCTTCGAACCAGGCGCCGGGGTAAGGCGAAAGCCCCCGGATCATGTCGTGAACCCCGATGGCGGGCTTGCTCCAGTCGATCCTCGTCTCCTCCTTGGAGATCTTCGCGGCATAGGTTACGCCGCTGACGGGCTGCGGCGTGAAGGCCAGCTCCCCCTTCTTCAGAGCGCCGAGCGCCCGCAGCATGAGCGTAGCCCCCATGAGAGAGAGATGGTCGTGGATCTCTCCGGCGGTGGAATTGGGACCGATGGAGATGCGATCGGCAAGAGCGACCGGCCCTGTATCGAGGCCTTCGTCCATCTTCATCACCATGACACCGGTTTCCTTGTCGCCCGCCATGATGGCCCGCTGGATGGGAGCAGCCCCGCGCCAGCGCGGGAGAAGGGAGCCATGAAGGTTGAGACAGCCGAGCGGCGGCGCGTTCAGGATCGCTTTCGGCAAGATGAGCCCGTAGGCAACGACGACAGCCACATCGGCTCCGAGAGTTGCGAATTCGTTCTGGACATCTGCGCGGCGAAGGCTTTTCGGCGTAAACACCCGCAGCTCGGCTTCCTCCGCAAAGCTGTGCACCGGAGATTTTTTGGCTTCCATTCCGCGCCCTGCAGGCCGGGGCGGCTGTGTGTAGACACCAGCGACATCGTACCCCGCGCCGACGATTTCGCTGAGCGTCGGAACGGAGAAGTCTGGGGTTCCCATGAACACCACCCTCAGCGTCATGGATGAGGCCTCCCTACGCCAGCCGTGAACGAAGGTCGTGTTAAAGCGTTAGTAAGCGGTCTTTGCAAGCCAGAAAGGCGCTTGGAGGCGTATCGGCCGAAGTGGAAGCCGCCTTAAATGTCATGGCCGGGCCTTGACCCGGCTATTGAGCGCACCGGACGCGCCACGGATCGCGACAGTCCGCCCCCGGTACAAACCTGGCTTACAAAGCAACTGACTGTTTGTATGCTCTGTGCGAAAGACGGCATCTCGTTCGAACTCCTGGATTAGGCAGGAACCTTAGGAAAAAGCGCCTTTATGAGAGGTTAATTGAAGTAAGCTATTGATAATACGTCGAAAACTTGTATGAGGGATTGCGCCGCCGCGGCTGCGAAAGGCGCGATCATGGTTAATATTCGCGGCCGAAACATATTTAACGGACTTTTCCGCGCCCAATCTCGCCAAAAATACATTTGCTTAACCCTGCCGATTGAACCCGGAAAAATGATCGTTTTCAAGGGTTTGAGCGGCTTATCCGCACCCAGCGAACGCGGGTTGCTCTATTTTTGGGTATTTTGGGGCGCAAATTCAGGTGCTTTTGCGCGGCCGTTAACCAACCCGGGTTAACGCATAATCGGCGCGGCAACGATCCGTTTACCATGACGGCGTGCTTACACCGTCTTAGGCAGCCGCTGCCGAACTTGGAGGAGCGCAGCGCGTGAACCCCGATGACGCGCTCATGTTTGCCCGCGCCCGGACTTGGAGCCTATCCGCTTTCGATGGAAGCAAGAGCGGGCTGTAAGTTTATCGTGTGTCTTATCGGAAAACCGCTTTGCACTTTTCCGGACGCGCTCTAGTGGTGCATCCGATATGTTGAGAGGTGAGCACGATGCAATTGCGGGTTGTCCTGGCGCTTGCCATCGCCGTGTTTTTGACAGGCCTGCGGGGAGCCGCCGCCCAGCCTTCGTGGTGCAAATACGCGCGTTCGCAGGCCGAGATCGAGATCTGCACGTCCCCTGGGCTTTGGGATCTCGATGCCTGCGAGGACCAGCTCTTCCGCAAAGCGAAAGTCAGCGCACCGCCCTCGGGGCGGCAATCCATAGACGCGGCTGAGAAGACCTGGCTTGCCGAACGCAACGCTTGCGGCCACGACGCCTCCTGCATCGAAAGCCGCTACCGCGACCGCGCGTCCCAGCTCGACGCGCGCGCCACATGCGCCGCGCCGGCGGCTGCGGCGTCGCCTCCTGCCCCGGTCGCGAGTCCGGTCGCCGCCTCCGCTGCGCGCTGCGACGCGCCCAGCGTGGCCTCACGCATGGCCACGAATGTCAGCGTCTCCTCAAACACGCCCAAACAGGTCGCGCATGGCGGACGGATCGAGGTCGCGTGGCGTCTGCCGCCGCCCGATCCATCGCCTGCGCGCGTCTTCCTGGTCGGAGCGATGCCCGATAGCGTCCGCTTCGAGGGGCAGTTCCACTATGACGAGAATGGCACGATGGACCGTGGCCCTGGCTTTGTCGCTCTTACAGGAGCCTCGCGCGCGCCGTTCGGCATTCAGTTTGGCGCGGGGCGCACCCGCGTCATCATTCCGGTTCACGACGTGGATATCGCCCGCACTGGAAAGCTTTCGGTCAAGCCCTACCTCGCGGGCCCCCTCGCCATCGAATGGGCGCTCGTGGCCGTGACCCCTGGCTGCAACGGCGGCGAGGCCAGCGTGCCCGTCGCAACGCTGGGCTCCTTCGAAGTCGCGGCAGGAGAACCGACGATCGTCGTTCAGGATTTCGTTGCGCCCGATCCCAAACTCGAGCTTGCGGCCACCGACCAGCCGCAGCGCATCCAGGACGTGGAACTGACGGCCGATGGCCGGTATCGCCTGGAGACCTTCCCCCGGCGCTATCGCGTGTTCGACCGCACGAGCGGCGCAAAAATCGTCGACCGGAGCGGCGTCAAGCCGCGCTTCTCGCCCTCGGGCCGGTTCGTCGTCGCCTCCATCGGCGATCCGGGCAAGCTTTTTCCGACAAACTTCGAGGTGATCGACCTTGTCGCGGGCAAGCCGGTTGGCAATGCCTCCGGGCCGATCGCCGCATGGTCCAACGGGGAAGCTCTTCTCCTCGACGGCGGCCACGCCTACCAAAGCGTCAGCTTCATCGGCACGTTGATCGAGCCGGAACTGTCTGCGGAAGGTTACGCCGCAAACTGGCCCTACTTTTCGCCGGGGTGCGTAACGTGCGATGCCTGGGCCAGTTCGAACATCACGGTCGACTGGGACGGGCTTCTGTCCCTGCGCGGGGACGCCGGCAATGCTGACGCGAAAGAGGCCGTCTCTCTTGCGTCCGGGCGCAAGGTCGACGCCTCCCTTGATGATGACGAGGCGGGCCAGCTCAAGGCTTACCTGCAACGGGCTTACGGAAGAGCCGAAGTCATCCTCGCCAAGGGGTGGACGAGCAGTCCGGCGCTCAAGCTCACCCATGTCGGGCGCGGATACGAGGGCTATACCGATGAGGAGAACTCGCTCCAGCCGACCGAAAAGGGCCGCCCAAGCCAAACGGCGTTTTTGGCGCCGCGCCGGCTGGCCCTGGCCGATGGTCGAATCTTACGCGCCGAAGACCTGAAACCGACACAGGAGGTCCGAGGCCAGACGCGAGCGGCGTGGCGGTCGGTTCCCGCGCGCCGCTCCATCGCCCTCGACAGCGGCTATGTGAACGATGAACTCGCGAAACTTGGCCTGCAACCCTCGCCCGCGACAGCGATACCGGAAGTCCCGATCCCTATCGCCGATGAACACAGCACAGTCATTCGGACGTGGCCGGGCGCACTCGAGGCGGAGGTGGCGGCCCTCAATCCCTCGCTCAATACCTGGTTCAAGAACACCGGCGACGAGGCCGACGTGATCGTCGCCGCCTGGCGATTTGAGGATCGCGGAACGCGATACCTGCTTCTCCAGCACGGCGATCGCGCCATGACCATCAATGGCGCACACGATCTGCGCTTCGATCTTCTCGTCGCCAGCGGCCCTGCGCGGAGCGAGCTTCACACCTTCAAGGAGATCAGCGGCCTCTTCAGCCAGTTTGTCGGGCGCGAGCATACCGTCGCGCGCGTCTCGATCCTGGAAGGCGGAAGGCTGATTGTCGCAATTCCCGGCACCGGCAAGGCCGCCATCATCGAGCTGAATGCCGCTTTCAAGGCATCGGCGATCGCGATGGCGGAGCCGACGCTCTTATGCGGCTTCTACGGGAACGCGGGCCGCGCGCTTGTCACTGAGAACAACTGCGACGGGCAATTCTTCATCTACGATCCGCAGCGCTCCGCTTCGCCGATCCTGAGCGGCCGCGTCGTGGACGAGGAGCTGATCGTCTACAACGCGCAAGGATACTACGCCGCGACCTACGAGGGCGCTCATTTCGTGCATGTCGGCTTCCCGGGCATGGCGGGCGTGCACAGCTTCGAACAATTCGCTCATGTTCTCGACCGCCCCGACTTCATCCGGGACATCCTCGGGGGACGGCGCGCGACTCTTCCCTCGCCTGCGCTGCTGCCGCCCCCGGACCTGACGCTGACCGCTGGCCCCGAGACGCCGGCGGGGATGGAAATCACGGTTGAGGCCAGTTCCGGCAGCGGACTTGCGGCCATCGAATTCCATGAAGATGGACGGCTTGAGCTCCGTCAACCGCTCTCGGGGACAGCGGTGCGGCAGACCATCTCGATCGCGAAGCGGCCCCATGTGCGAACACTAACCGGCGTCGCAATCGACTCCATGGGGTTCAAAAGCCGGCCCGTGACGCTGGACTTGCCGCGAGGAACCGCCGCCAACACGCTGCATGTCGTTGCGGTTGGCGTCGACGATTATGACCGCCTGAACCCGCTTCAAGGTGCGAAGGCCGATGCTGCGGCCTTGGTCGCGGGCCTCAAGACTTCTGCCCTCGCCTATTACCGGGACGTCAAGACCACCATGCGCGCCGATCGCGCCGCCACAGCGGCCATCATCCAGGCCGATCTCCGCGCCGCGGTCGAGGCGGCCGGTCCCGACGATACCATCCTCGTGTTCTTTGCCGGCCACGGCGGAGGGTCGGATGACGGCCGCTACTTCATGGCGTTGTCCCAAAGCGATCCGGACCGCCTGCCGGAGACCGCCTTCGATTGGCAGACAATGGCGGATATCCTCAGCCAGGCCCGCGGCCGGGTCATTGTCATCATCGACGCCTGCCATTCGGGCCAGACCGGCACGGTGCAAGGCACGAACGATGCGGCTGTCGCCTCGCTCGCCACGAAGACTGCCGCGCCGATGGTCGTGTTCGCCGCTTCCAAGGGCCGCCAGTCCAGCGAGGAAATGGCGGGCCAGTCGGGCGGCGTCTTCACCCAGACGCTGGCTCGTCTCCTCAGCCGCGACCGCGCTGCAACCGATAGCAATGGCGATGGCGTTCTCGAAGTGAGCGAGCTCTATCGCGCCCTGAAGGTGGCCGTAGAGGCGTCCACAGACGGCCGCCAGACGCCCTGGATCGTCCGGAGAAACATGATTGGCGATGTGCCGCTGTTCTAAGCTCAAAGGCCAAACGCGAAGGGGCAAGGGAAATGCAGGAGGCTAAAGCGATGGCTTATCCCCGAGCTGGGGCTTCCGTCGTCGTGTTCAAAGGTGATGATGTCCTTCTCGTCCAGCGCGGCAAACGGCCTTATAGTGGCTTCTGGTCTTTGCCGGGCGGCGAAATCCAGTGGGGCGAGACTGCCGCAGACGCCGCCCGCCGCGAACTCGAGGAAGAAACGGGGCTGCTTGCCTCCCACCTCACTTTGGGCGATGTTGCCGATGGGATTCTCAAGGATGGCATGGGCATCGTGACGGCGCACTATACGATCATCGTCTTTGCCACGCGCGACGTTGTGGGCGCGGTCGCCGCGGCGTCCGATGCAGCAGCAGCAGCTTTCTTCGGTGCGGAAGAGAGAATGCGACTTCAACTCACGCCCGGGCTTGAGGGCGTGATTGAGAATGCGAGACGAGCCTTGGAGCGAGGCAGCCAATGAGATCGCAGGCGATAAGGGCAGCCTTCCTGGCCATCATCGCCACCCTGGCCGCGGCAGAGCTGGCCGCGCCAGCCTGTGCGCAGAACGCCGCGGGGGCGCAAAAGCAGCACCAGGCGCCTGCTGCCCCGCCCAAGCCCGCAGCACCTGCCGATGACCGGCCTTACGATACCCAGCTCTTCAGGCTCGCCGAGATCCTGGGCACCCTGCACTATCTTCGGGAGCTGTGCGGAGCCAATGAGGGGCAGGTCTGGCGCGAGCACATGCGCGAGTTGACGGCGAGCGAAGGCACAAGCGCGCTCCGCCGCGCGAAGCTCGTCGAAAGCTTCAACCGCGGCTATCGCGACTATTCCCGAACCTACCGCACATGCACGCAGCCCGCGCTCCTCGCGATCCAGCGCTATATGGAGCAGGCGTCGGCCATCTCGGACGGGCTGATCGCCAACGACAAGTAGCCCGTTACTTGAGCGACGCGCTTTCCAACGCCTGACCGGCCGGGAAGGCTGCCGTGAACGAGGCGATCGACACATTCCCGTGGAAAAAATTCTTCCAGTCGTACTGCTCATAATCCCGGACGCTGATCGTGACCGGCGTCTTGCCGATCAGTGTCGAGTAGGAAACGGCAGGACCGACCGCATCCTGGCTTCCGATGAATGAGCCCAGATGAGCGCCTGGACCGGAATCGCCCGTGATCTGCCTGTAATCATAGCCGGCAACGCCAAGGACCAGGCCGTTATCGAATTTGTAGCCAACGGCCCATTCGGCATGGAACTCGTCGCCGGTTTGATATTGGGTCGCGTCGTTCTCCAAACTCGTCATGAAGCCAATCGCGCCGTTGAACTGCAGTTTGGTGTTCTTCTCAAACCAGGTGAAAGCCCAGCCGAGGTCGAGCGAGGGGCGATTGAACCCTGTCAGGGGATAGAAGCCGGGCTGGTAGCGGCCCGTGGGGATAACGCCGAGAATATGGAAGGTGTGCGAGAAATCGCCCAGATCCCAGCCGAGTTGCACCTGAAGCGTCGTATCGCCGAGGCCCCACCCTTCGGTGGTGTCGGTGACCGTGTTGCCCCGGGGGCCGGTTGCGCTCGCTTCAAGATTGATATGGGAAACAGGAACCGAGACGAGCAAGCCCAGATGGCCGTCCAAGACCTGTGTTTCGGGCACCATCAAGATGCTGACACCTTCGGAGAAAATCTCTGCCTTGGCGCCGGCATTGAAGACGAGGCCGCCAATATCGATGTTTCCGCCGATTGGGGCCGTGAAATACAAAATGCTGTCGGTGACATAGGTGCCGGGCGGCGGTGTTATGCCCGCCCCAAAAGCCTGGCTGCCCAGCGGATAAGTGGTGAAGGCATATTCGGCGGCTTGGCTGCTTGGAGCGCTAGCAAAAAGTCCGCAAGTCAAAGCAAGGGTGGTTATTGCGAAACGTTTCGAGCCGGAAGGAGAATGCCTGCGAGCTCGGGCGGTTAGCTCCTCTGTTGCATCCTTGAGCTGCGGTGCCGCTTCCAGCACGTCGCCAACGCTCCGTTGTCTTATACTGATAAACGCCCGACGAATGCTCCCGATCATAGCCGACTCCCTGAGCGGTTTAGGCGAAACGCGGAACGCGGGAGCTTGATGTCATGATTTTTGCAAATATTGATAGTGCGTTTTTACCACAGGTGAGTGGTGAAGTTTGCTTCGGAAGCGCAGAAGGAGTTCGTTTTCAACTCAATTTCCGGGTGCTTATGCTCATTCGACTATCCCGGTGAGGCAGAACAGATTTTCAGCAGCCTTCCAAGCCTTCAAAAGCGCGAGACATCGGGATATGTCCAAACGCTTACTTGATGGGCTCGCTGAACTTGAAAGCCGCGGCGTTTCTCCAGAGGTTCAAGCAATTTCCGCCGAGCCACGCCCCGGCCAGTTTCACGATCGATCAGGTTCAGAAGGATATCGATCGTCAAATTGAACAGTTGAGCACCAAGTCGCCACGATAACAGGTTCGGATAAGCCTGCTTGCCTGCCTGCTCCGTTGGACCGGTGCCCGCCCCGCTCCCGCCCCATCAGAAACTACTGGAGCGTCTCGCCGCACAGACGCCCGCACATCGCGTAAAGCGAGGCCGGCTCGCGCCATGCGATCCGATGCCCGGCAAGCCCATAGGCGAACTGCACGAACAGCACCGCGCCGAACATGACCAGTACCACGCCGGAAGCCTGATTTATCCTTTTCAGGCGGGTTTCGGTCAATTTGTGGCGCACTTTGGCGATGAGTCGCGAGAGACCGGCCCACCACATCAGGCTGCCAGCCATGATCGACGTAACCACGGTAATAGCCTGGACCCAGTTGTCGATGCCGCCCAGCAGCGACGTCGCGCCGCCAAAAAGCGCAAACAGGCCGAGAATCGCGCCTGGGTTCGTGATGGTGAGAAAGAAAGTCTGCGGCACGATGCTCAAGTGGGGCATGATCCGCCACACCCTGAACCGCAGCGCGGGCCGCAGGCAGCGGGGCACGATATTTGAAAGACGCCGCAGACGCGCAATGTTCGTCGTGGCAGTGGCGACGATCTTCGGCTGCGCGAGAAAGACGTTAAGACCGAAGCCGGTCATGATGAAGCCGCCGATCAGCTCGATCTTGAGCTGGTGATCTCGCATGAAGCCTGAGATGGCGGAAGCGCCGTACGCTGCCACGGTCGCGATGAGGCCATCGGCAAGGACAGCCCCGAGACCGGCCGCGAACCCGCCCCAGAAACCGCGCTCCAGCGTCCGCTGAATGCAGACGATATTGACCGGACCGACAGGCGCAGCAATGAGCATGCCGATGATGAGGCCAATGATGGCAAATCTCGTCGGATCGATGATCGACTGCGCCCACATTAACCTTTTGAGCCCTCATGTTCTGGGTGCGCGAGAAGCGGCGTGCGCCATGATCGCGCCTAAAAGTGGAAGAGAGGTGCAAAGACTTACCCAGCACCCAAGCCCCATCCATGCCGTGAAACGGTCATGCCTTGCAACAGGAGACGAATGTGAAAACGTTGCCAAGCGCAATTTTCATCAACAGTTCGAGACACGTTCGCAACGCTATCTACGCCTTCGCCGCCACCCTCCTGCTCGGAGCCCCTATGTTTGCGGCAGCGCCGTCGATTGCGGAAGAGGTTCAGTTGGGGCGCGACGTTTCGAAGCTGCCTCCGGAGGTCCAGCGGATGCGGCAAGCCATCCTGCAAGCCGCCATGAGCGGGGACATCGAAGAGCTTCGCTTCCCGATCGACATGAACGAACTGCACCCCATGTTCGCCAAGGACCGCATTCCCCAGCCGATCGCCTACCTGAAATCGGTTTCGGCTGACGGCAATGGCCGGGAGATGCTCGCCATCCTCTTCAATCTCCTCACGACGGGCTACGCGATCAAGGATGCGGGGACGAAGACCGAGATGATCGTCTGGCCCTATCATGCCGCCATTCCCCTGACCGGGCTCACCCCGAGCCAGGAAGTCGAAATCTACCGGTTTTTACCGCCGGGGCGGGTGAAAGAGATGGCCGCGGCGGGAAAATATTCTTTTTACAGCGTGGGGATCGGCCGGGACGGCGTCTGGCATTACTTCTCGCGGGATTAGAGTGCCTCCGGAAAAGTGCGAAGCGGTTTTCCGATAAGACGCACGACAAAACAAAAGCTTAGAATCCGCTTTTGATTCCATCAAAAGCGGATAGGATCTAGAGGCCGCTCTCCGCAGGCTGCAGCCGCTGAGCGCGTCAACGGGCTGCGTTGCTGAAGGCAAAGATCAAAAAAGCCGCCCTTGTCTGGCGGCTTCAAAAAAGGCCGCGCCCTGAAGGACACGGCGCGGCAAATTCTCATGCCTTAATAATTCAATATAACGTGGGTACCTTTCCGAGTGCCACAACATTTGGTGGGTGTGCGACAATGTGTACGATTGCGCGGTGAACAGATCCAGAACGGCCTTTTGGCGGTTGCGCGGAGAGCGGCCATCAATACCGAAGACCCATGCCAAACAGAGATTGGGCCGAAACGGAGAAAAGTCAGATAAACTCGAAAACGTCCCAGCCGATCTGGGACGCGCAGGCTTGGCGGTTCGAACGCGGATAAGCTGCGCTCACACTTTAGAGCCGATCAACTTTCCCGCCCTTAATGCCCATACTCGCAAGACCATGGGAAATGAGCTCGCTGTCGTTAACGCACTCCAGCACATCCCCCATGTCAGGCGACGGTCGTGCTGTCGTAAGCGGCTCGCTGCAGCCGGTGGACGTCCGGAATGCAAATCTCGCGATAGTTCATCAGCTCGATGACGCCTTTGGTTTTCAGCCGCGTGATCTGCCTGCTTACGGTCTCGATGGTAAGGCCGAGGCAATCGGAGATTTCGGTGCGTGATAAGGGAAGAACGAAACGAGCCTCATTCTCCTTCTCCGAGGCGCAACCGAGGTTCGGGACGCGCTTGGCGATCATGAGCAGGAAGCTCGCAACCCTCTCCTCGGCCTTCTTGCGGGCCAGGAGGAGCATCCATTCCTGGCAGGCGTCGAGTTCGGACAGCGTGAACTGGAACAGGCGGTGCTCCAGGCCCGGGTGCTCGTTCAAGAGCCTCTCGAAACCGGCGGTCGGAAACACGCAAAGCTCCACCTCCGTGGCGGCCTCCGCAAAATAAGGATTGTCCTGGCGAAACGCCCTGCCGAGGAAGTCGGACGCGAAAAGCAGGCCGATGATGTGCTGCCGTCCGTCATCGAGGGTTTTGGTGAGTTTCACAACGCCGGAGACGATATTCGCGAATATGGAACGCGCTTCGCCCTCCCCCAGGATCATCTGTCCCGCGGGTATGGTGCGTTTTCTCGATAAACGGTTCAGCGCTTGGATCTCGTTTGCGCTGAGCGCATCGCAGATTGCCCTGTGGCGGATGGCGCATGTGCTGCAGCGCGTCACGTTTTCGACGTACGACACAAAAATCTCCTCGCTGGCCGATCGCTGTCTTCGCCCGGCGGAGTTGAGCTTAACGAAAGCCTCTTGTAGCAGCCAGCAAATTTGACTTATATCAAGGGAACGACAAAGCCGCACCTGTAAAATCGTCCTAGGGGGCGGCTACTCTGGGAGATAGCGTCCATGACCGCCACACCCTACGCGCCGACATTCACGCAATCGTTAACGCAAGCGCCTGCAATTCAGCGTGTCGCCTTCGATGCCCCTTGGGCATGGCTTGCGGCCGGTTGGAGGGACCTCTGGTCGGCCCCGGCCATAAGCCTGACCTACGGAGCGGCTTTCGCAGCCGCGGCCTATGCCTTCGTTTTTCAACTGTCGCGCACCAACGCGCTGCCCCTGATGCTGCCGCTTGCGGGAGGCTTCCTGCTCGTGGGGCCGCTGCTTGCGGTCGGCCTTTACGAGATCAGCCGCCGGAGGGAGCACAACGAGCGGGCTACCTTTCAGAATATCGTTTCAGCTGTGAGGCACTCCGGCGGTCAGCTGGCGTTCTTCGGCGTTCTGCTTCTTCTTCTCTATTTCTTCTGGATGCGGGTCGCGTCCCTTCTGTTCATGCTTTTCTTTGGGGCCGCGGACATTCCGCCGATCGAGAACTTCGTTCCGACCCTTCTCTTCACGCCGCATGGCCTCGGCCTCCTCGTGGTGGGCACCGCCGTTGGCGCCATGTTTGCCGCTGTGGCTTTCGGCATATCCGCGATTGCGGTTCCGATGCTGCTCGACAGGAAAGTTGACGTGATCACTGCGGTCGGATCGAGCATTGAGGCCGTCAACAAGAACCGGCCTGCCATGATCTTATGGGCGGTCCTTGTCGTTGGGCTCATCGCGATGGGTTGCGTGACCCTTTTCGCCGGACTTGCCATCGCGTTCCCGCTGATCGGCCACGCGACATGGCACGCCTATCGCGAGTTGACGGGAACGGAAGCGTAGCCGGACGCGCCAACGGATCACCGCTGCCGTAATCCCGCCAAGCGAAGCGCCAGACGGGATCTCAGAAAGTGAGGCGCTCCCATTCGTTGCGATCCCGGATAAGGCCTCGCCTTTCCGGGACGACGAGGGGAGCGCTGCTTACTTGCAAGGAAACGCCGATCTCAGCGCCGCAATCGCCACCTTCGTAAACGGCTCGTCCTGCCGCTTGGGATTGGACCGGACAAACAGGTCGAAGATCTGAACGATCTGCACGAGCGTCGTTTCTGGAGGCGTGCAGACTTGCAGGATCGTATTCTTCCCGCCTTCGACTTTCGTAACGATGAACTGCTGGACGCTCAGGAATGCGCCCCAGCAGGTTCCCGATGCAAACGTATTGTCGAGTTCAAGCTCGTCCAGGTTTTTCGCAGTTTTCGCGGCATCCAGGATTGGCTGGCAACTGGTGAGCATTTCGCCCGCGGAAAACTTTTCCTGGGCGCGCGGCGCGGTCATCGAGGCGAGCAAGACCGCCCCGGCAAGCAGGATGCGGATCCGCCCGCGCTTCACATGCGTCATTGAATTTCCCTCGCACAGGCCCCTGCCCTAATTCTTATTTAAGCATCGTGCGCTTAATCGGGCGCGGGCGCCCCGATGCGCCATTTTGCGATCCCGAGATACGACGCAGGCGCCGTTCCGGGGTGACAACGTTTTGCCTCAATGTCTATTTTCCGCACTCCGCCCTAATCGCGCGGCCGATTTTTGGCGTCACCGGACCGTTTTCAAGGCAACAACGCATGAGGCCCTGCCGTTCGCGAGCCAGAGGCCGGCAGGCCGTCGAGATCGCCCCGCCTTCGCCCGGAACCGATTAAAGGCGAAACGTTGATGGATTTCCGAGTGTTAGAGCGGAGTATCCGCGTCCGGATGGATGCGGGCTGCTCTTGGGTGCTCTTGTTGAAACTCTCTTGAAGCAAAAACGTTCTCACTCAGAACGGTGAGCGGTTAAGCACTCATACCAACCGCCGGAAGTGTTGACCGGTAGTTCCCCCTCATCCTGTCCTTCTCCCGCGAGGGGAGAAGGAACGATGTCGCAACGGCTTCCACATTCTCCCTCTCCCCTCGCGGGAGAGGGCGGGGTGAGGGGGCCTTAGGTCAGGACATATGGCGGTTTGTATCAGTTCTTTTGATTGAGCGTTATCAGAGGCAGCGCACTTTGGGTTTACAGCGTGACAGAGTCTTTCCGTCCTGGCGCTTCCCCTTGCTCCTGCTTTTTCTCGCTGCTGCCTCCAGGGCATCGGCGCAAGCCCCTCCCGCCGGACCGCCTGCGGTTGGCGTTGTCCGGGCCGAAGAAAAACCCCTGACGGAAACGAGTGAGTTCCTCGGCCGGATACAGGCTGTCGGACGCGTCAATCTTGTCGCCCGCGTCACCGGCTTTCTCGAAAAGCGCTTCTTCGACGAAGGGGCGGAGGTCAAGGAAGGCGATCTGCTCTACCGCATCGAGCAGCCTCCCTTCAAGGCGGACGTTCAGGCGAAACAGTCCGTGGTCGATCAACTCAAGGCGCAACTCGAAAATGCGAAGCAAACGCTGGAGCGGGCCAAGTCGCTTCTGACGGGGCCAGCCGGCCAGCAGTCGACCTACGACGCCGCGCTTGCTTCCGAAAGGAGCCTTGCGGCGCAGGTGCTCGGCGCGGAAGCGCAATTGGATCAGTCGCAGATCAATCTGGGATACACCGAAATCCGTGCTCCCATCGCAGGCAAGATCGGCCGCACCGCCATCACGGAGGGCAATGTGGTCGGGCCGACGTCCGGCACGCTTGCCACGCTTGTCAGCCAGGATCCGATGTACGTGACGTTTCCCGTCGCCGTGCGCACGGTGAGCTCGCTTCGCCAGAGATATGTTCCGAAAGGCGGCTTCAAAGCGATCCGCATCAGGATTCGCCTTCCTGACGGCCGCATGTACGGCGAGGAAGGAGAACTCAACTTCGTCGACAACACGGTCGCGCCCGACACCGACACCATCACCATGCGCGGGTCGATCGCGAACCCGGAGCTTCCCATGTCGAGCGCCATCAACAGGCCGCTCCGGGAGCTTTTCGACGGCGAATTCGTCAAGGTGACCTTGGAAGGTGTTCAGCCCATCAGCGCCATCGCCATCCCTCGCGCCGCCGTGCTCTCGGACCAGCAGGGCGATTACGTGTATGTCGTCGGCCCGGACAACAAGGCCGAGGCGCGGCGCATCCAGCTCGGCCAATCCACGCCTGCCACAGCTTTCATCCTGAAGGGCTTGCAGCAAGGCGAACGCGTCGTTCTGGAGGGATTGCAACGCGTCAAGCCGGGGCAGCCCGTCTCTCCAGCGCCCGCCTCGCCTTCGGACGGGGTCGCCGGTCCAATGATTTCAACGGTTTTCATCGACAGGCCGCGCCTTGCCATCGTCATCGCCATCGTCATCGCGCTTGCCGGCGGCCTGGCGATCCTTGCCATCCCGGTTGCGCAGTTTCCCGATATCGTTCCGCCGCAGGTCCAGGTCTCCGCGACCTATCCAGGCGCGTCGGCGGACGTGGTCGAGTCAAGCGTCGCCCAGCCGCTCGAAGCGCAGATGGTTGGCGTCGATCGCATGATCTACATGAAGTCGACCAGCGCCAATGACGGCACCTACACGCTCACCGTCACTTTCGACCTCGGCTCCGATCCCGACATCGACACGGTGAACGTGACAAACCGGATTCAGTCGTCCATCTCGCAAATTCCCGCCATCGTCGTGCAGGAAGGGGTCACGACGCGAAAGCGGTCCGCGGCTGTCCTGCAGTTCATGATGCTTTACAGCGAGACCGGCAAGCAGGACCCGCTGTTCATCACGAACTACGCGACGATCAGCGTGCTCGACGAGTTGTCGCGGACACCCGGCGTCGGCCAGGCTTCGTTGTTCGGCAAGCTGAACTATTCCATGCGCATCTGGTTCGACATCCAGAAGCTTGTCAGCCTGAACCTGATGCCGTCGGATGTGATCGCCGCCATCCAGACCCAGAACATTCAGGCTCCCATCGGGCGGATCGGCGCGCGGCCCATCGGCGAGAACCAGCAGTTTCAGATGAACCTGCAAACGCGGGGCCGGCTGACCACCCCGCAGCAGTTCGGGGCCATCATGCTGCGCGCGAACCCGGATGGTTCGACGCTTCGCATTCGCGATGTGGCACGGGTTGAGATCGGCGCCCAGAACGAGGATTCGGAAAGCCGCCTGAACGGCAAGCCAGCCGTCGCCATCGGGCTTTACCTGTCGCCGGGCGCGAACGCCGTGCAAACCGCGACCGCCGTCAGAAACAGGATGGAGAAGCTGAAACAGCGTTTCCCCGAAGGCTTGAACTACACGGTCGTCTACGATTCCACGACCTTCATCAATGACACCATCCGCGAAGTCCTGAGGACGCTCGGCGAGGCTTTCATCCTCGTGGTGATCGTCGTCTTTCTTTTCCTGGGCAACCTGCGCGCTACCATCATCCCCGCCATCGCCGTTCCGGTCAGCCTCATCGGCACCTTCGCCGTGCTTTTGCTCGTGGGCTACTCCGCGAATACGATCTCGCTCCTCGCGCTCGTGCTCGCCATCGGCATTGTCGTCGATGACGCCATCGTGGTTGTGGAGAATGTCGAGCGTGTGATGGAGGAGGAGCCCGCTCTCTCGCCTGCCGAAGCCACCAAGAAGGCGATGAGCCAGATCACAGGACCGATCATCGCCATCACGCTGGTGCTCTTGTCCGTCTTCATCCCGACCGCGTTCCTGCCCGGCATCACGGGGCAGCTTTTCCGGCAGTTCGCGGTCACCATAACGACGGCGATGCTGATCTCGGCGCTGAACGCGCTAACCTTGTCGCCAGCGCTCAGCGCGGTTTTCCTGCGGCCCGGCGCCAAGCGCGGGATCATCGGGCGCATCCTTCGCGGCATCGATAGGGTGCGCAATGGGTATGGCGTGACGGTGCGGCTGCTCCTCCGGGTCGCGGTTCTGGCTGTCATCGCGGTGGTGGGCTTCGCGGGCGGCGCCTACTGGCTTTCCCTTCGGACACCGACCGGCTTCCTTCCCGAAGAGGACCAGGGCGCATTCTTCGTCGTGGTTCAACTGCCCGACGGGGCATCCGTCGCACGCACCAGCGACACGACCGCGCAAATCGAAAAACTGATGCTGAGCCAGCCTCAGGTCGCGCAGACCTTTGCGGTCATCGGCTTCTCATTCCTCGACCAGAGCGCCGAGCCGAACGCCGCCTTCATGGTGGTGCGCTTGAAACCGTTCGCGGAGCGAACTGGCCCGGAGGACTCCGCGCAGGCCCTGATCGCGCGCACCGCCGCCATGACGCAAAGCGTCCGGACCGGGAACGTGTTCGCCTTCAACCTGCCGCCCATCATCGGGCTGTCGACCAGCGGCGGGTTCGAGTACCAGCTCGAAGCGCTCGAGGGGCAGGAGCCGGCTAAGATCGCAAGCGTGATGCAAGGCGTGATCGCGGCTGCAAACCAGGACCCGCGGCTGACCCGGGTCTTTTCGACATTCACGGCGAGCAACCCGTCGATCTACCTCGACATCGATCGCGACAAGGCCCAGGCGCTCGGCATCACGATCAGCGAGATCTTTACGACGCTGCAAGCGACGCTCGGCGGCTTCTACGTCAACGATTTCAACCTTTATGGCCGCACGTGGCAGGTCAACATCCAAGGCGTGCCCGAGGATCGGCGCCAGATTTCTTCGCTCTGGAACATCTACATCAGGAACAAGACCGGGACCGTGGCGCCGCTCAGGGCGATTGCATCGGCGCGCATCGTCCAGGGACCGCAGGTCATCTCGCGCTACAACAATTACCGGTCGGTGACGATCACGGGCAGCCCGAAGCCGGGCGTCTCCTCCGGCACCGCCTTGCAGGCCATGGATGAGATTTCCCGCAAGACGCTCCCGGCCGGTTTTGCCTACGAATGGACCGGAACGGCCTATCAGGAGCACGAAGCGCAAGGCAAGACCGGCCTCATTCTGGGGCTCGCCGTGCTGTTCGCGTACCTCTTTCTGGTGGCGCTTTACGAGAGCTGGTCGATTCCCATTTCGGTTCTCTTGTCCGTCATCGTCGCGATCCTGGGCGCTTTCGGGGGCATCTATCTTGCCGGGCTGACGCTCGATCTCTATGCGCAAATCGGGCTTGTGGTGCTGATCGCGCTTGCCGCCAAGAACGCAATCCTGATCGTGGAATTCGCAAAGGACGAACATGAGCGGGGCGTACCCATCGCCCAATCCGCGGAGCGGGGCGCTCGCACGCGGTTTCGCGCCGTGATGATGACCTCGATTGCCTTCATATTCGGCCTCCTGCCGCTCGTCATCGCCACGGGAGCGGCGCAGATCACGAGGCGCGATGTGGGAACGCCCGTCTTTTCGGGGATGATCGCCGCAAGCAGCATCGGCATTTTCCTCATTCCGATGCTCTACCTCGTCTTCCAGTGGCTTCGCGAGACGGTCAAGGCGAGGCTATTTGGAAGGCGCTCCCGGGAGAACGTGGCGGCTGAATAAGGGTGTTTTCCGCGAGTTTCTTTATTTCCGGTCGGGCTTTGCTTCGCCGCGCAGGAGCGTTGGCTTGAAAGTCACAAGCGGGATGATGCAGCCAGATCATGCCGGATGCTGGAAGCATCCTTCCAGCGAAAAACCGCTTCCAGATGACGCGCAAAGTCGAGCTTGACCCGCGCTTCATCTTTACACATCATTCGCGGCATGAAGCCATCAAATTTGCCGACGCCGATCGTCCGCGGGGCGATGCATGTCACGCCGCCGTTCGTCTTGGCGCGCGCGGTTGGCGCTCTTCTGCGTGGAATGGAGCGCGCCCACCCGAAGCTTTTTCAGAATCTGGCTCGCCTGAAGCCTGCCATTATTCACGTCGATCCGACCGATCTTCCGCATCGTTTCGAGCTGAAATACGGCGGCGACGAGAAACCCACCGTCCGTGTCCAGGAGAAAACCGGTCAGGGAGCCGCGGACGCCTCTATCAAAGGCAATCTTGACATCCTCCTGAACCTGCTGGAGGGCCGCATTGACGGCGACGCGCTGTTTTTCACCCGCGGCCTCGTGATCACCGGCGACACCGCCGCAATCGTTGGGCTGCGTAACACGCTCGACCGGGAAGAGATCGACCTTTTCAGCGACATCACAGGCATGTTCGGCCCGTTCGCGAAGCCTGTGGGTCGCGCGCTGACAGCGCTTGGCCGCGCTCGTGAGACCGCGAAGAATCGCGTCGCCGCCGTCCACGAGTCCTTCCACGAAGAAGAGGCTGGCGCAGCCGACTGGAAAGCGGAGCGCGAAGGCCTTCAGGCCGAAATCAAGACCCTCAAGACCCGACTCGCCAAGCTGGAAGTCCGGGAGAAGAAAAAAGCCACCGAACATGACCCAGTATCTTGAGCTCGTCTGTCCCGCCGGCTCGCCCGCAGCCTTGCGGGCCGCCATCGAGGCAGGCGCGGACACGGTTTATTGCAGCTATAACGACCGCACCAACGCGCGCAACTATCCCGGCCTGAACTTCGACGTCGAGGAGATGGCCGAAGGCGTCGCCTATGCGCACAAGAAGGGCTGCAAGGTCCTCATCGCCATCAATACATTTCCGCCGGCGGGCCAGATGAAGGATTGGCAGGCCGCCGTCGATAACGCGGCAGCGGCTGGCGCCGACGCCGTCATTCTTGCCGATCTTGGCGTGCTCGATTACGCAATGCGCAAGCATCCTGATTTGCGCCGCCATCTTTCGGTCCAGGGTTCGGCCTCAAGCTCGCTGTCGATCAACTTCTTCCGCGACCAGTTCGACGTAAAGCGCGTGGTGCTTCCGCGCGTGCTCTCGGTCGAGGAAGTCGCCAAGGCCGTCGAAGAGACCGGCCTTGAGATCGAGGTGTTCGCTTACGGCAGCGTCGGGCCGATGTCTGAAGGACGCTGCTTCCTGTCGTCCTACATGACGGGCCTTTCGCCGACGAGCGAAGGCGCGTGCGCTCCTGCGAGCCACGTCACCTACAAGGAAGACGGCGATCACGTGCTCTCCTGCCTTGGCGATGTGGTGCTGAACCGGGTGAGCAAGAACGAGCCCGCCGCTTATCCAACGCCCTGCAAGGCGCGTTACGTGACGCGCGGAACCGCATCCTACCTCTTCGAGGAGCCGATCGCGCTCAACGCCATCGATATTCTCGCCGAGCTGAAGAAGGCAGGCGTCACGGCGCTGAAAATCGAAGGCCGCCAGCGCAGCCGCGCCTATGTGAGCGAAGTGGTGGGCGCTTTCCGCAAGGCCGTCGATGCGTTGGCCGAAGGGGAGCACGCGACAACCGACCTCTCCAGCCTTTCCGAGGGCAAGCGGCAGACAACGGGTGCATACAAGAAGGGCTGGCGCTGATGGAAGCCGGAACTGGAAAAACGGCCAAGGCGCAACTGACCTTGGGGCCGCTCCTTTATCATTGGGACGCCGAGAAGCGCCGCGACTTCTACTTCAAGATCGCCGATGAAGCACCTGTTGACTGCGTCTATCTTGGCGAGGTCATCTGCTCGAAGCGGGAGCCCTATTTCGAGGAGTACTTCGGCCAGGTTGCCGACCGCCTTCGCAGCGCGGGCAAGCAGGTCGTCATTTCGACCCTGGCGCTTGTCACCTCCCCCCGCGAGATGGCGGAAATCAGGGAGCACGCCGATGCCGACGCCATCGTCGAGGCAAACGACGTTGCCTGCCTTCAGGCGCTCCACGGCAAGCCGCATGTGATCGGCCCCTTTGTCAACGTCTTCAACGAGGGCGCGCGGGAGTTCGTGCTCCGGAACAGCGCGTTCCGCATCGTGCTGCCGGTCGAGGCGCCCGCGACCTCCATCAAGGTTCTGGCCGACACGACGGCCGAAATCGAGATCATGGTCTTCGGACGCCAGCCGCTCTCCATCGCGATGCGCTGCTATCATGCGCGAAGCCACGGCCTCACCAAGGATTCATGCCAATACGTCTGCGGCCTCGATCCAAATGGCTTGTCCGCGACGACGGTTACCGGCGACGACCTGCTGACGATCAACGGCACCGCGACCATGTCGCACGGCTATGTCGTGCTGCTGAAAGAACTTGAGGCGCTGCGCAAGATGGGCGTTACGCATTTCCGCGTATCGCCGCAGCATATGGATATGATCGCCGTCACGTCGATCTACCGCGATGTGCTGGACGGCAAGTGTGCGGCAGACGAGGCCGAAGCGCGCTTGTCGCAAATGTCCGACGGCGTTCCCTTCGTCAACGGCTTCTACTACGCGCGCGAGGGCCTGTCCTGGAACGCGCAGCACGCGGCATAGTGCGGTTTCCCTTCCCCGATAGGGAGTATAGGACAAGGCAGTGCCGCCTGTTCTGCGGCGGCACGGGAGCGGCGTCCCTTCTCCCAATCAGCACGCTTCGGTGTTCTGGCAACTCTAACTAGCAGGCTGCTGCGAGAACTACCAGAGTTGCTGTCGACGATCTGCACGTTCCTGCCTTCAATAGAGCCGACGCGTAAGGCGTCTCCTTCGCCGAATGGTTCCCCGAGCCCGACGGTCAACAACCGGGTTCCGACGCGAACGAGAACGGTCACAGAATCGTTCCTGCGAACGACGCCCATGGCTTGCACATTTGCCAGAAGATCAGACTTTTCGGGCGCCGGGTCAGGCTGGTCGACGGTCAAACTTGATGAAGGCAGCGTTGTCTCCACGGCCGGCTCCCCTCTTCCAAATGCGAATAAGTCGCGGCGGCCTTCCTGCTCTACTTCGGTATCAAGCGTTTGAAGGATTGGAAAGTCTTCGCTCGAAATAGCCCTCCGGGCCGCTTCAATCGGCAGTTGATCCGGATCGGAGTCCAGCCAGAAGTATGCGATGACCGCGGCGGCCGCCATGAGAGCATAAGCGGCATACCGCAAACGTTCGCTGTGAAGCACCGCCATCCCTGCCATCTCTTTGACATGCCTCATGCAGCACGCAGCCGGGCTCATAAACAATTCGGCGCCTTTTGATCGCGGCTCCAAGTCATGGAAGCTGCTCACAAAAAGACAGGGCCGCAGAGCTCCGAGGCCTCATGCAGTGTCAAGGGCCAGAAAAGTGCGAAGCGGTTTTCCGATGAAGACGAACGACAAAACAAGAAATTAGAGCCCGCCTTTGATTCCATCAAAAGCGGATAGGCTGTAAGTTGCGCCGATGCGTCCCCTGAAAGGAGCTCGGATGCAAAAATTCCGGTTCCAACTGTCAGGAAGCGGCTCGATGAGCTTTTTCTCATGGAGACTTCCAAACGCCGCCGATCGGGTGGGCCGCCA
This sequence comes from uncultured Alphaproteobacteria bacterium, assembly GCA_963772105.1. Lineage (GTDB taxonomy): Bacteria > Pseudomonadota > Alphaproteobacteria > Rhizobiales > Rhodomicrobiaceae > Rhodomicrobium. Next base: position 120,776 of record CAVYVV010000017.1, read on the forward strand.
TTGCCAACGTTAATGCAATTTTACGCGCTGTTGCCGAAAGGCATCGCAATCTCTCGTCCCCATGGCTGAAATCCCCGGCGTTTGTTTCAATCTTAGGTTGTCGCGTTGCCATATGTTAACCGCCGCCTGTCTAGGATGGGTGCGTTCCAAATCGGGCGTGTTACGATGGCTTCTTTCGGCAAGAGAACGACACCAGCAGAACCGGCTGCGGGCGCCTTACCGGCCGGCCGTGTTGCCGTCCCGGGCTCTGCGCAGATGTCTGCTCCGGCTCTTCGGACTGCAGACCTTATTCGCGATCAAATCCTGCTTCGGATCGAGCCGGTCGCCGCGGTGCGCATGAACAAGCCGGAATTGACGGCGTTCGTGAATGGTCTCGTGGCTGAGATCGCGAATGAGCGGAAGCTGCTTCTGAACCAGACCGAGCAGAACGCTCTGACCCGCGACATTGTCGATGAAATGATCGGGCTGGGACCGATCGAACCGCTGCTCCACGATCCGACGGTGTCCGATATCCTCGTGAACGGACCCCACATGGTCTACGTTGAGAGGCGGGGCAAGCTCGAATTGACCGGCCTCAGGTTCCGCCACGACGCGCATGTTTTGCACGTCGCGCAGCGCATCGCATCCTACGTCGGACGGAGCGTCGATGAATCGAGTCCCATGCTGGACGCGCGCCTTGCCGACGGCAGCCGCGTCAACGTTATCATTCCTCCGCTGAGCCTTAAGGGGCCATCCATATCAATCCGGAAGTTTTCGCAGAAAATCCTGAGCCTCAAGCATCTTGCCGCGGCAGGCTCGATGTCGCCGGGACTCGCCACCGCTTTGGAGATTTTCGCGCGCTGCCGCTTAAACATCATCGTTTCCGGAGGCACCGGCTCCGGCAAGACCACTTTGCTCAATGCCCTCTCTGGGATGATCGACCCCGGCGAGCGAATTATCACGATCGAGGATGCCGCCGAGCTGCAGCTCCAGCAAAAGCACGTCATCCAGCTTGAAACGCGTCCCGCCAATCTCGAGGGGCGCGGCAGGATCGACCAGGGAGGCTTGGTCCGCAACGCGCTCCGCATGAGGCCGGATCGCATCATCGTCGGCGAGGTCCGCGGAGCGGAAGCTTTCGATATGATGCAGGCCATGAATACGGGTCACGACGGCTCGATGTCGACTGTGCATGCCAACTCGGCGCGGGATGCCTTGGCGCGTCTTGAGAACATGGTGCTTATGAGCAACGCAAATCTCCCCATGCGCTCCATTCGTGGACAAATCTCGAGCGCGGTCGATGTCGTCATTCACACCGAGCGCATGCGCGATGGCGCCAGGCGCGTCACGGAAGTGGCTGAAGTGGTTGGACAGGAGGGCGAAATTATCGTGCTCGGCCCTCTATTCAATTTCGAATACAGGGGAGAGAAACCCGGCGGCGGCGTGGATGGGGAGTTCAAGTCAACGCCTGTCTGCCCGCGTTTTATTCAACGCATCAAATATTTCGGCCTGGATGAGCAATTGCTCGATGCCATCGGCGTCCAGAAAAGATGGAACGGCTGAGCATGCTGCTGCCTATCCTGTTGTTAGCTTTGGTGATATGCGGGGCCTTGATACTTGGCCTCGCGCTGACGGTCACGCGAAGAAAGCGGCTCGACCTTGAACAGCGTCTGCGCCTTCTTCCCCTGTCATCCCAAAGCATGGAACCGGAAGCCGCTTCCGGCGCCCCGGCAACGCCGAAGGCCCGCTTCCTGCAACTTGAGCGGCTGCTTCTTTTGAACCGCGATCATCCCTGGAAGCTCGACCCTGATCCAGGAAAGCTGACGATCGCTGCCATCGCCGCCGCTGCTTTGACCTGGCTTGCGTTTCACAACCTGTTCCTCGTTCCGATCGCGTTTTCGGCGGGGGCAGCCTGCCTTGGCGCTTACCTTGCGCTGCGGATCGCCGTCATCCGCGAGATCAGTGGCATGGAGAACGCGTTTGCGGCCCTTTTTCCTGACGCTGTCGATGCCGTTGCCCGCATGCTGCGGGCCGGCCTTCCCGTGACTTCGGCATTTCAGACGGTCTGCCGAGAGGCCCCCGCGCCCGTTGACGCTGTTTTCGCAACTCTGGCCGGTCAACTCAGCATCGGCATGCCCCTTGAAGACGCTCTCCGGCTGAGCAGCCAGCGCATTCGCCTTCCGGATTTTCAGTTCTTCGCGGTCGCCGTGATCTTGCAACAATCCGCCGGCGGCAACCTCCTTCCCACGCTTGAAGCGCTCACGCAGATGATAAGAAGCCGGCGTGCCATGCAGTTGAAGGCCCGCGCCGCGACGGCGGAAGTGCGTTTTTCGGCCTATGTGCTGGGCGCGCTTCCCTTCATCACGATCGCAGCCCTCCTGGTGGTTTCGCCCAACTACCTCACCCCCCTTTTCGACGACGCCCGCGGCCACGCCATCCTCGCGGCCGCCGTAGCGGCCCTTCTGCTTTCTGGCCTTGTGATGAGGCAAATGATGCGAAGCGTCGAAGAGCCTTGATCTGAGGAAGCCGCCATGCATCAGCCGCTCATTTCCCATGCCTCTGCCTTCGGCCGCATTGCGCCCTTCTTGGGCGTTGCCGCCGTTCTCGTTGGCGGAGCTGTAATGGTCTTTTCCAGCGTTAGCCTGCGCGCCCGCACGCTCGCGCGGCGCGTGGAAATGGTACAATCGCGGCCTGAAAACGGGGAAGCTGCTCCCGAGCCTGATGCCCAGCGCGAAGAGCATCAGTTCGAAGAAGGGACGCAAGGCCTTTCTGCGCCGGAGCAGCGGCAGATCGCCCGGTTCTTTAGCGCGTACGATGTCGCTCCGGACGCCGCGGTCCTATACTTCACGCTCTTCAGGCTGAGTGCGGTGGTGGTCCTCGCCTTCCTCGCTTACCTTCCTGCCTCCCAGACGACGTGGCCGCTGCCTCTGTTGATAGCAACGATCGCGGCCACAGCCGGGTGGTTCATTCCCATCATTGCCGTCAGGATCGGTGTGAGCAGGTACCGCAAGGCTGTCGCCACGGGGCTCCCGGATGCGATCGAGTTGCTGGCTATATGCGCCGACGCCGGCGTTTCTCTCGAAAGCGGGCTTCAGCGAGTCTCTCGCGAATTGCGTTTTGCACAACCGGCTCTGGCAAGCGAACTGGCGCTAACCTGGGCGCAGATCAGCATTTTTCCAAATCGAGACCAGGCGCTGCTGAACCTGGCGGAGCGTATCAATCTTCCAAGTCTGCGATCGGTTGTCGGCACGCTGACTCAAAGCATGCGTTTTGGCACACCCCTCGCACAGTCGTTACGCACGGCCGCTGTCGAGATGCGAAACGACCGGCTGGTGCGCTTGGAGGAACGCGCCAACCGCTTGCCCGGACAGATGACTTTGCCTGTGATGCTCCTGATCATGCCCACGATATTCCTGATTGTCGGCGGCCCGGCCGTCATCAAGATCATGGATACTTTTAAATCCGGAGCGCCTCACTGAGCCGTCGCCTTATTGAAGCTGAGTTTGCCCCGGGCGGTGGCGCGATAAAGGGATAGCTGCCGTCCAGCAGCCTTATATTGTTCTGGATCGTGGGGTTGTCCGGCTCGCGGGCAGCGGCCTGGAGAAACTTCTGGCGCGCAGATTTCAGATTCCCCCGTAACATTTGTGAGTATCCCTGATTGTTCAGGATCTGGACCGTCTCTCCACAGAGTTCGATTGCACGCCGGTAGGCGCGATCTGCAAGATCGAAACGCATCAGCCGGTCGTAGCTGGACGCGAGCGCCACCCATGCCGCGCCGTCCTCCGGCGCCTTCTCTACGGCTTCGCGAAAGCGGCGCTCAGCCAACCCATAGTCTCCGCGGTTGAAAAATTCTGCTCCCAGGCGGTAAGGTTCATCGGACGGAAAGTACTTTTCACTGGCTGGCTCCTGAACGGTGAGGGTCGTTGGCGCGCCGGTACCGTCTATTGGTCCACATCCCGCAAGCAGGAGAGCCACTACGGCCAAGCCGTGCCTCCAAGCCAGATAACGCCCTCTAACCCGGATGCCGTTTTGAGACCTTTCAATGGTCACACGCGCCCTCATCACTTCGCCTGATTGTTGGAAAATCCGGTTGCGCTGATGGATTCCGGAGGCAAGGTCGGCGGAGCCTCCTTCAGCTTGCGCACATCCTCATAGCGTTGAACGGCTCCAGTCATCCGCGCACCATTGGCGGGCAGGCGACGATTTCTGACGTTGCGCGGCCATGGGTCCACGATTTCCGACATCGCATTCACATTCTTGGCGTCGCCTGCGCCAACCGCGATGGTATCGGTTCTATGAAAATAGGAGCCGAAGAAGTCTTCGAAAGTCTGATCGCCCGCGATGGCGGCTGACGCCGCCGATGCAAATGCCAGAGCGATGAAGCTACCCGATTTTACCATTTGCAAATGCCTTTTCACTCAGTTACCAAGCGGAACGATATGACCATAGGGCCCGGCAATGCCGCCGCCCGACGTCACATATTCCGTGTACTTCTTCGGGACTTCGGTCTGACCCAGGACAAAGAAATCGACATCGTTGCTGGGTAAATGCGAGTTCGAGAGGGCTCGCGACCCGCTGCCCGGGGACGATGGGCGCAATGAGGTGCGGGGTAACGATGACGACCAGATCCGTTTCTTTCTGCTGGTAGCCGGAGCTGCGGAATAGCGCGCCAAGAACTGGAACCGAGCCGATCCAGGGAACCTCGGAGATGTTCCGGAGACCCTCGCTTTGCAGCAGCCCTGCTATGGCGAAGCTTTGCCCATCGCGCAGTTCAATGGTCGTGCGGGCTTCCCTCTTCTTCAGTGCGGGGATCAGGAAGCCCTGGTTCTGGATCGCATTCGTATAGTCGAGTTCGCTAACCGATGGCGTAAGCCGGAGATTGATAATCCCGTTTGCGAGGACAGTCGGCTGGAAAGTGAGTTGAACGCCGAACTGCTTGTAGTCCACCGTGATTGTCGGTGTAGCGCCGGAGGACGGTTGGACGACGGGGATCGGTACTTCACCGCCGGCCAGAAAGCTTGCCGTATCGCCGGATAGCGCGACGAGGTCGGGCTCAGCCAGTTCGCGCACGAGCCCTTTTTCTTCCAGAGCGGATATCAGGACGTCGACATTACCGACCTTGCCGATTGCTGTCATGAACGGTGAAGCGCCGGACCCGCCGGTCAACGCTGCAATCGTCGTTAGCAGGGGCAGCCCCGGCGCTATCGAGGGATTGACGAGACTCGAGCCCGTGTTGATGCCGCTCGTGCCGGTCTTGTTTGCGGAGAAGATGTTCACTCCAAGGTCCCGTTCCGCGCTGCGGCTTGCCTCCAGAAAGCGCACCTTGAGAAGCACCTGCTGGCTTGGCGCGACCCGCATCAGGTTGATGACGGGCATGTCGGGAGAGACGCTTTTCGCGATTTCGAGGACATGCTCGGCTTCGGCTGCGTTGCCGGCTTCTCCGCTCAGGACAACTTGTTCGTGACTGCTCGACACGCGGATACCGCGACTTCCGGTATCGGTTCGGATTCTCTCCGCAATCGTTTGTGTGTCGGGCATGACCTCGACGTCGAGAACCCCGATCAGTCTCTTATCGAGGCCAAAGATCGATACATTGGTTGTCCCCGTCTTTTTTCCTTGGATGTAAAGCACGTGATCGGATATCGGCAGCACATCGGCGATCTCCGGCGAACCGACGACCGCCGAGGAGAACGGCGTGCGCAATGTGAAGGTGCGGGACTTGAAGCGCGTGACTTGGAGCCGGCGCACGGGGGCGCCGTCGCTGGCATTCATGCCCTGTGATTGAGCGTCTGCGGCTCCAATCCACACAGCTAAGGCGGCTAGGGGCAAACAGCGAGAGAGCTGTTTCAGCCGGCTGTTTCCGCAAAGCAGATACCTGTCAACGAACGTCCACAACATCTCTTAGTCCTTTTAGACGCTTTGCCGACGCCGCCGAACGATGCCCGCATGCGAAAACTGGACAGTGTCGAGCGGGTCCCGAACGCATTTGTCCGTAACCGCACGCTTCTGTCCTATACCGGACAGCAGATTTGAGGTTGCGTTGATTCTCCCCTAGTCACAACTTAGGGTAGCATTTTGGTTGTGGATTGCGGGGATCGCGGATGGGCTTGCCTCGAATGTCACTTACCGAAAGACACACATTTCCCACTCACGCTGGATGACGCCGCGCGGGCTTACTGCGAAAGACGAAGCTTATTCAGTCCGATCGCAATCTGCTGGAAGGTCGATATGAGACTCTGTGACGTGGGATTATAGAAGTAAGTCGAGGCGCTCGTTGCGCATTGCGCCAGAAGCGTCAAGCTGCTGTTTACGATAACGCTGCCGAAGCCAATCGCATAAATCTTGATTCGCCCTGGATTCCCATAAGCGTCCGTCACAGCCTTGATATTGTTGCAGAGCTGGATCTCTTTCTGGTCGAGATTGTAGTCGGGCTGGTCTTGAACTCCGCTCAAGGCGCCGGGAAGCGGGAGAATATTCAGGTGAGACGCCGTGGCATAGCCATAGGCGTTGAAGATCGAATTATTGAAGCCGTTAGTGGTCGTGCTCGGAGGCTGATAATTAGAAGTCAGCTGTACGGAATTTTCGCCATCCGTCAGCAGAATGATGACCTTCGTCGTTGACGTATCGGAATACGAGATTGCCGCGTTGCTCGGGAAGAGAACAGAAGATACAATAGGCGAAATAATGTGCCATCCCCAGGTTAGGCCAGTCGGAATGACCGTACCGCCGTACGCCTGCATGGCGTTGATCTCATTCAGAATAGCCGTTTTATCGCTCGAAAGCGGGATGATCTGCTGCAACGGACACGTGAAATTAGGTCCGTAGTCGGGCAGACCTTGCACAGAGCCGTTAGTATACTTTGTCACGCTGTACTGGATTTGCGCCTGCGTTGTTCCCCATGAAAACGACCCATCCGGCAAATAGTTATTGTACAAGCCCGAGGGTTCGCTGGGCGCGAAGTAGGGGGTGAAAAGCGTTTCGGGAAAGCTGGCCGTCGGGGCCACATCCTCAAGATCATACGGCTCTGTTCGCTGGCGCACGCATCCGCCCCACGTTGCATTCTTCAGTTTCGTGGCGAAAGAGATAAGCCCCTGTCCCGCAGGGATGTTGAGATTTTCCCGCGTCAAACTGCCGGCGCCACTTGTATCCATCCAGGAGGCGTTCGCGTACTGGGTTCCCACGTTTACTGCCGCCGTGAATGGCACAACGGCTACCTTCACATACTGTCCCGTGGGGTCGGTTGCAAAAAGGGTATTGACCAGCGTCGTCGCGGCGGCTTGCAACCCGGCGATCCCCGTCATGCTGCCGTACATTTGAGCCATGGACCCAGTGTTATCGAGCACAAGAACCACTTCGAGCTTGTTCTGATTCACGGCGGTCTGTGAGTTGACCGTGACCCCGAGACTGCTATAGCCGATGATTTGCAGAAAATTCGTGTTCATCGACGCGGTTGCGGTAATGACGACCGAAGTCGTGGTGCGCGTGACCGTCACCGACTTCAGAGTTCCGATCACCGACAAGGCCGGATAGTTGGCGGTGATAAAGGCTTGAGCCTCGCTGGTGGCTGCGGCGTCCGAAAGGCTCGTTTGCTGGCCGATGTCCAGGGCGGCGGCGTCGATAGCGGATCGCAACTGCTGCTTCATGACCAGGAACTGGCTTAGGTCGACGGCGATCGCCATGACCGTCAAGAGCGGCAGGATCAAGATCGCAAACAACACCGCAATGACGCTGCGCTCGTCCTGGCCAAGACCCAACGCTTTTTTGACAATGCTTCGAAACATGGTTGCAACCTGCGAAAGCCTTGAATAGAAAAATGCAGATCAAACATGTTTAGCGTGTACGCTGATAAATGCAACAATCTCAGATTGTGATGCAGGCCAGAGAAAAGAGTCTTCTTGGTATTTGGATGCCGCACGTGAAACCGAAACACCATAGCCTCGATTGCGCTTTCGCGCGTTCTACGGGTCGTTTTGCGAGAGCCTTGCGCAAATTTCTTCGGGAGCGCAAAGCCGCCACCCTGGTGGAATTCGCGGTCATCGCCATTCCGTTTTTCATGCTGATCATGGGGATCGTCGAGGTCGGCCTCATCTTCTGGGCCGGCTATGAGCTTGAAAATGCCACTGCCGCAGCCGCCCGATTGGTTCGGACCGGTCAGGCACAGAAATCAGGTTATACCGTCGATCAGTTGCGGTCGCAGCTTTGCCAGAACGTCATCATCCTCGCCAACTGCACTTCGAAGGTGCAACTCAGCGTGCAAACCTATGCGACCTTCGCCGGGATCACATTGCCAAACGCGGCCAACAACAATGGCGGGCTTCAAACCAACTTCAACTACGCCCCTGGCGCGTCAGGGGCCATCGTGTTCCTCGTCGCCTTCTACGAGTGGCCGCTGACGACCCCTATCACTCGCGTGGCTCTCGCGAATCTTGGGGATGGCAACTACCTTCTTCAGAGCAGTTTCGCGTTTCGCAATGAACCATACTAAGTCAGGGCGGTGTCCGATGGTAACGAGACGACGGCTGTTCCGACAAGTCCGGTTTCCGATCGCGCAATCGCCAAGAGCGAGGCGCTGGGGGCTCGATGAGCGAGGCACGGTTCTCATCGAGGCCGCCATCATCCTTCCACTTCTGGTCATGATGTTTCTCGGCATGGTCGAAATGGGCCAAGCCTTCACGGTGAGGCGGCGGGTTCAGAATGTCGCGAGCGCCACCGCGGACCTTGTCGCGCAGTACGTAACGGTCACGACAGCGAATCTCAACGACATCGCCGCCATCGGCGCTCAGCTGATGCTGCCTTTTTCCTCGACCGGACTGACGCTGACGATCACGAGCATTGCTGAAGACGCTCAAAAGAACATCACCGTTCAATGGAGTTGCGCTTGGAGCAGCTTATCGAGTTCTGCGAATTGCACAGCAAGCGGCGCCGCCTACAAGGGGCTTCCCGCCGGGCTTCTCAACCCCGGCCAAAGCGTGATCGTCGGGCAGACGTCATACCCCTATAAGCCTACCATCGGAGAGTTTCTGTTGCGTGGTCTGACCTTTTCGGCCTCGTCATATTACAGGCCACGCCTCGCCACCGCTGTGGTGAAACAGTAACGTTTCTCGCTGTCCTGACGTTATTGGAGGACGACGGCAGCGGGCGGCCGCCGGATGGCGCTCTCAAGCGAACTCGCAGGAGGTTGCAACGGTGGATGAGGCATCTGTTTCAAAGCCGGCGAGACGTCACCGGCCCAAGTCCCGGACTGGTGCTCGGCATGGTCTGCAGCGGCGCCCGGAGTCTCCTCGAGGGCGCGGACGGAAAGTTGAAGCCGGCCGAGTTGCAAGGCGACAAACACAGTCTCCGCCTGCCGCTGCGTCAACTCAAGCGTCACCGATTTGGGAAGCCGGGGCTCCGTTAGGAATTGAGCACCCAAGGACGCCTTCTCCTGCTGGGGAAGCGTCTGGTCGACCGCAATGACCCGAATGTTCTGCAAAATGGTTTCGGCAACGACTTTCCGCCTGGCATCGCCGGGTTGATCGCTCAGACTTTGCGTTAAGATCACGTCGACGTCGTTGTCTGGCTCAATCAGCCCATATGCGCTTTGAGCCGCATCGACGGGGATCGACACGGCGCGGGTTCCAGGTTTCAAGGCTGCAGCCAGAAGCCGTCTGTCGCTGCGCTTCGAGAGATCGCTCGAGGTCAGCGCCTCACCGCTGGCGAAACCGCGCTTGGCCCGAGCACCAACGAACTCGGCTTCTGAACTCTGGCCACGGACAACGTTGCCCGGACGTAGGTCCGCGAGCGCGATCTCCTTCCAGATCATGTCTCCCTGCTGAAGCGCAGCGCCAGAAGCGATGTCATGAGCGGCGCCCAGCACGGCTATCTTGGCGGGCTCCTGGGGTTGCGGCGCGCGCGCTTCCGGTACGGCTTCGACGGGAGAATCCTGGTTCGTCAGCCACACATAGCCCAGCGCCACTCCGCCGAGCATGCAGATAACGCCTAGAATAAGCAGGGCATTGCGGAAGAACATGGCAAACTCTCTCTTGCGACGTACCAGGTTACGCCGCCAAAAATGGCGACGGCATAGGGCACCTGCTTGCGCGAGGCGATCCGAATGCTCTCAACCCTCGCCCATTCGGCGAGGTTGCTCACGACGGCTCCCGGGGGTGCGTCGCATGAAGCGTTGTAAGCATTTTGGACCATGTAACTCGCGAGGAGGTACAGGCAGCTCAGAAGGCCTCCAGCCAGGGCTATCCCAATCAGAAGCTCTCCGATGCTGGCCGGCGGGACCAGAAACGTTACCGCGGCCATCAGCTTTGCATCTCCGCCGGCAAGGGCCTGATAATGGCAGAGAACGCCCAGGGCCAGGAAGACAAGAGCGGCCGCCACCAGACTGATACCGATCTGACCGGGCCGCATCGTGAGGCATAGCAAAAGCCCTGAAAGGGCGATCACGCCCACCAGTTCGTTCGGTATGATGCGTTCTTTGACATCAGTTGCCGCGCTCAAGAGGAGCGCGGCCAGGCTGATCGTCCAGAGGATCTTCGGTATGATGACAAAACTCATGTCGACCTCTACGCGAACAAAGGAAGCGCCGACGGAGTTGCGGCGCTTACACCCCCGGTGGCGAAAAAATAATTCTAGATACTGTTCGCTACCGAGGTGAAGACGGTGCTGAGTTCGGTTCCCACCAGTGTCACAGCGGTGACGATCACCACGGCGATCAAAGCAGCAAGCAGGCCATATTCAACTGCGGCAATGCCCTGCTCAGATTCAACTTTGAACCAGACATAAGCGGCTCTGCAGATATCAGAAATGCGGCGCATACAACTCTCCATGCAAATTGGGTTGTGGTTCTTAGTTTTTACCATGCGTAAGTTGCAATATCTCCAAACCAAGCAAGCGCATTCCTCTTGCGGCCTTCATATCTTATTAACTATTCTTAATATGACGGAGGGGAGATAGTCGCAGGATCAGGAGCGTGCGGCTTGGGCCTATAGAGCACAAAGCGGCTGCGTCGAGTGCCGTTATTGGAACCGAAAAAGCCGACAACACGATAATTATCGGCAAGAAAAGATTCCACGAGCGCCCGGCGCTCCGGCTTTTCGCAGCCAATCTTATAGGCCGGGTCGGAAACAACAATAAAAGCAGGGCGACTCATGAGCGAATTCGTCAGTGCGCTGGCGGCGCCCTCAAATGGGAAGTCGCACAGGAGATGCATCGGATTGAAGATGGTGTGAGACGGATTGGCGCCGGATGCGAGATACACGCCTAAATCGCGATCGATAACCAGGATGCGGTCCTGCTTGCGAAGACCGGCGGCTTGCATCACGCCCGCAGCCTGATCGGCGGCAGCGCTGTTGACGGCGTCATAGCATGACCAATGGACGGTGTTCGCAACAAAAATGACAACGCTCGCAAAGACGACCGACCTGGCCAGACCCCGCACTCTTCCAGCTCGAAAACGCGCCATTCCATGGTCCAGAAACGCGCCAGCCAAGAGGCAAAGGGGAGGAAGCGCTGTCAACATGTAGAAGGGACATACCGCTCTCACGGCGAGCACGCTGAGAAACGCTCCGAGCGTCCATGCCGCGAGAAAGCGAAGCGCCAGACGAACCCCTGGCTGAAACGCGCAGCGGAAAGCCCATGCCGCGGCCCCGAGGATGGCGAGGGGGGCCAGAAGCAGGAGTTCCAAGACAAATAGCGTGACCGCCTCGCCCCATGAGACGTATTGCGCGCTCATCCGGCCGAAAGCGGAGATCACCGCCGCGTCAAAAAGGGCGCCGAAATGGCCCTCGGCAAGGAAAAGTAAGGCAAACCCTGAAGGGACAACGACACAGCCTGCGGCGAATAAAGCAAATGCCTTGAGCCCCTCTTTTCGAGGGTGGCTGAAAAGAAGGAACGCCGCCATCAGGGCAGCTTCGAAAATAGCGGTCTGTTTCACTGCGGCCGCCGCGCCGAAAAGAACCCCCGCCCCTGCCGCCAACCATAAGGAGGGCCTGGGCTTTGCGATTGCGGCAAAGCCGGCGAGCATACCGAAAGCGATGAACGGCGCCCTGATCAACTCGGCCGGAGAAACGGTGCCGGCCAGCGTCAAACTCGCGACGATATAGAAAAACGCCGCCGCAATACCGGAAAGCTCGCCGACAAAACGCCTCCCGAACAGGTAAAGAGCGCACGCGGTGGCCGAAACCGCCGCCATGGTCAGCACCTTGGCCGCAATCAAACTCGGCCCGAGAACAGCTTCGGCCGCAGCCATCAACCCGAACAGGAGCGGCGGCTTCACATCAAACGAATGGGCGTAAGGCGGCATCCCGTCCAGCCATTGACGACCGATGACGAGATAAAAGGCCTCGTCGGCACCGACATCGGAGAGGAAAGGGAGCCGCGCCAGTACCGCGCAGACGGCTAGCCCGGCCATGATCGCAGCCGGCCGGAACAAGCCAGGGCTCAACACCACCGGCGGTTGAAATGTCGCCATTTTTTTGCTCACGGCTAGGTCCGGCTTTCCGGGAAGGTCCGGCCGAACGTAGGGGCAAAATCGCAATCTTTGGTTGAAATACTACGCAAATTTTTAATCAGATAGCCGATAATATCGCGCAATACGTGCGACTTAAAGTTGTATCAATAAAAACGCGTTAAGAGGTTACACACAAGGGGAAGTCTGAGATGAGTAAAGAACAAGCCTTCGGTTATACCGGCGATGCGGAGCGGCCCACCGCGCCCATGGTGCGCGCATTCCTGCGTGCCAAGGATTCGGAATCCGTCATCGGCCAATGCCTGGCTGCGCTCGGGCTCAGGGATACGCAGTTCACGGCATGCAACTTGACGACGGCAGCTGAATGCCTGGCAAAAGAGAGTTCGCCGAAGCTGTTGATTCTGGACATTAGCGGGATCGAAGATCCTTTATCTGACCTGCGAGCCATCGCAGATGTGTGCGACCCAAGCGTCGCGGTCATTGCCCTTGGCGACCGCAACGACATTGGTTTTTATCGTGAGTTGAAGAACGCCGGTATATCCGACTATTTCATTTTTCCCATCCAGAGAGATCTCCTCGCGGCTGCGTGCAAGGCGATTCTGTTCCCCGATGGATTCTCCGGCGATCGCCGGACAGGAGAGCTGGTTTACGTGCTGGGCGTCCGGGGCGGCGTCGGCGCAACCACCCTCGCGACAAGCCTTGCCTGGTCGCTTGCCGACAGCAAGCGCCGCCATACTGTCCTTGTGGATCTCGGACTTAAGACCGGAGACGCCGCGCTGCAGCTGGATGCGGTGCCAGACCATGCTCTTTGCGATGCGCTGGGCCATCCGGAACGCGTGGACAAGCTTCTTCTTGAGCGCGGTCTTAAGCATGTAACCAACCGTCTCAGTCTGTTTGCTTCGCTTGAGCCGCTGGACTGTGAAGCGACCATCTCCGAGGAATCCTTTCTCTGGCTCCTGAGCAAGCTCCTCCCCGCCTATCGCCAAACGATCGTCGAGGTGCCCGCGAGCGTCGCGATGAGGATGACCTGGGCTCTCAGAATCCCGAGCACTTGCCTTCTCATAAGCAATGCCAGTCTAGCCGGCGCCCGTGATTTGGCGCGGTGGGCCGAAATCATCGGTCCCGACACTCCAGAACGGCACACCTTGCATATCGTCAATCATGTCGCGCCCCACGGCGGGCTCAAGGAAGCCGATTTCGCGCGCGCCTCGGGACGGGGTCCCGACATTACCATCCCCTACAGCCGTGAGATCGCGGAGGCCGCGCCGCTTGGAATAAAGGCCACGCAGAAGTGCGCCTCTTTCAAACGCAGCCTCGCGCCCCTACTGCGGGAGTTCACGGGGGAAACACAAACGAAGTCAGGCTCCCTGATCAGCAGGCTTTTCAAGGGGGGCCGCGAGCCTCGCGATCAAGCAAGGACTGCCGGTTCCTTGGAGTCCCATTCGGAAAGCCGCGTCAAGCCCGTTTTCATTTCAAAGTAGGCCATGGCGGGATCCGTAGCGGCGGACGCGCGGTAACTACGCCATGTTTCCTTTCCTCGAATATGAGGCCGCGCCCGCCCTGCCCTTTTGAGGCAATATCAGGTTAAGCGAATGTTTGGAGGATGCAACCTCCTAATAGCCGCAGATCAACAGGTTTTTGCTACCAGACCGTGCGTTCGGGCAACAGCACCTCTCGACTTCCTGCGCAACGCGATGGCGCGCATCCTGCCTACTGCGAAATCCGGTATGCTTTTTGACAGCAGCTTCGGTCCTCCATGCAAGCCCCGGGCAACACAGACGTGGAAGCTTCCATGATAAGACTGGTTTTTATCGCAAACATATTTCCACACCCAGGTGCCACTTTATGGATGCACTTACATACTCAACAATAGTTTCGTTGAACGTTCAAAGCGGGGGCGGTCCAAGGGCAACCGCCATTTGCCAATCGCTTGACTTTTATAAGCCGGGGGTTGTCGTCCTTACAGAATGGAGGACGGGCGTCGGCAGCAAGTGCTTTTTAAAATGGGCGGCAAGCCGCGGAATGTCTCATGCCAGCATTTCGGGCAATCTGAATGGCATTTTCATTGCTGCCCGGGAGGCATTCAGTCACAAGCTCGTAACGCCCGAAGGTGCGCCACTGGTCTTCTAGTTCTTGCAAATTTCAACACTTGGGCGTTGCTGGCCGCTTACTTTCCACAGGGAAAAAGAAAAACAGACTTCTTTTCGGAATGTAACAAGATTGCACTCGGGCATGAAAAGCTACCGTTTGCAATTTTGGGTGACTTCAATACCGGCAACCAACTTATGGACAGAAGTGCGTCCGGGTCACCTTACGTTTGTGCTGCCCTTTTTGATGACCTTACTGAAAAAACCGGGCTGGTAGATTTGTGGCGCCACGCCAACGGAACTGACATTCGCGAGTGGACATGGCTATCACATCGAGGGAATGGATTCCGACTTGACCATGCGTTCGGAAACCGGAAGTTTATTGAGCAATGCAAACCAACCTGCCTTTATGATCACACTCCCCGCCAAGGAAAAATCACAGACCATAGCGCCATCATCATAAGCCGAACTCACGGATGAAGGCGCTCTGGTTGCTCATCTCAGCTGCGGGTTAATCACGCAAGATCAAGCGGCAGCGCCCTTTGGTCCGCCCTTTGCGAGATCCTCCGCCTCCCGCACCACCGTCATGGTTCGCATGATGCTCGCGGGATTGACGCTGATCGAATCGATGCCGAGCCCGGCAAGGAAGCGGGCGATTTCGGGATAGTTGGCTGGCGCCTCCCCGCAAATGCCCACTTGCCGCCCGTTGCGCTTAGCGCCCAGCACCGCGAGACGCAGCATGGCGAGCATCCCCGGATCGCGCTCGTCGAAATCGAAGGCGACGATGTTGGAGTCGCGGTCCACGCCAAGCGTGAGCTGCGTTAGATCGTTCGAGCCGATCGAGAAGCCGTCGAACAACTCGGCGAAGGAGTCGATGCTGATGACGTTGTTCGGGATCTCGCACATGACATAAAGCTTCAGGCCGTTCTCGCCCTGCCGCAGTCCGTGAGACGTCATGGCCGTGATGACGCGCCGGGCTTCCTCGACGCGACGGCAGAACGGGACCATGACGAGGAGATTGTTGAGACCCATCTCGTTGCGGACGCGCTTCAAGGCCGCGCATTCCAGCGCGAAGCCCGCGGCGTATGCCGGATGCGTGTAGCGCGATGCGCCGCGAAAGCCGAGCATGGGATTTTCTTCCTTCGGCTCGAAGGGCGCTCCTCCGATCAGCTTCGCATATTCATTCGTCTTGAAGTCGGACAAGCGGGCAATCACCGGCTTTGGATAGAAAGCAGCGGCGATCGTGCCAACGCCCTCCGAGAGCTTCTCGATGAAGAAATCGGCAGGCCGGGCATAGCCTCGAACACGTTTTGCAATCGCCTTGCGGTCTTCCTCGGACGTAACCTTCTCCGGGTGCACAAGCGCCATGGGGTGGATGCCGATATGCTCGCTGATAATGAATTCCATGCGCGCGAGCCCGACGCCATCGTTCGGGAGCATCGCTTTTTTGAAGGCGAGATCCGGATTGCCCAGGTTCACCATGATCGCCGTCCGGGGGCGCGGAAGCGAGGCGGCGGCGACGCGCGTTAACCCGAATGGGATATCGCCCTCGTAAACACGACCCATTTCGCCCTCGGCGCAAGACACCGTGACCATAACCCCGGACTTGAGCGCCTCGGTTGCGTTCCCTGCGCCTACGATCGCGGGCACGCCAAGCTCCCGCGCAACGATAGCGGCATGGGAGGTACGGCCGCCGCGATCGGTGACAATGGCGGCTGCGGTCTTTATCAGGGGCTCCCAGTCCGGACTCGTCGTGTTCGAGACGAGAACGTCGCCGGGCTGAAACGCCGCAAGATCGTGCACGCTGGAGACAAGGCGCACTTTCCCGGCAGCGATTTTCTCTCCAACGGCCTTGCCCGACGCGAGCACCGGCCCTGTTCCCGTGAGAGCGTAAATCTCGAAGGTTTCCGCGCATCGCTGCGAGGCGACCGTCTCCGGCCTCGCCTGGACGATGTAAAGCCCGCCATCCTCGCCGTCCTTCGCCCACTCGATGTCCATCGGCATCGGATGGCCGGCCTTTGCCGAATAATGATCCTCGACCTTGATCGCGAAGTCCGCGAGGCTCAAAACCTCGGCGTCGCCGATGCAAAACCGCTCTCGTTCAGCTTCGCCGGTCTCGAGCGTCTTCGTCGTCTCGCCGGTATGGCCATCCGCGTAGACCATTCGGACCTGCTTCGTGCCGAGCGAACGGCTCAAGACGGCACGGGAGCCCTTCTTGAACGTCGGCTTATGCACGTAGAACTCGTCTGGATCGATCTGGCCCCCGGACGATGGTCTCGCCAAGGCCGTAGGCGCCGGTAATGAAGACGACATCCCGGAAGCCGGACTCGGTGTCGAGCGTGAAGATCACCCCGCTCGAAGCGATGTCTGAGCGGACCATCTTCATCACGCCGACCGAAAGCGCGACCTTGAAATGATCGAAGCCGTTGTCGAGGCGATAAACGATGCTTCGGTCGGTAAAAAGCGAGGCAAAGCAGCGGCGGCAAGCTTCGAAGACGTCGCTTCCGCCGCGGACATTGATAAAGCTCTCATGCTGGCCGGCAAAGCTCGCCGCCGGCAGATCCTCTGCCGTGGCCGAACTGCGGACGGCGACGGCCACCCCTGCCCCGTACTCCTCCTCAAGCTTTCGATAGGCCGCGGCGATTTGTGTTCGCAGGTCTTCGCCGCCAGTGGCATCGTAAACGATCTGCCGCGCGGCCGCGGCCCGTTCGGCTAGCGCTTCGACGTCGCCCCCGCCTAGCCCATCGAGCAGCCTGTGCAGCTTCCCCCACGCATCCGCCGCTGTGAGCGCATCGCGATAGGATTGAGCCGTCACCGCGAACCCGTTCGGGACGCGCACGCCTTCCGAAGCGAGAACCGAATAAAGCTCGCCCAGCGATGCGTTCTTGCCGCCGACGAGCGGCACATCCTCAAGTCGGATCGCGTTGAACCAGCGAACGTAATTCGGAACGGCCATTATCTATGCTCCTGCATGTCACATCGGGCGTCTTGTCAATTCTGAGCGACAATGACAGATATCAAGGAGGGCATCGCCTTGTTCATGCTGAGATCGGCTCAACGCAAGACGCAACGTTGCGAAACAGGAGCGCGACATGCCCTATAGCACCAACGCAGATCTCCCTCCCCCTGTGAGGATCCATCTCCCTCCCCACGCGCAGGACATCTATCGGGAAGCCTTTAATCACGCCTACGCCGCGCACGTCAACGATCCACGCCGCGAAGAGGCCTCCCATCGCATCGCATGGGCAGCCGTCAAACGATCCTATGAAAAAGTGGGCGGCGAATGGGTGGCCAGCGATGGCTGATCGCAGTTTCAGTTCGCAGTTTGGTTTTTTTCAGGAAAGGAGCGTTTGACCATGGCCACATTCATCATGCTGACCCGCCTGAGCCACGAAGGCCTTAAATCGCCGGGCTCTCTGGCTGAGCTTAGCCACGAGGTGATGGACCACATCAGGAAGAACTGCGCCGGCGTTTCCTGGAAGGCGAGTTATGTCGTGCTTGGGCCGGCCGATTATGTCGATATCTTTACAGCGCCCGACATCGAGACAGCCACAAAGGTCGCCACCATCATCCGCACCTTCGGCCACGCGACGACGGAAGTTTGGGCCGCAACCGAGTGGGAAAAATTTACGGGCCTGCTTCGAAGTCTGCCGCCGAGGCTCGTCACGTCGTAAACGCGAAAGCCCGAAAGAAGCCTCGCTATCACGAACAAGAGGCTGAATTGGATAAATCGCAATCCGCGATGAAAGCCTGAATCTCGCCCGCAGCGAAGACATAAGCCGTATCTTTCGCCACCTCGACAATCACACCCAGCGTCGGTCCTGGGGCTTAAGCCGAAGCAAGAGGCCGCGACTCGGAGCGCCGGGAATAGCGACATATTCGCCGGCATCAGGCCGCAAAGGGCATCGTCGAGGCGATGATCGACCTCCTGGGGATAGACGACGAAGAGCTGCAAGATCGCTAAGTAACGGAAGTATAGGAGCTAAATTTAGCTGATGGGCAGCCAGAAAAGGGTCCACCAAGGCATGAATATTTTCTGAACGTTATATTTTGCAATTTTTAATTGAGATGGCATACTTGGGAAGCTTCGCCCCAAAAACGGAACCTCTCACATGAATGCAAAAGAAGTTACGACCAAGGCTGAAGAACGGTGCGGCCTTCAGTCGAGCCTGCTTTCAAAGTTCGAAGAGATCGCACAAACGTTTCTTAATGCGTTGAGCGGCGAGCGAGGAAACGGAAAGGTTTTTGCCTTCCTCCAGGATTATCTCGATGGCTCCGTGCTGGTCGACGGCGCTTATTGCAGGCGGAGAACCGTTCTTCTCGCGATCCACGATATGAGGGAGGGGTTGGACGCCCCGATGGCGCTGCAAAGCAAGGTGCTGTCCAAGCTGGAGCTCCTGAACATCCTCCCCATGCCACAGGTTAGGCATTATCGCGACATCGCGACGGCTCTTCTCAGGATGGAGGTCGTCATAAGGCTGGAAGCCATGCAGGCGTTGGTCGAAACGACGAATGTCCTTGGGTTGAACCACTCGGCACCCGGTTCGGTAGGCCGGTTGTCACCGGCCTCCGGGCAGTCGGCTAGCTTTGGGTCTCTTCGAAAAGCTCCTCGACATATTCCCAATTGATGAGGTTGTCGACGAAAGCCTCGAGATATTTCGGGCGCGCGTTGCGATAGTCGATGTAGTAGGAGTGTTCCCAGACATCGACGCCAAGAAGGGGTGTTCCGCCATGAACCAGCGGATTCTCCCCGTTTGGCGTTTTAGTCACTTCGAGCTTGCCATCCTTGAAGGTCAGCCAGGCCCAGCCTGAGCCGAATTGCGTTTTGCCCGCCTCAATGAAAGCCTCGCGGAACGCACCATAGCCGCCGAGGTCGCTGGCGATTTTCCTGCTCAAGCTTGCCGGGAAGCTTGTTGCCGCCGCCGCCCTTCTTCATCCATTTCCAGAAATGCAGGTGATTGTAGTGCTGGCCCGCATTGTTGAAGAGCGCCTGGTTCCGGCCATAGCTGATCTTTACGATGTCGATGAGGTTCTTGTCCTCCAGACCGGAGCCCTGAAGGAGCTTGTTGCCGTTCTCTACGTAAGCGAGGTGGTGCTTGTCGTGATGATACTGCAGCGTCTCCGCAGACATGTAAGGCTGCAAGGCGTCATAGGCGTATGGAAGTTCATCTAATTGAAATGCCACGGCGTCTCCTTTGCTGCTTTTAGGTCGGTCGTTGCACTGAACCTAAGTGCCCGCAGGAGGGCTGACAAGCGTAGCTATGCGGAATGCTGATAAAAATAAAGAG
This sequence comes from uncultured Alphaproteobacteria bacterium, assembly GCA_963772105.1. Classification (GTDB taxonomy): domain Bacteria; phylum Pseudomonadota; class Alphaproteobacteria; order Rhizobiales; family Rhodomicrobiaceae; genus Rhodomicrobium. Next base: position 140,584 of record CAVYVV010000017.1, read on the forward strand.
AGGTATGAGACCCCTGAATTTCATACCTCTCAGATTGGGCCGAGGAAAGGTTCGTGATGGTTTACCTACAGGGATCGGACGAAGAAAGAATGCCCACATAAGAATGAACGCGACATGAACGCGGCGTTCACTTCAAGTCGGGCTTATTAACTTTAGGTCGATTTTAGTTAAAAGTGTTCTACCGGCCACACGTACGATCATGAAAGGGCAAGGCGCAGGAAGCGCGCATAGATTTGCGTGAGACTGTTCAGGTCGGCCACCGGAACGCACTCATCCACCTTGTGGGCGGTCGCATTCAAAAGCCCCACCTCCACGACCGGGCAGAGGTCCTTGATGAAGCGGGCATCCGACGTCCCGCCACCCGTGGAAAGAAACGGCTCCCGCCGAGTCTCGGCCTCAATCGCCGCGCTCAACTTCTGAACGAACCCCCCCGGGTCCGTCATGAAACTCTCGGCGGGTGGCTCATAGTCAAGCGTATAATCCACACCCGTGTCGAGCAGCGCAGCCTGCACCTGGCTCTCGATCCACGCTTTCAGATTTTCGCTCGTATGATGATCGTTGAAGCGCACGTTGAAGCGGGCCGTGGCCGTCGCCGGGATTACGTTGTAGGCTTTGTTCCCGGTGTCGATGCTGGTGATCTCGAAGTTCGAGGGCTGGAAGTGCGTGCTTCCCGTATCGAGTTGCTTCGTCTTCAGGAGATTGAGAGCGTCGAGGAGAGGGCGCAAAGGGTTTCTTGCCTTGTGGGGATAGGCGACGTGGCCTTGAACGCCCCGCACCCTAAGTTCGCCGCTCAACGATCCTCGGCGGCCGATCTTGATCGTGTCGCCGACCGCCGCTTCGGAGGTGCACTCCCCAAGGATGCAGCAATCGGGACGCTCGCCGCGCTGAAGGAGCCAGTCCACGACTTTTTTGGTGCCATTGATGGCGGGGCCTTCCTCGTCCGCGGTGATGAGGAAGCTGACCGACCCTTTCGGCGCACCCCCACTCTCCAGGAGAAAGAGCAGCGTGGCCGCCAGCGATGCCGCAACGGCGCCTTTCATATCCACGGCGCCGCGTCCATAGAGGATGCCGTCCTCGATTTCGGCAGCGAATGGCCGATGACGCCAAGCTGCTTCGTCGCCGGGAGCGACAACGTCGATGTGCCCCGCAAAACAAACATGCGGTGAGGCGTTGCCGATCCGGGCGTAGAGGTTATCGACATCCGGCGTCCCGCGCTCGCTGAAGGGAAGACGATGGCAGGAAAATCCCACAGCGCAGAGCTGTGTTTCCAGATAGCCAAGCGCGCCGCCTTCGTCCGGCGTTACGCTCCGGCAGCGAATCAGGTTCTGGGCGTGGGCGAGTGCGCTGGTCATGATCGTCGCATCACCGTTACTGGCTGGCCGGGAGGATTGTGGTTCCTGTCCGTCAGGGCCCCCGGCGAGATCGTCTGGATCGAGAGATGGTAGAACTCATAGTGCCTCGACGAGAAGTGAGTTGGCCCCTGCGTGCAGAACGCGCGCTGTGCGAGGAAATTCCCGAAGAATGGCCTTGCTCACAAGGAAAGCTGTGAACGCGCTCCCTGCTGTTCCTGATGTCCGGAAGGATTCGGGCCGTTCGCAGGAATGCCAGCGTATGCGGCAGTGGCCCCTTACGCCGGAGGCTGGCCGTACCGGTTCGGCCCTGGCATGCCCTTCCTCGCAGCCAGGACGATGAAATAGACAAGTACGGCAAGGCCGAAGAGATATAGGAATGCCGCGATTCGCTGGTCGGGATGATCGGTCGTGCCGCCAAAGCCTGCAAGCCACAGGCCGTAGAGAACAAAGGCCGGACCATAAACAACAAGCACGGCCCAGCCACTCACTCCCAAATCGTGCCAGCGCTTGATATCGATCGCAAGCGATGGCCACAGGAAGATCAGCGCGGTCAAGAGCGAAATCTCATCCCCCAGGTAGGCAGGCAGGAGCGAGTTCCCGGGACCGGTCGCCGGCAGGGACCAATGAAACGTGCGCCGCAGGGTAAGCTCGGTCAGATATTCGAGCAGCGCAATCAGCAGCGCAAAGGTGAGCCACGTGCGCCGCGCGATGCGGCCCCTCAGATGCAGCCAGATGAAAGAAAAGCGATCCATGATCTTGCCTACCCCGCGAGCGGATCGGGGCCATGCTCGTTCGGGCCGGTTTCGCCCTTCAGGATGCCGAATTGAAGGATGCTCCAGATCACGGATGCGGTGAGAAGCAGGAAGGACAAGCGGACGGCATTCTCGCCGAGATCGAATTCGGCAGCGAGGGAGGGAGCCGCGACCGCACCGAGGAAGGGAAGGACGACGACCAGAATGAGCCAGCTGCTGAGCCCCCTGTCATGAAGGCGTTTCACGCCAAGCGCAAGCAGGCTCCACATCACAAGGGCAATGACAAGCACCGGGCCGATCATCCAAAGGCCAAGGCTCGCGATCACGGGCTCGGCTTCCTTGCTGTTGAACCATTCCGGGTTGTTCATGTGCTGCTGAAGCTCCGGATGGGCGGCGATTAAGCTGTTCAGAATGAGGCCTGTCACGAACGAAACCACGATGATAAGGCTCACGAGGACGAAAAGACCGAGCCACCACTTTGAACGGCTGATGCGCCCCTCAAGGGCGAGCATCCAGCTCCAGAAATCGTAATCACCGCCGTAGTAATCGGCCGGGAGGGGGTCTTCCCCGTGGGCGTTCGGTCCAGGCATACCGCGCAAAACGCCAAGCTCGAAGAAGATGTATCCGGCAAAGAATGCGAGCGGAACTGCGAGAAAGCCGGACGTGGCATTGGTCTCTGCCCCGAGCGACGCCTTGAGCGGCACGAGCGACACGGCAAGCGCCAGCGTATAGTAGACGTACCAGATCCAGACGGGGTGGCCGCGGTCATGGAGGCGTTTCACCGCAAGCGCCGTAGAGGGCCAGACAAGAAAACCGAAATAGGCGAGCCAGACCGGGCCCCAGATGCCGCTCTTGTCCGCAGGCCTTTCCCAGACCTCGGGCGCAAAGGGATTCCCGGTCGCAAGATAAGCGAGCAGAGCCGCGAACAGAAATCCCGCGACACCCACGAGCACGCTTCCGGCCCAGTAGGTCTTGCGATTTATGCGCCCGCGGAAACCGAAGAAGATGTCGCCCCAGCTCATGTGCTCCTCCATCACCGGCTGGATAGCATGTGTTCGGTTATTCAACCGTGTCAGTCGCGCAACAGTTCGTTAATCGAAGTCTTTGCGCGCGTCTGGCCGTCGACGCGTTTCACGATAACCGCACAGTAAAGCGAGGGGCCTGCTTCGCCGGTCGGAAGGGCCTTGCCGGGCATCGCGCCCGAGACAACCACCGAATAGGCAGGCACCCGCCCGTACAGAACCTCGCCCGTAGCGCGATCGACGATCTTTGTCGATTGTCCGAGATAGACGCCCATGGAAAGCACAGAACCTTCACCGACAATCACGCCCTCGGCCACCTCGGCGCGCGCGCCGATGAAGCAATTATCCTCGATGATGACGGGATTTGCCTGAAGCGGCTCCAAAACTCCGCCGATTCCGGCCCCGCCCGAGATATGACAGTTCTTTCCCACTTGCGCGCAGGAGCCGACCGTCGCCCAGGTGTCGACCATCGTGCCTTCGCCGACATAGGCGCCGACGTTGACAAAGGAGGGCATGAGGACCGCGCCCGGCGCGATGTGAGCGGAGTGCCGCACCACCGCGCCTGGTACGACGCGGAAGCCCGCAGCGCGAAACCTGTCTTCCGTCCAGCCCGAAAATTTTGTGGGAACCTTGTCCCACCACGGTCCCGGCGACGTCGGCCCCGTGACGGGGGCTCCGATGGCTGGCCCCATGATGCGATTATCGTTCAGCCGGAACGAAAGCAGCACCGCCTTTTTAAGCCAGGCATGAACGATCCAGGCGCCGTCTTTATTCTCAGCGACGCGGGCCTTCCCGCTGTCCAGCAGGCCAAGCGCGGTCTCGACCGCATCTGCCACTTCGCCTTTCTGACCAAGCTTGATGTTCTGGCGGTCCTCGAATGCGGCGTCGATTATTTTTTGCAAGTCCGTGGTCATGCGGCTGCCTCCGGCTATGGCTGTCTCAAGTGCGTGCCTTCCCGCATGGCTGCTTGTCAAGCCGCTTGCGTTATCAAAGCAAAGTGCAGGCGCAACCGTTTTAGCCGTGCGTCATTACCGCTATGAAAATCCGGCCCCGGAGCCGAATACTCAGTTATGCGCTTTTATCCGATGGAGTGGGTGATGTTAGCGTCTATGACCACGAGATTTTTGGTCCTGTCGTTCATAGCCTGGTTCGCTGCGTGTGGACAGGCCGTTGCAATCGAATGTCCCAAGGCGGGAAATGACACCTATGTCCTGTCTTCTTCCCAGAAGCGGCTCCTCACAAAAGGAACTTATATCGACCTCGTCAACGAAATCGACGAATTGAGCGCGTCCCTGAAGACGCAAAAGCCGGATATCTCTACCCTGGCCTCGTCGATGCGATCGTCGCGGCCTACTGCCCCGTTGTCGCGGACCTGCCCTCTCTGAGCGAGCAGGAAAAGCGAGATGACGTGCGAAAGTTCAGCGATATCGTCATGAAGCAGCTCAGCTGGGATTTTGCCCCGCAGGCATCCGCCATTCTCGCTCATGTCGAGCTTTCACCCGCGGTATATCGTCGGCTCCATGAGAAGGCGGATGCCGCCGGTCAAACGCCTTCGCAATACATGGCCGCGCTGCTGACGAAGGCGGCTGGCGTCGCCAACGGAGAGTAGCGCTTGGCGACACATCTTGGCTAATTTTTCCGGAAGTGTCGGAGATGTCTTACGGGAAATCTTGATACAGTTATGTCCTGGCCTGAGCGAGACGCTGGCGGGAACTGAAGGGCTGGCCTTGTGTCCCACTTTTGAAGGGTCGTGATCGTAAGCGTCGCGAACCAAACGGAAGGTGAGTCCATCATGTTGAAGAAAACCGTAGCGGGCGCAGCTCTGATGGCCGCGGCTCTTGCGATGCCGGGGGCGCCTGCCCTTGCGAACGTCGTCCCGGACGGCGCGGCCGTCACCGCCGAAGCCGTCACCGGCAATGCCGTTCAGCCCGTCGTTTACCACCATCCCGTCTACCACCATTACTACCGGCCTTATGCTTTCCGGCATTGGGGTTATAGGCCCTAAGCCTACGGCTACAATCCGGGCTACGACGGCGGTTATCCCGGATGGGGCTATCCCGCGGGCTATTGGGAAGGCTACGGCTGGGGACCGGGCGTGTCGGTCGGCATAGCGCCGGATTTGGCATCGGCTTCGGATTCTAGCACTGTCCGCTGCGGTCAAGGCTCGCCCGGCTTCCAAGGCCCGGGCGAGCCTTTATTGTGGCGTCAGTTCGTACAGCGGGAAAGATTCGAACATGATCGACTGCTCGAAAGCGAGCCGCGCCTTGAAGCCGGCCTTGGCGATGGCTTTGCCATACATTTCGAGGTCGGAATCCGAAGAGATCATGAGATAGACACGGCCGCCCGGCTTCAGCCTCTGTCGCGCCTGCTCGAATAGATTGAGGATGTTCTTGTTGCCTGCGCCCGCGTGCCAGCCTGCGTCGGCAAGATCCTTAGGTTCGCCCGCATGCTTCGGCGGGCTCGACATGATCACATCGAACACCGGTTTCGGCTCAATCGCTTCGAGAAGATTGCAGCAAAGCCCCCTCACCTTCTCTCCGAGGCCGTTCGCCTCAGCATTTGCTGCCGCCGCGACAGCGGCGTTCGGGTTGATATCCGTAGCGATAACCGTCTCCGCGCCGGCGCGCGCTGCGGCAAGGGCAATGATGCCCGTTCCTGTTCCAACATCGACTACGGTCTTGCCGGAAAGGTCAAGGCGGTCGACAAATTTGGTGAAAGCCTCGCTGCTGATGAAGTAGCCTGGATGGAAGACGGTCGGCGGGACGGTAAGCTGGAAGCCCGCTGCCCTCGATACCTGCGTCGTCGGCCTCTTCAGCACGAAATGATACGATAGATAATGAAGGGTGTTGCGCAGGGCCTTCCTGCAGAGGGCCGTGGGAGCGCCCGGGCCTATCCAGCGCGGACCTCTGAGTTTCGATTGCCGCTTCTTGAGCAGATATCGCCGATGCTGAGTTGTCGCTCATGTTTCTATGCCTTGTTGCCGCGCAGCCGGAACGGGGACAGGCCTTGCCTTCCTCGAAAGCTTCATGAAGGCGAAGACAGCGTGATGCCACGCCGTCCGCCGGTGTCGGGCCAACACTTGAACTGGCGCCTCCTGCTGCGCTTCGGGAGCCGTCAACACGCCACGCATTCGCACCATCTCCCACGCCAGGGGATTCCACGCGCGCCAGGAGGCCTGCACCTCTGCGGCGAGGACGCCGCTCACAACCTCCGGAGCCGGGCCGAAGATCGGAACACGGCAGGAGATATCCTTGTCCCGGAGAATGTTCCATTTGGTCGCACCGCCCATGATCGGCGATGTCAGGGCGTAGACCACGCGCCCGACCCAAGCTTCGCGGATGCAGTAGGAGCACATCGCGCAAGGCTCGACGTTGCTGTACAGCGTTGCCCGCGGAAGGTCCGATCGCGCGACGGCTTGCTGTGCCTGAGAAAGGGCGATCACCTCCGCATGACGAGATACGTCGTTCTCCCGTACGGTGCGGTTCGTGGCCTCAGCGATGACCCGGCCATCGAGCGCAATGAGGGAGCCGAACGGATACTCGCCGTCTTTGACCGCCATGGCAGACAGCTCAATGCAGCGGGCCATCATTGCCCGGTCTGTCGCCTCGTTTGACAGGCCCATTTACGTCCCCCCACCCACGGTCTTCTTGCAGAGCCGGCCAGACGATCAACTCATCATCCGTCCAATGACTATATAGCTTTTTCTCGCATCGTAACAGGCGCTAAGCAATTGCCGTCTCGTTTTCTTTCGTGTTGCCGACGGTTAAGGGCCCATCTCGATTGTCGTGGCGCGTCCTTCCATCTACTACCATCGCAAACGCAGCCTTTGGAAAGGCTTTTCCAGTTCAAAAGCGAAAGCGAGTTCGATGATAAGCCACGGAATATGAATGACTTTACGTCGCAGATCGCTGTAGGAAGCGGTGGCGGCAAGTCAAGACGGCCTTGCCATAAAACCGGTGCGCAACTGCTCGCCTTAACACTTTTTAATTCAACGGCAAGTGGTTTGTAACATTCGCTTTCTTATATGATCACCACGATCAATCCATTCAGGGGAGTGCAAAGCTGATGGCATCCGGACAATTCCAGGATGATACGCGCGAGTTTTGGCCAATCCGGCGTTTCCGGCCGGCGGGCGCCATCGTCGGGGCAGGTTTGTTGAGCGCCAGTTTCTTCGCCGGGTTTCCATCGGCGGTTCTTTTTACTGACAGCGCCGCTGCGGAAGAGATGCGCGGGCCGAGTTTTGCTCCGGTGAGTTTTGCCGATCTCGCCGACAAGGTCCGGCCGGCTGTCGTCAGCGTCAACGTGAAGTCGCGCGGCGCGGTTGGCGACGTCTCGAACCGCGACTTCCCAATCCCGGATCTGCCTCCGGATTCGCCCCTTCGCGATTTCTTCGACCAGTTCAAACATGGCCAGCCCGAGCGGCGACCGACGCGCGCCCAGGGCTCAGGGTTTCTCATTTCGCCCGACGGCTATATCGTGACCAATCATCACGTCGCCGACAAAGCCGATGAAATAGAGATCACGTTCGAGAACGAAGAGAAGTACAAGGCGAAGATCGTTGGCAGCGACAGCCGTACTGACATCGCGCTCTTGAAAATCGAAACGAATAAGAAATTCAGCAAGTGGCTCGAATTTGAGGACGCCGCGCCTCGCGTTGGCGACTGGGTGCTCGCCGTCGGCAACCCGTTCGGCCTCGGCGGGACTGTGACGGCCGGCATCGTATCGGCCTCGGGCCGCGACATCGGTTCCGGGCCTTATGACTTCCTGCAGATCGACGCGGCCGTGAACCGCGGCAATTCGGGAGGCCCCGCCGTCGATCTCAACGGCAAAGTCATCGGCGTGAACACCGCGATCTACAGCCCAAGCGGCGGCAGCGTCGGCATTGCCTTTGCAATTCCAGCCGCGACCGCTCGCGATGTGGTGCAAAAGCTCAAGGATCAGGGCAAGGTCAGCAGCGGATGGCTTGGCGTTCAGATCCAGAACGTCGACGAAAATATAGCCGAAAGCCAGGGGCTTAAGGATGCAAAGGGCGCTCTCGTCGCGAAGATTTTGCAGGAGGGGCCGGCCGCGAAATCCGAGCTGAAGTCCCGCGACATCATCCAGCAGGTAAACGGAAGGGCCGTCACCAACTCTCGTGAGCTTGCAAGGACGATAGCCGCCCTGCCTCCCGGTACGGATGCCCGCCTGCATATCTTCCGCAACGGCGAGGAACGCGACGTCACCGTCAAGCTCGGCGAATTTCCGAACAACGACAAGGTCGCGGCGCTTGGCGGCGGTAACGAAGAAAACGAAGCCGGAAAAGAGCTTGAAGACCTGGGCTTGACGCTGGTGCCCGCCCCCGAGCTTCCCGGAAGCAAATCGAAGGAGGGCGTCGCAGTTTCGGGCGTCGATCCAAATTCGAAGGCGGCCGATCAGGGCTTGAAGCGCGGCGACGTCATCATCGAGGTCAACGGCAAGGCCGTATCCACCCCCGACGATGTATCGGATAGCATCCGGGATGCTCGCGAGAAGGGCCGGAAGAACGTGCTTCTTCAAATCCGCAGCCGCGACCAGCAGCGCTTCCTCGCCCTTCCCATCGAGGGCAAATCCGACAGCGGCAAGGACGAGGATAGCAACAAAGACGATAGCAACAAAGAAATGCAGAAGCGCGGCAAACACTAACCTGTCGAGGCGAGGGCGGAAGCCCTCGCTTTTTTATCCGCTGAGCTGTTTTTCATCTGGGAATGGTGCTCGCATGCGAGTTCTGATCGTTGAGGATGACCGCACAGCGGCCGATTTCCTCGCAAAAGCGCTGGCTGAGGCCGGCTATCAAACCGAAATCGCCGGCGATGGCGAGACAGGCCTTGAGCTCGCGATGTCATCCACATTCGGCGTTCTCATCGTTGACAGGATGCTCCCGAGGCTCGACGGCTTGTCGCTGGTGGAGCGCCTGCGCGCCCGGGGCGACCGTACGCCGGTGCTGATCTTGAGCGCGCTCGGCGCTGTCGACGACCGTGTCAAGGGCTTGCGCGCCGGCGGAGACGACTATCTGCCGAAGCCTTATTCGCTCGTGGAGCTTGTCGCACGCGTCGAAGCTCTTGCGCGAAGGGGTCCTTCAGAAGGAGCCGTTACGACCTACGCCGTTGGCGACCTCGTGCTCGACCGCCTTTCACACAAGGTTACGCGCGGAGGCGAGGCCATCTTGCTGCAACCTCGGGAATATCGCCTTCTCGAGTATCTCATGCGGCACGCGGGTCAAGTCGTCACACGAACGATGCTTCTGGAGAATGTGTGGGATTATCATTTCGATCCGCAAACCAATGTGATCGACGTTCATATTTCCAGACTTCGCAGTAAAATCGACAAAGGACAAAGCAAACCGCTTCTGGAAACAGTGCGGGGCGCGGGTTACATGATCCGCGATGACAGCCGTTGATTTCGTAAGACTTGTTCCCCGTCTATTCCTCGCGACGCCTTTTCGGCTTTTCGCGGTCTATGTGTCGCTGTTCTGCGCTGCCGTTGCTGCTGTCTTTATTTACGTCAACATCGCTATGCTGGGATTTCTCAGCCATGAGGCAGACACCTGGGTGCAGGGCGACTACAATTTTCTTTCGGCGCGTTACCGCGAGGGCGGCCTACAAAGCCTCGTCAACGCGGTCACCGAGCGATCAAGCCCCTCGAACGACGCTCTTTATCTTCTCACCGACGGCAAGGGCCGATGGCTCGCTGGCAACCTCGACACCATCGCCGCCGATCTGTGGGAAACGCAGGGCGAGGCCCGTTTTTCCTACCGGAAGCGCGCAGATGCTCAGAACGACAGCCCCGCGTTCGGCATCGTAGCCCGGCTCCCAGGCGATCTTCATCTCGTCGTCGCCCGCGACATTGAAAGCCAGGAGGCCCTGAAGCGGTTGTTGAGGAGGGCCTTCATCCTCGGATACTGCCTCATCTTCATCATCGGAACGGCAGGTGCCGTCATCGTGAGCCGGCGCATGTTGCGCAGGGTCGATGCAGCATCGAACGCGGCGCGTTCCATCATGCAGGGCAATCTCGCCCAGCGTATTCCGGTTACGGGACGCAACGACGAGTTCGACCGCTTGAGCCAAAACCTGAACGCCATGCTGGACCGCATTCAGGATCTCATGACCGGGCTCAAGAATGTTTCGGACAATATCGCCCACGATTTAAAGACGCCGCTTCACCGGCTGCGCACAAGAGCAGAGCGGGCGTTGCAGTCTGGACGTTCTCCGGAAAAGCTTGCGGAAGCGCTGGGGTCAGTCATCGAGGAAGCCGACACTCTCATTCAAACCTTCGACGCGCTTCTGAGTATCGCACGCCTTGAAGCGGGTTCCCGGTCCGAGAGCTTCGGACCGCTCAATATCAGCGCCCTGATCCGCGACGTGGCCGACCTCTACGAACCCGCTGCCGAGGAACGCGGGCTTTCGTTACGGCTTTCGTGCACCGGGGACCTTATGATGGCCGGAGAGAAACATTTGATCGGCCAAGCGCTTGTAAATCTGCTCGATAACGCGATCAAATATGCCGTTCCCGCCTCGAAGTCAGCGGATGAAGCGCCGCCGTCGGATGTCGAAATCGGACTTGAGGACAAAGGAGACACCGTGGACATCCTGATTTCGGACCGCGGCCCCGGCATTCCCAAAAAAGATCGCGAGCGCGTCCTCCAGCGGTTCGTTCGCCTTCAGCCGAGCCGTTCGATCCCCGGAAGCGGACTAGGCCTCAGTCTGGTTGCCGCGGTGGCGAGACTGCATGATGGGTCCGTCTCGCTCGAGGATAACGAGCCTGGCTTGCGGGTCCGCCTCACTCTGAAAAAAAATCTTCCGGCAATGGAGACGGCGACAAAGCCTCTGCAGGCCAACAGCTTGCTGAGCCATGCAACCTGATCCCGGCTCGCTCGCCGATCGTCTGAAACCGGGTCCGCTCGATGATGAAGCGGGAACCGGCCGCGCGGCTCTCGACAGATTGATGCTGGCCCTTGACCGCACCGGAGAGGTCCCCGACCCATTCTCCGATTGCACAGCGAACTTTCTCAGCGGCGTTTTCGCCGGTTCTTCTTATCTTCTTGGCCTTGCAGAGCGTCAGCCTCGGCGCCTCAAGGCCGCGCTCAACAAGGATCCGGAAGAAAGATTCGCGGAAATCCTCGTACAAACTGCCGCAGATGCAGCCAGCGCTGCAACGCGGCGCGAACTCATGAGCATTCTGCGCCAGGCCAAAAATGAAGTCGCGTTCCTCATCGCGCTCGCGGACCTCGGCGATGTTTGGACGGTGGAGGATGTTACCCGGAGGCTCAGCGAGGCCGCCGATCTGTTCCTGAGCCTTGCCTTGCGTTTTCTGTTCAACAGGGCGGCGCTCGCGGGACAGTTTCTCCCTCCTGACCCTGCAGCTCCGGAAAAACACAGCGGCTTGATCGTTCTTGGAATGGGCAAGTACGGCGCGCACGAGCTGAACTATTCAAGCGATATCGATCTTATTATCTTCTTCGACCGGGATGTCGCGCCGCTTGCTTCGAATGCCGAAAAGTCCGCCTTTTTCGTCCGCCTCACGCGCGAGCTGGTGCATATCATGCAGGAGCGGACGGCGGACGGATACGTCTTCCGCACGGATTTGCGCTTGCGTCCCGACCCCGGCTCGACCCAGGCAGCCATCTCCACCGAAGCGGCCTTCCGCTATTATGAGGGCCTCGGCCAGAATTGGGAGCGCGCTGCAATGATCAAGGCGCGTCCCGTAGCTGGGGACATGGACGCAGGAAAAGCCTTCCTGGAGGCTCTCAGCCCCTATATCTGGCGCAAATATCTCGACTACAACGCCATCGCGGACATCCACGCGATGAAGCGCCAAATTCATGCTGCGAAGGGACATGGCCAAATCGCCGTCGCGGGCCACAATCTGAAGCTCGGGCGCGGCGGGATTCGTGAGATCGAGTTCTTCGTGCAGTCGCAGCAACTCATCGCAGGCGGACGCCAGCGTGCGCTCCGATCCAGCCAGACCCTTGAGGCGCTCGACTGCCTCACCGGCTATGACTGGATCAGCCCGAAGGTGCGGGACGACCTGAGTTCGGCTTACCGCTATCTGCGCCGCATGGAGCATCGCCTTCAGATGATTGCGGACCAGCAGACGCATACGCTTCCCTCATCGCCTCAAGAGCTGGCGCGATTTGCCTGCTTTGCAGGTTACGCTAGGCTCGAAGACTTCGAGCAGGAGCTGCGGCACACACTGCAAACGGTCCAGAAGCATTACGCGGCCCTGTTTGAAAGCGTCCCCGCGCTCACAACCTCGCGAGGCGGGAACCTCGTGTTTACCGGCGACGCGGACGATCCTGCAACCTCGGAGACGCTTGCAAAGCTTGGCTTCAAGAACGCCTCGGGCGCAATCGCGACAATCAAAGGGTGGCATTACGGGCGCTATCCCGCGATGCGCAGCGCGCGCGCCCGCGAAAACCTGACAGAGTTCACGCCCGCGCTTCTCGAGGCTCTCGGACATACGGGTGACCCGGACCTCGCGCTTGCAACCTTCGACAAGTTTCTGAGCGAGGTTCCGACGGCGCTGCAGCTTTTCGCGATGCTCCGGGCCAATCCGAGCCTCCTGCAGCTTATCGCACAGATCATGGGCTCCGCGCCGAGGCTTGCCCGCCTCCTCACCCGCCGCCGGCGCATCATGGATGCCATCCTAGACCCAGGCCATATGGGCGACAAGCGGTCGGATGAGGACCTGCGCCGGCACATCCGGCAGGAGATCACTGACGTGGGCGCTTATGAGGACAGCCTCAATCGCGCGCGCATTGTGGGCCAGGAGCAGATGTTCCTGATCGGCGTTCAGATACTTTCCGGGCAGCTTACCCCTCAGCAAGCGGGGGAAGCCTATTCGCTTGTCGCGGAAGCCATCATCGAGACCCTACTCGACACCGTTCAGGTTCACTATGGCGGCGCCCTCCCCGCCCCGGCCGTCATCGCCATGGGAAAGCTCGGCGGGCATGAGACGACCGCATCCTCGGATGTCGACCTCATCGTCGTTTATGATGCGCCGGCCTCGGCGCCGCAGGCCTCGCATCACTATGCCCGCATGACGCAGCGGCTGATCAGCGCCATTTCCGCTCCCACCTCCGAAGGCGAGCTTTTTGCCGTCGATATGCGTCTCAGACCTTCCGGAAAAGCTGGCCCGGTGGCCGTTCGCCTGGACGGGTTCTTATCGTATCAGCGCAACGAGGCTTGGACCTGGGAGCATCTCGCCTTGACGCGCGCCCGTCCCATAGCGGGTCCGCCGGAGCTTCGTCAGCGTCTCCGCGAGATCATTCGGGACGTTTTGACCATGCCGAGAGATCCCGGGAAGACCGCCGCCGACGTGCGTGAGATGCGCGCCATGATCGAAAAGGAAAAAGGCACATGCGATGTCTGGCAGACAAAAACCTATAGTGGCGGTCTGGTCGACGTCGAATTTATCGCCCAGTTTCTTCAGATCGTGCACGCCGCCAAAGACCCCGGCATCCTCGATCAGAATACCGTCAATGCACTTCGCAAGCTGATCGCGGCCGGCTTCCTGAATCCTCCGGACGGGGATACGCTTCTGAAAGCCTTCGCGCTCTATCAGGACATCAGCCAAATCCTGAGGCTCTGCACCGAGGGCGGCTTCGATCCCAAGGACGCTCCGCGCGACCTAATCGATCTACTCCTGCATACAACCGGCGAGCCGGACCTGAGTCTGCTGGAAACCCGGCTTCGCGAGACCTATGCGGAGGTAGCGCGTCTCTTTTCAAAGCTGGTTGTCTGATCCAATCCTGATTGCTGAAGATTGGCGAAGGCTGAGCATTTTTGCGACGGCGACCGGACTTTCTCCGGCAGCATAAAGGACATCCTCGCCTTTGGGCGTTCGCTCGATGGTTTCCTGAAAGGGGGGTGGGGCGGCAAGCTCAGCCGCTATGAAAACGCGCTGCAACGTCAACTGTCGGCGTTGATGCTCGACCCCGGAGCCTTAAAAGCACCGCCGGATGGAGATGAACGTGGACAAGCGGCCATGTTTGCTCGCCTTTTCTTCGTAGCGCGTCACGGGCCAATCGGGTGCCGACGACCGGTTCGCGGAGGTGAAGATTTGCACCACCTCGAAATCAGGGTGAGTGTTCGCATGCTCAATGGCAGCGTCCGCATAATCCGCGATATCCGAGGCGAACCGTAGCTCCGCGCCGGAGCGCAGCAGGCGGCCCAACTTATCAAGTAGCAGGGGCGAAAAGACGCGGCGCTCCCGATGGCGCTTTTTTGGCCAGGGGTCTGGAAAAAGCACGAAGGCGCGAGAAAGGCTCGCCTCGGGAAGCCAATTCAAGAGCGAAATGGCATCCTCCGGGTGAATCTTTATGCGGTCGCCGAGACCGCGCGCCTCCAGCATCGAGAGCGTGGCGACGACCCCATTAACGTAGGGCTCGGCGCCGATCAGGCTAACATGCGGATTCTGCTCCGCCTGCCAGATGAGATGCTCTCCCGCGCCAAATCCAATTTCGAGCCAGACTTCGCTGACAGGCTCGGAGAAGATCGCCGCCAGTTCCTCAGCGCGCAGCTGGCGGCTCATATCCAACTTGTGCTTGGTCAAGCCCCGAGACAACAGCTCCGATTGGTGCCGCGAGAGCTTTCGCCCCTTTACGCGGCCGTAGGACCGGAGCCACCGTTCGGAAATGGCTGAACCGCCCTGAGGCCGTTCATAGACGAGGGTTTCGGCCTCGCCTATTGGCCAAGCGCGTCCTTCAACGCATCCGCAAGATCGAGACGTTCCCACGAAAATCCGCCATCCTTTTCGGGAGCGCGGCCAAAATGGCCGTAGCTTGCCGTGCGCCTGTAAATCGGACGGCTCAGACCCAGCGTCTCGCGGATGCCCCGAGGGCTGAGATCGATAACCTCGCCGATGACTTGCTCAAGCACGCTCTCGTCAACCCGGCCTGTGCCATAAAGGTCAGCATAGATCGACAGCGGTTTCGCGACACCGATCGCATAAGAGAGCTGCAGGCAGCATTTATCCGCCAACCCCGCGGCAACGACGTTCTTGGCCACATAGCGGGCTGCATAAGCCGCCGAGCGGTCCACCTTCGTCGGGTCCTTGCCCGAGAAAGCGCCACCACCGTGCGGAGCAGCGCCGCCATACGTATCCACAATAATCTTGCGCCCGGTCAGACCCGCGTCGCCATCGGGGCCGCCAACCACGAAACGGCCTGTCGGGTTGACGTAAAACTCATCCTTGGGGCACATCCAGCCCTTGGGAAGGACCGCTGTAACGATGTCGCCGACGATATCGCGGACGCGCTCCTGGCTGACGTCCTCGCGGTGTTGCGTCGAGACGACCACGGATGTCGCGCGAACGGGCTTGCCGTTCTCATAGACAGAGAGTGACTTGGCTTTTCGCGTCGGGTCCAAGCTCGGGAAGCTCTCCGGAATGACGCAGCTTCGACATCTCGAACAGGATGCGATGCGCATAGTAGATGGGCGCCGGCATGTAGCCTTCCGTCTCGCGGCAGGCATAGCCAAACATGATGCCTTGGTCGCCCGCGCCCTCATCCTTGTTGCCGTCGGCGTCAACGCCCTGTGCGATGTCTGCCGACTGGGAATGCACGTAGCAATCAATCTCGGCCTTGCGCCAATCGAAGCCCGCCTGCTCATAGCCAATATCGCGGATGACGTCGCGCGCCGTCTGAATCAGATCGTCGGCGGCAGACATGAGCCGGACCGCGAACCTCTCCGGCAAGCACTACGCGATTTGTTGTCGCAAGGGTCTCCAGCGCGACGCGCGAATGAGGGTCGGCCGAGAGGTAGAGATCGACGATGGCGTCGGAAATCTGATCGCAGACCTTATCGGGATGCCCCTCCGATACGGACTCGCTGGTAAAATGATAGCTTTTGCGAGACACAGGCTCGTTCCAATCTTCGAAAGTTATGGGGAACGTGGCCCGAGCCACGTTAGCCGAGATCGTGTTCGATTCCGGGCTGGCCTTCCTTAGCGTCAGGTTTTTCTTCTGACAAGGCCCTTACGAGGTCGATGACGCGGCGTCGCACCTTAGCATCCTGGATCTTGGCGAATGCCTTGTTGAGATCCAAACCTTCGCGGGAATTCAAGAAATCGAGAAGATATCCTTCCTGCTCCGGCTCATGCAACCCATGCATCGCCTGCGCGGGCGCCGCGTTGGCAAAAGCATCCTCAAAGAAATAGCCGACCGGAACTTCCAAAATCTTCGAAAGCTGGAAAAGACGGCTGGCGCCAATCCGGTTGGTGCCCTTTTCGTATTTCTGAATTTGCTGGAATGTGAGGTTCATCTTCTCACCCAGCTTTTCCTGGCTCATGCCTATGATCATGCGCCGGTAGCGAACGCGGCTCCCGACGTGCACGTCGACAGGGTTTGGTTTGCGCCCCGTTGTCTCGTATACATCGCGATCGGCCAATATAGACACCGAGGATTCCACCATGCCCATGTTCCGCCCCATCTCTTCCCGCCATCTTAAAGTTGTGTGTACGTAGCCGCCTGACCAAATACCACTACCTAAAAGTTGTAGTTACGCATCCAAGAGCCGTCAAGCTTCTTCTTATGTTAAATACAGGCCATTCTTCCAACATTCGATAAACAGTTTCTACACCTTCGGCAAACTCTCTCAACCACTCGTAAAAATGGAATCAATCAACCTTAGCCGTTGCAACCATAACCAAATAAAATTGAAGTGGAAAGAGAAATAATACAATAAACACAGGGAGCCGTGTTTTTTCATAAAAGGTTACCGGTAGTGCGCGCGGCAACCCATGGTCGAGTGCTCCAGCTCTGTCGAGATCTAGTCGGGCAAGAACGCGGCCATAAGGGTCGATGACTGCGGAGATTCCGGTATTTGCAGCCCGCATCACGGGCAAACCTTCTTCCACAGCCCGGATGCGAGCCTGATAAAGATGCTGATAAGGTCCGGTTGATGTTCCAAACCAAGCATCATTAGTCACATTCACCAGCCATTGCGGGCGTTTTGTTTCATTCTGGATACGACCCGGAAAGATAATCTCGTAACAGATCAAAGGAAGAAAAGCTGGCGCGCGCGGCGTATACATGATCGGGGCCTTATTCAAACCTGCTTCAAATCCATCCAACCGATGCGAAAAAGCTCGAAAACCAATCGCTGTTAAAACGTTTTGGAAAGGCACATATTCCCCGAACGGAACAAGGTGGATTTTGTCGTAGACGGCGCCTATTGCCGCGCCCTCCTTCAAAACGAACAAACTGTTGAAAACGCGATCGAAATGATAAGCGCCCTGAGCCGAACGCTCGCCTTCGGCGCGCTCGGCTCCAATGATGAGGCTCCCGTCTCGCGGGATCATTGCAGCCAGCCGGTCTTTCACTTCCTGGCTGAAAATCCCGTCATTGAAGCCGAAGAGGACGGGCACCGATAACTCAGGCCAGATCACATGGGTGAAGTTGGCAATGTCCTCGCCGGTGAGGCCCCTGCGGCTTAATTCCAGCGTCCGCTCGAAGATCCAGCTTCTGTTCTCGGGCTTCCACTTCTCGATCTGAGGAATACCCGGCTGCACAATCCGGATGCGCACACCTTCGACCTCGCCCGCGACCTCACGGAGGCGATAGCTTCCGAAAGCGTAGCTTGCCGCCAAAGCGAAGACGGCAAAGAAAATAGGGGTCAACAGCCTGTCAAAGCGAGCTTGCGGCGCGGAGATGGCGGCGGCGGGAGCCGAAAAAATGAAAAGAGCAGCAAGCGTCAGGCCGTAGATGCCGATGTAGGCCGCCAGTTGCATGTGCGCATCATTGGCGGCAACCCCCTCCCCGAACAAATTCCAGGGAAACCCCGTGAACAGGTAGCCGCGAGCAGCCTCCGCGCAAAAGAATGCGAGGACAAACCCGGCGATACGCGCGTATCCGCGTCGCCAAAGCGCGGCGGAAAGTGCGCCCGCTGCCGCGTAGAACAGGCCAAGAGCCGCAGCAAGCCCGATCACAGCGAGCGGCATCAACGCGGCATAGCGATCCGCATCGACGAAAAAGGCATAGCCAATCCAGTAGGTGCTGAGCAGGAAGTAACCGAAACCAAAGCCCCATCCGACCGCCGCCGCACGAAAAAGGCGCTTTCGAAACGAAACCAAGGGAGCGAGCTCATCGCCGCGCAAGGCTACCGCATCGAGCGCCCAGATCAGCACGGGAAATGTAACGAACATAATGGGCCAGACAAGAAGTGGCGCCATCGCAAAGATGGAGAGGGCGCCGGCCAGCGCCGCGATCAGAACCAACTTCCAGGTTGAAAGGCCAGCGAGGACCCTCGGCAGAACATCCATGAACGACCCGAACGGCAGAATGAGCGGATCCACGACGGACCCGCCCGTGCCATAGCCGTATTTCAGAGAGATGACGAGGGGTGCAAATCTGGCGGGCTGTTGAAAAGAGCCGCCGCAACCGGCGGCTCTTGGTTACATGCGCATCCGGCTAGCGGATTTTCTCCATGTCAAAGCGGGAATAGCACTCGCGGCTCGGCAGATTATTGTGACCGCTGATCGCGTCCGCCAGGGCTTCCTGCAAATTCGCGCCTTCCGCCTTGGACCGAACGCCGGCGAAGAGAACCGGGCGCTCGAAGCTTGAATCCTTGTCTTCCTGAAGCTTGCAGCCCTTGCCATATTGGCCCAGCGTCAGCGCCCAGAGCGCCGTATCGGGCTTGGCGACCTTTACGATCCAGGTTGTGACAGTCTTGGAGCGAGCCAAGGCGCGCGCTTCCTCTTCGGCACGCTTTCCGTCTTTCGAGGCAAGCCCAACCCCGATCAGATCGCTTGCGCTTGACAGGGCATCACGAACTTTCGGAGGAAAAATCCGGTCGGCCGTCTCTGCATCCGGGATGACTTTTCCGCTCGAGGCAATCTGGCTCGAGCTCCCCAGCGCCCATGTGTAGCCGTTCGATAAAATGATGAAATCGAAGGCCGCGGCTCGGCCCTGCTTGTCTTTTCCGTCGATACGAAAGACCACCGCATTCTCGACCTTCTGCTTCTCGGCAGGAGTTTTTGGCAGCGCGACCGGCTGTTTCATTTCCGGCGCAGGCTGTTCAATTTGCTTCGCCTGGGACGCTGCCTCGGCGACACGGGGTTTAGCCTGCGCTTCCGCTTGGGCGAGACAGCCTCCTTTGCCTGCGTCTCCGCCGGCGCCGGATGTCCTGTTTTACCGCGGGGCGCTGTCTCGGCTGTGACTGGCTTTGGCTGTGCTTCGGCAGGCTCGGTCCGCGCTACTGGCGTCTCAGCGGCTCCACTGTCTTCCTTGGCAGGAGGCGCTGCCTCGGCAGGGTCGGGCTTCGGCTGCGCTGCCGCCTGTTCCTCGGCCCGCGCCACCTGCGTCTTCGCCGGTCCAACGTCGTCCTTGGCCGGAGATCCGGCATCTGCGGTGCCAGGCTTTGGCTGCGCCCCCGGCTGCTCGGCGGTCCGGGTTGCCTGCGTCTCGGCCGGTCCAGCGTCTTCTTTCGCCGGAGAGGCGGCCTCGGGGGCGTTCGGCTTCACCTCCGCCTCCGCCGGCGCAACGTTTTTCTTTTCATGCAAGTTTGCGTATTGAATAGGCAGGACGACCAGACCGGCCATGATGAGTGCGACAATAGACCACCATGCAGGTATCTTTATTTGCTTCTTCTCGTCGTCAGGCTCTTTCTTATTTGGGTCGGACGGCTGTTTGTGGGCTGCGAGGGGATTGGACATTAGCAACGCTCCGCAATAAAAACGGCGACAACTTTGAAGCACAATGCTTAACTTTGAAGCATTGTGCTTAGCTTTACAGCACAATGCTTCCTGGGCGCCTTCGCCATGGCTGAAGCAATGATTATGCCCATGTTTGGCCAGATTTTACGACGGCCCTATTTGACGCTGGAAGCATTTAAAATCCGCCTGCAGACAGTGCTTAAAGGTCTCCGTATTTCATTTGAAGCGTTGAACGCACGAAAGGCGGCGATCATCCAGCCAAGGTGCAGGTCTGTGCAAGAGGAATGGGCTGCACCCCGACAGATCAAGAACCGCCGCAACGCAAAAGGCGGCTCTTGCTTCTGCCATTTTATGAGTCAGGCTCCGGAGCCGCTTTTAGCGGACTTTCTCCAGGTCAAAACGGGAATAGCAATCGCGGCTCGGCAGATTATCGTGACCGCTGATGGCGTCGGCCAAAGCTTCCTGCAAGTTCGCGCCACCAGCCTTGGAGCGAACGCCTGCGAGAATAACAGGGCGCTCGAAGCTCGAGTCTGTATCCTCTTGTTCTTTGCAGGCTTTGTCATACTGGCCGAGCGTCAGGGTCCAAAGCGCCATCTCGGGCTTGCTGACTTTTGCGATCCAGCGCGAGACCGTCTTCGCGCGATCGAGTGCGCGCGCTTCCTCCTGAGTGCGCTCGCCCTCCGAGGATGCAAGCCCGACCGCGATCAAATCGCTGGCGCTGGCCAGTGAATCTCGCACTTGCTGCGTAAGAACGCGATGAGCCACTTCCGCCTCGGGAATGACTTTGTCGCCGGAGATCACCTGTGACGTGCTCCCCTTGACCCAAGTGAATTCGTTCGTGAGCATAATGAAGTCGAACGTGGCGGACTGTCCCCGCTTGTCCTTGCCGTCGATGCGGAAGAAGAATGCATTTTCGACTTTCTGCTTCTCCGCATGCGTTTTTGCCGGTGCTTCGACCTGCGGTGCGGGGGCTTCAATGGGGGCGGCCGCTACAGGAGCGGCGGGCACAGCGGCCGCAAGGGCGGGCTTCTTATCGTACAAACTCGCGTACCAGATCGGGACGACAACGAGGGCCGCGATCGCAAGGAAGACAAGCAGCCACCACCACGCGACGCCGCGCCGCTTCTTCCTTTTTTCAGGCTGTTTCCTATCTTCCAGTGACGGCGCCGAAGCAAGAGTATCGGACATGAGAAACACTCTCCTATGAATTTCCGGTATGGCTCGGTAGCGCTAGGCTTCCCGGAGCGCGCCTCTGCCACGGCTCCGCGACGCGAATATGACCGTGTTAGGTCAAAACTTACGAAATCCTCTAGCATTTTGAAAACAGTGTGGGGGACATTAGCACTCGCCTCTTGACAGTGCTAACAGTTCTAAATATCTCAAGGCCAGGGTCACGCGAGCGCTAAAGCCGCACCCGTTCCAACCGATCTATTTTTTATCGTCTAGGAGGATGCCATGAAATTCAGGCCGCTGCATGACCGCGTGGTGGTGCGCCGTCTCGAAGAGGAAGAGCGCACGAAGGGCGGGATCATCATTCCGGATACGGCCAAGGAAAAACCTCAGCAAGGCGAAGTTATCGCAGTCGGCCCCGGCGCTCGCAATGAGCAGGGCCAGCTCGTCGCTCTTGATGTGAAGGAAGGCGATCGCATTCTCTTCGGCAAATGGTCCGGCACCGAAGTCAAGATCGACGGCGAAGACCTTCTGATCATGAAGGAGAGCGACATTCTCGGCGTTCTTGAGAACCACGAAGGCAAGAGCAAGAAAAAAGCCGCCTAAGTTTCATCACCCTGAACACTTCAAACCTATTCGAGGAGTCATAGAGTATGGCTGCTAAAGACGTACGTTTTGCCCAGGATGCTCGTGAGCGGATGCTCCGTGGCGTCGATATCCTTGCGGATGCCGTAAAGGTCACGCTCGGCCCGAAAGGCCGCAATGTCGTGCTCGACAAGTCGTTCGGCGCTCCGCGCATCACCAAGGACGGCGTCACTGTCGCCAAGGAGATCGAGCTTGAGGACAAGTTCGAGAACATGGGCGCCCAGATGGTGCGCGAAGTCGCCTCCAAGACCAACGACATCGCTGGAGACGGCACCACGACAGCAACCGTGCTTGCCCAGGCAATTGTTCGCGAGGGCGCGAAGTCGGTGGCCGCTGGCGCTAACCCGATGGATCTGAAGCGCGGTATCGATCTCGCGGTCGCCGCCGTCGTGAAGGATCTCGAAAGCAAGTCAAAGAAGGTGACGTCGTCTTCCGAGGTCGCGCAGGTTGGCACGATTTCCGCGAATGGCGATACTGAGGTTGGCCGGCTCATCGCCGAGGCCATGGACAAGGTCGGTAACGAAGGCGTAATCACGGTCGAGGAAGCGAAGTCTCTTGAGACCGAGCTCGAGGTCGTGGAAGGCATGCAGTTCGACCGCGGCTACATCTCGCCGTATTTCATTACCGACGCCGAGAAGATGCGCGTCGATCTCGAGGATCCGTTCATCCTCATCTATGAGAAGAAGCTCTCCAATCTTCAGGCGCTTCTGCCGGTGCTCGAGGCTGTTGTGCAGTCCGCGCGTCCGCTCCTCGTCATCGCCGAGGATGTGGAAGGCGAGGCTCTCGCCACGCTCGTCGTGAACAAGCTGCGCGGCGGCTTGAAGGTTGCAGCCGTGAAGGCTCCCGGCTTCGGCGACCGCCGCAAAGCCATGCTGCAGGATATCGCGGTCCTGACCGGCGGTCAGATGATTGCGGAAGACCTCGGCATCAAGCTTGAGAACGTCACCGTCGCCATGCTCGGCCGCGCGAAGAAGGTCACCATCACGAAGGACGACACGACCATCGTGGATGGCGCTGGCGACTCGAAGGAGATCGAGGGACGCGTCGCTCAGATCAAGGCTCAGATCGAAGACACCACCTCGGACTATGACAAGGAGAAGCTGCAGGAGCGTCTTGCTAAGCTCGCAGGCGGCGTTGCGGTGATCCGCGTCGGCGGTGCGACCGAAGTCGAGGTGAAGGAGAAGAAGGACCGCGTCGACGATGCGTTGAACGCGACTCGCGCTGCTGTCGAGGAAGGCTTCCTCCCCGGCGGTGGGGTGCCGCTGCTGCGCGCTGTTCATGCGCTTGAGCACGTGAAGCCCGCGAATGAGGATCAGAAGGCGGGAATCAACATCGTTCGCCGCGCGATTCAGGCTCCGGCCCGCATCATCGCTGCCAACGCTGGCGAGGACGGCGCCGTCGTTGCTGGCAAGATCCTTGAGAAGAAGGACTACAATTGGGGCTACAACGCCCAGACCGGCGAGTATGTCGACCTCGTCGCTGCTGGCGTGATCGATCCGGTCAAGGTCGTCCGCATCGCTCTCCAGGATGCGGCTTCCGTCGCGGGTCTCCTGATCACGACCGAGGCGATGATCGCCGAGAAGCCGAAGAAGGAATCGGCTGCTCCTGCGATGCCCGGCGGCGGCATGGACTACTAAGCGATCCGCAAACCAAAACAGAAAGCCCGCGAACATTTTCGCGGGCTTTCTTATTTCCGCGATTGCACCTATCGCTTGCCTTCAGCGACGAAGACGGCATCCTTCGCGAGAAGGTCGCGAATTTCTTTCAGAAGCCGCACGTCTTCCGGCATCTCCGCCGGTTTCGTCGGTTCGCGCTTCAGGCGGTTCACCTGCTTGACCAGAAAGAAAATCACAAACCCGACAATCAGGAGATTGATCAAAGCGGTGAAGAACTTGCCATAGGCGAGGATCGCGTGGCCGGTTTGCTTGGCTGCCTCATACGAGACCGGAACTTGGACCGCCTCACCGCCCAGTGCCTCCGACTTCAGCACCGTGAGATCGATGAAATAATCGGAGAAATTCAGGTCGCCCATCAGCATGCCAATCGGCGGCATGAGAATGTCCCCGACCAGCGATGTTACAATGCCTCCGAAGGCGGCGCCAATGATGACACCGATCGCCAGATCGAATGCATTGCCCTTGAGAATGAACTCGCGGAATTCCTTGAACATCGAGGCACGCGCTCCCCAGTCTGATTGCCGTTCGAATGACAATCTCCGGACAATATTGTCAGCGGTAAGCCGAGCGCGTATGAAAAAGGAGGCCGAAGCCCCCTTTTTTGCGTCCAAATTACAGAGTTACTGAGCCTTTGGCTCCTCTGCCTTCTCCATCTTGTGCTCGACCTTCTCGCGCGCTTCGTTCACGCGTTCCTTGGCCTCGTCGTAAGTCTTGCCCGCCTTGGATTTGAGATCCGCCCAGCTCTGCTCGGCCTTGGAGCGCCACTTCGCGATCAACTCACGGCGGGCCTGGTCGTTCAGGGTTTTGAAGGCCGGGGCCGCTTTGAGCTGGTCTTTTGTCACGTCGACAGTGAAGACGTGCTTGTTGTTAACAACTTCAGACTTCAACGCGTCGAAGGGTACAGCCACTTCCTTCTCACCGATACCAAGGAAGCCGCCAACGCCGATCACGGCAAGTTCAATGTGTCCGCTTTGATCGAAGACCAGATTCGCGATTTTTCCGAGCGGCTGATTGTCCTTGGATACGACCTGGGTGCCGACGAAGTCCGTTCCAAGAACCTCAGATTGGTTCTGCTCGGGGATGAAATTCGGCGTCTCCGCCGCGAGGGGGCTCACCGCAATCATCAAAGCGGCCACAGCCGTAAGCGTCATTTTCATGCTAAAAACTCCCATGTTCGCCGTGCTCATCGAGACACGGAGTAAGACACGACGGTGTAGAAAAAGTTCCGGTACGGATGAATGGCAATACCATGCGCAAAATTGGGCAAAGCCTGCCACTGAACCGTCAAAAACCCGAGCTCGGGTTTGGGCGACCATTCTTACACTGACGATATGGAGCCGGGCAAGCGGGATCTCCCGGTCAACCGAGGCATCCCCAAGAGGCTCTGGGGCATCAAAACCAACGCCGCACCTTCTTTCGGTATTCGATATAGTCCGGACCGAAGCGCTGGGTAAGGTAGCCCTCTTCGCGCTTGATGATGCGTTCCTGGACATACAGAAGCAAGAGCGGCGCGAGGATGATCATCCACGAGTTTGCGAAGACCAATCCAATGCCTATGATGAAAAAAAGAAAGCTCAGATACATCGGATTGCGCGTGCGGCGATAGATTCCCGAAGTGACCAGCGCAGACGCTGACCCGCCCGGATGGATCGTTGTTCGCGCCTTGAACATCTCCCAAGCGCCGAGGATAGCGATCACGAAGGCGATAACCATGAGCGCGTTGCCTGCGATCACGCTTTCGGTTGCGGGCTCCCCGCCGCCGAGGGGAAAAACCCGTTGCAGCCCATACCCCGCTGCGAGAAAAAGCAGAAACACGACAGGCGGCAGCGGAAAAATCCGCGGGTTGACGGGCTCCTGTCCCTTGTGATCTTGTCCGCTCATCGCCTCCCTCCCTCTCAGGTGTCTCCATGGATAATGCTGAACCGGTCGCGTTTGTCACGCCTCTTGAGCGAGAGTTGAAGCCGCGCCTCCAGGCCGCCATCGATGCGAAGGCAAAGCCGCAAGGCTCGCTCGGACGAATCGAAGCGCTCGCAGTTCATATCGGGCTTGTCACGAAGTCGCTAAAGCCGAATCTCGGGAAAGCGGCTCTTCTCGTCTTTGCAGGCGATCACGGCATCGTGGCGGAAGGCGTGACGGCCTACCCGTCCGAGGTTTCGACGTTGATCGCTCAGATGGTTCTCGATGGCAAAGCCGGGGCAAGCATCGCGGCACACGCTGCGGGGGCGGAGGTTTTCCTGATCGACGCAGGCCTGAAAACACCGCCCGCGCCCCACAAGGCGCTGATCGCGAAAAGCGTCTGCCGTTCAACGGCGAATTCACGGCACGAACCCGCGATGACGGATGACGAGTGCGTGGACGCCATCAGAGCCGGCCAGCAAGTTGCAAACCGGCTTAAGGCTGGCGGTTTCGGAGTCGTCGCGCTCGGCGAGATCGGCATTGGAAACACGAGCGCGGCCTCGCTCGTCGCGCATTGCGTGTCGGAACTGCCGCTCGAACGGCTTGTCGGTCCGGGTGCGGGCGCGCCTCCGGGCGGCCTCGCTCACAAGCGCAAGGTCCTCGCCGAAGCTCATGCCCGCGCTCCTGTCCGCGGCGGCATGGAAGCCATGCGGGAGTTCGGCGGCTTTGAAATGGCGATGATGATGGGCGCCATGTTCGGGGCTGCGAACGCCCGTCAGATTGTGATTGTCGACGGCTTCATCGCTACGGCCGCCGCCTGCGCCGCCGTCGCGATCGAGCCGAATATCCGCGATTATCTGCTCTTTGGGCATCTCTCGCCGGAAGCGGGGCATGTGGCCCTGCTCGAGTGGCTGGATGCGAAGCCGCTTCTCGACCTTGGAATGCGTCTTGGCGAAGGAACAGGCGCTGCACTTGCTATTCCACTTGTCCGGATGGCCGAGGGGTTGCTGACCAGCATGGCCGACCTGCCGGGCTCTCACCCCAATTGATGCGGATGCTCCGCGCAGAATTCGGCTATTTCCTTGGAGCTGTGCAATTCCTCACGCGCCTTCCGGTACCCCATCTGGAGGATTTCGCCCCGGAATGGCTCGACAGGGGCGTGAAGTATTTTCCGCTCGCAGGGCTCGTCGTGGGCGCGATCTGCGCGGCCGTTCTTCTGGCAGCGTCGGCCTTGTGGAACGGCGTCCTGCCTGCCCTTCTCGCTGTGGCGGCGGGCATCGCGGCGACCGGCGCGTTTCACGAGGACGGCTTCGCCGACTTCTTCGATGCGATGGGAGGCACGACCCGGGAGGCCAGGCTCGCCATCATGAAGGACAGCCGGCTCGGGACATTCGGGGTTCTCGCGCTCGGCATTGCCGTTGCGCTGAAGGTTTTCGCGCTGGCCGCCCTTCCGGCCGCCGTCGCAGCCGCCGCCCTCGTCGCTGCTCATGCGGCGGCCCGCTTCACCGCGATCGGCGTCATGCCCTTTTTGCCCTACGCAGGCGATGCTTCGACGGGCAAGGCAAAGCCGCTGGCGACCAATATCACGGTCTTCGGCCTCGCGATTGCAGCCTGTTTCGCCCTGCCTCCGCTCTTGCTCCTGCCGCTTGGCGCCGGCTTAACCGCATGTCTCGCCGGCTTCATAGCCGCAGTCTTCATGGCTTGGCGCGCGAAGCGCTTGCTCGGCGGCTTCACCGGCGATGTGCTGGGAGCCATCGAACAAAGCTACGAGATCGCTTTCCTGCTCGCGGTTGCGGCATGCATCTGATTCTGGTCCGCCATCCCAAACCCTTGTGCGAAAGCGGGCTGTGCTATGGGCGTCTCGACCTTGAATGCGAGCCGCAAGCCCTGGAGGCCGCGGTCTGGCGGCTCGCAACCATCGCGAGCGCCACGCGCGTCGTGACCAGCCCCGCGAGACGCGCATGCGACCTTGCCGTGCGATTAAGCCGAGAAGCCGTTGTCGACGATCGCCTTCAGGAATTAAACTTTGGCGACTGGGAGGGACGGCGCTGGCAGGATTTGGGGCGCGAGCCCATCGAGGCCTGGCGCATAGGGTTGCCGGACTCGGCTCCGCCTAAGGGTGAAACGCTGACAGCAATGGCGTCGCGTTGCGCGGAGTGGCTGAACAGCCTGAAGCTGGGTGAAACCCCGATCCTCGCCGTCACCCACGCAGGCCCGATCCGCTTGATAATGGCGATCCTGAACGGCGAGCCGCTCCTCACCCATTTCACCGCCGCCATCCCCTTTGCGGAGCCGGTCATGATAAAACTGCCCGATACGATGAGTGAGCTCACAAAATCGGAACCGGTTGCGAAGCAATCCCGAGGCAAGCCTTTTCATCCGGCTTGATCGTCTGGTTGCTTCCGGCGGCTCTCCGCCGTAGCCTCGGCTTACAGCCCCAACTGGCTTTTTGTAATGCACATCGCGAAAGGCGGCATCTCGCTCATCCCCAGGATCGGCTTGCGCGCGAGTTTGCGTCCCGGATTGCTTAAGCGGGGATCTTAGGAAAAAGCGCCTTGCCGTGAGGTAACGGCTCTTACTTATTGTTTTTCCTATAAAATACAGGGGCGCGCTTGCGCCGCCATCTACTTCACCCGATTCCGCTGCGTGCCGCAGACGCATCGCGTACGGATCGTCGCCCCGGCCAAGCGAAGCGCAAGCCGGGACCCCAAGCAAGGCATTTCAAAGTGTAACGGTCCCCGACGAGGCTTTGCCTTTCCGGGACGACAAACCGTTGGCCAGATTGGCGGCTGCGCTTTTGATGGAATCAGAAGCGGACTCCAAATCCTTGTCTCGTCGTGCTTTTTTACCGGAAAACCGCTTCGCGCTTTTCCGGACGCGCTCTAGCAACTCTGGCTATTGCGGCGGTCGCGGAGGAAGTTGAAGAACTCCACGCCCTCGCGCAGGCGCCGCTTCATCATGGTCGGGCTCATAACCATCTCCGACACGATCGACGCAATCTTCGGGGCGCGGAAATAGAACCGCCGGTAGAAGTCTTCCACCGAATCGAAGATCTCGGTGTGATTGAGATGCGGATAGCTTAGCGGCGCGAGTTGCACGCCATTCCCATTCACAAAATCGAGGCCGTCCTCTTTGAGCCACCCCTCCTCCACGGCCTGCTTGTAGAGATGCGTCCCGGGATAGGGCGCCGCGAGCGAGACCTGAAGCGTGTGAGGATTGATCTCCTGCGCAAAGCGGATCGTTTCCTCAATCGTGTCTTTGGTCTCGCCTGGAAGACCGAGAATAAAGGTGCCGTGGATCGTGATGCCAAGTTCGTGGCAGTCCTTGGTGAAGCGCCGCGCGACGTCAACCAGCATGCCCTTCTTGATGTTGTGCAGGATTTGCTGATTGCCGCTCTCGTATCCGACGAGCAGGAGCCTTAGCCCGTTGTCCTTCAGAACCTCGAGCGTTTTCCTCGGGACGTTGGCCTTGGCGTTGCATGACCAGGTGATATTGAGTTTCCCCAACTCGCGCGCGATGGCCTCCGCACGTGCCGGATCATCGGTGAAAGTGTCATCGTCGAAGAAGAGTTCCTTGACTTGCGGGAACGCGGCCTTGGCCCAGCGCATCTCTTCGATGACGTGGCCGACGCTGCGTGTCCTGTAGCGGTGGCCGCCCACCGTCTGCGGCCACAGGCAGAAGGTGCAGCGCGATTTGCATCCCCTCCCCGTGTAGAGCGAAAGGTAGGGGTGTTTTAGATAGCCGATGAAGTACTTTTCGATTTGAAGATCGCGCTTGTAGACCGGCGTCACGAATGGCAATTGATCCATGTCTTCGAGGATGGGGCGAGCCTCGTTATGGACGATTTGCCCGTCTGCGCTGCGATAGGACAGGCCCTGGATGGCCTTCCAATCGCGGCCTTCGGCGAGTTCCTTGACCGTAAAGTCGAACTCTTCTCGCGCCACAAAATCGATGGCCTGCGATGCCTTCAGGCTTCCTTCGGCGTCGACGGCAACTTTCGCGCCGATGAGACCGGCTTTAAGATCGGGCTTCGCCGTTTTCAGCGCTTCAAGCACCTTCACGTCCACGGGGAACGAAGGCGTGGACGTGTGGCAGATTACGGCGTCGAAGTTTTTTACCTCGCGCACGACCTCTTCAAGACTTGTTCCATGCGGCGGCGAATCGATGAGCTTCCCCGAGGGTGCCATCGCCGCCGCCTGTGCAAGCCAGGTTGGATACCAGAAGGAACGAATTTCGCGCCGCGCCTGATACCGCGAGCCAGCCCCGCCGTCGAACCCATCGAAAGTGGGCGCCTGCAAAAACAGGATTTTCATCACGTCATCTCCCAGATCAACCCGCCTCGAACCGGACTCTGATTGAAAGGCGGAAAAGTTGATCGATTTCAAAGTGTCAGAGCAGCCTATCCGCGTCCTCTGCTCTATCGCGGATGGGCCAGCGTGCCGTCGCCAAGCACCGTGTAGCTGGCCCGTTTCCAGGTGACGCTCGAGCCGAAAAAGCTCCAGACAAAAACGCCGAAGGACAGCAGATCCGTGATCGGCAGCATCCAAGTGTCCTGTCGCCGAAGCCCGAAAGATCGCTCCACGGACTTGTACAACCCGGCACGCAAGCCGAGGGCCAGTAGTGCCAGGGCGAGGCAGAACGTACTGCCGGCCGCGACGCCCAGGAGCGCCAAGCCGAAGGGATGAGCAATGAAAGAACCGAGGTAACCCGGCAGATCGATGGAGCGGACGGTGCGCGCCCAGCGAAGCTGGTGACTCAGGAGATCGCGGAGTCTTCCTCGTGGCAGACATGCCCGACCGTGGACGGCCCGATCTCAACGGAATACCCTGCCCCTCGCACCGCTGCCCCGATTGCATAGTCGTCGGCAAGCTGATTTGCGAAGGCTTCGAAGCCGCCAATTGCGTTGAGCGCTTCCCGCTTCAGCGCAATGGTCGAGCCGAAGCACGGCTTCGCCAGGCCAAGGGCCATCCCTACCATGACGTTTGGAAGAAAGTGCGTATCGATGCACAGCGCTGCGAGCCGCGACCAGACGGGACCTGCCGATTCGCCGTAATAGAGAACGGTGACCGCGCCCGCCCCGGGCTTCTGCAACAGAGCCACCACCTGCTCCAGATAGTCGGGCGGCGCGAGAATATCGCTGTCCACCGCGATCACGATGTCATGCTTCGCGGTGGCATTCATGTTGATCAGGTTGGAGATCTTGGCGTTCGCGCCATGCGCCGTTGCGTCGACCGTTATGCCGATATCCAACGCGGGAAATTGCTCTTTGATGCTTTTCGCGATAGCGAGCGCTGGGTCGCGGCTATCCTGCAATCCGAAGATGATCTGGACAGGGGCGGGATAGTCCTGGGCGCAAAAGGACGCGAGGCATTCCGCAAGCCGGGGTTCCGCGCCGTGAAGCGGCTTCAGGATGGTGACAGGCTCGAGGTTGGGATGCGCCTTCTGTTTCGGCTTACGGAACAGGATGACCAAAATAGCAGCAAGAAGATAAAGGCAACCAAGGCTGGCGACGGCCGCGCATATGCTCGCGATCACGGATGTCACTCTGCCGGCCTCGGGCGGAAGCCGCTGGCAGCGCCGAACCTTTTGTCGTTGCGGGCCGGAATGCTCATTCCAAAGCGGTGTGCGCGACGTGCAT
Source organism: uncultured Alphaproteobacteria bacterium (assembly GCA_963772105.1). Lineage (GTDB taxonomy): Bacteria > Pseudomonadota > Alphaproteobacteria > Rhizobiales > Rhodomicrobiaceae > Rhodomicrobium. The sequence goes on from CAVYVV010000017.1 coordinate 171,403, forward strand.
CGACGAGGGGTTCGCTGCAGGGCCTAAACCCGTATCGGCCTGAAAGGCTCAAAAGCCGCTCCGTCGTTTCGGTTGTGCCGAGCGCCGTATCCGCCCTCACTGCGCGAACGTCGTCAAGATCGCGGCTCTCCGCCGAAGAAGCGGACCACAGCCGCAGGGAATTGCGTGAGACTACGGCTCAGTGTCGGGGCCCAAGCTATCAGGCTTTCATGCTCTGACAAGGCTGGAAGCCGCTCATTCCACAAGTGAAGCTCGCCAATTATCGCTCAAGCGGAAATCGTCGCAGAGCAGTCAAGAACAGTTGGAGATTGAAGGCTCGTCAGGCTCAGGCCGAAAATTCAGTTGAGGCATGGCAGAAAATGCCGTCGTTGTTTTAAGCCTCCGTTCAAGACGAAAGACTGCTTTGGCAATCAGCGTTTGCAGGGCGAAATCGTGACCGTGCCTCGTTGGCTTATTCGGCAGGGCCGGGCTCGTCCCTGGTCCAGTTGAGACGGCCTGTCAGAATCGCCGCAGGACCTGGGCGCCGGTCGCAAGAGGCGATGTGATCGAAATAGGCTTGCAGATTGCTCAAGCCCACGTGCTCATACATCCCGACGGATGCGTTCTTGTCGAATGAGCCCGCTTCGCCGAAATCCCAGCCACGAAAACACCAACGTCCAGGGTTGCTAACGCTTGAATGAGTTATTCGCCTAATTCCTCCAGGGTGACCCTGTTCCATGCGCGGCCAGAGGCAGGATTATGAACAGGCGAGCCGTCTAAAAAATGCGTTCAAAGTTAAATCCAACCTTAATCATGTTTCCGGGACAGCAGAGACCCTCTCAAAGCCTTATTGAATAATAAAGGCCGGAACATTCCTCATTCCGGAGAACTTAGTCCTGATACGGAATCAAATAGGGAGATTACAGTGCTTAAAGGGCAAACAAAGGGCAAACTCTTGTTATGGTCAAGTGCAAGCTTTTGCTTGCTGGCCACAGGTGTAGCCGCGCCTGCTGTTTCATTCGCTCAGCAAAATGATCCGAATGCGGCGTTCCAGAGCAACCTGACGGCGCCGTTGAATACTTTGAATGACGCTCAGAAGAAATACGCCGGTGTTTCGGGCATGGTCTCGGAAATGCCCCTGTCAGGTCTCGCCACTCGAGAGAAGGCCGCGCAGGCTTTGCAGGAGATCCGGTCGGGCGTGCTTCATGTCCGGGATTCGGACAGGGTTCCCCAGGATTTGCTGCACAACACGATAACAGCGATCGATGAAGCCAACGCGGCATTGACAACAGACAGCGCGCAAGCCATCGCCTGGTCGCTCCAAACCGTCGGCGAAGAGGTTCAGGCCGTTCAGGCAAAGCTGACAGGTCAAAAGCCGCCGCAGACCGCCTCGGCGGAGCGCCCAGTCGGCCACGGTGGCGGCACTCAGGCTCCGGAGCAGACTTCCACTGCGAAAGCACCCGAACAACCGGAAGCCCGGGTGGCGGAGGCTGAGCATAAAACCGGCGTTACGCCTCAGCCGGAGCATGGTCCGAACGCCAATACAGCGAAACGGGTAGCGGAAGGTCAGCAGAGCGGACCAACCCAGCAGGCCACCCCCGAACAACCAATGCAGAAATCGGCACAAGCTCAGCAACCGGCTCAACCGGCCCGTCAGGCGAGCGCCCTTGCGAGCATGAAGCGCGACGATCTCGTTGGCAAATGGCTGGCTGACAAAAACGGCGATGATGTCGCCAGAATTGCGGACGTGAAAATGTCGCCGGACGGCAAAATCCAGGCTGCTGAAATCGACGTGGGCGGCTTTCTCGGCATTGGATCGAGGCGTGTTGCCGTTCCTGTTGATGACCTTCACCTCAAGGGAGACCGGATCGAGGCCACTTCGATGACCGCCGATGAGATCCGCAATCAGCCGCACGTATCCCAGTAATAAAGCGGACGATAATTCAGGGCTGGCCCCGGACAAGGGACCAGCCCATTTCTTTGTGCGGACGATACGCTGGGGACAATTCGCCGCCGCGCGCTGACAAACGCCGGGTGGGAGGCTAGGCTCCAAGCAAATCGAATGCATCCGGGGGTGGCAGCCGCGATGCCGCAATGATGGTGTCGAGTGAGCGATCTCTTCCAGTTCCACGAAGCAGCTCTGCCTTGGAATAGCGAACCGCAGGTGTCATCTTCGGTTCGAATGACTTTGCCGAAGACAGACATCGCGTCACGCGCCGCGCCCAAGGGCGACGACGTCAGCGCGCTTTGCGCCCCCTTGACGAGCCTGAAGGGTCTTGGCCCCCGAGGCGAAGAGTTGCTGGCGAAGGTTCTGGCAAAGCCTCTAAGCGCGCCTCGGGTCACCGATCTTCTTTGGCATCTCCCGAGCGGCTATCTCGACCGCAGGCTGACGCCGTCCATCATCGAGGCCGCCCCTGGGGCCGTATCGACCCTCGTCGTGACGCCCATTCGTTACAACGCCCCGCCGAAAGGCGCGGCGCGGGCGCCGCTGCGCGTCGTTTGCGAGGACGAGAGCGCATCTCTCGACGTCGTGTTCTTCCACGGCGACCGGAACGCAATCCGGCGTCTCCTGCCGCTCAATGAGATCCGCATCGTGTCGGGCCGCGTGGAGCGCTACGGCTCGCGCCTTCAGATGACCCATCCCGATTACATCCTCGCCTCCTCCGACCGTGCGAAGCTGCCTGCGATCGAGCCGGTCTATCCCCTGACGCTGGGCCTGGCCCAGAAATTCCTGTACCGCGTTATGGCCGAAGCCCTGGCGAAGGCGCCGGACTTTCCAGAGTGGCTCGAGGCTTCGCTTTTGGAATCCGAAAGCTGGCCGTCGTTCTGGCAAGCCCTTCACATCCTGCATCGCCCGCAATCGGCGGCCGACCTTGCGCTGTGGCCAAAAGCCCGCGAGCGGCTCGCTTTCGATGAAGTCTTCTCCGCGCAACTCGCCATCGCGCTTGTCCGGCGCAGTTACCGGCAGCTTTCAGGGCGGTCTCTCGCAGGGGAAGGACATCTCGCGCAAAGCATGCGCAACGCCCTGCCCTATTCTCTCACCCGCTCGCAGGAACAGGCGCTCGCCGAGATCAGAAACGACATGATTGCGCAGCGCCGCATGCTGAGGCTTCTGCAAGGCGATGTCGGGAGCGGCAAGACCGTGGTTGCCGCGCTGGCCATGTCGGCGGCGGTCGAGGCTGGCGCGCAAACGGCCATCATGGCCCCGACCGACGTGCTGGCGCGCCAGCACCTGGAAACCTTGAAGCCTCTCTGTGAGGCCGCCGGAATTTCACTCGGCTATCTCTCCGGGCGCGAGCAAGGGAAGGCGCGCGCCTTGCTGCTGGACCAGCTCGCCTCCGGCAAAATCCAGATCATGGTTGGCACGCATGCCTTGTTCCAACCCGATGTCATTTTCCACGATCTGGGTCTTGCCGTGGTCGATGAGCAGCACCGCTTCGGGGTGGCGCAGCGCCTTGCGCTGCAGGAGAAGGCGAAAGCCGGAGATGCCGATATCCTGGTCATGACCGCGACGCCGATCCCGCGCACCCTTCTTTTGTCGCTGCACGGCGACCTGGACGTTTCGCAACTCACCGAAAAGCCCGCCGGGCGCAAGCCGATCGCGACGCGCGCCCTCCCGCAGGACCGCCTTGAGGACATCGTTGAAGGCTTGCACCGCGCTTTGCGCGAAGGGGCGCAGGTTTACTGGGTCTGCCCGGCCGTGGACAGCGAGACGGCGCGCGACATGACGTCGGCCGAAGAACGCGCGGCCCATCTGCGCCAAATCTTCGGCGAGCGGGTCGGTCTCGTTCACGGCCGGCTTTCGGGTGCGGAGAAAGATGCCGCCATCGCAGCCTTCGCCGCGCGCGAAACCTCCATCCTCGTCGCCACGACCGTGATCGAGGTCGGCGTCAACGTCCCCGCTGCAACCGTGATGATCATCGAGAACGCGGAGATGTTCGGCCTCGCCCAACTCCATCAGTTGCGCGGCCGCGTCGGGCGGGGATCGGCCCAATCGTCCTGTGTTCTGCTCTACAAGGCCCCGCTTTCGGAGACCGCAAAATCCCGCCTCGATATTCTGCGGCAGGTCGAGGATGGGTTTGTGATCGCCGAGGAGGATCTGCGCCTGCGCGGCGGGGGCGAAGTTCTGGGCCCGCGCCAGAGCGGCGATCCCGGCTTCCGTCTGGCGCAATGGCCGCAGGCCGCGCCGCTCGTGGACCGCGCGTCCGACCTCGCCAGATACCTGCTTCTCCGCGATCCCCATCTCAAATCCGAGCAGGGCCTTGCGGCCCGGCGTTGCCTCCTGCTTTTCGAGCGGGACGACGCCATGCGGCTTTTGCAGGCGGGATAGTTTAGGCCGCCTCGCTGACGATCGCAAAGTCGCGAAAGGCGGCCGTTGGTGAATGAACACTGAAGATTGGGTTCGTTTGTAAAACGGCCCTATCTTTATATATAAGTATTTTTTCGAGGTAATGAATAATAAAGGAGCAAACGCATAGAAGCCTCTCGTGGGGCCGTTTTGTGCGCAACTTGCGCGCCAGAGTAAACGGCGAAAGGAGGGTCAATGGCGACAGAACGGCAAATCGCGGCGAACCGCCTCAACGCCGAGCGCAGCCCCGGCCCAAAGACCCCAGACGGCAAAGCCGTGGCAAGCCGCAACGCCGTCTCCCATGGGCTGACAAGCTATAGCGGCCTTCTCCCCGGCGAGACGCTCGAAGACTTCTCCGATTTGCGCGCCCGCGTTTTCGCCGAGCTTGCGCCAGACAGCGCGATCGAGGGCGAGGTTGTGGAGCGGATTGCGAGCCTCCTGTGGCGGCTGCGGCGCGTTCCCGCCTTCGAGGCCGCGCTCCTCGCCTGGACGCATGCCTGCAACGAGGAGGCGAGCCTTTTTACGGCGGGCGAGCCGCGTCTCACCCAGCGCTTTTGCGACGACGACCGGACTTTTTCCGCCAGCATAAAAGACATCCTCGCCTTTGGGCGTTCGCTCGATGGTTTCCTGAAAGGGGGGGTGGGCGGCAAGCTCAGCCGCTATGAAAACGCGCTGCAACGCCAGCTGTCGGCGTTGATGCTCGAACTGCGGCGCATGCAGGCGCGGCGAAAAGCGCAAGGCTCGCCAGATGTTCGCGTGGGAGCCGCTCTCGGAGAAGGCGGCGGCGTCACCCCGCGGCTCGCGTTCACATCAAAGGACGCCGCAAATGGCGAAGCAGATCCCGAGCGCCCAAAACGCCTCATGGACTAAACGACACGTCTCAGGTTTGCCAACGAATGCCTCTTCGCTCTGTGCCTGTAAAGGGTCGGGAGCAAACTCACACCCGGTTTTAGCGCACACCCGCTCTTCCCTCGGCAGCGGAATCTCCCGACCGAAGACTCACTTTGCGGTATGCATTCGAGGTATTGCATCCTGTAACCGCTGATTTAAGAACTTGAGCGGTCCTCGCTGGGCTAATATCTCCGCTAACTGCACTTCTTTACTTATTAGGGAGCCAGCACCTGCATTATAACATCACGTATTCGTGCCGCACCGTAAGCTGACAAGTGGGTTGAGTCTTGATAAAGTATTTTATCCTTCTCATCAATAAAGATGATTTCACCTTCTTCGGTCTCAAAGTGTCGGGAGACATCAAGAACCGAAACTTTAGGGGACTCAAAGTCAAGCAACAATTTATTTATCCTTTGTCTGTCTGAACGAATGGCCGCATCTTCTCTGAACGGTGGGCGAGAGCCATTGCGCATCGACAATCGGCTGGCTGCCTTTGGTAGAATGGGTGGTTGATTAAGCAGGATTATCCTTCCCACATAGGGCTCGAGTTGACTCAGCGCGGTGGGCAGCCGATCCGGATCGCTCTGCAACTTCCCACGCCATTCGTTAGCAATAACAAGGTAATCGGGTCTGATCTTGGTGATCGCTGATAATGAATCGTGCCACAGAGAAGTGGTTGGTAGAACGTCATTGGCTTCGACGCTTATAACGTTGAGATTGTACTCGAGCTTCTCGGCTATTTCCTTCATCAGAAGGCCATACATTGAACCATTGCTGTCGCCCATTAAGACAACTGAATGAGCAGCAGGATCGGATCTAAACAGAAGGCCGCCATTACGCACATCAGCAACTCGAGCATTGATATAGTTATTGCTGCGAACCGTCAAACCAAGGGGAACGCACAGACATACGGTAGCGGCCAAAGCGGCATATGCAATCCCTCGGGTCCAAGACTTGTTGAGAAATCTTCGGGCTGGCTTCTCGATAAAATTATAGCTTAGGAGCGTGAGGGCGAGGGAGACACCGACCTTGATCAAAATGCGTATCGGTTCCGTGAGCAAGTAAAACTGGTAGTCGACCAAGCAAAAGACGGGCCAATGCCAAAGATACAGGGAATAAGAAACCTTCCCGATCCCCACCATGGCAGAGGATGACAGAAATCTTTTAGCCCAGCCGTTGCGGCTTGGCAGGATAACCGCGACGGCTCCAACAACGGGCAAGATAGCGATCATGCCTGGAAAGTTGGGGCCTTCCTGTATCAGGACGAAGGAGATTGCGATTAGGCAAAGCCCCGCAGCTGAAACCCAGGCAGGCGCTCTACTTTCTCTTGCGGTTACAAAAGGTATCACTGCAATCAGGCAGCCCACGGTCAGCTGCCAAGCGCGGGTTGGAAGAAGATAGAAGGCCCAGACTGGATTGATTGCGGTCAATAGGACGCTCCCTGCAAGGCTGCAGGCGCTGAGCAGAGCAAGAATTGTGAGAGTGTGCCCACGAGCGTACCGCAATATAATAAAGATCGTGATCGGAAAAAATAAATAGAATTGCTCTTCTACAGAAAGAGACCAATAATGGAGGAAAGGCCAAGCATCTGGCAACATCTCGAAGTAATTTCCTTGAAGCATGCACTTTACGTTGGCCAACGAAAGAGAGGCGGCGACAAAGTTCGCTCCTGCAGTGGCGAAGTCCTGAGGGGTGTAGACTAGCCAAGCTATCGCCAAGGTAACCAAGGCAACTGTGAAAAAGGCCGGAAATAGCCGGGCGATTCGGCGCTGATAAAATTTCGCGAGGCTGAACCGTCCTGCTTCGAAATCCTCGCAAAGAATAGACGTAATGAGATAGCCTGAAATTACGAAGAATCCACGCCCACGAATCCGCCTGACAGCCCTTGATGGTTCAGGTGGAAAAGAAATACGCCCGAGATGGCTACCGCCCGAAGGCCGTCAACTTCTGGACGGTAGACGAATGTTTGAATAGAGGTGCCATCAATTAGCCTGGGCTTAACGCTACAATCTAATAGCATGATCTAAATTCTCTACAACTTAAAGTTTAGCTTGTGAATGATCGACGCCTAGGAATAACTTCCTACTCTTTTGAGTCCACCTAAAACGCGCTTATCAACAAAAGCACGCTGATCGAGTATTGCAAAAGGAACACTGCGCCGCAGCGTGCCTCGGGGAGAAATGGTTGCCACATTGCATGCAGCGAGTTTCCGTTTTGGAGCCGCGGACGCCTGTCGAAGGCGTGACCTGGCACTGGATGCCGCGCTGCTTGATCGCAGAGCAAAGGGCGAGCGCCGAACTCTTTGCCGGGTACGGGCCGGCCTGGATTTGGAAGCCGCCGTTCGCTCTCGGCGTCACGTCGAGTTCTCGATGGATGAGGATATCCGCAAGCTGGGCCTTGATGTTTTTGGCGGTGGCGTGGCCGGAAGCTTCGCTGTTCGCGGAGCCGAATACGATCAGAACACCTCCTGGACTAAACGACACGTCTCAGGTTTGCCAATGAATGCCTCTTCGCTCTGTGGCTGCAAAGGGTCGGGAGCGGCTGTGCCGGTTTTCTCGCGATCCCACGCGCGCCAAGTTGGCTTAGGATCCTAATGCGGTCTTCCTCCGAAAAGGCCAAACAATCCTGCCCGTGTCCCGTTACGGACTTAGAGCCTATCCGCTTTTTATGGAATCAAAAGCGGGCTCTAAGTTTTTGTTTTATCGTGCGTCTTATCGCAAAACCGCTTCACACTTTTCCGGACGCACTCTAGCTCCCGCGTGTCACCGTAGCGGCTGGCGACAAACGCTGCGTAAGCCCCAACGGTACGATAGCCGCAAGTTTGGTAATCACCCCCGGCGCAGCATCTTAGGTCTCGCCAGAGGTGCGTCCGGCGCTGTCATTCCCCGCTCGCAGCGTGCCGATCAGCGTGGAAAGCTCGGGATCGCTCACTTTGCTGGCGGCAGCTTCGATATCGAACCAGGCTCGCCGCCGCTCGCGCTTTTCGGGCCAGCGCTTGCAGCGTTTGCTGACCTTGAGCAGAAAGACCTGAACCTCGATGAAAGCGCCGTGACCGAGTTCATGCTTGATATAACGATAGGTGCCGATGGCGTCGCGCAGGATCTTGCCCTTAACGCCGGCTTCCTCTCTCGCCTCGCGGGCTGCCGCCTTGCAATCCTTGAGACGCTTCGACGTCCAGCCTTTGGGGATGATCCAGCGGCCCGTGTCCCTGGAGGTGACGAGCATGATTTCGAGAGCGCCATCCTTGGCTAGACGGAGCGGCAACGCCGCCACCTGCCTCCGAGCTGCCATCCTATCCTCCCTTTTGTTCTTCCCCCCAACCACAAACGATACTGTAATTTTGCTGTAAGAGAAGCATTTCCTATGATCGGGTGTTCGATATGGCGGCCCTAAAATTAAAGTGAAGACCTTCCCTGTCGTTGGCGCATCATCCCGATCCTCGCCGCCGCCTCATAACCCATCTTGGATGGCATCTCGGTCTCGTGTCTTATTTCCAGACGTGGTCGGCAAGGGTCGCAGCAACGAATGCAAGCACGGCACAGGCAGGAAAGGTCGCACCCCAGGCCAACATGATACGGCGTAAAACTCCCCAGCGTACGTCGGATACGCGTTTGCTCGCCCCAACGCCGACCACGGCGCTCGTGATCGTGTGCGTTGTCGACAGCGGAATGCCGTATGACGACGCGACATAGATCGTCGATGACGCCGCCATCGTCGCAGCGAAGCCCTGCCAGGAGGTCAGCCGCGTCATCTTTGAGCCAACCGTCTTGATAATGCGCCAGCCGCCGAAGCTGGTGCCGATGCCCATCGTAGAGGCGCAGACAAGCACGACCCACCAGGAAATGTGAAATTCGGGAATGGCGCCGCCAGCCAGGAGCGTCATCGCGAACACACCCATGAACTTCTGTCCGTCGTTGAGCCCATGATTGAAGGCCAGGAAGGCGGCTGAGGCCATCTGCGCCCGATCAAAGTTGCGCTTTGCGCGCGTCGGCTTTGCGTTGCCCGCAAGCGCGATGATGAGCCTGCCAAGTGCGAAGGCGCCTGCGAAACCCGCGAAGAGCGAGGCGACCAGACCGATGATGACTTTCTCCCAGCCAGCCCATTGCAGGGCTTGCCAGCCGCCGCCGGCAAAGCCGGCTCCGGCAAGACCGGCCAGAAGGGCGTGTGACTTGGAAACGGGAATGCCAAGCCGGGCTGCCAGCGAGCCCCATCCGATGATCGAGATCATCGTTGCGGCGATGGCTGGCACCGTCAGCGCTGATGGGGCCACGATGCCTTTGCCAACCGTGGCGGCGACTGCCGTTCCGGCCATCGCGCCAATCGTGTTCATCACCACCGCCATGACGATGGCTTGCCGGGCTGTCATCACGCCCGTCGAGACAACGGTCGCAATCGCGTTGGGCGCATCCGTCCACCCGTTGACAAACTCCGCAGCAAGCACAGCGAAGAGGGCGAACGCCAGACCAATCGTGAGCGCGTCCACCTCATGCCTCCTTACGGGCCAGCGATAGAATCTGGCGTGCGCAGTGATTGCCGTCGTCCGTTATCTGCTCCAGGAGGTGGAACAACTGGTGCCAGGCGATGAACCCGAGGACGTCCTTGCCGGGCCCTGCGAATTCGTCGACGAGCTTTCTCTCGTAGCCGGAAACGAGGTGATCCGCCTTGCTTTCGAGCTCGTCGACGATGTCGGCTTCCGCGCGCACCCGCGAGAGCGACAAACGCGGCTCCGCCAGCATCATGACGAGCTTATCGACATGAACGAGCATGTCGGCGATAAGCTTCACGAGTTCATCGGCCTCGGGGCTCAGCTGCGACAGGTAGGGTTTGTAGGCTTCGATGTGCAGCGCGACCTTTCGCATTCCGTCGATGACGTCATCGAGAACATCGGTGAGCCGCATGGCATCGGGAATGTCGAAGCGCATGATGAACGAGTTGTCGAGCAGCTCATGGACGTCGGCGACGATCCTGTCGGCCTGGTGCTCGAAGGCGATGATCCCCTGTACATCCTGCCCGTTGGTCTTGCGGAAGTGAGCGACACATTCCTGTGCGATATCGGCAAGACACTTGAGGAGAGCGGCGTACTGCTCGTTGCGCGATGGCCCGAACAGGTTTGCCAAGGCGCCTTGGATGGTCTTTTTCATTGCCGAACTCCAATCGATCAGGCCGCACGCCGTGCGCGTTTGAGACCACATTGGCCGCCTTCTGTCGACGCCAATTGTGACGGACGAACGCCTCCGCAAAGGAGGAGCGTTTAAAGAACGGAAGAGAGGCTCAACCGTATTCGCTGGTCAAGCCGCGGACGCCTGTCTAGAGCCTATCCGCTGTTGATGGAATCCAAAGCGGGCCCCAGAGCGGAGAGCGCGAAATCGGAATCGGTTGCGACGCAATCCTGAGGCAAAGCCTTGTCATCCCGGAACGACGCCTGCGTCGTAACCGGGATCGCAAAAGGCCCTTCGACTTGTACGACCCCGGATATGCGCCGAGGCGCATTCCGGGGCGACGATCATGGGGACGCCGCGCCCGATTAAGCGCACGATTCCCTAAGTTCTTTGTTTTACCGTGCGTCTGTATCGGAAAACCGCCTCACACTTCTCCGGACGCACTCTTCTGTAACGGACCGTTGTCAACCCGCTTGCGTCATCCCTTTGCCGGCTCACTTCTGTCCGTGGTCAGCGCAGGGCCGCCACCTGATAGGATCTGAGGAGACGAGGCAAGCCAATCTAATAACGCGCAATCGCTGTTGCGGAGTGCGTCCCGGCTTTACCTCATCCACCGTCCCGGCATTGGGACTTCGCTTTCGGGAGGGCTGGCGTCAAGAGCCCGCTCGAAACTCCTTTTTACGGTCTCAGGCCGCGCTCGCCTTGGCGGCATCGAAGGCGGTCTCATCCCGCCACATCCGGTGCAAGATCACCGCGAGCTTGCGGGCAAGGGCAACCTTGGCCTTCTTCATCCCGCTCCGCCTGGAAAGCTTCATGGCCCAGCTTTTCAGCGCCCCGGCCTTGAGCGGCCGCGTCAAAATAATATGAGCCGCCTCGAAAAGCACGGCGCGCACGCCGGCATCGCCGGTCTTTGAAATCCGCCCCGTAATATCGGTCTCCCCCGATTGATACTTCCTTGGCGTGAGACCGAAATGGGCGCCAACCCGTTTGGACGATGAAAACCGGCCCGGATCGTCGATCGCCGAGACATAAGTCAACGCGACGATCGCGCCAACGCCTGGCGCCGTCATCAAGAGCTTGACCCGCCCGTCACGCCCCGCGATCGAGCGCACCGGCTTCTCGAAGGCGCACAGTTCACGCAGCAGCGCCTCGTGGATGATGATCAGCGCCTTTGCAATCGTATGCAAAGCTGGATGATCCTGTGTCAGCTCGGACACCCTGCCTGCGAAGCGCTTCGGCGTGGTCGGGCCAACCTTCAGACCAAACCCGCGCAAAATGCCTCTCAGGCTCATCTCGACATCGTAAAGCTTCGATTGAACGAGCTTCCTCGCTGTCAAAAGGGCGCGGACTTCTTGCGCCGCCGCCGATTTGCAATGCACAGGCTTGAACCAGCCCAGGCGCAAGAGCTGCGCGATGCCGCGCGCGTCTTTGCGGTCTGTCTTCACCGCCATCGCCTTGAAGGCGTCGCGCACATGCCGCGTCTCCAGAAGCTCCACTGCAAAGCCAGCTTGCTCCAAGCCAGCGTAAAGCCATTGCGACAAGGGACCTGCCTCAAGGCCCACCCGCGTCACCGCAAAACCCAAGCTCCGGAAAAACAAGATCAGGGCTTCAGGCTCGCTCGCAACCTTCGCCTCCCGGACAATCTTGCCGCTCCCATCGATGACGCAGACGCTTGAGGCTTCCAGCGACACGTCAATCCCCGCATAATAGTCCATGGTCATCCCCGATGATGCTTGGGGTGGAGGCAATCCAACCCCGATCTAAATCGACACCATCATTCTGCGAGATGACCACCTCTCCGGGCTTACGCCGAAGAGCCGTCCGTTACACTATCTAAAACAAAAACTTAGAGCCCGCATCGGCCCAGTTAAAGGCGGGTTGATCGAGCCGCAGCGGACCACGAAGAGCGGCGTGAACAGCGAGACCGGCTCCGCGCGAGACCGCCATCAGCTTGCGTTTGCCGGAGTCACCACCTCGGTCCGGATAGGGGTGGCGCCGTTGGCATTATGGCCGATGGCCTTTCTGGCGGGCTCGGCGGGAGCTATAGCGGCGACGCGATTGCCGCGCATCCGGCCCATGACATCGTCGCGCTCACCGAACGCCAGGACCTGCCCGAACGACATCACGAGCATCTTGTCGACGCTGCCGAGAACCGTTGGCCGGTGAGTGACGACGATCACCGTGCGCCCTTCAGCTTTGAGATTGGCAAGCGCCCTGGCAAGCGCGCGGTCGCCGTCATCGTCGAGGTTGGAGTTCGGCTCGTCGAGAATGACGAGCGACGGATTGCCAAATATGGCGCGCGCGAGGCCGACCCGCTGCCGCATTCCGCCCGACAAGGCAAGTCCGCTCTCGCCGATCGGCGTGTCGTAGCCGTTCGGAAGACGCAAGATGGCCTCATGCGCGCCCGCGATCTTGGCCGCTGCGACCACAGCCTGGTCGTCAGCCTCTCCAAGCCTTGCAATGTTTTCGGCCACCGTCCCGGAGAACAGCTCCACGTCCTGAGGCAGATAACCGATGTGCTTGCCAAGTTTGATGCCGTTCCACTGGGTATAATCGGAGCCATCGATGCGAACGATGCCGGCGCGCACCGGCCATACGCCTGCCAGCGCCTTGACAAGGCTGGACTTGCCGGCGCCTGAAGCACCGACGACCGCAAGTGTTTCGCCCGGTTTCAAGGAAAAGCTCACGCTTTTCACGGTCGGCCGGTTTCCGCCAAGAGGCCAGACCACAATACCGTCCGCTTCCAGATGTCCGGCTGGCCGTGGCAAAGAGACACCGGCGCGTGGTGTGGGAGTCGATTCGAAAAGCCGCTTCAGACGGGAATAGGCCGCGCGGCAAGCGACGACTCGCTTCCACTGCGCCACCGTTTGCTCGATAGGCGCAAGTGCGCGGGCCATCACGATCGAGGCCGCCATGATCGAGCCCGACGAGATCTCCTGCTGAATGGAGAGCCAGGCGCCCGCGCACAGGAGCGCCGCTTGAACCGCCATGCGGGTAAACTTCGAAACGGCAACCAGAGCAGACGAGCGTTCACTCGCTTCTGCATGGACCGCTACGAGGGCAGATTGCGCGCCCGCCCAGCGGTTAAGGACGATGTCTCCCATGCCAAGCCCGCGAACGGCGTCGCCATTCCTGAGCGCGGCCTGGACGATCATGCCCGCCTCGCGAGAGAGCCGGCCCGCGTACTCGAACCTGGACTTTGTGATCTTCTCGGACACGAGCGCAAGCAAGAACAGGATGGCTCCTCCCAGGAGCGCCACCCACCCGAGGACTGGGTGCAACAAGAAGCAAAGCGTGATGAAGACAGGCGTCCAAGGCAGGTCGAACAGTGTGGGAGCGAGGCCGCTCGATACGGTTTCGCGCAAGAGTTCGGCATCGCGAATGGCCTGGGCGCCAAGACGATGCGCCGGAGATAATTCCGCGCGCATCATGGTGTCGAACAAAGGCCGGCGCAGGATGCCCTCGAAGCGCAACCCGGCCCGCATCAGCACGCCTGAGCGCGCGTATTCCAGCACGCCGTAAAGGGCCAGAAAAACCGTAACGATCACAGTCAGCATGACGAGAGTGGTCACGCTTCGCGAGGACATTACCCGATCGTAGACCTGCATGCTGTAGATCGGGCTTACGAGCATACAAACGTTGACGAACAAGCTCAGGATGAAGGTCGCGCCCAGCGCGGCGTAGGAACTGTGGATGGCGCGGTTCAGGGGGTTCGTATCGGTCTTCATAGTCTATACTCCAAAGTGCGTCCCTCTCGAATGCCATTCACTTTGACTGAAGCGCCCGGATGCGTCTGTTCCCCAGGGCACAGCGTCGCCGCCCGGCTTATTGCATCCTTGATGTCCAAGGCACGCCACGGAGGAGAAGCAGGACTATGACCATCACCCTTGAGGATGACATGCGAGCGAGTGACTTCCGCTCCTATGCCCGGATCGGCTATCTCGCGATTGCGATAGTCTTCGGAGGTTTCGGCGTCTGGGCGTCCTATGCGCCACTGGACAGCGCCGCCGTCGCTCAGGGAAAGGTGGCGGTCGAAACGGATCGCAAGCCGGTCCAGCACCTGGAAGGCGGGATCGTCGATGAGATCCTCGTCAAGGAGGCTGATCGGGTTGCTGAAGGCCAGGTTCTTTTTCGCCTGCGGCCGACGCAGGCAAAGACGAATTCAGATAGCGTTAGAAAACAGCTCGATGCCGGTCTTGCCGTCGAAGCGCGGCTGTTGGCTGAGCAAAGCCAGGCTCCCGCGATCGCCTTTTCGAGCGAACTCCTTGCGCGGGCGTCGGACCCGGAAACGGCGCAGACCATCGCGGATCAGCAGCGGGCCTTCGTGGAGCGCCGGCGATCGCTGGAAAATCAGATCGAATTGCAACAGGCGAAAATCGACCAGGCAACCCGCGATAACATTGGGAAGGAGGCGCGGCTGAAAATTTCGCAGTCGCAATACGACAGCTATTCCACGGAGATCGGACGAATAACGATCCTCGCCGACAAGGGTTTCTATCCCAAGAACAAGCTCCTCGCCCTTCAGCGCGAGCAGTCGCGAATAGAGGCTGAAATCACGGCCGCGAAAACCGAGATCGCGTTGAACACGGCCAGGATCGGCGAAGCTCGTCTGCAGCTTCGCCAAATCTCTCAGCAAAGGCAGGAGCAGATTGCCGAAACCCTCGCAAGCCTGCGCGGGAAAAATGCCGACTTGCGCGAGAAGCTCGCGGCGGCAACCGACGTTCTCAACCGCGTTGAAGTCCGCGCGCCCCGCGCAGGCGTGGTTCAGGCGATAAAGTTTCACGCAATCGGCGCCGTTGTGAAGCCCGGCGATACGTTAGCCGAGGTCATCCCTGTCGCGGATAATTTGATCCTGTCGGCCAAAATCAATCCGACGGATATCAACAACGTGGCGGTCGGGCAGACCGCTGAAGTGCGATTTCCCGCGTTTGCCTATCGGCACCTGCCGGCGATTTTCGGCCGCGTGCGGGCCGTTTCCGCGGACAGCCTGGTCGACAACGAAAGTCAAACGCATGAGCAGTATTACGCCGCGAAAGTCATCATAGACCAGAAAACCGTCCCGGCCGAGATCGCGGGCAGTCTCGTTCCCGGCATGCCAGCCGAGGTTATTATCGTCACCGGCGAGCGCACCCTGCTTCAATACCTTATCGGCCCGTTTGTCCAAAGGCTGGCGAGGGGCTTGCGCGAAAAATAGAACCGAAAGCGCGGCGCTCATTCTTTTGGGCGCCGCCTCCCTTGGACGGGTCAAGCGCCGGAGTGTGCTTCCGGAGATTGCGTCAAGATGCTGATCGGAAGATCCCGGCCTCTCGCTATCCCAATGACCTGCATCTTCGAAACAACCCCGCGCACATCGACTTCGATTGTCTGCACGTCCCTTCCGGTCCAAGCTACATTGTCGAAAACTTCCTTTGAGGCCATGATCTGGAAGCCATGCGCCTTGGCCAGGGCTTCGAGCCGGCTTGCGACATTAACCGCATTCCCGATCACGGTGACGTCGCGCGATGGGCCAAAGCCGATGCGCCCAATGATGCATTGGCCGGCGTGAAGTCCGATGGCGACTCTCAGAGGGCTCCCAAGCTCGGCTTCCAGTTTGGCGTTCACATGATCCAGAGCGAGATCGATTGCCCGGGCTGCGCATAAGGCCTCGCGGCAGCCAGCCTGGACTCCGCTTTCCCGCCCGAAAATGGCAAGCAGGCCATCGCCCAGAAACTTGTCGATTGTGCCGCCATAGGTAACGATCGCGTTTCCGGTCGCGGCGAAAAACTCATTCAGAACATAGACAACATCGTAGGGCAGACGTCCCTGGGCCATTCGCGTGTAGTCGCGTAGATCGACCATCATAATGGCAAGGGGCTTTTCGGTTCCGGCGGCATCGATATCGCTTGGCCCGATATCGCTCGGTGTGAGAATCGCCTCGCGCACGAGTTGGGTCACCGTCAAGGAGGCGCGTGGCCGGATCTGACACGCGAGGCGGATGCCGGGCTGCGCCCCGATGCTCGCCAGCGTAAATGCTTCGGCAAATGCGGGCGGCCGTAGCCTTTTTTCACTGCTCTCGATCCGGACACGGCACGTCGAGCAGCGCGCTCGCCCGCCACACGCCGCCGCGTGCGGGACTCCATGGAGCCTGCTCATTTCGAGAAGAGTCGGCCCGACTGCGGTTCTTATGGCCCGCCCGCCCGTGTAGGTTATCGTCACGCGCGGGGCCCTGCTGGATGCCAGACGCCGCCAGATGAAAGCTCCAAGCGCCACGGCCAAGGCTGAACCGAAAAAGAGCCGGACGCCCAGCCGATACTGGGCCAGCGCATCCTGAGCTCCCACGCTTGGCCAATGCGTCAGTGCTTTCAGGTGATTGAACTGTTCCTCGTTCTTTGTCAGCGCGGCTATCGCTCGCCCCGAGATCATGAAGCCGCAAAGGGCCAGCACCGGAATTGCAATCGCCAGAACGACGAGCACAGGCGCTGCACGGCGGTACCAGCTCTTGAAAACCAGCCACTTGTGGAGGCCAAGGCAGCCATGAGCCCAAACCGTAATGAGGAGCAAGCTCTGCAAGAGCGCGCTCGCCGGCCAAAGCCGGGCAAGTTCGTAGAGGTAGGTGTCCTCGACGCCATAGAAGACATGCGCAATGCGCGTGTTAACGATATGCGGAAGCAGGAGAAAAGGAACTGTAATGCCAAGCCCAAGCTGCACGAGCTCCCATGCGGAAAGACGCAGTGTTGCGCGCGTCGCAAGCTTGTAGAGGCCAAGCACAACATGAGTAAGAAGCGCCAGCACCAGGATAACGGTGCCGGGCCAGGAGCGCGTTACGAGCCAGCGCCATTGCTGAACCTCGTTCATGAGTTCCAGGCTCAAGAGACCCATCGCGTGGTTCAGAAAATGGGTTGTGGCGAATAAAAAAAGAACAATACCCGATATCAACCGAAGGAGCTGCGCAGCATCCTCCGCTCCCAATGCCCGGCGCGGATCAGGACGTTTCTCGCCAACGCGGTTCCTTACCGTGCTACTCTTCATGGAACCTCCACGAGCAACAGGAGCAAGATTATCCGCCAAAAGAATAGAGGCCGGTAACCCAATGCAGGCGGGCATGATGGTCGCGATAGACAGAAAAGCCCACTAAAAACTTTGTTGTCACGACGGGCGGGGAGAGGTTTATCTAAAAACTTTACGTGAAAGAAGCTGCGGGGGCCTCTTCGTCCTCAGCCGGCATCAGTCCTCGCCCCCTGCGAATTGCATGCGATTTGCCGGGTTGCCACCTCACGAATGCCCGATTGTTGCGAATTCATTCGCCGCGTGAAGCAATAGGAGAAAGCGTTCTATGAGAACGATCACGTCGGTGTGTTTCGGTTTCGTACTTGCTCTGTCGGTCTTCGCATTGACCTCTGCGCCAGCTTCCGCCCTTGAGGCGACGGCAATGACCCCGGTCATCAATGGCGGCGTGACAAAGGTTGATGACCGTGATCGGGAGGACCGCGAGCGCACCGAGCGCTGCGAACACGTTCGCCACGAGTGCGGCGAGCGTCACCGCGACCACCAAGAATACCGCGAATGCGTTGAAAAAAGGGACTGCGGCGACCGCCATGAGGGGGAGCACGCCGAACGCTGCGAACACGTCCGGGATGAGTGCCGCGAGCGTCATCATGACCGCGAGGAGTTCCGCGAATGCGTCGAAAGGCATCACTGTGATTGAGAAACTGGGTCCATTCCTTTGAGGCTCGAGGCCCCGCCAACACGGCGGGGTTTTTTATTCGATCGGCTGCAGCGGACTATTTCACCGCAAGCTTGGCCGCAATCGATCATAAATATTTTACCGACATCCTCATCTCTTTGGGTGATTGGAGAATTTGCTATAAAGTATATGATAAACAATTCATTGAACGGCAGGTGAAAACATGCTGGAAGTCCCTAAGCGGGGCCTGCAGCAATAGCAGTCGCAAATCCTCCAACTCCGTGTCTGACTCTCTGAATTTTCTGCTATATTCGCTGGTGCCGCATTGGCCGTAATTTTTCTTTCTTCCTACAAAATGCCGACGCCATGGGATACGCAATACGCGGCTACATTCTATGGGCCATAGGAAATACGCGCCAATCCAAGCAAACCGCTGCCTTCAAAAATGGGGAACTGGATAGCGGTTCTTGGAACTCTTTGATGTTTTGCTGGATGAGCCGGCGATAAGCAGTATCCGGGAAGACCGCAGGCTTCGCTGTTTCTTCAAGCGCATGGCATCAGAGGTCCCAGGCGTAGTAAAAAGAAGAGCGGGGGCGCTGGAGGAAAGAGTGAAGAGCCCTCAACTGAGTGCAGCCGATCTGCTCACAAAAGACAGTTTTTTTGGTCCTCTTTGCGCCGAGGATCGTGAGGCCGTCGCCCTTTCAATGCGGCCTGCCGCTTTTGCCGCCGGACAAGTCATTTTCCTGCGAGACGACCAGGCGCGCGATCTTTTCCTTGTTCGAAAAGGCCGTGTGCGACTTTCGATCTTGTCGAGCGAGGGCCGTGAGTTGTCGCTCGTGCATGCAACGGAGGGTGACGTCTTCGGCGAGATCGCGCTGCTTGACGGAGGTCCCCGGACAGCAAATGCGACAGCTTTGACCGACGTGGAGGCTCTGTCGCTTTCCCGCAGTGCGCTTCTTGCGCTGATGGAAGCGCGGCCGCGCATCGCGATAGCCGCGATCGTATTCTTGTGCGGGAGATTGAGAACGACGGATACCAAGATCGAGGCGATAGCCCTGTATCCCATCGAGGCTCGGCTCGCCCGGTTTCTCTTGTCCGCGGTGCAGCTTCAGTCACCGGGCGCCAAGGGAAACGTTTCCCGGCTGAGCCTCGACATATCGCAAGGCGAACTCGCGCTGCTTCTCGGGGCGAGCAGGCCGAAAGTCAACAAGGCGCTCGCGGCGCTTGAGGATGCCGAAGCCGTGCGCCGGAATGGCGGAGAATTGATTTGCGATCTTGAGATGCTCAAGGCCTATGCGGCTGCGGAATAACGCGGTCTGCCCCAGGCGCGCGCACTGACCTGCACCTTGCATTATCGCCGGCAAAATCACGGCCGGTGACCGCACGCCTTCCCCGGCGTGCTCCGGCCCGCTGTGTCGTGTTCCTTTGTCTCCTCCCACACTGCTGATCCGACCCATGGCGGCCTTACCGCAGGCGCGCGGAAACGAAAGCCTCCGTTCAGGGCCCCGGGAAGAAACAGCGCATCTGTGCCCTGGGGGACAACCGGAAGAAACCCGTGGTGCTAGGCTCCAAGTCATGGGGATCGCAGCGATTTCCGCGAATTACGACAGCGATCCCGAGGCTAAACCCACTGGAGCGCGACATGAAAGGCGACGCCCTTATGATGACGGCGGCCGCGGTGTTGGCGTCGATCGTGATTTCATCAACTCCGCACGTCTCCGCCATTTTCGGCTCCTCCGGAACGCCACGATTGCTCCACACGTCCAGGCAAACCTTGAGGCTTTGGAACCGCCCGTCGACCGTGGCTCATCGCGCAGAGGTCGTGCAGCAGCCGCGCCCATCGTGCGGATAAAGCCCCCGCTTCTCACGCCGGCAGATCTCCCGAACCCACCGGCAGCGCGTTAAGCCGCCGCTCATTTCCAGCCGTGCCTCAAGGGCGACCATGACAGTGAAGGTGATTCGCAATCCGAAGCGCGTGCTCATGTGTTCAGCAGAAAGCCGCGGCAAGCTAATCCTTTCCGGCCAGGAGAGTAAGCCCATGGGGCAGCAGGGGATCAACCAAGTCGCATGTCGATTACTGTGCCGGCTTGAGGATGGACCTCGCATCGGCGGCTTGCATCGGCTTCTTCTTATTGCCCTGGGCCGGCATGCGGTGCCCGGGGCCCAAAGCCGGGCGCTTGCCCTTCTTCTTGTCGTCTTTGTTGACGATCCTCGCGAGCTTGCGTCCGTTGCAAACGACGTTGCGCAGATCGGGAGCTTTCGCACCCTCCGCCGCCTCCACCGGCCATGTCGCGAGCGTGGGCGCCAGCACGGCTTTCCAGGGGTAGATTTCGAAGCCATGCTCGAAAAGCCCGGCGGCCCGGACCGTGCGCGCGGCACCCGACCTTTCGCCCAGCACCACGGCGACAAGCTGCCGCCCATTCCGCGTTGCGCTCGCCACGACATTATAGCCCGCCGCGCAAACGAAGCCGGTTTTCATGCCATCCGCGCCGTCATAGCTCTTCAGAAGCCCGTTATGCGTGGTCACGAGGCGATTGCCGATCCGCATTTCCGTGATGGCGAAGATGCCCGCATACTGCGGAAACTCCCTCAGGATCATATTCGCGAGCAGCGCCATGTCGCGCGCCGTGGTGACGGCTTGTTCCGGAGCTTCCGTGTTGCCGTCCGGGTTGAACACCGGCAGGCCGTTCGGATTGACGAATTTCGTGTTCGTCATGCCGAGGCGGGCGGCGGTCCTGTTCATCATGTCCACGAAGTTTTCGACCGACCCGCCGACTTTTTCCGCCAGCATGATCGCCACATCGTTCGCGGATTTGACAATCAGCGCCTTGACAGCAAGATCGACCTTGAGCTGCGCGCCAAGCGGCATACCGAGCTTGCTCGGCGGCTGGCTCTGCGAAAGCTTCGAAGAGATGACGACGTCCTCGGGCGAAAGCTGACCATCGCGAATCGCCTCGAAAGCAAGATAGGCCGTCATCAGCTTTGTGAGAGACGCAGGCCGCCACGGCTGATCGGCGTCCTCCGCATAAAGGACAAGCCCCGTGGATGGCTCTGTCAGGAGCGCTGGCCCGGCGGCAGCCTGCTGCAAGCAGGCCAATAAAGCCGCGAACCCTGCCAATAAAGTCTGCGCTGTCTTTCTTATCGATACGTCCATTTATAAAAGACACTCGATTTGGTGCCCCAGGCCGGACTCGAACCAGCACGCCCTTGCAGGCAACAGATTTTGAGTCTGCCGCGTCTACCATTCCGCCACTGGGGCACTCCCATCGGGATGCCGGATCATAGCGCCGAACTACGGTCCGTCAACTCCTGTCAGTGACTGGAAGGCACGATACACAGGAACAGGCTGGAAGCTTCGGCTTTCGGACTTGTTTTCTAAAGGCTCGCGCTTTTTGCACCGAATGTGGTTTAAAAACTGTTGATTATTTCGGGTAAATTCAAGGCAAGAGCCGACAAGCGTTCAAACATGGCTATGTCCTGGTTCGTTTGCTCTTTTTGGGCTTCGTCTTCGGTAATGGCAGTTCGGCAGCCGAGCGCGTTACCAACTCCGTCAGCCACACCGGATCCTCCCATCTGTCGCCGCTCACGAGAAGATGCGGTTTCGCTCCTGGATAAGGATGCCCCTCCTCGACCGCACCCATGAAAGCTTTGCCCGCTTCCGTCGGCTTCAGATAGAGTTGGTCATCACATATCAGGGCAACCAGCTTGCCGTCGCAATAGAAGTCCATACTCGCCGAACATCTTGCGCGCGGACACCGCCCCGGCCAAGGCAATCTGCTCAACGATGAAATCCGCGGTGCTTTGCTGTGACGCCATGCCCATCCATTCCCTTCGGGCCTAATCCTGTTTTCCGCCGCGTTTCGCTGCGCCCCGGCGGACCTCGGCCCAGCTTTTCAGCCGGGTCTCGATTTCGCGTTCATATCCCCGCGTTCCCGGCCGGTAAAATTGCTGGCGCTCCAACCCTTCGGGGAAATAGTTCTGGCCGGACACGCCCTCTTCGGTGCTGTGGTCGTAGACGTAACCTGCGCCATAGCCCTCCTCTTTCATGAGCTTGGTCGGCGCGTTCAGGATATGCTTTGGCGGCGGGAGCGACCCGCCATCCTTCGCATAGCGCATGGCCGCCCCGAACGCTTTGTAGGCCGAATTCGATTTCTGCGCTGCCGCAAGATAGATGACGCACTGAGCAAGGGCGAGATCGCCCTCCGGGCTGCCCAGGAAATCGTAAGCGTCCTTCGCGGCGTTTGCCTGCACGAGCGCATTAGGATCGGCAAGGCCGATGTCCTCGACCGCCATGCGCACCATGCGCCGGGCCAGGTAGAGCGGGTCCTCGCCACCGTCGAGCATGCGGCAGAACCAATAAAGCGCGGCGTCGGGATCGGAGCCGCGCACCGCCTTGTGAAGCGCGCTGATCAGGTCGTAATGCCCGTCGCGGTTCTTGTCGTAGAGCGGCGCGCGGCGCTGCACGATGGCGACGAGTTCATCCGGCTCGACGGGTTTCGCGAAGTCGTGCGCCGCTGCAAAGACATCCTCGGCAAGATTCAGCACGGTGCGCCCGTCGCCATCCGCCATGCCGATCAGCGTTTGCCTTGCATCCGGCGTAAGCGGGAGCGCCTTGCCCAGCACCGTCTCCGAGCGCTTCAGCAAGTGCTCAAGGTCCTCGTCGGTGAGGCGCTTGAATACGAGCACCTTGGCGCGAGACAGGAGAGCGCCGTTCAGCTCGAAGGACGGGTTTTCTGTGGTGGCGCCGATCAAGATGATCGTGCCGTCCTCGACATAGGGCAGGAAGGAATCCTGCTGGGATCGGTTGAAGCGGTGGATCTCGTCGATAAAAAGGATTGTCCCCTGCCCGAAACGCTGCCTGTCGCGGGCCGCCTCGAACACCTTCCGCAGATCCTGCACGCCGGAGAAGATCGCCGAAAGCTGCTCGAAATGGAGGCCAGCCCCGCTCGCCACCAGGCGGGCGACCGTTGTTTTGCCGGTTCCGGGAGGACCCCAGAAAATCATCGACCGTGGTCTCTCGCCTTCCGCAACGCGGCGCAACGGACCGCCTTCGCCCAAAAGATGATCCTGTCCGATGACCTCGCCAAGCGAAGACGGACGCAGCCGGTCGGCCAGCGGACGCGATGCGTTCATCGGTGACGAAACGCCTGACGCTTTCGAAAAGCGGCGCTGACGGAGTGGAGTCGGGATTTAGCCATGACAGTCACCCCAATTTCTGGCGGCGACTTTACATCATTTCAGCTGGAGATGACGGTGCGAATTGTTTGGCCGCCGCGTTTGATCGTCATGCGCCACAGACGCGCGCCCTTGCCGACAAGCTTTTCAAGCCCTCTGGTCGAATCGACCTTCTCTCCGTTGATCTCCGCGATGATGTCGCCGGGCTTGACGCCGACCCGGCGCGCGATCGAGTAGGCCTCGGTTTCCACGACCACGACGCCTTTCGTTTCCCCGATCGAAAGCTCATCGGCGACAGCGGGCGACAGGTTTGCGACTTTTGCGCCGCCCAGAGGGTTGTTGCCGGAAACATCGCGGATATCGCGAGGCGGCGTCTCGGGCGCAGTCATGAGCGGCACGGAAACCTTCCGGCGAGTCCCCGCTCTCAGCACTTCGAGCGCGACTTCACCCGACGTGCCGCGCGTAGTGAAGCGGTAGGCGAAGGCATTGGGATCGGAGACATCCTTGCCGTCCACCGAGACGACAATGTCGCCGGCGCGAAGGCCGCCTGTCGCGGCAGGACCGCCGTCCAGGACTTCTGAAACCAGCGCGCCCGACGCCCGGTCGAGGCCCGCTGCATTGGCAATTTGCGAACTGACATCGGCGAGGCTGGCGCCCAGCCATGGCCGGCGGACGGTGCCACCCTGCACAGCCAATTCCGTGATGAGCTTCACCATATTTGCAGGGATGGCGAAGCCGATCCCCTGGCTTCCGCCGCTCTTCGAGAAGATCGCCGTGTTGATGCCGACGAGACGGCCTTGCATGTCCACAAGCGCGCCTCCCGAGTTGCCGGGGTTGATCGCGGCGTCGGTCTGGATGAAAAACTGATAATCCGAGATGCCGAGCCGCGTTCGGGCCAGCGCCGAGACGATGCCGCTTGTCACCGTCTGGCCGACGCCGAAAGGATTGCCGATGGCGAGCACCTGATCGCCGACTTCAGAAGATCTGCGTCGGCGAAGCTCACATAGGGAAACTCGATATCGGAGCTTTTGATCTGCAACACGGCCAGATCGGTGCGCTCGTCCTTGAGGAGCACTTTCGCATCGAACTCGCGCGCGTCGGACAGCGCGACCTTGATCTCGGCTCCGGCGTCGCCTTGAATGACATGGTTGTTCGTCACGACGACGCCGCTCGGCGCGACGATGACACCGGAGCCGAGCGAGTTTTGCGCCCGTTCGCTATGGCCGAATTCGTGACCGAAGAACTCTTCGAAAACAGGATTGTTGAAGGCCGAGTCACTCCGGACGCGCTGGTGGACATAAACATTCACAACCGCGGGCGCAGCCAGTTTCACGACAGGTGCGTAGGAGAATATAATCTGCTCGCGGCTGTCGGGAACCTTCTTCAGCGCTTGCGCAAAGGCGCTTTCCGGAGCTGAGCCGGCCAACAGGCCGATCACGAGAACCGCTTTGAACGTGCGCGCAAGTGTCATTGCTGAGATCCCGTCTATAATGAAACGCGGATTATAAATCGCGGCTGCGCTTGCGATGCAAGAGGTGTTAACGCTGTGTCCCAGGCAAAAACAGCGGCTTCTTGCTGGAGGCTTGCAATTTACGCGGCAACCTTCAGCGGCCCGCCACTTCCTGAAAGCGTCCCGGCGCTCCTGTGCCAAGCGGAACCTGCTTCGACCATAGATGGCCGGAGAGCGCCTTGTCATAGCCGTAGCGGTAGAGCGCCGCCATATAGGGGCTGTTGAACCCGGGCGTCACACTTGGATTGGCTGCCAGCCAGTCGTCGAAGCGGCTGTCGATTGATGTGAGGTTGAACCGGTCGCTTCCGACATAGTTCAAAGTCGCCAGCAGCACACTCTTCGCGTCGTTCTTGATCAGGGTCGAGAATGAGCGCGCGATCGTCGGCAAGAGCCCCGCCTCGACGACCTCGAACTGCGGCGTGATGTGGTTGTTCATGACGATCCAGATGCGCGGCCTGTTCTTCGGATCGGCAACTCTTCTCCCGCGCACAAAAGCAATGT
This sequence comes from uncultured Alphaproteobacteria bacterium, assembly GCA_963772105.1. GTDB lineage: Bacteria > Pseudomonadota > Alphaproteobacteria > Rhizobiales > Rhodomicrobiaceae > Rhodomicrobium. Next base: position 196,629 of record CAVYVV010000017.1, read on the forward strand.
CGGGAAGGACGAAAACCTGGCTGGTCGCGCCGCCATCGACATGCATTTCCCGGAACAAATGGCCGTTGGCATGGACCTCGATGTAGGTTGGGCCAAACAAGCCGGGGATGCTGGCCGAGGCAACAAGCACGTCGCGGAAGAGTTGCCGGTATTGCGGGCCGCCACCAGCGATCGCGCCCATATCCCACACGACACCGCGCTGCGCGTCGAGATTGGTGGTCAGGATGAAAAGCCGCCGGCCCTGCGCATGCTCCGCCGCGACCGACGCCATAAGTCTCTCATCGACAAACTTGTCGACCAGATCGACAAGCATCCCGTGGCGCAGCTCCACGGTTCCAAGGAGCGAGAAGATACCGCCGAGATCGCCGAGCACTTGCGCCGCGTCGACAGAGAAGGCTTCCCGCATTTGGGCATCATAGTCGGGGCCCAGAAAGGCGAGCGGGGCGATAAGCGCGCCAGCACTCACGCCGGATACGAAAGTGAACTTGGGGCGCGTTCCTGTCGCGGTCCAACCGCCGATGACACCGGCGCCAAAAGCGCCGTCATAAGCGCCGCCGGACAGCGCGAGGAAATCGAAACTTTCTGTGGGACCCGTTGGCGAAGCAACCGCCGTTCCGCGCAGGAAGTTCCCGAACTCGGCCGCGCTACCGTCGATCCAGACGCGAGCGTTCGGAATGCCGGGGATCTCGGCGATGGCTTGTTCGTGGGCTGTGAAGGGTTCGCGCGGAATGAACGAGCAGCCCGCAAGAACCGTTGCGGAAGCGCCGAAAATAAACGATCTTCGCCCGAGTGTGCCAAGGCGGCTGCGCCCGAAGGGGCCTCGTTCACCGCTCATGTGCCCTCCCCAGCGACTAACTCACGCTCATCTCTCCCATTGAGCTTAGCATGCGTCAATGGCGCGAAGCTTTCCGGTCATCTGGTTAGTTGGGCATCGTGGCTTTATTGCAACCACAGCCTCCCCTTTATCCAGAGGGAGGCGACCAGTAATCCTTAAGGACAAGGTCGCCCTCAGGGAGCGGTGCAAAGAGCGATTGCAACATTGCGTCGCTAACCTCGGCCAAGGACGGCGGCTCCCATTTCGGCGATTGATCCTTGTCGACGACGACGGCGCGCACGCCTTCCAGGAAATCGTGACGCCGGATCATCCGCGTTGCGAGCCGGTATTCCACGACAAGCGCCTCTTTGAGGGTTTTGAACCCGCTCCCGCGTTTCAGGGCTTCGAAGGTGACTTTCAGGCTAAGCGGCGATCGCTTGGACAAGATCGCAAGCGTCTCCTGCGCCCAATCCCGCCATTCTCCATCCTCCCGCTCGAGGCCTCTGAGAATATCGTCGAGCGAGGGAGCCGAGAAAATGCGATCGATGGGGCCGCGAAGCGTTTGCAGCACGCTTTCTCCAGGCGGTTCGTGCAGGCGATCCAAGACCTGATCGACAGGCTCTGCCTCGACCATCGCAGCCTTTATCGCCCCGAACGTGTCGGCCGGAACGCAATGCGTCGCGACGCCGAGATAATAAGTATCGGCGCGGTCGCAGACCCGCCCCGTGAGGCCAAAATAAAGCCCGGTCTTCCCCGGCATGCGCGGCAGAAACCACGAGCCTCCAATGTCTGGCACAAAGCCGATCCCGGTTTCGGGCATGGCGAAGCGGATGTTCTCGCCCGCGACGCGATGCGTGCCGTAGAGGCAGACCCCAACGCCGCCGCCCATCGTGATGCCGTTTATAAGGGCCACGTGCGGCTTGCGGAAACACTGAAGCGTCCAGTTGTGCTGATATTCCTCGATGTAATAGCGATCCGCCTCCGCGGGGCTGTTCCGGCTCCAGTCGTGGATGACCCGGATGTCGCCTCCTGCGCAAAAGGCCTTGCCTTCCGCCTCCATCACGATCCCATAGATATGAGGGTTCTTCGCGCAAGCATGCGTGAACGCCTCAAGCCCCCTGATCATCCCGAGGGTGAGCGCATTCAAAGCCCTTGGCCGATTGAGGCAGATGAGACCCGCGCGGTTCCGTTCAGCGCAAATAAGTTCGTTCGGCGCTTCGTCCATGTCTTCCGTCGCTGACACTCGATCAATCCGCCTTTCATCGAAATCGATGAAAGGCGAAAAAGTTGATCAATTCTAGAGTGTTAAAAAAGCCCGCATCCGGATGGGCACGGGCTGCTCTATTGGTTAGTTCGGTATTTCGGCCTTGGAGCGGTAAACGGCAATATTCACAGGCGCGAAAAGGAACGCCTTTGCCTGATTGAGCAGGGGCAGCGGCACTCTCTCGAACAGGCTCATCTGTTCCCTGCCGCACTCCCGCCCCGCATTCTCGAAGATGAGATAGATGGGGCGCTGATCGAGCCGGAGAGAAGCAGTTACATAATTGAGGATGATGTCAAGGTGGCCTTCGCTAAGACCGCCCGGGAAAAAAAGAACCGCGGGCTGCGCAGGAATGACGACCCCGTCGCGGTCTCCCCGCAGCGCCCTCACATCGCGGCACGCGAGATAGGATCTCGGATATTGCGCCAGATTCATTTCCAGCGTTTCAGTACCTTCCTGATCGAACGCGTATCCGGCCGCATATTCGAAGTTATGCCGCCCAGCCAGAAGCAAGGTCCGCCCATTGCCGGCGCGAAAATCGACGAAGGCATATCGCTTCAAGTCTTCCGGAAGCGCCGAAAGCGCCCAGTCGAGAAGCTTTTTGGGGATCGGCCCATCGTAGAAGAAAGACTTCTGCACGCCCTCCTCTGTCTCCTCGATATGATAGACTTCAAGCGGAGGTGTTTTGCAGAATAGAAGCTGCTCGGTCCTTGTGTCGAAGACATGCCGATGAAAAAGGCTCAGAAGTGCGAGGCGGCGGCGTTTCCAATCCCGGATCCGCATTCGGCGCGTGATGCTTCGAGCGCTTCGACCGAGGGCCTTCGCCCTGCCAGCGAGACCAACGCTTGCGGCTATGGCCGCCAGCTTGTCCCCGCCCAGGTGCTCTTCCAGAGCCTCGCCGATCCGGGGTGCGGTGCCCGGTCCCGTCGCACCCGCCTCTTCAGGCGTTGCTGGCGGGATCAACTCAGGCAGGGAGAGCGGTTCCCGATCGATAAGAGCAAAGGCTTCAGGGGCAGGCTCTTCCAACGCCAAAGGCTCAGCGGGCAGCTCCGTATAGTCCAGCGCTTCCGCATACTGAACTGGCGCTTCAGTCCGGAGTTGCTCCTGCGCCGTTGTCAGTTCCTCGATCAGTCTCTCGTGCAGCAGATTGGGTCCGGCTGCCTCAGGAGACGCGTCCGCCGTGCGGGCATCGAAAAGGGCGCGCTCATGAAGGCCGCTGCCGCGAATGGCATGTTCCAGGAGATCGGCGAGTGGGGGATCGTTCTCGACCGTGAGAGGAGAAGCCGGATGTTGAAGCTTGGCATCTGTCTCGGAATGAAGATGCAAACGGCGATCGGCGTTGGAGAATTTGCTGAGCCGGTTTTCTGCTAAATCGTCGTTCGTCATGGGCCGCCCGCAATGCCATTGCCGGTACAGCGGGTTTAGAGCGCCATCACTGCCGGCTTTAGAAAAAAAACACGGATTGTGATGTTTCACAACTCCCAGTGGATTGGCAATTGCTCAGGGGGCGCATCGTTAAAGAAGCCGGTGACAACTCCTATTCCGGCATTCCTTGTTGCAATTTTACGGCGCGTCAACCTTTCCCTGTCAAAGTCTTGGGTGTTGGTCGTTATTTTACTTTGTAGGGAGAGTCCGCGTATCATGGCTTCCTTTGGACAGAGCCACAGCCGCTCGCGCGATGCCTTTCAGAGCATCATTTCCCGCCTATACAAATTCGCTCTCGTGTTGACCGTCAATGAAGAACTGGCGCGGGCGCTTCTTCGCAGCACGTACAAGGGTCTGAATCTACGCAAGGATTCTGCTGCGGATGATCGCGACCAACTCATTGAGGCATTCCGGCGCATGTACGCCATGTGGAATGCGAAGCTCGGCGAAGATCCCAACATCCAAATGCGATGCCAGCCCGACCCGCGCCTGTTTGCGGCAAGCTTTCCCAAAGGACCGCTCGCCGGTAACGCTCACTTTCCGAAATTTATCGCAAATATGCCTTCGTCTCAGAGAGCCGCCCTATACCTTGTTTACGGCGAGGCCGCCTCTTACGATGAGGCCGCCGAAGTGACGTCGCTCACGATGCTGTCGCTGATGAAGCTCCTGGCGCGGGGCCACACCGGTTTCTCCCAGTGGCTCGATCATCGTGGGCTTTCCGAAGAGTACGACGCTTCGCCTGGGCAGGAGCGAGCCGCATGACCCAGTTGAGTGATGAGTTCCTGCTGGCCTATATCGATGGTCAACTCGAAAGACGGCAGTCCGGCGAAGTCTCCCAGCTCGCAAGTGCGAATGTGGAGATCTCCCGGCGCGTTGCGCGTTTGAAGCGCACGCAAGCTCAGCTGATCGAATGTTTCGGCGCTTTCGCCCGCGAAGAGATTGCGGTTCCCCGCAGCACGCTTCAGTTCGACGAGAGCGAGGGCAAGCAACTCCCTAAGGAAAGGGCCAGCCCGAGGGCCACGGCACAGTCACCGGCGCAAAAAGATCCGGACGCGGTCCGCAAAATGCTGTTTGTGATCGCGGTTTTCGCTGGCGGCGTTTTTGGAGGCTATGGAGCAACGGTCTTAACGGGCCAGCGCACGCCGCCGCCGAAGGACACCGAGAGAGCCCCTGCCGCGCAACTGTCGCCTTCGTCCTGGACGTCCGACATTGCGCGGTTCCATAGCTTCTTCCCGCGCGAAACGCTGACGCCCTACCCCGACGCCATTGCCAACCCCGAACTGATTCGCTTCCAGCTTTCCAAGATCACGGCTAAAGCCCTGACGCCTCCCGATTTCACCCGGCAGGGCTACACGCTCTTCCGCGGTCAGACCTTCAATTATCGGCAGGACCGCATGATGCAGCTCACCTATGCCTCCAAAACAGAGCCGCCGCTGACCCTTTATGCGCTCCCTGCGCCTGAACTCCCAGAGAACCCCATAGCTGTGCAGGTGCTCGGTTCCAATAAGGCGGCGAGTTGGGTGACTGACCACGTCCGCTTCCTGCTCACAGGCGAGAAGAACGAGGAGGACTTGAAGCTACTCGCCCTTATGGCGCAAAGCCAGATGCCGAAGAAATCTTAGGCACGCGGACGTTCCCGTAGCCTGCTTTGTGGCTTGCCAGGGGGGCGTGCGGCTGGGTGGAAGCAAGCTCATAAAAGTGAGCGATCACCGGCTCACAGCACTCGATAGACAGCGGGCGCCCTTGCCGAGCCTGCGCGGCTGGTTTGGATCAAGCCCTTCTTCTCGAGCGACCCAAGCACTGAGTGAAGGGATCCGAGCGGTATTTGCGCCGATTGGGCCAGGACGGCGGCCCTTACCGCGACGTGTCTGTTCTCGTCCATCTTTTCACGAAGCGCCTTCAAGACGGCGCTTTGCCGAGCGCTGAGTTCGGGCTCGCCGGCATCTGGCTTGGCAGATGTCCGTTCCGGTGCAGGCGCTTTGACCTGCTCCTGTTCTTTCTGCTGACCGGGCTGACCGGTTTGGTTTTGCAGGTCAGCATACTCCCTGGCTCGCTTCTCGTCATAGAAGTTGGCGATGACTTCCATGAAACGTGGCCGGGCTGGATCGGTTCGAACGACGGCCCATGTCGAGTTTTCCAACACAACCGTCCTGAACACATCACTACCGTTACCCATAACCTGCTACCTTTTTCTGTACTAAGATTACGGGTTGATCCCGTTGCCGTTTCCTCGCCCGCGTCTTAAAAGTCTTTTGAGCATTCCGGCCGATATAACGAATGGCGACGCTTTAGATCAGAAGATGCTATACTGCGAGTACTCTGGCAGGGGGCACTGGAATGCCCTGATGGCCTGTTGAAACAACGATCAGAAGACGACTGCCGCCCATCTCTGCTGCGAACGAAAGAACTCGCATTCCGCGATTAAGGCTGCTGACTCAGAAAATCAGTATTGTAGAGTATCACCCGGTGGCCGGCCGCAACCTCCTTCAAAGTACAAAATAACAAGGGCCATTAAAGGCTTCAAGCCCGCCCGGCAAGGAAAAAGGAGGTAAGACCAACGACATCCGGAATAGTCAAGCTCCACGGAAAAGCTCGACGTACAGACCACTACCTTGGGATGTACGTCGACGAAACACCTTGGCATGCCGCACGGATTAGGTCGTTAACGTCTTGCCTCCCTTCCCGCTTCGCAGCTACCTGCGGGGCAGCGGCGCCTAAAACCTCTTGCGGCTGAGACGGGCCGTGAGGTTTGGCCGCCGATAGCCCGCTTCACAAATGATCCGGTAGGTTATCATCCAACTTGGGGCCAGGGGATCGCCCGCACGCGGTTCTAACTCAGGAATGTATTTGGCCTGAGGAATCGAGTGAATGAAATCGGCGGATTTTGCCCCGATCATTAACCTCTCCGCAGATGAAGGCCTGGTCCTGGAACCGAACCTCGTGGCTGGACACGACTTTATCTGCGGCCAGTGCGGGGACAGTCGTGGCGATCAGCATCGCGACGGAAGTTCTAAGCATGTAAAGGCCCTCCTTTGAGTCTCGCGACCATCGGGGCCAACTTCGGTGCCAGACCTGAGGCGAGACTGGCCATCATTTCTATCGCAACAAAAATGCGCAGGAGGCGTTCCCCGATCACGGATTTTTGCAACCTGCAGATGCAATTTCCGCAAGAGCTACGACTGACCGTAGAAATCAAAGGAAGTAGCCAAAGAGAAAAAATACAATCTTGGGGGAGCAGGACCAGCAGTTCGCCGGTTATGACTGCGCTATTCTCTTTCAAATGAGGAAGCGATTCCGTTTCCAATAAGAGATCGCAATCTCAGGTTCATGACAAGTCCGAATCTCAGCAGGAAATGCACCGCCCACGCTCTCTATTATGTGGCACCCCGCACCTCCGAGCTTCGACCGGCCAGTGTGCCGTCGATGACCATCGGTGAAAGTGGCAACCCTGTCATCGTAAGAGCGCTATGGTCCGGCATCAGCCGGGGGACAGAGAAGCTCATCTTTGAAGGCGGGGTGCCTGAAAGCGAGTTCGAAAGGATGCGAGCGCCTTTTCAGGAGGGACGATTCCCGTTTCCCGTCAAATATGGCTACTCCGTCGCTGGCGTGGTTGTGGGGGGTTCTCCGGACCTGATCGGAAAGTCAGTGTTCACCCTGCATCCGCATCAGACACTTTTCTCAGTGCCTCGCGATGCAGTTGTCCCGCTGCCTTGCGAAATCCCCGCACGCCGCGCAATTCTTACGGCCAACATGGAAACGGCGCTGAACGCCCTGTGGGACAGCGGAGCGGGTCCGGGAGATAGAATCGTAATCATCGGCGCGGGGGCTGTCGGGCTCCTCGTCACGAGTCTCGCAGCCCGCCTGCCCGGGGCCGACGTCCTTGTTTGCGACATCGATCCAGCCCGCGAGGCTATCGTGCGCGCGCTCGGCGCAAGGTTTTCTTTGCCTGACGCCCTCGCCAGTGCCGAGGCTGACGTCGTCTTCCACACTTCCGGGACATCCTCGGGGCTGGCGACAGCCCTCCTCTCGGCCGGGTTCGAAGCCAGGATTATCGAATTAAGCTGGTACGGCACAGCAGAGGTTCCGGCCCCTCTTGGGTCTGCGTTTCACAGCAAGCGGCTCCATCTGATTTCCTCTCAGGTGGGCGCTGTTTCCGGCTCGCGCCGTGCTCGCTGGTCACACACACGGCGTCTTGCAAAAGCGTTATCGCTTCTTGCCGACGACCGTCTTGATGCGCTCATCACCGACGAAGTGGCATTCGATGAACTTCCCGGCGTGCTTCCCAGGCTGCTAGCCACGCGCTCGCCGTCAATCGCCACGGCGGTCCGCTACGCCGATGCGGAGGAATAGAGATCAGCATCATCGGGCCCCCACAGCCCTTTGAAGCTTCGACGTCGTATGTTGGCTGACGCCTACCTTTGATCCGGCTTCACGAACTGTTTGAAAGTCTCCACGGTGTCGGACCAGGTTTGACGCTCAGCGGGCGCTTCCGGTTTGGCTGACTTGGTTCCCTGCTCTTCCGCCTTCGATCCCCAGAAGCCTGTGCTGTCAGCTGAGGCAGCCGGCAAGGCCGCTCGCTGGAGTCCACCTTTCTTTGAGCCCGGCTGATCTGCCGGCGCAGTTGGGGCCTCGAACTGGGTCTCGACCGCGGTGGCTGCCGCCTTTGCTTTGACATCCGCAGACGACGACCCCGTCAAGAAGTAAACCGCGGCGCTACCGGCTAAGAAAGCAAAGACACCTGTTGCCGCCACGTAGGGCATGACCGCCGTCCATAACGTTTGGGGCGGCGCGCTCCTCCGCGATTCGGTATTCCTGTATGAGAGCTTCTGGGCGAGCATGCGCTCGTCGCGGTAATCGTCGTTCTGCGGGTCGTCATGGAAGCCGGGGTGTCTCGGCCGGTCTCCCGCGAAGCCCGGCGACGACTGCGGAGAGTTGCGCCCAAATGACGCGGCCTCATCCGAGCGGGTGACGGAACCCCCTTTTGAGGCTCGAATATCCGCCGTCAAATCTGCGGTAGCGTTCTGGATGATCTTGAGCCAGGCAAGGGCATCGTCTGCGCTGGATGACGCAGCCGAGGCGGAGCTCTCCGGAAGAGCCTTTGTCACCGGCTGACGCTTCAAGCGATTTCGAATTCCCAAATGCCACGGGCTCTTTATCGTTCAGCACAGCTCCAGCTGGCTTTTTCGGGATGTCACCGGAATGATCAGAGCTTGCATCCTGTTCGCCGTTCGCGGGGTCACTCAACTTGTAGACGTTGCTTGCCTCGCTTAGCTTGACTACGCTTTGCATAAAGACGCCCCTTTCCCAAAAGTCTTCTGCGCAGCTATACCGCCTTTTAAAATGATTCGCCGCCAGCCTGGGGAAAGCTGATGCTTTGATGGAATTTTGATAACATGTAATGTTAGGGCGCAGGGCGATTTGGCCGCGACGAATCTAGGGAAGGAAAAATCAATTGGCTGAATATGCGGTGGAAGTACGCGGACACATCCTGATTGCACACAGTTTGCCTGATCCTGCATTCGGACGCGCGGAACGGATGCATGGCGCAACCTTGGTGGTGGACGCAACATTCTTTCGCGAGAAGCTGAGCGACAAGAACATCGTCATTAACATCGGCCTCGCTCATGAAGTCCTCAAGGCCGTGCTTGCCCCGCTCAATTACCAAAATCTCGACGAGAAGCCCGAATTCGCAGGGCAGCTTACGACGACCGAATTTTTATGCCGGCATATTTTCGACCAGCTGGCTGAAGTCATCGCTGACGGAATGCTGCGCGAAGATGGCAAAGCCGTTTCACGTCTGAAAGTAACGGTTCAGGAGAGCCATGTGGCCCGCGCATCGTATGAGGGCGCACTGCCGAAATGACGCGTTGCGTGTTCGCGATCCCCGGCGATCTCGCCACTCCGACCGGGGGATACGTCTACGCACGCAAGATCCTGCCGCTGCTCGCAGAAAGGTTCCCCATCGAGGTATGCACCCTCCCCGGTGGTTTCCCGCTGGCGTCCGAAGCCGAGTTGGATGTGGCGGCGGCGACCTTGGCGGCGCTTGACGCGCCCGGCACGGTCTTCTTCATCGACGGGCTTGCTTATGGCGCGCTCCCTTTATCGACACTTCAGGGGCTAAAAAGGCCGGTTGTGGCTTTGGTGCACCATCCGCTTGGCCTTGAGGAGGGACTGCCCTCTTCAAAGAGAACCCATCTGCTGAAAACAGAGGGGGAGGCGCTGGCCTTCGCCCGGCATGTCGTGGCGCCAAGCCATGGGACGGCGCGGGAGCTGACGCGGTTATTCGGAGTCCCTGCCGGCAAAATCACAATCGCGGAGCCCGGCATCCTTCGCGGAAAACGCGCTGCGGCTGTTCCGGCTGCGGAGCCGCCCCATGTCGTGAGCGTGGGAACGCTCACCCCGCGCAAAGGCTTCGGAGTCCTCCTCGACGCCCTGAACGAGGTTCGTGATCTGCCGTGGCGAGCCACGATTGCGGGCTCCGTGGACCAATCGCCGGACACAACCGCACTTGTCCGGCGGAAACTTGAGGCATACGACTTCGAGGAAAGGGTCCGCCTTGCCGGTCAACTCGAGGAGGCGGCACTATCGGCGCTTTACAGCACCGGTGACGTCTTTGCGCTCGCGAGCCTCTATGAGGGCTATGGGATGGCGTTTGCGGAGGCCATGGCGCATGGCCTGCCCGTCGTCGCTTCGGGCGAGGGGGCTGTGCGCGACACGGTGCCCGATGCTGCGGGCTTCGTTTGCGCCACTGGAGACGTGGCAGCCTTCTCGAAGGCGCTACGCGCTCTTCTGTCGAACGCGGCCCTGAGGCGGGAAAAGGCCGGGAGCGCTTGGCGGCACGGTCAAACCTTGCCGGCTTGGACGCGCACTGCGGATACGATCGCACACGTTCTGGAGCACGCGGCCCAGTGAACGAATTTTCCGAGGAATGGCTGCTGTTGCGGGAGCCGGCCGACGCGGCGGCGAGGAACCCTGAAGTTGCGGCAGGGCTTGCGGCGCATCTCACGGATCGAACCGAGGTCAAGTTTACGGACTTCGGGTGCGGCGCCGGGTCCAACCTGCGTTATACCGCACTTCTCTTTCCGCCCGGCATCCCGCAGCGCTGGCGTCTTCTCGATCATGATCGGCGATTGCTGCTCTCCGCGCGCGAGCGGCTTGCGGCCTGGGCCGATGCGGCAGTTGAAACGCCATCCCGTGGGCTCAAGCTCAGAAAAGATGGGCGTGAAATCGAAGTCGCGTTTGAGGAGACCGACCTCAGCGCTGGCGTCGGAGCGCTTTCTTCAGCCTGATGAGATCGTCACAGCCTCGGCATTTTTCGATCTCGTTTCCGAGGACTGGATCGCAAGGTTCGCGCGGGCCGCCGCGGCGTCGCGCGCTGCTGTTTACGCTCCGCTTATTTACAATGGCTATCAACTGTGGTCGCCGCCTCATCCGGCCGATGGGCCAATGGTTGTGGCATTCAATGTTCATCAACGCCGCAATAAAGGGTTCGGAGCAGCAGCCGGATCAACCGCTGCCGCCACGCTCTACAACGCGTTTTGCCACGAGGGATATGCGGTCACCCGAGGTGACAGCTCCTGGCGACTTGGACCGAAAGATGCAAGCTTGATTGCGATGCTTGCCAAAAACTCATCAGCCGCTGTCGCCGAACTGGGTCTCTTTGACCAGCAGGCCATTGCGGGATGGAAGGAAGACCGCCGGGCGGCGGCCTTCTGCGTGTTCGGTCACGCCGATCTTCTCGCGCTCCCCGCAGCCTGATCCCGGCTACTTCTTATCCTCGTTTTGCTGCTGCGCGGCAGACTCCTCTTCCTTCGGCGCGTCCTTTACCTCAACTTCGCCCTTGGCGTTGATGGTGACGAGCGCGCCGATATCGGCATTGGAGTTGCTGTCATAACTCGTGACGCGCCAGGTGACTTCATTCTCGGTCCCGTCCTCCTCGACCGCCAGAAAGGCGTTGGGAAGCTTCTTGTCCGCGATCTGCTTCACCGCGACCGTTTTATTAACTTTCGATGTGTTCCCGTCGGCGCTGACAGCCATCAGCTGGAGAACGAGATGCGCCTGGGTCGTGTCGCCGGAAGGAACCGTGAGCACGGTCGCGCGAAAAACGCCCGAGGCATCGCCGTTGGACCATGTACCGGCTGTCGCGACTTCCGTCACCTCCGGCGGGATCGAAAGCGTCAGCTTTTCCGCATCTTGTGCCCTAACTGGCGAAAGTGTTAGACATGCAACGATAACAGTTGCGGCTATTCTCGCGTACATCGAAGCTCTCCTGGGATCAAAGAAGCCTGCGGACCGCTCTTCGGACGGCGGTGCATTCACGACGGTGGGTATGCACTGCTTGTGACATTAGCGTGGCAAAACGGCGCGACAAGCATCCTAACAATACGCAACGCGCGCGTGCAATAACAACTGTCGGATAAGGCGATTTCAACAACTTGTAGGGGATTATCGTGGCCGGACCCAACGCACTCTCTCAAGCTCGCGCATTATTGGCGCCCATCAACAAAGATGGCTATAAATTTGTTGCTGGGGCGGCGGCTGTCACGGTCGTCGCATATTTGCTGTCGCTCAATACGCTGGCACTCTTATGCTTGATCGTGACGGGCGCGCTGGTGTTTTTCTTTCGCGATCCCTCCCGGATCGTTCCGCAGCGCGAGGGGCTCGTGGTTGCACCGGCGGACGGCGTCGTGATCGGCATTGAGCCCATGGCGCCGCCACCGGAACTTAATCTCGGGACGGAGATCCGGACGCGCGTTTCGATCTTTCTTTCTCTCCTCGACGTCCACGTCACGCGCGCGCCTATCGCGGGCCGGATCGAGACAGCGGTTCACACGCCCGGACTTTACAAGAACGCCGCCGATCCGGAGGCTCCGAAGGAGAATGAACGCCAAAGTTTCGCGATCGAAGCCAAGAATGCGGTACGGTTGGGCGTTGTTCTCGTGGCGGGCTTCGTTGCGCGCCGCATTGTGGCGGACGTCAAGATCGGCGACACTGTCATGGCTGGCGAGCGCCTCGGCATCATCCGCTTCGGCAGCCGCGTCGACATCTATCTTCCGCCCTCGACTTTGCTCGTCTCGGAGGGACAGCGGACCCTCGCGGGCGAGACCGTCATCGCGGACCTAGAGTCGCAGGAGCCTCATCGGAGCTTCCAGCGCATCTGAATTTGCTGTTTCTCGTCGAATCGGGAGTTCATCGAAACCAATTGCTGAGTTGCATTTTCTTGGCGGAATTGTTCCCATAAATGGAGGCTAACCTGACGGTGATGGAGACGGGAATGCAGCCCCCGGTGCGGGTCGACGAAACGGGGCAGCCGCACCATGAAGCATGATCATGGCCAGCCGTTCAAGGTGGTAGGCAGCGACTGTGCCTCATCCGGGGGAACCCGGCTTCGAAAGCTCATACGGCTTATTCCGAATGCGCTGACGCTCGCGGCCGTCGTCCTCGGCTTGACCGCCATACGCTTCTCGGGCGAAGGGCAGTTCGCTCTCGCGATGACGGCCATTCTGGGAGCGGCCCTGCTCGATGCCGCCGACGGTTTTCTCGCGCGCAAGCTTTCGGCCAATCCGAGATAGGGGCCGAACTTGACTCACTTGCCGATTTTCTGAACTTCGGGGTCGCTCCGGCGATGCTATTGTATGACCGGCACCTGTACTCGCTTGGAGCAGCAGGCTGGTTCATCGCGGCTGTCTATGTGATTGCAACGGGGCTTCGTCTTGCACGCTTCAACGTTCAATCCAAAGCCGTTTTGTCACTCCCGGCTGACACGTCGCGGCCGCGAAAGAAGTGGTTTTGCGGCCTCCCATCAACGGGAGCCGCAATGGCCATCATGGGAGCCGACGCAGCCGTACTGCGCCTTCATCCGGCGGAGATTCCAATGGTGATTGCAGGCGCTGCAGTCACCGCCAGCGCCTTGATGGTGAGCAAGCTTCCGGTGCCGTCTCTGGCGGCACTTCTAGGCGGAAGCTCGCCCAAGCGTTGAGAGCACGCTAATATTGAATGGGATAATTCGCCTGCGTTTGAACCCGCTCCCAGAACGATTGATTGTTGTAGTAGCCAGGATAGTTGTAGGCAGACCCGTTCACGAAGGGCCATGCCCTGTGCTGCCAGTAATAGGAATGGCCGCCAACGTGAGGATAGTACCAGGACGGGTAGCTGTCCGAATAGAACCCGTAGGAATGAGGGGCCTGGGCGTAGTGTTGATGATGGGCTCTTCTGTGGTAGTAGCCATTTTCGGCCGCCTGGGTCTCAGCCGTTGTGCCAAGGACAGCAAGGGCCAAGGCTGCACTCAATAATATTCTCGACATGATCATCTCCCCGCTAGCATGCCCCATAACGGCAAGGCCGGAGCCGGGTTCCCGCCCGCTCCGTCCTTACCAAACATTATAGGCGCGAGGACAATCCTACTAGTGAGGTTTTACAACGGCGTAAATATATTGCCTTGCCCTAGAGCGTATCCGCTTTTGATGGAATAAAGCGCGCTCTAGCTTTTTGTTTTGTCGTGCGTCTTATCGGAAAACCGCTTCACACTTTTCCGGACGCACTCTAGCCCGCCCGTTGCATGGGGGCAGCGAAGGCGAAATCGTCTCTTCTGAATCGTTGCCGAAGTATTTCGAGCTGCCCCAGCGGGGTCGCGTGGAGGAGCATCACCTGCCGCTTCACAAGGCCGTAATTCAACAGCTTCTCGGCATGATCCGACGGGATATCCGTTGAAAGACACGGGCGCTTGATGATCTTCTCAAGCGAAAAACGCTCACCGCGAGACATCTGAATTGCTGGCATGGACACCTACGCAAACGGCCTATGATTATAAGGGTTTGGAACAAAACGCCGGCCGATGGAGAGCCTTATGGCGGCTTGGCCAGCGAGCACTTACGTGTATCAAACTGGATTACGGCAAAAAAGCGTAACGCAAAAATCTGAAAGACCTATAAACGGTGCAAACTCGGAGGAACGTAGAGTGACCCAAATCAGCGCGAAAGAACCATCAGTCTCCGAATTGCGGCTGAATCCGCAGAAATCGGAGCTTTCCATCACTTTTACCGACGGGACGGTGGGCAGGCTTTCCGCCGAATTCCTGCGTGTATCGAGCCCAAGCGCGGAGGTCCAGGGGCACTCGCCATCGGAACGCAAGCTCGTGCCCGGCAAACGCAGCGTGACCATACGCGCCATCGAACCCGTCGGAAATTATGCGGTTCGCCTCGTTTTCAGCGACGGGCACGACACCGGCCTTTATTCGTGGCTCTATCTTTATGAGATGACCCGCCGGCAAGACGAGTTGTGGCACGGGTATCTTCAAGAGCTCGCCGCCGCGGGGATCAGCCGGGGCGACTGAACCGGATCGGCCGCAACCAATTTTGAGCTTTGAAAAAATGTCGCAGGCTTGCTGTATGATCGCGCCCTGCAGCAACGATATATGAGACATGCTCAACCGCTACGATAAAGGCTTTTCAGGCGGACAACCGCCCGACACCTCACTTCGTCCCGCCGATGCGGCGCAGGACATGATGGGGGC
The DNA here is from genome assembly GCA_963772105.1 of uncultured Alphaproteobacteria bacterium. Classification (GTDB taxonomy): domain Bacteria; phylum Pseudomonadota; class Alphaproteobacteria; order Rhizobiales; family Rhodomicrobiaceae; genus Rhodomicrobium. The sequence goes on from CAVYVV010000017.1 coordinate 211,641, forward strand.
GGGGGCGATCGCGGCTCGCGGCGCCGTTGCCCGGCTTTTTGGACGCAGATGGCTTGTTTTACTCTTCGCCGGCATCCTGTTCATCCTGTCCTCCCTCTACCGCCTTCCCTGGGAAGCAGAGGCGGCAGCGCTTTTTGCGTTTGTTGCCGGTGGGGCGATGATACCGCGTTCCACCATGAAACAGGTTTCCTACCCCGCGATTGTCACGTCTCAGCCGCCTGTCGAGCCCATCCACATTGCGGCATCGGTCATCGATGCCCTTCCGGAGCCGGCGATTCTTCTCTCTCGTGACGGAACCATTCTTTTTTCGAACGGCAAGGCGCGCGACCTATTTGGAGGCTTGAGGCCCGGATTTCACATTTCGGGCGCCACGCGCAGCCCTCAAGTGCTCGACGCCGTCACAGACTGCGGCCCCGAAAAGGCGCAGCGAACCGTCACTTTCAGCGAGAGGGTTCCCGTGGAGCGTCACATGGCCGCGACAGTCTCCTACCTTGGCGCCAGATCGGAGAGGGACCCGTTTGCACTGCTCTTTTTGCGGGATCTCACCGAACAACGCCGCCTCGATCAGCTCCGTTCCGACTTCATCGCCAATGCAAGTCACGAGATCAAGACGCCTCTAGCCTCTTTGCTGGGCTTCATCGAAACCCTTCAAGGCGCGGCCCGTCATGACGCCGCGGCGCGCGACCGCTTCCTGCCGATCATGGCGAAACAGGGCCAGCGCATGGCCCGCTTGATCGACAATCTGATGTCGCTGAGCCGTGTGGAAATGCGCGCGCATCTGAAGCCGCGGGACGTCGTTGTGATCTCCGAGCTTGTCCGGCACACATGCGATGCGCTGGAGCCCATGGCCTCGGAAGCCAATATCGAGGTGCAGCTCGAGTGCGATGTTGAGGACGCCACGGTTCTGGGAGACCGCGACGAGTTAACACAGGTGTTTATGAACCTCATTCACAACGCTATCAAATACGGACGTCCGGGCGGCCGCGTCGTTGTAAAGCTCGAGCGTCAGCAGAACGGCAGCTCAAGCATGATTGCGATAAGCATCGATGATGATGGCCCAGGCATCGAAGCTCAGCATCTGCCGCGCCTCACCGAGCGTTTCTACCGGGTCCAGGGATCGGCAACCATGGAAAAGGGAGGCACCGGCCTTGGGCTCGCCATCGTGAAGCACGTGGTGAACCGCCACCGCGGCGAACTTCGAATTTCGTCGACAGTCGGAGCGGGCACGAAGTTTACAGTCCTCCTGACGGAGCACGTCCCGGCCCAGTCCACGCGATGAGCTTGTGCGGAAGTGGACGGAAAAGGGCGATCTTTGCATCGGTTAGCGGCAATCCGACCCTGGATCAAGGGGTTACACTGTCATAATACGTTCATCCAGCTTTCATAAAACAGTTGTAGCGCTGCCCTACGATCCTAGCGCACCGACCGCCGACAGGTTGCCGGTTGGTTTCATATTCCAAGGAGAGCACAGTGAATTATCGTCTCGTCGCGTTCGTCGCGGCTACGGCGGCTGCCGGACTACTTTCTGCTGGCTCCGCATCCGCCCGTGATCAGGTCAAGATCGCAGGGTCCTCCACCGTTTTTCCTTATGCAAAGATCGTTGCCGAGAATTTCGCGAAAGCGAGTTCAACCCTGAAGGCGCCCGTTGTCGAATCCGGCGGCTCAGGCGCTGGCATCAAGCAGTTCTGCGATGGCGTTGGCGAGGACAAGATCGATATCGCCAACTCGTCTCGCCGCATCAAGAAGTCCGAGCAGGAGACCTGCGCCAAGAACGGCGTTGCCGACATCGTCGAGGTCAAGTTCGGTTATGACGGCATCGTCTTCGCTTCCGATGTGAAAGGGCCGTCCTTCGCCTTCGAGCCGAAGGACTGGTTCCTCGCGATCGGCGCTGAAGTACCGGTCAACGGCGCGCTGGCAGCCAATCCCAACAAGACCTGGAAAGAGGTCAACCCGAATTTCCCGGGTTGGGACATTGCTTCTTACATTCCTGGTGAAAAGCACGGAACGCGTGAAGTTTTCGAAACCAAAGTGCTGGTCGCCGGCTGCAAGGCTACTGGCGCAAACAAGCTCATCGAGGAGAAGCTCAAGGCGAGCGGCACTCCTGCTGATAAGCTCTCGGAGGCCACTGAGAAAGCTTGCGCGAAAGTCCGCAAGGATGACGGCGGCAAGCACGCTGTCGACATCGATGGCGATTACACTGAAACGCTGGCTCGACTTCAGTCCAGCAAGCAGGCTCTTGGCGTCTTCGGTCTCTCTTTCTATGAGAACAACACCGATAAGCTGAAGGTTGCTCCCGTTAGCGGGGTTACGCCTTCCGTCGAGACGATCGCGGATGCGAAATATCCCGTCTCCCGGCCGCTCTTCTTCTATGTGAAGAAGGCTCATGTCGGCATCATTCCCGGTTTGAAAGAGTATGCCGAGTTCTTCGTCAGCGACAAAATGATCGGCGAAGACGGACCTCTCGCCCAGTACGGGCTCGTCCCGCTTCCGGAGAAGGAGGCGAAGGAGACGCGCGAAATCGTTAAAGACCTTAAGACGATGGGTCCGCTCAGCTAAGACGCAATGCGCGTGGCGGCGGGGCAGCCGCCACGCTAAGTTGCATCACTTGCCTTCGGGCCTTCGGGAGTTGGCTGTGTCTCTCAGCACATTATTTCTTTGTCTGGCCGGGTTGGCGCTCGCTGCGTTTGTTATCGGATTCGCGCGCGCCAGGGTCGTAGCGCAGGGCAACGAGCGATCGCTTCATTCGCGCCCCGGCTATTATGGCGGTTATCTCGCTCTTTGGACGTCGCTCCCAGCCTTCCTCGTTCTCCTGCTCTGGGCCACGACTGTGCCCCAGTTCATTGATGCGCGCGTTCAGGCAAGTCTGCCCGCACAAGTGCTGCAAGGCTCGGAAGCGCAGATCGGGCTTACGATGAGCGTCGTAAGAAGCGTCGCATCCGGCCTCAAGAGATTGACCAGCAAGGAGCTTCAAGCGGCGAAAACCAATCCCCAGGAGGCCCAGCGCCTCCTCTCGGAGAAGGGGATTGCCGTCGCGACCGCGCCGGATGCGGCGATCATCAAGAGCGCTGAGCTTCTCGACAATTTAAAGCAGAAAAACAGTCTTGCTCAGACCTTCGTAGCCGCCCTTCTCGCCATCGCCGGCTTTGCTTTTGCGTTTTTCAGGATTTCGCCGAACCTTCGCGCCCGCAATGGCGTCGAGCGCGTGGTCGTGGCCGGCCTGATGGCGGCATCCTCGGTGGCGATCCTGACAACGGTTGAAATCGTGCTTTCGGTGCTCTTCGAGAGCCTCGATTTCTTCAAGCACGTATCAATTATCGATTTCCTGACCGGGACGGTGTGGGATCCGCGTTTCGCCGATGCTGGCGCTTCCAGCAACTCCGAAGGCCAGTTCGGGCTTGTGCCGCTGATGTGGGGCACGCTCTATATTTCGTTCATCGCGCTGCTGGTGGCCGTTCCAATCGGTTTGCTGGCCGCGATCTACATGTCGGAATATGCGCATCCGAACGTCCGCGCCACGATCAAGCCGCTGCTTGAGATGCTGGCCGGTATACCGACCATCGTTTACGGTTTCTTCGCGGTCATCACCGTGGGTCCGTTCCTGAACTTTGTCGGCTCAAAGGCGGGCCTCGTCATCCAGCCCACAAGCGTTTTGACGGCTGGCATCGTTATGGGGATCATGATCATCCCCTTCGTCTCCTCGCTGTCCGATGACATCATTTCGGCGGTTCCACGGTCCCTTCGCGAAGGTTCCTACGGCCTCGGCGCGACCCAGTCCGAAACCATCAAGCGTGTGGTCCTGCCCGCCGCGCTGCCCGGCATCGTCGGCGCGATCCTGCTCGCGGCGTCGCGGGCGATCGGCGAAACGATGATCGTCGTGCTCGCCGCAGGCATCGCCGCCAATTTGACGCTCAATCCCTTCGAGTCCGTCACAACCATCACAGTCAAGATCGTGAGTCAGCTCACGGGCGACCTGGAATTCAACACGCCTCAGACACTGGTCGCCTTTGCTCTGGGGCTTACGCTTTTCATTCTGACCCTCGGGCTGAACGTCTACGCCCTTTACATTGTGCGGAAATACCGGGAGCAGTATGAATGAGCGTCCTAGCCGATGACCCATCCATGACCGATATCGCCGCTCACGACGTTCCGCGCCGCTTCGATAATCCTGCGCTCCTGCGCCGCCGGCGGCGGGCGGAGATACGGTTCCAGCTGTACGGACTGGCCGCGATCGCAATCGGGCTCGCTTTTCTGGTCATCCTGTTAACATCCATCATCGGCAATGGCTGGACCGCGTTCTTCCAAACATCGATCGAGCTGCCGATCACTTTCGATGCGCAGGAGATCGATCCCGATGGCAACCGGAGCCCGAAGGCTCTCGCCGACGCCAATTACCAGAAAATCGCCTACGCCGCGCTCTACAAAGTTCTTGGCGTCGATCCTGCCAGCCGCCCTCAACGCGTTGCGGCGAATGCGCTCCTGTCTCGCGAAACCGACACCGAGCTTCGCAAAATGGTCAAAGCCGATCCGTCGCTGATCGGCCAGACGAAGAACGTCTGGGTGCTGGCGAGCGGCAACGCCGACGCTTTCATGAAAGGGAAGATCGATCGGGCGCTGCCGCAGGCAAACCGGCAGATTTCGGACCAGCAAATCACCTGGATCGACAAATTGACCGGCGAAGGCATCATGAGAAAGCTCTTCAACACGGGGCTTTTCACGAATACGGCTTCGAGCCAGCCCGAAACCGCCGGCTTGGCGGTCGCCCTTCTCGGCTCATTCTACATCATGCTCATCGTGGTGCTGTTGTCGGTGCCGCTGGGCGTCGCCGCCGCAATCTACCTTGAAGAATTCGCGCCCAAAAATCGCTTCACCGACCTGATCGAGGTGAACATCAACAACCTTGCCGCCGTGCCGTCCATTGTTTTCGGCTTGCTAGGGCTTGCGGTGTTCATCAACTTTGCGGGGCTGCCTCGGTCCGCCTCTCTCGTCGGCGGCCTGGTCTTGACGCTCCGCACGCTGCCAACAGTCATCATCGCAACGCGAGCGGCCATCGGCGCCGTTCCGCCCTCCATTCGGGAAGCTGCGCTTGGCGTTGGCGCATCAAAAGTGCAGACCGTGTTTCACCACGTTCTGCCTCTTTCCCTTCCCGGCATGATCACCGGCACCATTCTGGGCCTCATTCAAGCGCTCGGCGAAACCGCGCCCCTCCTCATGATCGGCATGGTCGCTTTCGTGGTGGACATTCCGAAATCGCCCCTCGATGCGGCAACCGCGCTGCCCGTCCAAATCTACATGTGGGCGACCGAGGCTGAACGGGGCTTTGTCGAGAAGACCGCAGGCGCAACCATGGTGCTCCTCGGGATCCTCGCGGTCATGAACATCATCGCCATGATCCTGCGCAGAAGGTACGAACGCAAATGGTAGAGATTTCCGTCGAGCCAGCCAAAAGCGCCTCTCCCGCGGGACCAAGCCCTGTGCGCCCGGATGCTGCGCACAAACGCCCCCCAAAAGCCACTGCGCGCAACGTCTCCGTTTTCTACGGCGAGAAACAGGCGCTCTTCAGCGTGAACCTCGATATCCCCGACCGGGGCGTCATGGCCTTCATCGGCCCATCCGGCTGCGGGAAGAGCACCTTCCTGCGGTGCTTCAACCGGATGAACGACACCATCACCGGGGCTCGCGTGAAAGGCGAAATCAAGATCCAGGGCAAGAACATCTACGATCCCGATGTCGACCCCGTTCAAGTCCGCGCGCGCGTTGGCATGGTGTTCCAGAAGCCAAACCCCTTCCCCAAATCCATCTTCGAAAATGTCGCCTACGGCCCACGCATTCACGGCCTCGCCACGTCGAAAGCGGACCTTGAAGCGATTGTGGTGAAAAGCCTCAAGCGTGCCGGTCTTTTCGAGGAAGTGAAGGATCGTCTCGACAGCGAGGGCACCAGCCTCTCAGGCGGACAGCAGCAGCGCCTCTGCATTGCGCGGGCCATTGCCGTCAGCCCCGAAGTCATTCTGATGGACGAGCCATGCTCGGCCCTCGACCCCATCGCGACGGCAAAAGTCGAGGAGCTGATCGATGAGCTTCGCGAGAACTACTGCATTGTCATTGTAACCCATAATATGCAGCAGGCGGCGCGCGTTTCTCAGCGTACCGCCTTTTTTCATCTCGGCTATCTCGTGGAGGAAGATGCCACCGATCAGATTTTCACAAATCCAACGGAGAGACGGACGCAAGATTACATCACTGGACGGTTCGGCTAGTTCCCGTAACCGGCCCAGCGCACGACGTGGTGTGGCTGCGCGTTCTGAAACTCCAGCCCGACGCGGAGGAAACGGCTTTGGCGGAACATCCCGTAAAGGCTTACGAAGGGGAACTTAAGTCGCTGGACACGATGATTGCTCAAATGGGCGGGCTTGCGGAGCAGGCGCTTGGGCAAGCCATCGATGCGCTCTGCCATCGCGACCCCGGCTTGGCCGAGGTTACGCTTGAAAAGGATCGGAAGATCGATGCGCTGGAGCGCTCGGTTGACGAGCTCGCGATCTCAATCATAGCGAGACGCGCGCCTGTGGCGAGCGACTTGCGCCAGATCATCAATGCAATTCGCATCGCGGTGGACTTGGAGCGCATTGGCGACCTCTCCAAGAATATCGCCAAACGCGCGATCGCGATAGCGGCAGAAGCGCGCCCAACCCAGGTCATGACCGGGTTCTTGCATATCGGCGAAGCTGCCATGAGGCAGCTGAAAGATGTTCTTGATGCCTATTCTGAGCGTAACGCCAGCGCCGCGCTGAAAGTCTGGCAGCGGGACCAGGATATCGATGCCATGTACAATTCGCTCTACTGCGAACTTTTGACGGCAATGATGGAAGAGCCGCAGAGCGCGGGGCTGTACGCGCATCTTTTGTTCAGTGCCAAGAATATCGAGCGCATCGGCGATCATGCGACAAATATCGCCGAGACGATTTACTTTCTGATCCATGGAAAAACCCTCGATGACGAGCGCCCAAAATCGGACAACACGAGCCGGACACTCGTTCTCGGGTACAATGGTGCAGGAAAGGGGTGACCCATCTGCTATCGTGAGTTGAGCCGATGAATGCGAAAGTTCTTATTGTTGAAGACGAAGAGGCGCTGGCGCTGCTGCTGCAGTATAATCTCGAGGCAGAAGGCTTTCGCGTCTCCCTGGCTCGACGCGGAGACGAAGCAGAAGTCGCAATCAGCGAGGACCCGCCGGACCTGATCATCCTGGACTGGATGCTGCCGGGCCTATCTGGCATTGAGCTATGCCGAAGGCTTCGCGCGGGAAAGACAGCCCGTCCCATTCCCATCCTGATCCTGACTGCGCGCGGCGAGGAGCAGGACCGCATTCGCGGCCTGACCGTAGGGGCTGACGATTATGTGGTGAAGCCCTTCTCCGTGCCTGAATTGCTCGCCCGCGTCCGTGCCATCCTTCGCCGGGCGAGCCCAACGCGTATTGCTCAAACTCTCGAGGTCCACGGCATCCAGCTTGACCGCGAAGCCTATCGCGTTGTGCGTAACGGCCGCCAGGTCCGCCTGGGACCGACGGAGTTCAAGCTCCTCGAATTTCTCATGGAGAGCCCCGGCCGTGTGTTCACGCGGACGCAGCTTCTCGACGGCGTCTGGGGCCGCGACGTCTATGTGGACGAACGCACCGTCGATGTTCACATCGGCCGGCTGCGAAAGGCCATCAATCGCGGCAAGGAAAGAGATCCCATCCGCACAGTGCGGGGAGCGGGCTACGCGCTTGGAGAAAAGTTTGCCGGCCAGAGCCTGCTTGAGTAAAGAATGGAGCCAGGGCGCATTACGCCCCGGCTCCCGGCCCCCGCCGTGTATTCTTTTGTCCGGCCTTAAACCGCCCGGCGCTTGCGCGCGAGCGGATTATAGGCGATCGCCGCATGGTGTTCGCAGTAGGGAACGCCAAGGGTCTTTCGCCGTCCGCAGAAGTGAAAGCCTTCCTCCATGGGATCGCCGATCGGCCAATGGCACATGCATTCTTTGAGGTCGACCAGTTTGACCTGCCCATCGGGCGCAGGTTCCAGATCCGGGATCGCCCGCAGCGGAATGATAGCCGCGGCAGGCATCTTCCGCTCCTGCGGTTGAGGCATCACCTTAATGGCCGTATTACCGAAGGTGCGATACTGCACCTGCGATGATCGAGCAGGGAAAAGTGCTATATTCGAACGCGGACGGGCTGTTCTGATGCGAGAGGTCGTCGCGCGGCCAGCAAGACCCAAGCGATGGACTTTTCCAATAACGGCGTTACGCGTAACTTCTCCAAGCTTCGTCGCGATCTGGCTCGCACTAAGGCCGTCCGCCCAAAGCTTTTTCAAGAGTTCAACACGTTCGTCTGTCCAACTCATAAATGTTAGCTCCTCGTTCATTTCGGCGGATGGACCGCGAATAAGTGACGGGCCGCTGGAGATTAACCAGCGGGGCCACGGGCGCTAACGCAAGACAAGGAGACGCGGCAGCATTCGACTGCCCAGAACTGAGGGCGGTTTCCGGCAAGAACCGGGGAACTTGAAAACACTACCTACTGAAATACAAATGTCGCCGTACACTTTGCGACGCGGTGGATGCGAAGGACTTCGCATTCGGAAGGAGATGCCACCACTTCATCTTTCATACTTGGATGATTGCACAAAAGCGGCCGCTCGACAAATTACCCGATCCTTAAAACGGGGGAACGGCGTTCCATTTTAGAGGCACTGTGTCTTTTATGCCGGTTGACATGGGCTCGAACACGCGGAAAATAGGCTTGTCAGCCCAAGCCGCCCCATGCCGGAGCGGCTTTTTTAATTGGAAAACGAGTGGAAAGAATGTCTGCGGTTCTCGGCACCTATGCGCGCATTAATGTCGAATTCGATCGCGGCGAGGGCGCCTACCTCATCACGGCTTCAGGCGACCGCTATCTCGACTTCGCCGCAGGCGTCGCCGTCAACATCCTGGGCCACGCCCACCCACACCTTGTCGCCGCTCTTATCGAGCAGGCCCGGAAAGTCTGGCACACCTCAAATCTGTATCGGGTAACGGGCCAGGAACGGCTGGCCGAACGCCTTTGCGCCGTGACATTCGCCGATAAGGTGTTCTTCGCCAATTCCGGCGCGGAGGCGATGGAAGCATCCATCAAGATGGCGCGGAAGTATCATAGCCATCGCGGCTATCCCGAACGCTACCGCATTCTCACATTCGAAGGCGCGTTCCACGGGCGGACGCTCGCCACCATCGCCGCAGGCAATCAGCCAAAGCACCTCGCGGGGTTCGGCCCGAAGGTGGAAGGTTTCGACCAGGTTCCGCTCGGCGACCTAGCGGCGGCGCGGGCTGCCATCACGAAGGAAACCGCGGCCATCCTGATCGAGCCGATCCAGGGGGAAGGCGGCATCCGCTCGGCGGGCTGGCCCTTCCTGCGGGCTCTTCGTGAACTCGCCGACGAGCAGGGCATTCTTCTTATGCTGGACGAGGTCCAATGCGGCATGGGCCGTACCGGCAAGCTTTTCGCCTACGAATGGTCCGGGATCGAGCCCGACATCATGGCGGTGGCCAAGGGGCTCGGCGGGGGCTTTCCCATCGGGGCGTGCCTCGCAACCGAGAAAGCGTCGGCGGGCATGACGCCGGGCACGCATGGCTCGACCTTCGGCGGCAATCCGCTCGCGGCGGCGGCCGGCAATGCCGTCCTCGACGTCGTCCTTAAGCCAAATTTCCTGTTACATGTCCGCGAGATGGGCTTGCTTTTTAAGAAACAGCTTGCTGATATTACTGTTCGGCATGCGAACATCATAGCCGAGGTCCGCGGCGAAGGCCTGATGCTCGGCCTGGGATGCAACATACCTAACACGGAAGTGTCGAGCATGTTGTTTGCGGAAAAATTGTTGGCTGTTACCGCAGGCGAGAACGTCGTCAGACTTTTGCCACCGCTTATTGTAACAGAAACGGAAATAAAAGAGGCGTGCGCAAAAATCGACAACGCATGTGTGAGGCTCAATGCTACACTTCCAGCGTGACACTACACTCAAATTGCCAATGACTCTGCGTCATTTCATTGACATTGACGACTACGACAGCGACACGCTGCGCCTGATCCTCGACTGCGCCAAAAATCTGAAGAATTCGTTCAAGGGTCCTGCTGCGTCGCGCCCGCGTCTTGCGGAAGGTGCTGTGCTCGCGATGCTGTTCGAGAAGACATCCACGCGGACACGGGTATCGTTCGATGTCGCCATGCGGCAGCTCGGCGGAGAAACCATTGTCCTGAACCATTCCGACATGCAGCTCGGCCGGGGCGAGACGATTGCCGACACGGCGCGCGTCCTGTCCCGCTATGTCGACGCGATCATGATGCGCGCGACGTCCCACGAGACGCTGATCGAACTTGCACAATATGCCACTGTGCCGGTGATCAACGGTCTATCGGACCGCTCTCATCCCTGCCAGATCCTCGCCGATGTCCTGACTTTGGAAGAGAAGAAAGGACCAGTTGAGCCGCTCCTGGTGACGTGGGTCGGCGACGGCAACAACGTCGCGGCGTCTTGGATTCATGCCGCTGTCCGTTTCGGCTTCACCCTCCATCTTGCGACGCCAAAAAGTCTTCGCCCGCCGCTCGACTTGATAAACTGGGCGCAATCGGAAGGCGGCAAGCTCGTCATGTTCGAAGACCCCCGCGAAGCAGTCAAGGGAGCCGACTGCGTTGTCACCGACGTCTGGGTCTCGATGGGCCAGGATAACACGGCGGAACGCGTCGACCTCTTGAAGCCCTATCAGGTCAACATGCCGCTCATGGAAAAGGCCGAGAAGGATGCCATCTTTATGCATTGCCTGCCGGCGCACCGCGGCAGGGAAGTGACGGACGACGTCATCGACGGGCCGCAATCGGTTGTGTTCGACGAGGCTGAGAACCGGTTGCATGCGCAGCGGGCAATCCTTGCGTGGTGCCTTGAGAAGGTTTGATGGGTGAGCCTGAATAAGGCGGAACATCCCTCACACATTCAGGCTCAAATCGGCGGGCTTCCGTGGCGGCACGCCGTGCTCATTTGATGACCTGCGATCATTGCCGCTGAGCTTCCGGAGCGGATGGTCGCCAAGCAGCGCAGCCGCAATTGCAAATCATGGACGGGCGTTTCCGGCGGCAAGTGATGTCGACGCTGCAAGAAGCACGGCGGATTCGACACTGCGCCAACAGCGCACCAGCATCACCTCATGCGCAGCCAAGTCGCCGAGCCGCGGTGACGGCGTTCTTCAGTCCTGGGCCAGATTTTAGCCATTCCCTTGTCCCGCGATAAGAACTAGCAAACGATTGTGTAGAACTGTGCGAGACCCGGGCGAAAGATGGAAGGCAAGATGGCGGAAGCCGCAGACGGAGAACGCGGGGCAACCGGGCAGTTCTGCATGATAGAGCATGCGGCGCGGAGAGCTATTCTCGCCGAACTTCACGCACGCCCGTTCCTGCCGGTGGACGCGCCCCGGCGAATGTATCATTACGCTTTCGCAACCAGTGACGAAGAGGCCCGCAACGACCGAAAGGCCATTGCCGATCTTTGCGCGAGAAACGGCGTCGCGAACCCGCCCGAAGACGCCAAATTCCATCACGTTGAGTTAGGGGATTGGGACCTTCGCTGGGAGCAGCACACCGAGTTTACAACCTACACATGGTCGACGGCGCATGGCGCGGCGGAACCTTTTATGCATCCCGACCCGGGAGCAAAGGAGATCGCCTTCCTCGCGCCGGGGCCTCTCGTGGTTGCAACGCACCTGGCGCTGATCGAGGGCGGACCTTCTCACGAAAGTCTCGCGGCATTGTTCAATGAGCAAAGCCTTTGCATTATCGGCGTAACCAAAGGCGCCGCTCAGGTTCTGACCGATTTTACCCTCGATCCCTATGGGTTTACGCGCCTGCTCATCAGAGCGGATAAACTTCAACTCGATAAGGGCTGGCCGGCTCGTTCAGCGCGTGCTGGAGATCGAAACCTATCGCACGCTGGCCCTTCTCGGCCTTCCGGAAGCACGCCGCGCCGGCCCCGTTTTGGGGTGCATGGAACGGGAAATTGCCGAGATCAATCAGGCCCTGAGCGAGGCCGGCGACAAGCGCACCAGCCAGGATCTTCTGAAACGCTTGAGCGACCTCCTTGCAGGAAGCGAGGCACTTTCGACGCAGACGGCGTTCCGTTTCGGGGCGAGCCGTGCTTACCACGCGATTGTCAAAAACCGTCTCGATCTCATCCAGGAAGCCAAACTCGGCAGCTACACGACCATCTCGGCCTTCTTCAGCGCGCGGCTTGACCCTGCGATCGAAACTTGCAACGCCATCGAAACGCGCCAGGCGCGCCTCTCGAGCCAAGTCGTGCGCGCCATCGATCTCATGCGCACCGGCATAACGTTCGAGCTGGAACAGCAGAACCGCGACGTGCTCCAGGACATGAACAGGCGTGCGCGGTTGCAGATGCGCTTGCAGGGTATCGTGCAGGGCCTCTCCACGGCGGCGCTGGCCTACTATCTGTCTGGCCTTACGGGCTATCTCGCCAAGGGAATGAAGGATGCCGGATGGCTGCCGCACGATGTGACGGCGGACATGTTTGTGGCCCTGGCGCTGCCCGTGACGATTTTTGCCTCGTGGTCTTTTATGGAGCGTGTCCGGCGGCTCACCATGAAGGCGCGCGAGGAGGAGAAGGTGTATTAAGAGGATCTGCGGACGATCCCGATCTACCGAACGCGACAAAAACAATGTATTGGCGGAGCCGACTTCCCACCTGCAAGCCCGCCTCCAAGGCGCGGGTCCGGATGCATTGAGAGATAGGCCGGCCGAGCGCCGACCACGACGCAACTGAGGTCGCCCACATCAGAGAAGAAGCAGGACACCTCCCCTCCCGCAACCGGCGCCAGCATGTTAAGGGGTGGCCCTGCTTGACCGCATTGTCCCAGTGGTCGATATGACGGCGCCGTGCGAAGGCAGGATCATAAAAGGCTGTCACGTCATCTCAGCCGCTCGTCGACTGTGGTATGGTTTGATGCCGCTGGACCCTCAGGCGGGATTTTGATTGCCGCTATCGGTCACCATATTGAGGCATGGCAAAAAAACCGAAGCCTGGATTACAAATTACAGGCGCAAAGAATGTCCCTTGGAAGTTTATGCGAGAACCTGACCGGATTTCCCGGCGCCGCTCTCTGCTTCCCAACGACACCTCTGCGAGACGCATTGACTGCCTAGCATGCAGCGTTGCACCATGAGCACTAGCCCCGAAATTTCCGGTTCCCATCTGCGCGGCATGAGCAGGCTTGCCTTCGACGCGATTGCAGGCCTGATCGCGATGGTTGAAACCATGCATGGCAACATCGCCAGCCACTTCAGCCCGTTCGCCCCTCGCGCGGATGGAAAGACGCGCGGCATCACGGGACTGGTCTACCGCAGCATCCGAGGCGTGACTCATTTATCCGGCAACGGCGTCGATGCGGCTCTCGCGCTGCTGGATCCGATCCTCACCGACGAACATCCCACACCGGGGCGCGAGGCCGCCCGCGCGGCCTTGAACGGCGTATTGGGCGATCATCTGGCCGAGACCGCCAACCCGCTGGCGATTCCCATGCGCCTGCGCCGCGACGGCCAGCCGCTGCAACTGGATAGAGACAGCCTCGCAGAGACTCTCGCCCCGTCGAGCGGCCGGATTGCTGTGCTGGTTCACGGCTTGTGTTTGAACGACAGGCACTGGAACAGGGACGGCCACGATCATGGTGCCGCGCTCGCGCGCGATCTGGGGTACACGACGTTTTATCTGCACTATAATACAGGACTGCATATTTCCGCCAACGGACGTGCTTTTGCCGATGTGCTGCAGGCGCTGGCCGCCGAGTGGCCTGTGCCGATTGAGGAACTGGTCATCATCGGACACAGCATGGGCGGGCTGGTATCGCGGAGCGCGTGCCATTACGGTGCGGCCGCAGGACATGACTGGCCCCGGCATCTCCGCAAGCTTATTTTCCTCGGCACGCCGCACCATGGCGCTCCGATGGAGCGCGGCGGCCAGTGGCTGCATCTAGCGCTCGACAAAAGCCGGTACACGGCTGCCTTCACCCATCTCGCCCGGATTCGCAGCGCAGGCATCACAGATCTTCGCTATGGCAATCTGCTCGACAGTGACTGGCTGGACAGGGACCGTTTCAAGCATGAAGGCGATACAAGGCAAGCCATCCCTCTTCCCGAGGGCGTCCAGTGCTTCGCGATTGCGGCGTCGACAGGGAGCCAGGCCGACGGCCTGCGCGACCAGCTTCTGGGCGACGGCCTTGTGCCAGTCAGAAGCGCGCTCGGCCAGCACGAGGAGGCCCATCGCGCGTTGTCCATCCCTGAGAGTCAGCAATGGATCGGCCGCACCATGAATCACTTCGACTTGCTCAGCCGCCAGGATGTCTATGAGCAGATAGCGCTCTGGGTCGGATCGTAGGACGATAAGGCGCGCGGTAGCTCTGGATTCCGCGATCCCTGAATTTTGTGGTCTGCGCGCATTTTCATCGCTGCAGCTTCTCCACGGGAGATTGCGGCAGGGCGAACTCGCCGAGCTTGATGCTGATGTTTTCAGCGGGAGAGGTCGAGCATGTGTGCCGCAACCTGCGTCAACGTTTCTTTGCCACGTCAATATCGGCGCGAAGCTTTTGCGATTGGGAAGTGCGCCGTGGCTTGTTTCGCCGGTTGCGCGTCAGCCGAGGCCGCCATATCGGCATGCAGTGAGGAAGAAAGGGACCCTTTCGGCCACATGCCGGCTGATCTCTCCTTGTAGAATTTCCAGGTTCTCGCCTGCGAGCGCCCGCATCAACAGCGGCAAGAGGAGCAAATCGAGGAAATAGGGCGCCGCTGCCCTCACACAGCGCTCTCGCTCAGGAGGCGCCAGATTTTGAAGCTCGCCGGCCTCCGCCGCATCGACCATGAACTGCGCCACAGTTTCGAGTCCCCGCTCGCGGGCGGAGCGGATGATGCCATATGCAAAATCCGGGAAGCGGCGGGCCTCGGCTATCGCAAGGCGAGTAAGCCCGATGGACTCTGGGGTCAGCGCCTCCCGGATAAGGATCGCCGCAATACTTTCAAGACGCTCCCCGGTGGTGGCCCCCACGGGAGTTTGAACTCCTGACCCGCTCGTGTTTGGCGTCGAGATGCCCCGTAAGGGCTGCAGCAAAGAGCGCCTGCTTGTTTTGATAGCGGGAATAGATCGTGGGCTTTCCCGCCCGCGCCGTTTCTGCGATCTCATCGATGCTCGCCCCCTCGAATCCGCGCTCCAGAAAGACTTTGCGGGCAGCCTCAAGGATGCGCTCCTCGACCTCTCCCGCAAGCTCCTTGGGGGGCCGGCCAGAGCCGCACCATTTCTTTTTACTTATTTCCGCTGCCATCTCCTTCACTTTTGACATCTCAACCCCCGTTGCCGCCCGGGGAACGCCGGGCTCCCCCAAAATAGGGCCGAGCGCCCTCATTGTAAAGAGAACGTTACCGTTTCGTTTTGTTATTGACGGCGGATTACGGCTGCCTTAAGTAAGAGAACGAAACGGTTTCGTTTTTGGCGGCCGATGCGTCGCCC
Organism: uncultured Alphaproteobacteria bacterium; assembly: GCA_963772105.1. Taxonomy (GTDB): domain Bacteria; phylum Pseudomonadota; class Alphaproteobacteria; order Rhizobiales; family Rhodomicrobiaceae; genus Rhodomicrobium. Next base: position 227,201 of record CAVYVV010000017.1, read on the forward strand.
AATAAAGGGCAGGAGAATCCGCGATGTTGAAAGAGGATACCAAGGCGGCGGAGGGGCTATTCGAGGAGAGCACGCCATCCGATGCTGGGCGGCAAGACCGGCCTGGCAGCGGCGATAAACCGCTTTGGCGCGACAAAATGAAGGTGCGGGCTCCTTCGTCGCTGGAGCGTCCCGCCGTTGAAGCGCCATCACAGCAATCGCCCGCGAAGACAGAGCCGGCTGAGGCCGAAAAGGGTCACGATAAGTCTGCGGGAGGCAACGGCTCGTATCGCGGCGGCTTTCTGCGGCGGCGGCCATTCACCTCAGGCCTACTCGCCATACTCCTCGCGTCAGCGCTCGGCGTCGGCTCCATCTATTACGATTACAGCGGCCACTTCAAGTCGACGGACGACGCCTTCATTGCCTCCCGGCAAATCGCCATCGCTCCGAAGGTATCGGGTTACGTGACGGAAGTTCCTGTCACCGACAACCAGCACGTCCCAAAAGGCGGCGTGATCGCCCGCATCGACGACCGCGATTATCGCGTCGCGCTCGAGCAAGCCGATGCACAGGTCGCCGCCGCGCAAGCCGCCATCAAGAACATCGACGCGCAACTCAACGTCCAGAAGGCGCAGATCAATGCCAGCCATGCTCAGCTGGAGCAGGCGCAGGCAGGGCTGGTTTTTGCAAAGCAGCAGGCGGAACGCTACGAGCACTTGGCCGGAACCGGCTATGGCACGGTGCAGAATGCCCAGCAATACAGCTCGCAACTGAGACAGCAACAGGCCGGCGTCCAGAATTTCGAGGCTGGCCTCAAGGTTCAGGAGCGGCAGGTCGAGGCGCTGCAGGCGCAGCGCAACAACGCGGAAGCGACCCTCCAGCAGGCCATCGCGCAACGCGATCAGGCGCAGCTCAACCTGGCTTATACCACCGTGACAGCGGCCGAGCCGGGGCGTGTGGTCAATCTCACCGCGCTGCCGGGCGAATTTGCGCAGGCTGGAACGAACCTTACCATGTTCGTCCCGGATGAAACCTGGGTCACGGCCAATTTCAAGGAAACTCAGCTCGATCAAATGCGGCCGGGCCAGCCTGTGACGCTCACAATCGACGCCTATCCGGAGCGTCAGATCCAGGGCCATGTGTCGAGCGTGCAGCCCGGCTCAGGCACGGCGTTCTCGCTTCTTCCCGCGCAGAATGCGACCGGTAACTACGTGAAGATCGTGCAGCGCGTGCCGGTGAAGATTGCCATCGACAATCCGCCTTCCGATGTCGCGCTCGGCCCCGGCATGTCCGTGGAGCCTTCCGTGCGAGTCGATCCCAAGCCCTCGCTCTATGAGCGTCTCGCTGCCTTCCTTGGCTGGAGGCGGTCATGAGCGCGCGTGCTGAAGCCCTCCCAGCGGCCCCTGCTGCCGGAACCACCAATCCCTGGCTGATCGCCGTCGTCGTGGCGCTCGCGGTGTTCATGGAGGTCCTGGACACCACGATCGCCAATGTCGCGCTGCCTTATATTGCCGGAGGCCTGGGCGTCAGCCAGGACGAAGCCTCCTGGGTGGTGACCACCTATCTCGTCGCCAACGCCATCATCATTACGGCGACCAGCTTTCTACCGAGAAGGTTCGGCCGAAAGGCCTTTTTCCTGTTTTCTCTCGGCTTATTCACGCTTAGCTCCATCCTATGCGGCATAGCCTGGAATCTTCAATCCCTTCTCCTGTTCCGCATCCTGCAGGGGTTCGGCGGCGGCGGCATGGTGCCGGTTGCGCAATCCATTCTTGCCGACTCCTTTCCGCCCCAGAAACGCGGCCAGGCCTTCGCGCTTTTCGGGGTTGCGGTGGTCGTCGCTCCCGTCGTTGGCCCAACGCTTGGCGGCTGGATCGCCGACAACTACTCCTGGCAGTGGAACTTCCTCATCAACGGCCCGGTCGGGCTCGCGGCGATGGCGCTTGTCTCTGTACTGGTGAAGGAGGGAGCGCCGGCAGATAAAGGCGCCCGGTTCGATTTGGTAGGCTTCCTGCTCGTCGCCGCCTTCCTTGGATCACTCGAAGTCGTCCTGGACCGGGGCCTCGTGGAAGACTGGTTCGCATCGAACTTCATCGTAATCTTCTCGATTATCTGCGCGCCTCGCCTTTGTGGCGCTGATACCGTGGGAAGCGGCGCAGAAAAGCCCTACCGCCGACGTGCGAATGATCGCCACGCGCCAATTCGGATCCGCCTTTGTGGTGATGTTGGCGACCGGGGCAATCCTCTACGCGACGACCCAGTTCATGCCTCAGCTCGTGCAGGAGCAGTATGGCTATACGGCGACTTGGGCGGGGCTCGTGCTCTCGCCGGGCGGGGTTGTCACCATGGTCATGATGTTCGTCGTGGGCCAGCTTTCGAGCCGCGTGCAGCCCAAATATCTCATCGCGGCGGGTGCGATCCTTATCGCCATCTCGATGTACGGTTTGACGAACATCACTCCCGATCTGAACTTCTGGTATTTTGCGAAGTCGCGTATGCTGCTGGGCTTAGGATTGCCGCTCATCTTCCTGCCGATCATGGGCGCTTCCTATGACGGCCTGCCACCTGGCAAAACGGACCAGGCCTCGGCGCTGATGAATGCGGCGCGCAATACCGGCGGCTCGATTGGAGTGTCAATTGCAACGAACGTGCTCGCGCATCGTGAGCAGTTCCATCAGAGCATGCTCACCGGCGATGCCATCCCATCGGGCATAGCCTATCAGGATACGCTTCATCAGGTGACGCAATACTTCGTCGCCAAGGGCAGCTCGCTGGTGCAGGCTCAGCAACAGGCGCATGCCTGGATCGGCCAGCAGATCCAGGCGCAAGCGGCCCTCCTCGCCTATGTGGACGTCTTCTGGGTGCTGATGGCGATCTCGCTTGCGGCCGTTCCGCTCGCCCTGATCCTGCGGAAAGTCAAGCTTGGGGGCGCCGCGCCGCTGGCGCACTGAGGTCGTGGAGACTATGTGTTCGGCTCCATGACGGCCAGCGCTCCGCAAGAGGCGTGGGAGAACACCGTGAAGCGTGCTAAACTCCCCTATGCGTGCCATCATGAGGCGGGGCGTCAAAGCTTCGCGAGGGGGGGTGGTTTGTCCGCAAGAAGATGGACATCGAAACAACGATGGATTTAGGTGGGTGGGAGAATGCGGCATCGCTCATGAAGGACCTGCATTCCGGGAACCTGGACATGGTCGCCGAAGAGGTTTTTGGGCACGACGAACCGGCCAGCAGCGCAACCTGAAAGTGGCAAACTCGAAAACGTAGCGCAAAATCAAAAGGTTATGTGCGAAGATGATAGCAACAAGGTGCCTTGAGAAGGTTTGATGGGCGGAGATTACGGAAGGTTTGCCGATGTTACCGGCGCGAGTAAATTCAACGATTACGCCCTCCCTTTCCAGCTAGAAGCATCCGGCTCTCGCGGGCGCCTCATCCGTCTCGGCCCTGTGGTGGACGAGATTCTCAACAGGCACGCCTATCCCGAGCAGGTGCTGCTTTTGCTGGGCGAGGCCGTGACTCTGACCGCGATGCTGGGAGCGGCGCTGAAATTCGACGGCAAGTTCATCCTGCAAACGCAATCGAACGGAGCTGTCAGCTTCCTCGTCGTGCATTACAGCTCGCCGGGCCATCTCCGCGGCTATGCCAGCTATAATCGGGACGACCTCGGGGCCAATGGCGGTGGAGCCTCGAAGCCTCTGCTTGGAGATGGCCATCTCGCCATGACCATCGATCCAGGGACCGGCATGGAGCGCTACCAGGGCATCGTCGGCCTCGCCGGAAACACGCTGGTCGATGCGGCACACGAATATTTCGATCAATCGGAACAAATCCCGACCTTCATCCGCATCGCGGTTGCCCGGCAGTTCACCGCCGGAGATGGAGCAAGCCCCGGGCAATGGACGTGGCGGGCAGGCGGCTTGATGGTTCAGAAGCTCACCCGGGAGGGCGGCCGGCAGGATAGCGACGACCTCTCGCAGCCGGGCGGCACAAGCGTCGATGACGACGGCTGGCGGCGCGCTCAGGCGCTTGCCGCGACGGTCCAGGATCACGAACTCCTCGATCCGGCGCTTTCTCCGGAGCGGCTTCTTTACCGGCTTTTCCATGAGGAACAGGTGCGCGCCTTCGAGGCCACACCCCTTGACGCACAATGCAATTGCTCGCGCGAGCGTGTCGAGACCATGATGAACCAGTTCTCGCCCGAAGAGCTGGATGGCATGGCCGAAGACGACGTCATCACCGTGACCTGCGAGTTCTGCAACACCCACTATAAGTTTGACGCGAGCCAACCCGCGAACGAATAAACGGATGGCTTCGCCCCTCACCCGGCCCTCTTCCCGAGGGAGAGGGCGCAGCAGCGTTCCTTCTGCCACAGGCAGAAGGACGCGACGAGGGGGAACGGCGTCTTTTGAGGAAGGTGAGCATGCGGTTTGAAGGAACGGAAACCTACGTCGCCACCGACGACCTGCGCGTCGCGGTCAACGCCGCCATCGTGCTTGAGCGTCCTCTGCTGGTGAAAGGCGAACCCGGCACCGGCAAAACGGTGCTCGCCAACGAGGTCGCGACCGCGCTCGGCGCGCCTCTCATCGAATGGCATATCAAGTCCACGACGAAAGCGCAGCAAGGCCTCTACGACTACGACGCCGTCAACCGCCTGCGCGACAGTCAACTCGGCGACGAGCGCGTGAAGGACATCCGCAATTACATCCGCAAGGGCAAGCTGTGGGAGGCCTTCGAGTCCGAGCGGAAGCCGATCCTCCTCATCGACGAGATCGACAAGGCCGACATCGAGTTCCCGAACGACCTCCTGCAAGAACTCGACCGCATGGAGTTCCACGTCTACGAGACGGGCGAGGTCGTGAAGGCGAAGGTGCGCCCCATCGTGATGATCACGTCGAACAATGAGAAGGAACTGCCCGACGCCTTCCTGCGACGCTGCTTCTTCCACTACATCCGCTTTCCCGACCGCGAGACCATGCAATCCATCGTGGATGTGCATTTCCCCGGCCTGAAGCCGCGGCTCCTCGCCGAAGCGCTCAACATCTTCTTCGATGTCCGCGACGTGCCGGGCATGAAAAAAAAGCCGTCGACGTCCGAGCTTCTGGATTGGATCAAGCTTCTGTTGAGCGAGGACATCGACGCCGAGACGCTGAAGGAGCGCGACCCGCGCAAGCTCATCCCGCCACTGCATGGCGCGCTCTTGAAAAACGAGCAGGATGTGCAGCTTTTCGAGCGGCTTGCGTTCCTCAACCGGCGGAAGGAGCGGGAGTAGCCCTGTCTTTGCTTGCTGTCCGCATCCGCAATCGAGAAACGGACAAGGAGCAGTGCCTCCGTGTTTGGTGGCCCTTAAGGCAACACGCATGCGGCCTATGGGTCGAGAGCAGTAAGTCTTAGATTGAGCAAATGTGGGCCGCTGGCCCTTCAATACCGGACGCTTCATTGTTAGCAAGTCGTTGCGCTTACAAAGGAGGCAGTATGGGCCTTTTGGACGAAGTCTCCAACGCGCGAAAGAGCATATGCGTTTCCGATTATGTCTGCTTCGCCCTCAAAGACAGACCAACCGACGTAACCAATTTAGGTCCGCAACGCGGCCCTACTTTCTCCGTTGGTCAAGCAGCGAACGTTGCTTAATAGCGCGCGTCAGCAGACGGGAATAATGCACTGAAAACCGGCGACCCGCGGGCAGGCAGCTGATCGAAGGTGCATTGCCGGGGCGACTTGTCGGGTCGCCACCGGATGAGTTTCGTCCCGTGGCGGAACCGGTTCGCGGTGATGTGATCGTACTGGACCTCGACGACGAGCACGGGCCGGGCCGGTTCCCAGGCCGTGGACTTTTCCGTCGCCCAGCGGCTCGGCCCGCCCGGAGCCTTGCCTGTGAAGCCGGGCGGCTCGATCAAATCCTCCAGAAGCTTCGTCAGCCCCGCGCGGTCCTGTGCCGCGATTGCCGATGTGAATCCGACATGATCGAGTTCGCCCTGCTCGTTGTACAATCCGAGAAGCAGCGAGCCCACAAGGCGCTCGCGTTCGAGATAACGGAATCCGCCGACAACGCAGTCCGCCGTGCGCAGGCGCTTCACCTTGATCATGGAACGCTGTCCGGGCTCGTAAGGACCATCCAGCCGCTTGGCGACCACGCCGTCGATTGCGCCGCCGCTCGCCTCGAGCCATTCACAGGCTGTGGTACGTCGCGAGTGAAGGGAGACAGCCTGAGCCGTGGCTCCTCCGCATTCCTGCGATAGAAGCTCTCCAGTGCCTTTCGCCGGTCGACAAGAGGCGCCTGCAGCAAGTGTTGCCGTTAATCGCAAGCGCGTCGAAGAGCATCACGGTCGCGGGCGTTTCCGAAGAAAGCCGCTTGATCCGACTGGCCGCGGGATGGAGGCGCATCTGCAAGGCGTCGAAAGAAAGCGCTCCGTTTGCCTCAACGATCAACTCTCCGTCGAGCGCGAAGTTTGCAGGCTCAAGCCGCTCGATCAGCGCGACGATCTCCGGGAAAAACCGCGCCAGCGATTTGCCCGACTTGCCCGTAAGCTCAGCCCGGTTCCCGGCGCGGAAAAGGAGACATCGAAAGCCGTCCCATTTCGGTTCGAACTGCCAGCCCGGTTTGGTTGGCAGGCGGTCCACCTGCCGCGCTTCCATTGGCGGCATTGCAGGATCGACCTCGCTTGCTGCGTCAGGGATGCCCATCGCAGGCCTTTTCGTGGTTGCTCTCGGCGAAGTTTTGCCGCCGTTTTCGCCGCTCACTCAGCACGAACATTTGAACAGTGAAACGGAACTTCGGCGGCAAGGGTGCATTCGCTTTTCAACAATGTTTCACTTGGATCGGAGTTTCATGAAAAAGAGCATCATCATTATGGCTGCATGCGCCCTTATCGCGGGTCCGGCGGCTGGGCAGTCCATAGGAGAGAAAACCGGCATCAACGAGGTTCTCGGCATCACCCCTTCGACGAAGGATTTCGTCAAGGAAGCCGCGACCAGCGATATGTTCGAGATGGACTTCAGCGCGCTTGCGCAGCAGGAGGCCACTGACGAGGCGACCAAGTCCCTCGCCAAACAGATGGTTACCGATCTTGAGAAGACGACAAAGGAGCTGACGGAAGCCGTCGGAAGCAATCCAAGTACGCCGATCCCGACTGAGCTCGACAGCTCGCACAAAAGCAAGCTCGAAAAGCTCAAGGACCTCAAGGGCTCGAACTTCACAAAGACGTATCTGGACCAGCAAGTGAGCGCCCACAAGGATGCTGTCTCGCTGTTTGAGCGCTACGGAAAGGGCGGCGACAACCCAACTTTGAAAGCCTGGGCCGAAAAAACGCTCCCCACACTCAAGCAACATCTCGAATTGGCGCAAAGTCTGGATAAGAAGGCTGCGAGCTAGCAAACATGCGCGGGTGCACTCTGCCCGCGCATTTCATAGCGGGTTGCGTCGGTCCCCTTGACTAATTCGAATATCAAGGGCCACGCAGCCTTTGCCGCAAAATCAGGTTTGTGGCAAATATGGCTTCCATGACACCGAAGAGATATGCGCTTGCCTGCATTCGCCCTCGCGGCCCTTTTCACCCTCGCTGCCGCTGCCGCCGAGCGGTGGAACACCCTGCCCCCGCTCGCTGCCGATGCCGCCCGCCGAGCGCTCCGGCTATGCGCCGGTCAACGGCATCAAGATGTATTACGCGATTTACGGCAAGGGCGATCCGATCCTTCTCATCCACGGGGGGCTGGCGAACTCAGACTACTGGGCCAACCAGGTCGCGGCGCTTTCGAAGACCCACGAGGTGATCGTCGCCGACAGCCGCGGCCATGGGCGCTCCAGCTGGAGCCAAGAGCCGATCGGCTATGATCTGATGGCCTCGGACTATGTGGCGCTGCTCGCCTCCCTCAACATTCCGAAAACCGCGATTGTCGGCTGGAGCGACGGCGGCATCATCGGGATCGACATCGCGATGCATCATCCGGACCGCGTCACGAAGCTCTTCGCGCAAGCCGCGAACGTGACAACGGACGGCGTCAAGGCGAACATGGATAAGGCGCCCGCCTTCGCCGCCTTCATCAAGCGCAGCGCCTCGGAACATGAGCGGCTCTCGCCAGCGCCGCAAGACAACAAGGCCTTCCTCGCCTCGATCGAGAAAATGTGGGCCACGCAGCCGAACTGGACGAAGGCGCAGCTGTCCAAGATCACTGTGCCGACCGCCATCGTGATCGGCGACCATGACGAGGCGATCAAGCGCGACCACACAGAATACATGGCGCGCGTCATTCCCGGCGCGAAACTCATCATCCTGAAGAACGTGGGCCACTTCGCCATGCTGCAAGACCCGGACGCTTACACGAAGGCGGTTCTCGACTTCCTGGATGCCAAGTGAGCGCCCGGGGCGCAACCGCCGCCGTGATCGGGGCCGGACCTGCGGGGTTGATGGCCGCCGAAGTGCTGGCGCGCGAAGGCGTCGCGGTCACCGTTTACGATCACATGCCGACGCCGGGCCGGAAGTTTCTCATGGCAGGGCGCGGCGGCCTGAACCTCACCCATAGCGAAGATCCGGCGCGCTTTCTCTCCCGCTACGGGACGGCAGAGCCCCATATGCGGCCAGCGATCGAAGCCTTCCCGCCGTCCGCGCTCATCGCGTGGTGCGAGGGCCTGGGCCAGCCCACTTTCGTTGGCACGAGCGGCCGCGTCTTTCCGCGCGCGATGAAGTCATCTCCCTTGCTGCGGGCATGGCTCGCACGATTGCGTTCGCTGAACGTCACGTTCCGGCCGCGCCATCGCTGGCTGGGCTGGGAGGCGGCAGGCAGGCTTCAGTTCAACACGCCCGATGGCCTTGCCGCTGTCGAAGCCGGCGTCACGATCTTGGCGCTCGGCGGAGCGAGCTGGCCCCGCCTTGGATCGGATGGCCATTGGACAACGATTTTCGAGAATGCGGGCATCGCGGTCTCCCCCTTGAAGCCGTCCAATTGCGGCTTTGCGGCCGACTTTTCCGATCTCTTTCGCGAGCGTTTCGAAGGGCAGCCTTTGAAGGGAGCCGAGTTCGGTTTCGGCGGCGAAAAAGTCCGGGGCGAAGCGGTCGTGACCCGGATGGGCCTTGAGGGTGGAGCGATCTACGCGCTCTCACCAGGCTTGCGTGACGCAATCGAACGGGACGGCAGCGCGGTCCTCAAAATCGATTTGCGCCCGGGCACGAGCGCCGGGAGCCTGGAAGCAGCGCTTTCGAAAAGCCGGGAGAAACAATCGCTCTCCAACTTTTTGCGCAAAGCTGCGAAGCTGGCCCCGGTCGCACTCGGCCTCCTGTACGAGGGCGCGCGCCGGAGTGGGGAACCTCTCGCCTCAGCGGCGCCAGCGGAACTCGCCGCGCAGGATCAAGAGACGTCAGCGTCCGGCTCACGGCAACAGCGCCGATCGAGCGCGCCATATCGACGGCTGGCGGCGTTGCTTTCGATGAGCTGGACGGCCATTTCATGCTGCGCCGCAAACCGGGCGTGTTCATCGCCGGTGAGATGCTGGATTGGGAAGCCCCGACGGGCGGCTATCTCCTGCAAGGCTGCTTCTCGACCGGCGCTGCCGCCGCGCGAGGCGCCCTGGCGTGGCTAAGGACAAGCCGGTGCGATTGACGGAGCCTGTCAAACCGCCCTATCTATGAGCCTGAGAACGAATTAGGAAAGTATGCCCCGATGACCAAAAGAACTTATCAGCCGAGCAACCTCCGCCGTAAGCGGAAGCATGGCTTTCGCGCGCGCATGGCGACGAAGCAGGGGCAGCTCGTCCTTTCGCGGCGGCGCGCCCGCGGACGCAAGAAGCTGTCGGCCTAGACCGAAGACCAGCCCGCGCGACAGGCCATGGAGACGCTCAAGACACGCGCCGAGTTTCAGCGCGTGCAGAAGGGCCGCAAGTGGGTCGCTCCTGCGTTCATCCTGCAGGGCCTCGTGCGTCCATCCCAGGAAGCCGATGGCCCGCGTTTCGGGTTTACCGTTTCGAGCAAGTCCGTCGCCAAGGACGGCGCAGGGGGCAAAAGAAGAGGCAAGGCGGTTGATCGCAATCGGGCGCGGCGAAGGCTGAAGGAGGCGATCCGGCTTACATTTGTTGCGCATGCGAAGGCCGGATTCGACTACGTGATCATTGGCCGCGCCTCTGCCTTGACCAGAAATTTCGCGGACCTACTTGCGGACATGCGGCTTGCATTCCATAAAGTGAGCCAGCCGGCGCGCTCCGATAAGGATCGCAATCCTGTTTTGTGATCGCTGCGCCGGATCTGCCGGTTATGCTTCCCTAGCGGACAAGAACCGGGTAAAGCGGTTTGGCTGTCGAATTGGCTGACTTGCTTCGCGGGGCGTGAAGACGCACCTCGAAGATCTCCCTTGAGCGGGTTATGGAAAACAACAGAAACTTTATTCTCGCTATTGCGCTTTCGCTTGCTGTCCTGATCGGCTGGCAATTTCTCTACATGGGGCCAGCCCAGAAAGCCCGGCAACAGGCCATTGAGGCTGCGCGGAAGGCGGCCGAAACGCAGACGCCCAAAACCGAGGTTCAGCAGGTTCCCGGCGGACAGGTGTCATCGCCTCTGCCATCCTCCGTAGCGGCACCGTCCGTGCCAACGGCGGCGTTTTCATCACGTGAAGCCGTGATTGATCCGTCGCTCTCGCAGCGTGTGAAAATCGACAGCGCTGCCTTGATCGGCTCCATCAATCTCAGGGGTGGCCAGATCGACGACCTCGTCTTGCGGGACTACACCGTCTCCGTCGATCCGAACAGCCCGAAAGTCGATCTTTTGTCGCCGTCGGGTAGTCCGCATCCTTATTACGCCTTCACCGGCTGGCAGCCGAATGAGCCGGGCGTAGCCGTGCCGACCGAAAGCACTGTCTGGGAGCAGGACGGTACAGGGCCGCTGACGGCGATATCGCCTGTCGAGCTTCGCTGGGACAACGGCGCGGGATTGATTTTCCATCGCAAGATTTCGGTCGATACCCATTACATGTTCACGATCGCCGATGAGGTCGAGAACAAGTCGGGCAAGCCTGTCACGCTCCAGCCCAAGGGTTGGGTGGCGCGTTTGACCGAGCCGCAGGGGCTTCTTGGGTATTCGGTGCTCCATGAAGGGCTAATCGGTGTATTCGGAACCGCCGGGCTCAAAGAGGTGACCTACGCAAATGCTCTGAAGCCAGATGCTGAGAAAGAAGTGATAACCGGCAATGGCGGCTGGCTTGGGTTCACAGACCAGTATTGGGCGACCGTTCTCATCCCCGATCAGTCGAAATCTTATGACGCCCGGATGTTCGGAAATGAGAAGAAGGAATTCTACACGGAATTTCGCGAGCATTCGCTGACGATTGAACCGGGACAGAAGGACGGCGTAACAAACCGGCATGTTTGCCGGCGCGAAGGAGGTCAAGCTCCTCGAACAATATACGGCGGACTACGGCATCGACCGATTGAACCTGCTTGTCGACTGGGGATGGTTCGCCTTCATCACCGAGCCGATGTTTCACCTGATGAACTTCTTCTACAAGCTCGTCGGCAACTTCGGCGTGGCGATCCTGCTGACCACGGTGGTTGTAAAGCTTCTCTTCTTCCCGCTCGCGAACAAGTCGTTCGAGTCCATGAGCAAGATGAAGAAGCTGCAGCCGGAGCTGAAGAAAATTCAGGAGCGGTTCAAGGACGACAAGCCGCGCCAGCAGCAGGCGATGATGACGCTGTACAAGAAGGAGAAGGTTAACCCCATGGCGGGGTGCCTGCCGATCGTAATCCAGATCCCCGTCTTCTTCTCACTCTATAAGGTGCTGCTGGTCTCGATCGAGATGCGCCACGCACCTTTCTTCGGCTGGATCAAGGACCTGTCGGCGCCCGACCCGACTTCGGTGTTCAACCTCTTCGGGCTCATCCCCTGGGCGCCCCCGCAATTCCTCATGCTCGGCGCTCTGCCGCTTGTGATGGGCATTTCGATGTGGGTTCAGATGCGGCTCAATCCCGCGCCGCCAGACCCGATGCAGCAGAAGATCTTCGCCTGGATGCCTGTGGTCTTCACCTTCATGCTGGCGCGTTTCCCGGCGGGGCTGGTGCTTTACTGGACGTGGAACAACATCCTGTCCTTCACGCAGCAGGCTTTGATCATGAAACGCCAGGGCGTCGATATCGACATCATGCACAATGTCGGGATCAAGAAGGTTGGCGGCGGCGTCAAGAAGGCCGGCTCGAAACTGAGGAGTAACGGCAAGCCGGCAGAGATAGCCGCTCGCGACAGCGTTGAGACTGCCAAGCAGGCAGAGATAGCCGCTCGCGACGACGTTCAGACTGCCAAGCAGGTAGAGTTAGGCGGTCGCGACGACGTTGAGACTGCCAAGCAGGTAGAGTCAGGCGGTGGCGACGGCGTTGATGCCGGCAACCACGCAGAGATAGCCGCTCGCGACAGCGTTAATACCGGCAAGCAGCCCCAGATAGCCGATCGGCGCGGCGTCGATGTCAGGCGCATGAAAAAGGCTAAACGAAGGGGCAACGGGCGCAGCCGCACCCCCGCCGAGTGAAGTCGCGGATGCTTGTGGAAGACACTCAAGAGGCGCGTGAGCTTGCCGCTCGCGCGCTCGATCTTTTCAAAATCCCGGCAGAGTTCGTGCTGGGAGTCACCGATGTCGCTGCCCTGCCCCACGGCGACCGCGTTGAAATCGCTTTCGCCGGGCGCTCCAATGTCGGAAAGTCGAGCCTTCTCAATGCGCTCCTCGGCCGCAGGAGCCTCGCCCGCGTCTCGAACACGCCCGGTCGCACCCGCGAGCTCAACTACTTCTCGGTCGGCGACAAGCTGTTCATCGTCGACATGCCGGGCTACGGCTATGCGAAGGCCCCCAAATCTCTCGTGAAAGGCTGGACACAGCTGATCCATGATTATCTGCGCGGGCGCCCCCACCTGAAGCGCGTCATGCTCCTCATCGATAGCCGCCACGGCCTTAAAAGCTCCGACAAGGAGATCATGACGCTCCTCGACAAGGCGGCAGTTTCCTATCAGGCCGTTCTCACCAAGGCGGACAAGCCAAAATCGGGGGATCTCGCGCAAGTTATTCGCGAAACGGAGGAAGTGCTCCGCAAGCATCCCGCGGCGCATCCGAAGGTGCTTGCGACATCCGCAGTCGATGGGCTTGGGATCGAGGATCTTCGCTTGGCAATCGCAGAGCTCTGCTAGATCAACCCGCCTTGATCGGAATCGATTAAGGGGGAAAGAGTTGATCAATTCCAATCGTTAGAGCAGCTTATCTGGGTCCATTTGGACGCGGGCTGCTTGAAACTCTCCTATTGCAAGCCTGCAGAAGCGGCGCGGGTCAACCTTGGCAGCGTCATGTCTGTTTTTGACGTGATCCCGTGCCCGCGTGCAATCGACCCCTGCATAACCCTACCAGCGTAGGCCGTTTCGTCTTGAAGTCGCCCTTTACCGTGGCTAAGACTTGATACTTGGCGAGGTGGAGGAAGCCGTGTCCAAAAGATATGCTCTATGCCTTGTTTGCTGGATTGCACCGCTCCTCTTCGGGCTGACGGGGGCGTGGGCTCAATCCGAACCTGCTCCGGCTGATCAGGAACTCGGCCAAGCGCCGCTGCCCGCCATGGCTCCCGACGACCCCCGTCTCCTCCTCATGGTCCGCAATGCGGTCATCGCGCTAAATCAAGCAAACCTGACAGGAAATTACTCGGTCCTGCGGGACATGGGCACGCCAAATTTCCAGATGACAAACAACTCGGCAAGGCTCGCGGAAGTCTTTGCAACGCTGCGCGCGCGAAAGATCGACATCTCGCCAATCATGTTCTTCAACCCGAAGTTCGCATCACCCCCCGCGATGCAAGATGGGCAGGTTCTTCGGGTGGCAGGGGTTTTCCCTACAACGCCCGAGCAGGTCAATTTCGATCTCGCCTTTCAGTTGTCCGGCGAACAATGGATGCTGGCTGCGATTGCCGTCAACGTCGCGCCTCCGGGAGAGAACGTCCAAGCCCTCGCCGCGCCAGCAGCCCAGCCCGCCCGTACAGCCGAGACCGGCGATACCAAGCCCATCCGGATCGACCTGAGCCAGCCCTCTGCGCCCACCTCCACTCAGCCGGCTGCACCAAAGAAGGCCGCGCCAAAAAAGCCGAAGCCGCCTGCGCAAAAAACCGCAGCCGCTCAGGCGCCAGTTCCACCTGCTCCCGCAGCGGCCCCCGAGCAGCAGCCAGCGCAGGCGCCTAAACCGCCCTCTCCAAGCCCAGACGGACCGGTCTGGAACCCCTTTGGGCGGTAACGTGAAGAGGCTCATTTTTTGCGCCGCCGCGGGTGCGCTCCTGACTGCATTTCTTGGTGCAGCGAGCGCAGAGGATACCCCAGGGCCTGATCAGCAGGAGGCGAAGAAAGCGTTCGGCGCAGTGAAAGCGCCCGTTGCGCAAGCTCCGCAGGCGATTGGACGCTATGAGCACGGTTGCATTGCCGGCGCGCAAAAAATCGCTGCCAGCGGTGCGGGGTGGCAGACGATGCGGCTGGCGCGCAATCGCTTTTGGGGCCATCCTGTCCTGATCGCTTACATCCAAAGGCTCGCGAGCGACGTGAGGCGGCTGGACGGCCTGCCCGGCATTATTGTGGGCGATATGGCCCAACCCATTGGAGGCCCTTTGCAGGGTGGGCACGCGAGCCACCAGATGGGCCTCGACGTGGACTTTTGGTATACACTCATGCCGCGAGCGCACGCTTTCGGCCGATGACCGCGAACATCTGGCGGCGGACAATATGGTGGACAAGGCCGCCTTGACGACCGACACCAAGATGTGGACGGAGGCCCAGGTCCGGCTCCTTCGCCGCGCAGCCTCCTACCCGGAGGTCGCACGGATTTTCGTGCATCCCGCCGTCAAGAAGGCGCTTTGCGACATCGCTGGCAACGATCGCTCATGGCTGCAAAAAATCCGCCCTTGGTCCGGTCATGACGATCATTTCCACATGCGCCTTGATTGTCCTCCGGGGAACCCCGCTTGTGTTTCCCAGGCGGCCGTTCAGACCGACGATGGCTGCGGCCAGGAGTTGGACGACTGGTTCAAAAAATTGAGAGCGCCTCCGCCAATACGCAAGAGGACGATTCAGCCGGCAAAGCCGATGCTTGTCTCGGACCTGCCCAAGGAGTGTCAGGCGTTGCTGCTCGCAGCAGAAAACGCCGAGAAGGAAAAAGCCTCAGCCTGGACGCCAAATTGACAAGCGCTTAGAGCGCGTCCGGAAAAGTGTGAAGCGGTTTTCCGATAAGACGCACGATAAAGCAAAAACTCGGGGCTTGCCTTGATTCCATCAAAGGCGGATAAACTCTGGACCGCGCGCCTTTCAAGCGGCGCGCCCAAGGCGGCCTTTGTCACAGGGCTTCGGCCCGGCCAGTTGCCCGGCTAAGCAGCCCGTCAGTTACCCGGAGCTAACCAACAAGTCTCAGGGTGGACCTTCCTCCACCGGTCTTCCGCGCCCTCGTGGCGCACGTTAACCCGAGATGGTTAACGGCGCCATTTCGGATTTATTTCCGGCCTGAATTTGCGCCGCCAAAATACCGGAAAATACCCGGGGGGGCTACCGCCCGCGTCCGCCTGACGCGGAAGAGTTGCTTTAAGCCGTTGACAATTAACGTCTTTTTACCTTCAACCGATCCTGAATAAAGAGGGTTAATCAGACTCTATTTTTGGACGACATGGGCGCGCAAAAGTCCGTTAAATATATTCTGGCCGTGTCAATTAACCATGCCAGCGTCTTTCGCAGGAGGGGCAGCGCAAGGCGCAACCACATTTTTCGTTTTGAAATCAATTGCTTACAGCCATTAACCTCACGGCAAGGCGCTTTTTCATAAGATCCCTCTCAAGCATTCGGGACGCAAACGCAAGCGCAAGCCGATCCGGGGGATGAACAAAGATGTCCGCTTTTCGCACTATAAATACAAAAATCCAGTTTGGCTTTAAGCCGGCTGCGGCGGAGAGCCGCCGGAAGCAACTGGGTTATCAAGCCGGATGACAAGGCTTGCTTGCAACCTGTTTCCATTTTTCGCATTCCGGTCTGGCGCAGCCCTCCTCCATTTGGACGCGGGTAGGCTGCGGGTTGATCGAGGCTCAGCGTCAGCTACGCCACGAAATCCAGAGTCACAGGCACATGGTCTGAGGGGCCTTGCCAGCCGCGTGCGCTTTTCAGAACAGCTACGGCGCAGGGCGCGGGCGGCCATCCCCTCGCTTCCCCAAATGTGGTCGAGGCGACGTCCACGATCCGAGGCTTGCCAATCGCGCGCGCGATAACTCCACCACGTGTAGAGCTTCTGGTCTGGTGCGATAAAGCGCCTGATAAGATCAACCCATGGCCCCGCGGTCTTGAACCTTGGTTAACGCCTCCACCTCCACCGGCGTGTGGCTCACGACCTTCAGCAACTGCTTGTGGGACCAGACATCCGTTTCCAGCGGCGCAACGTTGAAATCGCCAAGAAGCAGGGCGTGCCCTTCGCAAGGCCCGCGCCAAGCGCCGAGAGCCGCCAAGTAAGCCAGCTTCTGCTTGAACTTTGGATTGAGGGCCGGGTCCGGGATATCGCCACCCGCTGGGACATAAATATTGTGGATCGCAAGCTTTTCGCCGTTGGGCAAAACGACTGCGCAACCGAGATGCCTCGCTTCTGCAGTGCCGCAAAAGCTCTCGCGCGGCAGCGGCTCCAAGGGCAGTTTTGAAATCGTCGCGACCCCGTGATAGCCGGGCTGACCGCTAACCGCGATGTGGCTGTATCCGAGTTCCCTGAACCCCTCCGCCGGAAAGAGATCCTCCCGGCACTTGATTTCCTGCAGGCAAAGAATATCAGGCTTGGCCTCGCTCAAGAAGCGCGCGACCAGATCGAACCGCAAGCGGACGGAGTTGATGTTCCAGGTGGTGATTCGTAGCGTCATAAGCACAAAAAAAGCGCCCAACTCCGGCGAAGGTTGGGCGCTTTTGCGTTTTCACGCATGCGCCGGGAGGGAAGCCGGCGCTGGAAAACTGATACCTTCGGCTAGACGGGGGGGCACTACCGATGGTGACTGGCATCAGCCTTCCAATGCTTGTAAAATAGCATGTGTTAGGCTGGATGCAAATCAAAAATGATAGATTCTAAGCTTGACAGTTGCGAATCTGTCGTCAATTCGGTCGGTCACTCCCTATGGAATCCGACATCTTTTGAGAACTCAAAAAGCTCTGCCGAAACGCGCTTGTTCTGCTCAAGGTCGCTGACCTCGATGCGTGTATTCAGTCCCTGAGCATCGGTAATGATCCATTGCTTGAGGCTCATGTCCGCCTTGTTGAAGAACAGGCTGATCCGGCCTGCAGCGTCGCCCTTCTTATCCTCGACCGTAATGACGATGGTATCCGGGCCCTGGTCGATGCCCAGGATATTGGCTTCTTTCGCCAAGTCGACCGTTTCAGACAAAAGGAGCCGGAAGGGCGTCATCTCCAGCGGATATTTGTCCGAGGTGTTGAGCGCGTAGTCCTCAATGGCGAGGTAATATCCATTGGAAATGATTTTCAAACGGCTTGGGGGGCTGTAGTCAAAACGTAATCTGCCGGGGCGCGCGAAATAAAATCTCCCCTGTTTCTGCGTATTGTCGGGATCCGTCTGAACGAACGTGCCTTCCAGGTTGGTCAATTTATTGAAAAAATCGTTGACCTTTACAATGATCTCCTGGTCGCTCTCTTGAACGGGGGCCGGGGCCGCAGCCTGTGGCTGGGGCGGATGCGCGGTCTTCGCTTGCCACCCCGCGCCTCCGCTTCCCCCCACCGGACTGGCTGCCTTCGCGGCCACCGCGAGGGGGGAGTAATGACGGGCGCCGGAGGAACAGGCGCTGGCGCGGACACTGCCGGTGGCGGGTTCGATGGCGTCGTCTTTGCAACCTCCGTCTCGCCACCCTGAGCGAGCGCCAGTTGCGGCAAGGTCGCTATAATCAAAAGCGCCCATGAAGCGGCGCACGAACCGCGCGCCGGTGTCTGGAAAAGCTCGAAGCCTTGCGGCCTTGATCCATCGTTCGGTCGCCCCTGTGTGTGATAGCTTTCGATTTGCGGCTATGAGTTTGGAAGAAAGCGTCAAATTCTGGGCGATTTCATGCCCGCGCGAATATTCCCGCATGCGACCGGCTTATTGACCGGCATCGAGCAGGATCTCACGCCTCCCGGTCCTGCTTGGCGCGCCAATGATCCCTTCCTGCTCCATCCGCTCGATCAGGGACGCGGCGCGATTGTAGCCGATGCCAAGGCGGCGCTGCAGATAGCTGGTCGTGGGCTTCCTGTCCTTCAACACGATTTCGACCGCCTGGCGATAAAGGTCGCTGCCGCCGCCCTCCCCTCGCGGAGAAGCGTCGTCATCGAAGCCGCCGCTATCCTCGAGAATATCGTCCCGATAGGACGGCTGGCCCTGCGCTTTCAAGTGGCGGGCCACGGCATCCACATCGTCGTCCGAAACAAAAGGACCGTGAGCCCGAATGATGCGTCCGCCCGAAGCCATGTAGAGCATGTCGCCTTGGCCCAGCAGCTGCTCTGCCCCTTGCTCGCCGATGATCGTGCGGCTATCGATTTTCGACGTGACCTGGAAGCTGATCCGGCTCGGGAAATTGGCCTTGATCGTGCCGGTGACCACATCCACGCTCGGCCGCTGGGTCGCCATGATAAGGTGAATGCCGGCCGCGCGCGCCATCTGGGAAAGACGCTGCACCGCATATTCGATGTCCTTGCCCGCGACCATCATGAGATCAGCCATTTCGTCGATGACGACCACGATGTAGGTCATCGAGACGGGCTCGAACGTCTCCTCCTCCTCGATCGGCTCGTCCGTGCGAGGGTCGAAGCCGGTTTGCACCACGCGGCGCAGCTTCTGTCCACGCAGTTGCGCAGCGGCAACTTTCGCGTTGTAGCTCGTGATGTTCCGGACGCCGAGCTTGCTCATGAGCTCGTAGCGCGTGTTCATCTCCTTGACGGTCCATTTAAGCGCGGCCACCGCCTTTTTGGGGTCGGTCACCACCGGCGCCAGCAAATGCGGGATGCGGTCGTAGACAGACAGCTCCAGCATTTTCGGATCGATCATGATGAAGTTGCACTGGCTCGGCGGCAGCCTGTAAAGCAGCGACAGGATCATGGTGTTGATCCCGACCGACTTGCCGGAGCCGGTTGTGCCCGCAATCAGGAGATGCGGCATGCGAGCCAGATCCACCACGATCGGTTCGCCGCCGATGGACTTGCCGAGAGCGAGCGGCAACGCAGCCTGCGAATCCTGGAAGGCGTTCGACTCGATGATGGCCCTCAAGGACACGATCTCGCGCTTCGGATTAGGAAGTTCGATCCCGATCGCGTCCCGGCCTGGAACGACGGCAACCCGGGCGGAAACAGCGCTCATGGACCGCGCAATATCGTCGGCGAGCCCGACCACCCGCGAAGACTTTGTCCCGCGCGCCGGCTCCAACTCGAAAAGGGTGATAACGGGGCCGGGATAGATCCCCGATATCCGGCCCTTCACGCCAAAGTCGCCCAGAACGCCCATCAGCGCGGCGGCGCGTTGCATAAGGGTGGGATCGTGCGCATTTAATTTTTGCGAGGCGCGCGGGGGGGGCGTTAGGAGCGAGATTGGAGGAAGCGACGGGACGAAATTCTCCTCATCCTCGTCATCCTCGGCTTCAGGCATAATGCGGCCGTTCTTCACATAGATAAGCGGCTTGCGCCGTTTGACCGCTTCGGCTCCATTCTTGAGAATGCGCCGGGCGCCGTTGCGCGCACTCTCGATGGCATTGCCGGTGAAGCGGCGCAGCGGCGACGATGTTTCGGGCTCCCCGCCGGAGCCTTCTGCGCTGGCCGAATTGGAGCCGCGTCGGCGGGGCCCAAAAAAGGGTTCAATCCGGATGTCCTCGAGTGCCTCGGTCCCGATATCCTCAAAGGTCTCCTTCCCGGGCTCGCTTTGGAGTTCCTCGGATACTTGAAGCGATCCGAGATCACTTGGGGCGGTCAAAGAGGCGAGTTCGTCGTCGGCGAGAATGGATGAAGCTGGCCGACTCCCCCAATCCGCGAACGGCGACGACGCATCGGTGCGCACCTGTCTGGACGATGCAACGTCCCTTCTGCGAGGTTCGTCCGCGATCGCCGGAGGCAGGCGCGGTTCTGATGCGGGCTTCTGTCGGCCAGTGGTTCCGAGCGGGAGCGATCACCGTGAGTGCCCTGTCCCGCGGCGAGAAGCGAGTAACCCAACTTGTTACTTTGCTGGTAAGGTTGGGAGCGGCGCTCTGCGGCTCTGCCGCCGCCTCAAATTTCGACGGCTTATTATAATTCCGCGCCGGCTCGCCACGAAGCGCGATTGATAAGACTTTAGGCGTTAAGCCGCAGGCCCGGAAAACGCTCCATGCGCCCGCTGCAAAAAAGAGAAGCCCAAACCCCGGCCAAAGCACGGCGCGGGGAATGAAGGAAGAGAGCCTGGCGACGCGCGCAGCCTATAAAGTCACCAACGATACCGCCAAGGCCGCTATCGAGGAGCCAGCGAGCAGGCGCTGGAAACATGGCGAAGAACGCCGGGACGGCGAGCGCCGCGACAGCCCAATAGACCGCTCTCAGCCGGGGCCGAAGCGGCAGATGGCCCCCGGCAATCCGGAAGCCGAGTGCGGCAAGAGGCAAGACCAGAAACGGAGCAGCCAGAGCCAAAGCTTTGCATGAGCGCATCGGCGACACTTGCTCCCCTGCGCCCAAGCCAATTATGCGGTTGCGCCAAGGTTGCGTAACTGGGGCTCGGATCCCCGTAGGACCAACTGATCAAAGCAAGCCAGCACGCGACCGCGATACCGACAATCGAAGCGCCCAGCAGCCGCCAAGGCAGACGGCGCAATTCGACCGTGAGCGCCTTCGGCAAAAACCGTGTCCGCCTCGTCTGCATCCGCGTACGCCACCCCACGCATAGCTTTCGTCACAACAAGACCGACGCGAGCCGGTCCAATGCTTCCCGCGTCACGTCGAGCGGGTCTACGAGCGCGAGCCGGGCATAATCCTTGGCCGGATTGACCCCACTGGCGTCCCGTTGAGCCAGATAAGCACCGGGGAGAATTTTGACACCGCATCCTTTCCAAATGGTTTCCGCAGAGCGTTCACCCCCACCAAAATTTGAAAGATCAAGCCAGAGAAAGAAGCCGCCGGCGGGTCCGTAATATCCCGGCAGCGCGCCGAGCTTGCCTGATGCCAGCGCGAACTTCTCCCGGTAGAGTGCACGGCTGCGTGCGACATGGCCTTCATCATCCCACAGCGCGGCCGAGGCGTGCTGCACGGGCACGGGAACTTGGGGTGAGGCAACATTGCGGTATTGCAGGTAATTCTTCAGGAATGCACTGTCGCCTGCGATGAAGCCGGAACGAAGCCCGGGAGCGTTTGACCGCTTGGAAAGCGAATTGAAGACAAGAACGCTGTCGAAGCTGCCAGAGTGCGCGGCGATTTCGAGAGCGCCGGGCGGAGGATCGTTTTGGTAAATTTCCGAATAGCATTCATCGGAGAAAACATAGAAGCCGTGCTTTCGCGCAA
Source organism: uncultured Alphaproteobacteria bacterium (assembly GCA_963772105.1). Classification (GTDB taxonomy): domain Bacteria; phylum Pseudomonadota; class Alphaproteobacteria; order Rhizobiales; family Rhodomicrobiaceae; genus Rhodomicrobium. The sequence goes on from CAVYVV010000017.1 coordinate 248,656, forward strand.
GGCCGATGAGTTGTCCGAGATAAGCAGCCGAGGCCACCGCCCCTTGCGGATTGGCGGGCGAGGCGAGATAGAAAGCAGCGGTCCGGTCGAGGAGCTTCGGATCGATCGCATCCAAATCCGGCAGAAACGCCCGATGCAGCCGTTGCGGAAAGCAACACCGGCTCACACCCAGCCGTCAACGCGGCGGCGTAATACGCCTGATAGAACGGATTCGGCATCAGGACAGCGGCATTGCGGTTCCCTTTAAGCGCCACGGCGATGGTTAGGGCCGAGACGAGCCCCTCCCTTGTTCCGCAAAGGGGAAGAACGTTACGGTCGCCGTCGAGAAGGCCGGATTCAAGCCCGTAGCGGCGAAGCAGCCACGCCGCAATGGCGCGTCTTAACTCGGGGATGCCGCCTATAGGCGGGTACTTGCCGAAGCTTTCCCAGTGGTCCGCGATCATTTCTGCCGCAAAGCGCGGAACGCCGTGCCTCGGCTCTCCGATCGTCATATCGATCGGCGATGCACCCGGCTTCTCATGCGCCAAAAGCTCCCGAAGTCTCGGGAAAGGCGATTGGATCGCGGACAGGATCGTATCTGACAAAGGCGCCCCAAACGCTACCTTCAACCTGAAAGAGCGGGACTTTACACCCTAGCGCGCATAATGAAAACGCGAAAAAGCCCGGAATTTGATCCCGGGCTTTCGGCCAGCGGCGAGGCCGCTCAAAGGGAGGAAAAAGAGGCGGTCAGCCTGCCGGCTGGGGCGGTATCACCGCCGCCCCGGGTGTTGCTACATGTTGTAGGCGCGTTCGCCGTGCTCGGAGATATCGAGACCCTCGCGCTCCGATTCCGCGGAGACACGCAAGCCAACGATCGCCGAGATGATGAGGAACACGATCAGGCTGCCCACCGCGGACCAGCCGATGGTGATCGCCGCATTCTTCGCCTGAATGATAACCTGGGCGAGCATATCGTAGTCGCCGATGGGGCAGTCGCTGGTCACGATACCGTCCTTGACCACGCATTTCGTGTAGTCGACAACGCCCGCGCCGCCGTAGAACGGAGCCGCCACGATGCCTGTACCGATCGCGCCGACGAACCCGCCGATGGCGTGGACACCGAACACGTCGAGCGTGTCATCGTACCCAAGGGCGCTTTTAACGGCAGTGCAGAAGAAGAAGCAGATCGCTCCGGCGATCAGGCCGAGCACAAGCGCTCCCATCGGCCCAGCATAACCGGATGCAGGCGTTACAGCCACCAGACCGGCGACAACACCCGAGGCCAGCCCAAGAAGACTTGGCTTGCCCTTGAAGAGCCACTCGACGAGCATCCAGGAGATACCCGCTGCAGCAGTTGCGACGAAGGTGTTCGCCATGGCGAGGACGGCTCCGGCATTGGCTTCGAGGTTCGATCCAGCATTGAAGCCGAACCAGCCGACCCAAAGGAGCGAAGCGCCAACCATGGTGAGCGTCAGCGAATGGGGAGGCATCGCCTCTTTGCCATAGCCGATGCGGCGGCCGAGTAGAAGCGCGCCGACAAAGCCCGCGACACCAGCGTTGATGTGAACGACCGTGCCGCCGGCGAAGTCAAGAGCGCCCATCTGGAAGCCGAAGCCTGACCGCGCAAGCGCCGCCTCATTAGCCGTTGCCAGATCATTGGGACCAGGATTGAACCAAACCGAGTGAGCAATCGGAATATAAACAATCGTGCACCAGAGGATTGCGAAGAGGACGATCGCTGAGAACTTCATCCGCTCGGCGAAGCCGCCGATCGCAAGAGCCGTCGTGATCGCCGCGAAGGTCATCTGGAAGCAGACATAAACGAGCTCGTCGATGCCGACGCCGACCGAGAAGGTGGCGGCTGGCGATTTTGGATCGATGCCCTGCATGAAGAGCCGCGAAAGACCGCCAAGGAAGGGCGAGGTCGCGCCGCTACCCTCGGTGAAGGCGAGGCTGTAGCCGTAGACGAACCACAAGACGCAAACGATGCACTGGATCGCGAAAACCTGCGTCAGCGTCGAAAGCATATTCTTCGTTCGCACCATGCCGCCGTAGAACAGCGCCAGCCCCGGAACCGTCATCAGGAGGACGAGCAGCGATGACGTCATCATCCAGCCGTCGTCGGCCTTGTTGACGACGAGATCGGGAGCCTTGACCGCCGTTGCAGCGGCTCCTGCTGCGGCTGCGGCTTCTTCGGCAAACGATGGCTCGATAACCGCCATCGCCGCCAACGCCGCCAACGCCGCGGCTCCGAAAAGAGTTAAATTACGCCAGGCCGTTGTCATTCTTCTTTCCTTTTTCCAGTCACAGTGCATCTGCATCAGTCTCACCGGTGCGGATGCGCACCGTTTGCTCGATCGGCGACACGAAGATTTTGCCGTCCCCGATTTGCCCCGTCTTCGCGGAAGTCGAAATTGCCTCGACGATCTTTTCCACCGACTCTGTCGGAACCACCAGTTCGATCTTCACCTTGGGGATGAAGCTCACTTCATATTCGGCGCCGCGATAAATCTCGGTGTGCCCCTTCTGGCGCCCGTAACCTTTTACCTCAGTGACCGTCAAACCCTCGATGCCGAGGCCGTCGAGAGCCTGGCGGACCTCTTCGAGTTTGAACGGCTTAATGATTGCCATCACCATCTTCATGATGAGTCCTCCAACAAGTTCCTGCCTTCGAACTTCGCCCTTTTTCTATCGAGTCCGCGCCGGAGATGGGCGAACGCGAAGACACGGCTCCTTAAGGCTTATCAAAAGCTGTGCCAAAACGCTTGGACGGGCTTACACCGTGCTGCACTGCCGAAACACGTTGAATTTACCCGTGTGGGGATGAGACCGCTGGAACGCGTGGCTGATTTTATGAGCAATGACGGAAAACTGCACAAGAAATAGGCTGCGTGCGCGGTGAAAGTGCACCTATTTTTTAGGCGGTTTTGAAACTTAATGGTTTTTTTGCAAGCCGCAATTGCCAGCGTTAATTGGATACAGCCCGAACAAGTCAGTGGCTTTGCCGGGCATTTGGCGTGATGAGGGCGTGCCGCTACCGGTACGGTAGTTTCTGCCGCTTCATCGCAACTGCCGAGCATGGGCGACCTTACAACGCGACGCTTTCAGTCACTGAGAAGGCTAGCCCTTCTTGTACATCTCGGTCTGAATTTCGATCAAAACCTCGTCCGAGACAAAAGGCGCGGCTGCGGAGACACCAAAATCTGTGCGCTTCACGTTCGTCGTCGCACCGACCCCGAGAGTTTGCTTCTTGGACATCGGCTGAATGCCCGCAAAATTGAACGTTACATTGAGCATGACCGGTTTTGTGACGCCATGGACCGTCAAGTCCCCCGTGACTCTCCCGGTTTTCTCACCCGTCCGTTCGAATTTCGTGCTCTGGAAGGTCGCTTCCGGGAATTTTCTCGCATCGAAAAGCTTATCGCCTTTCATATGCTCATTGAAAATGGGCACAAGGGTCTCGATGCTGTCTGTCTTGAACGTTACCTTGAGCTGGCTTTTTTCCGGGTCGGCCTCATCGTAGAGAAGTTCGCCGTCGTAGCTCGTAAAATGTGCGCATTGCCGGCTTATCCCGAGATGGTTCCAGCAGAAACGGACCTCGGTGTGCATAGGGTCGAATGTATAAGCCGAAGGGTCAGCCGAAGCGTTCAAGGTCGTCGCTAAAAGAGCTGACACAGCAACGATCGCAAGCCGGTTCGAAGTCATTCCAAGTGTCTCCTAAATGGCTGATGAATAGGATCGGGGAAGGGCTATCTTGGAGGGAGAGGCTTGGCAAGTGCCGCACCTCGCCATTACAATCACAAGTGTTGTCTTAGGCGCTGTTTATATTTGCTGTTACGGTTCACGCCAAAGCCGCCAAGAGGCAGCGTTGCGCGCTGACGCGGTCGCCTTCGCGCTCGAACATGCGGCGCCAGCCGAGATAGTTTGGGAGATATTTCGTGACCACGCCGGCGAACCTTCGCATCCAGGTTTTCAGGCGGCTGTGATAGGCGTTGACGTTCTGAATAGAAAAACGCCGCGGCGGCCTGTTAGCCCGACATGGCCGATGCGCGCTTCAAAGGCGAAAGAAGCGTAGGCGCGCGCGCCGGCGCTGGCGAGCACGGTGTCCTTGGCGACGGCTGGCGTGAGGACCCGGAGTTCTCAGTCACCTTGAGTTTTGAAGCACGGCGTCGGTCGTGGCGCCCGAGCGGTCACGCCGCACCAGCACAGGAACCTGTTCGTCTGAAGCCCCCCTTTCCGTGCCACGCCGCCCCGCTTGCGCGGCGCCCGGCCCATCTTGCGCATCTCTGAAGGATTTAAGAAAACAATTCGTCCGCTTCCACAATGCCGCTAACCGTCTTGGCTTTGGCGTCTTTGGCAAGGCTAAGAAACCGGTGCCGCCAGCGAAACGCCGTCGGCCCGCTGACGCCCGTTCGCTGCGCCGCCTTGCGCACGCTCACGCTTTCCGCGATAGCTTGAGCGTAGGTTTTCCAGGCTTCGCGCTTGCGCAACCCGCGCCAGCGGCGTTAAGCTTTTGCTGCATTCTCGGCAGCGATAGCGCTTCAGACCGCTGGCTCTGCCCCATGATGCCACATTCGTGCTTTGCAATCCGCGCACCAAACCGGGCTTCGATCACGGACGTGACTTCGGCAAGTTCCCCGCGGCTAAAAAGTATGGTTGCTTCGGGTCGGCGTAACTCACGTTCACTCGGCGTCTATCTTGAAATTCTCCGATATTTAGGGGAGGTCCCGGGCGGTAAAGAACCAGAGAATGCCTTCCTCTGCTCTCTGTGTTGCCATCGGCTCGAGACCGAAGATGCCCATTTTCATCATCGGTCGTGAGCATCCCCACGTCCAGAGCTTCAATCATTGCCACAAGCTTCGCAAAGCCTTGCTGATGAGGGTCCAGCATTGTCATTCTCCCGCGGAGGAGTCCAATTTGCATGAGCAAACAAGAGGGACTCGCCAACCGTTACGTCCGTTCCTGGAAAGGTTGCCCCTTGGCTTCGAGCTGGAAGTGCACACAAAACAAAACCACCCTGGCTTTCGCCAAGGTGGTTCAAATGCCCACGAGGGGGAAAGTCTTAGCCGCCTGCAGCGACCGCCAGATCGAGCTGGCCTGCGACCGCGATACGTCCGCGCCACAGCTGGCACCACTCGTAACCGCTGCGAAGCCCCATTTCGTCCCACATTACGCGAAGAGCATGAACGAGATGATCCATCTGCTCATCGGTGTGCATCGGGCCTGGCGTCAGGCGGATGCGTTCCGTGCCACGAGGAACCGTTGGATAGTTGATCGGCTGCACATAAATCCCAAACCGATCGAGCATTGAATCCGTGAGAGCTTTGCACTGGACCGGATCACCGACGAGCACCGGCACGATATGGCTCGGCGTATGCATCACGGGCAGGTTCTCAAGCGCCAGTCTCTCTTTCAGCACGGCAGCGCGGAGCTGGTGCTGCTCGCGCTCCACCTGACTCGTCTTGAGGTGACGAATGCTTGCGAGCGCGCCGGCGCAGATAACCGGTGCGAGTGAAGTCGTAAAGATGAAACCAGGAGCGTAAGAGCGGATTGCGTCAACACAGGCCCTGCTCGAAGCGATGTAACCGCCCATCAAGCCGAAGCCCTTCGCCATCGTCGCCTCGATAATGTCGATCTTGTGCATCGCATTGTCGCGCTCGGCTACGCCCGCGCCATGTGGGCCATACATACCGACGGCGTGAACCTCGTCGATATAGGTCAATGCACCATATTTCTTGGAAAGATCGCAGATGTCGCTGATCGGCGCGATATCGCCATCCATGGAATAAACGGATTCGAACGCCACGATCTTCGGAACGTCCGGGCCATATTCCTGAAGCATGCTTTCGAGGTGCTCAAGGTCGTTGTGGCGCCAAATGCGCTTCGGGCCGCCGCCTTGCCGGACACCCTCGATCATGGATGCATGGTTCTTCTCGTCCGAGAAGATTATCGCGCCTTTCAGGATCTTCACAAGCGTCGAAAGCGTTGCCTCGTTCGAGACATAGCCTGAGGTGAAGAGAAGCGCTGCTTCCTTGCCGTGGAGGTCGGCGAGTTCTTGTTCCAGCTCAACGTGATAGTGAGTTGTGCCGGAAATATTGCGCGTACCGCCAGAGCCCGCGCCGACATTGTCGATCGCCTCGTGCATGGCGGCCAATACGGATGGATGCTGTCCCATGCCTAGATAGTCGTTAGAGCACCATACGGTGATAGGTTTTGTGCCTTCCGGAGTGTGGTGAACCGCCCGCGGAAACTCTCCGCGGTGCCTCAGAATGTCAGCAAATACGCGATACCTTCCCTCGGAAGTCAGTGCTTCGAGAGCTTGGGCAAACTTCCCGTGGTAGTCCATAAGCATTCCTCGTTGGCGGGTCGGCGCACACGCGGATGCGCCGGGCGAAAGAGCCAGCTTAAGTCTTACTGGCAGGAATTCCGCCTGTGACGCCAGATAATTACGCGAACAGAAGCGGAAGTCCAGGCATTAGAAGCATTACAAACTGCCGCACGTCAACTTTTTTTGACATTTCAGGATGTAAACGCAACTAGACAGTCGATGACGCCCGGTCAGCTCAATCTTAGGCTGCGCTCATTTTGCGTCTGGAAGGGATCGCCTCTCTCTCATTAAGTTTACAAATCGAATGAATAGATAGTGACTGTCCTGCGGCCCGGGTGACGCCTCAGGATGGTATTGGACCGAGAACACAGGCTGACCTTTAAGCCGGATACCGCAATTGCTTCCGTCAAATAACGAGACGTGCGTTTCCTCGACAGAACCGGGCAGGCTCTCGCGTTCCACTGCGAAACCGTGGTTCATCGAAGTAATTTCCACCTTCTCCGGTGGTACAATCCATGACCGGGTGGTTTGCTCCATGATGTCCATGAGGCATTTTTATGGTTCGGCCACCCAAGGCGAGCCCGAGAAGTTGATGGCCGAGGCAGATGCCGAACAAGGGTATTCCGGAGTCAACGATCTTGCGGATGACGGGGAGCGTATATTCTCCCGTCGCCGCAGGATCTCCAGGGCCGTTTGACAAAAAGACCCCGTCCGGCTTGCGGCTGAAAACGTCTTGTGCGGTCGCGTAGGCGGGGAGCACCGTCACCCGGCATCCTGCCGAGGCGAGGCAGCGCAGGATGTTGCGCTTAATGCCGTAATCGATCGCCACGACGTGGAACTCCGGGTTTTCCTGCTCCGCAAAGCCCCGGTTCCAGGTCCACACCCGTTCGCCCCATTGATAGCTTTGGGTCGCGGTGACGCCGCGGGCGAGTTCGGCGCCCTCCATGCTGGGGCAACTGCGAGCCTTGGCAGTAAGCGCCTCGAAATCGAAAGCGCCATCGGGATTATGCGCAATAACGGCGTTCGGCATCCCGCTCTCGCGGATGAGCATCGTGAGCGCGCGCGTGTCGACGCCGGTGATGCCGATGATGCCGCGAGCGCTGAGCCAGCGATCGAGGCTCTGGGCGGACCTGTAATTCGATGGGCTTGTTATCGGGGCATGAAGAATGCACCCGCGCACGCCGGACGCGGCTGCCAGATTTGTCGTCTCGCTGTCTTCTGGATTTGCGCCGACAATTCCGATGTGCGGAAAGGTGAAAGTGATGATCTGGCCGGCATAGGACGGGTCCGTCAGGATTTCCTGATAGCCCGTGATCGCCGTGTTGAAGCACACCTCGCCGTCGCTTCCCCTACTGCACCAACGCCATCTCCTTGAATGATCAATCCGTTTGCGAGAACGACAGCGGCTGTGTAAGGGCGATCCGCCCATGCGGAGTTGCCGGCATGGCTGGTGCTTGACATGGTGTAACCTTGGACTGCGCAGTTGCGCGTTTTTAGCGGTGCCCAACCTACATCGGGAACCTTGCGGAAGCGACTTTTTTAACGCGGGAGCTCAGCGTGTGGGGACAGGCACTTCCCCGCGATAGTCGTAAAATCCGCGCTGCGTCTTTCGACCAAGCCAACCGGCTTCCACGTATTTCACGAGCAGTGGGCACGGCCGGTATTTGGTATCCGCCAAACCTTCATACAACACTTGCATAACAGACAGGCATGTATCGAGGCCAATGAAGTCTGCAAGTTGAAGCGGTCCCATCGGATGGCGTGCGCCAAGGCGCATGGCAAGGTCGATCGCCTCGACCGAACCCACACCCTCATAAAGAGTGTAAACGGCCTCGTTGACCATCGGTAGCAGAATGCGGTTCACGATAAAGGCCGGAAAATCTTCCGCCACCGTGACCGTTTTTCCCAACGTCTCAATGAAACGGCGCGAGGCGTTGAAGGTCGAACTCGTCCGTCGCAATGCCACGGATCATCTCGACGAGATCCATCACCGGCACCGGGTTCATGAAATGCACGCCGATGAACTGCTCGGGGCGGTCGGTGACAGCGGCAAGGCGCGTGATCGAAATCGACGACGTATTGCTGCCGACGATCGTGTGCGGTTTCAGTTGCGGGCATAGCGCAATCAGGATTTTGCGCTTTACATCCTCGTCCTCTGTCGCAGCCTCGATTACGAGGTCCGCCTCGCCGAATGCCTCAAGCGAACTCGCATAGCTGATCAAAGAGAGAGCCTTGTCGCGGTCATTCTCGGTTATCTTTCCCCGATGAACCTGGCGGCTCATATTGCCGTTGATCGTGGCGAGCGCCGTCTCAACCCGCTCCTTGCTGATGTCATTGAGGAGCACATTGTAGCCAGCGAGGGCCACAACATGGGCGATGCCGTTGCCCATCTGCCCAGCCCCGATAATTCCCACCGTTTTGATGGGGGCAAACTCCCGCCCCTCGCTTCTATTGATGAACGGATTACCGCGAAACATTGGGGTTGTGGCTTGGACCATCGTGAACTCTGGGTTCTTTTGCGGATTACTTCCGGCTGTCGAGCGCCGCTTCAAATTCGGGCAGGATTTGGAAAAGGTCTCCGACAAGCCCATAATCCGCGATCTGGAAGATCGGAGCTTCCTCATCCTTGTTGATGGCAACGATGACTCTTGAGTCTTTCATGCCAGCAAGGTGTTGAATAGCCCCCGAGATTCCAACCGCGATATAAAGCTCGGGTGCAACAACCTTGCCGGTCTGCCCAACCTGATAGTCATTCGGGACGAAGCCTGCATCCACAGCCGCCCGGCTCGCGCCGACCGCTGCGCCAAGCTTGTCGGCGATCCTCTCTAAGAGCTTGAAGTTCTCACCTGACTGCATGCCCCGGCCGCCAGAAATGATGACCTTCGCGGCAGTGAGTTCCGGCCGTTCCGATTGAGACAGTTCTTCGCCGACAAATTGGGAGATGCCGTTCGGCGCGGGCGCCGCGATCCGTTCGATTGCGGCCGAGCCACCTTCGGAGGCGGCCGGGAAAGCTGTGGTGCGGATCGTCAGCACCTTCTTGCCTTGGGCGCATTCAACAGTCTGGATCGCATTGCCGGCATAGATAGGACGCTCGAACTGCGTCGGGCTCAGAACCGCTGTCACATCCGAAAGCTGCGCGACATCAAGAAGGGCGGCAACTCTCGGCGCAAAATTCTTGCCTGTCGTCGATGCAACGGCGACAAGAGCGTCGTACCCTTCCATCAGCGGCATGGCGAGCGCGGCCACATCTTCCGCGAGCTGGGCCTTGAGATGTTCGGCATCCGCCAGGAGGACTTTTTCTACGCCGCTGAGCGCCGCAGCCTTCTGGGCAACGCCTTCGGCGTTCAAGCCGGCGACAAGAACATGGACCGGTCCGCCAAGCGATTTCGCCGCGGTAAGTGCTTTCGCCGTCGCCCCGCTCAGCGCGTGATTATTATGCTCTGCAACCAAAAGGACGGCCATTATTGCAACACTCCCGCTTCAGTGCGCAGCTTGTCCACGAGTTCGCTTGCAGTCTTCACCTTGATGCCAGCCTTCCTCTGGGGGGGTTCGACCGTCTTGATCACCTTGATCTTGGGTGTGATGTCAATTCCAAGCGCTGCCGCATCGTGCTCGTCAAGCGGCTTCTTCTTAGCCTTCATGATGTTTGGCAGCGATGCATAGCGCGGCTGATTGAGCCGCAGATCGGCTGTCACGATCGCGGGGAGCTTCAATGAAACTGTTTGCAGGCCGCCATCCACCTCGCGCGTCACTTCCAAAGCGCCATCCTTGGCTGCTACCTTGAATGCGAAGGTGCCTTGCGGCCAGCTGAGAAGCGCGGCCAGCATCTGTCCGGTCTGATTGGAATCGTCGTCAATAGCCTGTTTCCCGAGAATCACGAGCCCCGGCTTTTCCTGCTCAACCACGTGCTTGAGGACTTTCGCGACGGCAAGAGGCTCTAGGTTCAGATCTGTCTTGTAAAGGATTGCGCGATCAGCTCCCATCGCAAGCGCCGTGCGCAATGTTTCCTGTGCCTTCTGGGGCCCCACGGAAACGGCCACCACTTCACTCGCGTGCCCAGCCTCCTTCAAGCGGAGAGCTTCTTCGACGGCGATTTCATCGAAAGGGTTCATGGACATTTTGACGTTCGCGATGTCTACGCCGCTCCCATCCGGCTTAACCCGGATTTTGACGTTGTAATCGACGACCCGTTTGACGGGTACGAGTATTTTCATGTGAACAGAGCCCTGACTTTCTTATCCATCGAATATGCTGCACCGCACCGCCCGGTCAACTTACCTGATGGTTTAATCGTGTTCATTTGCAGCGCCATTCAGAAACGCCAAGCGTATTTCGCACCTGCGAAAGAGTTAATCCGCCGCAGGTTAGACATTCGGGCGAGAGCCATCACTGGACGCCTGTCGCCGCATCGAAAAGGGGGACGCCACGCCGTCTCATGATAATGACGAGAAGCACGCCCGCGAAGAAGCCTCCAACATGCGCCCACCAAGCAGTCGCCTCCCCGGTCAGAAAAATTCCACTGGCGATCTGGTACATGATCCAAATGCCGATAACAAAGGCTGCAGAGAACCGAAGCGGCAAAAACGAAACAACCGGGACAGGGAAAAGAACCCACACGCGGATATGGGGATGGAGCAGCACATAGGCTCCGATGACGCCCGCAATGGCGCCACTTGCCCCGATCAGAGGGACGTCCGGCGAAACCGTTACGGCGCTGTGCACGACAGCCGCGATGACCCCGCAAAGCAGATAGAAAACGATAAAACGCACATGCCCTAACGCATCCTCGACATTGTCGCCGAAGACGAAAAGAAAAACCATGTTTCCCAAAAGATGCCAGACACTGCCGTGCACGAACATATAGGTCAGGAGCCTGAAATGCTCCGGCACATGCTCCATGAAATCATGAATGCTCGCGACGTCGCGCGGCTTGAAAGCGAAGGCATCCATGAAACTGGCGGGGGAATGTAAAACGAGATGGGTTTCAAAAATAAAATAGATCAATGTGTTCAGGGCAATCAGGCCCACCGTCACATATTGGAATTTCACCCTTTTGAGATTGTTCATATCCCAAATTGGTACGAAAAGCATGGACGAACCCGATGATCTCGAAACTCTGCGTTCCGCTAACTTAATTCGACTGACTTAATTATGCATTATTATGCATTCTGGCCGGGTTGCCATAGAAGATCCGCCTTGCCTCTGTCATTGACATACCGGCTGGCGACAAAAAGGTGATCGGACAAGCGGTTGATATAACGGCTCACCGCATCGCTCACATGCTCTTGCCCGGCCTGCTTCAACTCCACGATGCAGCGCTCGGCGCGGCGGCAAATCGTTCGCGCCACATGCAGCGCGGCTGCGGCCTGGGACCCTCCAGGGAGGATGAACGACGCCAGCGGAGCCATCTCTTCATTCATGAGGTCTATTTCGCGCTCAAGCCGCTCGACCTGCGCCATTTTCATACGCAGCGGCGTGTAGGGGAGCGGTTCGCCTGTGTCGGGCACGCAAAGGTCGGCTCCAAGGTCGAAGAGATCGTTCTGGATCCGCGCCAGCATTTCCGCCACCAGGGCCTGATCGTGCGGCAGCAGCAGACGCGCCATACCGACGGCCGCATTCGTTTCATCGACGGTACCGTAGGCCGCGATGCGAAGGCTCGTTTTCGGGACACGCTCACCGCTTCCCAGAGCGGTCGTTCCGTCGTCACCGGTTCTTGTATAGATTTTCGTGAGGACAACCATGCCGCCTGCCAGCCGGACCTCGATGCGAGGCCCACAGGCATAACACAGTTAGAACTTGATGCCTAGCCGGACGCCCGCGTTTGTAAGGCCCCTATTATTGCCGCACAGGCCGGCGTTCGACATATGATCGAGCGTTCCCATCAAACGCCAATCCTGCGTCAGGGCAAGCCCGAGCGAGGCCGACTCTCTGAAATTCACCTGGCAGCCGTAGGAGGCTACTTCCAACTCATGCAAGGGCCCATCGTGAGCGGCCCCGCCGAATGAGGTTTCAAAAAAGGTATTGCCTATCAGCTTGGCGTCCCAGGTCACGCCGAAGTAGAATTCGTCGGTCTTACCGAAAGCGATCGTTGTTCCGACGTGCGGGCGCGGCGTCAGGAAGAAGTCGAGGATGCTGTTTTCGTAGCCGCCAGCGAATCGGCCGCCGAGAACCTCAAGGTTCATCGCTCCGGTACCTTCGCCATGAGCGTCGTCGATCGCCTGCTTGAAGACTCCGGCGCGAACCTCGTCCACAGTCCAGAAGGGATGCGCAGCAGTTTCGAAAGGCTCGATGATGCCCGCCCGAACAGCCACCGGGGCGGCGACCACGCAAGCGGTCGCAATCGCAATAGCGAACATATACCGCCCAGACCTGGAAATGAAATTCCCGTTGTCCACAAGCGCCCCCCGTGATTGGATCAAGTTGTGAGCAGACTCGCAGTCCTTGTCAAAGCAGTTGAAACCTCCTTGTATGGTTTTCGCTTCCCTGTGGGATAATTGACACTTTCGGCTATTTAGCCGATGCGAAGTAGATGGCCGCCATGATAACGGCGATCGCAAGAAACTGAAGCGCTATACGCCACCGCATCAGCGTTTGACTGCGGTTTGCGCTGCCTCCCACGGCCATATTTAGAAGTCCGAGCGTGAGAACGGCGGCAACGGCGATCAAGGCGACAAGGATCACAGACTTGAAAACGACTGGCATCCGGATTCTCCTCTTAGATTAAGTCCGGAAAACACTTCCATGGCCCTCTCGCCCGTCACCGGTCGAGGCGGCGATGGGTGAAGACGCCCTCTGCCGCGTGTCCCATGGGATCACGCCGGCGCCGCCACCACCGTCGAATTCAAGGCGCGCTCGATATCCTGATGTCCATTCACAAGCCTGGGATCGGGATGCTCCTCAACGCGGCGGCAAACTACGTCAAGAAAATACTGCCGCTCGACGAGCACGGCCTGATTGGTCCAGTTCCGATAGCGGGAGTCCGTCACATAATTGCCGCTTGGAAGTTTGCGAACGGCGTCCTTTTGTACTTCATCAGGGTGGCGCTCACAAAAAAGCGATGCCCCCTTGAACCTGTCGATGCCGCCGTGTTCCAGAAACATCTTGAGTTGAGAGAAAGGTGCGGCTTTCGCCGGGGCGAGTGAGGGAGAAATAGGATCAAGCAAGCCGAACGTTTTGATATATTTTGCATAGGGCGTCCCTTCTCCCGGCTCCCGCCGCGAACGCAGGCTGAAGCTCCTGATGCCGTGCCCGATCATGTCCGAAACACAGGACTCAAGACATTCGCGCAACCGCTGCGCCGGGAATCGGCACGACGTCGTTCTCAAGGATTAGGACGTAGGGGTTCCTGGCTCGCTCCGCGATGGCTCGAAAACCGCCATAGATGCCGAGGTTTTCCGCCGTGCCTGAATAGCGAACGCCTGCCTCTTCCGCGACTCTCTTGTCATCGGGGGTTATCGCGTTGAAATAAACGAAGAACTCGCCTGCGCAATCGATAAGGCCGCTCTCCCGGTGTGCCTGCAGCGCGCGCGATATCGTCTGCAATGCGCCGAAGCTCAGGACCCCGACGGAGACGAGCGAAGCGGGCGAGGCGGCGCTGCGGCTTTCTGAAATTGGTCCATCAAGGACATTGCTGATCGCCATTGAGCATCTCCCTCGCCGTTTGACGCACCGTGATGGGCGTTCCGGATCTCTTACGTGAGAAGATGCAAAGAAAAATGGCGGTTCTCGTCCGCCCAGCTTTTTACCGTCTGCCATCCACCGCGCGCCGCGATCCAGCGGAAGCCGGAGAGGGAATATTTGTGGGAGTTTTCGGTATGGATCGTCTCGCCCGCCCGGAACGAAAAAGAGCGGTCAGCCACGGTAGCGCGCTGATCGCAAACCGACCGCAGGTGCATCTCGATGCGCTCCTTCCGCTCGTTGTAGATGGCGGAATGCTCGAATGCAGAGAGGTCGAAGGTGCCGGAAAGCTCCCGGTTTATCCGTGTCAGCAGGTTCAGGTTGAACGCGGCCGTGACCCCCGCAGCGTCGTTATAGGCGGGAAGCAGGACGTCGAGGGGCTTTTGCAGGTCGGCCCCGACCAGCAACGCGGCCCTTTTGCCGAGAAGCCTGCGCACCGAGCGCATAAAAAAGAACGGCCTCCGTGCGGGTGAAATTGCCGATTGTCGATCCGGGGAAAAACCCCACACAAAAATGGTCCTGCAGCGGCAGCTTCATATTATCGAGGTCATGAAACGCACCAAGAATGGGATGCACGCCAAGACCTGGAAAGGCCCGCTCGATGCGGCGGGCTGCCGGATAAAGAGCCGCCGCCGAGATTTCGATCGGGATATAGGCGGAGGGACGCTCCAGCGCCCCGAGCAGGAGCTCGGTCTTCCGACTTGAGCCTGAACCGAACTCGACAACGACCGCCCCGGACGGAATGAGCCTGCCGATGTCCGGGCCGCAAGTTTTCAGGAGGCCAATTTCAGTGCGGGTTGGATAATACTCCGGCAATTCCGTGATGTGCTCGAACAGCTCGGAACCTCGCTGATCGTAGAAGAAGCGGCTCGGCACGCTCTTCTGGTGCTGAGACAAACCGAGGAGCACCGCATCTCGGAACTCTTTTCCGGCGTTGACGCGGGCGTCGGGAAACTGAACGATCTGTCCCATTACACGTCGCCCGCAAGCCGCAGGCCCATGAACTGCCAGCGCTGATGAGGATAAAAGAAGTTCCGGTAGGTTGGACGAATGTGGCGGCCGGGCGTCGCAAGGGAGCCGCCGCGCAGCACCATCTGGTTGCACATGAATTTGCCGTTGTACTCGCCGAGAGCACCGGTGGCGGCCTTATAGCCGGGATAGGGAAGATAGGCGCTCTGCGTCCATTGCCAGACGCTGCCGAAAAGGGATGACACGCCATCGGCCGATGCGGGCTTCGGCAGAAGGTTGGAAAGATCAAGCTGCGCGGGTGTAGACTCTCCGCGCGACGCTATTTCCCACTCGAATTCGGTCGGGAGGCGATGGCCGGCCCAGCGCGCGAAGGCGTCCGCTTCGTAGTAGCTGACATGCGTGACCGGGCGGCATTCTTCGACCTTGCGCAAGCCATGCAGCGTCATCTGCTGCCAGCCGCCGTCGCGAAGTTCCCAGTAGCCGGGCGCTTCCCACCCTTCGCGCTGCACCGCGGCCCAGCCATCCGACAGCCACAGCGCCGGCGTCCGGTAGCCGCCCGCTTCCATGAAGGCGATCCATTCGCCATTCGTGACCTCGCGGCTGAAGATGCGGAAATCGCGCAGGAGAACCTGATGCGGCGGCCCTTCATTGTCGTAGGCGAAACCCGCGCCGCGGTGGCCGATCTCGTAGATTCCGCCGGGAATGGTGCGCCAATGGCCCGGTGCGGCAGAGTCGCGCGCGATCTCAGGCTGCGTATCGCAATAAGCTGGACGCAACGGATTTTCGGCGAACAGCGCAAGGATATCCGTCAGCATCAGCTCCTGGTGCTGCTGCTCGTGGTTTATCCCCGTTTCGATCAGCGAAAGGGCTTCTTTCGGCAAAGCTTGCGTCATCAAGCGCCGCAAATGCTCGTCGATGTGAGCCCGATAGGCGCGCACCTCGTCAACCGAAGGCCGCGTCAGGAGCCCTCGCTTCGGTCTCGGATGCCTTGGGCCAAGGCTCTCGTAATAGGAATTA
Organism: uncultured Alphaproteobacteria bacterium; assembly: GCA_963772105.1. Classification (GTDB taxonomy): domain Bacteria; phylum Pseudomonadota; class Alphaproteobacteria; order Rhizobiales; family Rhodomicrobiaceae; genus Rhodomicrobium. Next base: position 264,626 of record CAVYVV010000017.1, read on the forward strand.
AAGCAGTAGGAAAAGCGCTCATCGAAACTTTCGTAACCGCGAAGGAAGCGCCTCAGCACCAGTTCTTCGAAAAACCATGATGTGTGGGCGAGATGCCACTTGGCCGGGCTGGCGTCATCGTTCGCCTGGACGACCTGATCCTCTGCCGAAAGCGGCTCCGCGATATCGAGCGAGAAGCGCCGCGTTGCAAAGAGGCTGGAACAGAGCTTAAGCTGGCGATCTTCGATCTCGGCGCTGTTGGCTGGACGGTCGTCGAGTGGCATTTCTTGCCCTTTGCAAATGCTGGGGATTTTCAATCCCGTTCCCTGGAAATCTGAGCAACAATCTAATCGAGAACTAGGTCCATCTTGGTAACGTTTGACGACAGCCCGGCCACATCTGCGTTACGAAGCGCCGAAAGCGGAGGCCGCCTCGCGCCCAGGCCGCTCCGGGGCGCGGTGCGCCTCCTCGAGGCGATGGGGCATGGAACGCTGACGGAATTTCCGCTCAAAAGCGGCCGCCGGGCCGACATTCTCTCGCTCGGATCGAAGGGAGAAATCTGGATTGTGGAGGTGAAGTCGGGCGTACCCGATTTCCGCTCCGACCATAAGTGGCAGGATTACCTCGCGTGGTGCGACTGCTTTTTCTTTGCCGTCGGCCCCACCTTCCCGACGCACATCCTGCCTGCCGAGGCCGGTCTTCTGATCGCCGACGAGTACGGCGCTGTGCTGGAGAGAGAACCGGAAAGCGTCCCCCTTCCAGGCGGAAGACGGAAGGCGCTTACACTTCGCTTCGCCCATTTGGCGGCACGGCGTCTTTCAGGGCGGGAAGATCCCATTCCCGGATTATGAGGTTAGGTGTCGTTTCTGCTCCACCTGTCACGCTAACGTTGAGGCCCGGTTTGACCAAGAGGACCCGGATTATTCGGGCTGGAGTAAACATTGCTGCCGGACCGATTCACTTCCCTGGCCCCTCGAAGCGCTTGCGGACCCTCAGCCTCTTTATTGATCACGGCAGACCCGGCTGGCAAACAACCTCGTCCTGAGAGGCCGGCTCCCCCCCGAGCATCCCACGCCGCCGATGCGGTGAACCCGGATTACAGGGCAACTGGCTTTTTGTATGCTCGTTGCGAAATGCGTCATCATGCTCGAACCCTTGGATCAGCTTGCGTTGCGTGCATTGCTTGGGCTGGGATTTTAGGAAAAAGCGCCTTGCCGAGAGGTTAATTGCGATAACTGACTGATATAACAGTGAAAATACAAGAGAGCGTTTGCGCTGCCGCGGCTGCAAAGGGCACGTTCATGGTTAATTCGCGCGGCCGGAATATATTTAACGGACTTTTGCGAGTTCGTTTTTTCGCACTTTTTCGCATTTTGGAGCACTTTTTGCGCAAATTCGGGCCGGAAATCGCCGCTGTTAACCATCTCGGGTTAACGCATAATCGGCGCGGCAACGAGGGATTTACCATGTAGGCTGACAACGAGCTGTTTACCATGTTGGGCGGATGCCGGGCTCGTCCCAACAGGCCTTACCAACTCCGTTTGCGGCGGGTTCGTGGCGGCGATCCCTTGGCGCAACCCGCCGGGTCACCCCAGGAACGGCAGAAGCAGCTTCAAGTCCGAAACAAACCGAACGTATTCCGCACGCGCGTCAGCCTCTTCCTGGATGCGCAAGAGATAGGACGGGTGGATGGTGATCAACGCCTGACAGCTGCCGAGATCAATGATGCGTCCGCGATTTTTGTTGATGGGCATCGCCTTGCCGAACAGCGATTGCGCCGCCGTCGCGCCCATGGCGACAGCGACTTTCGGCTGCACGAAATCGAGTTCGCGCTCGAGCCATGGCCGGCAAGCCTTGATCTCGACCGTGACCGGTTTCTGGTGAAGACGGATTTTGCCGCGCGGCACATATTTGAAGTGCTTCACGGCGTTGGTGACATAGACCTTCTGCCGTTCGACGCCTGCTTCCTCGAGCGCCTCGTTCAATTTGAGGCCCGCAGGGCCGACAAAAGGCCGCCCTGCCAAATCCTCCTTGTCGCCGGGTTGCTCGCCAATCAGGAGCACGGGCGCGGGCACGGGCCCCTCGCCGAACACGGTCTGAGTCGCGCCCTCCCAGAGATGGCAGGCGCGGCAGTCGCGGGCAAGCTGGCGCGTGATCTCGAACGATGAATCGACGAAGGCGTTTTCAGCAAGGTCGAGATTGATCTGCTCTTCTTGTGATTTCATCGCAGCCCCTTTGATCGATCGTGCAGTTTTGGCCAAGCGGCGGCTCTCGTTTTTCATAACACCGGAACGCCCGCATCGTCCTTTTCGATCTCTGCGCCCCCATAAACTTGTAAACGGCGAGGGCGCTGGTGTTGACTTCATGCTGCTTTGCTTTGAAAAGGCGTTCGGTGTCGCGTTTAACTTTCTCCGACCGATACAGGACGCACCTAAATGTTAGAGCGCCGTGCAATGCGGGATTGGCGTTTCGCCGATGGTTCCCTTGGAGTCCGTTCCTCCTCGGAAAACCTGATCGTGGCCGCCGCTTTCTTTCTCTTTTTTCTCGCGTGGGCGGCAACCAAGTCAATCCTGAACGCCGATCGAGCGTTGCACTACGATCTCACCGAGGCCTATGCCTGGGGAAAAGAGTTCCAGCTTGGCTATAATCAGCACGGGCCTTTCTGGGCTTGGATTGCCGGGGCATGGTTCTTGCTGTTTCCAAACACAAATACATCCTTCGTGCTCTTGGAAGCCGTGAACGCCACGCTGGGCCTGTTCGGCGCCTGGATGCTGATCGGGCTTTTCACAAAGGGGTGGGAGCGGCACGCGGCGACGCTCTTACTCGTGGCCACGCCCTTCTACACGTTCAACGCCTACAAATATAACGCCAACACGATCTTCATTTCGCTCTGGCCGTGGACTTTGTACTTCTTCATAAGGTCTGTGGACCTCATGAGTAAACGCAATGCCGTGTTTTTCGGTATCCTCGCGGCCGCGTGCATCCTTTCCAAATACTATGCCGTGCTTTTGCTGGCGACTTGCGGGCTGTCCTTGATTTTTCATCCCAACGGACGCCGGTATCTCTTTTCACCTTTGCCGTGGATTGCCGGGGCCATCTTCACTCTCCTGGTGTTGCCGCATCTCCTCTGGGCGCTCAACTCGAATGCCCCGCCGGTCGCCTATGCCATGGGCCTGACGGGGAAGGGCTGGCTGTTCACAGGGGAATACGCCGCGCGCTTTGTGCTCGATCTGTTGCTTTTCCAGGCTGCCATGGTGGCTCTCATTTATTTAGCGTCCTTAGAGCGCTTTCAGGAAAAGTGGACGCGGTTTTCCGCCCGGAAAGGGCGACAAAATAAAGGGCTATCGCCCTTTAGCAACTCGAAGATCGCCGAATGCGCTCTGGCAACAAGAAAGGGGCGCACAACCGGACAGGGTGAGCACCTTCAACAGTCGCGGCGCAGATTTCTTGCTGTGCTGGTGCTGGCCCCTCCCCTTTTGACCATCATGGCGGGCCTGATTTTCCAGTTGAAGATCGAAGCCATCATGGCGATAGGCATTTTTCCTCTGATGCCTCTTTTTCTCATGCAAGTGATAACGCCGCTGGATAGCCGCCGCTGCTTCTATCTCGCCGGCGGCGTGGCCGTTGCGGTTACCCTTATAACGCTCGCGGGCGCGCCGTTTGCCGGCACGGCCTCGAAAAAACCTGGGCCATCGTTCGCCTTTCCCTATCGGGAACTCGCGGCAAGCGTTACAGCGTTGTGGCGCTCCGAAAATCATACGCCGCTCAAAACTATCGGCGCGGAGACCAAAACAGCCAACGGCATCAGCTTCTATAGTGCAGACCGGCCATCGAGCTTTGTGAATCTCGACTATGCGAGAGCGCTCTGGATCACCTCGGCGAAGCTGGAGCATGACGGGCTTCTCATTGCTTGCGTGCATGAGGATTCGGCCTGTTTGAGCAAGGCTTCCAATTTTCTTCGAGGGCATTGGAAACTAACGTCGCTTACGATCGGCCGGGACCTTGGAACGCAGCGGATGCCGGAAGTGACGTTCGATATCTTCGTCATTCCTCCCCTGTCAGGGTAACTCTCCCTGGCGCTAGAGTGCGGCCGGAAAAGTGTGAAGCGGTTTTCCGATAAGACGCGCGATAAAACAAAGAGTTAGAGCCCGCTTTGATTCCATCAAAGGCGGATACGCTCCGAGGCCGCTTCCGGCCAACTGACAAAGCCGGCGCCTTCCCGGAACATCACAAACTCAAGCCGTGAACAAACTGGAATCAAAACCCATTTTCGGCGGCACTTGAAAATGAGGGGGTTTGTCAACGGTCTAAGGCCGCATCAGGCTGCCTTTTTGGGTTGACCTCAATCAACTTATGGTCCAAAAGGAGAACAAAAGGGGATCAAATCGTGTCATGAGCAAGCTCGAAGCCTTGCGGATGAAAATCCGCGCCCTTGAGGGTCACCTTTTGGAAACGGGCCTGGGCGATCAGGTTTTGCCTTTTGAGGATTGCCGGTTGAACGCCCCGCTTCCTTACGGCGGCTTGCAGCTTGGCGCGCTTCACGAGTTCAGGTCGGATGGGCTGGAGGCCGAACTTTCGCCTGCGGTGACGGCGTTTGCGGCAACGGTGGCGGCCAGGATTTTGCACAAACGGGAAGGACATACGCTCTGGGCTTTATGCCGCTCCGATTGCTATCCGCCCGGCCTCATTGGCTTCGGGCTCGATCCTGCCCGCATCCTCTGGGTTGAATGCCGGAAGGATGACGAGGTTTTGAGCGTCATGGAAGAGGCTCTGCATTCGCGGGCGCTGACCTCTGTTATCGGCGAGGCAGGAGCGTTGAGCCTGAAAACAGGGCGAAGGCTGGACGCGGCGGCGCGGCAGTCGGGCGTGACAGCGCTTCTCCTGCGGCGGCCTCTTTTCAATTTGAAGGCCGGTTGCGCCCCGAGCGGCGCCGCGGCCACCCGCTGGCGGGTGTGCGCTGTGCCCACTGCGGATCGGGACCGCTTCTCCCCTCATCCTGTCCTTCTCCCGCAAGGGGAGAAGGGACGGCGCTGCAACGGGCGCGACCTGCCCCCTCTCCCCCTGCGGGAGAGGGCTGGGGTGAGGGGGAACCTCGAACCCGGCCTCGGCCCGCCCTGCTGGCGGCTCGACCTCGAATATTGCCGCAACGGCAGACCGGCATCGTGGATTGTGGAGGCATTGGATGGCTCAGACGGCAAAGGACTCCAAGCGGGCCATGTTCGTGTGGTTGCCGAACTTCGCGATGACGCTCGCAAGGGCGAAGCGGCCCCGGCTCACACACGCTCGCGAACCGCTCGCGCTTCTTGAGAAGCATGGCAACATCCGCCGCATCGCAGCCCTCGACGAGCCTGCCACCCGCGCCGGGCTTTATCTGCATCAGCCTTTGGCGGATGCGCTGGCCGTCCACCCCAAGCTTGTCTGCGCCGATGCCGAACAAGAAGCCGTTGAGAAAGCTTTGACCGCGCTCGCCGCCTGGGCGCAGCGCTACAGCCCCGCCACCGCCCCGGCTCCGCCATGCGGCCTGTGGCTCGATGTTACGGGATGCGCTCACCTCTGGGGCGGCGAAGACGGGCTCGCCCATGACCTGATCGCGCGGCTGGACGCGCGCGGCATTCCGGCAAAAGCCGCCATCGCGCCCACCTTCGGGGCAGCCTACGCGCTCGCCCATCATGCCAAGCGTTATGTGATCGCGCCTTCCGCCAACGTCATCCCGGAAAGCGCCACAGCGCTTATCCGGGATCGTTCCGGAAAAAGAGCGTCTGTATCTGCTGCGATCCCGGATAGCGGGCGAAAGGCCCGCTTCCGGGGTGACGGTTGCGGCTTACCCGCCCTTCTAGCGCCCCTGCCCGTCGAGCGGCTCCGCATCGGCGAAGAGACGGCAAGCGTTCTTCGCAAGCTCGGGCTTTTCACCATCGGCGATCTGCAAAGGCTGCCGCGGGCCGGTCTTGCGCGCCGTTTCCCCGATCTTTTGCCTCAGCTCGACAAAGCCCTGGGCCGGGCGCCGGAAGCGATCGAGTTCCTGTGCCCGTCTTCGCCCTGGATCGAGCGTCTGCGCTTCGCCGAACCCCTCTCTGCGCCCGAAGACCTGGAACGGGTCACACAGAAGCTGCTGGACATGCTTTGCGCGCGCCTGCAGACCGAGCGGCAAGGCGGCCAGCGGTTCGAGGTGAGCTTTTTCAGATGCGACGGCAGCGCGCAAACGCAGGCTGTTTCGACCGCGCTCCCTGTCCGCGATGCCGCCCGCGTCTTCCGCCTGTTCCGGGAGAAGATCGGTCTGATCGATCCGGGTTTCGGGATCGATGTGGCAGCCCTCGCTGCAACTCACGTCGAGCCCTTGGAGGCTCATCAGGCCAACATTCTGCGCAATGTAAAGAGCGTGGCGTCCGCCGAGGAACTGGCGGCTCTCATCGATGCCCTGGAGAACAGGCTCGGCGAAGACCGGGTCTACCGGCTTGCGGCGCAGGAAAGCTACATCCCGGAACGCGCCGTAAAACGAGCTTCTGTCATCCCGGAAACGACGAAGGCATTATCCACAAAGGGTCACCTGCGCCGTGTTCGAAAAGATCCCGGAGACCGGCAAGCCGGTTCCGGGATGACAGTGCCCATAGCGGAGCGGCCCATCCGCCTTTTCCTGCGGCCTCATCCCATTGACGTGACCGCCGCGATTCCTGATGCGCCGCCGATGCTGTTCCGGTGGCGGAAGGTGGTGCACCGCATCGTTCGCGCAGACGGCCCGGAGCGCATCTCTCCCGAATGGTGGCGCGAAATCGGCGACGCAAACGAAGACCAGGTCCGCGACTACTACCGCGTCGAGAGCGCCCAGGGGATGCGTTTCTGGGTTTTCCGGGAAGGAATTTATGGCGGCGAGCGCCCTCCCCGCTGGTACCTGCAAGGGCTGTTCGCATGACCTCTCGCCATCGTCCGTCCCGGAAGCCGCTTGTGGCTATCCGGGCTCTTTCCAACCGCCGGCCGAGCCTTGGCAAGGCCCAGGACAGGCGCCGGGGCGCTTTCCCGGGGGGCGCGATTAAGGCCCGGCATCTCGATCGGCCCGCCTTTAACCGGAATCGATTGAAGACGAAAAAGTCGATCGATCCCAACCTGTCGGAGCAGCTTATCCGGCTCCCAATGGACGCTGGCTGCTCTTTGGCCTGTCCGCTTTTGATGGAATCAAAAGCGGGACTCCGCGTTCTTGTCGTGTCGTGCGCCTTATCGGAAAACCGCTTCGCACTTTTCCGGACGCTCTCTAGCGGCAAGGGAACCAGCCCATGCTTAGCTATGCCGAACTGCAGGTGACGACCAACTTTTCCTTTCTGGAAGGCGCCTCGCACCCTCATGAGTTGATCGTTCGCGCCGCCGAACTCGGCCTTTCCGCCATCGCCATAACGGACCGCAACTCGCTGGCCGGCATCGTGCGCGCTCACCTTGCGGCCCGCGAACTGAACCTGAAGCTGATCGCCGGCTGCCGCCTGACTTTCATGGACGGCTCGCCCGATCTCCTGTGCTACCCCAAGGATCGCGCGGCTTACGGGCGGCTATGCCGGCTGCTGACTGTTGGGAAGTCGGATCGGGTTTTTAAGGGGAAGCCCCCTCACCCCAGCCCTCTACCGGGTGAACTCGCCCTGGCGAGTTCGCAACCCAGCCAGACCGCATCCGCAAGCGGATGCTGTTGGGGAGAAGGAACGCCGTTACAGCAGGCACGACCTGCTCCCTCTCCCCTCGCGGGAGAGGGCTGGGGTGAGGGGGCTTCAACTAAAGAGGAAATCCCAAAAGGCGAATGCCATCTCTGGCTTGAAGACTTCCTGGCCTTTTCGGAGGGGCAGATCGTTGCGGTGCTGCCGCCGGACGATGCGTTCCAAACCCCCGAAAAAGCCGGAAATTTCCAGCGGCATCTGCAGGATTTGGCCACGCAGCTCAAAGGCCGCGTCTATCTCGCCGCCTCCTGTCGCTTTCATGGCGACGATGCGAAAAGGCTTCGTCGTCTTGCCGCCCTCGCGGAAGCCGCGCGCGTTCGCCTCGTCGCGACCAACGACGTGCTCTACCACGACCCATCGCGCCGCCGCCTGCAGGACGTCCTCACCTGCATCCGCGAGACCTGCACCATCGACGAGGCAGGCTTCAGGCTCAATCGCAACGCCGAGCGGCACCTCAAAAGCGCAAGCGAAATGGCGCGGCTGTTCGCGGCCTACCCGCAAGCGATCGCAAACACCAGCGAACTCGCAAGCCTCTGCACTTTCAATCTCAAGGAGCTGACCTACGAATATCCCGACGAGATCGCGCCCGGCGGCGAAGACCCTCAAGCGCGGCTGGAACGCCTGACCTGGGACGGTCTCAAGCGGCGCTACCCGCCGCATAAGTGGCCGGACGGTGCGCCGCCCGCCGTCGCGGAGCAGATCAAGCACGAATTCGCACTCATCGCGCGCCATCACTACGCGCCGTTTTTTCTCACCGTCGAAAACATCGTCCGCTTTGCCCGCGAGAAAAAAATCCTGCATCAGGGGCGCGGTTCGGCGGCCAATTCCGCCGTGTGCTATGCGCTCGGCATTACGGAAGTCGACCCCGCCCGCTCCAACCTCCTTTTCGAGCGCTTCATTTCGGATGCGCGCGAAGAGCCGCCCGATATCGACGTCGATTTCGAGCATGAGCGGCGCGAGGAGGTCATCCAATATGTGTACAACCGCTTCGGGCGGCATCGCGCCGGGCTCTGCGCCACCGTCATCTGCTACCGGACGCGCGGCGCGGTGCGTGAGGTGGGCAAGGCGCTTGGCCTTTCGCCCGATGTCACGGCGGCGCTTGCAGGCTCGATCTGGGGCTGGAGCGAGGAGGGCATCGATGTGCAAGAGCTTGCGGGCCTTGGCCTCGACGCATCGGACTCGAGGCTCGCGCTTTGCCTTGAGCTCTCCCGCCAGCTCATCGGCTTCCCGCGCCACCTTTCGCAGCATCCGGGCGGCTTCCTCATCGCACGCGGCCGCCTCGACGAGCTTGTGCCCATCGAGAACGCCTCGATGGAGGACCGCACCATCGTCTCCTGGGACAAGGACGACATCGAAGCGCTCGGCATGCTCAAGGTGGATGTGCTGGCGCTCGGCATGCTCACCTGCCTTGCCAAGGGCTTCGATCTTTTGCGCAAACATTACCGGCTCGACCTGACGCCCGCGACCGTGCCGGCCGAAGATGCCGGTGTTTACGACATGCTGTCCCGCGCCGATTCCATCGGCGTGTTCCAGGTGGAAAGCCGCGCCCAGCAGACCATGCTGCCGAGGCTCAAGCCGCAATGCTTTTACGATCTCGTCATCGAGGTCGCCATCGTGCGCCCCGGCCCGATCCAGGGCGATATGGTTCATCCCTATCTGCGACGCCGCCAGGGGATCGAAAAAACCACTTTCCCAAGCGAGGAGCTGAAAGGCATTCTCGAAAAGACGCTCGGCGTGCCGCTCTTCCAGGAGCAGTGCATGAAGATCGCCATCGTGGCGGCGGGCTTTGCGCCGAGCCGCGCGGACGAGCTGCGCCGCGCCATGGCCACCTTCAAGAAGGTCGGCACCATCGGCCAGTTCAAGGACGAGTTCATCAACGGCATGCTCGCCAAGGGCTATGAACGCGAGTTCGCCGAGCGCTGCTTCAGCCAGATCCAGGGGTTCGGCACCTATGGCTTTCCCGAAAGCCACGCGGCTTCGTTCGCGCTGCTCGTCTACTGCTCGGCCTGGATGAAATGCTATTATCCCGACGTGTTCGCCGCCGCGATCCTGAACAGCCAGCCCATGGGATTTTATGCGCCGGCGCAGCTGGTCCGCGATGCGCGCGAGCATGGCGTCGAGGTGCGCCCCGCCGACGTGAATGCGAGCGACTGGGATCATACGCTGGAAGATCTTCTCCCCTCACCCCCAACCCCTCTCCCGCAAGGGGAGAGGGGGGCAGGCCGTACCCGCTGCAACGGCGTTTCTTCTCCCCTTGCGGGAGAAGGACAGGATGAGGGGGAACACCCTCAAAAACACAATCATGCGCTGCGCCTCGGCCTTCGGCTCATCGCAGGCATGCGCGAAGACGACGGCAGAAACATCATGGAAGCGAGGAAGGCAGGCGGCCCGTTTAAAAGCCCGGAAGACCTGATGCGCCGCGCAAAGCTTAGGCCCGGCGCCATGCTCACACTTGCTCGCGCCGATGCTTTCGGCTCGCTCGATCTCGGCCGCCGCGAAACTCTCTGGAATGTCGCGGGCCTTGAGAGCGAACGAGTTGCCGCTTTTCAGGCCAGGAAACGCCACTGAAATGCCGATGCCACAAAAGTCTGCCATCATCCCGGAAACGCCAAAGGCGTTATCCGGGATCGTTCAGGATGCCGAGCCATTCGTTTATAACGATCCCGGATACCGGCACAGCCGGTTCCGGGATGACGTTAAAGGGAGGGACGACGAAGGCATCGAACTCCCGCCTTTGAAGCCGGAAGAGGCGGTCGCGGAAGACTATGCGGTGTTCGGTCTTTCGCTGCGGAACCACCCCATGGCGTTCATGCGCGAGGAGCTGAGCGCCAAGGGCATGATTACGGCCGCGGACCTGAAAAAGCTGCCGAATGGAAAATTCGTCAAAATCGCGGGGCTTGTGTTGTTCCGCCAGCGGCCCGGAACCGCGAAAGGAACAATCTTTATAACGATGGAGGACGAGACGGGCGCTGCCAATCTGATCGTATGGCCGAAGATGGCCGAAACATATCGCAGGGCCGTCTTTGGAGCGAAGGTGATTTTATGCGAGGGAATCCTGCAAAAAGAGAGTAATGTGATCCACGTCGTCAGCCGCCGTCTTGCCGACTGGACCCCTATGCTCCGGCGTCTCCAGCCCCACAGGCAAGCGCATTTGGATTACGTTTCGGGCGGGGCGACGAGGTTGCTCATGCATCAGGCGGCGATGCGCGCGTATCCGAGAGTTAACTCAATTGGACGGACACCTTAAAAAGCCGCGATTTTCGATAACACGATCTTACAGGCTTTCGGGTAGCCGTGGCATGCGCCACCACTGCCGGAAAGAGGGTCACATCCGACCTGGCGAAGGCTGAGCGCTGGCGGGCGTTCCGCTTTTGCCTGCATCAAAAGAGGGGAAGTATGCGTGTAAAGTCACATATCTGGGTGAGCGCTTATCTGCGGCGGGTCAATGCCGCCTTCGCCCATGCCGCTCTCGTGCGGCGGGGCGATGCCGACGCCGGCGCGATCTATATCAAGGTCGCGGCCATGGACGGCACGGCTCAGGTTTTCGCGCCTCTTTCGGCAGAGCTTGCCGAGATGAACCCGAGCGACGCGCTGATCGTCGAGGATGGCCGGGCCTGGCAGCCCGTCTATACTCCCCATGCGCGGGAAGCCGAGGCCGACGCATACCTTGCGCGCCAGGCTGGCCGCGATCCGGATATCTGGATTTTGGAGGTGGAGGCTGCGCAAGGACGCCATCTCCTGGGAGAAACCGCCAAAGCACTGTCATAGCGGCTCAATCTGGAGCGGCTCGACCGCTAAGCGTGTCGAGATTTATTTGGAATCCCCTTTTTGTCATGGCCGCCCTCCGAGGCGGCCATCCAGGCTAACAAATTCCATCGTTTTGGATTTCGAGACTGGATGGCCGGGTCAAGCCCGCCATGACATCGGTTCCAGCTATCGCAGCACGCTTTAAGCGGAGTTTGCCAGGCGCGCAAACCGAAGGCCGCGCCTTATCCGGGATCGTACCATATTAAGACACCTGACATTTTTGCGATCCCGGCTCGCTCTTCGCTTGGCCGGGATGACAATCCGCCGGCAGTTTGCTCAGCGCGTCCTGCGCCGCCTGGATCGCCCTTGCATATCGGCGGCGTTGCTCTTGACTTCGGCAGCGGGCGGCTCGACGACCGCGGCGACAACCGGCTCCGAAGGCTGGACGTCGCAGCGTGCTTTTTTGAGCTCGCTCAAGGCTTGCGCCCGGAAACTTTCCCCCTGGAGAGGGGCGCGGATCACAATGAATCCTGTCTCGCTTGGCGAAACGACGATATTCTGGTCCTCGCCCTCCTCCGTCTTTTCCGTCGCCGAATTCCTCGGAAAGCCGGTCGCGCCGGATGAGAAGCAGGCGCGCCTCGGACTTCTTGGCGTCGGCGCCGGTGACGAGGTAGAAATTCTCTCCTGACGGGCTCGAGACGGCAAGCGACCATGGCCCATCGTTCAGCGGCGACCTGACAACGACATTGCGCTCCGAGATATCGAAAAGACAGTAGGCGCTGATCACATCCGGCGGCGAGAACGGGAGGCCAACGCCACTTTTCCCATCCGAGACGACAAGCGTGTTCGGCTTCATGGTGGCGGACAATCGAGACCACGCGTCGCGCTCCGCAAGCGCCGGAATGCCAAGCACACAGAGAATGTGGATGATGCCGCCAGCGACAACCCCGCCAATGATCCAGGGATAGCTTCCCATCAGGAGCACTCCACGAGCGTGATGGCGGGCAGAATGTCGTCTCCCGATTTGAGGAGGCTATCAGGCGAGAGCGGCCTCAGGATTTCGAGGCGAAGAACCACGCGCCTTCCGCGTTCGGCAGGAAGCCAGTTTCCGGGCTGCACCTCCGGCGACAGGCGCACCAGGAAGGACCCGTCCGGCGCGGTCGCGATGTTGGCGCTGGAGAAGCTGGACCGGCCGGTCTTGTTCGGCATGACTTGTCCATCCGCCCTGAACGCGGCGATGTTCCACCAGAGAGCGGGGACCGAGTAGCCGCGCACCTCGTAGGTGCAATCGCCGGACAATCGCGCGCCAGCACTGTCGCGTGTCGCGGTAAAGGTCATGTCGCTCGCCGCCGTAATCGGAAGCGTGCCCTCGCGTGCAATGTGGGCGATCGTATAGGGATCCGCATCGGCAGTGCCCTGCCGGAACCAGTAAGCCCAGGGTCCGAAGCGAACCGTGCTCGCGAAGAACCCGTGGCTGACCGTGCGCCAAGCCGACCCAAGGCCCAGAGCCAGGGCGATGCTCGCGAACAGCAAGAATCGGGTCAGGAAGGGCATTGATCGCTTTAACCTACACCTTGGTCATTCAAATCTTTATGGGCAACCATCGCGGACGCCTTCTGAACAGCCGTTATTGCGTCCTTACGGGCGGTTTGTCCAGGCTTGCGCCTTTCTCAGGCCCCGAGGAGGCATCGAGCTTCGGCGCTTCCTTCAACAGCTTTGACAGCGAAGTCAGCATTTTGCGAGTCTTGGCGGGCATGTGCTTGGCCGCATCCTGTGTGCCGCTCGCAAAGCTCGGGTCGTCGCGCCTGATCTCGGACAGGCGTTGGCGCTCCTCGACCTGCCTTGGGTGCAGCGGAAGCCCCGGAATCTGAGGTATATCCATGCTGGAGTGCGCGGCCATCATGTATTCGTGCCAGGCTGGCGCGGCCATGTGACCGCCTGTCGTGCCGCTTGCCATATCGGTGAAATCGTCGTTTCCAAACCAGACACCCGTCACATATTGTCCGGTGAAGCCGACGAACCAGACGTCGCGCGGGCCAGAGCTCGTTCCGGTCTTTCCAGCTACCGTCGTGAAGTCGAGCCGGGCCACCTGCCCCGTTCCTTCGCTGACGACCTTTTCAAGCATGGTGTTGAGGATCTCGATATGCTCGCGCTTGAAGATTTGCGCTGGCGGAGGCTCATCGCGCTCCCTTGAATAGACCACCTCGTCACGGGTGTTGCGCAGCTCGGTGATCGCGTAGGGCTTCACCGCCTTGCCGCCATTTGCGAACACGGCGAATCCCGCCGGTATGGTCGATCGGGCGAGACGCCAGTATCGCCCAGAGCCATGGAGCACGTCTTGCGGACCGACATCAGCCCGAGTTTATGCGCAGTTTCGACTACTTTTTCCCGGCCGACGTCAAGCGAAAGCTTGACAGCAATCGTGTTCAGCGACTTGGCCAACGCTTCATAGAGCGTCATCGAACGTCCGCTGATGCCGCCTCCATAATTGTGCGGAGACCAGTTTCCGCAAGTTGGGGCTACGTCCGACATGACCTTGTTCGGCCGGATGCCGTTCTCGATGGCGGTGAGGTAGACATAGGGTTTGAAGGAGGAGCCGGGCTGCCGCTCTCCATGTGTCGCGCGATTGAACTGGCTGTCGCCATAGTCCCGGCCGCCCACGATGACGCGAACAGCCCCATCGGTATCCATCGAAACGAGCGCCGCCTGGCTCGCCCGTGCGCCGCGGCCTTCCCTTTCGAAAGTTGTCTCGATGGCCTGCTCGGCGAGCTTCTGCAGCGGCACGTCCACAGTCGTGCGCGCGGTAAGGACGTATTCGCCCTTGCCTTTCATGAGCCGCTGGACTTCCTCGAAAGCCCAATCCAGGAAGTAGTTCGGGACGTAGACCTCCTGGCGATCGACGATCTTCGCGGGATTGAGCCGGGCGTTGTGCACCTGCCCTTCCGTCATGAACCCAGCCTCGACGAGATTGGTAAGAACCTGATTTGTCCGCGCATGAGATTCGGCCGGGTTCGAGTGCGGCGCGTATTTCGTCGGCGCCTTGAACAAACCGGCGAGCACGGCAGCTTCGGCCAGGTTGATGTCTCGCACGGATTTGCCGAAATAGAACTGCGATGCCGCCTCGACCCCGAACGTGCCGCCGCCAAGATAGGCGCGGTCAAGATAAAGCTTCAGGATCTCTTTCTTTGTCAGGTGGGACTCGAGCCAGAGCGCAAGATAGACCTCGCGAATTTTGCGCTGGAGCGAGCGTTCCGACGAGAGGAAGAGATTCTTCGCGAGCTGCTGCGTCAGCGAGCTGCCGCCCTGGACCACCGTTTCCGCGCGGGCGTTTTGAACCACCGCGCGGAACGTGCCGAAAATATCGATGCCGAAATGCTCGAAAAAGCGGCGGTCCTCCGTCGCCATCGTGGCCTTGATGAGGTTGTCCGGTATTTCTTCCAGCGGCACGGCATCCGAGAACTGGATACCCCGCTTTCCGACCTCATTCCCGTAGCGGTCGAGAAACGTTACGCTGAATTCGCTGCCGGTGCGCCAGTTCGGGTTTTTGGTGAGTTCGATCGCGGGCAACTCGAACATCAGGACCACGGCGGCGCCCGCCGTTCCAAGAGTAAGGACGTCGGACACAATCTCAGTCGCAAACCGCCTGAAACCGGTCACGCGGAAGCGGGCAAAGAAATTGTTGTAGTTTGCCCACCAGTCTTTAAATCTGGCGTACAAACCGTAAAGGGTGGAGTTGATCCACGAGTTCGAGCGCAAGCCAATTGACGATGTAACGGTTGCGCCGGTTCGGTTTGAAAATCCAGTCCCGCACCTTTGTTCGCCGCTGCTATTGTTCTCACGGCCGGTACTATGCCAAGAAACGAGTCTGCAAAACAACAAAAAGGGGCCGGCGGCGATGCTCCTCCCAAAAATATGTCCGCGCCGAGGGATGAAAATGTGCCGTTCTGGAAGAGCAAGACCCTCGATGAAATGTCGGCGGAGGAATGGGAATCGCTTTGCGACGGCTGCGGGCAATGCTGCCTGCTCAAGCTCGAAGATGAGGATACCGGCGAAATCGCCGTCACGCGGCTCGCCTGCAAGCTGCTCGATCTTGGATCGTGCCGGTGCTCGGACTACGCCAACCGGCAGGAGCATGTTTCGATTGCGTGAAACTGACGCCTGCCGATGTCAGCCGTCTCGGGTGGCTCCCCGAGACCTGCGCCTATCGCCTCATCGAAGAGGGTGACGATCTTCGGTGGTGGCATCCGCTTGTCTCAGGAACGCAAGAAACGGTTTTCGAGTCCGGCGTATCAATTCGCGGATTGGCCATCAGCGAAAAGAAAATTCCCGAGGATCGCTTCCCGGCTCACATCGTCGGATGGATTGAGCAAAAAAGAAACTAAGTTGGCCCATCTGTCACAAGGCTGGCGAAATGCTGGGAGAAACTCCCGTTCGGAAGCGGCCACGTTCACGAATGTTCGCGAATGGTCCTTGCACGCGGTTTCGCTTTTCAAAAGGTTTTGAGCGTCTCCTGAAGCTGGGCGAAACCTTTCTTTCAGGAACAACGGCTTAATCCTGAAAGCCAGGCAAACTGGGACTGAGCATTCCATTAAACGCCCGGAAGGAACGACCTGTAGAGTGTGCCATCATGGTTAAACGAAGTTTTTATTAAAAAGCGGAATATGCCAGGAGTGCTTTTGGTGATCTTTCTCCAGATCGCTTCTAGCCCGCATGGGACCATGGCATGACGACAAGACGCGCCAGCGAACTTATCTTAGCGGCGGACATTTCTTGCTCAGGGACATTTTCCGCCGTGGGTGTCATTCGTGAGCCTTCCCTTGCCTTGACCGTGGCTGTCCGAGACCTCCTTCTATATCGCGAAAACCCCGAGTTGAAACCTGTCGTCATCCACGTGCTTGCGACCAGGGTGGCGGGGCGGTGCATCATCCGGGGCGCGCAGGTCCGGCGTGCGCTGGCCGACTGTATGGCGGCGAGGCTTACCTTGGAGTGGAAGATCACGATTCCGACAGTCGGGACGGTGCGCGCGCTTTTCCTGGTAACGCGGCTTGGGAAAGCCGAATCAGCCGGACTTGTTCGATCTTGTCCTGCAACTCGCGAGCAAGCCTTCCTTTGATGCTGCGCACACGGTGCAAACGCGGAGCGCGGAACCCCCGAGGCGGGCATGTTCCTTGCTAAGAATTTTTTGAAATCGGCGTGGATTTTGAAGGGCTGTTCATCTGCAATTCAGGAAGGATGCGCTCACTTCCGGACATTCGATGCAGGAAGAGCCATGAAATATCTCTGCGCAGCCTTGATTCTGGCTATGGCCGTTGGCCGCAGCGATGCCGTTTCGGCCAAGGATATCTGCACGCACACATGGGACAAAGGCGACTACAAGACCTTCAAGCAGGTTCAGGACGAAATTCAGGCGCGGCTTGGAAACGGTAAAATTCTAAGGTTCTCGCTTTGCGGCAACGCTAACGACCATTATTTTCAAGTCACTGTTCTTGACCCATCCGGCAAGGTTCGCATTCTTCGCCTTGCCGCGCGCTAAAGTCGGAGGCCGTTTATGCGCGTTCTGGTTGTCGAAGACGATTTGGACCTGAGCCGTCAGCTCGTCGCAGCGCTGACCGATGCCGGATATGCAGCCGACGCCGCATTCGACGGCGAGGAAGGCGCATCACTTCGGCGAGACCGAGCCCTACGACGCGATTATCCTCGATTTGGGACTTGCCGAAGATTGACGGGCTGAGCATTCTCGATCGCTGGCGCCGGGCAGACATCAAGACTCCCGTTCTGATCCTGACCGCGCGCGACCGCTGGAGCGAGAAGGTCGCAGGCATCAATGCCGGCGCCGACGACTACGTCGCCAAGCCCTTCCAGATGGAGGAGGTCATCGCCAGGATCCGCGCTCTCTTGCGCCGCAGCGCGGGCGTGGCCAAAGCGGAGCTCGATTGCGGGCTCCTGCGGCTGGACACCCGGACGGCGCGGGTGACATTCAATGGCACGGCGATCAAGCTGACCGGACTCGAGTTCAGGCTGCTTTCCTATTTGATGCATCACCAGTCCCGGGTCGTCTCGCGATCCGAACTCGTCGACCATCTCTACCAGCAGGATTTCGACCGCGACTCAAATACCATCGAGGTGTTCATAGGACGGCTCCGGCGGAAAATTCCGGCCGACATCATCCACACCGTGCGCGGCCTTGGATATTGTCTGTCGCCTTCGAAGGACGCTCGACGGGAGCGCGAAGAGGGGCTCATGAGGGCCAATTCGCTCGCGCTTCGCCTTGTGATTTCGTCGGCGGCATGGACCCTGATGATCCTGTCGGTCACGGCCGCGATTCTGATTTCGCTGTGCCGCGACTTTCTCGAAGACAGCTTCGATCAGAGGATCAATCAGTACCTCGAGAACATCATCGCGAAGAGCACGCCCGCAGGGCACGCTCGACATCAGAAAGCCGGACGACATCGGGGAGCCGCTTTTCTTCAGGCCACTCTCCGGCGCCTATTGGCAAATAAGACCCGCAGATCAGGGGAGCGAACCGTTCCTCAAATCCGAACTCGCTGGCGGGTGAAACCTACAAGACCCCAAGCGAGATCGGCATCAAGCCCGACTCGAAGCAGATGCGCCAAGGTTACATCGACGGGCCGGACGGCCAGATCCTCCGGGTGCTGGAGCGGGACATCGACTTCGGGCAGGAGAACGAGAGCCGGGTTTTCTCCATATCCGTCGCCTTCGATACGGCGGGGGTCGATAACGAGGCGCGCTATCTTACGAACACGATCGTGCTCACGCTTGCCCTTCTCGGGGCAGGCCTTTTGCTGGCGACATTCTTCCAGGTCCGCTTCGGGCTCAGTCCGCTTCAGGATATCGGCAAGAAGATAGCCGCGATCAGGTCGGGGGAGGAGACGAAGCTGGAAGGCACGCCGCCCGATGAGATTCTGCCGCTGCAAGAGGAGGTGAATGCGCTTATCGAGGCCAACAGAAGCGTGGTCGAGCGCGCCCGAACCCACGTCGGCAATCTTGCCCACGCCCTGAAGACTCCCTTGAGCGTCATCATCAACGAGGCTGCGTCGCAGAATCCCGACTTCGCCGAGAAGGTCGCCCAGCAGGCCGCGCTCATGAAGCAGCAGATTTCCCATCACCTCGACCGGGCGCGTATCGCGGCGCAGATCAGGCCGGCGAGCGGCGTCACCGACGTGGGCATTCAGCTCAGCGCGCTGTCCCGCGCCTTGCAGAAAATCTACGAAGCCAGGGCTTTGCACTTTCAGATCGACTGCCCCAACGGGGTGCGCTTTTCTGGAGAGAAGCAGGATTTCGAGGAGATGGCGGGCAATCTCATGGACAACGCCTGCAAATGGGCGAGGTCCAGCGTCCTGGTAAAGGTCCAGGCCGCGGACGGCGCTCTCCCGCAAGGCGACCGCACATTCCAACTCATCATCGAAGATGACGGACCCGGTTTGCCGGAAGATTTCCGGCGCTCAGCCGTCAAACGCGGCCGCCGTCTCGACGAAAGCGTGCCCGGCTCCGGCCTTGGCCTTTCCATCGTCGCCGACCTGTCGGACCTTTACCGCGGATCGCTCCGTCTCGAAGAAGCAACAACCGGAGGTTTAAGGGCCTGCCTGACCCTTCCCGCCGCCTGATTGACGCAAAATCGCCCGAAACAACCGCCTACGGTCTGGCAGGAATCGAGGCTAGGAGCGGCGGGCGATTCGCCTGCCTCGATGGGGACATGAAAAAGTTAGGACTTATATTTACATTTCACTTGCGTTTGCGGTGCTGTCGGTTGGATGCGCCTCGCACGAGGATACGGGCACGCTTATCGGGGCGGGAACCGGCGCGTTGATCGGCAATCAGTTCGGCAGGGGCGGAGGACGCGTTGCGGCGACGGTCGCAGGCGCGGTCGTCGGCGGCTTCGTCGGTAACCGGATCGGCGCCTCCATGGACGAGGAGGACCGCCGCCGCGCTTCGGAAGCGCAATATGCCGCCTTCGAAAACGGCAATCGCGCGGAGTGGCGCAGCCCCAACGGACACTATGGTTATATCGAGCCGCGGCCGGTCTATTACTACAACGACATGACGTGCCGGGAGTTTTCTCAAACCGCTTACGTCGACGGCAAGCCCGCAACAATGACCGGCAGGGCTTGCAGAGGGCCTGATGGCCACTGGCATGAAGTATAAGCCTCGGCCTGTTGCGACATATGGCGTCCGGCGACGGATTGTCACCCTGGACGCCGCTCGCTCCGCGCTTCGTCATCCCGGCCAGGCGAAGCGCGAGCCGGGACCGCAAAAAGGCAGGCGTTTCAACTTGTTACGATCCCGGATAAGGCTCCGCCTTTCCGGGATGACGGATGTGGCCATTTGTTGGCGTCCGATGCTTGACCCTTAATGCCCGGTCCGGAAGATAGACGGTTGCGGGACCGGGCTGATGGACGTGAAGAAGGTCGCGCCCTCCGGGCTTGCGCCTTTGAAGGTTTTAAAGCCGCTTTCGCCGATATCGTGAAGGTCGCCGCGCTCGAAATGATCGCCGCCGTAATCGTAAGCGCCCCATAAGACGACGATCAGCTGGCCGCCATGTCTTTCCGAGTGAAGAATGGCGTCCGGCTCGATATGGACGATGTGCGAGGACGCCGCCGCGCCTTCGAAATTCGGCAGATCGAACTGGCTCAGCCCATGAGGCATCCTTTTCCATGGGATGGTCTCGCGCCGCAGGCCCGTCGCGCGCGCCAGCGGGGCTGGCATGAGGACGTCATTTCCGGGATCGAGTGCTTCGATAGGCAGCACACTGCCCAGATTTTGCGCAACTTCTTCGGCAAAGCGGTGCATCGTCCGCTTGAAAAAATCTTCGTCTTCCGGCGCTTTGAACCCTTCCAGAAGAACCCCGCCAACGTCATCCATGGCGCGGAGATGCGCCCGGCATCTCTCGCAAAACTGAAGATGACAACTCAAAACAACCGATAGCGCAGGGTCCAGCGTGCCCGCGGCGTGGCTCATCAGCGTTTCGCCGTGCGCATGGTGGCGCAGCGCCGTCATAGCTCCTCCCCCACCGCATCCCGGATCTTTTCATAGGCGAGCCGCATGCGCGATTTCACCGTCCCGACGGGAGCGCCGAGCACTCCGGCGATCTCGTTGTGGGAGAGCCCTTCGATATAAGAGAGGTGGACGACTTCATATTGCTCCGGCGGTAAAGTCTCAAGAACCTTCCGGATACGTTCGCGTTGCTGGTTCCGGTTCAATGCCTCATCGGGTAAATCTTCATCGCTTGCAACCTCGTTCATTTCCTCAGGCAGATCCTGATATGGCGCCTGCCGTCTCAGCCGGTCGATGCGCAGGTTCCTCGCGATGGTATAAATCCAGGTTGCCGCGCCCCCTTTTTGCGCGGCGAAGAGATGCGCTTTCCGCCAAACCGTAAAAAGAGCTTCTTGCGCAATGTCTTCCGCAGCGGCGGCATCGGCCCCTTGCCTCATCATCATGGCCTTGATGCGAGGGCCATAAAGCCGGAAGAGGTCTTGGAAAGCCTGCGGATCGCGATCCCGCGCTATCCTCTGGAGAAGATCATCCATAGAGAAATTAATGGCAAAACCGCTTGGCGGAGACAAATAACTTATCAGCGATGGCAAAGCTTGCTCCGCTGATCGCGGACGCGCTGTTCTCTTGGCATGAACTTTGCTACATTTTTCTTACGCTGCGCTGCTGCTTATCGGAGAGCTGCGTGACGTGACCCAAGTTGGAACGCGAACTTCTCCGCCGGCTTGCTTCAGGGGGTCTCCCTTGCCCTGTCGCGCCGGCGCTTTTTTTCCAAGCCGTCAACGAATTAGAAATTTTAAGAGAAAAGTCATAGTCTTTCCGCTTTTCGAACCCCACTCTTAGCTGTATGTTCAGCTAAAGAGTATGCGGAGCAGCAACCTCCGACGCCGCGGTTCAGTCTCCGCCAAATCGGATATCGGGGTGCCGCCAATAATGAACGAAACTCTCGCTTTAGCAGAGCTGAGAAATCTACGGCGATATGCGTATTGCATTCTCGGCAACCGTCGGCTGAGCGACATTGCAGTCGAGAGTCGCTCTCAATAGCCTCGTTTCGGATGTCATTTCTGTGAGCGGGCGCGCGATTTCCCGTCTCGATCTTTACAGGAAGGTCAATGAGGCCGCATTCGCAACGCCCGGCAATGTGAGCGCGGCTGCCGCGAGCGGGTTGTATGCTCAGTTCCAGCGCCTTTCGAGAGAGCAGCGCCAGGTCGCGGCTCTTCGCGCCGTCGTGGGTCTTCCTTATACCGACATCGCCGCCATCATGGATATGCCCGAGAAGGCGGTTCGCCGCGTCTACTGCGAAGCCCTGTTGACGTTGCGGGAAAAGCCGGCTGCCGTTCTCATCATCGAGGACGAGGTTTTCATCGCCCTCGACCTTCAGCAGATCGTCCGGAACCTCGGTTTTTCGGTTGCCGGCATCGCCAAGAACCGCGCGGAAGCTTTGCGGATTGCAGGGCTTACGAGGCCGAAGTTGATTCTCGCCGACTATAGGCTGAGGGACGACACAGGCGT
Organism: uncultured Alphaproteobacteria bacterium; assembly: GCA_963772105.1. Classification (GTDB taxonomy): domain Bacteria; phylum Pseudomonadota; class Alphaproteobacteria; order Rhizobiales; family Rhodomicrobiaceae; genus Rhodomicrobium. The sequence continues at coordinate 286,564 of CAVYVV010000017.1, forward strand.
CGAAGTCGTCAAAGCCATTCGTGAGCAGATGAACACCAACGTGATCTATGTCACGTCTCACCCGGACGAGGTCGCCGCGACGTGCGGTTGCAAGGATGACCTCGTGATCTCAAAGCCGTTCAACCGACGGGCTCTCGCAGCCGCTGTCCAAACGCATTTAGCAGCGTAAATCGTTCGCCGTTCTGAGGCCGTTTAAAAAACCCCGCCAATCCGGCGGGGTTTTTGTTGTGGCGGCGTTGAAAGGAAGGGCCGTCTAGAGCAGCCCGCGCCAACTTGGGCGCGGGCTGCTCTAGCACTTTCGAATCGATCAACTTTTCCGCCTTTAATCGTTTCCGATTAAAGGCGGTTGGTCTTGGGAAAGGCGCTCGCTGCTTTATTGTCTGCGAAGAACGCTCCCCGCCACCGCGTCGAGCTTCGCGAGAAGTCCGGGATCCCGCGCTTCGCGAGCTGTAATAAAAGCGTGATCGAGTGCAGCGGTCTGAGCCGACGGGGCAAGGCTCGTGCTCTTTCGGGAAGCTTCTGGCCAAGGTCGCGATCAGGCGGCCGGCTTTCTCCGAGTTTTCTTTCAGCACCTTCAGGATCGCCGAGATGTCGACATCGGCATGGTCGTCATGCCAGCAGTCGAAGTCGGTGACCATGGCGATGGTCGCGTAGCAAAGCTCGGCTTCGCGCGCGAGCTTGGCTTCGGGCATGTTCGTCATGCCGATGACGCTGCACCCCCAGGACTTGTAGAGGAAGGACTCGGCGCGGGTCGAAAATTGCGGGCCTTCCATCACGAGATAGGTGCCGCCGCGCGAATAAGGGATGCCCTCCGCTTTGGCAGCGGCCTCGATCTTGTCGACAAGGCCGGGGCTGATCGGATCGGCCATCGGGACGTGGGCGACGCAACCGGCGCCGAAAAACGATTTCTCGCGCGCGAAGGTGCGGTCGATGAACTGGTCGACGAGCACGAACGTGCCGGGTGGCAACTCCTCGCGGAATGAACCGCAAGCCGAGACCGAAATGAGATCGGTGACGCCAACGCGCTTCAACGCGTCGATGTTGGCGCGGTAGTTGATCGAACTCGGCGATTGTTTGTGCCCAGGCCCGTGGCGCGGAATAAAGGCGATCGGAAGCCCGGCGATCTCTCCCATGTGCACGGGCGAGGAAGGCTCGCCCCAGGGCGAATTCACGGCCACTTCCCGTTTATTTTCGAGTCCCGGCAGATCATAAAGGCCCGATCCGCCGATAATTCCCAAAACCGATTTCACCATAACCGTCTCCAGCCGCGCGTAGCCCTCGTTTGCGGCATCTCTCAAAGCCCGAGCCCAAAATGTCAAGGCATCAGCTCGATGTAATAGAGGGAAAAGACCCACCTGGCGTCCTCTTCTTCGGACCTTTTTTCGCCCGCTGCCAATGGACGCACGGCGTAAAGTGGACCGAAATCACCGATCCCAAACGCGTTGCCGCCGGCCTCGACAGCCAGAACCCAGCCTTCCTGGTCGACCGTGGCGAGAGGCATCTCCGCGGCGTAACCGTCGAGCGCCGAAAGCCGCACCGTTTTAACTTCGCGCGAGCGGTTTCGCGGCAGCGAGAACATCATGCAGGTGCGGCCCCTTGAACACGATCTCGCCGCTTTCTTCCACGACCGGCACCGATTGCTGGGGCAAGGCCAAGAGGTCGGCGAATGTGTAGGCCCGCGCCTCTCTGAAATCGAGATTGTTGTGATGGAAGAAGCGGTCGTGCTTCTCATCAAAGGGCGGCCGGTTCGGGAGCCGACAAGGCCGCCGACGGTCAGGACCACGAGTCCGCAATTGGAGGCGGGGGCACTCGCGGGAAGGCGTTGCAAAAGGAAATGCGGCGGCTCCGGCAAGAAACCCGAGCAAGCTTCCGCGCCGGGACACAGAACCTGAAAACATGATCGATCTCCATAGCCCGCACGCACGGCGGGATGCATTGCCGTACAAGGAAAGAGTAGCATCGGCTGATTTTATCTCTGCGCGCGGCGGGCTGATTATCGAAGCGGACAATCGATCAGGACCTCGCCCTCGCCAAGGGCGCAAACTTCCGGCGCGACGCGGATTGCCGCAGCAAGCTTCGGCGGCGGCTTGACATGCAAACCGGCCTTTCCATCCCCCAAAAGAACCGGCGCCAATAAGATATGCAGCCGATCAAGCTGGCCTTCTTCGAAAAACCGTGACACCGTATAGGCGCCGCCTTCCACGAGGAGCCGACGAAATCCACGTTCTGCCACCGCATGCACGATCGCTTCACAAGAAATCCCGCTCCCGTCTCCATCGAAATAAATCGGGCTCGCTGGCTCGGGCACGCGGAATGGTGCAGACCCTGCCGCCGGATAACGAAGACCGGCGCGCCATTTTCCTCCAGGCAGCGGCACGGGGCAGGAAGACGTCCTTCGGATCAACGATGATGCGAGCAGGGTTGTTGCCTTGCGCTCGGCGCACCGTGAGTTGCGGGTCGTCCGCGATCACCGCGCCAATCCCGATAATGACGGCGTCAACGGCGGCCCGGAGCTGGTGCAAGTGATCGAGAGCGGCAGGCCCGTTAATGAACCTGCTTTCGCCCGAAGGCAGCGCGATCCGTCCATCCAGCGACTGCCCGAGTTGCGCCACTACAAAGGGCCGCGCAACAGCGCCTCTCCTTACGATATCGAGTGCACGTTCCGAATTGGTCATGCTGCTCCTATATCAATGCGGGTCCTTTTGGTTCCATTTCAGACAACGCGCCTGCTCCGTTCGGCGTCTTTGGCGTGAACAGGAAAAGGCGATGGGAAGCGATATGCCTCTAGAGTCCTTTGGCGATGCGCGCCAGATCGCGGTCGAGCGCGCTCTCGGCGAATTTCGCGCTGCGAGGCCGGTCGCGATCCGGTCGGCTACGAAAACTGTCCTCGCCTTTCCCGCCGAGGGGCTGAACGACAAGCTCATGGCATTCCTTCAACAGGAGGACCGCCACCCACGCCTTATCGTCCCCGGCGAGAAGTTGAACGCGGCGGGCGCCTGGATCAGGCCCCCGGCAGCTGTCCGGCCAAAGCCCTTCACTCTCGAAAAGCTGGAAGCGTATCTTGCTCATCACGAGAAGGCAGACGGCTGGCCGTGACCGATCTGGCCGAGGCCGCGGCACTTGCGCTCGCCAATCTGGCGCTTCTTCTGCCAGCCGTCGTAGTCGCCGACGCCAGCGCGGAATGCGATCCTGGCGCTTCCCATTCTTGCGGTGGATGCCGGCGATGTTTTTGCATTCCGCGACAGGGCGGCGAAGTCGCTCAAGATCGTATCGCGCGGCTTCGTCCCGCTGGAGGGAGCGGGCGCGTGCGAGTTCGTCGTGTTCCGCGGCGGCGACGGTTTTCGCGACCAGATCGCGATTCTGGTGTCCGATCCCTCCCCTTCACGCCCTGTCCTCGCACGCATCCATTCCGCCTGCCTGACCGGCGATCTTTTCGGCAGCCTCAAATGCGATTGCGGCGAGCAGTTGCGCGGCACCGTCAAGGCCATGGCCGAGCAAGGGGGCGGCGTTGTTCTCTATCTCGATCAGGAAGGACGCGGCAATGGCATCGCGAACAAGATGCGGGCCTACCGGCTTCAGGACCAGGGCTTCGACACCTACGACGCCGACGAGATGCTCGGCTTCGGCCATGATCAGCGGCGCTTCGACTTTGCGGCTGAGATGCTGAAGCAGCTCGGGTTTACGTCGGTGCGCCTCATGACCAACAACCCGCGCAAAATCGAGGCGCTGCGCGAAGCTGGCCTGGAGGTTGTCTCGACACATCGCGTCCTGACGCGGCCGACGGCTCATAACGAGAAATATCTCGCCGCGAAACGCGACAAGGGCGGCCATCTACTGGGCGACCCAGCTTTGGACGGCGTCGATATCGGCGATTTTCTTTTGCCCGCGCCCCAGGCCTAGATCAGCCCGTTTTGATCGGAAGTTGGCGGCAAGTTGATGCAAGTGATGGACGCTGGCGGCTCAAGGAGTGCGCACCAATCCGGCGGCAGAGCCCCCGCGTTTGAGCGCCCCAGAGAGGCTGGGACCGCAAGAATGATCCCTCATGGAGCGCTCACCGAGTTACAAAAACATTCTTGCGACGCTTGCCCAAAACAAAAGACAAAACAGGATGACTGACAGCCGAATGAGAGACTTTATCCAACGCGGATAAGACTCAACATAAAGCGGATCCCCTTCGAAATGGCGTTCGTGCCGCATTTCCAACCATATTCCGTTACGAGAACTCTATTCCAATATTTTATAAGATTGAACCGTCAAGGTCTGCTGCGATTTTCACAGATTCGGCGCTCTGCCATAGAGCTGCGATAACGGCTTCATCGACAAAACTGTGCAGAGCGGCCACGAAGCGAGTGATAAGCGCAACAGTGTGTGATTAAACGCTCAGCGTGTATAGCCAGCGGCCAGGCTGGCGTCGTAGGATGCAACCTGCTTGAGTGTGCGGTTTCGGTTCATGACAATAAAAAAACTGCTTCTCCTTCCCGGCGACGGCATCGGCCCAGAGGTAATGGCCGAAGTCAAGCGCGTGATCGGATGGCTCGGGAAGACCGGCCGTGCTCAATTCGAAGTCCAAGAGGATCTTGTCGGCGGCTGCGCTTACGACGCTCATGGCGAGGCCATCTCGGACGCCGCCATGGAGAAGGCGAAGGCTGCGGATGCGGTCCTGCTCGGCGCGGTAGGCGGCCCGAAATGGGACAAGGTTCCTTATGCGAAGCGGCCCGAGGCTGGCCTTCTGCGGTTGCGCAAAGACTTGCAGCTCTTTGCGAATTTGAGGCCCGCGATCTGCTATCCCGCCCTGACGGATGCGTCGAGCCTCAAGCGCGAGGTGGTGGAAGGCCTCGATCTGATGATCGTCCGCGAATTGACGGGCGGCGTCTATTTCGGTGAGCCGAAAGAGATCGTCACCATGGAGAACGGCGAGAAGCGCGCCGTCGATACCCAGGTTTACACCGAGCACGAAATCGAGCGGATTGCGCACGTGGCCTTCGATCTCGCCCGGGCGCGCGGCAAACGCGTCGCCTCCGCCGACAAGCGCAACGTCATGAAGACCGGCGTGCTCTGGAATGCGGTTGTGACCCGCGTCCACGCCGAATACCCGGATGTCGAGCTGACCCACATTCTCGCCGACAATTGCGCCATGCAGCTCGTGCGCTGGCCGAAGCAGTTCGACGTGATCGTCACCGACAATCTCTTCGGCGACATTCTCTCTGATCAGGCGGCGATGGCGACAGGATCGCTCGGCATGCTGCCCTCGGCGTCGCTCGGCGCGAAAGATGCGAGCGGAAAACGGCCGGCGCTTTACGAGCCCGTCCATGGCAGCGCGCCGGACATCGCCGGGCGCGGCATTGCCAACCCGATTGCGACCATCGCCAGCTTCGGTATGGCGCTTCGCTACTCATTCGGGATGGGCAAGGAGGCCGACCTGCTCGACGCGAGCATCGCGAACGTGCTCGGCAAAGGTCTCAGGACACAGGACATCATGCAAGACGGCATGACGAAAGTTTCGACCGCGCAGATGGGCGAGGCCATCGTCAGCGAACTTGACCTGCTGGCGAGGGCGGCAACCTGAAGGCTGCCGGGGCATGCAAGGGAGAAGACGGGGTGACGGCGAATCACTTCAGTGTCATTGGTTTCAAGGCGAACTCGACCGAGGCGCTTTCTGCGCTGGTGAGCAGCCTTCTTGAGAAGGGCGGCGAAAAACAGCCCTGCGCGGCAGGCTATTATCATCGCTTGCGCTCGGCCGTCGGACCCGAATTGTGGGTCCATATGCAGAAAGACGCCGAGGCTGAGGCCGATCCTCACATAGCCGTCGGCATCACGCCCTTCTTCGCAGGCGAAGGCCGCGCCCCGATCCGCGTCCGCGCCATGCGGCAGCGCCCCGATGACAATCATTTCGAGGGCGCCTTCTACGTTGAGCTCGGCCCAACCATCGCACTGATCGACGTTGTGGATTTCGCCCTGTCTGCCGGCATGCCGGTGCCCTTCAACGCCATCGCGCAAATCGTGGCGTTCCCCCATGAGCTTGCGCTGTTCGAAAACGAGGCTGCCTTTCATGCCAACCAAGCCGGCAAGACCGTGAAGTTCAGGCCGCGTTCCTTTCTGGCGAGCGGACTTTTCACAGGCGGCAACGGTTCCGGCGAAGTGGTTTTTCTCGATCCCGAAGCCGAGGATTTCCGGGCTCCGGCGCGCGCCTTCCTTACGGGCGAGGTGCAGAAGACCGAGCGCCGCCGCAATCCCGAGACCGGGCAGGATTTCACCTGGGCCTTGATCGGTACGGCGGGCGGCACGTTCGACCTCGTGGCGGACGACACCGTTCTGCCTCGCAGTCTGCAGCCCGGCATGATCGTCGAGGGCGAGTTCTGGTTGTGCGGCCGCCTTGTCGAAACGTTCGCGGCCTGATCTGCCGAAAGAGGTTGCGAAGGACGCGCCAAGCTGCGCTCGCTGAGGCACGTCCAGTTCGATGCAGCGGCTGCGCCAGCCTTTCACGCCGATCAGGCCCGGTTGCGCTAACCGTTGAGCCTCGATTTTGCTTGAATCTTCCAGCGTTGCTCACCAAGGTCCATGGCGCACCGTGGCAGGGGGCGAAAAGGATATTTCAGATCATGACCGGCACAGGCCAGCAATTCATCATCGTCGGCGAGCGGACCAACGTCACCGGTTCAGCGAAATTCCGGAAGCTGATCGAGGCGGGCGACTACGACGCGGCGCTCACCGTCGCGCGCGAGCAGGTCGAGAGCGGCGCCAATGTGCTTGACGTGAACATGGACGAGGGCCTTCTCGATTCCGAGAAGGCCATGACGACTTTCCTCAATCTCATCGCCTCGGAGCCGGACATTTCCCGCGTTCCGGTCATGATCGACTTTTCCAAATGGGTGGTGATCGAAGCCGGGCTCAAATGCGTGCAGGGCAAGGCGATCGTCAATTCGATCAGCCTGAAAGAGGGTGAGGAGCCATTTCTCACTCAGGCCCGAAAAATCCTGCGTTACGGCGCCGCCGCGGTCGTGATGGCATTCGACGAAAAGGGCCAGGCCGACACGGCGGAGCGCAAATTCGCGATCTGCCAGCGCGCCTACCGGCTTCTCACAGAACGCGTTGGCTTCGCGCCCGAAGACATCATCTTCGACCCGAATATCTTTGCGGTCGCGACCGGGATCGAGGAGCACAACAATTACGGCGTCGACTTTATCGAGGCCGCGCGACGCATCCGGTCGGAACTGCCGCATGCGCATGTCTCCGGCGGCGTCTCCAACCTCTCCTTCGCCTTCCGGGGCAACGAGCCAGTTCGGCAGGCCATGCACACGGTCTTCCTGTTCCACGCCATTCAGGCCGGCATGGACATGGGCATCGTGAATGCAGGCCAGCTTGGCGTATATGACGAGTTGAACCCCGAACTGCGGGAGCTTTGCGAGGACATTGTTCTCAACCGGCGGGCAGACGCAACCGATCGGCTGCTGGAGGCCGCGGACAGGTTCAAAGGCGGGGGAGCAAAGAAGCAGGCCCCTGATTTGTCCTGGCGCGAGCGCCCTGTCGCAGAACGCCTGAAGCACGCCATGATCCATGGCATCGCCGACTATGTCGACGCCGACACCGAGGAGGCGCGGCACACCGTCGAGAGGCCGCTTCATGTAATCGAAGGCCCGCTCATGAGCGGCATGAACGCGGTGGGCGATCTGTTCGGCGCGGGCAAGATGTTTCTGCCGCAGGTCGTGAAATCCGCCCGCGTCATGAAGAAGGCGGTGGCCTATCTCATGCCCTTCATGGAGGCTGAGAAGCGCGAGGCAGGGCTGGAAAACGCTCCCGCGGCAGGCCGCATCGTCATGGCGACCGTCAAGGGCGACGTTCACGACATCGGCAAGAACATCGTCGGCGTCGTGCTCCAATGCAACAATTACGAGGTCATCGATCTCGGCGTCATGGTTCCGACCCAGCGCATTCTCGACAAGGCGCGCGAGGTGAATGCCGATGTCGTCGGGCTTTCCGGGCTGATTACGCCGAGCCTCGACGAGATGGTTTTTGTCGCCTCCGAAATGGAGCGCCAAGGCTTCAGCGTCCCGCTTCTGATCGGTGGCGCAACGACAAGCCAGGTGCACACGGCTGTGAAAATCAGCCCGAACTATCAGCGCAATCAGGCCATCTATGTCACCGACGCGAGCCGCGCCGTGGGCGTCGTCTCGAACCTCCTTGGCGAAAATCGCGCGGCCTATGTCGAAAAGATCCGCGAAACCTATGATTTCGTAGCCCGCGCTCATGCCCGCGGACGCGCCCAGAAAACCCGCGTCAGCCTTGCCGCCGCGCGCGAGAACAAGTTCCAGACCGACTGGAGGGGATATCGCCCGCCGCGCCCGGCCTTCATCGGCGCCCGGGCCTTCACGAAATACGACTTGGCGAAGCTCGTGCCCTATATCGATTGGACGCCCTTTTTCTCTGCATGGGAAATCAAGGGAACCTATCCCGGCGTCCTGACCGACAGCCGCTACGGCAAGGCGGCTTCCGCGCTCCATGCCGATGCCGAGGCCCTGCTTCGGCAGATCGTCGCCGAAGGGTGGCTTGTCGCAAACGGCGTCATCGGGCTTTGGCCCGCCCATGCCGTCGATGACGACGACATCGCGGTTTACGCGGATGAAGGGCGGGCGAAGCGGATCGCAACAATCCATACACTCCGGCAACAGATCGCACGTGAGAATGAGCGCGCCAACACCGCGCTTGCCGACTTCATCGCACCGGAAACGAGCGGCGTTGCCGATTACATCGGCGGGTTCGCGGTTACGGCGGGTATCGGCGAGGAAGCCGTCGCCGAGCGCTTTGCGCGAGCCCACGACGACTACTCCAAGATCATGGTGAAGGCGCTCGCGGACCGGCTCGCCGAAGCTTTCGCGGAACACATGCATGAGCGGGTCCGCCGCGAGTACTGGGGCTATGCCAAGGACGAAGCGCTCGCGCCTGCGGACTTGATCGCCGAGAAGTACCGCGGCATCCGCCCTGCCCCCGGCTATCCGGCGCAACCGGATCACACGGAGAAAAAGACGCTGTTCGACCTGCTCGGCGCAGAGCGCGCGACGGGGATACAGCTTACGGAGAGCTATGCCATGACGCCCGCGTCGTCGGTTTCCGGGCTTTATTTCTCTCACCCTGCAAGCCACTATTTCGGAGTCGGCAAGATCGAGCGCGATCAAGTGGAAGATTACGCGAGCCGCAAGGGCTGGCCTGTCCCGGAGGCCGAACGCTGGCTTGCCCCCATCCTCAATTATGAGCGCGAGGGCCAATCGCCGCAAAGCGCCGCCGCGTAGCCTGCCGCAGGTTACGGTCTTCTCCGTTGTGTAGGCCAGCCCTGTACGGGCAGCGATTGCTCTCACATGGGTTTGTGTCTGCCAGGACTTGGTATAGCTTTTGCGTGCGGTAAATACGTCCCCGCAGGTGAGTCCGGCGATACTCGCCCGACTTGCACACGTTCAGCCGGAGTTGATATGGGTACTGGATCGGCATCGTCTTCCAAACCGGCTGGCGTTTCGGCGCCCGACCGCTATGTGAGCTTTCTGGACATCGATTTCGAAGGCAATATCGCGACCGTTCTGGATCACTTGCGCCGCTACATCGACGATCCCGAGAAAGGAAACGCTTTCTGGGACCGGTTCAAGGAACGCCTGGGGCAATGTGAGGCTGGCGAAGCCGGTACAGCCGACAAGCTTCTTCTGCTGCATTCCCATGTCTATTACATGGTCGAGCTTTTCGAAGACCACGACGACGATCAGGCACTCAGCGCCCTGAAAAAACTTGAGGAAGAGTGTTTTTGAGGGCGTCGGAACCCAGCGGCATGATGCCGAACCCTTTGTCGATTTGGTCCGTGGCCTGTTTGCATTCTTCGGGGGTCGTAGCCGCGAGCGCGAATGAGAGCCAAGGCGCCGGCTGTGTCTCTGCTCGCATCGGACGTTGACGCCTTCCTCGATCCGCGTGAGCGCCGAACAACGACCAGTCCTCGTGCAAGCGTCCGCTTCAACCGCTTCGGCAGGAAGGGCATGGGCGGTGCGGATCGTCGCTGCACGAAAATTGGACCTGCGCATCCCGTCTGTACGCGGAGCAACACCCTCTCAAAGGTGAGCCTGGAGCGCAGCTTTGCCACAGGCGCCACCGATTGCTGCTTTCCTTGCGTTCACCTATAAAAGACCACGGCTCGGCTTCCGCTTGGCGTGCAGCGCGGAACCTGGCGAGCGGGGGGCACACTGTGACACCAAAAGCGAACGAAGAAAGCAACCCGCCGATTGATTTGTGGATCGGCGGCGAACGCGTTGCACCCTCGTCCGGGCGCTATTTTATCGACCGCAACCCCGATGACGACCGGCCCTACGCGCTTATCGCCGAAGGCAGCGCCAGCGATATCGATCGCGCTGTCCAGACCGCGCACGCGGCCTTCGCGGCATATGGCAAGACGCTTGCCGCCGAACGTGAAGCCTGGCTATCCCGGGCGGCGGCCCTCGTCGAGCAACGCCGTGGCGAATTTGTCGACATCCTGATCGACGAGGTCGGCTCCCCATTCGGCAAGGCCCAGTTCGAAGTGCAATACGCAATCAACTGCCTTCGGGCCGCGGCCGGGGTCGCGCGCCGCATTACCGGGCAGACCATGCCGTCGGATGTGCCGGGCCGCTTCAGCATGAGCGTGCGCGAGCCGCTCGGCGTCATCGCCGCCATCACGCCGTTCAACGTGCCGCTTCTGAAGAACGTGAAGCTGAGTTCGACGCCGCTCGCCACTGGCAACACCGTCGTGATGCTAACCTCTGAAGAGGCGCCGGTTGTGGCCAACAAGCTCGCAGAGGTGTATCGCGACGCTGGCGTTCCCGCAGGCGCCTTTAACATCGTCACCGGCTTCGGGGATCAGATCGGCGACGCGCTTACCACCCATCCGCTCGTGAAAGTGGTCATGTTCACCGGCTCGAGCCGTGTCGGCAAGCACATCGCCACGCTGTGCGGTCCGCTGATGCGCCGTGTCGTGCTGGAGCTTGGCGGCAAGAGCCCGCTCGTGGTTCTGGCTGACGCCGATCTCGACGCCGCGGTCGAAGGGGCTGCGTTCGGCCAGTTCTTCTTCCAAGGGCAGGCCTGCATGGCGTCAAGCCGCATCTATGTGGAAAAGGGCATCGAGGACGAGTTCTGCCGGCGCTTGAAGGCCAAGGCCGAGACGCTCGGCATCGGTGATTTGCGCGATCCGGGCACCTGGGTGGGGCCTATCATCTCGGAACGCCAACGGCAGCGCGTGCGCACACACATCGAGGACGCGAAGGCTAAGGGCGCCACCGTCCTCACCGGCGGCACCTGGATCGGCAATCGCTGCGCGCCAACCATCCTCACCGGCGTCAGCGAGGACATGACGGTGTGCCGCGAGGAAACCTTCGGCCCCGTAACATCCATCTATCCGGTCGCCGATCTGGAGGAAGCCATCGCCCGGGCCAACGATACGCGCTACGGCCTCTCCGCCGCGATCTACACCCGCGATATCGGCAAGGCGATGTTTTTCATGCGACGCGTCCGTTCCGGCATGGTCCACATCAATGCGCCGACGCTCCACGACGAGCCGCACGTTCCCTTTGGCGGCGTCGGCGACAGCGGGTTCGGGCGCGAAGGCACCGATATCGATATCGACACTCTCACCGAGTGGAAGTGGGTGACGGTTCAGCTCCCCACTTCCTGACACTCAGGCGGCAAGCCATGATCGCGCCTTATAATTGCGTCGGCCTGATCCCTTCCGTGTGGGGCATCCGCACCCGCGCCGACATCATGAAAAACATCGAGCACCTTGGCCACCTGACCAAGGCCGCCGCCTGGCTGTCGCGCCTCGACATTCCGGTCCGCCTCCTGGTCATTCCGGAGGGCGGCCTGCAGGGCTTCAACGACGAGGTGCTGGATCTCGATCACGTCGAATTCGCCAACACCTGCGCCATCGACATTCCCGGCCCTGAGACGCAGGCGCTGGGCAAGCTCGCGCGCGAGTATGACGTCTTCATCATGGCCCAGGCCAAGACGAAGCATCCGGATTGGAAAGACCGTTTCTTCAACGTCGGCTTCGTGCTCGACCCCACGGGCGAGGTCATCCTCAAGCACTACAAGCTGGCGACGCTCTATCCTGTCGAGCACAGCATGACGCCGCACGACGTCTTCGACTGGTGGATCGAGAAGTACGGCCGCACCCTCGACGCCTTCTGGCCGGTCGTGGACACCGAAATCGGCCGTCTCGGCGTCATGATGGCGAACGAGGCTTCCTATCCCGAGAACGGGCGCGGGCTCGCCATGAACGGCTGCGAGATCGCCTATCGCGCCTCCTTCCCGCATCCGGGCACCGGCAACGATTTCTTCGAGATCTCGATCGCGTGCCCGCGCGCTGGAAAACAACATGTACGTGCTGTCGCCGAACATGGGCACCTACTACCTGTTCCCGGACTCGACGACGCCGATCGACACCTTCGGCGGCCGTTCGTACATCGTCAACCACCGCGGGGCGATCGTCGGCAAGCAGGAATATGGGGGCGGCTCCACCTATGTCGCCGGCGTCATCGACATCGAGCAGTTGCGGCATCATCGAGCCAGCGCACAGGTTTCGAACTGGATGAAGGATGTCCGCTGCGAGTTGGCGCAGATCATCTACGACCGCGAGATCTACCCGAAGAACCTTTACCTCGACCGCGAGCCGATGAAGCACGCGGAATACAAGGAGAAGGTGATCGACCGCCAGATCGCGCTCATGCACGAGATGGGGGCCTGGAAGAAGCCGGGCTCCGAGAAGCGGCCAAATCGCACCGGAAAGAAGACGAAGGGGGCGTTATGAAAACAAAAGCCGCTGTTGTCGGCGAGAAGTCCGGCAAGTTCGAAATTTCGGAGGTGGAACTGGCTCCTCCGCGCGACGACGAGGTGCTGGTCAAGGTGGTGGGCGTCGGCCTCTGCCATACCGACCTCATCTGCCGCGATCAGCTGTACCCGGTCAGCTTTCCGGCTGTTTTCGGCCACGAGGGGTCGGGTATCGTCGAAAAGGTCGGCGCGAAGGTCACGAAGCTGAAGCCCGGCGATCATGTCGTCATGAGCTATCGCGCCTGCGGCCGCTGCCCGCCTTGCCTGCGCGGCGACCCGACACACTGCGCCACGATCTTCGGCTGCAACTTCGGCGGGGCGCGCGGCGACGGGTCGGCCACCATCCATCGTCACGGCGCTCCCATCTTCGGCAACTTCTTCGGTCAGTCGTCCTTCGCAGCCTATGCTGTGACGAACGAGGCCAATACCGTGAAGGTCGCACAAGACGTTCCGCTGGAGTTGCTCGGCCCTCTTGGCTGCGGCGTCCAGACAGGCGCAGGCGCGGTGATCAATGCGCTGAAGCCATTCGCCGGTTCCAGCATCGCTATCTTCGGCTGCGGTTCGGTTGGTCTTTCGGCGGTCATGGCCGCCAAGGCAGTGGGTTGCACCACCATCTTCGCCGTCGACCCGATCGAGGATCGGCGCAAGCTCGCGCAGGAGCTCGGAGCGACCCACGCCTATGATCCGAAACAATGCAACGTGGTGGAGGAGATCCAGAAGTTCGGCGGGGCCGAGTTTTCGCTCGAATGCACGGGCATCCCGTCGGTGTTCCGCCAGGCGGTCGACTGCCTGTCCGTACCGGGTCTTTGCGGCCTCGTCGGCGCGGCGCCGCTTGGCACCGAGATCACGCTGGACATGAACAGCATTTTCTTCGGCCGCACGGTCATGGGCATCGTCGAGGGCCAGAGCGTGCCGGACCTCTTCATTCCAAAGCTCGTCGATCTCTATCGCCAAGGCAGCCTGCCCTTAGAAAAGATCGTCAAGTTCTACGCGCTCGACGAGATCGAAAAGGCCGTCAGCGACGCCGAAGCGGGCCGGGTGGTCAAGGCGATTCTGCGGCCGTAGGGCCGGCCGGCATTCAATCGCGCCCGTGCGCAGCTGTACGAAAAGGGGGCAGTTTTCATGCGGAGACATAATCGACTTAAGCCGGCAATCTTTCTGCTGCCAGCTTTCGTCATGGTCGCGGCGGCGCAGGCTGCGATGGCCATCGACATTACGCCCGACATCATCGCCAAAGCCGGGGCCTGCGTCGCCTGCCACGGCGCCGATGGCGTCGGCAAGGCGCCGCAATATCCAAACCTCGCGGGACAGAAGGCGACTTATCTGGACAAGCAGCTTAAGGCCTTCCGGTCCGGCGAGCGCAAAGATCCCAATATGAGCGCCATGGCCAAGCCCCTGTCGGACCAGGATATCGAGGACCTTGCGGCATATTTCGAGAGCGTGAACTGAGTGCATCGCTGTTGAGAGAGGACCATATGACCGAGCTTTCGTCGTCACGTCGCCAGGCGCTCAAACAGTTGGCGAGCATGACCGCCGTCGGCGCACTCATGGCGTTGCGAGCCCCCAAGTCGCTCGCTGCGGGTAAAACAGCCCGTTTGTCGATCCCAGGCGTCAGCGGCAAGGTTATCCGCCGGCAGGACGCAGACTATGAGCTGTGGCGCGAATCCATGGTCTGGCACATGTCGAAGCCTAAGCGTTCCCCGGATGTGATCGTCCAGGCGAAGTCTGCTGAGGACGTCATTGCCGCTGTCGAATACGCTGCGCAAAACCAGCTCAAGGTGGCGGTCCGCGCCGGCGGCCACAACTCGAACGGCCCTTCGCTGCGCGACGGCGGCCTCCTGATCGATCTTTCGGCGATGGACGAGATTGTGATCGACGAGTCGAAAGAGATCGCCTCCATCCAGCCCGGCGTCCGGTCGCTGCCGCTGATCCAGGCGACGCGCGCCAAAGGGTTGGCCTTCCCCGTGCCGCACTGCCCCTCTGTAGGCCTGAGCGGCTTCACCATGGGCGGAGGCATGGGTTGGAACTGGGCACAGCGCGGCGGCATGGCAACCCATTCCATCGCCGGCGCGGAGGTGGTGACCGCCGGCGGACGCCTCTTGCGCGCGACCCCCGATGAGAATCCCGACCTCTACTGGGCGGTGCGCGGTGTCGGTCCGGGCTTCTTCGGCGTCGTGACGCGCCTCGATCTCAAGCTTTACCCCGTCCCCAAATCCATCCTGGCGAGCACCTACATCTTCCCGCTGGCCGAAGTCGAAAAGGTGACCGCCAAACTCGATGCGATCCGAAAGGAAAACCGCGTCTGCGATCGCGTCGAGCCGATCGCGGTCTTGATGCACCATCCCGAGGCTCCCTTCGACGCGCCGCCGGAAAAATCCAAGATCGTCTTTTTCACCGCCTTCGCCTTCGAGGACACCGAAGAGAGGGCGCGTGCTGCGCTGAAGCCCTTCGAGCAGATGCAGGAAGGGAGCCATGTTGCTGGTGAAGATGGAGTACCAGCCCTTCGACTTCGAAGGACTGTATGCGCGCTATTTCAGTCTGAACGATCCCCCGGGCCGCTGCGCGCGCTACGCCGTGGATAATGTGCTGACCAACGAGGGCGGCAAGACACTCGTTGCGCTGGCCGATCATTTCAGCAAGGCGCCCGCTAAGGATTCCCATATCCTCGCTGCATTCAACCTGGGGGTCGAACCCAAAGCCGGATTCCTGCTTCTCCTGGGACGCGGACTGCTTTATCGGCTGCTACTCCATCTGGGACGACGAGAAGGACGATCCGGCCAATTTCTCCTGGCTGCTCGAAAACCTGCCGCTGATGGATCCTTTTGCCGTCGGTCACTACGTCAACGAGATCGAGGCCCGCGGTCACCCCGAACGCTATCCGCAATGTTTCATCCCGGAAAACTGGGAACGCCTGCAGCAATTGCGCAAGCAATACGATCCCGGCGGAGTTTTTCACAGCTACCTGGGGCACAGCTAGATCAACCCGCCTTCAATCGGAGCCGGTCGAAGGCGGATAGGTTGATCGAATTCTGAAGTGCCAGAGCAGCTGACCGCCTCCAAATGGCCGCGTTAGCTGCTCTGATCCAACTCGCGGAAGGCCCCCCGGCCCCCAAGGCAGTTGTCTGCCACGATGGCGCAACGGAATGCCCTTCTTTTCGCAACGGCGTCAAAAGCCAAAGCCGAAGTACAGCGCGCGGGCCGAGTTAAGATCTGCTCATCTGCGCGCTCGTAAGGCTTAATAGTCAAGTCCCGCTATCTAAGCTGGGCGGAGATAGCTTTCATTTCCTCTCGGAGCGCTTCCATGTCCTCAAAGAACGAGGAGTGATCAGAGCGCAGACGCCTTAGCGCTTCGGCTATGATGGCAAGCCGCTCCGACAGCTTTGTCAAATCGGCCTTCGCTTCGACGATCGATGCCATACCATTCGGCCCTCATTCCCCACTATGAGAGAACCACATAGCATCACCAAAGCTTGGCGAAGAAGATGCATTTGCATCCTCTGACCTCTTGCCATACAGGCTGGGCTTTTCCTCTGAGAGAGCTCCGCAATGACCGGATAAGCCGTCGTCATCGGAGCGAATAAAGTCTCAGTCTGTCTTGACGATGCCGGAGAAAGCGGCGACGGCGAGAAGGCTCGCGACCCAGCCGAAGGCAACCTCTGTCAGTACGAGTGCGTTGGTGCCCCAGCTTGGAACCACGAAGGCGTAGCCTGCAACTTCCAGGGGAACTTCCTTCCGCATCGGCACCCAGTTCTTCTCCTGATAGAGGTCGACGACGGGCAGCAGGACGTTGAACGAGTAGACCCAGGGGTTGAACTGGGAATATTCCGCAAAGCTCGGCTCCACCTCCGCACAGGTCGTCCAACCGCCAGCACGGTCGCGGCACTTTTGGAAGGCGGCCTGGGTAAACACTTGCGCATCCCGCGGCGCAAAGATGCCCTTCTCGGCGGCGAGTTTGTAATAGAACCCGAACAGCACCCCGACCACGGCCATAATGACGAGGACGCGCAAGGGCTTGTACCCGTGGCCGATCAGAAGCCCGACGGAGGACTGCCACAAAAATGTTGGCAGCGCGCGAACGCGCCCGTGCTTTCGGTTCCGGCAATTGGACAAACGCCGTCGAACGAGAAATCCCTGCCTTTCGATGGCGAGACGGCGCGCCTCCTCCGGGTGCCCCATATTTTTGAGCACCTTGATGACCTGCTCGAAGGGTTGAGGTTTGAAATCATGCCCCACATGCGCGGCAGGTTGACATTTGAGCCATCTTTTGCGCGCCTCCGCGTCGATCGGCGCGATGCCGCCGAACCTCTCATAGGTAAAGCCGTCCAGATGGATGACGTGCCTGATCGCGCCTTTAGAGCCGTTCGATGACCGGGGCCAGGTCTCTTCACTGTCGACGAGAACGCGGATGTATGCGCTTTTCAGATCCAGGGATCCGTTCAACACGGCGGCCGGCCGCGCCGTGCGCTCGATGGGGGCCAGCATCAATGCGCCCATGACTTCCGCATTCACCAGCGATACAGCGTCTTCGGAAAAGGCTTCGCCTGGCGCTGCGAAGTCCCTGGAATTCGAGACCTTCCGGGACCGAGAAGACGCCTCCCTGGCAATCGATGTTGCCGCGGATCCGCGCGCCGTTGAACTGAACCTTTCCCTTGGCGTCGAAACCATCGGAGAGATACACGTTGCCGTTGGCGACGGTACGCGTGAAGCGGAGCGCGGTGGTGTCGCCGTTGCCCGCGCATTGAAAATGCCCGTCCCGGCAATCGATATCGCCGCCGATCTGCGAACCGGAGAAAGAGATCTCGCCTTCGCTCTTGCAGTCCCTGAGATAGAGGCTGCCTTTCAGGTTCAGCCGATGGCATTTCAGAGCGCGGATAGCGGCGTCCCAGCGATACGTATGTTTGGCCTCGGCATCGAAGCCTGAAAGGAATGTCCCTCCGGAGCAATTGAACGTTCCCCCGATTTCGGAATTGTCGAACAGGATGAGGCCGTTGGCGGTAAAGCCGTTCCTGAATTCCACATTTCCACCGATTGTGACCGTGATCAGGTCTGCAGCAAGGCGCTGAGAGCGCCAGCGCCTGCCCACGATCCTGCATCCGGTGCAAGACAGGGTGCCTCTGATCTCAGCGCCGAAAAGTTGCAGGCTGCCGTCGATCATCGTACCGCGCAGCAGCAAACTGCCATCGATCATGACGCCGTCGCCCCGGATCGAGGAAACGGCTGTCCGGTCCAGGCTCACGACCTTGGTTTCGGCATCCGCGAAGCTGAATTCCCCGCTTATGGTGCAGTCGACGATCCAGAGCGGCCTGACTGTCGTTGCGCCATCGAGGTTGACGGAGCCCTCGATATAGGCCCCCTGGATTTTCAGACCGCCCTCGTGAACAGCGGCTGCGGCGTCACGGCCAAGCGCGAGAAAACGCACAAAATCGGCTCTTAACTGATTATCGTCCGCGGGCGCTTCGGGCCGCATGCGGCCGAACGAGCATTGCTTCCCTGTCGATGCGACCGCCAGTAATTTCTGTTCCGCCGGTTTCAGCGGCACAAAATCTTGCAAAGTCACCATATGAGATCCCACTATCGAATGCCGGCTAGTGCAGCCCAAGTCCATTTGGACGCGGGCTGCTCTACACTTTAGGATCGATCAACTTTTCCGCATTTAATCAAATCCAATTAAAGGCGGGTTGATCTAACAGCAATAACGGCGGCGGCAGGACTTGCAAATCTCAATCCCAGAAAAAAGGGACAGGCCGGACATGGAAAAGGACGCCTTCGCCTTCGGGCATTGGCCCTCCCCGATTTCAGCCGCCTCGGTGGCCGGAAGCGCTCTTCGTTTCGGGCGCGTTCAAGCCGTTGGACGGCGCTGTCTATTGGAGCGAGGGACGGCCCTCCGAGAACGGTCGCACGCCGATCATGCGCTGGACTGCGGAAGGCGGCGTGGCCGAACTCCTTCCTGTTCCATACTCGGCGCGGTCGCGCGTGCACGAGTATGGCGGCGGGGAGTTTCTCGTCGCAGGCGGCGCGCTTTATTTCGTGAACGACGCCGATCAGGACGTTTATGCCGCCGATTTGTCCGGTGGCGCCGAGCCGTCCTTGCGCCGGATCACGGATATCGCGAATACTCGCTTCGCGGACTTCGCCTGGGATGGCCGCCGCAACCGGCTTATTGGAGTTGGCGAAACGCACCGCCCCGCGGCCCTCCCTCAAAATGCGCTTTGGCGCATCCCGCTGGCTGAAGCCGCGGAAGGGGCTCGCGTCACTCTTCAAGGCCGCGACTTCTACGCAAGCCCGCGCATCAGCCCCGACGGTAACCGGCTCACCTTTCTCGCCTGGGATCTCCCCGCCATGCCCTGGGACGCGGCTCAACTTTTCGTCTCTGACATCGCGGAAGACGGCTCTTTGTCGGAGCCCGTTCCAGTCGCGGGCGGCGACGGCAGCGCCTGCTTTCAACCCGAATGGAGCGGCGATGGAGCGCTTTACTTCGTTTGGGACGTATCCGGCCAAGGCAATCTCTATCGCTGGATGGGCGGCGGGCAACCAGAGCAGATCACGCGCCTCGAGGGCGATCTGTCCGTGCCGCTTTGGACCTTCAATGCCGCAAGCTACGCCCTGCTCCCCGGCGGCAAGGCCTATTTGAGTTTTGTGGACAGGGGGGAGACCAAGTCGGCCATCCTCGATCTTGGCACCGGCGTCCTGGAGCCTCGCAAGAATGGCCTTACAACAGCGGCCACTTTATCGGCCGGCGGGGCGGGTGTGGCGCTTGCCGGAATAACGGATGACGATCCGCTTTGTGTCTTTCGCGATGAGGGTTCCGCGGCCTCCGCGCCGCAGATCCTTCGCCGTAGCGATTCTCGTGGAACTTGACCGTGCCCTCGTTTCCCGCCCGACGCGGATCACGATCCCGAGCGGGAACGGCGAGGTTTATGGTCTTCTTTATCCGCCCGCAAATCCTGGTGCGCATGGCCCCGCGGGCAAACAGCCTCCCCTCATCATCAGTTTGCACGGCGGACCGACGAGTGCGGCGTCGCGTGGGCTGAAGCCGCGAACGCTGTTTTTCACCTCGCGCGGTTTCTCTTGGCTCGATCTCGATTATGCAGGCAGTACCGGCTATGGACGAGCCTATCGCGACCGGCTGAAAGGCAACTGGGGCGTCGCCGATGTCGAAGACACCCTTAGCGCGGCGCGCTTCGCGGCTTCGGAGGGTCTTGCAGACGCCCAGGCGATTTTTGTCACCGGAGGAAGTGCGGGTGGGTATACCGTGCTGATGGCGATCGCAACGGCCGATGTTTTTCGAGGCGCCGCCAGTTATTACGGGATTTGCGATCTCGTGGCGCTGCAGCGAACCACGCACAAATTCGAGCAGGGATACCAGTCCACCCTGCTTGGCGGATCCCTTGACGATCACGAGGCGCTCTACCGGGAACGTTCCGCCATCCATCACATCGAGGCGATTTATACGCCGCTGATCTTATTCCAGGGTGCAGAGGATCAGGTCGTGCCGAAAGACCAATCGATCAGGATTGCCGAGGCTCTCCGCTTGAAGGGCATTCCGGTCGAGTATCATGAATACTCAGGCGAAGGACATGGCTTCCGAAGGTCGGAAACGATCTGCGCCTGCCTGGAGCGCGAACTCGGCTTCTATCGAATGCTCATGAAGGAAGAGGGTAAGAGTACGTCCGGAAAAGTGTGAAGCGGTTTTCCGACAAGACGCACGACAAAATAGGAAGTTAGAGCGACGCTTTTGATCCCATCAAAAGCGGTTACGCTCTAAAGAACCTTCTGAACGACGACATCGGGCTCGACGCCTTTGTCCTCGATCTCCACTTTGTAGATCCAACGGCCCCAAACGAAAGTCTTCACATTCGCCGTCGACGCGTCGGTTAAGTTCATCAGGCGCGCATTATCGGGAAGCGCCCGATCGGTGATCGGTGCGCGGCTTACGATGAGAAGCGCGATGCGGCGCCGTTCTTGAGTTACAAATTCGGTGTAAAAGCCCGGCTTGAGGCTGGCGAAAGGAGCACGCGCAAGAGCATGCTCGGCGTCCCTTGCGGTTAGAATTTCCGCCGAGGGCTCTGCCTTTTCGGAGCGCCGCTGTGCGCTTACGCCGTCGAAGCGGACGACCGAGGCATGCCCACGCAGAAGCCACGACCTGCTGCTGTCGCTGGTGAATTCGGGGCCGCCGCTCGCCATCTGCGTCGTCGCATGCCCGGCGTTCATGACTTGGGCCGGTTGGGTCGCTTCAAAAAAGAGAACAAGACCGGTCAGCGGGAGCGCCATCAGCACGCTGCACCAAGCGGCGCGGCCTATCGCTCCTAAAGCGGTCCGACTCATTTGCAAGGTGGTGTTCGTCGCGTTGCTCATGGGCTGATATAAGCAAAAAAAGGTTCAGTCGTCTACGCACGGAAATCTTGTATCGGATCAAGGCAATTTGATGATGGCGCCCACCAACGGGCGACATATCCATATAACAAAGATGTGAGGGATGTGTTCGACACAATTAACGAAATCGCCTGACGTACGCAACACTGAAAGCGCCAGGCGTTCCGTTCCATCCATCGTGGCAATTGAGTCCACGTGGACTGGAACTCTTGCAGAGCTACTCTGCTTGCATTTATAAAAATGCATTCCAGGGGGAATGTCACCTGAAAAAGAACACAGGCCTCCAATTGGCTGTGTGAATCCTGTGGGTGAATCTTGACTGTGTCTTCCGGGCTCTCGTCATACGGAAAAGTCAATCGTCCCGAGAGCCTTCAAAAAGAGGAAGCTGGCCATCCCGTGCGCTTTGCGGAGCGGCAACGCCGAGATGGCGAAAAGCCTTCAGCGTGAGCACCCTTCCGCGTGGCGTGCGGCCGATAAACCCTTGTTGTAAAAGGTAGGGTTCTATCACTTCCTCGATGGCGTCCTTGCCCTCGCTGAGCGCAGCCGCGATTGTTTCGATCCCAACAGGGCCGCCGCCGTAATTGACCGCGATGCACCGCAAGTAGCGGTGATCCATGGAATCGAGGCCCACAGCGTCGACTTCGAGTTGGCCCAGCGCGGCGTCTGCGACCCTGCGGTCGACCTCTTTTTCGCCGCCGACCGCGGCGAAATCTCGCACCCGCCGAAGCAGCCTTCCCGCCACGCGCGGCGTTCCGCGGCTGCGCCGGGCCACCTCGCGGGCGCCGTCCGGCGTCGTCCGCATGTCAAGCACGCGCGCACCGCGTTTCACGATCTCTTCCAGCTCATCCTCCGTGTAGAAGTTGAGCCGGATCGGAATGCCGAATCGGTCCCTGAGCGGCGTCGTCAGAAGACCCGTTCTGGTCGTGGCGCCCACAAGCGTGAATTTCGCAAGATCGATGCGGACCGACCGTGCCGCCGGGCCCTCGCCGATGATGAGGTCCAGCTGAAAGTCTTCCATCGCCGGATAAAGGATTTCTTCCACGGCGGGGTTGAGCCGATGGATTTCATCGATAAAAAGGACGTCTCGCTCCTCGAGGTTCGTGAGAAGCGCCGCCAGATCGCCGGCCTTCGCGATCACAGGCCCCGACGTCATCTTGAAGTTCACGCCAAGTTCGCGCGCGACGATCTGGGCGAGCGTTGTTTTCCCCAGGCCGGGAGGACCCGCGAAAAGCACGTGATCCAGGGCATCGCCTCGCGCTCGCGCCGCGTCGATGAAAACCTTGAGGTTGGCGCGCGCTTGAGCCTGCCCGATGAACTCGGACAGGCGTTGCGGCCGCAGCGAAAGTTCGCCTGCGTCCTCGTCCTGCTTTTCGCGATCCATGAGACGTGCGTTCATGCGCTAACGCTAAGCAGGTTTGCGCTGGCCTGCAACAGTTGCGGTTCAGGGACCAGGAGACTTACGCGCTTGCACGCCGGGGGACACGAATTTGGGAAGACGCAGCCGCAGGAGCATCAACTCGCACCATACGGCGGCCTGGTATAACCCGCGGGCGACAGGGTGAAGATTTCGTAGCCGTCTCGGGTGACGCCCACCGTATGCTCGAACTGCGCCGACAGGCTTTTGTCGCGCGTGACCGCTGTCCAGCCGTCGGAAAGAACCTTGACGCCGTGACGGCCCGCGTTGAGCATCGGCTCGACCGTGAAGATCATACCCTCTTTGAGGGCAGCCCCCTCGCCACGGCGGCCATAGTTGTGAACCTTCGGCGGTTCGTGGAAGGCGCGGCCGACACCATGCCCGGTGAAGTCGCGCACAACCGAAAACCGGTGTCCTTCGGCGAAGGTCTGGATGGCGTGACCGATGTCGCCAAAGGTTGCACCGGGTTTGATCTGGCCGATGCCGATCATCATGGCCTCGTAAGTGACATCGACAAGCCTGCGCGCCTTCACGCCAACCTCGCCGCAAAAATACATGCGGCTGGAATCGCCATACCATCCGTCGAGGATCGGCGTGACGTCGATGTTCACGATGTCGCCGTCCTGCAGAATCCTGTCACCCGGGATGCCATGGCAGACCACATGGTTGACGGAAATGCAGGTTGCTTTGGGGAATCCGCGGTAGCCAAGCGGCGCAGGGATGGCGCCATGATCTTCGATGAAGCGCTGCATGCGCTCATCCAGCTCCGCTGTGGTCACGCCCGGCTTCACATGAGGCGTTATGAAATCGAGCGTCGTGGCTGCGAGCCGTCCGGCTCGCCGCATGCCCGAGAAGTCATCCGGAGTGTACACGCGGATGAGAGGAGACCCGGCTTGCGTTTCGTCCATGAAGACGCCTTTCGTGCATGATCACGCGTGAAGTGTTCGATCGCTCAAAAGCGAGCAAAAATCACCTTTTTTCGCACCAAGATCAACGAGCGGCGGCGATATGGCGCCGGTATCGGATCGAAGACCAAAAAAACCCCGCCGAACCTGGCGGGGCTTCGATAAGGTCGCTGAAGCATTCCCGCTACGAAACCGCGGAAAGCTCCGGGAGTCCATCGTCGGCCGAGCCGAAGAGAAGCCGCACATCCATATAGCGGATGCGGCCGGCAACTTTCGCCTTCTGAACGCCCAGTTCGCTGAAGCGGCGCGTGAAGATCGGCAAGCCCAGCGGCTGTTTGCCTTTCGCTTCGCACCACTGGCAATAATCGTCGTAAAGGGCGAGGGCCGTCACGCTTGAGCCGTTCTCCCGGCCCACGCGCTCATCGAAATAGAGTTCCACATCTGTTTTCGGCTGCGCGGCCCGCAGATCCGGGTCGGACGAACTCACAAGCGCCGGCAGCATAGGCCCGGGCGCGAAAGCGGGCACCGGAGCGGCCACACGGACAGGCTCGGGCGCGGGCAGTCCCTTGACGTCGAAGATTCGCCAATAGGAGAACGCGGTGTAGAAGCCGAGGCTCGCGCCGAGTTCGACGAGGAGCGCGATCAACAAGGTGAGCCCCAACTGGATTTCTTCGGTTGAGCGCCCTGTCAGGCTGGCCAGCATTTGGCTTTGAGGATCGGTCGCCTTCGCAGCGGCTTCGGAGTCGAGTGCGCCGACGCGCGTGCTGAGTTGGGAAACCTTCGCTTCAAGCTTGTCTGCCTGCTCCGCGATGGCAAGTTCGGCCTTGAGCTTGAAGAACCCTTCGCAATAGCTCATGCTTTTTACCGCCGTGGCGTCGGCGCATCCCGCGCTCGAGAGCCACCGGCCATTTTGCTTGAACGCGTCGATTTCGCCGTTCACCGTTCCCGCAGGCCTGTGGGGCGGCAGGACTTTCAGCGCCTCACGCGAGCGCTCAAGGTCCGCACGAAGATCGGCGTGCGACTCGACCTTCAGCACTCGCAGACCGGTAATGTCGGCCCGGTTCAGCGCGGCAAAGCCGAGCGAGGATGTCAGCGAGTAGGAGAAGCACACAGTAAACAGTAACGCCCCCCCGAGCGCCTGGCTGTAGCTTCTGTTCCTAAGCGCTGCGAAGATGAAGAACGGCAGGAGTGCCTTGAAGCAATCCGCCGCCGCGCTTGCGCCGCCATAAAGCTGCGATTCGAACTCGGACTTGCCGAGCGTGTAGCCGAATCGCCAGTTCATCGCGGCGGATACGAGAAGAAGAACCGCCGCCGCGGTTACGCCTGCAATACCTAGTACGTGTCTCATTCATTGCCCCCAATTTGGGGCGCCGCTTCGCTGGCGGCGCCAGTCTGCGGGGGCCAGCCGATTCGCTAACGCGGACCCGGGCTCATGCCTTTTGTGAGGCATGCCGACTACTCCCGGCTAAAACGCGGATCACATATGCTTGTCTTGCGCGATCAGGAATCCTTACCCCAGACCACGATCCGCCGCTGGTTCGCAGTCCTTTTATCACGCAATTCAAGCTCTTACGCACGCCCCCACCGTCAAGTTATTGATTCGTGGCGAATTAGGCGAGCACTAAATTAGCTCCACAAAATCTAGTACCTGGGATACTATGAGGAAGCTTGATCTTGATGAGGCGTGCCAGAGGCCTGCAGATGGTTAATAAAGTCTAAAAAGGGTTTTAGTGCGTTGCGTAGTCCACTTTCGGTCAGGAGTATATTCACAAGCCGCAACGCGGTGCGTCCTATAATTCTTGTTATCTGTACCTTTGCTTTACTGCTCGGACTTCCACGTCTGGCGGTTTTTTTTCGAGAGCCCCAGGTTTTCGGAAATGTGACGAAGGTCCTGGATGCGCCCATCAACCGCGCGCCGGTCATTAAACACGCCAGCGCTCCTACCGTCGCTCCAGCAAAGGAGTTTGTTGTTAAAACAAGCTCTGCAAAGCCTGCGCTTCTTCCGGCAAATGAAGAAGACTTGATCGTGGCAATTGAGCAGGAATTGGCCAGGATCGGCTACTACGACGGTCCAATCACACATGCATGGACCGAAGGCGTTCGCGGCGCCGTGCGCAAGTTCTCCGGCTCGGGCCGAACGAAGCCTTCGCAACAACTCCTGATAGCATTGCAAGCAACGAAGCCGGAAATCAAAGCCAATGTTGCGCGCCAGAGTGCAGCGATCAATTTGCAGGCCGCTCAGGACGTGATCAATGGCAGAGTTCCCGCAATGCTCGTTGACACGCCCGACGAAGGCCTTCCGAGCGAGGGATACTTGCCGCCATGGGATGCGCTGCGCGAACGGTATCATCAGTTCGCTCAGAGCATGCCGTCTGGTGCCGGCGATAATGGCGCATTAACGGTGCGCGTCACCGCCGGGGCAAGCCGCATGGAGAGCCGAAGACACGGGCGCATGAACAGGCGGCGTGCTTATGCAAGCGTCCACCGGAGGATCAGGTTTTCGTCTTCCCCATACGGCGGCTATTTTGGGTATTAGAGCCCATCCGCTTGGTGGTGCCGTCATCCCGAAAAGGCGAAGCCTTGGCTAGGATCGTAACTCATTGCAGCGCCTGACTTTTTGCGATTCCGGCCCGGGATGGCGGCGGCGAGGCGCAGCCATAAAAACTACTTAGGCTTTGATGTGCTTCAGAAGCACGTCCTTCGCCTCGTTAACCTGAGATGCAAGGTAGGTCGAGCCGCCTTGATCGGGGTGAAAGCGCTTCATGAGATTACGATGCGCGGTTTGGATGTCCTCGCGCGTCGCCCCTCGGCCGAGACCTAAAACAAGATAAGCCTCATCCACCGTCATCCCGCGCGACCCGGCGCTGCCGCGAGGCCCGCTGCCCCCTGCGCCGGAGTTCCAGCCCGCAAACGCCCGGTCGAGATAGGCTTCGAACAGTTGCGCTCCCTGGGCATCGTTGGCGCGCAGTTCAGACAGGAAATCCATGCGTTCGGCACTCGTGAAATCCGACAAGGCCCGCCCGGCAAAGCGCCCCTGCAGCACGCGGCCGGACACCGCGCCCGTCGAAAGTTCGAGCGACATTTCGAGGTAGGGCGTGCGCACCGCGGAGTTTGCGGACGAACCGCCCCGCCCCTTGCCGGGATACCACCCCGTGCGGGCCATCACCGCGGAGGCGATCATCCCTGCCATGACTGCGAGCCCGGGATTCCGGGTCAAGATCAGGGCGGCGCCAGCCACGAGCAGAACCGCGCTGCTCTTGCGGATCCAGGCCGCAATCTTCCCCACCTCGGCTTGCGTCACCCATCCGAGGAGATAAAGGACGACGCCCAACAGGAGCAGTGATGCGAAAAGCGGTAGAATTGCCGGACTCCACAGCCATCATGGCTTCGACATCTGTTCGAGCAGCAAAGTAGGCCCGACGCGGCCTTTTGCATAGTCCGCAAGCGCCTTGCGTCCACCAGCCGCGTAGACGGCAACGGCTTCGAGAAGCTCACGCAACTGCGCCGCCGATCCCGGCCCGAAGCGGCATGTCGCGCCGCGCGTCAGCCGCGCGATTTCGGCGAAAGCCCCCTGCGCCCTTCCATCGTAGCCTTCCTGAAAAAGAAAGACGGGAATGGCGAGAAGGCCGAGTTGCCCGGCCAGATTGGCAAGCTCGTCAACATTCTCTTCCATCGCGTCGCCGACATAGACGAGCGCGTTTACCCTGCCATTTGCCGCCTCGCCAAGCGCGTGTTTCAGAACCTTCCGGATTTGCGTGAAGCCGCCCCGGCATTCGACCGCCGTCATGAGGCGGGCAAGCGCGGTTGCGTCGCTGACCCAGCGGCTCGACTTGCATTCGTCGAAGCCGCGGAAAAAGACGAGCTTTACGTCGAGGCCGCCAACCGCCTTCACCGCATTGAACATCTCGGCCTGCACCTGCAAAGCCATATCCCAGGTCGGCTGGCGGCTCATGGTGGCGTCCATGGCGAAGATCAGCCTGCCCTTTCCCGACGCGGCTGCGGACGGGGCGGAGCGGACCTGCGCGAGGAAGGCATCGATTTCGGCGCGGTTCGAGTCCTGCCGCGCTATCTCGTGCGCGGCGTCTTTCGGCGAAGGAGGCTTGGGCGGCTGTGGCATGGCGATACCGGAACTCTGCGCCTTCGATCAATCCGCCTTGAATTGGAACCGATTGAAGTCGGAAAAGTTGATCGATTGTAGAGTGTTAGAGCAGCTTATTCGCGCCCAAACGGACGCGGGCCGCTCTAATATGGTGCGGCTCCGAAATTGTGAAATGCGCCAAGGCTTCGAAGGCGCTCGGTATGTTTGATTATAAGTCCGCGCCCAGGCTGGCGGGCCGTTGAGCCAGCGCCAGTTTCGAATTGAGGAGGAAATGATTGGCTGGATAGGATCGCAGCCGATCGCTGTTATGCTCTTTTGAGCCCGGCGATTGAACAGATATTCGTGGCCCGGAGAAGCAGGACCCGGTTGAACGCACGGAGGACCGTCAACTTCGTGTTGTTCACCCTGATCCTGGTCACGAACCGCAATGGCCACGCCGGACGGCCGCGATGGGAAGGGAGTCGGTTATCTTTTCGACCGTGATGGCATCCTGCCCGACACTGCTGTACGCAACGGCTAGCCGCTATCAACCGCCGGATTGACCACCGCGGCGGTTCGCTAGATCGCGCTGGAGGAACGCCAACGGGGCCGTCGGCCTTTCCGTCGGCCTCGTGCTTCACAAATTTTCTAGGAGGCCCTTTCGAGTTCCTTGACGTCAGCGCCGCCCGGCAGTTTGGCGTCCTTCTTCAGCACCAACGCGCTGATGTAGTCAACTTTCACTTTGGTTTCGACGATGTCTTTATGAATCGCAATAAGCTGCTTCTCGATTGCTGCAAGTAAAGCTAAG
This sequence comes from uncultured Alphaproteobacteria bacterium, assembly GCA_963772105.1. Taxonomy (GTDB): domain Bacteria; phylum Pseudomonadota; class Alphaproteobacteria; order Rhizobiales; family Rhodomicrobiaceae; genus Rhodomicrobium. The sequence continues at coordinate 314,967 of CAVYVV010000017.1, forward strand.
ACAGCAACAAAACCCAGAAATGTCCAAAGGTCCATCATTTTCTCCTTTGATTAGCTGCCCATTCGTTTGGCGGGTGGATCGGATTTACATCGGGCTATGGGACCTAGCGGCACCGCGGGAGCGCAGAAGTTTCACAGCCCACGAGAAAGCGATCCATCTCCCTAGCTTCCGCGCCTCATTGCAGCGCGAGCGTCATGTTAGAGCTTTATCGCCGCCAAGGCCAGTTCTCGGTCAAGCGAACTTCAAGAATCTTCGACGCTAAATGACGCAGAAAAGGTAGCGGCGTCACAGTCTTGATTGCCCGATGAACGATCCCCGGCTGGAAGAGCGGGCGTGTGGCATGTTGCTGTACCGCCGCGGCGCCGCCGATGAATTTACACTCCCAGCCAGATCAGGAAGCGCGAAAAGCCGTCCTGCAAGGCAGGTCGGAATTCCAACTCCGAATGGCTGTCCGATCCTCCCACGCCGTAGACATAAAAAACCATCATCACAAGGAAGATAGGAATAAAAACAACATGCAAAACAGCAAGCGCGCGCTTCAAATGAAGGGTGCTTGCAACAAACTTGTTCACGCGCAAAATCGAAATGACGATCATGACGCTAAAAATCATGTAGTTGAACACGAATATCCTGTCTAAAATTGTGGCTGTGTCCGAATCCACTTTAGGTGTTGTAATGTAGAGCGCGACAGCAGAGAGAAATGCGGTAACTTGAATCGTAACAATGGATTCAAAGTGAGCGCTTGAAATAAAAATCGCGAGATAGGCCACGATTGCTATGAAAAACAAGGGTATCACAACCCTCAAATAGAAATCGGTCGCACTGCGCTTCAAGACCCAGACAAAACTGCTGTTGTAGAATGGCACGACACTCGGCTCGAGCTTCTTGGTGTCGAAAACCGAAATCGAATCCTGATCGTAGCTGACGTATGAGTCCTTGTGCTCCCAGCCATCGGCATCGAAGGGCTTTTCCCGCAACTCCTGCTGGAGAGGCTGAACGATGAACGGGGTATCCCCCCGCTTGGGGCGCAAGTCGATGGTGAAACGCTGAACGTCGAAAGGATAGCTCTTGTAGTCGGGGTCAAGCGCGAACTTGCCCGACACGGCATAGATTTTCATGTGACTTGGGTAGGTATCGCTTTCCCCGCCCTCGTGCAGGGGGTGGATCGTGATCTGCCTGGCGTTGGTTTTGTAATCGAGGAAAGCATTCCTGAATTCGATCCAGTCGATGGCGGGGCTATTCTCGTCGCTCATCGATAAGTAGAAGTCTGCAACAAAGCTTTTGTCGGTGTCGTCGATCCGGGAAATACGGATCATATCGATATCCAGGTAGAGGGTGGGGATCTTCCGAAGCTTGTTGTCTTTCAACGGGGCGTATTGAACTGTCGAGAGCTGCTGCCGGTGCAGGTCTTTCGGGCGCGCAATGATGAAAGGCGTCCTCACGGACGTCCGCGAAGACCGGAACGACCAGTCTTCGAGAGAGCCTTTGAACGCGCCCTTGCCGGACGCGAAAAGCGCCGGGATCCCTTTCAGGATCGCTTTTCGAATCCCCGCCACATCGTCTGGATCGGGCGCCGGCTTCGCCGGCTTCAAGACGGTCGCGATCATGGCGACCATATCCCTGAACTCCAGCCCTATCCCTATGGCCCGGAGGTTCGAGCGCGACAGGGCATCGAGCGCGGCTGTCGGCGATCGCTCCTCGCATCCGTTTTCGATCCGCTCGAATGCATCCGGATTGCGGCTGCCACGGAAGACCCAATCCTCCCGGCGCTCACTGAACAGGAGCTGCCGAACCCTGTTGTTGAAAAGGTTGGGCAGTTCATCCCTTGCAATCTGGTAGACGTCGCCGGAATAAGAGACGGCCGGCGAGCGGAAGATATCCTCAAGGCGGCCCGTAACGAGGAGCGGGACGTTCACTCCGGCTTTTTCAAGTTCCTTCAGGAACGCAGGGACGCGCCAGCCACCCACGCTTAGAAAGACGACATCGGGATTTTTCGATTTCAGATCCTCGATCGCTTTTGCGACCTCGCCGGGATCGAGTTTAGCGTTCTGCCTGGACTTGCTGTCAGCACCCGGCAGCGTCAAAAGCTGCATGTCGGCAAAGGGAGGAAAATCCTTCCTTTCACCCAAACCCTTGAGCAAGGCCTCGATGAAGGGTTGCCCTTTCAAGCCGATAAGCGCTGGGCGCTTGAACTTATTCTCCTTCACAAATTCGGCGATGAGAGGGATGCTTTCTTCCTCTTGAGATCCGCTCAAGGAGAAAACATTCGGATAGCCGGCAATCAGATTTGTTGCAGAAGTGGCTGAAAGCCAGGGGATCCCGCTTTCGCTCAGTCTTGGACCGAGCTCCTTGAACACTTCTTTGATGCGTTCCGAATTCTGAAGGCCAATCAGTGCGATCGATTGCGGATCGGCCAGCGTCGCGCTCACATCCTGAACTGTTTTCTTCGGATCCCCGTCATCATTCCGGAACTGGACCTCGATTCTCCGGCCCGCGATGCCACCGCTCTTGTTGATGCGGTCCCGCTCGCTTTTCACGAGCTTCTCGATGGCCTCGATGTGGTCCGAATAACAGAAATCATTGCGTGGCCCGACGAGTACCGTGATTTTCAGCGGCGGCTTGCCGATACTGAACGCCTCCGCCGGGGTGGCCGATGCCTCCGGTGCGGACAGAGCGGCCGGCACGAGCACGGCAAGGAGAAGAACAACCGGCAGGAGCAGGGCATTGAACCCGGAAGTGGCGCTATGCCAAGCTTTTTGCAGGCTTAAACTCACTTGGATCTCGCTGCGCTTTCTTGAGGGGCCGGTAAAGGAATCGCTCTGGCTTGGCGCAAATTATGGCAAGATCTCTTTATTGTCGAGGTGAAGCGCTCTTGCGCGAGGAAGGCGGGGATCTCTTCCCCCATCCGATACCATTGAATAGCCCGTCAATCATCTTGGCTCCCAGGTGATAAAAGCCGCGCGGGCCACGTGCAATCGAACCCGGCCTTATTTAAATGAGCGCGCTCACAGTAGCGAAGCTTTCGCAACACTCTCAGCATTATGGAAGTCTTATTTCTGCTTTAAATCACTGGTGCAGAGAAAATATTCGATCAATGTATTGTGCAGTTTTAGCTGTAAGCCACAGTTCCTTGCTAAAGCAAAATGCCCGGCGTATTCTGGCGAACGGAGGAATACCATATCGGAATTGGAGTTGTCTATGAACCAAGTCCAAGTCGACCAGAAAAGCTATCAGATGCCGCCGCAGGATGGGTTTACCGTCGCGCACTTTCTCACCGTCGCCGACGTCGAACGATCGCTTCGATTTTACGAAAAGGTCTTCGGAGGCCGCATTCTGAGCAGAGGCGACAGCAAAGGCGCGCCTGGATACATCCAGATTGCGAACACGTGGCTCCTCGTCAACCCCGGGGGCGGTCCGACGCCGGACAAACCAACGGTAACGCTCAGCGTCCCCCCCGACCCCGATAAAGTCAGCAGCTTTATGAATATCCGCGTTGCAGATATTCAAGCCTGCTATAAACTATGGCGAAGTCGAGGAGCCGAGTTTATCACAGAGCCAAAGGACAAGTACGGCGAGACCCGCTGCTACATTCGTGATCCTGACGGTTATATTATAGAAGTTGGGCAAAGCAAGCCGGACTTCACTTACGGCTAAACGGAACGATACATGAAAGCATCGGTGATGACCGCGTACACTTCGGCGGCGTGAAGTCCCGGAGAAGGCACCATCGCCGGCCGGCGAGGACGCCCAAGCCTCAGCAGCGCTGCACACCTCCTTGCCTGGCACAAACCAAATCTGGAACCAGTCCTGCAGTCCGGCCAAAACCCGTTCAGATCAGGGCTGTCGCATGGCGCCCCTTTGGTCCGCCCGTCGGCAAACGGAAGTCAGAGAGGAGACGATGAAGTCCGAGAAGAATGGTATAAACCCAGCGGCCAAGCCAAGCGGGACAGGTTGCGTCGAATGCTTGGCTCTGGGCGGATGGTGGTTGCATCTTCGCAGATGCGCCGAATGCGGTCACATCGGCTGCTGCGATAATTCACCAAATCAGCATGCTTCGAAACATAACGCCGCGACGGGTCACCCGATAATCACGAGCTTCGAGCCGGGCGAGCGGTGGTTTTACGACTATCGTACTGAAGAATTCTTCACCGGCCCGAAGCTTCACGCTCCTCACGCGCACCCGTTGGATCAAACGGTGCCGGGGCCGGCCGGAGCGGTGCCTTCAAACTGGCAAACGCTGCTTCACAAATAGGGGCTGCTTTTGGTTTCCGATCCCGGCGTCACAAGGCCCCCTGCTGAGAATCCGGTCGGTTAGAGATAGTGCTGTCGCAGCTTCGGCCTCGTCGACCGGCGGTTTTGCTGTTTGAGAGGCCCTCATCTGCGATGGCCGCTATCAGCCCACTCGCCGGCAAAGAGGTGCATCGTCGAACCCGGTTGGCAGAGGCTAGGCCAGCAAAGCCGGGGCGTTCTGCGGTCCAATCAAGTCGAACGTCAACTCCCAGCCCGCCACTGCCTTGCTGACACCGCCGCACGCACGGCAAAGAAAGTTCTACGCCCTTCCCCTCGTCTCGCGATACTTTCGAAGACCGCGAAGGCGAGGCCGCAGCCGAGCCTTCCGCGATGGCGCGCAACGTAAGGAGGGAATGATGACCAGCGAAGTCGGTCCGGGGCACTTTTTCGAAGACCTCTCCATCGGCATGGAGGCAAGCATCGCTCACACCGTGACGGCCCAGGACATCGCGGATTTCGCGCGGGTCTCCGGCGACGTCAACCCCGTCCACCTCGATGAAGCGCACGCAGCCACGACGCCGTTCAAGAAGCGAATCGCGCACGGCGCCCTGACAGCGTCCTACATTTCGGCAGTGTTCGGCACGAAGCTGCCGGGGCCGGGGTGCATCTACGTCTCGCAGACGCTGAACTTCAAGGCCCCGGTGCACATTGGTCACGAAGTTGTCACCACCGTGAAGATAACGGACTTGATACCGGAGAAGAGACGCGCAATTTTCCATTGCGTCTGCAAGGTTGGCGAGAAGACCGTGCTCGAAGGCGAGGCTGTCCTGATGGTGCCTTCGCGCGCCCCAAGAAAATGAGCGAGGTGGAATGGACGTTGTCCATGGGTGGCATGAAGTCCCACAGCATGTGAAGGGGTCGTCGCTTGCGATCGGCACCTTTGACGGCGTCCATCGCGGGCACCGCGCGGTAATCGACGCGGCGAAGGCGAAAGCCGGGGGCGGCCTGCCCATGGGGGCAATGATCTTCGAGCCCTACCCGCGGAAATACTTTCAGCCGCAAAAGACGTTCTTCCGGCTGACGCCGCTGCCGCGAAAGCTGCAGCTGCTGTCGGAGTGCGGATGCGACTTCACGGCGGTCATCCCGTTCGACGAGACGCTCGCCGGCCTGCCCGCTCCAGATTTCGTCCGGCAGGTTCTGGTCGACGCCTTTGCGATCAGGCATGCAAGCGTAGGCTACAATTTCTTCTTCGGAAAAGGCCGCGGCGGGAACCCAAGCGTCCTTGCCGAGCAAGGCCGCATTCATGGATTCGGGGTGACCGTGGTGGAAGCGCAAGGAAATGCCGGCGACATGTTCTCCTCGACACGCATCCGCGAGCTGCTCGCGGCGGGCGACGTCGGCGCGGCCGCCGAGATGCTTGGGTCCTGGTGGCGCATTTCAGGCGTTATCGTGGGGGGTGCTGGCCGTGGCACGGTCATGGGATACCCCACCGCCAACATTCGCCTTGAAGAGGGCGTTACGCTGATGCACGGCATCTACGCCGTGAACGCCTATGTCGAAGGGCGCAAGCTGCAAGGCGCGGCCTATCTCGGCACGCGGCCCACCTTCGACGCGGGGCTGCCCGTGCTCGAGATTTTCCTGTTCGATTTCGAGGGCGATCTCTACGGGAAGACCATGGAGATCGAATTCATCAGCTTCATCCGCGAAGATATGAAGTTTCGCTCCATGGAGGCGCTTACCGCGCAGATGGACGATGACTGCGCCAAGGCGAAGGATGTCCTCAATCGCCTCAGCGACTGCGCTGCGCCGCCTTCCTGAAGCGGTTTACGCTGGCATCGCCCTGATCATAGGGAGGGTGTGGCCGATCCTTATTCTGCCGCCGCGGCCAACCGAGCGCGCTTCGGCGGCTTTTTTAGACGTATTCCCGGCTTCGTCCAAGCTCGCATTGCGGCGCTGTTCAACCCTGGAAATCGAGCCGCTGTCTCCTTTCGGACAAAAGCCCGCGCGGCCGTGGACGCATGTCGCAAACGTGACAGCAATCCCGGCGGCAACAATGATGCCCCTGTAAAATCAGCACCTTACTCTCGTGGCACGGTCGTTGCTTTAGGGGTTGCCGAGGTTCGCTGCATCGTGAGCGGTGCGGCATTCAAACCGGGATGGATGCGAGGTCCACCCGGGAACGGCTACCCTTCGCGAGGATCGATGATGTTTGATTCCGAAAAGCAGTCAGAAGCCATCGAGGCCCTCAGCAAATCGCTCGGCGCAGGGCTTCTGAATATCCTGCCGAGCGGAGGCTGCTCTTCGAAGGGCGGCAGCGGAAAGTCCGGTTGCGGCTCGGCGGCTGGCCAGGGCGACCTCGCCCCCGAAATCTGGGAGAAGGTGAAGAACCACCCCTGCTACAGCGAACAGGCGCACCATCACTATGCGCGCATGCACGTCGCCGTCGCTCCGGCCTGCAACATTCAATGCAATTATTGTAATCGCAAATACGATTGCGCGAACGAATCCCGCCCCGGCGTCGTCAGCGAGCGGCTCACGCCCGAGCAGGCCGCGAAGAAGGTTATCGCCGTCGCGTCCACGATTCCGCAGATGACGGTGCTCGGCATCGCCGGCCCCGGCGATCCGCTTGCGAATCCTGCGAAGACGTTCAAGACCTTCGAGCTAGTGGCGGAGCAGGCCCCGGACATCAAGCTCTGCCTCTCCACGAACGGGCTCGCGCTGCCGCAGCTCATCGAGACGATCCTCAAATACAAGGTCGATCACGTTACCATAACGATCAACGCCGTCGATCCCGAGATCGGCGCGCAGATCTATCCCTGGATCTTCCACAATCACAGACGTTACACCGGCGTCGAGGCCGCGAGCATTCTCCTGGACAATCAGCTTCGCGGCCTCGAGATGCTCACCGGGCACGGCATTCTTGCCAAGATCAACTCGGTGATGATCCCGGGCATCAACGACCAGCACCTCATCGAGGTGAACCGCGAAGTGAAAGCGCGCGGGGCTTTCCTTCACAACATCATGCCGCTGATCTCGGCGCCCGAGCATGGCACGGCGTTCGGCCTCGCTGGGCAGCGCGGGCCGACGGCGCAAGAGCTGAAAGCGCTTCAGGACGCCTGCGAAGGCGACATGAACATGATGCGGCACTGCCGTCAGTGCCGCGCCGACGCGGTTGGGTTGCTTGGCGAGGATCGCAGCGATGAATTTACCACTGAAAAGGTCATGGCAATGGAGGTCGAATACGACCTCGAGGCCCGCAAGGCTTATCAGGCCGGTGTTGAGAAAGAGCGCGAAGCAACCGCCAACGCCAAAAATGCCGAGCTTGCGACGCTCGCCAAAGAGATGAGCGACGTCAAAATTCTTATGGCTGTGGCAACCAAGGGCGGCGGGCGCGTCAACGAGCATTTCGGCCACGCCAAGGAATTTCAGATTTACGAAATCTCGACGTCCGGCGTGAAGTTCGTGGGCCACCGCCGGGTCGACCATTACTGCCAGGACGGCTTCGGCGATGAAGACAAGCTCGACACGGTGATCCGCGCCCTCAACGACTGCACCGCGGTTCTCGTCGCGCGCATCGGCACCTGCCCGAAGGAAACGCTGGAGAAAGCCGGGATCGAACCGGTGGAAAAATACGCCCACGAGTACATCGAGCAATCGGCGGTCGCGTATTTTAAAGAGTACCTCGACAAAATCAGAACTGGCGAAATCAAGCACACGCCTCGCGGCGACGCGGAGATCCGCCAGGGAGCCTTCACCGCGGCATAGCCGCACTTTTCAGAGAACAGGAGAAAATCCAATGGCTTACAAAATTATCGCCTCGTCCTGCACGGCGTGCGGCGCCTGCGAAGCCGAGTGCCCGAATGTGGCGATCCGCACCAAGGGCGGGACCTACATCGTCGACGCGAAGAAATGCACCGAATGTCTCGGCCATTTTGATCAACCTCAATGCGTGGCCGTCTGTCCGGTGGAAAACACGGTCGTGATCGACGCGAGCGTGCCCCGGGCGAGCGCGTAAGGAACCGCAGGCATGGGTCCGGCAACCGAGTTTGGCGCAGAGGCGGTCTTTCCAGTGGAAGACGCAGTCCTGACTGCCGCCGTTCTCGGCGCTGGACTGCCCGAGGCCGCCGAACGGCACTTGCGTCTCGCCGCAAGCTCCTATCGCGACGATGACGTATCGGAAGCGCATCTCTGGCAGGCCAAGGCGGCTGCGCCGGATCATCCCGCGGTGCTGATCGGCCTCTATCGCTTCTACTTTTACAAGCACCGGCTCGTCGAGGCTCTCAGCGTAGGCCGGGCGTGCCTTGAAAAAGCGGCGAAGGACAACGGCCTTGCGCTCGACTGGCGCGAGGTCCGCTCCCCGGATGCGGCATTCGCAGACTTCGGAGCCGTTCTCCCGCGCTTCTATCTGTTCACGCTCAAAGGCTACGCCTACCTGAACATGCGGCTCGGCCATGTCGAAGAGGGGCGCGCCGCCGTAGCCAAGCTGCTCGAACTCGATCCAAGCGACAAGGTCGGCGCGAAAGTTTTGCTCGGCGTTCTCGACCGCATGGGGCGGGACGACGATGGCTGATATCGATGAAGCCATCGACTGGTTGGGCTGCGCCGTCTCCTGCGAGGGCTGCGAGCATCACGATCTCCTTGCCGTGGAGCGCTGCCGCCCCAAACACGCCTGCGTTCATGACCGCTACGCACGGCGCATCGACCGCTTTTTCTCCTGGAACCCCGAACTCGCGAACCGTCACCTCGATCACCCGTATTTCGAAGTGCGCGCGATCGCCACGAAGTCGGCGGATCTGTTCAGGCTCCCGGCTCTGCTTGCCGATCCCGATGAAACCGTCCGCTGGAATGCGGCCCGGCGATTGCCGCACCGCTACCTCCTGGATTTGCGGAACGACCCTCATCGCGAAGTTCGCATTCGGGTCGCCACCCTTCTCGATATCCAGGACCTTACGCCCATGATCGGCGACGAGGACTATTACGTCCGCATCGTGGTTGCGCGCCGGATTCGTCCACGGAACTCCCCGCCATGATCACGGACGAGGAGCCGGAAGTCCGCCGCGTCGTTGCGAGCCGTGTCGAGCCTGAAGCGCTGTGGCGGATGCTGGCCGACCCCGACGCCGATGTCCGGCTTTCCGTCGCCCGGCGCCTGTCGCCTGTGGAGCTGATCGGCCTTCATCGCGACTCGGATTGGCGCGTCCGCCATGAGGCCGCGAGCCGGATGGTCCCCGGCATGCTGGCCGCCATGCTGGACGACCCGGACGAAATCGTCCGCGAACTCGTTTTGAAGCGCCTCGGAGCGCAGGAAAACCCCGAGCTTGGCGGCAACGTGCTGCCGTTTAGCAGCGCACATAAGCGCAAACCCGTGAGGCGCTGACATGACGAACATCAGCCGCGACAGCGACATCGTCGAGATCAACGACGCGCCGTTCTTCTATTACGGCGACAAGGTGCGGGCCAGGCGCACCATCAAGAACGACGGCACTTTCCCCGGCAGGGACATCGGCGACATCCTGTGCCGCAAGGGCGAGGAAGGGGTTGTCGTGAGCATCGGCACCTTCCTGCAGCAGTTCTACATTTACGGCGTCGAATTCATCGCTTCCGGCCATCGGGTCGGCATGAAGCTGAAGGAACTGGAGCCGTTGGAAGAGCCTGAGGACATCGCATTAGAGGGAGTTTCCGCATGATCCCCACGTCGCCCAAGTTCCAGTGGGGCCAGCAGGTGAGCGCCGTTGAGAACCTTTACAACGACGGCTCCTATCCCGGCGCGCCCGCCGACGCGCTCCTCGTCGAAGCCGGCGACAAAGGCGAGATCGTGAATGTGGGCACGCATGTCGACACCAACACGCACATTTATCTCGTCGAATTCAAAGAGAAGATCGTCGTCGGCTGCTTCGAGGGCGAGATAAGCCCTCTCTAGAGTGCGTCCGGAAAAGTGCAAAGCGGTTTTCCGGTAAGACGCGCGATAAAACAATAACTTAGAGCCCGCGTTTGAGTCCATCAAAAGCGAATAGGCTCTAAAGCAGAGTTCCCAAAAGCGGCCTTCCCGGTTTTGGGAGAAAACTCTGCAGACATTCGTTGGCCGGCCAAGGAATGCCTGTATTCGCGAGACCAAGACAAAAAACCGCGCCCAAGGGCGGGACACAAGGAGACAACACCGATGAAGGTCATGATCCGCAAAACCCCCGACGGCGCGGTGTCGGCCTACGTGCCGAAGAAGGACTCTGGAGGAGCCTGTCGTTTCGATGGAGAAGCCGGAGATGTGGGGCGGGGTGATCACGCTCGGCAATGGCTGGCGGCTGGAACTGCCGGAGATGGCCGCCGATACGCGCCTGCCGATCACCGTCGAAGCGCGCAAGCTCCCCGAATAGAGCGATGTCCGTCTGCGCCGTTTCAAGATCCCGGACAGGCAGCACAATGCGTCCTTCCGGGATGACCGCCAGGACCGCGAGGTGTCAGCGATGGGCCTGAGCGCGGAAGACCTCGCCGGGATCGACGCGCTGCTCGGTGCGCCGGATGCGGATGCGCACGCTGTATCCGCCATACGCCGCCAGTTTCCCCGGCTGTCCATCACGCGATGCGATCCGTCGGACATGAGCGACGAGACGCCGTTCCGGGAGTATCCGCGGTTCGATCTCTATCTCGTCGATGGCGGCGGCCATTGCTGGCGTCTCACAGAAAAGCTGGCTGAGGCGACGGGCCTTGTTGTGGTCGCCCGGCGTAGTGTGGCATGACGGCTGTTCGTGCACAAATCAGGAGCTTGACACCATGCCGACGATAACTGTTCTGCCTTCGGGCACGACCGTGGACGCCTCAGCCGAAGACACCATTCTCTTTTCGCTCCTTGTGGCGGGCGTGCCCATCCCTACCGAATGCACCGCCAGGGCGCAGTGCAATTGCTGCCATATCCTCGTTCATGAGGGCGCCGCCAGCCTCTCCAAGATTGCAGGCCCCGAGCAGGATCGTCTCAAGATGATCGCGATCGCGGGGCCGACGTCCAGGCTGGCCTGCCAGGCGATCCTCGGGGCTGGCGATGTGACCATTGAGATCGCCAACGCACGTTCACAAGCATAGGAGGCGAGTGTCCGTAGCCCCGATCGATGTCCCCTTTGCTCCCGAAGGCGTTGTCAACGGACAGCCTCTCGCGGGCGGGCGCGGCTGGATGCACGAGAGCCTATCCGCTTTTGATGGAATTAAAGGCGGGGCTCTAAGTTCTTGTTTGATCGTGCGTCTTACCGGAAAACCGCTTTGCACCTTTCCGGACGCACTTCAGAGCAGCCCGCGTCCATTGAGACGCGGATAAGCTGCTCTAGCCTTTTAGAATTGATCAACGCGTCCGCCCTTCATCGCGGTTAAGGGCGGGTTGATCCGAAAGCCGCGGCGCTGAACCGAGTGGAGTTTCGAATGACGTCCGAGGCGGTTGAAACGATCCGCGAGAGCCTGGCAACGGGCCTTGCCATTCCCTATCTCGGCGCGGGCGTGCTGTCGCTCGCCGGGAACGAGTGCCCGTTGCCCGCGTCGCCGGAGATCCTTGTGGACCGCCTCACAGCCAAGGCAAGCGTGCCGCACAAGATCCGGAAGAACCTGACGGCGGCGGCGCAGTTCATCGAGAATTTCAAGCATCGCAAGACGGTCGTGAAGGCGATGACGGAAGCTTTCGCCGCGGATGTGCCGCCGACGGCCCTCCATTGCCATCTCGCCTCGATCCCGGCCCTGAAACTCCTTGTCCACGCCTGGTACGATGATCTTCCGCAAAAGGCGCTGGCCAGCCGCGAGGGCTGGGGCATCGTGCAAGGGGTCAGCCAGTCGGAGCATTTCGGCACGTGGACGCACTCCTTCGCAGGTGACGGTCAAGGGGCGCGGCAGGACGGTGCTGAAGCATCCTGGATGCCGCTTCTCTATCAGCCTCTGGGGTCTGTCTCGCCTGCCGCGAACTTCCTCGTTTCGGATTTCAGACTTCGTCGAGGTGCTGACCGAAATCGACATCCAGACGCCGATCCCGGAAGCCGTGCAGAACATCCGCAAGGGCCGAAGCTTCCTGTTTCTCGGGTGCCGCTTCTCGACGCAGACCGAGCGCGCCTTCCCGCAGCAGATCATGAAGCGCTCCTCGGACCGCCATTGGGCGGTGCTGCCGGAGGAACCGACGCGCAACGAGGCGAAGTTCATGAGGCTGTATAACATCGAGCGCATTGCCATGCCGCTTGCCGAATTTGCTGCGCACCTCACCGGCGTGACAGCCGAGGAGCCGACAAAGCCGCCTGTTGCACTTGCCTCTTAGAGCCTATCCGCTTTTGATGAAATCAAAAGCGGGCTCTAAGCTCTTGTTTTATCGTGCGTTTTATCGGAAAATCGCTTTACACTTTTCCGGACGCATTCTAGCTCAGCGGCTTCGCCAACATTTGGGCTTCCGTGTTCTCGGGATCGCACCAGCCATGGCGTTTGGTGAGTTTTAGCACGAGCATGCCTGTATCGCGCGCGATCATGTGAGACGTTCAGGCCTTGCCGTATCTGTTGCACGACTGACCCAGCTTTCACATTCATGGAATATGCCCTCATCAATTGCGAGGAACGCTGGTAACTGCCCGTATCGCCGCAAGCTTGAAGCAAGCCAGCTCACCGGAAAATGGGAAATCGTTGCGTGGCAGGCGCACCGATTGTGGCGGACGGCAGTTTCGGTGCCCTGGGTCTCGTATGCGCACAAAGCTCGGGCCTAGGAAGTTCTGCTGCTGAGTTACAGTGGTCGTGCCTCGAGACCGCACCCGAGTTTGTTGCCGTCCCGACCCAGCCCTAACGGCGTCCCATCTTTGTCAGTCCCGGCCGGCTTGCCCTTTGTCTTTTGGCGGGCCCGCGCCCAGACGCCAGCCGCCGAACGTAACCGAGCCGACGATTCATCTTTGCATGGTTAACTGGAACGTGTGGCTTTATTTCCTGCCGGAAAACGGGCTCTAAATCCGCCCAAAACCGCGTTTAGTGCGCAAAAACAGACTCGCAAAAGTCCGTTAAATATAAGTCCAGGCTGCGAATTAACCATGAAACGGCGCAAACCGCGCATGGCGGCGCGCGGCCGCTTGCGAAAATTACGCCTATACATCATAGGTTTAGATGAGGCTTAAGGTTTTCGCAAGGCGCTTTCCGCCATCCTGCCGTCTCGATCGGAGCTAATTTCATCCACACAGGTTTGCTTAGGCTGGATCAGCTCAATCATATTTGACGTAAGCGTGGCGCGGATCGTGCGGCGTGCCTGTCAGTGCGCCCTGCTCTTTTGCCGGCTGCCATTGAACGAAATCCTCGATCTTCTTCGCGAGTTCGAAGTCCTTGTCCGTGATCCCGCCCGCCTCATGATTTTGCAGGCGCACCTCGACTCCTGCGTATGAGGCGTGAATGTCGGGGTGATGCCATGCCGCCTCCGCGAGATGTCCCACCGCATTGATCACCATGAGCGTGCCCTTCCAGCCATGCGTTTGGTATCTGCGGCGGATGAACCCATCCCGGTAATACCAGCGCGGAAGCTCGGCCTTGAGGCGGGCGTCAATTTCTTGATCGTTATAAGTTTTCTCGCTCTTTTTGCCTTCGCTCATCGTCTTCTCCAGTGTCCGATCCCGGAAATATGATGATCTCGATACGAACAAACATTGCTCTCACAACTTATTGTCCCCTACTGCAAGATAGGTCTATAACTACTGCTCGTTGATCAATGCCATGCTCCAAGGAGAGATCAGTGGTTCGCGGAGAGGCTCTCAAGCCCCGTCCCGGCGTGCTCGCCGTCGACCCCTACGTTCCAGGCCGCTCCAAGCTCGCGGGCGCGGGGCCGGTCATCAAACTGTCGTCCAATGAGACGCCGCTCGGGCCGTCGCCGCATGCGGTGGAGGCTTTTCGCGCAGCGGCGTACAAACTCGACCGCTATCCGGACGGCTCCTATGCCTCCCTTCGCGAGGCGCTTGGCTCCTTTTACGGGCTGAACGCGGAGCACATCGTCTGCGGAAACGGTTCCGACGAGCTTTTCCACGTGCTCGCGCAGGCCTATCTCGGCCCCGGCGACGAGGCGATCTACACCGAGCACGGATTTCTCGTCTATCGCATCGCCATTTTGGGAGCAGGCGCGGAGCCGGTGATTGCGCCGGAGCAC
>CAVYVV010000018.1:0-70837 GCA_963772105.1 uncultured Alphaproteobacteria bacterium
GAGCGATCCTGTTCTCCTGCTTCGGCAGTTTATCGCGCCCTATCTTCTGATCACGAACAGCCGAGAGCAGAATTCTTTGCCGATCCATATGCTGATGACGCCCGCCAAGATTGCCGGCGTCGTGATTCTTTAGTGTTAGACGTTCGCCCTAAACTTATCTTCTCAAGAGCTATGGTGCCATCAGGCGCGCTTCTTGCGCTCTCTGTGGTTTCTCCCGACCCTCCGTCCCCAAGCAGCGATCAGTGCTGACCTCGCCCGCGGAATAGATCGACGGATTCGCTTTTATTGGGTGTTCAGCTTGTCCGCTCTATCCTGGACAGGGGCTGCCACGCACCTTCTGAGCGACCAAAGGAGCCGAAGCCTTCGCTATCGTTGCCGCCTTCGCTGAGGGTCGCCTTCTCTTGCAGCAATGCGTGCCATCGCGGCTGCGGATTACGAACATTCAAAGCGCTGGGTAGATATGAGGGTGTTGGCTAGCCTCCTGCTAGCCCGGGCTGAGCACCTTGTTGCCAATTTAAACTTGCCTTATTCTGATCTTTAAGGAAAGCTCGTGACGTGAAGTGTTTCGCCAAGGAGACCGGCACATGGCGTCGGGGCGCATGAGCAAGAGCTTGAACGTCATCAAACGCCAGCCGGAGGCGAAACATGGATCATCACCCTTCCGGCCTAATCGGCAAAAGCGCAGCTTCATCATGATCAAGCCCGACTCCATGTCAGCACTTGTCGAGGGAACAAGCGGCAGGACCTCTCTGCAACCTCACGATCTTTTTCTGCGGTTTGTGAGAGCTCTAGCGCAGCATCAAGCGCGGAAAGACCATCAAGAGGAGATCGAAAGTCGCAGAAAGAGATGCGAGATTAGCGAGAACAAGCAACGTGGGGCGTGATGATGTCTGATGCGCCGGAGCGGGAAGCAACCGTCTATCGGCGTGGCGGTTCGCTTACGCGGAAGCAGCCGACGATCGATGAGAACGCGTGGACGCTAGCAAACGATAATCAAGACTTGGTGCGTTGCGTGCCAGTAAACGATCACTGAGAAGCAGCGACGAAAGCACGGGATGCCTTTGGAAGGCAATCTTTGGTTTCTTGTTGGCCGTGGAAGCGAGGGCTAACATCACTTTGTCTTCTTAGGGGTGTGACATGAAATCGGCTGCGATCTACGCTCGTTATTCCTCCGATAAGCAGAGTGAAACCTCGATAGAAGATCAAATAGCGCTTTGTCGCGAATTTGCGGCGCGCAACGCGTTCGAGATTGTCAGCGTTTATTCCGATGCTGCAAAGAGCGGATCCAGTCTTTTTGGACGCAGCGGCCTCCTCAGCCTGCTCGCGGATGCGCAAAATCGCGCATTTGAAGCCGTTCTTGTCGAAAATCTTGATCGCATCTCTCGCGACCAGGAAGACATCGCAGGAGTTTACAAGCGCTTGTCCTTCTCTGGGGTAGAAATTACCCAAGTTCATGGCGGCAAGGCCGACAAAATGCAGGTCGGGCTTCGAGGACTTTTGGGTTCGATTTACCTGCAAGACCTGGCGGACAAGACGCATAGGGGGCTCTCGGGGCGAGTCGCCGCGGGAAAGTCGGCGGGAGGGAAGGCTTACGGCTATCGACCTATAAGGGGCGAGCCAGGCGAACTCGAGATTGTCGAGGAGGAAGCCGAAGTCGTACGCAGGGTGTATCGTGAGTTTGTCTCGGGCAAATCGCCTCGTACGATTGCCCATGACCTCAATCGGGATAAAGTGCTTGCCCCAAGGGGAGCAGCTTGGGGGCAATCGGCGCTCAATGGCATGAAGGCGCGGGGCAATGGCATGCTCCGTCTGTCAATCTATGCGGGCGTGCTGGTCTGGAACAAGGTGCATTATGTTCGCGATCCCGAAACAGGCAGGCGGGTCACCAGGCCCAATCCGCCGAGCGAGTGGAAGCGCATTGAGGTTCCGCATCTGCGCATCATTGACCAAGACCTTTGGGATGCGGTCCAAAAGAGATTGGACGAGACAAGCGGGAAGCCTGGCCGGACGAACCGGCCGGCGAAGCGCCGGTTGCTGTCGGGCCTGATAAAATGCGCCGTCTGCGGTTCCGGCATGGCGGTGAACGGAACGAGCAAAGGACTTCTTCGCGTTTGTTGTTCGCGCTATCGCGAAAGTGGCTCGTGTGACCACAAGCGCAGCTACTATCTGCACATGATCGAGCGCGGCGTCGTCGACATTGTTAGGCAGCTTCTGGAGGATCCCGCCTCGCTTAGCGCTTATATCGATAGCTACGTCGCGGAACGCCGCCGCCTCGTCGGCGATCTCACGAAGCGGAGAAGCCGCGCTGAAGCGGAGTTGGCCAAAGCCAAATCAGCCCACGAACGGGCTCTGAAGAACCTAATTTACGGACACATAACAACGGAAAGCTGGCTTGCCGTTCGCCCCGAGCTGGAGAGAAATATTGCCTTGGCGGAAGCGGAACTCGCCAGGACCGAAGCGCCGCCGAAGATCAATTTGCATCCGGCCGCAGTCGCCAACTACAAATCCGCGCTCGACAACCTTCACGAGGTGATGTGCCAGGACACGGAGGATGCCAACGAGGCGTTCTCAACAAGCCTTAGGGATATTGTCCACGCGGTCCTCGTCCATCCTGTTGCGACAGGAGCGCCAATCCGGCTGGAGGTTCACGGGAAATTCGCCGCTCTCATTGGCGAGAGCGGCGCAATTACGTTGGTTGCGGGGGCAGGATTTGAACCTGCGGCCTTCAGGTTATGAGCCTGACGAGCTACCGGGCTGCTCCACCCCGCGTCACAAAGTTGACATAGGCTGTTCGGCGAGAGATCGCAACCCAAACCTGCACATTCCGAGGATATTTCTGCATCTTCGCACCGGAATTTCCGAAAAGCCGCGCTACTCGGCCGCTGGGACCGCCGCAATCCGATTTTCCCGACGCTTTTGCTGCCGGATCAGGTATATATTCCGCGCGTAGATGAAGAGGCCAAAGAATTGCCCGATCATGATGACGGGGTCTGCACGGTGAAAGGCGTAGAGAAACAGCATCAATCCGCCGCTTAGGCTAAAATACCAGAATGTCTCCGGAACGATGCTTTGCCTCATGCGCTCGCTCGCGATCCATTGCAGGACAAAACGCATGAAGTACATGGACTGCGCTATGAATCCGAATGCGATCCATGCGATCTCTCCCCGCGAAACCGCGCTCCACTCCTGGCTCAATTTTGCGATTTCCATAAAGCCTGCTCCCGTGGACCAAGCTCGATGAGTCGAGTTGAGGCGACCGGCAGGGCTCGCCGGAGCGTCAACTCGCTCAACCGCGCGACGCTGCGCGTATCCTCGGAGATGTCGGGAAGGCGCGTGCGGCGCCGCAACCAGATGATGCCGGCCATGTCGTAAATTCCGAGGAAGAAGCGGCTCAGGTTTGTGTATTTGGATTTCCCGGCCAGGCGCGGACGGTCATTGACGGGCACAAGCTCAACCTTCTGCCCGTAGATGAGAAACAGAGCCGGGCTGAACCGGTGCATGCTCGTAAAGAAGGGCAGGCGAAGAAAAGCGTCTCGCCGGAAAACTTTGATTCCGCAGCCCGAGTCCGGACAGCCGTCCCTGAGGATGGCCTGCCGCGTCATGTTCGCCAAGGAGCTTGCCATGCGCCGCGAGTTCTTGGCGTATCTCCGCGCGCGAAGCCCTGCGACGAGCGCCGGTCCGGCGTGGCCTGGAGCGCCAAGTCTCCCTAACAGTTTCGGAATATCGGCTGGATCGTTTTGCCCGTCGCCATCCATCGTCGCAATGATTGGACTTTGAGCTGCGAGAACGCCTGTCCTGATGGCGGCGCTTTGGCCTGTTCGGGATCTGTGGCGGATGTAACGGAGCCTGGGATAAATCGAAATAAGGGATTTGATCTCGTCGCCTGTGTTATCGCAGCTGCCGTCGTCGATAACGATCATCTCGCCGAGAATTTCCTGGGGTACGACCCGAAAGGTCTCATGGATGAGACGGCCCACATTGCCTTCCTCATTGAGTGCTGGGATTACCACCGTAACAGTCATCACGACCGCTCCCTGAGGTTGTGCTGTGCTAATTCTTCAACCTTTCTTCCTGCTTAGCAGGCTTCGTCAGGGTGCACACAGAACGAGGGGTGGTTATTCACCGTTTGGTGACGCTTCGTGTGACATTTTTAAAAGTGATCTTAGTTTTGATTCGACATAGGTCCATATGTTCGAGCGTGCCACAGCCGCGAAGCCGTTTCCTGTGCAACTGCGCCTCGACAGCGGGCAGCGGATTCTGGCTCCGCAGGGGGAAGCGATCCTTGGCTGGCTGGGCGGCGGAAGCGCAGGCGCGGCTCAGCCGCTGACCGTTCCCGGCGACGTGCTTGCGCCATCTCCGACATCCAGCATTGTCTATGCATGCAATCTTCCATCGGGAGGGGATGATTCTGCCGCCGTTCTGGATGTCTCCGGCCAGCTGCCCAGCGAAATTGGCCGCGACCTCGAGGATGGCTTCCTTGCGGCGTCTCTTCCGGGGGGCCAAACCGCCATCATTACCCGCGATGGCGAACGGGTCACCATCCGGTTGCGCTGGTATTGCGTCACGGCGCACGTCTCGATCGGAGCGGTGTGGCGATGCTTCGTCTCCATGGGAAGCGGCGCTGGTGCATGGCGCGCTATCGAACACGACTACATTTTTGATGCTGGCGGCGGCTTTGTTCTCAATCCTCCCGGCGCGGTCGCCCTGCCGTGCGCCACCGAATTCGCCACCAACGTGACGCTGAGCCACCCGGACGGAATGCTGACGTCCTTCCCTTGCAACTTAGGCCGCGTGAAAATCACGAGGCTCGCACCGGATGGATGGCCACGGCGGCATGTCCTTAGCATCATGATGCAAGACGATAATCGCATCGTTGCCTTCTTTTCCGACGGAAGGCAGCAAATGATTGCAACCGCAGCCCCGTCCTCAAGACGCGCAGCCCGCGCCGCGTGAGCGGAAAAGCGGTGCAACGCTTCATCTCATCAGACCGCCACTCTCTGGAAATCCGTGAAATTATCGTGCCTTGTCACGGCACATGGACAAGACTTTGATGTTTGGTCACTATTATCACGGTCATTGGTCTGTCCGGCAGTCTCATCATGAAGTTGGCGAGAATTTATCTCCGCGCTCTGGGCATGCTCGCGTCTGAACGCGGGCTCGCCATAACACTCGTGCTCGCCGGGGTAGCCATCGCAGTCGTGCAACTCGCAGAGCCGATTCTCTTCGGCCGGGTCGTCGATGCGCTTTCAAAGGGCGAGAAGGCATTTCCCATCATCGGTATTTGGGCGGGGCTCGGCCTCTTCAACATCATCGCGACCTCCGCTCTGGCGATCATGGCGGACAGGCTCGCGCACAGGCAGCGTCTGGCCGCGATGAGCATGGCTTTCGAGCGCGCCATCACCTTGCCGATCAGCTATCACGCCGAGCAAGGGTCCGGCCGGGTCGTGCGGATCATGCTTGCAGGCACCGACCAGCTCTTTGCGCTCTGGCTTTCCTTTTTGCGCGAGCATTTGACGGCGATTATCGGGATCATCCTCCTGATCCCGGCTGCGATCTCGATCGACGTCCGGCTTGCGGCGCTTCTGGCGGCGCTGGCCGTCCTCTATTTCCTTGCCAATACGGTCATCATCAAGCGGACGCATGGCGGGCAGGAGAGCGTCGAGCAATATCATCAGGACGTGTTCGGCCGGGTCGGCGACGTCATCGGCAACGTCACCGTCGTGCAAAGCTATACGCGGTTTATCGCCGAAACGAGCGCCCTTCGAGCCCTCATGGCCGACCTGCTCCGCGCGCAATATCCGGTGGTGACGTGGTGGGCGATGCTGACCGTGCTCACACGGACCGCCGCAACCATTACGATGGTGGCCGTCTTTGCAATCGGAGCGATCCTGGCCCAGCGCGGGGAGGTTACGGTCGGGCAGATCGTGGCCTTCGTTGGTTTCTCGAACCTTCTAATCAGCAAACTCGACATGCTCTCCGGCTTTGTCGGGCGCATCTTTCTGCAAGCGCCGACGCTCGCGAATTTTTTCCAGCTTCTCGACACAAGCGGCGGCTCAATCGAGAAACCGGGCGCGGTGCCGCTCGAGCACGTCGAAGGGCGCGTCCAATTCGACGATGTGACCTACAGATTTCCCTACACGCAGCAGGGCGTTTTCAACCTGAGTTTCGAGGCTCCGCCCGGCGAGACGATCGCCCTTGTCGGGCCGACCGGCTCAGGAAAAACCACCACCCTGGCCTTGCTCCAGCGCCTTCGCGATCCGCAGGAGGGCAAAATCCTGATCGACGGCACGGACATCCGCGACGTGACGCTGACCTCGCTTCGGCAATTCATCGCGGTCGTGTTTCAGGATGCGGGCCTGTTCAACAGGTCCATCGAGGATAACATCCGAATCGGACGCCCCACGGCCACGCAAGAAGAGGTCGAGACGGCGGCGCGCCTCGCGGAAGCGCATGATTTCATCCTGTCGAAGCCGGGTGGCTATCAGTTCGTCATCGGGGAGCGCGGCTCGGCTCTTTCCGGCGGCGAGCGCCAGCGCATCGCGATCGCCCGCGCGATCCTGAAGAACGCGCCGATCCTGATCCTCGACGAGGCAACGAGCGCGCTCGACAATGAGACGGAGGCCAAGATCAAGCGCGCGTTGGATGCCGTGAGACGCGGCCGCACGACGTTTCTCATCGCGCACCGTCTTTCGACCGTTGCGAATGCAAACCAGATTATCGTGCTCGATCACGGCCGCATCGTGGAAGCCGGCGCCTTCCATCAGCTTGCCGAAGCCGGCGGACTTTTCGAGCGTCTTGTGAAGGCCGGAAGCTTCGAGGAGGAGGACGACACGCGACAGCCATCGGCTCGCGCCGCCGAAATAAGACCTAGCTGGAAAGGGACGCCAAATCGAGATTTCTCCGATCGTGGGGTCCGCGCGATTTGCGCAAGCGTTCTAAAAATCGGGTCCGGGTTGATCTAGTCGTGCCTCGGATGGAGGGGGCCTTTGCGGATTGTCACGTAGAGCGCTCCGCTGCCGCCGTGCTTGAGCGCCAACTCCGTAACGCTGACCACGTGCAGGCGAAAGCTGGGCTCGGCAAGCCATTGCGGGACCAGCCTGCGAAGAACGCCCCGTTCTTCCGATTGCCAGAAATCGCGGCTCGCGGCTTCGTCGGGCTTGCCGCCTTTGCCGGTAATGACAAGCACGTGCCGAAGGCCGTCCGCCTGGCAGCGAGCCAGGAAGCGGCGCAGAACGACGTAGGCATCTTGCTGCCGCAAGCCATGGAGATCGAGTCGCGCGTCGATAGCTTGGCGGCCGCGAGCAATTCTTTTGCAGATGCGCGGATCGAAAGGCGCATGCGGCGGCACGGTGGCGGGCTTGCCTGGGGCGGAGACAACGGCCGGTTTCGGTGCGGCGGCCTTTTTCGCGCCATTCGATGCCGCGGCTATGACGTGAGGATTGGGCTCCTGGGGCCGTTCAGTGAAACAAAGTGGCTGCGGCCGCGCCAAAGGTTCGGCATTGCGCGTGACATGAGCCCAAAGCTCGATCTCCTCCTCGGACAGGAACCGCCTGCGGCTGCGGCCTTCCATGAATACTCTCCCAAAATTTCCGCGCCCACATTAGCATCTTGGTTGCAAGACAATAAATTCGCAAATATGCCGAATCCGGCCTGCCACGTGTTCGGCCTCCGCGCCCGTGCCCGCGAAGATGTCCCCGCGCTGGGCTCCCTTGATCGCGGACCCCGTATCCTGAGCCACGAGAAGCCTCCGGAGAGGCCGTCCATCAAAATCGAGTTCGGGCGCAGAAACCCATATAGGTATTCCCAGCGTGTGGTAAAGCGGATCGGCCGCCAAGCTGCGGCCCGGAGATAGCTGCGCGCCCAGGGAGCCCTTCGGCCCTCGCTCTGCAGGATCCATCTCCTTGAAGAAAATGTAGGACCTGTTTTCCCGCAGCAGAGCCCCCGAATCGGGATGCGCGCGGAGGAACGCAATCATCCCTTCGAGATCGGCATTCTCCGCCGAAAGATGTCCACGCTCGATCAGATACCTGGCGACCGACGTGTAGGGATGGCCGTTTTTCCCGTCGAAGGTCAGCCGCGCTTCCGTCCCGTCATCGAGGTCGACGTGGCCCGAGCCTTGAACGTGCATGATGAACGCTTCGATCGCGTCTGCGAGGTACAGGATTTCAAGGCCGCGCCCAGCCAGAGCGCGCGCTTCGATTTCAGCGCGGGTGAAATAAGGCTCGAACCGGCCGTGGGCGTCACGAGCGGCGGTGAGCCCGCCGGCGGTGAGTGCGTGGCCCAGGGGCAGGGGCTTGAGGTCCGTTGGCCTTCGATAGACCGGGATCGAAAAGGCTGGCGACGCCGTTCGTGATCCCTTCAGGACCGGCTGGAAGTACGACGTGAGAAGCCCGGGCTCGGCCAGGATTCGAAAGGGGACGAAGTTCTGCTCGAAGAACTGGCGGGCCTTTGTGCGATCCGCCAACAAAGCCGCGACGCTGTCCTCCGCTGGCTTCGGAAGCTTGGTAGTCGACAAATCCACGGATCGCAGGTAGCAGGCGAGCGGGGCACAATGATCGTCCTCCACCCAGCCGGGTATATCCGCAAATGCCACGGCTTCAATCGGAGGCTTCGCAACCCGAGCTTCGGCACGCTGCCAGCGCCAGAGACCTTCCTCAGCCACGCTCAGCCTTCAGGCGAATCCGTGGCGACGAGTTGCCAATTCGGGTTGGGAGAGGCCACATCGCGCGAGAAAGTCCACACATCGGTGACTTGCCGGACGGCCTTGATATCGCCCTCGATGACATTGCCCGCCCTGTCCCGAACGGCGGTGACGAGATCGCTGACAAAGCGAACCGCGACATGGGCGACGCGGTCGGCCATGTGAGCATCCACGATGTCGGCGGAGGCGATGCCGACGAAGCTGAACTCGTTCGTCTCCCCCTGCGATTCTCGCTCGGAGATAACCGAGCTGAAGCTGTCGAAAACGTCGCGGGATAGAAGATTGCGCAGGGTTTCGCGGTCGCCGCGGGCATAAGCGGTCACAATCGCCTCATAGGCGATTCTGGCGCCCTTCAGGAACGAGCCTGTGTCGAAAGAGGGGTCCGCCTTTGCGATTTCGCGTAACGGTTCGAGCGCGCGGCTGTCCTTCGGCAACGTTCCCACGCGCTCGTCAACGCTTGGGCCCGGTGATTGCCCTCCTGGCGGCGGCGTCTCGGCCCGGGGCATAGGAATCACGTTGCTATCGCGCGCCGGCTTGGCCGCGGCGTCAGGAGCGGCATAGCGATCGAGGCGCGGCTGTTCATCTCCGGTCCGCCGTCCGAGCACGCTCCTGAGCCGGAAGAAAATCGCCACCGCAACTGCCAGAAGCAGAATATTGGTGAGGTCGAAGATATCGCTCATCGTCAAAGTCGCCGCTCCTGACCCTGAGGCCGTCTCGCTTGAATCCCTGCCGGAGATATAAGAGCTTTGAGGACCGCTGGCTATAGTCGCGGGCTGTTTGCCGCAAGCTTTGCAGAATCGCAGCAATCTTCTCCGCAACGCAATCTCCGTCACCTATATTACAGACATCGAAGTGCGACATCCAAACGAGGACGATACGGCCGATGCCTTTCCTGATCTTTTTCCTCATGATTTCTTGGCCGGTGCTGGAGGTCGCCTCGATCATTCAGGTGAGCCGCTGGGCCGGCCCGCTGGCGACGTTCCTGCTTTTGGCGGGCGGCTTCGCGTTCGGAGCGTTCGTGGTCCGCTCGCAAAGCCGGGTTGTTGCGCTTCGCGTCATGCAGGCGGTCCGCTCCGGCACGCCGCCCGAGAAGCCGCTCATTGAGGGCGGAACAGCTACGCTGGCTGGCATCCTCTTCATGATTCCGGGTTTCGTTTCGGATGCGGTGGCGGTGCTCCTCTTGATTCCGCAACTCCGCGATCTCATTTGGCGCGGCCTGTCCTATGGATTCCGAAATGGGCAGTCAGTTCGTCCGCAGCCCTGGCCGGAGCCGCAAACCGCGCGGCGGCAAGAGAAGCCCCATCGCGCGGACGACGTGATCGATGTGGAATTCACTGAAGTTCCGCGCGATCCCCACTCCGCGGCGAGCAACGCCAAGCCCGCCGACTCGCCCTGGGGCAGGGCGGAGTAGGTGCTTTATCGCGTAACGACCTGCTTGAACAGCGAGGCGAGGGCAGGGGCTGCGCAGGCAGGTCATCCCTCGATTTTGGAGAAATCCGCGATCTGAAGCGTGAGCGCGCGGATCTGCACGAGCAGCGTCAGCCGGTTCAGCCGGAGATCGGGATCATCCGCGTTCACCGTGACCTTGTCGAAGAAGGCGTCGACCGGTGCGCGCAACTTGGCTAGCGCTGCCATCGCCTCCTCGAAGTTCTCCGACGAAAGCGCAGTTTCGACCTCCGCGCCGACCGCTTTGATGGCGGTGTTGAGCGCCTTCTCTTCCTTCTCCTTGAGGAGCTTGGCGTCGGGCGTGCCCTCGTAGCCGCGCGCGTCTTTCTTCTCTTCGATCCTTAGGATGTTGAGCGCGCGGCGCACTAGCGCGAGCAGGGTTGCCCCATCCTCCGTTTCGAGGAAGCGGCTAAGTGCTTCCACGCGCCGCACGATCATAAGCAGATCGTCCTGCCCCGACAGCGCGAAGACGGCGTCGATCAGGTCGTGACGTGCGCCCTTATCGCGAAGATAAACCTTCAGCCGATCCGCAAAAAAACCGAGTAGATCGTTGGCTCTTCTGCGCTCCCAATCCTGAGGAGGGACAGTTAGGTTCTCGGGAGAAGTAAGCAACGCGGCAGCCTTTTGAGAAAGCTGCACAAGTTCGGTCAACTCCTCAAGGGATCCCAGACGAGAAATGGCCTCGAAAGGTATTGCGACTTTCTTTTGAACGACTTCCTGAAGCATTGCGCTCATGGCACGTCGTCCAAGCACGACAAATCCCGTCCACAGTGGGAGCCTAATTTGATTTTCAAGTAAGGTGCGGATGACGCCGAGAGCGGCGCGGCGCAGCGCGAACGGGTCTTTCGAACCGGTCGGCTTTTCGTCGATGGCCCAGAAGCCGACCAGCATGTCGAGTTTGTCGGCAAGCGCCGCCGCAATGGAGACAGGGTTCGACGGCACCGCATCGGACGGGCCTTGCGGCTTGTAATGCTCGGCGATGGCGTCCGCGACGGCGGGCTTTTCACCCTGTGCGAGCGCGATATAGCGCCCGATGACGCCCTGCAGCTCCGGAAACTCGCCGACGGTCTCCGACAAAAGATCGGCCTTCGCGAGATGTGCGGCGCGCTCCGCTTCCTCCGGGTCCGCCTCAACCAGCGGCGCAAGCTCGCGCGCGAGCCGCTCGATGCGTTGCACGCGCTCAAGCTGCGTCCCGAGCTTCTCATGGAACGTCACTTGCCCGAGAAGGTTCGTCAGCCCTTCCAGAGGCCGCTTCAGATCATTCTGCCAGAAGAACTTTGCGTCCGAGAGTCGCGCGCGGATCACGCGCTCGTTTCCGGCGGCGATAGCCTTTCCGCCGTCCTGCGCCGCGAGGTTCGAGACAAGAACGAATCGGTTCGCCAGTTTTCCTGATGTGGGATCGCGCAGCGAGAAGCACTTTTGATGGGCCTTCATGGACGTCATCAGGATTTCTTCCGGCACATCGAGAAAGCTTTCATCGAATGTGCCGGAAAGGACCACGGGCCACTCGACGAGCCCCGCATTCTCAGCCAGGAGCCCGTGGTCTTCAACAAGAGCGAGCCCGGCTTCCGAAGCGGCTTTTCGCGCGCCATCGAGGATGTCATTTGCTCGATTCTCTCCTGCGAGCACAACTTTAGCGTGCAGAAGAACCTCGGCATAGTCCGAGTTCTTAGAGATCTTCAATGATTTCGGCTGTGTCACTTTTTCGCCACTCAGGAACCGGTGGCCATAGGTGATGTCGCCGCTCTTGACTCCATCGACCTCGAATTCGACTGGCTTGTTGTCGAAAAGGCAGAGGATGGAATGCAGCGGCCTGATCCAGCGAATGCGGCTCGTGCCCCATCGCATGGATTTCGGCCAGGGGAATTTGCGGACAATCTCAGGCACGGCCTCGGCAATGATGGAGGGCGCGGTGCGTCCGGGTTTCTCGGTGCGCGCGAGGTAGTAATCGCCTTTCGGGTCTTTCGCGATCTGGCACTGATCGAGGCTCTTCAAGCCCGCAGCGCGCAAAAACCCCTCCACGGCCTTCTCCGGCGCACCCACACGCGGGCCTTTTCGCTCCTCCACCGTGGCGGCCGACTGCGCCGGCACGCCCTCGGCGACGAAGACGATGCGGCGGGGCCCCGAATAGGTCTTCGTCGCGCCGGCCTTGAGCCCGCCCGCCGTCAGCGCCTCCGTCATCATGCGCGCAAGGTCCGCTTCCGCGCGCGCCTGCATGCGGGCCGGAATTTCTTCGGAGAAGAGTTCGAGGAGAAGGTCTGGCATCGGTCTTATTCGCTTTGTTGCAATTCGCTAGATCAACCCGCCTTTAATCGGAATCGATTAAAGGCGGAAAAGTTGATCGATTTTAAAGTGCTAGAGCAGCTTATCCGCCTCCAAATGGACGCGGGCTGCTCTAGACGAGCGCGCAGGGCGGCTCCCGGCCGGCGAGCACGGCGTCGATATTGTCGAGCGCGGCGAACCCCATCTCGTTGCGCGCCTCGATCGCGGATGTGCCCATATGCGGCAGCAGGAAGACATTTTCCAGCTCATAATAGCCGGGGTGGATGTTCGGCTCGCCCTTGTACACATCAAGCCCCGCATAGCCAACCCGCCCGGACTTCAACGCCGCGATCAAATCGTCGTCGTTGATGAGATCGCCGCGCGCGGTGTTCACGACAATGGCGCCGCGCGGGAGTTTCGCCAGCGCCGCCTCATTGATGCAGCCGCGGGTCTCGGGAGTCGACGGCGCATTGATCGACAGCACATCGCTTGCCGCGAGAAGGCTGTCGAGCGTGTCATGGTAGATCGCGCCTTGCTCGTCGGCTGGGCTGCAGCGCCGCCGGTTATAATAATGAATCTCCATGTCGAAGGCGCGGGCGCGCTTGGCGAGCGCCTGCCCGATTTTGCCCATGCCCAAGATGCCGAGTCTTGCGCCGTCGAGCCTGCGCCCGACGAGTTGCATGGGCTGCCAGCCGCCCCACTTCTTGTCCCTCAGAAGCCGTTCGCCCTCAGGCGCGCGCCGGGCCGAGCCGAGGATGAGCAGCATCGCGATTTCGGCGGTCGCGATGGTCACGGCATCGGGTGTGTTCGCGACGCGAATCCCGCGCGACTTCGCAGCCGCAAGATCGATGTGATCGTAGCCGACGGAATAGGTCGCGATCACCCGCACCGAGGATGGCAGCCGCCCGATCACGCCGGCCGTGAACTTCTCCGTCAGCGTAATCAGAACCGCATCCTTCCCCTCGCAGCGCGCTACAAGCTCGTCCGCGCTCATGATGTGGTCGTCTTCGTTCAGGTCGAGATCGTAATCGCGGCACGCGCGCTCGATGACGGCCGGACTGAGCACCCGCGTCATCAGGAGTTTGGGCTTCGTCACTCTTGTCGCCTCCGATTTGCTCTGTGCATCGCGCGGGCTGCGGCAATTGGCAAGGCGAATCTCCGGCTTTTGGCCGGCTCCGCGTAGTGCTATAGGTTTGGTATGACCAGACTGCTCGAAAAAGGCATCGAAGCGATCCGTAAAGTCTCCGACGAGGAACAGGATCGTGCGGGGGAGTTGCTTCTGCAACTCGCCGTTCGCGGAGGCGTGTACAGGCTGACGGATGGGGAGCAAAGCGAGATGAACGAAGCGCTTGCCGAAGTGGAGCGCGCAGAGATCGCGAGCGAGGACGATGTTGCCGCGATGAAGCGGCGGTACGGCCTGTCATGAGGATTCGCTATACGCGCCGGGCCCTCTTTCAACTCGATGGCATTTACGATCACGTCGCAGGAGATAACGGCGCGGCAGCGGAAGTGATTGCCGCAACTCAAAGCTCGATCGAAAATCTTACGCAATTTCCGCGTCTTGGCCGTGCAACGGACGAGACCGATATTTACAGGATCGTCCCGGCTCGTTTGCCGTACAGCATCTTTTATCGCTTGCAGGACCAGGAGATCATCATCCTTCGCATTCTTCGCGGCGTGCAGCCGGATTAAAAGGCCGGTGGGTAAAAGGGTCTGCTTGACGCCGATATGCCCCCATAAACGGATCGCCGCGCAGAACAGGACCGGACCATGACAGAGCGTAAGCCGGGATCTCCCCCCGAACCGCAAAACGCCATCCGCTCCGGGCGGGCCGAGACACGTCAGGACTTCGGCGTCCCGGAGGTCGACCTTCTGACCCCGCTGAAGCTGCGCGGCGTCACCTTCCGCAACCGCATCGCCGTCTCGCCCATGTGCCAGTATTCGGCCGAGAACGGCTTCGCGAACGATTGGCATTTGGTGCATCTCGGCAGCCGGGCGGCGGGCGGCGCGGGGCTCGTCATCGTCGAGGCGACGGCGGTTCTGCCCGAGGGGCGGATCACGCCGAAGGATGTGGGGCTCTGGTCCGATGAGCACATGGAGCCGCTTGCGCGGATCGCGCGGTTCGTCCACAGCCAGGGTGCGCTGGCGGGCATCCAGCTTGCCCACGCCGGGCGAAAGGCGAGTTGCGACGTGCCGTGGAACGGCGGCGCGGCGCTGAAGCCGGAGGATGGCGGCTGGCAGGTGGTTGGCCCCAGCCCGATTGCATTCGGGCTGGATAGTCCGACGCCGGTTGCGCTCACGAAAGACGGCATCGAGGTTGTGATCGCGGCCTTCGAGGCGGCGGCGCGGCGCGCGCTGAAGGCGGGCTTCAAGGTCATCGAGATCCACTCGGCCCACGGCTATCTCTTGCATGAGTTCCTTTCGCCGCTTTCGAACGAGCGCACCGACGACTATGGCGGCAGCCTCGAAAACCGCATGCGGTTTGTGTTGCAGGTCGCGGAGCGGCTGCGCGCGATCATCCCGGAAGAGCTTCCGCTGTTCGTGCGCATTTCAGCGACCGACTGGGCGCCGGGCGGCTGGGACGATACGCAGTCGGTGGAGCTTGCCAGGCACCTGAAGGGGCTTGGCGTGGATCTGATCGACGTGTCGTCCGGCGGCCTGATCCCGAACGCGAAAATTCCGATGCAGAAGGGCTATCAGGTTCCGTTCGCGCGGCGCATCCGCGACGAGGCCGAGATCAGGACCGGCGCTGTCGGCCTTATCACCGATCCCGAATACGCCAACCAGATCGTGACGGGCGGCGACGCCAACCTCGTGCTGATCGCGCGCGAGTTTCTGCGCGATCCCTACTTCGCCCTCAATGCGCAGCGTGCTTTGGGCGCCGAACCTGATTGGCCGGTCCAGTACGGGTATGCCGTGCGCCGACGGGTTTGATGGCCCGACCTCGGGACAGGAATGAAACACCTTCATTAAAGTGGGTGAGCCCGGATTTTTCTGCTCTGCGCATCGTTACAATTCTATGGCTCGACCACAGTCGTGGCGATCCGGCGACAGGATGATGGGCAGATTCTGGCTGATAGGCGTAGCGATTGCCGCGTTCGCCACCCAGGCTCTGGCGTCGCCTGTGAGCGATTGCCGCCAGGAAGAAGATTTGACGCTCGCCATCCGCGGCTGCTCCGCGCTCATAGCGCAGGAGCCCGGCGATGCCGCGGCCTATATCTTGCGCGGCGATGCCTATCGCACCACCGGCGACCTGACGCGGGCCTTGGCGGATTATGCGAAGGCGATCGAGATCAATCCGCGCGACGCTGAAGCCTATTACCGGCGCGGCACGGTTTATCGCAAACAGAACAATTTCAGCCGCGCCATCGAGGACTATACAAAGGCGGTCGAACTCGATTCCAGGCTCTATGGGGCCTATTTCTCGCGGGCTGAGATTTACCGCGAAGAGGGCGATGCTGCCCGCGCTCTTTCCGATTACGACGCAGCCATCGGCATCAATCCGCGCGCGACGTGGGCTTATCTTGCGCGAGGCGCAGTCTATCAGGCCAGGGGTGACGCCACGCGCGCCGTCGCTGATTACAACAAGGCCATCGAGATCAACCCGCGCGGGGCAGACGCCTACTTCGCGCGGGCAAACATGTTGCGCGGCATGGGCTCCTTCGAAAAGGCCATCGCCGACTACACGCGCGTGATCGAGATCCGCCCCAGGGATGCCGATGCCTATAACAATCGCGCCTGGGCCTATTACAGCGTGGGAGACCCAGTGCGGGCGCTGGAGGATGCGGGGAAAGCGCTTCAAATCCGGCCCTACGACGCCGAAGCTCTCGACACGCGCGGCCATGTGCTCGAGATGCTGGGCCGCGGCGCGGAGGCGATTTTAGAGTATAAAAAGGCAATACGCCTTGATCCGCACATTGAAAGTAGTAAGGAAGCCTTAAAGCGGCTTGGGGCGAATCACTAATTCTCTTTCACTCCAAAAAAAAGACCGCGAAAGCGCGACGTTTTCCATAACGGGAAGCCGCGCGGGCACATTGGGAGCGAAACGTGAATATTAGATCTGCCTGTTTATTGGCGGGCGCTGTATTGATTGCCGCGCCTCACTCCGCCATTACCGCACCTCGTGACGATAAAGGCGACGCCCTTCGAACGCTCGCCAGCCGAGTCGGACATGCGCTTGGCGTCGCGTCGGCCTGCCCGGGCATAACGATGCCTCGCCTCAAAGGGATTTCGGACAAGATCACGAACGTGATCAGATCCTCCTCCCGCAGCGAAGACGAGAGCAGGTCCAATCTGGACTTGTTCAACACAGGCTATGTCGAGGGCGCTCGCGGGGTGAACGCAGGGCAAGCCGACTGCGCCGTTGCGGACCGGGAACTTGCCGATCTTGAGAGCGCGACCGGGACAGCGCCTCAAATGAACGCGAGGGCTTCGGCAGCGCAGTCCGCAACCTTCGCGACGCAGGTTGCGGCTGGACCGATCCACGGCGTCACCGATAGCGAGATCAAATTTGGCGCTTCCGTGCCGCTGACCGGCCCGAACAAGGACTATGGGCATCAAATAAAGGTCGGCATCGAAACTGCATTCCGCGCGGCCAACGAGACGGGCGGCGTCAATGGGCGGATGCTCCGTCTCATCATCGCCGACGATGGTTACGAGCCAGCTCGGACCGCCGAAACCATGAAACAGCTCTATGATAAGGAGCAGGTTTTTGGCTTCGTCGGAAACTTTGGCACGGCGACGTCCATGGTCGCCGCGCCATTTGCGCTCGATCGCCAATCCCTCTTTTATGCCGCGTACACAGGCGCCAACGTTCTTCGGCGCGATCCGCCGGACCGTTACGTTTTCAATTACCGCGCGAGCTATGCGGAGGAGACCGAAGCCGCGGTGCGCTATCTCGTGAAAGTGCGCCGTATCAAGCCAGAGCAGATCGCCGTGTTCGCTCAGCAGGATGCCTTTGGCGATGCGGGCTTCACGGGCGTGGCGAAAGCGATGCGTGCGCTGCGCGGCGGCGATGGCGGTTTCGTACTTCGAACGGGCTACCCCCGAAATTCACTCGACGTCGATACGGCCATTGCGCAACTGAAGGCCAGCAAGACGCCGATCAAGGCGATCGTCATGGTGGCGACCTATCGCGCTGCGGCAAAATTCATCGAAAAATCACGCGAAGCGATTCCGGACCTGATCTACACGAATCCGTCCGCTGTCGGCAGCACCTCCTTGCGTGAGGAGCTTATGCTGCTCGGTCCCCAATATGCACATGGGGTGATCGTCACGCAGGTTGTCCCAGCGGTCGACGGCTATTCATCGCTCATTCTGGAGTACAAAGCTGCGCTGGCAAAATACTTCGGCGGCGAGGCTCCGGATTATGTGTCGTTCGAATATTATATCGCCTCTCGTATTCTCATCGAGGCCCTCAAACGGGCCGGCCCACAACTCGAGCCGGAGAAGCTTGTGGATGCGTTCGAGACCATAAAGGACCTCGACCTGGGTTTGGGAACAGCGATAAACTTCAGCAGAAGCGAGCACCAGGGGTCGCATAAAGTCTGGGGCACGCAGCTGACCGAAGCCGGAAACTACGAACCCGTGGAACTGCAATAACAGCTTCAGCTGTGGAGCCTTTATCCTCAAGCGTTGCACATCTTCGTGAAATGGGCAAAAAAGAGGTGGGCATTAAGAAATAAGGGGGGGCTTCCATGCGATCCCGATCTATTGCGCTTCTGACATGCGCGTTTCTGCTAACGGGTTCCTTGTCCGCGGCGTCTGCTCCTCGCGACGATAAGGGGGGCGCTCTTCGCGGTTTGGTGAGCCGGGTTGGACATTTGCTCGGCGCGGCATCCGCCTGCCCGGGCGTAGCGCGGCCTCGCATCAGAAGCATCTCGGACAAGATCACCGATGTGATCAAGTCCTCCTCCGTGGGCGAGGACGAAAGCAAAGCCATCCTGGACTTGTTCAACGCGAACTACCTCGAGGGCAGCCGCGCGGTGAACACAAGGCAAACCGACTGCGGTACCGCAGATCGTGAGCTGGCCGATCTTGAGAGCGCGTCCACGCCCGGGCCCCAAATGAATGTCATGACTCCGGGATCGCAATCTGCGGCCTTCGCGACGCAGGTTGCGCTTGGACCCGTGCATGGCCTGACGGATAACGAAATCCGGTTCGGGATATCCGCGCCGTTCTCGGGGCCTGCCAAAGACCTCGGCCATCAAATGCGCGTCGGCATCGAAACGGCATTCCGCATGGCGAACGAAACAGGCGGGGTTAATGGACGGGTTGTGAAGCTCGTTACCGCCGACGATGGCTATGAGCCTGGCCGTACCGGCACGACGATGAAACAGCTCTATGACCAGGACCAGGTGTTCGGTTTCATCGGCAACGTCGGAACGCCGACGGCTGTCGTGGCAGCCCCATTTGCCCTGGAGAGGCGCTCCCTGTTTTACGGCGCGTTCACCGGAGCAAGCGTTTTGCGGAACGATCCGCCGGACCGCTATGTCTTCAACTATCGCGCGAGCTACGCGGAAGAGACCGACGCGGTTGTGCATTATCTGGTGAAGGTTCGTCGGCTGAAACCGGAGCAGATTGCCGTTTTCGCTCAGCAGGATTTGTTTGGCGATGCCGGTTTCGCGGGTGTGACGAAGGCCATGCGCGTGCTTCGAGGCGGAGACGGGGGCTTCATCCTGCGCGTTGGCTATCCGCGCAACACGGTGGATGTCGACACGGCTATCGGCCAGCTGAAAGCAAACAAGACGCCGATCAAGGCGGTTGTGATGGTTGCGACCTATCGCGCGGCTGCGAAATTCATTGAGAGGACAAAAGACGCCATCCCTGGCTTGGTCTACTCCAATGTCTCCTTCGTCGGCAGCACGTCGCTCCGCGACGAGCTTATGCTCCTGGGTCCAAGGTATGCCCAGGGGGTCATCGTGACTCAGGTCGTTCCGGCGGTGGATGGCTACTCATCCTTGATCCTGGAATACAAGAATGCCTTGGCCAAATATTTCGGCGGCGAAGCGCCCGATTATGTCTCGCTGGAGGGCTATGTCGCGGCAAAGGTGCTGGTCGAGGCGTTGAGGCGGACCGGACCCCAGCTTGACACCGAGCGTCTCGTGGACACCCTCGAAGCGATGCATGACTATGACATGGGGCTCGGGACGACAATAACTTTCAGCAAGAGCGAGCACCAGGGATCCCACAAGGTCTGGGGCACGCAGCTCACTGAAACAGGCCGGTACGAGCCGTTCGAGCTGCAATAGACGCGGCGGCCGGCTTTCAGCCAGCGTCTTGAACGCCATTGAGCCTGGACGGGGTGGCTTGGAAAACGAGCTATCTTGTCCAGGCTTTTGCTTGCCT
Organism: uncultured Alphaproteobacteria bacterium; assembly: GCA_963772105.1. Classification (GTDB taxonomy): domain Bacteria; phylum Pseudomonadota; class Alphaproteobacteria; order Rhizobiales; family Rhodomicrobiaceae; genus Rhodomicrobium. Next base: position 19,757 of record CAVYVV010000018.1, read on the forward strand.
TCGAACCGGCATGCGCGCGCCAAAATTTTCTCACAAATTTTATTTCATTTCGAAAAGGATCATAAACATGAGGTAGTTCGCTATGGACGATAGTTTCATCGGTTTTGTTCAAGACATTTTCTACTACCTGCGCAGCCTGCCTCTCTTTCATGACCACTATGACAAGCTCATCCCCATTCTGGGAGTTCTCCTGGCCATTTACTTCCTCGGCTCGCTAGTCAGGAACTTGCTCATAGGAATTCTGGTTATATTTTTCCTATGGGGTTTTCGTTATCAAGACGTTGGTGAGTCACGGCACGTCAATCGGTATACCGGCGCTGTCTGTGACGTAACGCGGGAATGTTGGCAACCCGAGAAATTTCCCGACTTCTACGATCGATCATACGGTCGCTCAAGCTACCGGTAGGGTTGGAACCGCTCGGCAACCCTCATTGAAATCTTTCGCTTCGCAACCCTATTGAGGGCGATCTGGCGCTTACGCCGGAGGCTGACTGCAATTGCCAGGAAAGGACTGAGCGTGCCCGCTGAAACGATCCTGCTCCAAGAATGGGAAACGCCGTTTGAGATGCCGCCCTTCGCCGCGATCCGCGACGAGGACTTCATACCGGCCTTCCAGGAAGCGATGCGGCTTCATCTGGCCGAGGTGGATGCAATCGTCGATAATGCCGAGGCGCCAACCTTCAGGAACACGATCGAGACGCTGGAGATAGCCGGTCGCGGCCTCCAGAAAGTCAGCATGGTTTTCTTCAATCTCGCCTCCTCGGACACGAATGACGAGCGGCAGAAAATCGAGCGCGAAATCTCGCCCAAGCTGAGCAAGCATGGGATGGCGATCATGACCAACCCCAAGCTGTTTGCGAGGATCAAGGCGCTCCACGAGGCAGCCGGCGCGCTTGACCTGACGCCTGAGCAGCGGCGTCTCCTGGAGAGATATCATAAGCGGTTCATACGCGCGGGCGCCTTGCTCGACGAAGCCGGAAAAGCGCGAATGACAGAGATCGGAGCCCGCCTTTCCGAACTGCATACCGCGTTTTCGCAAAACGTTCTTGCGGCGGAGAAGTCGTTTCAGCTTGTTCTGGACGGCGAGGAAGACCTGAAAGGTCTTCCGGAGTTCGTGCGCCAGGCTGCCGTTCAGGCCGCGCGCGATCGCGGCCTGGCGGGCAAGTCAGTCATCACCCTGTCGCGCGCGAGCATCGAGCCCTTCCTCGAGTTTTCGGAACGCCGGGATCTGCGGAAGAAGGCCTATGAAGCCTACATCGCGCGCGGCGAGGAGGCCGAGGCTGATAATCGCCCTCTTATCCAGGAAATACTGGCCCTGCGCTCCGAATTCGCGAAGCTGCTTGGCTTCGGGACCTACGCGGATTACCAGATCGACGACGCGATGGCCAAGACGCCGGCCTCCGCACGGGACCTTCTGGAGCGGGTGTGGCGCGGAGCCAAGCTCAAGGCCGACGAGGAGCGCGAAGCGCTGGAAAGCATGGCGCAGCGGGAAGGCCATAACGAACCGCTGGCCGCCTGGGACTGGCACCACTACACGGAGAAGCGTCGGAAGGCGGAATACGATATCGACGGCTCGGCGCTGAAGCCGTATTTCGAGCTGAATAACATGATCGGGGCGGCGTTCGACACCGCGCACCGGCTGTTCGGCCTCAGTTTCAACGAACGCGGCGACATGCCTGTCTATCACGCCGACGTCCGCGTTTGGGAGGTGTCGAACCGCGAGGGCAGGGTGATTGCCCTGTTCATGGGCGATTACTTTCACAGGCCGTCAAAGCGAAGCGGCGCCTGGATGAGTTGCTTTCGCAAGCAGGAGCGGCTCGACGGTGAGGTGCTTCCTATCATCGTGAACGTTTTGAACTTCACGAAGGGAGGAGAGGGCGCTCCAACGCTCCTCAGTCTCGACGATGCGCGGACGCTCTTCCATGAGTTCGGCCACGCTCTGCACGGCCTCCTTTCCGATGTGACCTACGGGAGCCTTTCAGGTACAAGCGTGGATCGCGATTTTGTGGAACTGCCATCCCAGCTTTTCGAGAACTGGCTGCTCAAGCCCGAGGTCTTGAACCGGTTTGCGCGCCACACCGAAACGGGGGAGCCGATCCCTGAAAGCCTGGTCGGGAAGCTTCTTGCCGCGCGGAAGTTCAATCAGGGGTTTGCGACCGCGGAATATACGGCGTCGGCGCTGTTCGACCTCGATATCCATGAGGTGGGCTCGCCCGGCGCGCTCGACGCGGGCGAGTTTGAACAGGAATTGCGGGCGCGGATCGGCATACCGCAGGCCATCGCGCTCAGGCACCGGCCGCCTCATTTCCAGCATATCTTCGCAGGCAGCGGCTACGCGGCGGGCTATTACACTTATCTGTGGGCGGAGGTGATGGAAGCCGATGCCTTCGATGCCTTCGAAGAGGCGGGCGATATCTTCGCCCCTGAGGTTGCCGAGCGCCTCCGAAGGTTCGTATACTCTTCCGGCGGGACCATGAAACCGGAGGAAGCCTACCGCGCCTTCCGGGGCCGCGACCCTTCGGTCGAGCCGCTCATGGAAAAGCGCGGCTTGCTGCAGACGGAGGCGTAACGCCAACCCTGAGCAGGCTGCGGCGCCCCCGTCAGCGAATGGGCGATATCGCAAGGCCTTGCCCAGTCAGTTGCACAGTTCATCTGCTCGGGGTCGATAAGAAAAGTCTCACTGCTAGCACTTGCAGGCTCCTGCACTCTCGGAACCGGACCCAGCCTCAAGGCCGCATAAAACGCCGCCGACATGCTCGCCCTGCCGCTTCCACATCAGGGCGCCTCACGTGCTTGTGGCGCGGGCAACCAGAGTCTCGAACTTTGCGTCCAGTGCCTTCGCCGCAGCGAGCAGGTCGGGATTACCGTCTGCCGCAATCAGCGAAGAAGGACGCACATAGACAAGCCTCGCTCCGCTGCCGTCCGCGCTGTCAACCAGCGGAAGCTCCGTGGGAACGAAGAGGCCGGCACCGATGTCATGGCGGAGCATGGTGATGGCGATAAGGGGATTTCCGAAGATCCATCGCACCGCTTTACGCCGCACACCGAAGATCGGAGTCCAACTCCCGTGATCGATTTCCGAGAACAGCATGAAGCCGCTCTCGCCAATAAACCGCTTCTCGACCTCACGAGCATAGTCCTCTTCGCTGGCGGCATTCTTGGCGACCGCGACGATATCGGACGCCGAAGCGTAACCGACCAGGTTGCGCAGACGCTTCAGAACTTCATCGAAAGACAGAGGCGTGGTCACCTCGACCCGAACTCCAGTAAACTCTTTTGTCGTCAATGACGATTGGCCTGTCATAGGTTTCTTCCGCTGAATGTATTGCGCTACAGGGCGGCCTTGCCGCCATCGATAGGTGCAACCCTTCATCTGGCGGAAAGGATGCGCCTCGAGGCTGATCCCCGCCGTGGACGGCTCCTTATGTGGCCTCTTCAAAGGGATTGCCGGCCCCGATCTTCCAACGAAGTCCACACTTTGAGACCAGCCGCCCCGGCGTTTTCGCGATCGGCGATGTGCGGGCGGGCTCCACCAACGCGTCGCGGCGGCGGTCGGAGAGGGGCATTCGAGGTGAGGCTGCTGCGGCCAGATGCACAGACGCAGCGGCCGCCGCTGCTGAGCTGGCGAGAAAGTCGCGCTGCGTGGGCGACTGAATCTGCGGACATGACCAGCTTGTCGGAAAATCTACCCAGGACCGGCGGTCGCAGCCGCCAAGGCCAAAGACTAAAATCAATGAATAGCAATTGGTTCCGAGTTTGCGTCGCTAGCCGGGACGAGGATCATCATCCAGCCGCCAACTCTCGTAACCCGGAATTGCCCGAACGTCCAACGTCACGACCACAGCCGTGGCTCGCCTTGTGCTCCCGCCTTCCTAACTATGCGAAAGCCGCTTCACTCCAAAGACGGTAGATAAGGATTGCGCCTTTCCGGGGCGACGAACGCAAAGGCGTATTCCGGCGCGGCGAGGCGGAAACGGCGCGCGTTTCACCCCGCCTTGCTCTTTTCTTCCACCGCACGGCTCAGGCCGTGTATACGAAAACGGTGGTCGTTGTATGATATCGGCGCAATCCAGGCCCATCGTGGTAAACAACGCCTTGCCGCGCCTAGGTGAACTAACCAGGGAATGGTTAATTCCGACGCGCCGGATTTATTTCCGGTCTGAATTTGCAACAAAAAACGCGATTTGGTCGCCAAGTGCGAAGAAGAGCGGTGGGCGGCACGAATTAACCTTAACGCGCCGTTCGTCGATGCGGAGCGCCCATCCGCGGCGCCATCCCTCTCGGTATTTTCCTATATATATGACTTAGGATCTTAACCTTCGGCCTTTTTTGTAGACTCTGCGGGCAAGGCAAGCCGCGCGCCACCGATGCAGGGGATGAAAGAGATGCCGCCTTTCGCACCGTGCATACAAAAAGCCGGTTTTCCTCTAAGCGAAGCCATCCTGGAAAGGCGAAGCCTTGTCCGGGATCACACGTTGAAACGGCTTCCTTTTTGCGGTCCCGGCTCACGCTTCGCCCGGCCGGGACGGCAATCCGCCGGGCAGACTGGCGGCGTTTGCTTCTGTAACGGGCCCTTCGCAGTCAATCCCTTTTTGCGTCGTCTCCGCTACCGGGGTCATGCTTCTGTACGGGGTCAGCGCTGGGCTGCCGCCGGATGGTGTTAGAAGAGGAAAGGGCCGGTCCAATCTTAGATGGGCGGGGTTGCCTGGTAAGTCCAAGCTCCACCTGCAAACATCGCGGCCTGACCCAATCCATCGTCCCGGCAGGGACGCCGCTTCGGGAAGGGGTGTCTATCCTGCCCGAAAACGCTCTACAGTTTCTCCTTTCGCGCCGCTACTGGTGCGAATAGTTTCTTTGTTCGGCTGAACGGCGTTTCTCCGTCCCGGCCTGATTTCCATGGAGCGCCGCGCGCAGTGGCGGTCAACGCTGGCCGGAGGCCACCGCCGCAGGCGGCGCGAAGCGGCGTTGAGGGCCGCGAGCACGGCGCCATCCTTGATGAAGCCGGGCCGCTCATGCCGCTGCCGCCTTTGCCGCATCGAAGGCGGAGCCGTCAGCAAGCATGCGGTGCAGAATCACCGCCAGCTTCCTGGCCAGCGCAACTTTTGCCTTCCGCATGCCTGCGCGCCTGGCGAGCTTGGCCGCCCAGCTCTTCAAGGCTCCGCCTTTGACCGGCGTGGTCAGGATGACATGGGCAGCCTCGTAAAGCGCCGCGCGCACGCCCTTGTCTCCCATCTTGGAGATCCGCCCCGTCACATCGATCTCCCCCGATTGATATTTCTTGGGCGTCATGCCGAAATGCGCGCCAACCGTTTTCGAGGACGAGAACCGAGCCGGATCGTCAATGGCCGCAACATAGGTCAGCCCCACAATGGGGCCAACGCCCGGCGCCGTCATCAAGAGCCGCGCGCGGGTGTCGTCCTTTGCCAGCGTGCGAACCTGTTTCTCGAAGCAGTTCAGCTCCTTAAGCAGGACCTCATGCACGCCAAGAAGCGCCTTGGCGATCGCCTTCAACGCCGGGTGATGTTCCGTGAGCTCTCTAATCCGGCTGGCAAAACCTGCCTTCGTGGTTCGCCCCACCTTGAGGCCGAAGCCCCGCAAAATGCCCCTGAGGCTCATCTCGATATCGTAGAGCTTTCCCTGCACGAGCTTGCGGGCGGTCAGAAGCGCGCGCGTCTCCTGCGCCGGCGCCGATTTGCAATGCACCGGCCGGAACCAGCCCAGCCGCATCAGCTGAGCGATGCCGCGCGCATCGTTCCGGTCCGTCTTCACCGGCATCGCCTTGAAGGCGTCGCGGACATGCCGCGTCTCCAACAGCTCCACGGCAAACCCTGCCTGCTTAAGGCCCGCATAGAGCCATTGCGACAAAGGCCCCGCCTCAAGGCCGATCCGCGCCAGCGAAAAGGGGAGCGCCTTGAACCAGCCGATCAAGACCTCAGGTTCGCTCGAAAGCTTCGCTTCCTTAACGATCTTGCCGGAGGCGTCCACAACGCAAATAGTCGAAGCTTCCAAAGACACGTCAATCCCAACATAATAGTCCACGGTCATCCCTCACAATGCTTGGAGCTGCCAACGCAAACTCCGGTTTGCACACCATCAGTTTGAGGGATGACCGCTAAGAAGCCTTTGGCCTTAGCTGTGGCCCGTTACACCATCTTAGCGGTAAGCCGGCAGCAGAAGATCCGGCAGATGCAGCGGCGGCAGGAAAGTGATCAGGTGACGTGATTTGTCGGAGCCGATGACCTCAAGGCAAATCAGATCCGTGCCTGCATGCGCGATCTCGATACCGGCCGGATGGTGGATCATGTGCTCCACAGCGCCCGCGCGGATCGCGATGTCGCCGCCTTTCGGGTCGAAGCTTATGCCGCGAAGCGTGACGTTCTCGACTTCCTTTTGTGCGCCCAAGTCCTCGCGGATGACCTCTATAGTGACCTTGTGAGAGTTTTCCGAACGCGAGATATGGTCGAGAATGTTGTTCCAATCTTTTTGTTCAAGGTGAAGGTTTTGCATGAGAAGACCTGATATCTGACCGTGATCGTGAATGTCTAGAGGGCTCTTGAGCCTTGCACTTTGACAAATCACAAAGAAATCACGTTATTTTACTGGGAACAATGTCTTGGCGCGGAAATTTCAACGTTCAGGTTGGCTGAGCGCGCGCAAGGTTCCAGAGCATTTATTGCAGGCGCGCCATCACGCGAGTTGATTGCGATGGCACAGGGACTGACCCAGGAATTCGATCTCCATAGCCCGTCCTTTTCCTGGCCGCTTTGGGCGGTTTTGAGGTCCGTAGTTCGTACCGGAAGCTTGAGAGTTCGGGATGCGAGAGGAGACGTTCGCGTTTTCGGCGATGGCTCGGGAAAGCCCCTCGCTATCCGTTTCAACGATGCGAAGGCTCAGCGCGCGTTCCTTCTCGACCCTCATCTGGCTTTCGCCGAAGCTTATATGGACAGGCTTGTGGAGATCGAGGCGGGGTCGATCTACGATGTCCTCAGCCTGTTTGCCCAAAATCTGGGCCGGGGCGATTTCCCGTATTGGATGCACCTTGCCGACAGCGTCAGACGCAGGACGCGCCTTTTGCGGCAAGCGAATACCCCCGGCAAGTCGAAGAAAAACGTAAGCCATCATTACGACTTGCCCGGCTCGCTCTACGAGCTTTTCCTTGACGAAGACAGGCAATATTCTTGCGCCTATTTCGAGAAAAGGACGGAGACGCTGGACGAGGCTCAATTGGCGAAGAAGCGACACATCGCCAGGAAGCTTTGTCTCAAGCCTGGGCAGCGCGTGCTCGATATTGGCTGCGGCTGGGGCGGGCTCTCGCTCCATCTCGCAAAAGAGAACGCTGCGACCGTCCTGGGCATAACCTTGAGTGACGAGCAGGAGCGCTATGCGCGCGCTCGCGCGGCCAAAACCGGCGCCGACGTTTCTTTCCGCCTGCTCGATTACCGGCTGGTCGACGAGACCTTCGATCGCATCGTATCAGTGGGCATGTTCGAGCACGTCGGCCTTCCCAATTACTTGCGCTTTTTCAGGAAGATGAACGCTTGCCTGACAGATGACGGTATCGCCCTTCTTCACACGATCGGCAGACTGTCCGGCCCAGGGTTCACAAATCCCTTTATAGCCAAATACATCTTTCCGGGCGGCTACATCCCCGCCTTGAGCGAAATCGTTCCGGCCATCGAGAAATCCGGCCTTCTGATAACCGATATTGAAGTGCTGCGGCTTCACTACGCGGAGACACTTGCGGCTTGGCGCGGGAACTTCGAAAGCGCCTGGGACAAGGTAGCTGGCATAATATCGGACCGGTTTTGCCGGATGTGGGAGTATTATCTGGCTGGCTGCGAGGTTGGCTTCCGGCATCACAATCTGGCTGTGTTCCAGATTCAGCTGGCAAAGCAAGTGGATGCCGCACCGCTCACGCGCGCCTATCTCTATTCGTCAGAGGTTCGCCAACTGCTTTGACATTTATCATGGCGATTTAGGCGGTGTTATCTTCTTCTTCCCATTCTGGAAGACTACTCTCGTTCGATAGGGGAGGAACGCCATGACAACGGGTTTCGATGTTTTTGATAAAACAGTCCAGCAAACCAATCTTTGGCTCAAGGATTTGATGACCCGCCTGGCGATAACTGACAGGCACGCCGCCTATCAAGTTCTCCGCGCCACCCTGCATGTTTTCCGCGACCGCATCGGCCCCGAGAACGCGGTGCATTTCGGCGCGCAACTCCCAATGCTCATTCGCGGTTTCTATTATGAAGGCTGGCAGCCAGGCAAACCGCAAACGAAGACCCGGCACCTCGACGATTTTCTCAACGCCATCGAAGATGAAGCCGGCCGTGGCTTCGGCCCCGATGTGCAGTCCAAGGTCAAGGCCGTGTTCGCCACCATAGCCGATAAGATCGACGGCCACGAGATCGAGAAGCTGCGGAAAGTCTTGCCCGCAGAGTTGCAAACCCTGTTGACGGAAGAGTTTTATCTTATTGGTGCAGGACGCGGATAAGCTGCTCCAATACACTCGAATCGATGAACATCTCCGGCCTTTAATCGATTCCGATTTAAGGAGGGTTGATCGAGGCGGTCGTAAAGCACCAGCGAGGGCCGTAGCGGAGGGGTGATGAGAAGAGGGAAGTTTTTATACGTCATCGTCTTGGCGTGCGCATTGGTGTGGTCCTCAAACAGCGCGCGGGCGCAGTCTGAGGAGGCGAAAGCAGGGCAGGAGATTGCGGAGCGTTTTTGCTCACGATGCCACGCCATCGGCCCGGGGCAAGAGGCGAGCCCTCACCAGAGCGCCCCTCCCTTCCGGCAGATTGTCGCCAAGGGCAACGTGGAAAATCTGGAAGAGGCGCTGGGCGAGGGTATCGTTGTCGGCCACCCCGATATGCCGCAGTTTCAATTCAACCCGCGCGATGTCGGCGCGCTCGTGGCCTATTTGAAGAGCCTGAGCGGGAAGGGGTAGGAGCCTTGCCTTGTCTGTCGTGGCGTTAATGGTGAGCCGAGACAGCCTTGACCATTTCGCAAGTCAGGTCACGGGTCGCCGCGTGGGAGATGTCTCCGAGGCTCAGGATGCCCACCATCCTCTTCTTCCCGTCAATCACGGGAAGCCGCCTGATCTTGTTTTTCTCCATGAGATCAAGCGCCTCCTCGATATTGCTCTCGTCCTTGCACCAGGTTATTCCCTTCGTCATCACATCGCGCGCCGTCATCTTGGAGATGTCCTGGCCTGTGGCGATGCCCCGGCAGACGATGTCACGATCCGTGACCATGCCGATGAGCTTGTCATTCTCGCCCACAGGCAAGGCGCCGATGTCCTCCTGCCTCATTTTTTGCGCGATTTCCATCAGCGGTGTATCGGGAGAAACCCAAACCGCGCCCTTATGCATGGCTTTTTTGACTTTCATGACATCTCACTCCCAGCATTTCGTTTTATTGAATAAGTATAAATTTCAAGTTCAGAGCGAGACATTGATGGATATCAAAGTTTCAGTCCGCAGACAGGCACCAGGAATGCTAGGATGCAATATCTAGTACTAATGTGAAGCCTCAGTTTACCAATGCGCGGAAAGCCTTATCGTGCATTCTACTATCTGCTGATTTTATTGGTTTGTTGCTCAAGTTGCGCATTTATCAACCCTCCAGCGTGGAGTCAAGGATATGAAGACAATCCGAACCTACATCCTCGTCGCTGACGGAGCCCGCGCTCATCTTCTCCTGTCGGAAGGACGCGGCAAGCCCCTGCCGAAGTGCCGGGTTCGGACATTCGCATGGATCTGAAACCGGATCACGAACTCAGCGCGGAGCGGCCCGGGCGAGTTCACGAGTCGGCGAACGTCTCGCGTCACGCCATTGAGCGGGATGATCTGCACCGCAGGGAAAAGGAGCGTTTTGCCCAGTCTTTGGCGGAGGGTCTGGAGAAAAGGCTCGCGAACCATGAGTATGATCGCCTCGTCATCGCGGCTGCCCCTGAGACGCTCGGCGTCATAAGGTCTGCGCTCAGCGACAAGGTTCGAGCTGTCATCCTGGCAGAGGTGGCAAAAGATCTGACGAAGATTCCCAACCCTCAAATCAGGCTTCATCTGGGCGAAGATTTGCCAATTTAGAGGCGATATGTTTCATAATAATCAAAACGTCTCCCGCTTACGGCAGCGATGTTAGTCAGCTTTCGAGCGTAGCACCAAATTCGTTTGATTGAATACAACCCCGGTGTTATGCTTAGCTCTTGTGCAGTTATGGGAGAGCCTGATGCACGGCCTTCGCGCGCGCTGCGAAACCTGTCAGGCCAGGTGCGACGGTATCTGCGCCGCCTTGGACAACGAGGCACGAGCCGATTTACTAAGACTCTCCCGGCGAAAGACTGTCCCGCCCCATCACGCCATTTTCCGGGACGGCGACTTAGCCGACAATTACTATAACATTACTTCAGGAATTGTTAAGCTCGTCAAGACACTTGCCGATGGACATCAGCATATCGTCGGCCTTCTTTACCCGGCCGACTTCATGGGGCAATCGCTCAACAAGCACCATACCTACGCAGCCGAGTCGGCGACCGATGTCGAAGCTCTGCGCCTACCCGAGAGCGCCCTTCGAACTGTTCTTGAAAGACCATCCGGAGCTTGAGCGGCAGATTTTTCATGCAACCATTCGGGAACTGGACCTCTGTCGCGACTGGACGCTTCTCCTTGGCCGCAAGTGCTCCTACGAGCGCGTCGCGGGGTTCCTGCTCATGATGGCGAGGCGCGCGCCCAGCAAAAGCTTGGAGCAAACCGAAAAACTACGTGCACTTCGAGCTGCCATTCACCCGCGCGGAGATGGCGGATTACCTCGGTCTCACGCTCGAAACCGTGAGCAGGCAGTTCAGCCAGCTCAAGAAGAAGCAAGTTATCGCGCTGCCGTCGAGCCGGGATATTATTATTCCTGATATCGAGCTTCTTAGCGTAGTCGCTCAAATCGAAAGTTGTTCCGAAGACATTGATGAAGGTCAAAGCCGGGCTGTTGCCTGATGCGTACCATGCGCGCATCGATGGGCAATGCTGGAGCTCCTATCATGTCTATCAAGACAATTTTGGTTTATTTACCCTCCGAGAAGAACGCCGCAACCATTCTTGAGCCGACGTTGAAGATAGCGGGTGAGAGAAGTGCTCACATTATAGGATTGCACCTCACTCCCGATCTGCCCGTTTATGGCGAGTTTCCGGCCGAGGTTTCCGAGGAGGTGATCGTACGCCTCCAGAAGGCAGGCAGGGATGCCGCGGCGGGCGCAAAACGGGTGTTCGATGAATGGGTGAAGAAAAGCCCTGTCACGCATGAATGGCGCTGCTTCACCGCATCCTATGCCGCGGGCACCGATCTGATCGCCCAACAAGGGCGCACTGCAGACCTGATCGTTTGCGGAAAGCCCAGCGATGACATTCCAGACGCCTGGAGCGACTTCTCCGAGACGGCGATCATCCGGAGCGGACGCCCGGTGCTGATCGTGCCGGGGACGAAGCCCCTGAAGACCATCGGCGAGCACGTCATCATCGCCTGGAACGATACGCGGGAAGCCGCGCGGGCCGTGTTCGATTCCCTGGATCTCCTCAAGGCGGCGTCGACCGTCCGGGCTGTCACCCTGATCGAGAAGGAAGGCCAGCGTGCGGCGGCTGAAGCTTTGGGGGCTGACCTGATCGCCAATCTCGGCCGTCACGGCGTTACCGCGTCCCTCGACGTCTCATATGCAGGCAGCGGCAGCGCCGGGGAGGCAATCCTGTCGCGGCTGCTCGAAGAAGGCTGCGATCTCTTGATCATGGGCGGGTATAGCCGGTCGAGATTCCGCGAAATGATTTTTGGCGGCGCAAGCCGGGACATTCTGCGCGACACCTGGGTGCCAGCGTTGTTGTCACATTAGGCGCTTGCGCCTTTTGCTTGGAGATCGGTCATGACGCTGAAAAAAGTAAGATTAGAGCTGGCTAGAGATCGTGAGCATCCCGATGGCAGCAACCGTCACGGCTATGAGTTCGTTGGGCCATTGGATGCGGAGGGGCGGCTCGATCCGGTCCTCTGGAAGAAATATCGCGACCGGTGCCGTGTGCGCCGGTTCTGGCTGAATGAAGATGATGAACTCGGACATCTCGTGAGGAAACCGGGCGGTCAGTGGGCGTTTCATTACGACATCAACGGGGACGCCGATGACGACGAGGGCGGCTACCGCCTGGGCAATCACAAATTCGCGGTCGGAGAATACGTGTCGATCCGCGAGCACGAGGATGATGTGATGCGGACCTTCCGCGTGGTCCGTGTCGAAACGCTCCCGCCGCCCGTTTGAGCCGCGAATGAACACCCCGGCTTTTGCCGGGTCGGATTCTCGAATAGCAGCCTGCGGCTTCAGGACGTGCGCCCTGGAGCCATTCCGGCTCCAGGGCGAACCGGCGTCATTCGAAAACGTAGGTGCCAGGCGCGTCGCAAATCGGCGCATAGCCCGCCTCGGGCATACCCATTGGCGGCGGCGCAATGTACTCGTTGGAGCCGGACCTGAGCCATTTCACCCACTCTGGCCACCAGGATCCCTGCACCGGCTTGTTCCGTTGCAGCCAAGTATCCGGGTCAATGTACGGGTCGCGATGTTTCGACGTGGCGACGCGGTAGGCGCGGTTCTTGCGGCCCGGCTCCGCCACAATGCCCGCATTGTGGCCGCCGCTCGTGAGAAGGAATGTGACGTCTGTATCGGCGAGCACGTTGATCTGATACACTGACCGCCAGGGCGCGACGTGATCGGTCTCGGTGCCGACAACGAACATCGGGGAGGATATGTCACGCAGGGCGATGGCGCGGTCATCGACAATATAACGGCCCTCCCCAAGCTGGTTTTCGAAGAAAATCTTCCGCAAATACTCCGAATGCATGCGCGCTGGCATGCGCGTGGCATCCGCGTTCCAGGCCATCATGTCAATGATCTGCTGCCTTTCGCCCAGGAGATAGTCGCGGAGCATGCGCGACCAGATCAGGTCGTTCGAGCGTAGGAGCTGGAACGTGCCCGCCATCTGGCTTCCGTCGAGATAACCGACCTCCGCCATCGTATCTTCGAGATATGCGAGCGTGCTGTCGCCGACGAAAAGATGGAGTTCGCCCGGCTGGCTGAAGTCGGTTTGCGCCGCTAAGAGTGTCAGCGTCTTTATCCGGTCGTCTCCATCGCGGGCCATCGCGGCCGCGGCGATTGTCAGCAGCGTTCCTCCGAGGCAATAGCCCAACGCATGTACCTTTCGCTCCGGCAAGATCTGGGAGATCGCTCTGAGCGCCTCCATGATGCCGAGGCGGCGGTAATCGTCCATCCCGCAATCGCGATAGCTCTCGTCCGGGTTCTTCCAGGAGATCATGAAGACGGTGAAGCCCTGGTCGATGAGATATTTTACAAGCGAGTTATTCGGCGAAAGATCGAGCACGTAATATTTCATGATCCAGGCCGGGACGATCAGCACCGGATCGGGATGCACCGTTTTCGTGGACGGGCTGTATTGAATAAGCTCCATGAGCCTGGTGCGGGCGATGACTTTCCCGGGCGTGATCGCGATATTCTTGCCCACCTTGAACGCGTCAACGCCGACCGGGGGCAAGCCTGCAGCCGTTCTTTGTGCATCTTCCACAAAATTGCAGAAGCCCCGAATGAGATTGGCTCCGCCTTCGTGGACGGTCCGCTCAAGCACCTCGGGGTTTGTGGGCAGGAAATTGGACGGTGAAACCATGTCGAGAAGCTGACGCGCCGCGAAGTTCACGGGCTCGGCATGGTGGGCGCTTACGCCCCTGATGTTTCTGGTCGCTTCGTCCCACCACCCCTCGCAGAGGAGGAAGCTTTGCTGGAGCGCGTTGAAGGGCCAGCGCTCCCACTCGGGGTGAGCAAACCGCTTGTCGCTTGGGGCGGGGTCGACGCAATGGGCCTTTGCCGTCAGCATTCTCGAGTAAAGACGCCAGATAGTGCTGAAGGGCGACGGCGTCGCTCATTGCCCTCCATGCCAGTTTTGCCTGAGTCCCCGGAGCGAGGGAGAGGTGCACGGCCCAATCCAGGTACGAGAGCCACAGCCCGGCAGGGGAGACGCCGCCCGTCTGCCTCGCCAAAAGATAGTGGTAGAAACGGTCGATCGCGCTTGCGCTTCCGATCATGGCTCCCTCCCCTAGGCGATTTATCAATAAGTTGTGCAGCTTAGCTTTGGATTTCAAGCACAGGAAGGCGCAGCACGGCTGTGTCGCGCCTGCCGCATTGCTCGCCGGATCATGCCTCGATGTTTAGGCGCTTTTTAGCTCCGGCCAAGCTCGTCATGACCTCGGCCACCGGCTGTGCGAGCTTCTCTGTCTCGTGCATGTAGTCGTTCGCAAACTGGTTGAGGAACGACGTCTGAAGATTCCCAAGCTCGGTCAGCGAGCGGCATTGGGAGAGTTGATCGGGCAGTCTGAGATATTGCTCCCAGCGATTGCCGAAGAAGTGGCAAAGCTCGATCTGATTCTGGATGAAGCGCCTGAAGAGTTCCTCGCCCGATTTCTGCCAGTTCAACAGCGCAGCATCATATGCGAGATGCGCCGCTGCCAGCCGAATGCGCGACCTGCCCCGCCTTGTCCCCGAGGCCGTTGGCCCCGAACGCGCCTTGCGTGTCTTTTGCATTCTTCATAAAGTTCTCGTAGTTTTTCCTCCAAAGCTCGATGGACTCCATATACATCTTCAACACTGGAGAGATATCGAATGGCGACGATGGCTGCGCTGTCATGGCGTGCTCTCCGAACCAGATTCTATGCGATCTCAAAGCTAACTTAATTGCCGTTTTATAAAGTTGATGGTTATCAAGAGTGAATTTGTAAATTTAAGCATCTCGGAAGCGACAAAAGGGTTTCCCGAATGGCTAGCTTCATGATGAACTTGTTTTTATTATAGCTAAGCTTAGGATGGCTGTTTCGAACTCGATGATCTTTGGCTTCAGCAGAGAAAAAACACCATGGAAATTGGCCTGCCGCATGTCGTCGTTTGGATCATTGTCGGCATCCTCGCCGGTACGTTAACCGGCATGATCGCAAAGGGAGACCGCCGGGGATTTGGCGTTCTTCGCAATCTCGGCCTCGGCATGACGGGGGCTCTCCTGGGCGGCATCTTGTTCCGCGTTTTCCGGCTTTTTCCCAACCTCGATAAGTTCTCCGTGTCCATGCGCGATCTGATTTCGGCGCTGATCGGCTCGCTGCTCGTGCTGTTGATCCTCTGGGTGCGGCAGCGGTTCCGGGCCGAGCGTTGAATGGACCAAGCTCCGGCGCTACGGCTGCTTAAACCTCTCAGCCAGCGCTTCGGCGCCACGCGTGAGAATGCTGATGTCGACGCCCACCGCGGTGAAGAGGCAGCCCGCATCGATGTAGCGCCGCGCGAGCGCTTCGTCGCTTGTCAGGATGCCAGGCGCATTTCCAAGCTCGCGGATGCGCCGGATCGCGGCCTCGATCGTTGCCACCATGTCGGGGTGCTTCTGCTGGCCGAGATAGCCGAGAGCGGCTGAGAGATCGCCCGGGCCGATGAAAACGCCGTCGATGCCCTCCACGCAAGCGATGGCATCGAGGTTCTGAAGGCCGAGCCTGGTTTCGACCTGCACCAGCACGCACAGTTCCTCATGCGCACGAATATGGTAGTCCTTCACGCGGCCGAAGCGGGAGGCGCGCGCGGCCCCTGCGAAACCGCGGATGCCTTGCGGAGGATAGCGCGTCGCCGCCACCGCCCGCTTAGCCTCCTCCGCCGTCTCGACCATGGGCAGGAGAAGCGTTTGCGCGCCCGCATCCAGGAAGCGCTTGATCATAACCGCGTCATTCCAGGGCAGGCGCACGACAGGGTGCGCGCTTCCGCCCGAGGCTGCGGCCTGAAGCTGGCTGTAGATCATCGGTAGCTCGTTGGCCGCATGCTCCGTATCGAGCAGCAGCCAATCGAAGCCTGCGCCCGCCAGAACCTCGACGGTGACGTGGCTCGGGAGACTCGACCACAGGCCGATCTGCTGGCGTCCAGCCTTGATGGCGCGCTTGAAGCTGTTTACGGGGAGGTCCATGGCTGCGCTTCCTTTTGAAGAGAGAGCCGATACTCTCGCCCGCGCGTCTAGGAAAAGCAAGTTCATAGGAGCCATCGGGACACCGCGCACTGTAGGCTGACGATCGTTACGAATTGAGCCAGATTGGTTTTGAGGCATCCGGCCTGGATGCTCCGGGAGGCCGCGACACAGAGGCGGCAGGGGACCGCCGTCTTGAACTCACCCGCGCGCCGATTTGCCAGCATGCCAAAAGTCGCGCAATGGACGCTCCTGGCGGCTTTCTCTGGCGCTTGCGCCGCGCTCCTGAACATGGCGGGCCTGCCGGCGGCGTTTTTTCTGGGGCCGATGGTGGCGGGCGTCATCATGGGGGTCAACGGGGCAGCGATCAGGGTCCCCCGCGTGCCTTACATTGGCGCGCAGGCCATCATGGGCGCCTTCATCGCCAGCGCGATCACGCCCTCGATCCTCCATTCCTTCTTCCAGGACTGGCCCATTATTCTTGGCGTCGTTTTCGCGATCATCGCCGCCAGCAGCTTCCTTGGCTGGGTGATGAGCCGCTGGCGCGTCATGCCGGGCACGACCAGCATCTGGGGTTCATCGCCGGGCGCTGCCGCCGCTATGGTGATCATGGCCGCAGAATTCGGCGCTGACGCCCGGCTTGTCGCCTTCATGCAATATTTCCGCGTCGCCTGCGTGGCGGGCCTTGCCTCCGTGGTCGCCGCCGTCTGGGCGCACACCACCGGGACAGCGCATCCCGCAATCCAATGGTTTCCCGCCGTTCACGGGGAAGCTTTTGCTGAGACGCTTCTCCTGGCTGGGGTGTGCGCATTCGCTGGCCGCCTCTTCCGCATCCCGTCGGGGCCGATGCTGCTCACCCTTTTGTTTGGCTCCCTCCTGCATCTGTCGGGTGCTATCGAGATCGAGTTGCCGAAATGGCTGCTGGCGGGCACTTATGCGCTCCTCGGCTGGGGCGTCGGCCTGCAGTTCACGCCCGCGATTCTCGCGCATGCGCTGCGGGCGCTCCCGAAAATCCTGCTTTCCGTCACGCTCCTGATCGCGTTCTGTGGCGCCCTGGCCTTTCTGTTGACCCGGACGCTCGGGATCGACGCGTTGACAGCCTATCTCGCGACAAGTCCCGGCGGGATGGATTCCATTGCCATCATAGCCGCGTCCACTCATGTCGACGTGCCTTTTGTGATGGCGCTGCAAACCATTCGCTTCCTGATCATTGTCATGGCCGGCCCGCACCTTGCCCGGCTCGTGGCGCGCCACATGGAGGGTGCCGTGCCTGCCACCCACGAAAGAAAAGATTTGCATTTGCGGTAGCCAGCCCCGGCAGAAGCGCTAAAAGTTTTGGCGTGCCGGCATCAGCAATGCGGGATTTGCCATGACTATAGATATCCGTCCGACGATTTCCGCACCGGACGACGATCCACACATCTGGCTGGAAGACATCGAGGGGCCAAAGGCTGTCGCCTGGGTTGACGCGCAGAATGCGGCGACCTTGCAGCGTTTCGGAGGGGTGCGATTTGCAGAAGACCGGGACATCTTAAAGCGATCCTCGACCGGCCGGACAACATTCCGTATATCGGCCGGCGCGGCTCGCTCGTGTTCAACGTCTGGAAGGATGCGGCGCACCCGCGCGGATTGTGGCGCTCGACAACGCTCGATGGCTTTCGCGCCGGAGAGCCCGAGTGGGACATCATCCTCGATCTCGATACCCTCGCCGCCAAGGAGAACGAAGATTGGATTTGGCAGGGGGCGTCCACGCTTTCGCCTGATCACAAGCTTGCCATCGTAAAGCTGTCGCGCGGCGGAGGCGATGCGGTCGTCTTGCGCGAGTTTGATCTCACTGCGAAGGCGTTCGTTTCAGGCGGCTTCATCCTTCCCGAAGCGAAGGGAGACGCCGATTGGCTGGACCAGGATACGTGGCTCGTTTCGAGTGCGCTCGGCGACGGCATGGCAACCGCTTCCGGCTATCCGCGCACGGCCCGCATTTGGCGGCGCGGCCAGGACATTTCGCAGGCCCGGATCATTGCCCGAGGCGCCTCAGGAGAGCATGGGGCTCTGGGCGCTCGTAGACCGCGCCCAGCCCAGCGAGACCGTCGAGTTTCTCGAGCATCCGAGCTTCTTCGAAACCGTGATCAGTATTGGCGACAGGACCGGCCCAAAAACCAAGCTCGATCTGCCGCTCGACATCGAGTAAGCGATCCACGGTGACTGGCTCGCCGTCAAACGGCGCAGCACTTGGGCGATCGGGGAGAAAACTCATCCGCAAGATGCGGTGCTGGGCATTCGCCTTTCGCGCATTCATCAATGGCAGCCGCGATTTTCAAGTCCTTTTTGAACCCGATGAGCGGCGCGCTTTGCGGTCCTTTTTCTGGGTAGGCGGCAGGCTGGTTCTCTCGCATCCTCGATGATTTAGCGACCGTTTACGAGATCCTCGATCCGGGCCAGGGCTGGTCTTCGAGCAAGCTCGAAGGGCTACCAAAGATCGGCATCGCGAATGTCTGGCCGCTCGATATCCAGGAGGAGGAAAGCAACGGCGACCTCTTGGCGAATGTGGAAGGGCCGGTTACGCCGCCGACTTTCATGCTGTTGGAGCGCAATAAGACGTGGGAGGTTCTGCGGCGCGCACCGGAAGCGTTCTCAACTGATGGCGTGATCGTTTCGCGGCATGAAGCTGTCTCGGTCGATGGCCTGCGCATTCCCTATACGCAGTTCGGCCCGAGGGACGAGACCGGGAACGCTCCCGTCCACCTCTACGGCTATGGCGGCTTCGGCGTATCGGCCTTGCCCGACTACCAGCCGGGACTGGGCAAGCTCTGGGTGGAGCGCGGCGGCACGCGCGTCATCGCCAATATTCGCGGCGGCGGCGAGTACGGCACGCGCTGGCACGAGGCAGGGCGGCGCGAGCGAAAGATGCTTTCGCATGACGACTTCGCCGCCGTCGCCGCCGATCTTGTCGCGCGCGGGGTGACCACCCCAAAAAGGATCGCGGCCGAGGGCGGCTCGAATGGAGGAATTCTCATCACGAACATGCTCGTCCGCTACCCGGAACGGTTCGGCGCGCTGCTCTGCACCGTGCCTTTGATCGACATGCGGCGCTATTCGAAGCTGCTTGCGGGCGCGAGCTGGGTCGCGGAATATGGCGATCCCGACGACCCCGCCGACTGGGCCTTTCTCCAAAATTACTCCGCTTATCATCAGGCAAAAGCCGGGCAAACCTATCCGCCCATCCTGTTTGCCACGCGGCGCAAGGACGACCGTGTCCATCCTGGCCATGCGCGCAAAATGGCGGCGAAACTCCAGGCGCTCGGCTATGAAGCCTGGCTCTATGAGCAGCCCACGGGCGGCCATGGAGCCGAAAAGGATAACAAGCAGCGCGCCGCGTTCATTGCGCTGGGCCTCGCCTTCCTGCGCGAGAAGATCGGGTGGGAGGAGGATAAGCCCGCTTAATGGAAGCGCCTTCCATGGCGCAAGTCCCGCAAGCTCGTTCGGCTGAGATCGGCGTCTTTCAGGATTTGCCGGGCGAACACGGCTTACAGGCCAACTCGCTGTTTGCATGCTGGTTGCGAAAGGCGGCATCTCGCTCGAACTCCCGGATCGGCTTGCGCTTGCGTCCGCATTGCCTGGGCCGGGATCTTATAAAAAAGCGCCTTGCGGGGAGGTTAATTGAGGTAAGGCTCTGATATTAAACACAAAAATTGGATGAGCGTTTGCGTCGCCGCGACTGCGAAAGGCGCTGCTATGGTTAACACGCGAGGCCGAAACATATTTAACGGACTTTTCCGCGCCCATTCTCGCCAAAAATACATTTGCTTAACCCTGCCGATCAAGGTCGGAAATTTGTGCTTTTTCAATGGCTTGAGCAGCTTGCCCGTCCCGCGGAACGAGGGTCGCTCTATTTTTAGGTATTTGGGGGTGCACATTCAGGCCGGATTTGCGCGGCCGTTAACCAACTCGGGTTGACGCATAATCGGCGCGGCAACGAGTGGTCTACCATGACGGCCTACTGCTAGAACCGTCCGGCAGATGGGGCTTGGGAGCGGGCCGCTTTCATTCCGCTGGTCTTGTCTTCCTGCGAGCGAAGATTCAGGCGGGGCGCAGCGGTTGGCCAAGCCGGTTCGGGGCGCGCCCACGAAAAGCCCAACGCCTCGTCAGTTAGGCCGCATGACCCCAACAACGTCCTAACGCACGAACCGTCCTATGGGCCAAGAAAAGACATATCGCGCGAGCGGAGGATCACGAAATCGCACGGTTTTGATGCTGTCGGGCCGAATTCTTAACAATAGAGAAGAAATGGCCCGATCCATAAGCGGGAATATTAACTAAAGGTCTTATTTATTCAGCTTTGTACAAGCTTATTCATTTGTATAGATCAAGCTTGCAGAGGCAATGAATTGTTACGAGGAACAACCAAGCTTGAACTCTGGTCATTAAAATTCAGCCTGTGATACATCCTAGAATATGCTCATGTGGGGGAGAGAGGGGATTGATACTGGATGTGCAGCAAGCAAAGTTAATTCGAATGTACGAATGTTAAAAAAATCTTTATCACCACTTATCCTTTCGTAGTTGATGCACCGAAGAGTCTGGCCTATCCTTGGTTTAACCCAGCTGAATTTTTGTTTTCGATCAAACGGCTCTCGTCAAGCTTATTTGACCGAATATCTAAACGGTTCTCGATCGAATGAACTTGGCCAGTCCTGATTGACTGGAGTTCGGGTGCATTTACTTAGGCATGCCACGTCAGTCACAATGGAATGCGGCCTGCGCTGGGTTTCAACTGGCAAAGCTGAAGCCTTTGCTCGCGTCTTGATTATGCCCCTGAAGACGGAGCCCTCCTCATGAATGAGAACAACGCAGGTTTGGCCGTCCCTGAAGCCTGGCGGCCTTTCCAAGTAAGCCTGCTTTTGGCCTTCAACGAGATTGCGCAGACATTTCTCAGAACAGCGCACGGGCAGGTCCATAGCTCTCTGCAAAGTTACTTGGACGGCAGGGTCGCGATAGACGGTGCTTATTTCACCCGTCGCGCGATTCTTCTCGCTATTCACGATATGAAGGGCGACCTGAAAGCGCCGCTCGCGCTTCAGGAAACAGCGCGTGCGGAGTCGGTGTCGCTCAAGGTGCGTCCGACGCCGGAGCTGGAGAGTTATCGGGACATCGCGACAGCGCTTCTCAGGATGGAAGTAGTCTTAAGATTTACGGCTCTGCAAGCCAGGGAAGATGGTGAGGCCACGCATTAGCGATAAATGCCTGATCGCGTCGACCCAAGGCCAGACGCAGGCTGCGGCACTGCATCGTTAGCTGGGCGAAATGTCCCGCGTCGGCGCGACAACCGAGTCCTCGTTACTGCGGGGGAGACCGCGATGCCCGTGAAGTTTCGGCCGATGCGCGCAGAGGATAAGGAGCTGTTCGCAAACTTCCTTCGATCGCTGCCTCGCAAGGACAATTATTACTTGCTGGTGGACGTGCGTAAAGACGAAACCATCCAGCGCTGGATGGATGATGTTAAGTCCGGGCAGACGATCGGCGTGCTGGCGCTGGCGGGCGAACTGATGGTCGGCTACTGCAATCTTAGAACCAACGATCTGCCGTGGACCCGCCATGTCGGAGAAATTCGCATGAGCGTCGCAGCCAATCATCGAAACCACGGTATTGGCCGAATTCTCGCCGGGAAGATTTTTGCAATCGCGCGGGCGCGAGGTCTGCAAAAGCTCTGGGTTCGAATGGCGATCAGCCAGGAGGCGGCTCAAGTCGTGTTCCAAAACCTGGGATTCCGGACCGAGGCTCTCCTTTCCGAGTTCGTCAAGAATGAGAATGGCCTGTCCGAGGCCCTCGTGATCATGACCCACGACTTCCGGGAGACTTGGCAGACCAGCCTAAGCAAAGTCCCAAAAGTGGCCTTCCCCGTTTTGCGACTTTGCTAAATCATAAGTTTCTAAGCAGGCATTCGTCGGCCCGACAAGAAATGTCTGCTTCAGGGTGGAACGGAAGTAAAGTGATCGAGGAGGACGTTATGCCTGCTTTCGGAGACGGTGCCACTTTTACTCATGCTATCCCCCCAGCCTATGAGCCGACGGCAGAGGAGGCGGCAAAGGCCAAAGCCCTCATCAATTTCCTGATGGAGGACAGGTTTTTCCTTGCTCTTTATCGCAGCAACGATCCGAAAGTGCGTGCGGCTGCGATGAATAAACTCAACGAAGCCCACCATCAGGCTTACGGCGACGCCCCGACCGTAGCGCCGGCTCGATAACGTAGACGGCGCTCGCCCGGATTGCTTAGGCCGGCATTTCCGCAAAGCGCTGCATGCCGCCGCGCAGATGGACCCAGGACAGCTCACGATCGCAGTAGATCTCGGTCGTGGGGGTCACAAGGGCCGGGTCATCCAGGGTCCCAGCGTTGAGGTACACCATACCCGGCGCCGCGGAGGATTCTTCGGTAATCGCCGAGCCACATTCCGGGCAGAAATGGCGCACGATTGGCTTGCCGCTATCCGCGGTTTTGGTGAATGTCTTCAGCGCGCCCTGGATTTCGAGTGCGCTTTGCGGCAACCCGGCCAGGACACCGAACGCGCTGCCAGTGAACTTCTGACAATCGCGGCAGTGGCAGACCAAGACGACTTCTGTCTTCGCATTCGCTGTGTAGCGTACGGCGCCGCACAGACAACCCCCGTTCATCTCCGGCATTTCCGCCTCCGTTCGAAGAGCAGCCTCGGCGCTGCGTGCGCAGCGTCACGGACCTCCTGATAGAGGGTCATTGGTACCTCCCATACACATCCAATTGATTTCACACCCAATTGAAGTTCTACGTTTCTAAGGGTAGCCTCCTTCATTGCCGACAATCGCGCCGCGCGGGTCAAGCTTCTCCATTTGCACTTGGCGGCGCCACTTACCCGTTTGATGGCCAACCTTAGACATTAGCAATTTTTGCCATCGCCCGGAGCGCCAGTCGCCCCTCGTTCGAGGGATGTGCAGCGTAGCGGGTTACGGAGTTGTCTCATGTGCGCGCAAAGGCTTCCGTGCTCGATCGAAGTGTTCTCAGACACTGTGGAGCTTATCTACGACTGTGCGCTCGAGCCGGAACGCTGGCGTCTGGCCGTGCAGAAGATCGCGGAAATCGCTGATAGCCCATCGAGTTCGCTCGGCGTTCTCGACGTCGAATCCGGCGTCAGCCACTCCGTTTGCGACCAGGGCTATCCATCCGGGTTCTGGGAGGCGTATCACCCTTTTGCGCCTCTGCACCCGATCATGCCGACCGTGCGCAGATTACCGGTCGGCGAGGTGACCACCATCGCGGGAGGCCCCGGCGACGAAGAGTTCTATGGAAGCCATATCTATCGCGAAGTTTTGCAACCGTTCGGCTATCGGGACTGCATTATGCTTCTTGCCTTGCGCACCGGTGGACGGCTCGGCTTCTTTCACGCCTGCCGTAAGGAAAGCGAGCCGCGCTTTTCGCAGCGCGAGATCGATCTTTTCAAGAGTTTCTCGAAGCACATCTGCCGGGTGATGCAGGTTTCTGAGTATTTTGATCTGCGAGCCTCGAAGTCGGAGAGCATCGAGGCGGCGCTGGACGGGCTTGCGGCGGCTGTGTTCCTGGTCACACGCGGCCTCCGCGTCGTTCACATGAACGCCGCGGCCGAGCGCCGGATCAGGAAGGGCGGCGCCCTGCGGCTCATCAACAGGCACTTGCACCCGGCGGACTCCGCCGGCGCGCGGAACCTGGCGCTCGCACTGGCCGCGGCAATCGCTGACAAGCCCGAGTTTCGTGGCGGGGGGCATTCGATTGCCATTCCGGATGGAAATGGGGGTGGCGTGATGGCGACAATCCTGCCGCTTGAGCGAAGAGACCCGCAAAGTCAATTGAAGCCGTTTTCGGCGGTTGCAGCGATTTTCGTCCAAGACCCGGCCGTTTTGCCGCTATTGCCAGGTGACGCGTTTGGCAAGCTCTACGGCCTTACCGGAGGCGAGCTGCGTGTCGCCCTGAAGGTGGCGTCTGGGCTTGCGCCACAGGAGACTGCAGAGACGCTCGGCATCGGTCTACAGACCGTGAAGACGCACTTGCAGCATATTTTCCAGAAAACCGGGACGGCGCGCCAAGCCGAATTGGTTGCGCTGGCATCGCGTTGCGCCGGGCTATTGAATGAAAGTAGCCACAAGCGCTAGCGTGCGCCCGGAAAGGGGCGAAGCGGTTTTCCGATCAGATGCATGAGAAAACAAAAACTGAGAGCACGCTTTTGATACCACCAAAGGCGGATAGTCTCCTGACGGTTTCGGAAAGGGCCTGCGGTTCAGCGGTGGGGGACTTGAATTCGCCCCAGCTCGCGCCCACTTCTGCCCTCGAGCGTGACAACCGTGTCGCTCGTTTCCCCTTTCCAGTACAGAACGATGAGTCCGTCGCTGACCGACACGCTCTTCAGCTCGCCTTTGCCGAGCGCCAGGCTTTGCCCGTAGAGCGATTGAGCCGATAGCGCGGGCGCTGGCGACGCGGCGCCGATCTTGGACGCCGTACGCGCCACCCCGTACACAAGAGCGAGAATTCCGAGTATCAAAAGCGCGGTCAGGATCGCAACCGCAATTTTGAGCATCCGCACCCGCTCCGGCGTCCATGGGCCGGGGACGGGACTTGAAACGTTTATCATGGCAACCGCGAATCGTTGGGCAGGCTGGATCGTATCATGGCGAATAATGGGGCGCTTTTGGCGGGCCGATACGTCGTTGAAGACGCCGATGCGGGGTCAAGGCTCGACCGCTTTCTTGCGAGCCGCATTGAGACACTAAGCCGGGCGAGGCTGCAAGAGCTTATTCGCGGCGGCCACGTGACCCGCGCCGCCGATGCGGCAGGGAAGGTGGTGACCGACCCGAGCGCGAAGGTTCGCGCTGGCGACAGCTTCGCGGTCAATGAGCCGGCCGCCGAGCCTTATGCCGTTGCCGGTGAACAGATTGAGCTCAAGGTTGTTTATGAGGATGAAAGTTTAATCGTCATCGATAAGCCGGCGGGGCTCGTCGTGCATCCGGGAGCGGGAAATCAGAGCGGAACCTTGTCAATGCGCTGATCGCGCATTGCGGCGAGAGCCTGTCGGGCATTGGCGGGGTCGCGCGGCCGGGGATCGTGCACCGGCTCGACAAGGACACAAGCGGCGTAATGGTGGTGGCCAAGACCGACGCGGCCCACAGGGGGCTCGCGGCCCAGTTTGCCGACCATGGCCGGACCGGCGAGTTGCGCCGGGACTATTTCGCGCTTGTCTGGGGCGAGCCGAATCCCCGCGTCCGGCCGCATCGAGACGCTGATCGGGCGGCACCCCTCCTCGCGTATGAAGATGGCGGTCCTGCCGGCAGGCGGGCGCGTCGCAATCACGAATTACATAACAGAACGCACCTTTCGCGTGCCCGCTGCAGAGGGGTGCGTCAAAGGGGAAAGGGAACAACTCATTATTGTTAAGTGTCGTTCGCTGCAGCCTCGAAACCGGGCGCACGCATCAGGTCCGGGTTCATATGGCTCACCTCGGTACGCCAATTGTCGGAGACGCTCTCTACGCGGCCGGGTTCAGGACCAAGGCGCTGGCGCTTCCGGAGGAGGCGGCCGCGGTTTTTTTGAGCATGGAAAGGCAGGCACTGCACGCGGCGAGCTTGCGCTTCAAGCATCCGATTAGAGGGAGAATACAGATGTTTGAAACCATGCTTCCCGAAGACATCGCGAAATTGTGTAACGCTCTTGAGAGGCTGGATGCAAAACTGTCCAAGAATTAAGATGCACACGGCCTTTAGGCAGGGTAAGGTAAGCTTAGTCGTTCAAAAAACGCGAACGAGTTCTCCAAGGGCGGCGAGGTTTTCGCTGCGGAGGTTAGAAGCATGAGCTCATTGCCGTCAGTAGCCGCAAGCGGTGGTTTGGCCCGTTATCTCGAAGAGATACGGCGCTTTCCCATGCTGGAGCCTCAGCAAGAATACATGCTCGCAAAGCGTTGGCAAGAGCACGAAGATGCCGCAGCCGCACAAAAACTGGTCACGTCACATTTGCGCCTCGTTGCCCGCATCGCCATGGGCTACCGTGGCTACGGCTTGCCGATCGGCGAGGTGATCTCTGAAGGCAATGTCGGCCTTATGCAGGCGGTGAAGCGTTTCGATCCCGACAAGGGCTTTCGCCTCGCCACCTATGCTATGTGGTGGATACGCGCTGCGATTCAAGAATATATTCTGCGGTCCTGGAGCCTTGTGAAAATGGGCACCACCGCGAGCCAGAAGAAGCTTTTCTTCAATCTGCGCAAGGCCAAGAGCCAGTTGCAGGCGCTTGAAGAGGGTGATCTTCGGCCCGATCAGGTGAAGCTTATAGCCACCAATCTCGGCGTGCCGGAGGAGGACGTCATATCGATGAACCGCCGGCTCGGCGGAGATGCCTCGCTGAACGCGCCGCTCAGGGCGGATTCGGAAAGCGGTGAGTGGCAGGATTGGCTCGTCGACGAAGGCCCCAATCAGGAGACGAGGCTCGTCGAGTCCGAAGAGATGGATCGCCGCCGGGAATATCTCGGCGCGGCGATGGATGCCCTCAACGAACGCGAGCGTCGAATCTTCACTGCGCGCCGGCTGGCCGACGACCCGCTGACGCTCGAAGAGCTGTCGTCGGAATTCAATGTCAGCCGCGAGCGTATTCGCCAGATCGAGGTGAGAGCTTTCGAGAAGGTGCAAAAGGCCGTTCAGAAGGCTGCCATAAAGGCCGAGACGCCCCGCGCTTCATCCGCCGCATCGACGAGCACGCCCGCATTCTCTGCTGCCCCCTGAACCTGCCTGCCTCGCTAGGTCCCGAAGCCAGCGCCCATGCGCTGGCTTTTTTTCTGTTACATTTGTCGAAGAATTTATTCACGCCTAAGATGTTCCTGCCTATGGACACCGCTTAAGTCCTTGCCCTTCTATACCGAAAAGCGAATCTCGACTTGAAAGCGGAAGGCAGCCATGCCGGATCAAGCCTCTCACAGCCTTAGCCTTCCCAAGGACGTCGCGGTTTCCGGCACTTTGAAGCCGGGCTATCGAGCGCATCCTTACGAGCGATGCGCTCGAGTTTGTGGCGAGCATGGCACGGCGATTCGAGCCTCGGCGCAGGCAGTTGATGGAGGCGCGCGCCGAGCGGCAGGCGAAGTGGGACGGGGGAAGCTTGCCCGACTTCCTGCCCGAGACCCGCAAGATTCGAGAAAATGACTGGAAGATCGAGACGATCCCCGATGATCTGCTCGACAGGCGCGTCGAAATCACCGGTCCGACAACGCGAAAAATGATCGTCAACGCGCTGAACTCGGGCGCGAAAGTCTTCATGGCCGATTTCGAGGACGCTCTCTCGCCCGCCTGGGCGAACATTGTCGAAGGCCAGATCAATCTGAAAGATTATTGGCAAGGGCAAATCGATTTTACCGAGGAAGAGACGGGCAAACACTACGCGGTCGGCCCGAACCCCGCCGTTCTGTTCGTGCGTCCGCGAGGCTGGCATCTGCTCGAAGACCATATCGCCGTCGATGGCGACAAGGTTGCGGGCGCTTTCGTGGATTTCGGCCTCTACGTCTTCCACAATGCGCAGACCATCCTCGCCCGCGGGACAGGGCCTTACTTCTACCTTCCGAAGCTGGAAAGCCATCTCGAGGCGCGGCTCTGGAACGATGTGTTCCAGTTCGCGCAGGAGAGCCTGCAACTCCGCAACGGCACGATCAAGGCCACCGTGCTGATCGAGACCTTGCCCGCGGTCTTCGAGATGCACGAAATTCTCTACGAGCTACGCGACCACATCGCCGGCCTCAATTGCGGGCGGTGGGACTTTATTTTCTCCTATATCAAGACGTTGCGGGCGAAGCCGGACTATGTGCTGCCGGATCGGAGTCAGGTTGTCATGAGCAAGGCTTTCCTGAAAGCCTATTCGGAGCTTTTGATCAAGACCTGTCACAAGCGCGGCGCTTTTGCCATGGGAGGCATGGCGGCCTTCATCCCGAACCGCCGCGATCCGGACGTGAACGAAAAGGCGCTCGCCGCCGTGCGCGAGGACAAGCTCCGCGAAGTACAGTATGGCCACGACGGCACATGGGTTGCCCATCCCGACCTGGTGCCGACGGCGCTCGAAGTGTTCAACCAGTACATGCCGCAGAAAAACCAGCTCGATAAGCTGCGCGAGGACGTGGACGTGGGGCAGAAGGAGCTTCTGCAACCTCACGAGGGCACGCGCACGGAAGAGGGGTTACGCGTGAATACGCAGAGTCGCGGTGCAGTATATCGAGGCATGGCTGCGCGGGAACGGCGCGGTTCCCCTTTACAATTTGATGGAAGACGCGGCTACGGCTGAGATTTCGCGGACACAGAATTGGCAGTGGGTGCATTACGGCGCGGCGCTTCAAGATGGCCGCAAAGTCACGCCGGAGCTCGTTGAGGCCGTGCTCGCCGACGAGATGCAGAAGCTTAAAGCATCGCTCGGCGATGCCTACGAGCATGGACGCTTCAACGACGCAATCGCCCTCTTTCGGAAGCTCGTGCTCAACAAGGAGCTTGAGGCTTTCCTGACGCTGCCGGCCTACCAGCTGATCGCTTGAGGGGTGATGTTAGGCGAAGCGGGGCCGGCATTGCGAAAGCTAAAACGTTTTCAACCGGCGGGAGCGCTGGCGCTCCGAACCGGCTTGATTTTAGCGCCTCAAGGGGCCATTGTGCGGCGCATTCACTAATCGCTGCGTTTGCTTACCTATTCTCAAAACGTTCACTTTGAGGCGTTTTGAAAGAGCGGCGCATTTCGTTGGCAGGAGACATGTCAAAAGAAGAACTACTCGAGTTCCCTGGCCTTATAACGGAGCTTCTCCCGAATGCGACATTTCGGGTGAAGCTTGACAACGGCCATGAGATCATTGCGCATACAGCCGGCCGGATGCGAAAGAACCGTATCCGTGTTCTGGCCGGTGACAAAGTCCTAGTCGAGATGACGCCCTATGATCTTACCAAAGGACGCATCACTTATCGCTTCAAATAGGGTGGCGGCTGTCCGTTCCTTGAAGCCGGATGATGAGCGCGCCTCCTCCGCGGTGCGAACAAGCACCCATAAGCTTCTCGTGCTGGCGAGCGCGTCTTCCCGGCGCTTGGCGCTTTTGGAGCAGATCGGCATCGAGCCTGATGCCCTTCGGCCTGCATCCATCGACGAAACGCCGCGAAAGGGGGAGCAGCCGCGCTCCTACGCGCAAAGGATTGCGCGTGCGAAGGCGATCGTCGCCAAGCAACGGCTGGAGCGCGAACCGCACCTCGCGGGCGCCTTCGTGCTTTCCGCCGACACGGTTGTCGCCCTCAGTCGCAAGATCATCGGCAAGCCCGAATACCTGAACGAGGCGGCCGAAGCGCTGCAAAACCTTTCCGGGCGTTCCCATCGCGTCTACACGTCGATCTGCCTCGTCACGGATACAGGCGCAATGAGGATACGAACGGTTGAAACGCGCGTCCGATTCAAGCGGCTTTCGACCGAAGAGATGGATGCTTATCTCGCCTGCGGCGAGTGGCGCGGAAAGGCGGGGGGCTATGCCATCCAAGGGATCGCCGGGGCATTCGTGCAGAAAATCGTCGGCTCCTACTCGAACGTGGTTGGCCTGCCGCTGATAGAAGTTGTGCAACTTTTGACGGGTGAAGGGTTTCCCGTTTACTTCAACTGGCTCAATCGGGCGGAAGTCGATTCCATTTGAGATGACAGAGAAGCCGAAAGACGCGAGGCCCGAGGCGGAAAGCGCGCCCCTGTGCGTTATTTGCGGCCTGCGCCCGCAGACGGGGACGTACCGCCCTTTTTGCTCGAAGCGTTGCGCAGATGTCGACCTCCACCGCTGGCTCGGTGGCGTTTACGCGATTCCAGATCAAGCCCGAAGAGGAAGAGGATGAATCGCGGGGGGAAGGGTAGAGGCGGACGATGCTTCTAAAGCGGTGCGCAAAATCCGATTTGGCTGCGATGCAATCCTGAGGCGTAGCCTTGGGCAGTCGAAGTCCAGGCACATCTTCGAGCGTTCATGCCGGAAGGCGACGTCATTCTCCGTCCATCTTCTCGGCCTTCGCGGGATCGCAGGACGTCAATTCCGAGTAGAGCGCTTTGGCCTCGCTGGGCGGGCCTCGACGGGTGCCGACGGCCACAATTTCAATGACACGAACCTTACCATGAAGACTGGCGGTTAAGACGTCACCGCACTTCACGCACGTTGCGGCTTTGACGACACGCTGGCGGTTAACTCGGATACAGCCTTCCTCGATCAGATGCGCGGCAAGGCTGCGCGATTTCACAAACCGCGCATACCAGAGCCACTTATCGAGGCGCTGCTCTTCCGATGCACTCAAATTCTAGTCCTGTGTCTGCAGCTGTTTTTCGAGGCGCTCCTTGAGCTGACTGAGTGCTGCAAAAGGTGAATCGGGGTCTACGCCGCCGGATGCACGCTTGGGCGCGGCGCTTGCCGCGATCGGCTGTTTGCCCTGCGGGCGCGGCCGCGTGTCGCGGTTGCGATCATGCGGGCGGTCATTGCGGTTATGCCGCGGCGGCCTGTTGTGCTGTTGCAGGCTGCCGGGCTTCTGCTCGGCAGCCTCGGCTTTCGCGGCCGGGTCAGCCGCTGCTTGAGGCGCGTCCTTGGCGCGCGCGGTCGCGATTGCGCCATCATGCTGCCGGTGATGGTGCCGGTCCTGGTGACTTCTATGCCTTTGCCCATCCCGGTTCCCGCCGGCCGCCTGATCATTCTGGCGCTCTCCGTGCGGTTGCCGCTGCTCCCCCTGCGGTGGCAGCTGGTCGCCGGCAACCCCGGCGGCGGCAGGCTGACGGCCGCGGTCGTGATGAGGCCTCTGCCCGCTGTGCCCGCGATCGCCCGGACGGCGGTGATGGCGTCTTTCGCCCTGGCCTTCAGGGCGCTCGAACTTGGGCTTCGGCCGGCGAAAACGCCAGATTTCTTCGAATTCCGGCTCGACGTTTCCGGCCGCATCACCGTCCGCCGCCTGCGTTGCATCGCTTGCCGTCAGCGGCGCGGGCTCCTATTGGAGAGTTCTGCTGCCGCCGCCAGCGTTGCACTCGCTTGCCGTCAGTGAAGCGGGCTCTGTTGGCGAGTCTGCTGCCGCCTGCGTTACATCGCTTGCTGTCAGCGGCGCGGGCTCTATTGGAGAATCTCCACCGGCTGAAGAGTGTAACCCGGCGTCCTCGTCCTCAGCCGCCGCAATTGACGAAACCGCAGCGCCGTTTGCTCCACTTCCGAGGTTTCGGGCGTGAGGGCGGTCTCGGCTTGGGCCGCGTCCGCAGCTTCTGCCTCGCCTGCTATGTGCGAAGCCGCCGGCTCTTCGCTGCCATTCAACTCGGCCGCTTGCGCGACATTGTCATTAGCTGCCTGTTTCTCCTTCGCCTCTGGCGCCGGTCGCCTGACGGGCCGCTTTTCGCGGCGAAATCCGAGAGACTCCAGGATCGCGCCCAGCTCGTCCCCGGAGCATCCCATGATGGACATCATCTCCGGCCTGATCTTGAAGGCCCCGCCTCCAGCCGCGCCCACGGGCGGCTCGGTATTGGCTTCTGTGGGCTTCCAGGCCGTCAACGGGCGGATGATATCGGCAAGCCGCTCCAGCATATCCACGCGCACAGCCCGGGGGCCGCACACGCCAAATCCGGCTGCGCGATAGTACGCCTCGGGCAGCGCTTCATTGCGAGGCACGGACGTCAGGCCCTGGCGCGGCGCGTCCGAGATCGAGGCGGGCGTGAGATTGTGCTCGCCTCCATGCTTCGAAAGCCAGAACAGCAAGAGGAGGTCTGCCGACGCCGGTTTCAGGAGCAGGGGGAAATAAATATGATGCGCGCCGAAACGCACGCCGTATTTCCTGAGTTGAGCACGGCTGTCCTGATCGAGAGACTTGATCTCGTCTGCGACCGTGTCGCGCTTCAGAACGCCGAAATTCTCGCACAGGCGGAAGGCAATGCCGCGAGCCAGACCGGCGATGTCCTCGGCCTTCGCGATCTCGACAAGCGGCTTCAGGCGTACTTCGATGTGGTGCGCAAGCCAGGTCTCGATGCGGTTTGTGATGTTCTCCTTGTCGATCGCGGCGAGGTGCTCGTCAGAAAAGAGCGTGAAAGTCGGCTTGAGCGGATCCTCGCTCGCCACGAGACGGCCGATTTCCTGGTGCTCCCAGATGACCTGGCCTTCGCGCGTGAGGGTAAAGGCGGTGTCGGGTGCGGCAGCCAGGCGATCCGAGCGCGCGGCGAGTTCGTGAACGAGGACCTT
This sequence comes from uncultured Alphaproteobacteria bacterium, assembly GCA_963772105.1. Taxonomy (GTDB): domain Bacteria; phylum Pseudomonadota; class Alphaproteobacteria; order Rhizobiales; family Rhodomicrobiaceae; genus Rhodomicrobium. Next base: position 51,995 of record CAVYVV010000018.1, read on the forward strand.
GGCGGCTGCGTTTCTCGCGGCCTTTCCGTGGACGCCGGCCGCTGCCAGATCCGGGGTGAAGCAGAACCCTTCCAGCTTGCCGACATAATGCTTCTCGACGACGACTTGCCGTCCTTCTCGATCTCGGCGAACAGGCTGTCCTTGTCGCGCATGCTCTTCATGAGCACGCTCGTGCGCTTGTCGACGAAACGCAGCGTCAACTGTTCATGCAGCGCATCCGAGAGCCTGTCTTCGATCTCGCGGGTCTTTGCCTGCCAATGATCGGGGTCTTTCAGCCACTCCCGGCGATTGGACACGAATGTCCAGGTCCGGATATGGGCGATGCGGTTCGAGAGCGTGTCGATATCGCCGTCGATGCGGTCGGCTTGCTCCACCTGGCCCGCGAACCAATCCTCGGGGATCAGCCCTTCCTCGCTCATGATGAACTGGTAGAGCGTCGCCACGATCTCCGCATGGGAGTTTGGCGCGACTTTCCTGTAGTCCGGAACCTGGCAGACTTCCCAAAGCCGTTTGACGGCGGCGGGGCCCCCGGCGAGGGCTGCAATGCGAGGATCGTTGCAGGCAAGCTCCAGCGCTTCGAGATCGTCTGCGGTCCTGGCGCGGACGAGACGGGCATTATTTGGGACTTGGCGGAGACTGTCCTTGAGGCGGTCGACGCTGTCGAAATCAAGCTGCGTGCTGCGCCATTGAAGGACGTTGACTGGTTCGAAATCGTGGTTTTCGAGCTTGTTGACGAGTTCCTGGTCGAAGGGCTCCACATCGCCTGTGACGCCGAATGTGCCGTCGTTGAGATGCCGGCCGGCGCGGCCCGCGATCTGGGCAAGCTCGGCGGGCGTCAAATCGCGATGCACGCGCCCATCGAATTTGCGGGAGCCGGCGAATGCGATGTGATCCACATCGAGATTGAGGCCCATGCCGATCGCGTCGGTCGCGACAAGGAAATCCACGTCGCCCGACTGATAGAGAGCGACCTGCGCGTTGCGCGTGCGCGGGCTCAGTGCGCCGAGCACGACCGCCGCACCTCCGCGCTGCCTGCGGATGAGTTCCGCGATCGCGTAGACATCGCTGGCCGAGAAGGCAACGATAGCCGACCGGCTCTGCAGCCTCGTAATTTTCTTCTGGCCCGAATAGGTCAGCTTGGACAGGCGAGGGCGGGCGATGAAATTCGCGCCCGGTATCAGTTCGCGGATCGCGTCGCTCATCGTTTGAGCGCCGAGAAGCAGCGTTTCGCTCATACCGCGCGCGTGGAAGAGACGATCGGTGAAAACGTGACCGCGATCGGGGTCGGCCGCGAGTTGAACTTCGTCGACCGCCAGAAAATCCACCTCCACGTCGCGAGGCATCGCCTCGACCGTGCAGACATAGTAGCGGGGACGCTCAGGCTTGATCTTCTCTTCGCCGGTTATGAGTGCCACGTCTCGAGGCCCGATCCGGGCGACGATCTTATCGTAGATTTCACGCGCCAGGAGCCGCAGCGGCAATCCTATCAGCCCGCTTTCATGCCCGAGCATTCGCTCGATCGCGAGGTGTGTCTTGCCTGTATTCGTAGGTCCCAGCACCGCCGTTACATGCCGGGACTGGGAGGGCTTTATGATAGCCGTCTGCGATGCTGCGCTCATAAGCGGACTTTCTGTCAAAACCGCAAGCTTCGTTCAATTCTGTCAGGCTTTGGCGCGGTAAACGTACGAAGAGGTGCGCCCGCGGCGATTGAGCAAGCCGGTCTTCCGAAACAAAGACCCCTCAGCTTCTCATTCATCTCGCAATAGAGCCTCGGTTGTTCCCCTCTTCACTCGGCAAGCGCGTGACGCCCCGTTGGTGTCTGCACATCGAACTTTGCCGTCATCATCGATGCCGTGCCCGCGGGCGTCGGCACGTGAACGTAGTATGGTACTATTAAACCCGCTTCAGGCACTGGGACAAGCCAAACTTCGATCCCCGTGTTCCCAGATCGCAACTTCGTTCTCGCCCTGCTTTCCCATTTTGTGCCCGGCGATCGGCACATAGCGCACGCTACAAACATAAGCGGTTCCGCGCAGTTTGCCAGAAGATCCGATAGTTCGCGTTCCTTTTGGGGATAAGACCAGATCGTAGCGGATTTTCCCATCAAAAATTGGAAGGCGCTTGTTGCAAGCCTCGCCCCGGTTCAACCGCGCCTGCGAGAGGAGCACAATTGCACTCAGCGGATCAAGGACGTTCTGCAAATGAGCCGCCGTTATCGGCACGTGCCGCGCCCCTGGATATTGAGGAGGGTTGACGAGGATGTCCTGCACCATCCTTTTCTGGAACCGAAGCTCGACGCTTTCGCGCCTGTCATTCGTCGCATACCGGAACGAGTAGTTCTGCGGAACGGGGCCATTCGCCGTCATCAGCCCCGTGCTTGTGGTGGCGCCCTGCCAGCTGAAAGTTCCGAAGAACACGCTGAGTTCCGCGTTGGCCTGCAACGAATATTGCCGCGTCGTAATCGAGGACTTGATCCTGAAATCGCCGATATGCGTGCCGAGCCAGCTGATCTGGTAGAGCGCATCCACCGTGGAGGCGCGCACGGCGAGATCGGCGGCCTCTTCCGCCTTCTGAGAAGGGTCTTTCGGTTTTTCGGCCTTCGTCTCCTTTGGCGGGATCGGCTTAGCAGGAGCGTTTGATTCCACCGGCTTCGCGGGTGCGGGCTTGGATTCCGCCACCGGTGCCTGCGGCTTTGCGTCTTTTGGCTCTGCGGCTGGTTCTGCGGCGGTGCTTTGAGGCTTTTCCTCCGCCGGCTTCTTGCTTTCCTCTGGCGCTTTTTCGGTCGGCTTCGCGCTATCCGGGGCAGCGGCGCCTGGGGAGGCATCGTTGCCTTCGCCATAAGCGCGGGGTGCATAAAGATTGGCGGAAAGTGTCAGCGAAAGGAGAATTGCAGCACTGGGATTGACCCAGTTGCCGCGAAGCAACGGAGGCTTTGCCATCAGCGAAGATCTTCCTTTCGAAGCCGGAGCTTGCCACTCGCTTGCCGGTAGAGGCGGATTTCGTCAATTATGTGTTGCGGATTGTTACGCAGGACGAAGCGAGGCGCGAACAAGCGCTCGAAATTGTGAATATCGGTAATTTATTAAAAACTACACAATCGGCCCCGCTCCCCCTGCGGCGCTACCCGTGCCCCTTGCTGATGAGATCGAGGGCAAGCCTGGCGTCGAGACGGCCATCGTAGAGCGCCCGGCCCGCGATGGCACCGGCGATGATCGCATAGGCGGGCGAAAGAAGGCGCTTCACGTCGTCGATGCCGGCCAAGCCGCCGGAGGCGATCACGGGGATCGACACCGATCGCGCCAGGTCGGCTGTTGCGTCGAGGTTGAGCCCCGTCAGCATCCCGTCGCGGCTGATATCGGTGTAGATGATCGCCGCCACCCCTATATCCTGAAGGCGGCGTGCAAGATCGGTCGCGTAAAGCTCGGACGTCTCGGCCCAACCCTCCACGGCCACCCGGCCATCCTTCGCGTCGATCCCTACAGCGATTTTGCCCGGAAAGCGCGCGCAGGCGGCCTTCACGATCGCTGGATTGCGCACGGCGACAGTCCCCAGGATCACGCGGGAGACCCCGCGGCTGAGCCACAGCGAAATGGCTTCGAGCGTGCGGATGCCGCCTCCAAGCTGGACGGGAATGGAAACTGAAGAAAGGATCGACGAAACCGCGTCCGCGTTGACGGAGCGCCCTTCAAAGGCACCGTCGAGATCGACAACGTGAAGAGCGGAAAACCCCTCCTGCGCGAATTGGAGCGCTTGGTCGGCCGGGCTCTCGTTGAAAACCGTCGCCTGGTCCATGAGGCCTTGGCGCAGGCGCACGCACTGACCATTCTTCAGGTCGATAGCCGGGTAGAGGATCATCGATTTATCCCCAATTAATCGCAGGACGCTCTTGAAGCGTAGTCCCAGCCGCAGCTTGGCGCAACGCGTGACCTCGTCTCAGGCTAGCAAACTGTTTCGGTTTCGCCAACGAATCAAGAGGGACCTTCGCACACGATTTCACTTGCGAGCGGTTGCCCACAACCCGCCTTGGAAAATCGACCGTATCTCCGGGTCAGGCAGGAAGCAGCCGCTATGTTTGAACTTGACGGAGGCCGTGAGCAGTGCCGGCGCATTCCAGCAGCCCTGTAGATTTATACATATATTGAAGTAGCTTGATTCATGGACTGAATTTGGTTTGAAGGCTGGATTTTTCCCTGGCTATCCGATGAGAGGCGAAATGATGGTTGGATCGCTCGGAATGGCCTCGCTGAGAGGCGCTCTAGCCGGCGGCGTGGCGTTCATCCTGATCGGGTTCCTCGCATACTTGTATTACGAAGCCGGGCTTTATCAGCCGCTTGTTATCGAGCACGGCTCCGTTGTTGCTTATGGCGGGATAAGCCGCGATCAGAAGGTTACGGCGCAGACGCGGTTCGTCCGGATCGGGCGAGGAACCTTCTGGAACGTGGAGGTATCTCCCGGCAATTGGCAGGATTGCGGGTCGGATTGCGCTGCAGTCCTGCGCCATTTTGCGTTCCCTGAATAACCAGCTCTAGCGTCAACAGCGCGCGATGATGTTGGAGTGGAATCGAGGAAACCTCGGTATGCCGGCAAAGGCCCAGTGCGGCCGTTGACTTCTTGGCCGGCACTTCTGTTTCTGAGAATGAAGCGGGAGCGGCACTGTCCTACTCGGCTGCAGACCCTCTCTTCTTTGAGTTGTCCTCCAAAAATGCGTCCACGGTCCGCGGTTCACCCTTGACCATAAGTTTTGCGTGTTTTGCCAACTCTTCCAATGCAGTAATTATTTCGCTGATATTCATCACATGCCCTACAACTGTCGGCTGAGAATGAATAAATGAACTAGATCAAACACTCAGACAAGCTCATGCTTGTTAAAGGGTTAAGCCATCAGCCGATTTTTATTCAAAAAATAATAACAATCCGGGAGAATGGGCATGCGTCAATGTCTCGCTCATCCTGAAGTCTCCCCAGGATGATGGGCCGAGACCATGGTCTTGGCATCGAGGTCGATGACGCGCTCGCGTCGCAGAATAGGTGGCATCGGAAAATCAGGATGGGGCGGAATCGCTCGATCCAGGGCGTGCTCCTGTCACGAGGCTAGGCGGCTTGCAGAGATTTCGGCCTATCACGGCTCCGTCTCTTGCTGGGGGCATTACCGAAGTAAATCCCGCAGCCGCTGTCCCACGACCTCAGCCATGGGCCAACTTGCAGGAGTGGCAGCTTCCCGCGGCCAAGCACGGCACAAATGTATAGAATTGAATGGCGTTGCCAAAACCGATTTCTACGGTTCGCGCCGGCTCGAAAAAGGTTCATGCAATGAGGGAGGCCGGGAAGCCGTGCTTAGATCAACCCGCGTCTAACCGGGTCGCCACTGCAAAAAGTTTGAAATCAGCTTCAGCCCGAGTTTCTGGCTTTTTTCCGGGTGGAACTGGCTTCCGGCAATATTGCCGCGCACGACGAGCGCCGTGATCGGGCCGCCGTAATCCGATCTCGCCAACACGTCATCGGGGGCTTTCGGCTGAAATTGGTACGAATGCACGAAATAGGCGTGCCAGCCGTCCGGACCATCCGGAATGCCTTCGGTCAATGCGTGGCTTTTCGTGAAGGACAGCGTATTCCAGCCCATGTGGGGGATCTTGAGTGACGGGTCGGATGGCTTGATAAGGTCCACCTCGCCGCTGATCCAGCCGAGGCCCTGATGTGTGCCGTGCTCCAGCCCGCGATCCGCAAGCATCTGCATGCCCACGCAAATACCGAAGAATGGCCGCCCGCGCTGCAGCACCGCTTCTTTCAAGGCGTCGATCATGCCGGGCGTGTCGCTGAGGCCCCGGTAGCAATCGCCGAACGCGCCGACGCCGGGAAGAACGATGCGGTCCGCGCGCAAGACGGCGTCGGGATCCCCGGTGACAAGGATTTCGCAAGCAAGGCCGCTTTCGCGGGCCGATCGCTCGAATGCTTTCGCAGCCGAGTGAAGGTTGCCGGATTGGTAATCGACGATTGCAACGGACATGGGTTAAGCCGTCGCCTCCGGCCAGGTGCCGATTGGATGTGAGGTTCGCCAGTCTCCGCTTTTCATATCCATCCCCGGCGTTCCCGGCGCGCCCCCTTTTCCGGCGGCGTGCGGAAGCCAGGCGTCGAAAAAGCGGCGTTCGCATTCCAGGCGGCTACGTCCTACGACCGATGCGAGAAGGGCATAGCCCTTGCGCTGCAGGCTCCAGCGAAGAATATCGTTGCCCTCGAAGCCGATAATGAGCGAGACGAGAAGATCCACGATGGCTGGAGCCTGAGCCTTCAGCCCCAGCTCAACGAGCCCAAAGGCAAGGCCGCCCGCCAGGACAACCGCCAGCACGAACGCCAGCCAGAGCCGATTGTACAAAAGCCAGAGCGGGCCAAAGAGAAAACCCCAGATCGTGAAGCCTTCCTTGACGAACTGAATGCTTTCGGCTCGCGCTTCGATACCCTGTGCCGGACGCTGCGGCTCATGAACGGTAAAAATAATCATGGGCATTTCCAGCTGGGGCGCTAGCCGCCGAGCTGTCCTTTCGTGGATGGTATCTCGCCAGCCATCTCATCATGGATAGTGATGGCACTTCGCAAGGCCCGCGCCAAGCCCTTGAAGCAGCTTTCGGCGATGTGATGAGCATTTTCACCGTAGAGCGCCTCGATGTGAAGCGTGATCCCGGCATTCTGAGCGAGCGCCTGGAAGAATTCGCGGAAAAGCTCCGTGTCCATTGCCCCGATTTTCTCGGCGGGGAAGGCAACGCGCCAGATCAGGTAAGGCCGGCCGGAGATGTCGAGCGCCGTCCGGGTCAGCGCCTCGTCCATCGGCAGGTACGCATGGGCGTAGCGGGCGATGCCGCGCTTGTCGCCCAGCGCTTTTGCGATCGCCTGCCCAAGAGCGATGCCGCAGTCCTCCACGGTGTGATGCTGATCGACATGGAGATCGCCCGTCGCATTAAGGGTAATGTCGATGCGCGAATGCCGCGAGAGTTGCTCCAGCATGTGATCGAAGAAACCAACACCGGTGGAGATCGAAAACGCGCCGGTCCCGTCGAGGTTGACCTCGACGGCGATCGCGGTTTCTTTTGTTTTCCGTTCAATTCGCGCTTTTCTCAAGGTTCAGCCCTCGCTGGCCGCAGCCGCTTCTTGACGGTTTCGCGGCGCTTTCCATATCCCACGCCATAAAGCAGGTACGATAAATGAAGCCTTACGCGCAATACCTTCAAGACCCGACGGGCTGGCATGGCACCACAATCCTCACCGTCCGCAAGAGCGGTCGCGTTGTTGTGGCCGGCGACGGCCAGGTGACCCTTGGTCAGACCGTCATCAAAGCGAATGCGAAGAAGGTTCGCACGCTCGGCAAGGGAAATGTGATCTCGGGCTTCGCGGGCGCGACAGCCGACGCGTTCACCTTATTCGAGCGCCTCGAGTTCAAGCTCGAAATGTACCCCGAGCAACTGGTCCGGGCCTGCGTGGATCTCGCCAAGGATTGGCGCACGGACCGCTATTTGCGAAGGCTCGAAGCCATGATGATCGTGGCCGACAAGAACTCGACGCTCGTCCTGACCGGCACCGGCGACGTGCTCGAGCCGGACTGCAATGTGATGGGCATCGGATCCGGCGGCAATTATGCGCTCGCAGCCGCCCGCGCTCTGCTCGAGACCGATTTCTCCGCCGAAGACATAGCCCGCAAGTCCATGGCCATCGCCGCCGATATTTGCGTCTATACGAACAACAACCTCGTTGTCGAAAGCTTGCCTTCAGCGGTTTAACCTACATTTTATCATCGTGGCCGGACCTGACCGGACCATCCAGAGGGCAGGGGCCTGTTCTCTGGATAGGGTGAGGCAGCCACGACACGGGAAAACGACATGACAAACTTCTCGCCTCGGGAAATCGTCTCAGAACTCGACCGCTATATCGTCGGCCAGAATGACGCCAAGCGCGCGGTCGCCATAGCCTTGCGAAACCGCTGGCGCAGGCAACAGCTCGACGAGGATATGCGGGAGGAAGTTCTCCCGAAGAACATCCTGATGATTGGCCCGACGGGCGTCGGCAAGACGGAGATTTCGCGCAGGCTCGCCAAGCTCGCCAATGCGCCCTTCCTCAAGGTCGAGGCGACGAAGTTCACCGAAGTCGGCTATGTCGGGCGCGACGTGGATCAGATTGTGCGCGACCTTGTGGAGGCGGCCATCGGCCTTGTACGCGACGGAAAGCGCAAGGAAGTCCGGGCGAAGGCACATCTTCAGGCTGAGGAGCGTGTCTTGAATGCTCTCGTTGGCGCCAACGCGAGTCCCGCGACGAAGGAAGCCTTCCGCAAGCGCCTTCGCGACGGTGAACTGGATGAAAAGGAGATCGAGGTCCAGGTCTCCGATTCAGGCGGAATACCGGGGTTTGAGATCCCAGGGATGCCAGGGAGCTCCATCGGCATGATCAATCTCAACGACATGCTCGGCAAGGCTTTCGGCGGGCGCTCCAAAACGCGGCGGCTGTCCGTTCGCGACTCGTACGAGATTCTCATCAACGATGAGTTCGACAAGCTTCTCGACAATGAGCAGGTCATTCAGGAAGCGATCAAGTCGGTCGAGAACGACGGGATCGTATTTCTGGACGAGATCGACAAGATTCTGCGCCCGCTCGGAGCGGGTTGGCGCGGATGTGAGCCGCGAGGGCGTTCAGCGCGATCTTCTGCCGCTCATCGAAGGCACGACGGTGGGCACCAAATACGGGCCCGTGAAGACCGATCATATTCTCTTCATCGCGTCGGGCGCCTTCCATGTGGCGAAGCCGTCCGACTTGTTGCCGGAGTTGCAGGGGCGCCTGCCGATCCGGGTTGAATTGCAGGCGTTGACCGGCGACGACTTCCGCCGAATCCTGCGCGAGCCGAAAACGAGCCTGATCAAGCAGTATATCGCGCTACTGGCGACCGAGGGCGTCGAGCTGGAGTTTACGGAAGACGCGATTGACGCCATCGCCGATGTGGCCGTCGAGGTAAATTCGAACGTGGAGAATATTGGCGCCCGGCGGCTCTCGACCGTGATGGAGCGCGTGCTCGACGAGATCAGCTTCGAGGCCGCGGACAAGGCGCGCACGCGGTTCACCATCGATGCGACTTACGTGAAGGTCCACGTCGGCGATCTGGCGAAGAACGCCGATCTTTCGAAGTTCATCCTTTAATGCAGTGGCACGCTAAATCATGCTGCTTCAAGGTCACGGGGTGGCGTCTCCGGCCGCTGGTATTACCTGAAGGACATTGTCGTGCGAAGCCAGCGATGTCACCACTGTGACTTGGTAAGCTAGTCGGCCAACACCCCCACCTACGGACGGCGGGACCGGGCAAGAAGGGATTTGCCCGTTTCCTCGCCGAAACAATGATCGAAATCGTCGCACTCGCCGCAACTTGGCGCGGTGCAGAGCGAATAGGCGGCGTCGGCGCAGATCATCCGGTAGAAGAACTTCTTCCACTTCATGTCCTGCTTGTTGCGCATCGCGAGCGGCTTGAAATGGCGTGTCATCAGCTCGCTCAGGTCGCGGCGGCTGTTAAGGCCGAGATCCTGCCAGAGGTGATTGGGCCGCTGCGCACGCCTTGCGATCATCGCGGCGAGCCGCGTTTCGAAGACCGTCCGCGATGTGGCGCAACTTGTCAGGAGATCGAGAAGGCAAGCTTCGTCGGCGCTCCGTTCAACCGCTCCAACGGGGGCAAGGAAGCGCCAGGGCGCAGCATTCGGGAAAACCTGCGCGACAAGGTCGTTAAGGTGCTCGCACGGGAGGCCGGTCGCGCTTGTGAGAGGCTGTTCTTCTGCGAGAGCCTCGCCGAACGAGATTGCAAGGATCGAGGCGACAACATGAGCATCGAATGGGTCGAACTCAGGCGAGCGCGCTTCCATGAGGAGGAGGTAAAGATCCTCCGGCGGAGGCAACGCCCCCTCATCCTGTCCTTCTCCCGCAAGGGGAGAAGGGACGCCGTTGGAACGGCTACCACCTGCTCCCTCCCCCCTTGCAGGAGAGGGCTGGGGTGAGGGGTAACTTTCCATCAGCATCGGCAAAATCACCCCCCCAGCGGCGGCGGCGCCTTCGAATGGCTCTGGCACGCTCGCGGACAGACGCGCGCGCAGGCTCCGCAGCCGATGCAGGCCCCGGCGTCAGCCATGGTCATGATCTTGCGCTCGAACTCGTCGTCATCGTAATCGTCGTCGTCCTCGTCGGAGGTGGATTCGATAGCGACAAGCTCGCCATCCTCCGTCAGACCTTTCAGCGTCATGACGTTGCGGCCGCAAACCTTGAAGCAACGCCCGCATCCGATACAGGTCTTGCTATCGATCGCCACGAGATATTCCGGCTCCCAGGCCCTCCCGTCGCGCGTCTCACTATCCATTGCCCTCTCCTTAAACTCCGCGGCTCACGCGGTCTCCAGATGCTTCAACTGCGCACGCTTCTTTTCCAGGATCGCATACGCATCGTGAGCGCGCTGCGCGACTTCGGGAATTTGCCGCCAATTCACCGGCAGCTCCTCGGACAAGTCATGCAGATCCATCTTGGCCTGCGTGGCCTTGGCCGAGAGCTTCTTGATTTCCGCCTTGAGTGCCTCGATTTCGCTCATGGGTTCCTCGCCTAATACTTCGCGACTTCGGGGAATTTCTCGATCATCTCCACGCCCGCCTTGACGAGCTTGTCGCCTTCCCCGGCGAGCTTGCCGAGCGTCTCGAACCCGAAGCGGTGGACGTCGCGCAGGTGCTTGTTCACGACGACGAGCCGGCCCGCCGTCAGGACCATGCGTCCGAAGCCTTCGTGATGCATCTTCATGATCGGCGAGACCATGATGCCGGTGGCGCGCTCGATGGCGAGGCCGACGGCGTTGTAGAAGAGTTCAAGCCGCCAGAGCGTCTCGGGGTCGGGATCGCCGATGATGGGGACTTCCTTCCGCTGCTCCTTGGTAATGATGTAGGGCGCGATCAGATCGAGATCGCTTTTCTTGTCCCAGGCGCCATGCGTGTCCTGGGCGCGCCATTGCTTGATCAGCTCTTTCAAAAAAACTGAGTCAGGAACAGGCGCCTTCTCGACTGCTGCCTCAGGCATGGGCACCCTCGTCTTCTTCGTCGAAATCGAAGTTCGGCTCCTTGCCCTTCGAAAGCGCCTTGCGCAGCCAGGGCGGCGGATTGCCTTTCAGCACCGTCTGCAATTTCGCGAGCAGGTCCGCGATCTCTTCGGGCTGATTGACCTTGATCGGGTGGATGCCCTTCTGAACGATACGGGCAGCCGCCGACGCACCGATGGCGGCGACATACAGGATGGCGCAATCCATGACCGCCTCGACCTTGGGGGTCAGCTTGTTCTCGTTGCCATCCTCCTTGAGGTCGCCCTCGAACTGGAAGACTTCGATGAGCTTGCACACCTCGTCGGAAAGCTCGTAGACCGCGATGTTCTTGGCCCAGCCGAAATGCGCGTCCACGCGCTTCAGGTCCTCGGTTGCAAAGGCGATTTTCACTGTGCCGGTCCTTTCCTGTGTCTCGTCTGCGTTCGTCGCTATTCGTACCGCCCTAATGAGCCGCAACCGGCGCACCATGATGATCCTCCTCGCCGCGAGGATTGCGCCACATATCCGGCGCCGGTTCGTGAACCTCCGCCATGAACATGTTCCCGACTTCAAAGATGAGGTTGCGCGTGCCGCGATAGCCGACCGAGACCTTGTGCGCCGCGCCGAGCCGATCGAAGGTGGGCAGGCCGTAGCGGAAAAGCGGGATGCCAAGCCGTTCGGACATCTGCCGCCCATGGCTGTGGGTGACGATCAGGTCGCAGTCCTGGCTACGATTTTCGAGGTCTTCGAGGTCGCCGATCAGCACCTCGTCTGCCGGGACTTTTTCGAGCATCGGCGATTGCGTCGTCGTCACGGCCGCCTGGATTTCGCAACCCATCTCCGTGAGCCAGGCGGAGACGCTGAAGAGGAGATCGGGTTCCGCGCCGACGGCAATCTTCTTGTTGCCGAAGGAGAAATGGCCGTCGAGCATCGCGTCGAGAAGCTGGCTGCGCTGGCGGCGGAACTTGTTCGGCACGGGGCGCCCGCTGATCTTCGACAGAAACGCCATGAAGGCGTCGTTCGGCGCAAGCCCCGTCAGCCGGTCGAACAGACGGAACGGGACGCCCGCCTTTTTCTCCAAGGCCGCCGCCGCATCGCGCATCTGCTCGCCGATGGCGATGGTCCACACCGAGCGGCCCATGCTCGCGATGTCTTCGACGGAAATCCCGCCCAGCGTCGTCGTCGTGAAGTCGTCGGGCATGTGGCCGTCGAGCGAGCCCGAAAGGTCGGGCAAAAACAGCGGCTCAAGGCCGAACGCCTCGAAGATGTCGCGCAACTCGTCGAGATCGCCCGGCGTGAGATGCGAGCCGGGCAGAACGTTGACGCGTTTCGTGTCTCGGGCCGCGCCGGGGGGCGGCGTTTCGACAAGCTGCTCCGCCATGCGCGTCACGGCCTTTGCCCAGCCGTCCTGGAAGGCCCCGTCGAAATCGGGCGTGGACACAAACACGAGCTTCAAATGATCGAGTTCGGGATGGCTTTGCCGGATGAGCTTGATGAAGCCGTCCACGTCGTCGCCCTTGATCTCGGTCACGCCCGTTGAGCAGATGCCGATAATCGCGGGGTTCGTGCGGCTGGCGATGGTGACGACAGCCTGCTCGACGTTCTCATAGCCGCCGAGCACGGTGGCGACCTCGCTCATGGCCGTCGTCTGCATCGGGATGGCTTCGCGAAAATGGCGCACAAAAAGCACAAGCCCGAACGAGGTGCAGCCCTGCGAGCCGTGAAGCAGCGGCATGCAGCTCTTGATGCCGAGAAAGGCGAGCGCGCCGCCGAGGGGCTGGCTCATCTTCAGCGGGTTGACGGTGCAGGCTTTCTTCGAGATTACGACCTTGGCCATGTCGCCCTCACGCCGCTTTCGTTGGAGCATTTAGAATCCGCACCGTCCGCGTCGCAAGCCCCCTCACCCCGGCCCTCTCCCGCAAGGGGAGAGGGAGTAGCTCGCGCTCGCAACACCGTCCCTTCTCCCCTTGCGGGAGAAGGGCGGGGTGAGGGGGCTATTGCCGCAACTTCATTCGTGGAAGCGGGCGCGGCGGAAGATACTTCCACCCCATTGATGCGCGCCAGCATCGCCGCAAGGCGCGGGATGCAGCTTCCGCAGCCGCCGGAGGCCCCGGTCACCGCCCTGACTTCTTCAACGCGTGTCAGCCTGTTTGCGCGGATCGCGTCCTCAATGGCGGCCTCGCCGACCTCCTTGCAGACGCAGACGTGATCCCCGTGCCCCGCTTCGGCCGCAGGAGGTGCACTGGCAGCGAGCGCTGCGGCCTCGGCGGCGTTCGCTTCGTCCGCGCGCTGTTCCCAGCTCACCTCCTCCCACGGCGCGGGCGTGCGAACCTGCTCCCAGATCGGATTGGACAGCGCCTTGTCGATTTCGCGGACAAGCGCCACCATGCCGTCATAACCGGCATAGGCGTAATGGCGCTCCTGGTTGATGTCCATCCATGGCATCTTGGCCTTCAGCGCCACGAACTGCGAACGTCCGCCCGAAAGCATGATGTCCGCGCGCGCCTCTTTCAAAACCTTGTACATCTCGCGCGGCTTCATATCGTCGATCATGTGCGCGTCCTCGCCCATGATCTCCTTGATCCGCTCCTTGTCTTCCTTCGTGGATTTCTTGACGCTCGTGCCGGCGATTTCCATGCCGCCTTCCTGCAGCGCCGCCACGACCGACCAGGATTTGACGCCACCGGTAATGAGAAGGACCTTCTTGCCCTGCAGGCGCTCGCGATAGGCGGCGATTCCCGCCCAGGCGCGCTTCTCCTCGCGCTCGATCACGGCTTCGGTGCGCGCGATCAGATCGTCCGGCGCGCCGCGCTCCACGAGCAGCCGCGCGATGTTGCGCAAGCTGTCGCTCATGTCACTGATGCCGTAGAAGGAGCCTTCGAAATAGGGGATGCCGTAGCGCTCTTCCATTTTGCGCGCGACGTTGATCATGGCGCGCGAGCACACCATCATCGCGGCCTTCGCGCGGTGCGAGCTTGCCACTTCGCGGTATTTCGCATCGCCGCAGATGCAGGCAAGGATGCGGACGCCAAGCTCGTCGAGGAGCGGCTTCACCTGCCACAGCTCGCCCGCCACATTGTATTCGCCGATGATGTTGATGTCGTAGGGCGTGGTGTATTCGGGCTCCTCGGTGCCGATGACGTAGTCGAGCAGCGCCTCGCCCGCGAGCTTGTTGCCGATCGTCTTCGCGCCGACAAAGCCCGGCACATTCACCGGAATGCAGGGTGTTCCGAACTTCTGCGATGCCTTCTTGCAGACCGCCTCGATGTGATCGCCGGTCATGGCCGGAACGCAGGTCTGATACACGAAGACCGCAGGCGGATTGTATTTCTCGATGATTTCCTTGATGGACCGCCAGAGGCGCTTCTCGCCGCCGAAGATCACATCCTGCTCGCTCATGTCGGTGGTGAAGCTCGTGCGGTAGAGTTTCGATCCGGAGGAGCCGCAGTTGCGGTTGTCCCAGGAATGGCCTTCGCAGGCGATGGGGCCGTGCACGAGGTGCGCGACATCGGTGATGGGCTGGAGCGCGATTTTCGCTCCGTCGAAGGCGCAGCCGCCCGCCGCACCGCCCGGCTGCAAGGGCTTGGTGCAGCCCTTCTTGCGTTCCTTCTCGGACTTGCCTTGATTGATGCCGCAACCGGGCTCGTTCAAGACATCCTGGATTTTGTTCGCCAGCGTGGTCATTCACGTCTCCCGGAGCGATCTTTGAACGGCATGGCCGGGCGCCTCTCTGTCATGGCCGGGCTTGACCCGGCCATCCGGCAAACAACCGACGCCCTCATTGTAATACTCTGGATGGCCGGGCTCTGAGCCCGGCCATGACAGTTGGGCTTAGCGGATGATGTCGAAGCTGATGTCGGTCTCGCCAACGATGTTGGTGTTCCGGTCCATCTCGTCGAAGATCTTGTCGAGGAACAAGGTGAGCACGTTGAGCGCACCCTGGTAGCCCCACACGGCGCGACGGTGCCAATGATGGCGGTCGAAGATCGGGAAGCCCATGCGGATCAGCGGCGTGTTGGTGTCGCGCTCCAGATATTTGCCGTAGGTGTTTCCGATGAGGAAATCCACCGGCCGCGTGAAGAGCAGCGAGCGCATGTGCCAGAGGTCTTTGCCCGCGTAGACTTCGCAGCCTGCGCCGAAGGGCGAGCTTGCAAGAACTTCGCGCATCTTCGCTTCCCAGGCCTTGCCGCCATTGGTCGACAGGATGGTGACGGGCTCAGCGCCCAGCTCCATCAGGAAGCTCGCAACGCCAAGGCAGAGATCGGGATCGCCGTAGATCGCGAACTTCTTGCCGTGGATGTGCGCGCTCGAGTTCGCCATGGCGTCGACGAGGCGGCCGCGTTCCTTCCGGAGCTCATCCGGGATCGGCTTTCCGGTGATGCGCGAGACTTCCATCAGGAACTTGTCGGTTCCGGCAAGGCCTACCGGATGATTGAAGGCGACGGTCTCCTGGTCCCAGGTCTTGGCGTAGCCCAAGGTCTTCTCGGTGCAGAATTCCTGCATCGAGATCGTCGCCTTGGCGTGGACCGCGTTCGCGGCGTCCTCAAGGGTCGTGCCGCCGTCATACATGCGGAACTCGCCGTCGGTGGGGGTATCCCACACATCGCTGTTGTCGCCGATGATCGTGTATTCCACGCCCATCGTGTCGAAGATGCGCTTGATTTCGCGCAGGTTGCCGACGGTGTAGCCGTCGAAGCCGCCGAAGAAGTTGATCTTGTTGTTCGGCTGCCGTTCGGCCTTCGGCTGCGTGCCGGCCTTGCCGCCCCAGAAGTGCTCCAGCATGCCCTTCATGACGTTGTCGTAGCCGGTGATGTGGCTGCCGACGAAGGCGGGCGTGTGAGCGAAGGGAACGTCGAAGTCGGCCGGGACCGAGCCCTTTTCCTTCGAGGTCTTGATGAAGGCGTTGAGGTCGTCGCCGATGACTTCCGCCATGCAGGTTGTCGAGACGGCGATCATCTTCGGCTTGTACATCTTATAGCTGTTCGCAAGGCCGTCGATCATGTTGTTCAGGCCGCCGAACACCGCCGCATCTTCCGTCATGGACGAGGAGACGCATGAGGTCGGCTCCTTGAAGTGACGCGAGAAGTGGCTGCGATAATAGGCGACGCAGCCCTGGCTGCCATGCACGAAAGGCAGCGTGCCCTCGAAGCCCACCGCCGCGAACACCGCGCCGAGCGGCTGGCAGGCCTTGGCCGGGTTGATCGTCAGCGCTTCGCGGGCGAAGTTCTTCTCTTGATATTCGGGTGTCTTGGTCCATTCGGTGACGCGCTCCACTTCAGCCATGGGAGTGCCGGCTTCGAAGTTCTCACGCTTGTTCTTGAACATCTCCTTATATTCCGGCCCGCGGAACAGTTCGAAGTGGTCCAAGACGTTCTCTGCATTCTGGCTCATAGTAGTCCTCTATTCCGTTGGGCTCTCGAACCCCTCACCCCAACCCTCTCCCGCAAGGGGAGAGGGAGCAGGTCGCGCCAGTTGCAGCGCCGTCCCTTCTCCCCTTGCGGGAGAAGGACAGGATGAGGGGTGCGGCCACTTATTTCGAATGTTCTCTAGAAGGGCGCCTTGGCGAGTTTCCAAATCGGAGAGTTGATCGCCATGTCCATGTCGCGGGCGAAGATGGCAAAGCCGTCATAGCCGTGATAGGGACCGGAATAATCCCAGGAGTGCATCTGCCGGAAAGGCACGCCCATCTTCTGGAAGACGTACTTCTCCTTGATGCCGGAGCCGACGAGGTCGGGCCGGACCTTCTCGACGAACTTCTCGAACTCGTAGCCCGTCACGTCGTCATAGATCAGCGTGCCGTCTTTGACGTAGTGGGTGGTGCGCTGATAGTCGTCGTTGTGGCCGAATTCGTAGCCCGTGCCGACGACTTCCATGCCGAGGTCTTCGTAAGCGCCGATCACGTGGCGCGGACGCAGGCCGCCGACATACAGCATGACCTTCTTGCCCTGGAGGCGCGGCTTGTACTTCGCGATGACCGCTTCCATGAGCGGCAGATATTTCGCGATGACCTTCTCCGCGTTCGCCTTGATCGTGTCGTCGAATTGCGCTGCGATCCTGCGCAGGGACTCCACGATCTTGGTCGGGCCAAAGAAGTTATATTCAACCCACGGAATATTGTACTTCTCTTCCATATGGCGCGCGATGTAGTTCATCGAGCGGTAGCAATGGAGCACATTGAGCTTCGCCCTCGGGGAGGACTCAAGCTCCATGATGGTGCCGTCGCCCGACCATTGCGCAATGACGCGAAGGCCCATTTCCTCGAGCAGGATGCGCGAAGCCCAGGCGTCGCCGCCGATGTTGTAGTCGGCCAGGATCGCGACGTCGTAGGGTGTCGGCTCGAAACGCGCCGGCTTGCCTTCGGTCTTGTCGAAGACCCAGTCGCGGATCGCGTCGTTGGCGATATGGTGGCCAAGCGACTGCGACACGCCGCGGAAGCCTTCGCAGCGGACGGGAACGATGGGCTTGCCGTCGTATTCCTTCGACTTCCTCTTGGAGACGGCCTCGATGTCGTCGCCGATGAGCCCGATCGGGCATTCGGACTGAACCGAAATCCCCTTGTTCAGCGGGAACAGCTCCTGGACTTCGTCAATCAGCTTCGAGAGCTTCTTGTCGCCGCCGAAGACGATGTCCTTCTCCTGGAAGTCGGAGGTGAACTGCATCGTGCCGAACGAGTCGATGCCTGTATGGCCGACATAGTAGTTCCGGCGCGAACCCCAGGAATATTGGCCGCAGCCGACGGGGCCGTGGCTGATGTGAACCATATCCTTGATCGGACCCCAGACCACGCCCTTCGAGCCTGCATAAGCGCAGCCGCGGATGGTCATCACGCCGGGGATCGATTTGATGTTGGACTTCACGCCGCAGTCGGGCTTGCCTGACTGGTAGCTGCCGATGTGCTTGGCGCGCCGCTTTGCTGTTTTATCCGGGTAGACTTTCAGGACCTCTTCGACGAGTTCCTTGTTCCTTGCCTTGATGTCTTCGATGTTTTCTTCGAGTTCCAGGCTCATGCCGCTAGCCTTTCCAACCTGAGTTTCTTGCTTCCGCGTACCGGTTCTCCTTTTGAGGAGCCGGTACCGGATGCGCATCAATGGCCTGTCCGGCCTGCATGTTATGCCGCTGCTGCTTCGGCTGCCAGTTCTGCCGCAGTCTTGCCGACGATGCTCTCGTCGACCGCTTTCAGGATGCCGTGCTCCATCAGCATGTCTTCGAGTTCGTCCATCGAGATCGGGGTCGGGATGGTGCCCTGACCGACATTGGCGTGGACCTTCGTCGCGAGATTGCGGTAATGCTGGGCTTGCGCGGAGTTGGGCGCATACTCGATCACCGTCATGCGGCGCAGCTCGGCGTGCTGCACGATGTTGTCGCGAGGCACGAAGTAGATGAGCTTGGTGCCGAGCTTCTGGGCAAGGTTCTCCGCGAGCTCGAGCTCCTTGTCGGTCTGGCGCTCATTGCAGACGAGGCCGCCCAAGCGCACGCCGCCGGAGTTGGCGTATTTCAGAATGCCCTTCGCGATGTTGTTGGCCGCGTACATGGCCATCATCTCGCCGGACATCACGATGTAGATTTCCTGCGCCTTGTTCTCGCGGATGGGCATCGCGAAGCCGCCGCACACCACGTCGCCGAGCACGTCGTAGGAGACGTAGTCGACATCCTCATAGGCGCCGTTCTCTTCGAGGAAGTTGATGGCGGTGATAACGCCGCGGCCCGCGCAGCCAACTCCCGGCTCGGGTCCACCGGACTCGGTGCACTTGATGCCCTGGTAGCCGATCTTCATC
>CAVYVV010000019.1:0-154874 GCA_963772105.1 uncultured Alphaproteobacteria bacterium
AGTGTTCGGCGTCTCCATCGGGCCAAAGCAACCATAGCAGCCCCGCCGGAATGTGGGACAAAGCGCGCCGCAGCCGGCATGCGTCACGGGGCCAAGGCAGGGAATGCCCTGAACCATGACGCACAGGTTCCCGTGCAGCTTGCAGTCTACACAAACGCTGTAGGCCGGTATCGACGGTCTCCGGCCCGCGAGGTAAGCGGAGATCACCTCGGCCAACTGTGCCTTATTGATGGGACAGCCCTGGAGTTCGTAATCCACCCGCACATGCGACTTGATCGGCGTCGATGTCGCAAGCGTGTTGATATATTGCGGGGAGGCATAGACGGCGGAGATGAAGCTGTTCACGTCCGCAAAATTCCGCAGCGCCTGGATCCCGCCCGAAGTCGCGCATGCGCCGATGGTGACGAGAAACTTCGATTGCTCCCGCACCTTGTGAATGCGCTCGGCGTCATGCGTTGTCGTGATTGATCCTTCGACCAAAGAGAGATCGTAAGGCCCATCGGAAATGGCGCTCGACGCTTCGGGGAAATTCGAAATGTCGATTTCCGCCGCCAGCGTCAAAAGGTCGTCCTCCAGGTCAAGCAGCGAAAGCTGGCATCCATCGCAGGATGCGAACTTCCAAACCGCAAGCTTTGGGCGGTTTCTCTCGGCCATGTCAAATCTCCCTGACGGCGAGGATGCGCGAGATGCGGTCGAACCGCAGCACCGGGCCATCTTTGCAGGTAAATTCGGGACCGAACTGGCAGCGACCGCAAATGCCCATGGCGCATTTCATGTTGCGTTCCATGGAGAAGTAGATGCGTTCTTCGGGAACGTCCGCATCGCGAAGGGAGCTGGCCATGTACCGCATCTTGCCCTCGGGGCCGCAAACCATCGCGAGCGTCTCCTTGGGATCGAAATTCGCACGCTTTACGAAGCTTCGCATTTGCACGCCGCCGACATTGCCGCGCCAGCTGCGATCCGCGTGGTTGACGGTCACGAGGAGATCTATGTCGAGCCTCTGCCGCCACTGCTCGAACTCATGGCGATAGAGCAAATCGTCCGGGCTGTGGAAGCCGAGGAGGATCGAGACGCGTCCATAACGCTCGCGATTGTTCAGGACATGGTAGATGGCGGGCCGTAAAGGCGCGAGGCCGCAGCCGCTGGAAACCATGACGACGTCCAGCCCTTCGGCCTCGTGAACCGGCCAGCCGGTTCCGAACGGCCCGCGCACGCCAATGACATCGCCTTCTTTGAGCCTTGTCAGTGCGCCGCTCACCATGCCGACGTCGCGGATCGTATGCACGTGGCGGCTCATGTCGGCAGGGTCGCCGCTCATGCTGATGGCCACTTCGCCCACGCCGAAGACGTAAAGCATATTGAACTGCCCGGCCGCGAAGGGCGCCCGCTCCCCGGAAACCGGCACGATGTCGATCGTGACGACGTCCGGGATCTCGGTCGTCGAGCGCACCACGCGGTAGAGTTCTGGCAGGAACGAGTCCGCCAGCGTCTCGTCAGTCACCGTCTCGTCAATGCTTGCCGTAGACGTCGAGGATCTGAAGTCTTGTTGCATGAAGCCGTCCTACAAGAATAGGTAAGAAGCGTTTCATCATCTCATAGCCAAGGTGATGATCCGCCTCGCATTTCCCGCGAAGGCACGCAGCGTCCATGCCGATGGCGCGGGTTAATCCAACAGCGCGAGCGTCGAACATCCAGCGGTAAGGCGGGACGAGCCACGACGCGCCAACAATATCGCCGTCTTGCAACGTCTCGAAGACGATCGGCTCGCGGCCGGGCGCTACGATCTCAAGAGCGATTTTCCCATGCCGGATCAGGAAGAACTCGTTTGCAGGTTCGTGCTCATGGAACAGGAACTCCCCCGCGTTGAAACGATGGTTCTTCGCGCATCCCGCGAGCAGCTCGCGATGCTCTTTGGGGAAAGTTGCGAAAAATGGATGCTCACTCAGAATACGTTCAAGTCCCTCCATTGGTCTCCTCCGTTCGGGCTGCAGGGGCTGTCCTGATTGCGGCAGCTTCTTCTGTTATGTCGATACCCGTGGGACACCAGGTAATGCAGCGCCCGCAACCTACGCATCCTGACGTTCCGAACTGATCGTACCAGCTTGCGAGCTTGTGCGTCATCCATTGCCGGTAGCGTGCGCTTCCACTTTGTCGCACCGCGCCGCCGTGTATGTAGGAAAAGTCCAAGGTAAAACAGGAGTCCCACTTGCGCACCCGGCTGGCGGACGTTCCGGTGAGATCGCTATGATCGTCCACCGTTGTGCAGAAGCAGGTCGGGCACACCATCGTGCAATTCCCGCAGGAGAGGCAGCGCTTCGCAGCATCCTCCCAGCGCGGGTGCTTCGGGTTGTCTTGCAGAAGCGCCTTGATGCCGTCGGTTTGAAGGCTGCGGCCCATTCTGCTCGCCGTGCGTTCCACCACAGCCTTTGCCGCTGCGAGGTCGTCGCTTGTCGCAGGCCGTTTCGGGATCTGCTCCAGCAGGGCGGCGCCCGCTTCGCTTCCGGCTTCGACCAGGAAGGTGTGGCCGCTGCCATTCAGGACTTCCGTCAAGGCGAGATCAAAGCCGGATTCGGCTTTCGGACCGGTCTTCATGGACACGCAGAAGCATGTTCCTCCCGCCTCGCCGCAGTTCACTGCGACGATAAAGGTATTGCGGCGCCGCGCCGTGTAAGCCTTGTCGACAAAAGGTCCGTCGCAGAAGACCTTGTCCTGAATGGCGATGGCGTGCAGCTCGCAGGACCGGGCGCCGATGAAGGCAAATTTCCGGGAAGGCGGCTCGGGCGGCACGATCTCCATCCCTTCGCCGTTCTTCTTTGCCGTCCAGAGCGTTTGCATGGGCGGATGCAAAAAGCGCTTCCACGATTGCGGCCCGTGGGCAAACCCGAAGAGTGCGCCATCTTCCCGGCGTTCCAGGCGGTAACGCCCGGCGTCCTGCCGATCCGTCCAGCCCGCGGGCAGATCGGCTACGCCCGCGATCTCGTCATAAACGATGGCGTCATCGCGGACGGTCGGGCCTAAAACCTGATATCCGCCGGCGGCAAGCGCGCTAATCAGCGCCTCAAGCCCGTCAATGGTAATTGCCGCATTTGCCTCGCTCATGAAGCAAGACTCCGTTCTGTGTTAGCCATACTGAAAGCCGTGGGACGCATACCTGGGGGATATGGCGCTTCGGTGAAGGGTGCAAGCGCCTTGCCACTTGTGTGAGCGGCCGCCTTGGCGGCGCAACTTCCGGACGGGGCGAAGAATGACTGACGCGGCCACGGCGGGCCTTGACCAAGATCAAATCTGAACATTTCCATAGCGCATAAATGGCGCTCGGGAAACTTCGAAAATGGTCTCGCTTGGTTGCGACCGCTTCGCGCTATGACTAAAGTATAACCCATTATCGGAAAATTTTTGCTTTTTTGAGCGGATGCTGAGCCTTTTCAGCTCAGTTTCTGGTCTTTCGAGGTAATGAAAATCGCCCGGCGCGGGTTTCAAGAGAAATGCTTCGCTTTTTCTCAGTATAGGATTACCCAACGGAATATTATAATCTTTGCCTAGTACGCGGGCTTATGAGAGAGTCCCGGCAACCAAATCCGGGTGACACCGATGTTGCCAAATATGACCGTGAGCGCGTGTCCTTGAGGCAAAAACTCAGCCGCCACCGCACTTTGATTCGGCGCGTACAAAAAGCATCCTTCCAACTCCAGACAGCCTAGATCCGCCGGCTATAGACCGGTGAGGGAAACACGCATGTCGGACGCTTATGTCATCGAATTGCAAGGCAGCGCCGTCGGAATCATCGTCCGGCGCAGTGAAGATGAACCTGCTTACCGCTTCATGGCCGCCCTGCATGGCTTCAACAGCCTTGAAGGTGTCGAGTTTGCAGGGCCGTTCCAAGCGGAAAAAGCCGCCAGGAAATTGTGGCGGGAGAGGCCCCACATCCTTCGCGCTGCTTCAAATCACGCCGGGTTCTACGATTAAGCCAGAACCTCGACCCCTTTTTTAGGGACAGGATTCTTCAAGCTTTTGCACCGCCGCCGCGATACCCTCGAGCGAATATTGGTCTGTCGTTTGTGTCCCCTTCGATGACGTCGCCTTCACGATCATGGGGCCGCCGGCCGCCATGGCAGCGAGCAGTTTTCGCTCGTCTGCCGGATCTTTCGCATAGGCTTTGTCATCGTCGGCCGAGAGCGAGAAGTTCTGGCTGCCAACCGTCACCGTCGCCACCGCGTTCGCCTTCATGGCGTAGCCCTGCCTGACGCTGACCTCGTTGTGGATGCCGTCCTTCTGCCAGGTCGTCACGTAGAAAATGACGGACGTTCGTTTCGCCGTTTTGGGCTGCATATCGGTTGGCGCAGACGCCGCGAAACAGACCCGGCCCTCAGTGCCCTCGTAAATGAACACGGTCCAGTCCTTTATCCTTTCGAGAAGGCGGGCTTTCACGTCGGGGGCGGCTGGAACGGGCTTCTTCGCCGGAACGGGAGCGGGCTTCGGTTTCGGTTTGGCGGGCGCGGGCGTCGCTGCCTTGGGCTGCGGTGCGGGCTGAGGTACGTCTTGCTCGACATTCGCATCTTGCGCCATCGCACAAGGCGTCAGCAGGAAAAGCAGTAATGCCGGAATATTCAGGCCGCCGCGCATGCAAAAATCTCGTTTTTTCAGTGCTTTTTACCCTTTCTGGATCTCGGCCCATGCGTCAAGGCAAAATCCATTGTCCCGGTCATCGGTCTGCTGAAAGCTTGCCGGTTCGCGATCGAAGGTGCGGGGCTGGCGTCTCCATCCGATCTGGGAACGAGCCGAAACTCCGGACGCGGTCATACATGACGATCGCGCCCGCCATGGCGACGTTGATACAGAAAGCCGTCGGAATTTTGATGACATGGTCGCAGCGCGAGAGAAGCGCCTCGGATAAAACGCCGAGTTCCGGGCCAAGCACATACGCCGCGTGGATCGGATGGCGGAAGCTCGGCAAATCCGTCGCGCCCTCGATCAGTTCCACGCCGACAAGCTTGCACTGGAGCGGCAGGATCATCTCGTCCGCGTTCGCCCAACGATAGACCGGCAAATGGTGGGTGGCCTTGGATGTGTCCGACTTCGCCTCGAAAGCGCGCGGATGAGCGCCGATGGTGAAGAAGAACTTCGCCCCGAAGGCGTGGGCCGAACGCAAAAGGTTGCCCATGTTCATGGGCTTCGATATCCGTTCGGCTCCGATTGCGAAGTATCCGCGCATGTCCCTTGCTTTTCGCGTAAAATGAAGCGTTTCGACTGAGGTATGCGATGAAAGCTGTTTTATGCAAGTCTCTCGACGGGCCCGACGCGCTCGAGGTTGGCGATCTTCCCCCTCCCGAGCCGGGGACGGGTGAGGTCGCGATCCGCGTTTCGGCGGTCGCGCTCAATTTCTTCGATACCCTGATCGTCCGCGGCAAGTATCAGACGAAACCGGAGCTGCCCTTCTCGCCGGGCGGCGAGCTTGCGGGGACCGTCGCGCGGCTTGGGCCGGGAGTGGAAGGTCTCTCGGTTGGCCAGCGCGTGCTTGCCTATATCGGCTATAATGGTTGCCGGGAAGAGGCGATCGCGCCCGCGCGCCGCGTTGTTGCTTTGCCCGACGGCATTTCCGATGAAGCGGCCGCATCCATCCCCATCGCTTACGGGACGGCGCTTCACGGGCTGGAAGATCGCGGCCATCTTTGGCCGGGGCAGACGGTGCTTGTTCTTGGCGCGACGGGCGGCGCCGGGCTCGCCGCGGTCGAGGTGGCGGCGTGCCTGAATGCGGAGGTGGTGGCCGCGGGCACCTCGGACGAGAAGCTGAAGATATGCGCGGAGCGCGGCGCGGCGCAGCTTCTCAATCTGACCGGCATCGACGTGAAAGAGGCGGTACGCGCCCTGAACGGCGGCAAAGGTCCGGACGTGATCTACGACTGCGTCGGCGGCCTGTATGCGGAGCCCGCTCTGCGGGGCATCGCCTGGGGCGGACGCTACCTCGTCGTGGGTTTCGCCGCGGGCGACATTCCGAAAATCCCGCTGAATCTCGTGCTCTTGAAAGGCTGCGAAATCGCGGGCGTGTTCTGGGGGCGTCATGTCGCCATGAACCTGCCCGGCTTTCGCGACCAGATGACCCGGCTCATCCAATGGTGCGTGGAGGGCAAGATCCGGCCGCATATCGATCGCGTGTTCTCTTTCGCCGAAACGGCGGACGCCCTGCGCGCGATGGAGGCGCGTCAGATCAAGGGCAAGGTCATCGTCAAGCCATGATGGAGGCCGACCCGCGGCATCTGTTTGTGTACGGCACGCTCATGCGTGCAAGCCGAAGCCCCTATGCGCAGCTTTTGAGAGCGCGCGCGCAGTTCGTGGGCGAGGGATGGACGCCGGGGCGGCTGTATCATCTCGGCCGCTACCCCGGCGCGGTGTTCGGCGGTGATTGCACAACGAGGGTCATGCGGCGAGCTTTTTCTCCTGCGCGGCGACAGGCTGCTCGCGGCGCTGGATGCGTATGAAGGCTGCGGCGGGCAAGGCACAAAGCCCGACCTGTTCTATCGCGATGTGGTGGATGTGCGGCTCACGCGCGGCGGGAGGCTGTCAGCCTGGGTCTACCCATTCGCCGGCGCGGTTCACGGCCGGCCGCTCGTCGCGTCAGGCCGCTTTCTTTGCTGAACGGTGTCACCTCGGATCTCAGAGGGCCTGACGCCATGAGTCAACTCGACAGGCCGATCCGTTCCGATAAGATAGTTAGTAGGCCGAGGCAATCGCCTCCAAGCCATCCTTCCGGTAGTCATTCCGGAACTGAACGGTGCCTCGGGCGTCGCCCATGCGGTGATATACGCCCAGGTACAGGGGCACGCGCTTCTTCAGCCGCACGGTCAACCGCTCGCCTGTCTGCTTCATGCGCAGAACCTGCGGAACCGACCAGCCGTTGTCTTCTAAAAGCCATGCAACAAGCTGGTGGATGTTCTGCACTCGCACGCAGCCAGAGCTTTCCGCCCGGAAGCTTTTCGAGAAAACGCTCTGTCCTGGCGTATCGTGCATATAGACGCCGTGCGGGCTCGCAAAATTGATTTTGGCGTAGCCGAGCGGATTATCTTCGCCCGCATTCTGCACGTAGAAATAACGAAGCGGGGCGTCCGATGCCCAGTCGATTTGGTCGGGTCGAGCCGCTGACCTTTCTGATAGGCTGCGTGGTCAAGGTAAGCGTCGATCTTGTATTTCGCGAGCACGTCCTGGCCGCTGCGGCCCTTCGGGACCAGATCGGCCTTCAGAACAGTCGGCGGAACGACCCATTCCTTGTTGAAGTTGATTTCCTCGATCGCCGATTGCAGAAGCGGCGACGGCCTGTCCGGTTTGCCCACGACGCCGGTATGACGGGACACAACCTGGTTATTATTCACCGCCTCGATCTGCGCCGCGGGAATGTTCACGAGCACATATTTCCCGGCAGGGGTGGACGGAACGAGGTTCTGCAGACGCGTCAGGTTCGTCCGCAGCTGGCGCAAACGCGCGCTGGCCGGGACGTTCAGCGCATCGATGGTGATGGAGTCGAGGAAACCGGTTGGCGGAATGCCATGGCGCAATTGCGCCCGCTTCACGGCCTGTTCCACGTAGGAATCGTAAACTTCGGGATAGCCGCCATAGGCCTGGAGATCGCCCGTAGCCTGCAGACGGCGGCGGAGTTGCACCACCGCCGGGTGGTTTACGCCAGTCCGCAATTCGATCGGCGCCAGCTGGGGCCATCCGCCCTGCGCGACGAGCTCGGCATATTGCTTGATGGCTGTCTTGGTGGTCGCGATGTTTTCCTTCGCGAGCGTCGGGAAGCCGCGATCGGGCTGCGTATCCACATCCCTGGCAAAGGTACGGTCGCGGGCGGACTGATCCCAATTATCGTCCGATTGGTCGAAGCCCAGCCAGTCGTCGAAGCTGCTTCTCCGCTGTTGTGCATCCGCCCCGGCCACGCCCGCAAAAGTCATGAAGGCAGCCGCTACAAACAGGGCTGTAACCCTCTGTTTCATAATCCTCATCCCGCATTCCAAGACAGACACATGGAATCGCAACCTTCCAGCACCTGCAGCTTTCGTGACATCGAATTATGTCGATAACGGGGTTACTTTCCCGTTAGCTCAAGGGGAGGAGCAAGGGGCTCATCGTCATTCTGGAGGAAATCGCATTTCCAAGCCTGCAACCTTCCAATGCGCGTCGCAGGGGAAAGGAATGGAGCGGCATCGCCGTTGGCCAACGCCGCTTTCGTGTCTACAGCTGGTAGCGGATTTGGTCGCCCCAGAAGCGCTCCAGCTTCACCGAGATCTGGTTGAAGTGCTTGAGGTCCGGAACCGAAACGCCACCGACTTTCTCGAGCATGTTCAACTGACGTTCGAGAAGGCGGTTCACCATCTCGGAAATAGCCTTGCCCTTGTCCGTGAGCTTCACGCGGACGGAGCGCTTGTCGGTGCGCGAGCGCTGGTGATGGATATAGCCGCTTTCGACAAGCTTCTTCAGGTTGTAGGACACATTGGAGCCGAGATAGAGGCCGCGGGTCTTAAGCTCTCCCGCTGTAAGCTCGACGTCTCCGATGTTGAACAGGAGCAGGGCCTGAACGCTGTTGACGTCCGTTCGGCCTACACGCTCGAACTCATCCTTGATGAGATCGAGGAGAAGCCGGTGCAACCGCTCGATCATCCGGAGAGTGACGAGGTAATTTGATTTTAACGTCTGGTCGTCCGGCTGGACGCGTACGAAATCGGCGATCATGTCACCAACCATCCTCAAGTTGTGTTGATACCCGCGGATACAACTTAGAGGCGAATCCATGAATATCGTCTTAATTGTAGCAACTTTTAGGAGAACTCTTGCAAGCCTCTGCAAGCCTTATCGTACACAATTTATTTACGAGACGATTCAAATTGAGCTGGTGTCCGCTCCTAGCTTTTCCCGCGCAAAAACTGGATGATAGCCGAAAAATCGAGGCCTCCCGCTCCGTGGCTGGCGAACAGCCCGTAGAGAGATGCCGCTTCGGCGCCGAGAGGGGTATTTGCGCCCGTCATGCGGCTAGCCTCCTGGGCGAGCCTCAGATCTTTGAGCATCATCGCCGTGGTAAACCCCGCAGAATAATTTCGGTTCGCAGGCGAGGCAGGCACCGGTCCTGGGACCGGACAATAACTCGTGAGCGACCAGCACTGGCCCGATGATTTCGAGGCGATGTCGAACAGCGTCTGGTGGCTGAGCCCGAGTTTCTCGCCGAGCGTGAAGGCTTCGGAGACTGCGATCATCGAGATGCCGAGGATCATGTTGTTGCAGATCTTCGCGGCTTGTCCGTTGCCCGGCCCCCCGGCGTGAATAACAGCCTTGCCCATGCAGGTCAGGATCGGCTCGGCGCGTTTGAAGGCGCTCTCGCTTCCGCCCGCCATAAAGGTCAGCGTCGCCCCCTGCGCGCCGCCGACGCCGCCCGAGACCGGAGCGTCGAGCATGTCGAGGCCCGCCGCTTCCGCGGCCGCGCTCACCTCGCGAGCCGTCGCCACGTCGATCGTCGAGCAGTCGATGAGAAGGCAGCCGCGCGGCGCAGACGCGATCAAGCCATGCGGGCCAAGATAGATGTCGCGGACCTGTTGTCCTGCGGGAAGCATGGTGATCACGGCCTCTGCGCCCTTCGCCGCGTCGGTCGCGGAAGAGCGCCGCCTCTGCGCCAGCCTCGACGAGTTTCGCGATCGCGGGCTGCGACAGGTCGAACACGCGAAGCTTGTGGCCCGCCTTGATCAGGTTGGCCGCCATAGGGCCGCCCATATTGCCAAGCCCGACAAATCCGATTGCCGCCATGCGAGCCTCCATGATCTCTTTATTCGAGCTTCCATGGCGGAGCGCGGCGTTGTCAAGATCGCGAAAGCATGCCGTTGATTGGTTCGGCGCGCGGATCAAGCCGCGCTTGAAGCAGGCGCTTCTTTATTCACGAGATGTTTTTGTGCCGGGCTTCGATGCCGAGGATCGCGAGCCGGTTGGGCCAGGGCAAGATCGACCGGGGAAAGGGGAGGTTTAGCCGCCTACCTTTTTCAGGCTGCCCGCAGGGCACCAGTCAGGGTCCTGCGCCGTATCGGCGGCGATGAGGAGCAGTCTTTTTCCACCTTCCGAGAATGAGAGCCGGTAAGAGCACCGTTCCGACCCGTGCTCATAGAAAACCTTGATGTCGGCGGCATCGTCGGCCTTGCGTATTTTTGCCCGCCCGTGGGCCGGGTGAAACCAGCCGCCCTGGTCTATGCTGAGGATGCCGCCGCTTTCTTTGATCATCCACTGACCCACTAACGACGGTGCTTCGTCCTTTGCGGGAGACGCGACCTTTGTTTCATCCGAGGTTGCCGAGGCGGGCGGCAAGCTGGCCATGGCCTCGAGATGATTTCTGAAGTCGGCAATGGTTGCCGCTGTCTCGTTCAGGACCCGGGCATTGTTCGACTCCACTGTTCCGGTCGGGATTCCATTGTAACGAATGTCGGGATTGGACCAGTAGGGGACGCGCAGCTCACACATCTCGGGAGCCGCGCATTGATAGCCCATGACCGTCCGGAAGGCCTTGGTTGCCGATGAAGAC
Organism: uncultured Alphaproteobacteria bacterium; assembly: GCA_963772105.1. GTDB lineage: Bacteria > Pseudomonadota > Alphaproteobacteria > Rhizobiales > Rhodomicrobiaceae > Rhodomicrobium. The sequence goes on from CAVYVV010000019.1 coordinate 10,544, forward strand.
GGCCGCTGATAGCCGTGTCCATAGGGGAAGGGCGTGCCAGTAGGGTCATTCTTCTCGTCGTGACGCGCCCCCATGAGATGCCCAAGCTCGTGTGCGAACGAATAGTTGCCGGTCGCGCAGTCGTAATGGACCGCGGCAAATGCCGTTGATGGGGTGGCCATGATTCCCGTCGCCCTGCCGCAAGCCTCCGGTCTGTTGACGATGAGGGCTGCGAGGTCGGCATGCGCAGCTCTGCGTCTCTGATTGATTTCGGGATTATCCTTGAAGTCCGCGACGATGGCTTCGAACGTCGCCGCTTCCGTATAGGCCAGTCTCACGGTGTCTACGAGACTGAGCCGGATCTTGATTCCGCTGTTGGAGTAGGCCTGATTTGCTTCCGCGACAGCCAGTTCAATCGTGGCGTTGATATCGGCGACGGAGGCCTCGGCCGAGGGGGTATACGCAACAATCACGTTGATGCCGATGGGGTTGTCGCCGCGATCGGCTGGAGCGTTTTGAAGGTGGAGGCCCTCCTTCGGGGTCATGGCATCCTGCGCTTTGCTGTCGGAGCTCGGCGCGTGATCGGGCGGAAGTTTGGTCACATCCACCTTGACGATGGCGTGAACTCCGCCTCCGACCGGTTCGATATGGAACCGGTTCAACCCATCCTGAACGGTGCCGGTAATGTTTCCATCGCGAACCACAAGCGTGGCCGTTCCCGGGAGGCCGGCCAGGTTTCCATGCCAGATCACATCGGCTCCGCCCATGGCCTTCACGGTCTCTCTTGAAAATGTGAGAGACCGCTCGCCGGAAAAGCTGAAGGTGGTGCTGTCGCTTTGCAAGGCGCCGAGGTTGATCGTCGCCAGGTCCAGGCTTTTGGTCGTTGGCTGCTGTTTGATCCGCGCAATCCGCTGAGCCTGTTCAGGCGTGACCGAGGAAGAAAACTGGTTCTGGGGGATGGGTGTAAACAGTTCCCTGGTCTGCGCTTCGGCCGTCGCGAACGTGGAAAAGGCCAATATCGCAATCGTAATGATGAGGGGGGCCGCTCTCGTCGGCCGCAGCCTGACCAGTGGCGATGCTGTTTCGCCTGTCATTCTCAATGGTCTCCTTCAATATGCATGCACTTTTAAATAAGCGTCAAAAACTGGATTTGTCATGAACGGCGAATGAGGGTGAATAAAAATATCCAGCCCTGGAGCACATTCGGCGATCTGCGAGTTGCCAAATGCGCTCTAACCTTTTATTTTATCGCGCTTTCCGGGCGGAAAACCGCATACACTTTTCTTGAAAGCGCTCTAAGAGGCTACCCGCTTTTGATGGTTTCAAGAGCGGACTCCCGGTCTTGTCTTTTCGTGCGTCTGTATCGGAAAACCGCTTCGCACTTTTCCGGCGCACTCTGGCGGAGCAAGTGCGCCGGGGACGGCATCGCTGTCTTACAGGGAGGGTGTTCGGGACGGACTACCGGAGGACTGTCATGGGAGGGGCCTGCAGAACAGTCCGGCAATCCGGCGGAAGCTTCGCCAGGGTAACCGACGGCTTCCTTTTCGAGGATTTCGCGGCTGTTGCCGCAGCTTTCGGCGCGGCGGGCGCTGGTGCCACGGGGACAGGCGTCGCCTTGGAGAGCTTCGCGATCCAGGCGTCCAGGCCCTTGCCGCAGCCCTCGTCGGCGGCATGAGCGGGCTGGTTGCGGCAACCCGGATTGTCAGCGGGGCAAGCCAGCCGCACATGGAAATGTTCGTCATGGCCCATAATCGGCGTGATCTTTCGCAGGAAAGCCCGGTCTTCCTTCACATTATCGCAGAGCCACTTCTTGATCGCGGGGTTCACGAACACGCGCGTGACCTCGGGGTAGGATACGGCGCGGCGAAGAAGCTTCGTATAGTCCGGCGTCCACACCTGGGGGTTGACGTGCCCCGGGTCGAGAAGGAAGCTCTCCATGGGAACGGTCTCGCGCTCCTCATCGGTCAGCACCCGCTCGGGCATGGGCTTGTACCAGATATCGACATCGAGGCCGACCTGATGGCTCGCATGGCCAAACGGCATCGGGCCGCCGCGCGGCATGGACATGTCGCCCACGAGCAGACCGGGCCAGCCGTCCTTCGCCTTCGCATCCTTTGCAAAGCGTTCGATGTATTTCACGAGCGTGGGATGGCCCCACATGCGATTTCTGGAAAGCCGCATGGCCTGCCAGGCCGGGCCGTTCACGGGCAACGGCTTGGCGCCCGCGAGGCAACCTTTGGCATAAAAGCCAATGGAGCGAGCCGCCATTTTCGCCGGGTCCTTCATCGCGCCAAACAGAATCTTGGCCGGAGCGAACTTTATGACCAGCGGAGGAATGTGCCTAAGGCTTGGAGCCGGAATTTGCGCCGATGCGGCGGCAAATCGGACCATGTCCTGACTTGAAGGCGTATCGGCGGGCGCCGCTTCCGGCGCTCGAGTCGCCAGTGGAAGATCGATCACGACGGTGCTTGCCGGTTGTTCATCCGGCACAGCTGTCGCCTGGGCCAGGCTTGCTCCGGGCGATGGTGTGAAAGTGGCAGGAAAAGCCGCAACGCTGGGCGCGGCCTTCGGCGGAGCCTCGATCTCGCTCAATTTCAGATCCGGCTGCGCGGGCATGCTTGCGTTTTGCCCGGCAAGCCAATCCAGGCCGCCAATCATGGCAAACCCGGCGAGCAATAGGCTCACGGCCAGAACGACACTTAAGACGAGACCAAGCCGCCGCATTCAAGAATCTCCCAGCAGGCGCACACTATTCACGAGGAAACAGGGCGGGGCAAGGTTGACTTGCCGAGATTAAACGGAATTTTCTCAACTGTTCGTTTCTGAAGCACCGCGGATTGAGCGCTTTGCTGAAGCTTTGCAGTCCTGATAAAACAGACGGCATTTCAAGCGCACAAACTCGGGACATCCCTTGGGGTTGAGACTATTCTGAGGGGCGTTCACGGCCCGCGTGGGCCTTGCTGCTGACGTTCGGTTCGATTATGCCTGGGGCCGCCTATTGGCGGGAGTAGAGATATGGCCGCGCGCGTTCTGGTCGTCGAGGATGAGCCCCTCATCGCCTTTGATGTCGCGGATCGCCTGAGGGAGGCTGGCTTTGAGGTCGTGGGACCGGTTGCTTCCGTATCGGCTGCGTTAAAGCTTCTCGACTCCCAGGGCTGCGACGTGGCGGTGCTCGATGTGAACCTCGGCCGCGAGACCGCCGCGCCTATAGCCGATGTTCTCAGAACGAAATCGCTGCCATTCGTGGCTGTTTCCGGCTACTCGATCGGCCAGCTGCCAGAGATCTTCCAGCGAGTTCCGATGCTGACAAAGCCGGTCGAACTCGAAAATGCTCGTGGAGGTGCTGCGAGGCTGCCTCGAAGGCCGTGAGATCAATCCGCCTTTAAACGCTAGGGCGCGTCCAAAGACCTAACAAAGTCCACATTGGCGTAATACGAGGCTAGCAAAACAAACGGGAGTGCCGAGAATGGTGAAAAGGCTTATGACCGCAGCCATGCTGAGCCTATGCTCGATTGGGGCGGCATCCGCTCAATCCCCGCTGGGAGAATGGGCAGTCAAGGACGGGACAGCCCACATTCGCATTGCGTCATGCGGAAATGCGCTGTGGGGCGTGATCAATTGGACAAAAGGCCCTCCCGGAAAGGACGAGAACAATCCGGACCCGGCCAAGCGCACCCGCTCCGTGATGGGGATGCCGATTCTCATCAATATGAAACCCGCAGAGCAGCAATGGGAAGGCGAGGTCTACAACGCTCAAAATGGCGAGACCTATACATCCTATATCAGCCTTAGAAGCCCCGACGTTTTGAAAATCGAGGGATGCGTTCTGGGCGGCCTGATTTGCGGGGGCGAGGATTGGACCCGCGTCCCGCTGGCCAAGGGCGCGCCCTCCGATCAGGCGGTATGCTCGGGAGTAGGCAAGTAGGCGGGGCTCGCCGCTTTGGCTTTCGCCTCTTCCTCCACCGGCTTCTCCACCTCGCGCGGCGGGCCCATGAGAAGGGGCTGGAACAGGACGGCAGCCGCCATGGTGCTCACGAGCGACATGGCGAGCAGTTTGCCCATGCTCGATGTTCCGGGGTGGTTCGATAGCCACAAGCTGCCGAAGGCCACGGCGGTTGTCATTCCACTGAAGAAGACCGCGCGCGTCAGCGGAGAAGCAAGAAGTCCGCTTCGCCCTTCGCGCCATGCCATGATGTAGTAAATCTTGAATGCCACACCGACGCCCAGCAGAAGCGGGAGCGCGATGATGTTCGCGAAATTCAGCGGCATGTCGAGAATAACGCACAGCTCTAGCGTCACAATGCAGGCGAGAAGAAGCGGAAAGAGGGTCAGCGCGACGTCGGACGCGCGCCTCAATGTCATCCAGAGCAGGATAGCGATCGAGATAAGCGCCCAGATCGCCGCCTGAATGAATGCGTTGACGATCGTATCGCCCGCTTTTTGAATGCCGATCGCCTCTCCGGTCGCATCGGGTGCCACCGCTGTCACGGTCTCGACGAAATGGCGCAAAACCGCGTTGTCATCCGAATCTCCTTTAGGGGACACGGAGACGCGCACGCGGCCGTCACGCGCTTTCCAGCCTGCAACAAGATCGGGCGGCAATGACTCGACCGTTATTTTCTCGGGATTGAGACCGAGCCGGATATCCTCCAGCGTCATATTGAGGGGCCTCACAAGCGCATCGGCGGCTCGCGCCCGTACAGCGGGGGCCGCCTTCGACAGTTCCGAAAGCGCGTTCGACAGACGTTCCGCGGCCTGCACGCCCTTTGTTCCCGGGCTTCTCTTCGCGATAACGATCAAGAAATTGGAAGCGCCCACAAGGCTGCTGACGATGTCCTGATCGGTTGGCGCAGGCAGCACTTTTTCTGTCTTTGGGTTCAGCGTTTCGTTCAGCTCCGTGGCGGCCTGGCTTATCAGGACGATTTTCTTGTCCTGGCCCTCAGGCACGAAGCTGTTCAGGGTCGTGGCCCTCAGCACTTCCGGAAGCGCACCGAGCCTGGCTGCGAGCGCCTCCGCGGCTGCCATCGACGGCGTCAGCACCTCGATCGTCCGCCCGCCTGTCTCGGGGTCTTTTTTCAAGTCGAGATAGGTTGCGACCGACTCCACATTCGGGCTGCGCAAATTCATGGGATTGAAGTCGAAGCGCAGCCAATGAAGGAGCGGCAGGCCCGCGATTACGACACAGAGCGTGCCGACAAGCACCCCCATGCGATGCCGTTCGAGAAAGCGGTCGACGGGAGCGAGGAACGCGTAGCCGAGCGGATGGGGTTCGGCGGGCGGATTGAGAAGGCGGAGGAGTGCGGGCAGCACGGTAATGCTGGTGAGAAAGGCGATGATCATGCCCACCCCGGCGATCTCGCCGAGTTCCGAGAGGCCTTTATAAGCCGTCGGCGTGAACGCCAGGAACCCGGCGGCGGTTGCCATCGCCGCCAGCACAAGACGGCCGCCCGTATGGTCGGCGGTGGCGACGAGGGCCGGCGTCAGTTGGTTCCGCTCGAAGCGCTCGGCGCGGTAACCGACGCTGAATTGCAGGCCGAAGTCCACGCCGATCCCGACGAAAAGCACAAAGAAGGCGACCGATATGGGGTTGAAGGCGCCGACCAGGGCGAGACCCAGCGCGGCCGTGATGGCGAGCCCAATGAAGAGAGCAATGAAGACGGCGAGGATAATCCGGGCGGACCGAAGGGCGAGCCAAAGGATGATGAGAACCGACAGGATGGTCAGCGCCGTATTCAGCCCCGCCCCTTCCCTGAGCGTTCCGAACTCCTGATCGGCGATAGGGACGGTGCCTGTTAAACGGACGGAGACGCCATCTTGGGAGAGGCCGAGAGCGATCGCGGTCTTATGAATGGCGTCGGTCGCATCCTGCCCGGGCGTCAAGGAGTTGTAGTTCAGGATCGGCTCGATCTCGAGGAACTGGCGCGTTTCCCGGCGCGTCGAAGGCTGCCCGCTTAGGGCCTCCCGCCAGCTGAACCAGGCAGGACGGTTGTTTATCGCGTTCTCGATGGCGGTCGAGAATGCGTTGAACTGCGGCGCGAGGCTGTCGAGCGTCAGGCGTCGGCCCTGGACGCCTTTCAACGTCAGAGTTATAGCACCCATGACGCCGCGCAGGCTCGGGTCGGCGGCGAGGGGCTCGAGCAGGGCGCGGGACCTCGTCAGCTGGCTGAGAGTTTCCCTTAGCTCGCCCTCGGAGAGGAAAAGGAGTCCGTTTCTCCGGAAAAACGGGCCGCCCGAGGTCTGGCGGACGCTCTTGACGTCTTTTTCCTGCGCCAGCCGCTCAATGAGTTTGTTTGCCGCGTTATCGGCAAGTTCGGGCGTCGGGCCGTCGACAACCGCGATGATTGTCGTTTCCGTCGCCGGAAAAGCCTTGAAAAAAGCGACCTCTCTCTGCCGCCAAGGCAAGTCGTTGGATATGAGCTTGCTGATGTCGGTGTTTATTTCGAACCGTCCGGCCACGTAGGACGCCGAAAGTGCCGCGAGGGTCACCCCGACAGCGACGACAGTCCAGGGCCGTCTGGCGCAGAATTGAACAGTCGAGATGATGAGCTTTTTTAGCATCGCCTACCGCTGAAGGATGATTCGATCCCGGCCTTGCGCAACTGCGAACAAAACCGGCCGTGTTATCGCCAAAGGCTGTGCCCGGCGGGAATGGATTACCAAGTGAACCGTTTACATAAAGCAAAGCTCGAGCCGGAGGGCATCGCGAATCGTTGAATCAATGCCCGGATAGCAAGCTTTTGCAGCCTCCATCTGTGCTGTAGCATACCCCGGAGATATTATTTTCAGTATCTGTTGCAATTAAGGCACTCTCGTGCAACCCAGCGTAGGCGGACAGTACGCTGACGAACACGCAGCCAACGGGCGTTAATGTTCCTGAAGATATCGTGGCTGGAGCGCGAGCGGAGGCTACGTTTTGTCGCGGCGGCAAGAGGCGCCGTCTCCGCGTGATTCCGAAACGACGGCGTGCAGCGGTTGCGATCGCCTACGAGACTTTCACGCCTCTCCAGAACGCGATCCTGTTCTTGATCTCGGCTGCCGCCGGCTTCGGGTCTGGATAGTACCAGGCCGCGTCAGGGTTATCCTTGCCGTCTACGGACACGGTGTAATAGTGGGCGGTCCCCTTCCAGGGGCACTTCGTCGTTGTGGTGCTGGGCTTCAAGCAGGCTTTGTTCACCGCATCGGCCGAAAAGTAGTGATTTCCTTCGATCACCACTGTTTCGTCCGATTGAGCCAGCGTGGCGCCGTTCCATTCAGCTTTGACCATTTTGCCTCAGGACTCTCAATCCGTTTGGAGCCATTCAACGAGAGCGCCGGTCACGAAATCGGGCTGCTCGAGTGTGGAGAGATGGCCGCACTGCGGCGCGATGGCAAGCCTCGCTCCGCCTATTCCTTCCGCAATCTCTTTTGCGAGTGCAGGCGGCGTAAGCTGATCGCCGTCCCCTACAACAATCAGCACCGGGCAGCGGATCGAGGATAGATCGGGACGGGAGTCAGGCCTGCCCATGATCGCCGTTTGCTGACGAATGAAGGCCTCGGGGCCACCTTCGAAGAGCATGGCATCCACAAGCGCACGCAAGCTTGCATCCTCGCGCCGGTCTGGATGAACGAGCAGCGGGAAAAGCAGGCCGGGTATTTCGCCGAACTTGCCGGCTTTTACCATCTCGATCTGAGTCTTGCGCCGCCCGGTCTGCTCGGGTGTGTCTGCGCGGGCCGTGGTGTCAAGCAAGGCGAGCTTCAGGACACGTTGCGGGGCTTGCCGCATGATCTCGAACGCAACGTAGCCGCCCATGGACAAGCCTGCGAGCGCGAAGTGCGGCGGCGCGACAGACAGGATCTCATGAGCGATGCCGGCCGGTGAATCCTGGCGGGCTTGATTGGCAACCATGACAGACCCGAATTGCCACAGGGCCGGGATCTGTTTCTCGTAGAGACGGGAGTCGGTCCCGAGACCGGGAATCAACACTGCCGGCAGAGCTTCCATAGCTTATGGCCCCCAAAAACGATCGCAAATGAATTTGGCAAGGCGCGCTTGCCAGCCAGCAGGGAAAGGGAAAGCCCCCTCAATTCCGCTATCGAGTCTATCGAAGATCGGCTGGCTGCGCTCGCTTAAATCAGCTCCAATTAAGGCTGCGGCGGCCATCCTGCCCGATCACAGGGCAGAGCGGTTCTCCGCGTGGGGCTGCGGCATCCCCGCGTCGCCCTTCCGGCGCGAACGGACCTCGAAGAAAAGCGCCTGTCCGATCACCGCCTTCACGGTCTCGGCGTTGAAAGGCTTCGCAATGAGGAAGGTCGGTTCCGGCTTTTCGCCGGTGAGCAGCATTTCGGGATGGCCCGTTACAAAGATGACGGGCGCTTCAAGCTCGCCCAGGATCTCATTGACGGCCTCGACGCCCGAACTTCCATCCGCGAGCTGGATGTCGGACAAAATGAGGTCTGGCTTCTTGTCGTGTGCGAGCTTGAGCGCGTCCCGCTGAGTTCGTGCAATACCGGTCACCTCATGGCCGAGGCTCTTGACGAGCTCTTCCAGGTGAGCGGCCGTGAGCGGCTCATCCTCGATGATGAGGATATCGGCCGGTTCGAGCTGATTTGCGATTTCATTGTCTGCGGCGGCGATCAGCGCGGCCACGTCTTCCCTGTCGGTCTCCAAAATTTTTGTGATCGCCTCGGCGTCGAAGCCTTCGACGGACAACAACAGGAACGCTTGCCGGGATCTGGGCGTCAAGGTCTGCAAGCCGCGCGCGGTGTCGGACCTTTCAAATTTAAAGTTCGGAAACGCATTAGCGTCCACGGAATTCCAGATTTTCAAGAAGATTTGGTACAGCGCGATCCTCGGCTCGATGTCCAAGGGAAAACTCGACGGGTTCTCCACCAGCGCTTCGAGGAGGGCCACCACGTACGCATCGCCGCTCTCTTGCGAGCCAGACAGGGCACGCGCGAACCGGCGCAGCGAAGGGAGGTGCGGAGCGATCGATTGCGAGACTGACATCTATACTTACCCCAAATAATAGCCCAGGCGCAGTTGATCCCATTGCAACAAACAGCCCAACGACGTGTTCCAGGGATCGTGCGATTTGTGAAAATATCCTCCATGTCCGGTGTTCCGGCGATCTCCAGACCAGGAATCCATTATGAACGAAAGAGATAAGAGCGAAGGGGAAAGGCATGTGCCTGCCCAGCAAGCGCAGCAACCACAGCCCTCCAAAGCTTTGAATGATCACCTCCAATCACCTCGTGGGCATAGCGTTTTAGAGAAAGCGGGCAATATCTCCGAAAAGTCAGGCGTGGATCTGCTGCTGTCCCCCGGTGAGAGTGCGGGCGGCGGGCCGAAGACCGCCAGCCCTGCGACAGAGGCGGCGTTGGACGAAGCGCGCTTCACGGCAGGCGTCGTCAAACTCTACGAGGCTCTTTTGAAAGAGCCGATCCCGGAAGAGATGCTTCGCCTCGTCAGTCAGCTTGGCAAGCAGGAGCGCAAGTAGATGAGCGATCACGGCCATGCGAACCTGCGCGATGAGCTTGTCAGATGGATCCCCAACCTCAGAGCGTTCGCGCTTTCGCTGACCCAAAGCGCGCAGCATTCGGACGATCTGGTGCAAGACACCTTGGTGAAGGCCTTGTCAAACCTCGACAAGTTTCAGCAGGGCACAAACCTTCGCGCCTGGCTGTTCACCATTCTGAGGAACAGCTTCTACAACGACATCCGGTACAAGAAGTACCATCAGACTGCCCCTCTCGATGACGTCGATCCCGTGAACCTCGAGTTTCGCGCCACGCAAGACAAATATATCGAGTTCAAGGACGTGCTGAAGGGATTGGGCGGGCTTGTACCCGAGCAGCGTGAGGCGATCATCCTGATTGCGGCGGAGGGATTGTCCTACGAGGAAGCCGCCGCTGTCTGTAATTGCCCGGTTGGGACGGTCAAAAGCCGTCTCAGCCGGGCCAGGCAGCGCCTGGAAGAGTTCGTGAACGGGGACAAGGCGCTGCCAGAGCAAGTTCAACAGTAAGCGTGCTTCTTTTCTTCTTTTTCTTTGCCGCCCGGATGATTTCACTTATGGATGAGACAGCGTGTGAAGACTGGCTTTTTCGTAGACTTTCTTGAGCTTGTACGCAAAAGCCTCCGCGAGGCGGCCCTTATCGGCGCAGCCGCACTCATCCTCGTTTCCCTGACCGGCTTTTCGTTTTGGCTGACTCAACGCGTTCTGCATGATGCCGACACGGCCGACGAGCTGAACGCATTCAACACGAAACTGACAAAGTTCGTGCAACTTCTGCGCACCGCCGAAAGCAGTCAGCGCGGCTATCTTATTACCGGCGAGCAAGGCTTTCTCGAGCCCTACGACGAAAAAATCGGTTTGCTCATGCCCATGGCAAAAGAGCTGCGTGAGACCGCGCCCGAAAAGCTGAACGTCACCGGCAAGCTTGCGGTCCTTTCCGAGCCATTGGCGAGAAAGCTCCAAGAGATGGCGAAGACGGTTGCGCTTGTGAAAGAGGGGCAGCGTGACGCCGCCATCGCACTCGTCAAGAATCAAGTTGGACGAGAACTTACGGACCGGATCGAGGAGGACGTCCGGTCGATCCAGGATGAGGGGAACGCCTTCCTCCAGAACAGCGAAGCAAGCACCGCACGACTCCAAAATTTCAAGTTCTTCATCGATGGCATCGGCGCTGCTCTGATTTTGACATTCTCATTTCTTTCCTTGTGGTTCCTTCTGCGCTCCAACGCCGCCATCCGTGAAGCCCAGGACGTTCTTGCCAAGGCGAATGCCGATCTCGAGGAGATCGTCGCGCAACGAACGGCGGCCTTGAAACGCGCCAACGAAGAGATTCAGCGTTTCGCTTACATCGTCAGCCACGATCTGCGCTCGCCGCTCGTCAACATCATGGGCTTCACCTCCGAGCTGGAAACTTTGAGGACAGAGCTCTTCGAAAAGCTCGCCGCAGCGAATGCGCTCGCGGGCTCTGACGTGCTGAGCAAGGACTTCGACGAAGCGTTCGGCTTCATCAAGACTTCGATTGCGCGCATGGATCGCCTGATCGCGGCGATTTTGAAAATCTCGCGCGAGGGGAGCAGGCCATTGAACCCCGAGCCTATCGACACGAAAGCGCTCGTGGATGGGGTTGTTGCCGGCGTCGCCCATCAGATCAGGGAAAAAGAAGCCAAGGTCGTGGTCGGACCTCTCCCCGGTATCGTGGCGGATCGCCTCGCGCTCGAGCAGATTTTCTCGAACCTCATTGAAAATGCGATCAAGTTTCTGAAGGCAGGCGGGCAGGGGGAGATCAGGGTTGAAGGGGTCCGCCGGGGCAGTGAAATCGTTTACACCGTGTCCGATAATGGACGCGGCGTCGATCCAAAGGATCATCGACGCATTTTTGAACTCTTCCGGCGGTCCGGTCCCCAGGACGTGCCCGGAGAGGGGATGGGCCTCGCCCATGTTTCGGCGCTCATGCGCAGGCTCGGCGGAGCCGTGACGGTGGAGTCCGCGCTTGGACGCGGCAGCACCTTCCAACTAACGCTTCCCGCCACGGCATCAGTTAAAAAGAGGATGGCGGCATGAACAAGCCGGTGACGATTGTCATGATCGAGGATGACGAGGGGCACGCACGCCTCATCGAGCGGAACATCCGCCGTGCGGGCGTGACCAATGAAATGATCCACTTTTCCGACGGCGCGGCGACGTATGCTTATTTTAACAAGCTTCAGACCGAGCCCGCCGACATGACGCCCATCCTGGTGCTGCTCGATTTGAATTTACCCGATGTCTCCGGGATTGATATCCTTGAGTATCTCAAGAACGACGGCCATCTCAAGGTGACGCCGGTGATCGTTCTCACAACGACGGACGATAATGCGGAAATCCAGCGCTGTTACGATCTCGGTTGCAACGTGTACATCACCAAGCCTGTCGACTATCAGCAATTCGCAACCGCGATACGGCAGCTTGGGCTGTTCTTCTCGGTAATCAAGGTTCCGGGCCCGCTTAATGCCTAATCGAAAACCGCGCATCCTTATCATTGACGACGACGACGGCTTCTGCAGGCTTGTGAAGGTTCACATGGCGCGCGGCGGTTTTGAGGTGGTGAGCGCAAACACTGCGGAGGACGGTATTGCCTCTGTGCAGACGAACAATTTCGATGTCGTCATCCTCGATCATGTCCTGCCGGAGCAGGATGGCCTGATCCTTCTCGGCGAGCTTCAATCCGGACAAGGCGCGGCTCCCGTTGTCTACCTTACCGGCAGCCAGGATAGCCGGGTGGCGGTGGCGGCGCTAAAAGCAGGGGCGGCTGACTATGTCGTGAAAGACGTTCATGGCGACTTCCTGATCCTTCTGGAAAATGCCATCACCAACGCGATGTTTGCCACGGCCATCAAGAGGGACAAGGAGCGGGCCGAAGCGGAGGTCCGGATCGCCCGGGACGAGTTCAAGGCGCTGGCCGAGGAGCGTGCGCTCCTTCTGCGCGAGGTCAATCACCGGGTCAGCAACAGCCTTCAACTCATCGCCTCGCTTCTTCATTTTCAAGGAGACCTTTCTGCGAACGCCGATGTCAAGGCTGCGCTCAAGGAAGCCAATGGACGAGTGCTCGCTGTGGCGCGTGTTCACCGCTCTCTTTACACCTCTCTCGATGTGCGATGGGTTTCGCTCGCGGATTATTTGTCGAGCCTCATCCGCGACCTGCAAAATGTGAGCTCAGGCGGCGGCGACCATCAGAACACCATATCGCTTGTCTGCGACCCGATTCAGACGGGGCCGGACTCCGCCGTGGCGATTGGAATTGTCGCCACCGAGCTTGTCCTGAACGCCTTGAAGCATGCTTACCCGAAAGAAGGGGGGGGGCAAGTCAGGGTTATGCTCCGGCGCTCATGCTTCCGAGATCGAGCTGGCGGTCGAGGACGATGGGATTGGGTTTGTCGATCAGATTGAAGGCAAAAGACGCCGCGGTCTCGGCCAACGCATCATCGCCGGAATGGCGGATAAACTCGAAGGAAGCCTGCGCTACGAGCAACGTGATCGGGGAACGCGGGCGGTCCTCACATTTCCGATCGGAAATCAAATCAGGGTGCTTCAGAAAGTTTCCGCCGCCTCCTGAAGCGTCTCGCGTCATCGCCGCCCTCCGAGGCGGCCATCCAAGGAGGGCCAGGTCAAGCCGAGTGGAGCCCGGCCATGACATCCCAGTTGATCGCAACGCGATTTGAAGCTCATCCACTTTTGGTGGAATTGAAGTCGGGCCCCAGTTTTTGTCTTATCGTGTGCCTTATCGGAATACCGCTTTGCACTTTTCCCGGACGCACTTTAGCGGTTGATTTTGGACAATGCCTCCAGCATTGCCTCCGGAAGGGGTTCCGAAAGGATGTCGGCTCCCATCTCCAGGAGACGCAACTCTATGTTGCGCATGTCTTGGACTTCGCGCGCGAGCGCGGCATCCCTCTTCAAAAGGGATTCGAACTCATCTAGGTCCTTGCCCTCAAGTTCGCCGTCGAGATACGCCGATACCATCGCCGCCAGCCGTTCATCCTTCAGGAATCCGGCTTGCTTGGGATTAGCGCCTGTAGGGTCGCCAAGCATTTTTTGCTCTGTCATCAGCATTTTTTTACGATGAAAGCTTTGCTAAGAGTTTGTAGTGCCAGTCAGGAGAACGCAACAGCCAGCCTTTAAAATCGTTCCATGGTAACAAGGAGAAACACGAACTTTATCTTAGCTTGGGCTAAAACTCCGTCTTTCGCAAGACTCACGCTCAGCGAAGCGTGACAGCCGTACACCGCTTTCAGGTTGTACGATTGTCACGAAGGCGCTTATCGCGTGTGGGATTCTTGACCCGTCCCTGACCGGTGGGGCCGGGACGGTTTTCAGAAAGGCGGCGATCATGCTTGGGGTCTTTGACGCGTCCTTGCCCTGTTGGGCCTTCACGGTTCACTGAAAGACGCCTGTCCTGCTCCGGATTTTTGACACGGCCTTGTCCTGTCGGCCCCGGCCGGTTCTGAGCCAGACGCCTATCGTGATCGGTGTCCTTGACACGCCCTTGGCCGGTCGGCCCTATTCTGTTTGCCGCAAGGCGCTTGTCCTGTGCAGGGTCCTTCACACGACCCTGGCCGCCCTGCTTGACTTTGGCGTTCGAAGCCGAATTCATAGCAGCTGCTTTCTTACTCTTGGCTTTGGCGGGTTTGCCGCCATTTTGTTCTGTCCCGGCCGACATGCGGGTATCCAGATCTCCGTTTCTGTGGAAGGCGGCAAAGTTCAAAGCCGCCGGCCTTCCAACGTGGTTGAAAGCTTAGACAGTCTCAAAATTTGTCTGTTGCCAATGAGTAGATATTTGCCCGCATTCGCTGCGAAGGCAAATATGCAAGGTATCAATCTTATTAATGAGTACGAAATCTAACGGGCTTTGTTCCGTCGCAGAAGCCTAATTTTTTATCTGCGGCAAGCTTGGAATAAATGCAATGGACAGGTTGAAGCACTTGTAAGAAAGTGATAACCGGCTATAAACAAGAGAGTTAAAATAAATGCCTGAAAAACAGTATGTTTTGGTTCATTTATTTAATGAGACACACACTAAAGACTGACTGACGGCGCGCAATATTACACATGATCGTCACAACATTGGTTAAATTGTCGCACTATTGGCTAAATATGATGGCAACTTAAAATTGCGCCAGGGGAGACATCCCGCTGATCTGTAAAGGCTTTGCGTGCTATTAAGTCGACTGTATACCAATTAATACCCCTTCTTTTGGGGGAACACCAGGGGTTTGTGCGAATTTCATGCTTTGATGTTCATCAAAAATGTATCAGTCCGGCAATAAGAAAGCCCCCCGGAGATGGGTGGCTCCCTGGAAGACTGGAGATGTTTTTTGAGCCCGGCGCAAATCATCGGTGCGGCATAGTGTGTCGTCGCAGGCCATGAACGGCGGCATCAGGAATCGGCGAGCAAAGTTCCAGCATCGGCGCCATGCGCTTTGGCCTTCCCGAACTCAAGGCCTGTGGCCGGGTGAAGCCCGGCCACGAAACGATCGTTACTTGTAGTAGCCCACGCCGCAAATCTCGTTGCCGGCTTTTGTTACGAAAGTGACCTTCTCAACTGGGTCTGTTCCACCCGGACGCGGAAACATGTAGTCCACTTCCCCAATCTTGCCCTCAGCAGCTGTTGCGATGATTTCCTCCCCGAGCTTCTTTCCTTTTTTGTCGACGAGCGCGGCCAGAGGCGTTCCCCTCAACTCGGCCTTGGGGTGAGATGTGAAATTGTAGGTCGGAGCGGCGGCGCAGAACACGTAGAGGTCGCGATCACGGAAACCGCCGGCTGGATTATTGAAATCTTCGATAGCTTTCTTCTCATCGGCCTTTATCGCCGCGACTGCCTTCTCGAGCAGCGCCTTGGCCTCGGCGGCGGTGCCGGAGGGAGACTGAGCGAAGGCAGAACCCGTAAATGTCAGCAATAGCGTTGCGAACACGGCTGCCACAAAGTTGCGAACCATGGCGTTACTCCTTTTTTTATCATTGGAGGGGTGGGCTCCCTTTTGTCTCAAGAGGGCGCCCCCTGCTTCAAGCTAGACCATAGAATTACTACTTAAGCTCGAAAGAGCCTAAGCCTACAATTCAATTAGGTTTTTTTATTTCGGAGCCTGCGCTTTCACCGGAGCGCGACAATAGGAGCAATCCCGTCTCGCCCGCGCTTCCTCCCCGCCATCCGGCGGACCAGGAGATCGGCAAAAAGACCAGGACCGCCCGAATAGATACGCCAGCCGCCTTCGGCAGGCACCGCGCCCGCCCTCACGCGATCCCACTCGGCGGATGCTTCGTAGCGGTCGTAA
Organism: uncultured Alphaproteobacteria bacterium; assembly: GCA_963772105.1. Classification (GTDB taxonomy): domain Bacteria; phylum Pseudomonadota; class Alphaproteobacteria; order Rhizobiales; family Rhodomicrobiaceae; genus Rhodomicrobium. Next base: position 26,322 of record CAVYVV010000019.1, read on the forward strand.
AATGCCGCGTCGCTGCTTGTAAAATAGCAGTTCCGCTGTCTCAAGGCGGCATTGGCGAAAGCATCCGTCACCGCGATGGGGCTGACTTTTCGCAGTTCTGACCATGCGGCATCTGCGTCCCCGAGGATGGCCAGCGCCTCGCAGTAGCGGAGATGGGCCTGGACATACATCAGCCCGACCTCGCGTCCGAAAAAGGGTGAGGATTCGGCCCGGCGGAAGATGCGTTCGGAGCCGCCGTGATAGGGCAGGGGCTTGTCCATGAGCCTCACCCCGTCCGGGAAGGTCAAGTGTTCGCGGATGAGCGCCAGGTGATGTTGCGATTGTTCCGGCGTGAAAAGGCCGCCCGCAATCGCGCACGTCATCGGGATGAGAGAGTAGCTGACGCCGGTCTTGTGGTCGCTTGGGTGAAGCACGAGCCCGGGCTCGCCTCCCTTGGCATCGAAGTGCGCATAACCGGCCACAACGCCATCACGAATGAGGGTGCGATTGAAGTCGCCGCGGATGGCGTCCGCGAGCCTGGAAAGGCGCTCGGCCTCTCCTGCGGAGCCAGCCCGCCGCAAAACAACGGCGTATCGCGAGACTTGCTGGAAGAGGAGCGCAACAGTCCAGCTGCTGACCAGCCATTGGCACAATGCGGGATCGGCAGGCTGTAACGTGTCGTTCCAGTCGCCATGACCGTAGCGCGGCAAATGGGTGCCCGGAATGAAGCTTGCGGTTACGCCGTCAAGCAAGGCTTCGATGTGCCCCGCGACGCTCGTCCAGGCTTCCGCTTCGCCCGCGCCGCTTCCCATCCCCCAGGGGACAGGCTCGGACAGGAAAGCGGTGTCGCCGGTGGCTTCGATATAGTCGCACACGGCTTTCAGCGGCCAGACGATAATGTCGCCATGGGCGTCCGCCGCCTGGATGAACGCGTACGGCTCCAGGAAAAACCATTGCGGCCAGTCGCCATCGGAGCGGCGCTGGCGCGCGAAAACACGGCGCAGGATGTCCTTGGCCGCGTCGTTGTGCCCGAGAGCGAGAAAAAGCTCCATCGGTCCTTGGCAGACGTCGCGCGTGCCCCAGGCTCCGCCGGAATATTGCTCGAGGCCGTGCGGCACGCTCAGATGGACCAGCGCGTTATGCACGAGCCACGGGAAGAGCGTCTCGAAACTGGCGATGCCCGGATCCTGGCCCTTGAAGGTGACATTGCGCGTGACGCCGGTCCAGAACGCATCGGCCGACTGAAGCATGTGGGCAGGTTCGACGCCCGCCGCATATTTCTCCGCGAGCCGCTGCGCTTCGGCGGCATCCGTCATCGATCCGGCAACCGCGAACCGGACCTCATGCGCGGGCAGCGTTGTGAACGCGACATAGGGCATGCCGCGCGCCACGCCATCGGCGTAAAGCAGCTCGTCGCCGCCGATGGCGTCGATGACGGCGGACGTGCTCGTGACAAGGTGATAGACGGCGTCGGGGTAGTGCTGGCCCCAGAGCCAGTCCGGGTCCGGGCGGAAGGCTATGCGCTTGGTGGTGCTGTCGACTTCGACCCGCCCGGAATGGGCGAGATCGTGTTCACCCAGCACGAGATGGCCGAACACGAGGAAGCGGCACGGCGCGCCCTCGACCTCGATCGTGCATTGCAGAGCGGCCTCTTTGCCGGACGCGATGACACGAACGCCGATGGTGCCGCCGTCATGGCGGTACTCCCACCGGCAATCGCTGAGCCCCATCTCGAAGCGGGAGGGCAGCGTCAAGAGCCGCCATTGCCCGTCGATGTCCGCCAGGATGCGAAGACCGCTGGCGCGCGTGATGTTGTAGGCATCCCGCGAGACGGAAAAGAGCTTGTGAAACGACGTGTTGCCGATCGTGAGCTGCGACGCGAAGACGCCGTGCATCCAGCATGTGGCGCAAAGAATGGTATCGCTCGGCAATAGGTCTTGGCCGCTGCGAATGATGGTTCCGTGGCGGCGCTTGACCAGACGGTCTTTTTCGCGAAGCACGGCGTGGCGGTTCCGCGGTCCATCCTTCACGAAGTAGGAAAGCAGCTCGCCGTCTCGCCGCTCCTCATGGATGCGGCCGGGGTGATTGTCTTCGGGTTCCTGGATGCAGACAAGCGGCGGTGCATCCTGGAGAATGCTGCGAAACGGGGTCGTCAGCGCCACTTCACCCTCGACAAACGCTTTCGCGGCTTCCTCGGCGGCGTCGATCCGGGAGAGATCGCTCTCGGCCGTCGGCTCGGCGTGATCGGGTTCGAAGAGGCCGAAGAAAGTCCACGCCGCGCTTTCGCCGGGTCTCAGCCTTGCGCTTGACGATTGGATGATCGCGCAAGCCAACTCGTGCTGAAGACGGATGCCGGGAAGGCTGGTTCCAAAGCCGGGCGCGATTTCGTCCGCGTCCCGATAGGCGGGGCCAAAAAGTTGAAGCGCGTCTGTTGCGAAGCTGGCCGCCCCGTCGAAGCAGCCGTGAGCGGCCCAGGGATGCCGCCCGTCCTGGACCATGTTCTGGCGGCTCATCACGACGTGCCCGAACCGCGCATGGCGCGGCACGGTATGGTCGATGTATTGGGAGGCGTAAGCCTCGTTATTCATGAGGAAGCCGCGCGGGCCGAGGCCGAGATCCTGAACGAGGATGGCGTCGCAAGGCGCTTCGTCGCCGCCAGCATTCTGGACGTCGATGCGCCACAGCCAAAGCGCTTGCGAAGGGTGGAGCCAAAGGGTCACGCGATGGCGAAGCCCCGCCGTTTCGCCTTTCCAGACGAAGCGATCCTGCCCTGCGCCGAAATCCACTTTCGCCCGCGGTCCCGCTGCCTCGATGATGCGGGGCTGGGAGCCGCCGATGCGGAGCAGGATGCGCATGATGCCCGCTCCGAGAGGAGAGCCAAGCACCTGATTGAGCATGGTCCGGCGGCCTTCCTGCTCGTGCTCAAGCGCGAAAATGCAGCCATTGGGAAGGGTGCTGAAATCGAGTCCGGCCGCGTTCTTCATGCGCTCAAGGCCGAGGCCGCTTTCGCGCGGCGTCTGGAAACTCCTCTTATGCATCGCTTCTGCCTGCGCTAACGATCGCCGCTTGGCGCGCGTTCCAGGCTGTGATGAAACAGGCATAGCTCCACGACAGGTTTGGCGCGGAGGTTTGCTCGCCCGTGGTTTGGTCGAACTGCTCGGATAGATCGCCCGGCGGCGGTATGAATTCGCGCGTCCGGGACAGGATGGCGTCGCCCTTGGCGATGAGGTCGGCGGCTTCCGATGGAAGCGATTCGGCGAGCCGGTAATAGTACTCCGCCGCGCCGAAGGTCGAGAAAAAGTAAGCGCCGCCGCTCACGTAGTTGTCGCCCCTGTAACGCCCGAAAACGAGCCCGGTCTTCCGGCCCCGGTTCAGCGCGTATTCCCCGCCAAACAGGTCCTCGAGCTTCTGGAATGTCGCGCGGACGCGGGAGTCTTGGACGCTGTGCGGGCCGGCCTCAATCCCGGCGTGGAGAACGCCGAGAATGACCGCAAAATCGAGGGCCTTTTCGCTTTCGATGCCGTTGAGGGGAAGGCGGCTGCGGATGAAACCGCCCGGCTCGACCCAGAACTGTTCGAGCAGCTCGCAAAGCCTCAGCGCCTTGTCACGAAAATGCTCGGCACAGTTCAAGCTGACTTCGGCTCCGGCCCACCGCGCGCCTTTTGCAAGCGCCGCGAATTGAACGAGCGCCGTGTAATAATGCTGCGCCCGCTCTTCTTCCCAGATATCGTAGCCCGGCACTCCGGCGTTGTGGGCGGTGTAATCGAGATCGCGGCGGATCAGATCCTTCAATCGAAGCTTCGCATCGCCGCCGGCCAGGCCGTCATCCCAGAACCGCATGCAGGTGAGTGCGCGCGCGGCGGGTCCGTCATGTTGCGGGCGGTTCCAGCAGATGAAGTCGAGCGTGCCGTCCGCGTTGTAGCGGGCTTCACCGGGAACGCGCTCCCCCTCCACGGCGGCAATCTCTTCGTTGGGCCGCACGTATTGCAAAAAGCCGGGGGTGACCTTGCTGCGGAATCCTGCGTGATCCCGCAGGAAGACCCGCCCGTTGATGTCCCGCAGGCCAAGGCTGAACGTCACGAAGTCGTTGAAGCGCTGGGTCCAGTCTTCCGCGTTGTCGCCGCGCCGGATGATGATGCGCACCGCATCCATGATCGCCGCCGAATCCCGGAGCCAGTGGAAGAAGTAGTCCGGGTCGGCGCTGGAGGGGCTCGCCAGCACCGAGCCCGTGGCGGGCCGCACCGTGGTGCCGAAGCCGGGCCGCTCCTTGACGAGCGCGGTTGCGGAAATGCAGCCTGCGAGTTTGGCCGCGCAATGCTCCATCTGCTTTTCGGCCCAGACGTCGAGAGGGGGGTGTGCGGCAGAGGGCAATGTCGCTTCTCCTATGCTATGGCGGGGCTGTATTCGAATCCCAGGACGCGCAACCCCTCTTGCACCTCGGGGCAGCTCATGAAAAGGCGCCAAAGAAGCCCGGTGCGGTAATTTTCGATCATCACGATGATCGGGCCTTGATCGATCGCAAGACTATCTTTTGCAACCCAGCCTGTCGTCTCATTGAAGGCATCGGCGAAACCGCATTGGCCCCAGATGCTCGAGCCAAGATCGTCATGGAAATGCCGAAGCGCCTTCATCGATTCATCCGGGGTATAGGGCATGCTCGACAACGCTGCGGTCGGCGCAATCACCCCGCGGTCCTGATCGGGAGCATGGGGAAAGTAGCACTTGTCGCCGTCGCACGCCGTGATGCCCCAGCAATCCTGGCCGTAGCCGAGATAGCGGTGCGGGTTTTCGACGCAGTGCATGTAATTGATGAGCGTGTGGTTGCGATTTTGCTTCCAGTAATCGGCATAGCGGTCCTTGAGCCCTCTCGGATCGAGGCCCATGAACGAGTAATGCGCGAAGAACAGCGGCCCGCCGAACTCCGGGCCGAGGGGCAGCGAAATCCCGTAATATTGCTTGCCGTTCGTGAACTGCGCGCCCTTTGCCCAGCCCTCATGATAGACGCTGGCGCCGATGGGGTGGGTCGGCGACGAGGCCGCCAGAACGTAGGTGATCAAGCACTCGTTCCAGCCCTCGATCCGATGGTGATTTTCCTTCTCGATCTTCGCGTTACGATGCCAGAACAGGACGTCGGCGCCCTTCGTGTGCCAGTTCCAGTCTACCTTTCTCCATAGGGTGTCGATGGCGGCGCAAAGCGCCTTCTCCTTCGGATCGCCCGCGCAAAAATACTGGCGCGCGCACAGAAGCCCCTGAACGAGATAGGACGTTTCGACGATGTCGCCGCCCGCGTTATCGGCCCAGAAGGCCACTTCCTTGGCGGTCGGGCCGTCGAGATAGTGGGGAAAGACGCCGTTGTACTGGTCGGCGGCGGCGAGATAACCGAGCATGTCGATCAGACGGCCGCATGCTTCGGCGCGGGATATCCATCCGCGCTCGACGGCCACGATCATGGCCATGATGCCGAAGCCCGTCCCTCCAACCGCGAGGAGGTCGTTGCTTCCGCCGCCATCCGGGCCGGAGCGATCGCGGGCCATGCCGCTTTTGGGGTGCCCGAAGTCCCAGAAATACCGGAAAGTCTGCCGTTGAACCAAGTCCAGGAGCGCATCGTCTCCGACACGTTTGGGCTTCCCAAGCCCGCTATGCCCCGTCATCCCGTTCATGATGCCTCAATTCAATTCGCGCTGTCTGCGCACTCTCCTGCATCAGCAAAATGCTGAGATCATGACAACGCCGCAACCTTGGCGGGTGCAGCTGATTCCTTGTCGCGGGCCGGTCCGCCGTTCACGAAGCGCAGCGGAAGCTTCAAGCCCGGCAACCGCGTTTGAAGGTTCAAAGTCCGCTGATAAAATCCATTCCCCGGCCCCTGCCGGCCGACACTGACAACCGCCGTTTTCGCCAATTCCGACGAGAAGATCGACAGGGCGATTTTCCGGTTTTCCTCATCGAGTTCGGCGATGGATTCGTCGTAAATGACCCAATCGGGGCTATGAAGGAGCACACGGCCAAGGACGAGGCGCCACTGGTCGTCCAGCGTGAGCTCTTTATCCCACCGCTTTTTCACACCGAGTTCCGGGATAAGCCGCCTCAACTGGACACGCTCCAGCACTCTCACCGCTTCGGCGTCGGTGTAACGGCCGGCCTCGTCAGGATAGGCAAGCGCGGCCTTCAATGCCCCGGCTGGATGGTAAGGCGATTGCGGCACGAACATCATCCGCCTGCCATCGGGGATTCGGATCGTCCCGCTTCCCCATACCCATAGACCGGCGAGAGCTTTGATAAAGGTGGTTTTTCCCGATTTGGGCGGTGCGACGATCAGCACGCGCTCGCCCGGAGCAATCGCCACGAATCGCTCCCCGAGGCTGACGTGTCCATTCGGCGCGAGGACGCACAAATTGTCCATGATCATTTCGCCAGATGGGCTGGACTTATACTGGATGTGTTCGCCCACGCCGTCCAGGTACTGCACTTTTTCGAGTGCGCTGCCGTAGTCGATCACGCGCGTGAGCATGGCGCGCCATTCGGCAAGGGCAGGGAAGCGGTCCACATACCAGCGAAGGGCCGTCTGCACCTGGTAGAAAGCGCCGACCACCATCATCAGGCCGCCAAGGGAAAGAGTACCGCCGAAATAGCCCGGCGCGGCAAGAAGAAGAGGCGCAAGAATGGCGAGCCAGCCATAGCCGCCCGTTACCCAGGTCAGAGTCGCGAGCCGGTTGGCGATGCTGCGCATGATCGTAAGCACAGCGTCGACAGGGCCGTTGAGCGTTTCCCTCTCGATCTGCTCGCCACGGTAGAGCGCCACGTTTTCAGCGGACTCGTTGAGGCGGACGAGATCGAAGCGGAAGGTTGCCTCAGCCGCGCGGAGCTGAGTGTGCGCCTTGATCAGCGGCTTGCCGACAAGCCAGGTGATAAACGAGCCGAGGAGCGCGTAGCCGATCGCGGCCCAGACCATGTAGCCGGGGATGCTGAACTGGTGGCCGTTGACGACGAAAACCACCTGCGCCGACAACTGCCAAAGCACACCGACGAATGCGAGAAGCATCAGCGTCGATTGTACAAGGCCCACCGCGAGGTCCACCGACAGTTCGGAGAGGCGGCGCGTATCTTCCTGGATGCGCTGATCCGGGTTGATGCTGATTTCGCCCGTGAGCGGGAGGAGGAAAGCGCGCGCGGGCTTCAGCCACTCGTCCAGAAGGTCGAAGGTGGCCGTCTGGCGGAGCTTGACCTTCATCCGCTCATGAAGCCACGTCTGCAGGACGCCCAGGCAAAGCAGGACGCTCACGATCATCAGGAAGACCGTGACCTCATGAAAAAACACCGAGACATCGCGCTGACCGATGGCATCGTAGATAGTGCCCTGCCAGTTATTGAGGCGGACCTGAGTGACAGCATTCGCCCCGATGACAAGGGTTATCGAAATGAAGTACTTTGCTACGTTGTGCTTTGATTTGGGTCCATCGAGCATCTTCCAGAAAAATCGCATTTGACCGAGAGTGCTTTCATCTGCGATTCCCATAGCGTGCTTGAATGGCGGCATGGATTCCTTTCCTTAGCGGCGGATAAGTTGACCGCCTTTCACCACCTTTATAAGCCTTAAGGCAGCAATTGACCACCGGGGGTTGTCATGCCGTTTGACGCTGCACGAATTGAGGGACTTCTTCAGGCCATGTCCCTCGACGAGAAACTGGGCCAGCTCACAATGATCCGCGCAGACTTTGGCGATGCCGGGGCGGAGCTGGGCGCGGCCAAAATCGCGGAGATTAAGGCGGGGCGTGCAGGGAGCATTCTCGACCTTCGGGGCTTGGAACACATTCAAAATTCGCAAAGAGCGGCGGTGGAGGGGTCGCGCCTCGGCATCCCGCTCCTTTTCACCCTCGACGTTCTTCATGGGTACGAGACTATTTTTCCAATTCCGCTCGGCGAAGCGGCTGCTTTCGACGCCCGGCTGTGGCAACAAACCGCAAGCGCGGCAGCAGCTGAAGCGGCCTCGGAAGGGATTGCACTGACATTCGCGCCAATGCTCGACGTGGCGCGCGACCCTCGCTGGGGCCGGATCGCGGAAAGCCCGGGGGAGGATCCCTTTGTCGGCGCGCGCGTCGCGGAAGCTAAGGTGCAGGGTTTTCATCGGGGCGATCTCTCCCAAGGGACCGCGCTGGCAGCGACGGCGAAGCATTTCGCCGGTTACGGCGCGGTGAACGCGGGCCGGGACTATGCGTCCGCCGACATCGCGCCGCGCACGCTGAACGAAGTGCATTTCCCGCCCTTCGCCGCAGCCGTGCGCGCGGGGGTGGCGGCAATCATGCCTGCGTTCATCGACCTCGCGGGCGAGCCGCTGACGGCGCATCGCGGGATGCTGGATGGCGTTCTGCGGCGGCGTTGGGGGTTCGAAGGCGTCATCGTCAGCGACTTCTGCGCCGTCCGCGAATTGATCGTCCATGGCGTGGCGGCCGATGCCACGGAGGCGGCAGCGCTCGCCTTGAATGCAGGCGTGGATATCGACATGGAGAGCGGCGTCTATCTCGGGGCGCTGCCGGAGGCGCTGTCGCGCGGCCTTGTTTCGGAAGAGCAGATCGATGCGGCCGTCCGGCGCGTGCTCATCCTCAAGGCGCGCCTTGGGCTTTTCGACAAGCCTTTCGAGCGCGGAAGCCGTCCTCTTTCGAGCCAGCAACGCGAGCAGCACCGGGCGCTCGCCCGCGAGGCCGCGCATAAATCCATTGTCCTTCTGCAAAACCGGAATCTTTTGCCGCTCAGAGGCGAGGGCGGCCATCTCGCCGTCGCCGGGCCGTTCGCGGATGCAGCGGGCGAGATGCTGGGGCCGTGGCGCGCGGCGGGACAGGCTAAAGATACCGTGAGCTTTCTCGATGGCCTCAAGGCAGCGCTCCCCGGCTGGCGGATGACAGGCGGCGCATTCTGCGATGCCGCCCGCGAAGCCGACGCCGTGCTGCTCTGTATCGGCGAGAGCGCCAGCATGTGCGGAGAGGCGACGAGCCGCGCCCGGCCCGCCATTCCGGACGAGCAGCGCAGGCTTGCGGAAGATGTTTTCAGCCTGGGAAAGCCGGTGATCGTCGCGCTGACGTCGGGGCGTCCGCTCATCGATCCTTGGCTTTTCGAGAAGGCGGATGCCGTGCTCGCGACCTGGTTCCTTGGTTCGGAGGCGGGCGCTGCGCTGGCCGGCATTCTGACCGGGTTAGTGAACCCGAGCGGAAAGCTGCCTGTGACCTGGCCTTACGATGTCGGCCAGGTTCCGATCTTTTACGGCCAGCGGCCCACGGGCCGGCCCGCGAAACCCGACGAACACGATACCAGCAAGTATCTCGATGTCCCGGTGGAGCCTCAGTTTCCCTTTGGCTACGGCCTGTCGTTCACCCGCTTTGCCTACGGCTCTCTGAGCGCTTCGTCTAAGACCGTTCGCCGAGGCGAGCGCCTTTCTATCGAGGCCGAGATCTCGAACGAGGGCGATGTCGCGGGCGAAGAGACGGCTTTCCTTTTCATCCGCGACCCCGTTGCCTCGATCGCGCGGCCTCTTCTCGAACTCAGGGGTTTTGCCAGGATCGGCCTTGACCCCGGAATGACGGGCACGGTGCGGTTCGAACTCGGCGCGGAGGACCTGCGCTTTCCCAGCGCTGAAGGCGAGCCCTGCCTCGAAGCTGGCGAGGTTCAGATTTTCGTCGGCCCCAGCGCCAACCGGGATTTGCTCAAGAGCTGCACCGTTCTCGTCGTCCAGGACTCGACTAGCGCCTAGAAGACTTCGAACTGGTTATGGAGAGTGCCCGCTTTCAGGGGGTGAGCCACCGTTCCTCGGGCGGCACGGTCTGGCCAGCGCCTGTGTTCCGGGCGCTACCACGTTTCCGACCCAGGCTCTCCTTTGAAGGGTCCCACAAGCTCGGGTGTCACCCAGCCGCCATAGAACCGGCCCGGCTGGGGGAGAACGCGTATGCCATCGACAAAACAGTCGAGCGGCGTGGGGTAAAAGGCAAAGTAATCGCGTATGGCCTCGAAGCCTGGGAAGGGCTCGGGATAACTCCAGGCCACGCGCTCAAGCCTCTGACCGGGCACGGTGACGGTCCAGTAGGCGGCCTGGCCTTTCCACTCGCAAAGCGACCCGCCCGCCGCGCGCTCGATGGCGCTCAGGGTCACATCGTCCGGCGGAATGTAAAAGGTTGGCGGGCTGGCGGTTTCCAGGACCCGGATGGTCCGCAACGACCGAGCAATTTCGACGGATCCCAAGCGAACAACCACCTCGCGGGAATCGGGGGAAAGGCGCGGCGGCCGGGGATAATCCCAGACGGACTTTGTCCTGGCTGCGGCACAAGCGCGAACGGTGGCCGCTCTTGTCCACGATATTTCCATTGAGCGCGGTTGGCTTCAATCCAGTCTTGAGAGGGCATTCGCCGCTCCTATTCCGTTATCGATGCTTCCTCGCCACGGGGCGCCGTGTTCCGCAGCCATTTCTATATTGAGGCTAAGCGGCGTCACTTGAAGAGACGGCAAACCGCCTCGAAAGCCTTCAATTGGCAGGCTGGCGCTTTCAATCCCCGCCGTTGCGCGACCCGGCCCGTGCTGACATGATTGGGGCGGAAAGACATAACGCTTTAGGCGCGGCATTCGCCTGAGCTTTTAGAAGCGAGACCATCAATATGGCCGGTAAGACGTTTCCCTTCACTCGTACTGAAGCCGAGTGGCGTCAAATCCTGACGCCAGAACAATATGAGGTCATGCGAGCCCATGGGACGGAAGCCCCTGGCAGCTGCGCTCTCCTCCTCGAAAAGCGCGCCGGTACATTTTCTTGCGCCGGTTGCGGACAGCCTCTGTTCGAATCCAAAGTGAAGTTCGAGAGCGGAACGGGATGGCCGAGCTTCAATGATCCGATCGCCGGCGCCGTTGAGACCTCAACGGATCGTAGCCACGGCATGGTACGAACAGAAGTTCATTGTGCCAATTGCGGTAGCCATCTCGGTCACGTTTTCAATGATGGTCCCTCGCCAACCCATTTGCGCTATTGCATCAATGGCATCGCCTTGAATTTCAAGCCGTCTCCTTGAAAACAGCCTTCGCTGCGTTTCCAAGCGGGGTGAAATTGAAATATGCGGGCACCAAAACGAAGTATGAGGTGCATGAAGGCTTCGCGGTTTGCAATGGTAAACTAAGTCCCTTCAACGATAACTCAAAATTCGGCCTCAGAGAGGACGGAACAATCTTTTACGTGAGTTCAAAGGATCATACGTTGATCCCTGATACGATCGTCGGGAACGTGAGCGACGGCACTCTGCATACGGCGACGGCCCATGGGAACTCGATAGATGATGTAACGATAATGAGAAAAGGGGATATTTTGATTTATCGGCAATGGCATGCGGCTTCGGAAGGCAACCCGGCCTATGCTTTTACTGCGATTTTGACGCAAGACCCATCCCTGATTAAAAAGTAACCAGGTTCTTGGCGGTTCCAAGCTCTCCTTGCGGGCCGCTCCTGTTATATCTCTTGAAGGCCATTCCGGTCATGGGGCCTGTTCCGAGGGATGCCGCAAGTTGGGGGCAAAGCTGCCTTTCCCGACGGGCGCACGCCCATCGCAAAGACCTCCGCTCCCCATTTTCTACTCAAGGTCGCTCTGCCGCTTCTCATAGATTTGGAGGAGGCTTACCGCTTGAGGCGCTCAACCCGGCCCTCCAGAGTCCGATGGGGAGGGGTCTGGAGTGCGTCCGGAAAAGTGCGAAGCGGTTTTCCGATAGGACGCACGACAAAACAAGAACTTAAAGTCCGCTTTTGATTCCATCAAAAGCGGATAGGCTCTAGTCGACGATCTTGTTCAGTGGGAATTCCACGAGTCCTTCCGCACCGGCGTCCTTCAACTGGGGTATCAAATCCCGAATGAGGTGTTCGTCGACGATGGTATTGATGGCGTACCAGCCTTCGGCTTGCAGCTTCGAGACGGTGGGTGACTTGAGCGAGGGGAGCATGTCCTCCACTCTCGCCAGGTTCGCCTTGTGCACGTTCAGCATCAGACCGACCTTGCCACGCGCCGCCAGGGCGGCCCGGAGCAGCAACGCGATCCGGCCGATTTTCTCCCGCTTCCAATCGTTTTCCCAAGACTGGCGATTGGCGATGAGCTGGGTCGTCGAATGCATGATCTCGTGGACGATACGCAGGTTGTTGGCGCGCAACGAGCTGCCCGTCTCGGTGAGTTCGACGATGGCATCCGCAAGAAAGGGTGGCTTGACCTCTGTCGCTCCCCAGGAGAACTCCACCTCGGCCTCGATCTGGTTTTCGTCGAGGAACTGCTTCGTGAGGTCGACCGCTTCGGTCGCGATGCGTTTGCCGGCGAGATCCCGAAGGGTCTGGATCGGCGAGTCCTTCGGAACCGCCACCACCCAGCGCACGGGACTCCTAAGCTGCTTCGAGTAGACCAGCTCGGCCACCTTCACGACATCGCTCTTCAGAATCCAATCGAGGCCGGTGATCGCCGCGTCGAGCACGCCGTGCTCCACGTATCGCGACATTTCCTGCGGCCGGATGAGCATGCATTCGATCTCGGCGTCGTCGATTGTCGGGAAATAGCTGCGGCTCGATATGGTGACCGTGTAGCCTGCCTTGTCGAAAAGCTTCACGGTCGCGTCCTGCAAGCTGCCTTTGGGCAGCCCGAGCTTGAGCACGCTCACGGCTTCACCCCATACATCTCTTCCGAGGTCATGAGCCGCTCACCTCGAACCCCGAGCTTGCCGTCGCTCTCGACCGACCGGAAAAAGCAGGTCCGATATCCTTCGTGGCAGGCGGGACCCTTCTGCTTGACGCGCAGCACCACGGCGTCGAGGTCACAATCGATGCGCATTTCGACCAGCTCCTGCATGTTGCCGCTTTGCTCGCCCTTCTTCCACAGCTTGCCGCGCGAGCGCGAGAAGTAGTGGACCTTGCCGGTCTCGAGCGTGAGCAGGAAGGCCTCCTCGTTCATATATGCAACCATCAGCACCTCACCGTCCTCAGCATCGACGGTTACAGCGGTGATGAGGCCACCGGCTTTCCCGAAATCGGGCGTAAATTGCGGTTTCACGTTTTCCTCGTGGTTGACGTCCAGCGTTCGAGCTTACGTTTGGGGCTCACCGCGGTCAAACCAGTTCAGCTTGTGCGTCAATACAGAGCGCGAGGACAAAGACTTCCCAGCCAATGCCCGGAACCGCCTCCGAGATCGCTCTTGGGTTAAGACGCGATTGGGAAAGTCCGTTGCTGGGGGCCGCGGTTGTGCCTTCAAACCGCGCCAGAGTCTGCTCGCGACCCTGGGTGCGTAGACCCGATGCAGGTGAACGCAACTCCGGTACCGCCGGCTGGGCAACGTCCATTCGTTGACGGAATGCCGCAGCTTGCTTAGTCCTTCGCGACGGTCGTCACAGGAATGCTGGAAGTCGGCCCGACGCTTGTGAGTTGCACGATCACCTCGCCATCTTTGGCCCAGGCAAAATGGGAGACGCGGGAAGCTTCGGTGAAAAAGGTGCCAGCCGGGAAAGCCTGGAGCCTCCCCTCATCCCAGGTATCGCCAAGACCGAAGTAAAGCGTCCCTGACAGCACCGCTACCGTCCGCGGTTCGTCCGGATGAAAATGCGGCATGACCTTGATGCCGGCCGGGAACTTGACCCGCTGGACAAAAATGCCGGGCTTGGCCGGGTCGCCGAAGAGCGTCGCGGTCTGCAGCGCGCCCGGAAGCCCCTTGAAGTGAATATCCGCCGGAAGCTTCGCCGCGCCCAACTGGACGGCGCCGCCTTGCATATCGGCATGGGCTGCCGTGGCCATGAGCAGGAAAGTTAACGCCGCGGCCATTCCAGATGCTTTCGAGGCCATCCGGGACCGTGCCGATGCTGCCATGATCATGTTTTCTCTCCGTCTCATTGCACGACATAAAGCAACGACTAATCGCCATGTCCTGAAAGCTGGAGCAGCTTATCCGTGACCACCTGGACGCGGATAAGTTGCTCTCCTTTAAAATCGAGCGACTTTTCCGCTCTTAACCGAACTCCGGTTAAAGGCGGGTTGATCTGGCCCAGCAAAGGGTAACGACCTGACAGGCTGCCGCATCGGCCGTCGGCGCCCCTGGCCGCGGAGATCCGTGCCGGCGACAAGTTGCAGGCTGCGGCGAGCAGGCGAGGCGTCAGCCTGCGACGGCACGCACGCCTTTGGCCCGCGTTTTCCGGAAGACTGGCGTCGGATGTCAGGCCGAACGTGTTCGCTGGATCATGCGGCAGGCGAGGGCGGCGCTTTCAGAAAGAGTGTATGCGGCTTTCCGTCCGGAAAGCGCGCTAAAATAGAGGGTTAGAGCGAATTTCGTCGAATGCTCTCCAGGGCGTGGAAAACGGCGCGCCCGCACCTCCACAAAAACTCAAGGCCGGGATTTCTCCCGGCCTTGACAGCAAGTTGCCCCAAATCTTTAGAAAAGGCCTACTTCAAGTTCGTGTTGGCCGTCAGGTCAAACGAGAGCTTGGCGATGAAGGTCGATCCGCACCAGTTCGAGCCAAGGCCGCTCGGATTGATGGCGCTGATGTTGCCGGCGCTGAAGGATGCCCCTTGATCGCCGGTGAGAACGTTACAATTCGATTTCGACAGGTCGGTGTCGGAGTAGCGGAGGTCCAGCGTGAAGACCTTATAGGTAAAGGACAGGCCCGCGTTCCAGGTGTTGTATTCCGGCAATTGAATACCCAAGGCTTCGCCTGGGAAAACCGTATTGCCGTAGAACGAGTTCGTTCTGCCGAACCAGTAGTGGCCGAATTCGCCGGAAATAAACGCGCCGAAATCCTTGTTCGGCATCCAGGTGCTGGGCAGCACGTATTTTGCCGTGACCGATGCGTAGGTGCCGTCAGCGCCCGAATTCAGCCAGGAGGGATCGTAGAACACGTTTCCGCCAAGCGTGAATGTGTCGGTTAAGGCGTAGGTGCCCTTGCCGTACACTTCCCAGAAGCTCGCGTCCCCTACATAGGCGTTGCAGCTGTCAAAGGCGGCAATAAAGCCGTTGGTGCAGCTCGCCGGACCGCTAACGCCGCTGAAGGTCCGCCCGCCGGGATAATAGTAGTACCAGCCGCCGAAATCGAGGGCGAGCTTGTCGAAGGTGGGACGAACGCCGAAGTAGAAGTCCGTTTCGGAGGCCGCGCGGTTCGGATAGTCGATGCTTTCGATCGAGACACCCGAATAAAGCTGCAGGGTCGGCTGAACATTATAGCGGTATTCGACGTAGGCCGCGCCCGAGGGCCAGTTCGCCGACTGGCTGATGCCGCGGAACATGTAGTTGGACATAACGGCGCCGCCGAAGGCGATATCCCAATCGGGCGTCGGCGCGGCAACGGGCTTATCCTTCAAACTCGGTGTACCATCGGCTATCGCCGAAGCGGAACTCGCCATGAGCAGAGCTATGGCCGTAATTGTTGTGAGTTTGCGCATGTCGATCTCTCAAATTGGCGTCGCCGGTTCCGCCACCCCTGACGGCGGCAACTACACGCGATTGCTGCGCCAATCAGCAAACGCGCCCCTAATGATTTCGAAAGTCCCCCACGGGCCAGTTTTTGTGCTCCGTCTAACTTCGATTCATCCGGATGAACTATCGCCTGCTAAATCACTGATTCGCAACGATGGCGCCGATTTCCTTCGCGACGCCGCAACAATTGTTGCAATTTTGCAGCGCAACCTGGAAATGACGCCGATCTTGCCTAAAAATTTGGCAGCGCAGCGAACTGCTTGAAAAGAATCGTCGCATAATGACTGAGCGGGGAGAAAATTGTTCTCCTTCACAACCGGCAGTTATGAGACCGGTCGCGATTGAGAATCGTCAGTGCCAGAAGTGTGATTAGGCGATAGCTTCCACGGGAGGCAGCCGGGCGGGCGTCTCAGAAAATGGGCAATCTTCGGTGAGCAGCACATGGATCGATCGTTTCCCTGGACTTGAGGAACTGCCGCGCGAGCATAGGACGCGATTGGAGCCGGAAAGCCGCGTGCTTTCTCTGCCGGAGGGAACGCGCATTTTCGGGCCTGGCCAGGCGCCTTCGAATTTTCTTCTCTTGCTGAGCGGAAGCATCCGCGTCCAGCAGGTCTCTGAAAGCGGGCGCGAAATCATTCTTTACCGCGTTTCGGCGGGAGAAAGCTGCGCGCTGACCACGGTGTGCCTGCTGGGATACGAAGACTACAGGGCTGAAGGGATCGCCGAAACCGCGATCGAGGCGGTCGCGATCCCTCGCGCGGCCTTCGAAGACCTCGTCGCGGCGTCGGCTATCTTCCGGCGTTTCGTGTTCAAGGCGTTCAGCGACCGCGTCACCGATCTCTGCCGTGTCATCGACGAAATCGCCTTTTCGCGCATGGATATCCGGCTCGCGCAAAAGCTCTTGCAGCTCAAGAATGCTCATGGCGATGTGGAAGCCACCCACCAGCAGCTCGCGACGGAGCTCGGAACCGCGCGCGAGGTTGTCAGCCGCCAGCTGCATGAGTTCCAGCGGCGCGGCTGGCTGAAGAGCGGCCGGGGCATCATCTCGGTTCCGCCCGATAGCCCCCTTCACGACTTCGCCCGCACCGGCTGACGCCTGCGCCGTGACTTAGTCACAGACGGCGCGCGCCCATGACGCCACCATGATCACCGCGCGAAACAATCGGCAGGTGAGGTTCACATGGATACGACACTCGACGAGCTCAAAGGCGATGTCTCGCGGCGGGATTTCATCTACCTTGCGACGACAGCGTTCGCGGCGATCGGAGCAGCTGGCGCTTTGTGGCCCGCGATCGACCAGATGAATGCCGATGCGTCGGCGCTGTCGCTTGGCTCGACCGAAGTGGATTTGTCGCCCGTGGGCGTGGGGCAGGCCATCACGGTCCTTTGGCGCGGCAAGCCGATCTTCATCCGGCATCGCACGGCGGAAGAGATCAAGAAGGCGCAGGAGGTGCCGGTCTCGGAGCTGAAGAGACTCCTATGCCCAGGTGAGCGGGGCCCCCTCGGATTTGCCCGCGACCGACGCGAACCGCACGAAGCCCGGCAAGGAGAACTGGCTCGTCGCAATCGGCATCTGCACCCATCTCGGCTGCGTGCCGAAGGGGCAGGCGCCAGCCGACGACAAAGGTCTCTACGGGGGCTGGTTCTGCCCATGCCACGGCTCGATGTACGACACGGCCGGCCGCATCCGCCAAGGCCCCGCGCCGCGCAACCTGGACATCCCGCCCTACGAGTTCACCGGGGACGCGAAGATCAAGATCGGCTGAGCTGCTTGGGTGAAGACCCACGCCACCGCTCAGGCGATGTGATTAAGCAACTTCGCCGCTCTGGCTCGCTAACGCTTGTATCCGGCAAGCGAAGCGCGAGCCGGGATCGAAAAAAAAGGCAACTTTTAATGTGTTAGATGGATAAGGCTTCGCCTTCGGGATAGGCGATGCGCTGGCGCGTTTGAAAACTCTTAGCTCGCGCGGAAAAGTACAGACGCGGCTCGAGTGTGCGCGCGAGGAAAAATACGGGACGGGATCGCGTTGCGGTTCTCTCGCGACAGCGTTCGCGGGCTTCTGCCCTGTCTATCGCCTGCTTGGGTTGAAGACCTGCGCACGCCTCAGGCGATTCGTGACAAAGTCACAGACGCCGCCTCCATCCCCTGCTTAAGCTCCGCGACCTGAAACCTGGAGGCTGTTATGGAAAAGAATGTCGGCGGCATTGACCGCATCCTGCGCATCGTCGTTGGCCTGGGACTCATCTCGCTCGTTTACGTCGGGCCGCAGACACCGTGGGGCTGGATCGGCGTTATCCCGCTTCTTTCGGCAATTGTGGGTTTTTGCCCGGCCTATCGGCTGATCGGGTTGAGCACCTGCTCGCGTGCTTAGCGTCCCGGCTCGCAGTTTCCTTTGGATAAAGGGCTGCTGGTTGTAACTCCGCGCCAGCACCCCTCTGCCCTTCGTCTCCGAACAGCGCTAAAGGGAAGATTGCCTGCACGGTAGCAATTTGACCAAGATCAAAAAGGCAGCCTTTCGAAACCGGCTTGGCGTTTGAAGGCTGTCTGCTTAAGCGCCCGCAAATCACCTTCATCATGGGTTAGCGGCAGCAAAGGCGCGAAATTAAGCGGCGGACGCGCCTGTACATCTTGGAAGAGGGGGTGACGGTGATGTTGAAGGTGCTTTCTCACGACGGCGTGACCTGTCGCAGTTTTCAAGGCGAGAACGGCGACGAGGAATACAATCTTGTCGTGACTCCGCCCGCTCACCTCACTTTTGAGGAGCAGATCAAGTTTGTGCAGGCGGCCTATGCCGAGGCAACGAAGTCGCTGGGGCTCGACCCCGAAACCGCGATTTTCCGGCGGCTGTTTCTGAGCGACGTCATGAACCAGGCGTCGCTTGTCCGCAACAGCGAGCTTGTCGACGACCACGGCGAAAATCCCGTCGCCATCTCCATCGTGCAGCAGCCGCCCTTGACCGGCGCCAAAATCGCGCTCCTCGCCTATCATATCGTGACCAAAGGGCAGCTTTCCAAAAAGCGCTTCACGATGAAGCATGTCCTCGTAAAGAAGAACGGCAAGCGCCACTTGTGGAGCACGAGGCTTTGTGCTGGCGCCTTCGATCCCTCCCCCTCATCCGCCGCCCAGACGCGCAAAATCTTCGACAATCTCACCGACACGCTCTCGGATCTTGGCGGCAACCTCGCCGATCATTGCGTGAGGACCTGGATTTATCTCCGAAACGTCGATGTCTTCTACCAAGGCATGGTCGATAGCCGGCGCGAGTTGTTCACTCATGAGGGCTTGACCGGCTCAACACATTACATTTCCAGCACCGGCATCGAAGGTTCCTGCTCGCACCGTTTCGACGTGGTCTCGATGGACGCCTATTCCATCCTGGACCTGCAACCGAAACAGATGTCCTTCCTCAACGATTTCGACATGCTGTGCGCCACGAAAGATTACCACGTCACCTTCGAGCGGGGCACGCGCATCGCCTACGCGGATCGCGCGCATCATTTTATTTCCGGCACGGCAAGCATCGACAAGGAAGGCAACGTCATGCATGTCGGCGATGTGGTGAAGCAACTCGACCGAGCCATCGTCAACGTCGATGCGCTTCTGCGCTCGGGCGGGGCGAAGCTGGATGACATGCAACACCTTATCGTTTACCTTCGCGATCCGACCGATTACGGCCGCGTGACGGGCATGTTGAGCGAGAGCTTTCCGGGCGTACCGACGGTGATCGTGCAGGGCGCGGTTTGCCGTCCGGAATGGCTCGTCGAAATCGAAGGCATCGCCGCAGCACCGCATAACGACCCTGCGCTGCCGTCATTTTAGGGATACTTGAGAGAGAAAAGGCCAAGCCATGGAACGCAACGATCCACCCTTCACGCTGCTGGACGAAGCAGCGATATCAGGCGCGGAGCTAAGGCGGGATCCGTATGATTTCTGTTTTGTAGAAAATGCGATCCCTGAATCTCATAAGGATGAGGTTTTGGCCGATGCTCCAAATATCCCGACACATGGCAGCTTCGGCCTGCCGAGCCTGCGTTACGGACCGAGGTTTGAAGCGGCGGTCAAGGACTTGCTGAGCGTGCGCTTCCGCCGTCTTGTCGAGCAGAAGTTCGACATGGATCTCAGTCCCTATCCGCCCTGCATCGTGATGATGGGCAACACCACGGGCAACTACAACGAGGGCTACGCCCACCCCAATTCGAAGCACAAGATCGTCACCGTTCTTGTGGGCTTCAGCCACGAATGGCCATACGAGCGCGGGCGGCTTCGCGTGCTCCGCAGTTCGGATCGCGAGGACTACGCTTTCGAGTTTCCGCCTGAGTTCGGCCGGATGCTCATGTTCCGCGTCTGCGATCACTCGTGGCACGGCTTCCTGCCACAGAAGGGCGCACGCACAAGCATGCAGCTCTGCTACGTCGATTCCGAGTGGTACGTTCGCAAGGAATATTGGCGCCATAGCCTCAGCGCCATGGTGAAATCGAACCCGATCAGCCGCAAATTTCTGGAGTGGTCGCCGCGCAAGTTCTGATGGAGCGCCGCACTTCCCCTGAGGAGACGTCAATGACCTATCCCCAACTCCCCGAGGCCGAGGAGGTCGCGCGCCATTTCGTGAAGGCGCTGGCAAAACCCGAAATTCTCGAGGAGCCCTATCGCCGCTGGCAGATCAGGAATGTCCTGCCCGAGTCCATGTGCACCGGCCTCCTGACCCTGCCGATCGCGCCGCCGGTCGTCACCATCGACACGAAAGGCGCGCGCGACACGTTCAACAACCAGCGCATTTTCTTCACGCCGAAGATGCGGGACCTGTTTCCCGCCATGTCGGTGCTGAGCGACGCGCTGCAGCGGCCCGAGGTTGCGCGGCAATTCAAGGAAACGTGCGGCGTCGAGGGCGAGGGCGGGTTCTTACGGATGGAGTACATCCAGGATCTCGATGGCATGTGGCTCGAGCCGCACCGCGACATCAAGGAGAAGCTCTTTTCGATGGTGATCTACCTTTGCACCGGACCGTTCGCCAAGGATTGGGGCACCGACATTTACGATCACGACATGAAATGGTGCGGGCGAGGAACGGCGGAGTTCAACTCGGCAGTGATTTTCATCGCGGGGCCGCACAGCTGGCACGGCTTCGAGCCGCGGCCGATCTACGGCGTGCGCCGCCTGATGGAGATCAACTATGTAAGCAAGACCTGGCGGGACAAGGATCAACTCGCCTTCCCGGACCGGCCCCTATCGTTCGACTGAAGAAGCGCGAAAGCTCGAACGCCGCCCCGGCAGCAAGGCAGCCAACTTGCGGGGAGGCTGGCGTCGAAATCGCCACGCTCCGATTATCCGGCGCAAGGCCAGAGCGTATCCGCATTTGATGGAATCAAAAGCGCGCTCTGACTCTCTGCTTTATCGTGGTCTTATTGGAAAACCGCTTCGCACTTTTGCGGACGATAGATACATTATCCGCATGGCGCACTCCAGAGCCAACGCGAGAGCGAGAACGGACCTTTGACATTTGGGCCGGAACGTCTTTTCCCCGGAGGTAAGCGGGAGCGAGGCTCTGTGGTTACAACCGCGAGACTTCAAAAACTGAAGCTTCGTCGGGCCGAGAGCCAGTTGCAGGGCGCCGCAACTCTAATGATCGATGCGCACGCGGAAAAAGCATCCCTCAAAAATACTTGTTCATGGTACGCGACCGCTGGCTGCAAGGTAATTGAGAGCTTGAACGGAAGCTGCCGCCTGAGCCTGTTGCGTCCCGTTGCACTTTGGGATGGACCCGAAGTTCTCGATCACTTGGAAGTTATTGTCATCATTGCACGCTCGCAACAAATGTCAGACGTCACGCACGTGAAAGGCTTATGCTGAGTTTCGAGGTGCTGGGCGTACTTGCCGTCCGGCGGACAAAAAGCTTAGGAGGACGACCATGGACGAACTCGTTCGCAGCCTCAAGGCTCTGCACACAAGCTTGATCGACGCCCTTCAAGGATACGAAGAGGGGCTCAAGGATGCGCATGGCGCGGGCCTTGCGCCGTTGTTCGCTGAAATGATCGCCATCCACAGGAAGGACGCCGACGCCATTTCCGAACAGCTGAAGCGCCTGGGCACCGACACCGACGATCGCGGGTCGCTCATGGGCACCTTCGATCGCACGGTGATGAAGATTTCCTCTCTCTTCACGAAGCTGGACGAGAAATTTCTTTCCAGCCTAATCGACGGCGAGAAACAAGTACTCGGCCATTACGACCGTGCCATCAACGCGTCCTCGCCGGACAACGCCGAGTATCCGGTGCTTGTGAAGCAACGGGAGGCTCTCGAGGCAAAGGTCGCCGACATGAGGGCGGGCAAGCCGACCTGAGGTGTTTGCGCGGCTGTCGAAGTGAACGGACGGAGGCGCCTGGTGTAGGTCGCTCATATCGATGACCCGGCTTGGCTTGGGCGAAAGCCATATCGCGCAGGCGGGCGGCGTGCAATCGAGCGCTCGCACTCTAAGGCACGCCATCACGGTAAACGTCTCGTTGCCGCGCCGATTATGCGTTAACCCGCGTTGGTTAATTGCATTTATTTCCGGCCTGCATTTGCGTGAAAAAATGCTCCAACAGGCGAAAAAGAGCGAAAAAACGGACTCGCAAAAGTCCGTTAAATATATTTAGGCCGCGCCTCTTAACCATGGTCGCGCCTTTCCCAGCCGCGGCGAGCACGCCCTGACCGCTATTTTTCTCTTTAAAATCAGGGACTTGCGGCCATTAACCTCTCGGCAAGGCGCTTTTTCCTACAATCCCGGCCGAGGCAACGCGGACGCAAGCTGATGGTTCCAGCGAGATGCAGCCTTTCGCGCAGTGCATACACAAAGCCGGTTGGCCTGTAAGCCGGGTCCTATACCGGGGGCGGCTATCCGCTGGCGCGTCCGGAAAGACGCGCGCGCCAAAAACCCAGCCGAAGCCGGTTCCTACAAAAATGTGAGAGAGGCGCAATGCCTCTCCA
Organism: uncultured Alphaproteobacteria bacterium; assembly: GCA_963772105.1. GTDB lineage: Bacteria > Pseudomonadota > Alphaproteobacteria > Rhizobiales > Rhodomicrobiaceae > Rhodomicrobium. The sequence goes on from CAVYVV010000019.1 coordinate 48,710, forward strand.
ATCATGAGCTGTTCCGAAGCGCCTACTTCAGGAAGCCTTCGAACTTCTTCTTGAACTTGCTGACGCGGCCGCCCCGGTCCACGAGAGCGTGGCCACCGCCCGTCCAGGCCGGGTGCGTGTTCGGGTCGATATCGAGTTGCAGCTTCTGCCCCGGGGCCCCATAAGTCGAAAAGGTTTCGAATTGCGAACCATCCGTCATGACGACGGTGATCTTATGGTAATCGGGATGGATTTCCTTTTTCATGGTCTGTTCCCCTTGCGCGTCCATATGCGCCGTGTATCTGTTCCATTATGGTTGCTATACAGGACGAAATGAGATGATGACAAGTTCAAGCGTCATCGCGCTGCTTCTAATCAGAAAATTCGGTAGCGCAAGTGTGCGCTGTGAGTGTTGCCTGTGACCTTCCAAGACATCGCCGAACGCCGTGCCAGCTTACCTATAGCTGATGAAAACGCAAAGGCCGATCTTTCCGCAAGACCCGAAAAGCGGCCGCGCCCGAACCTGAAACCGCTTTCGCTCCTTCGGCCCTACGTCCTGAAATACAAGGGCGTTGCCGTCGTTGCCTTCATCGCCCTCCTCCTTTCGTCCGCCTCGACCCTCATGCTGCCATTCGCTGTGAGGGAGATGATCGACCGTGGCTTCACGTCGGAGAAGCAAAGCCTGATCAACATCTATTTCGCGGGCCTCTTCGCTGTGGGCGCGCTGCTCGCCTTTTCGAGCGCGACCCGGTTCTTCTGCGTCTCGTGGCTTGGAGAGCGCGTCGTCGCGGACCTTCGCGCGGATGTCTTCCGGCATTTGACGAAGCTGAGCCCGGCTTTCTACGAGAAGTCGCATTCCGGCGAGATCATGTCGCGGCTCAACGCCGACACGACGCAGATCAAGGCGGCCGTTTCGACATCGGTGAGCCAGGTGCTGCGCAACGGCGTTATGTTCGTTGGCGCGGTCGCGATGATGATCGTCACCAGCGTGAAGCTCAGCCTTCTCGTGATCGTCGTGATTCCGCTGATTATCTTCCCGCTGATCTTCTACGGGCGGACGGTGCGCCGCTACAGCCGCATCGCGCAGGATGAGGTTGCCGCCTCTTCCGCGTTTGCAAGCGAGAACCTGGCGGCGATGCGCACCATGCAAGCGTTCACGTCGGAGGACAGCGTGGCGAACCGCTACGCGCTTGCTGTGCAGCGCTCCTTCGATGCGGCGGTGTCGAAGACACAACGCAGGGCGATGCTGACGGCGTCGGCGATTTTTCTCATCTTTGGCAGCATCGTCGGCGTGCTTTGGTACGGTGCGCACGACGTGATGGCGGGCTCCACGACGGGCGGCGTTCTGGCGCAGTTCGTTCTCTACGCCGTGCTCGCTGCCGCCTCGATCAGCGAATTCTCTGAAGTTTTCGGGGAGATGCAGTCTGCGGCCGGCGCTGCGGAGCGCCTTTCCGAGTTGATGTCGATCAGAACCGAAATCGAATCTCCCCGCGATCCCCGGCCTTTCCCGGAGCAGGCAAAAGGCGACGTGACCTTCGAAAACGTGTCCTTCACTTACCCACTGCGCCCCGATGATCGCGCCCTGCACAATGTCTCGTTCCAGGTGCGTCCAGGGGAGCGCGTGGCGATTGTCGGGCCTTCGGGTTCGGGGAAAAGCACGATCTTCAATCTGATCCTGCGCTTCTATGACTCTGAGGCAGGCAAGGTTCTTGTCGATCGCGTGCCGGTTGAAGAGGCGGATTTAACGAAGTTGAGAAAGCGGATCTCGCTTGTCTCACAGGATACCGTGATCTTTGCCGAGTCCGTGATGGACAACATCCGCTATGGGTCGCCGGATGCGACGGACGAGCAGGTGAGGCGGGCCGCCGACGCTGCACTCGCAAGCAGCTTCATCCATCAGCTTCCGCGAGGCTACGATACGCTTCTTGGCGAGCGCGGGGTGGTGCTTTCGGGCGGCCAGCGTCAGCGCATCGCCATCGCGCGGGCGATTTTGAAGAGCGCGCCGATCCTGCTTCTGGACGAGGCGACGAGCGCGCTCGACCAGGAGAGCGAGAAGCTCGTGCAGGCGGCGCTGGAACGCGTCATGCACGAAAGGACGACGCTCGTGATCGCCCATCGCCTCGCCACCGTTATCAATGCCGACCGCATCCTGGTCATAGACGGCGGCCGCCTCGTCGAGGAAGGCACGCACGCCTCGCTCATCAATGCGGGCGGCGTCTATTCCAGGCTCGCCGGCTTGCAACTCGCGGGGCAGGAGGGGGCTGCGCTCCCGTCTTGAGGAGCCTCATTTTACGGTATCGGGAAAAGGAGTCTCAGCTCCGGCGGACATTGAGCGGCCGATCAAACAAGCACACTGCCCCAGGAGCGGTGGATGCGCAGACCTGTTGAAGAGCTTACAAAGCACGAAATTGAAAATCTCATAGCCAATCATCGCCGCCACGGGCGTACCTCGGAGCCGCTCTATATTGAAGCGCTTGCCGAGAAGGCCTGGCGCGACGGCCGGGGGCTTAATTTTCCGGCCTCGCTCAAGGCAATTCGCGCTGCAGCCAAGGAGAAACGCTACCTAAGCTATAAGAAACTTGCCGATGCCAGTGGCGCCGAATGGAGCCATGTTCGCTACAACATCGGACCGCACCTCTGGGCGCTTGTCGAGTATGCGCACAGGCATGGCTGGCCGATGCTAAGCGCAGTCGTGGTCAATAAGACAAATCTTGCGAACGGGGAGATGGAACCAGAAACTCCTAAGGGGTTCATTTCTGCCGCTCGGGGGCTCGGCCTAACGGTCACAGATGCGCACGCGTTTCTTAAGGATCAGCAGCGGCTCGTTTTCCAATGGGCCGAATCTGGACCGCCTTGCGATGAAGAATAGCTTTGTTTGCAACTGCGCCGTTTTTCCAAGAATAGCTCGGCGACAGTTGCATTGCGGCGCAAAGCGCTGGCTTATGAAAGCAACTTTATAAGGCCCACCCCTTACGCCGGGCAGTGATCGCCCTTAAGTGGTGACGGTCATCATGGGATGCGACGATGGACAAGAAACATCAGCTTAACCTGACCTACATTGCGATCGCCTTCGGCCTTCTGCTTCTGTTCCAGTTCTATTGGGCGAGCTACACCCAGATCGAGTCCATCCCCTACAGCCGCTTTGTGCAGCTCCTGAAGGACAAGGAGGTGACAAAGGTTATTGTCGGCCCAGCGCAGATCCGGGGCGAGTTCAAAGCACCCCAGGACGGCAAGAAATATTTCAGCACGACTCGCGTCGATCCCGCGGTCGCCGATGAGTTGGACAAATACGGCGTCGATTATAGCGGCAGCGCGGGCCAGAATTTCCTGCGCGACATTCTCTCCTGGGTGCTGCCTGTCCTGATTTTCTTCGGGATTTGGGCCTTCTTCATCCGGCGCATCGCAGACAAGCAAGGCCTCGGCGGCCTGATGAGCGTCGGCCGCAGCCGCGCAAAAATCTACGTCGAGAAGGTGACGGGCGTCACGTTCGACGATGTGGCTGGCGCGGATGAGGCCAAGGACGAGCTGAAAGAGGTCGTCAACTTCCTCAAGGACCCCGAACCCTATGGCCGGCTCGGCGCGCGCGTGCCGAAGGGGATCCTGCTGGTCGGCCCTCCCGGCATCGGCAAGACGCTTCTCGCGCGCGCGGTAGCGGGCGAGGCTGGCGTGCCGTTCTTCTCGATTTCCGGCTCGGAGTTCGTCGAAATGTTCGTTGGCGTCGGCGCGGCCCGCGTCCGCGACCTCTTCGAGCAGGCGCGGAAAATGAAGCCCTGCATCATCTTCATCGACGAGCTTGACAGCCTTGGCCGCACCCGCGCAGCCGGACCTGCTGGCGGCGGCAATGACGAGAAAGAGCAGACGCTGAACCAATTGCTGGCGGAACTCGACGGCTTCGACCCGCGCGAAGGCATCGTGCTCCTTGCCGCCACGAACCGCCCCGAAATTCTCGATCCCGCGTTGACCCGCGCGGGCCGCTTCGACCGGCAGGTTGCGCTCGACCGTCCCGACAAGCTGGCGCGCATCGCGATCCTGAAGGTGCATATCAAGACGGGTGAAAGCCGCGCCCACGATCGACCTGGAGCAGGTGGCCGCGATCACGCCCGGCTTTTCCGGCGCCGGATCTCGCAAACCTCGTCAACGAGGCTGCGCTGGCGGCCACGAGGCGCGGCGGCGATCAGGTGACGATGGAGGATTTCACTCGCGCGGTGGAGCGCATCGTCGCGGGCATCGAGAAGCGCTCGCGCATCCTGTCTCCGAAAGAGCGCAAGGTCGTCGCCTATCACGAGATGGGGCACGCGCTGGTGGCGTCGGCGCTGCCCGGCGTGGACCCTGTTCACAAGGTGTCCATCATTCCGCGCGGCATCGGTGCGCTGGGCTACACCATGCAGCGCCCGACGGAGGATCGCTTCCTGATCGAGCGCTCGGAGCTCGTCAATCGCATGGCGGTGCTCATGGGCGGGCGCGCCGCCGAGGAACTCATCTTCGGCGAGATCTCGACTGGTGCAGCCGATGATCTCGACCGCGCCACCGACATTGCGCGCCAGATGGTGACGCGGTTCGGCATGGCGGAGGCGCTCGGCCAGCGCGTCTACGAGCCCCAGCGCCAGGCTTATCTGGGCGAGGCCATGATCGGGACGCGCCCGAAGGACTATTCCGACCAGACAAACCGCGAGATCGACATTGCGGTTCGCAAGCTTGTCGATGAGGCTTATGACAAGGCGAAGGCAACGCTGCCGCGCGCCGGAAGGAACTGGACGAGGGAACGGCGCTTCTTCTTAAAAAGGAGACGATAACGCCTGCCGAGTTCCCGCCGCTCGAAGGCAGGCAGGAGGCCGAGGCGTTGCTCCCGGCTGCACAGTAACGCCGATGCCCTGGACCAGCCTCTCCCGATGTGAGAGGCTGGTTTCGTGAGTTTGTAGGGCGAAGGGTCGTGCAGAGACGATGTTGTAACGCTCCTCACCCGAGCCTTTCCACCGGTCAAAAACAGAGGGGGTCAGGCGTAGCGCCCGCAACCCTTGCTTGTATTTCTGCAACTCGTTCCCGCCAATCGTTACGAAAACGCAAACTCCCGTTTGCGTGCTCCGGCAACCTTGTGCATCTAAGGGTTGTATTAACGATTGGGTCGAATGCCGGCTTCGCAAACGGGGAAGAGATTGCATCATTCCACATCAAAAACCGCAAGGTCTTGGGAAACGCGTGCCTCGTCGCGTGCGCGAACTCTTGGGGAGTGCAGCCGCTTTTTTGTTGGGCCTGGCGGCCTCGGCGCATGCCGGCGATCTTGGAAATACGGGCTTGAAAGACCCGATTCCGGATAGTTTGAGATGGCAGGGCATCACGATTTACGGGACCGTCGACGTGGGTTACGTCTATCAAACTCACGGCGTTCCATCAGACGGAACATTCGCTCCCGGCTTTGAATACAACCTCAACGGATCAAAAAACGCGAATAAAGCGATCTCGTCCTTGGCGGAAAACGGACTGGAACAGTCCAAGATCGGTGTCAAGGTCGAGGAAGCCGTAGGATATGGCTGGCTGGCGATCGGCAAGCTTGAGGCGGCTTTCAATCCGCTTTCCGGCGAGATCGCCGACATGTGCGCGAGCATGGTGCGGAATAACGGCAGGCTCTATCAAGATCAGAACGCCAATAGCGATGGCAGTCGCTGCGGGCAGGCTTTCAGCGGGCCAGCCTATGGAGGCGTCAGCAACCCCATCTATGGAACGCTGACGATAGGGCGGCAACAATCGCTGGAACTGGATTCCATCAGCTCTTACGATCCCATGGGGCTTGCCCCTGCTTTCGCTGTGCTCGGTTACTCCGGCGGCACAGCTGGCGGGAATTGGATCTACGGAAACGGCTCGCTGGGATAACTCGGTCAAATATGTCTTTGTCTATGGTCCAGCCCATGCAGCAGCCATGTACACGGCGGGCGGACCAGACACAGCCATCTTCAACGGTGCGTATGGGTTCAACGCTGGAGCGATCTGGAAAGGTTTCGCCGTCGATGCGATCTATACCAGAGAGAGGGGAACAGTCGTTTCAACCTCTATCCCCAATCCGCTTTACACAACCGGTATCAGGTGCCTCCCCGGCAGTTGCCCAAATGGTCTGCTTGGGACCATCTCGGACAACGAGGCCTGGTCGGTGATGGGCAAATATACCTTCGAGTTTGAAGGCGGTTTGAAGGACGAGGAGCCCTCATCGAAGCTGACGGCCTTCGCGGGCTACGTCCACACCGACATGGGAAATCCACGGGATTCGGATATTCCGGTAGGGTCCACGACGATCGGCGGCTACGAGCTTGCTGGCGTTACCACCAACGCCTATACGACAGACAAAATTTTGCAGACCTTCTGGACGGGTGCAAAATATCAACTGCCATCCGGCTGGAGCTTCACGGGAGCCTACTACCGCTATACGCAAAATGAATACATCAATAGCAAGGGGAAGAATTGCGTGACTGCGGCCAAGGCGCTTGTCGGTAACCCCACGCCTGCGAACTGCGCGGGATACTTGAACCAGGGATCTTTCCTGGTCGATTACGCCTTCAGTAAGCACTGGGATGTATATGCTGGCATCAGCTATATTGAAAATGGCGGAGGCCTGAACTCCGCTTATCTGAATGATAATATGGCAACGTTCGTGACGGGCACGAGACTGAAGTTCTGAAGGCTCCGCTTCGGTTTACGCCTCACTGCGAACAAGCAGGAACCCGATGGAAAAAACGAACGGGCGCGACAGCCAAGCGGAAGGGATGCCTTGGGCCAAACGCAACTCCCTATCCGCAGACGCAAGCTGCAGCCCGCAACCTGATACAAACCAGCGCGATGAAAAACGCGTGCAGGCTTTTCATCGGTCCAAGTTTTCCGGTGGAGCGAGGCGAAGCTTTATTTTCTTCACTAGGAGCGCGCGGGATTTTGCGCTAAGTGTGGCTGGCGCACAAGCAATGGACGCAAAGAACGAGCCGGGGGACGGGCCTCCGGCTAAAGCTGTTGGAATAACAAAAATGTTCGAGATCTATCGTGAAGAAGTGGAGTGGGGTGGACGCACGCTGAAGCTTGAGACAGGCCGCATGGCGCGTCAGGCGGACGGCGCGGTGCTCGCGCAATATGGCGAGACCTCGGTGCTCGCAACGGTCGTCGGAGAACGCGAGGCCGACCCATCCAAGGACTTCTTCCCTCTCACCGTGAATTATCAGGAAAAGGCTTACGCCGCGGGTAAAATCCCCGGCGGTTATTTCAAGCGCGAAGGCCGCCCCACGGAGCGCGAGACACTCATTTCGAGGCTCATCGACCGCCCGATCCGGCCGCTGTTCGCGCCAGGCTTCAAGAACGAGACGCAGGTGATCGTCACGGTGCTCTCGCACGACATGGAGAACGATCCCGATATCGTGGCCCTGGTGGCGGCTTCGGCGGCACTGACGCTGTCGGGTCTGCCATTCCTTGGGCCGATCGGCGCTTCGAGAGTTGGCTATGCCCATGGCCAATACATTCTGAACCCCATATCCGATCAGATAAAGACAACCGAGCTCGATCTCGTGGTTGCGGGCACTGGCGACGCCGTTCTCATGGTCGAGTCCGAAGCGAAGGAGCTTTCCGAAGAGATAATGCTCGGCGCTGTGGTTTTCGGGCAGGCGGGGTACCGTCCTGTCATCGACGCGATCATCAGCCTTGCCGAACAGGCTGCGAAGGAGCCATGGGTTCTGCCGGACGGGAAAAACGAGTACGAGACCAAGGTCAAGAGACTCGTCGAGAGGGACCTTAAGAAGGCCTTCCAGATCGCGGGCAAGCAGGAGCGCAACGCGAAGGTCGGCGAGGCGAAAGCCAAAGTCGTCTCGGAGCTTATGCCGAAGGAGCCCACGCCAGCCGACAAGGTCAAGCTGGCCGACGCGTTCAAGGAGATCGAAAAGAACGTCGTCCGCACGAACATCCTGAAGACCGGCAAGCGCATCGACGGGCGCGATCTGAAGACGGTTCGTCCCATCGATTGCCAGGTTCACGTGATCCCACGGACCCACGGCTCGGCGCTGTTCACGCGCGGCGAGACGCAGGCTCTCGTCGTGGCGACGCTTGGCACCGGCGAGGACGAGCAGTGGATCGACTCGCTGGAAGGCACCTATAAGGAAACCTTTCTGCTGCACTACAACTTCCCACCCTACTCCGTGGGTGAGGTGGGCCGCATGGGCTCGCCCGGCCGCCGGGAGATCGGACATGGCAAGCTCGCCTGGCGCGCGGTCCATCCCATGATCCCGAATTCCGAAACTTTCCCCTACACCATAAGGGTCGTTTCGGAGATCACGGAGTCCAACGGGTCTTCATCCATGGCGAGCGTCTGTGGCGCGTCGCTGGCGATGATGGACGCGGGTATTCCGCTCAAGGCCCCGGTTGCGGGCATCGCCATGGGCCTCATCAAGGAAGCGGACGGCGTCGCGGTCCTGTCGGATATCATCGGCGACGAGGATCATCTCGGCGACATGGATTTCAAGGTTGCCGGAACCGCCCAGGGCGTGACTGCGCTCCAGATGGACATCAAGATCACCGGCATCACGACGGAGATCATGAAGACCGCGTTGGAGCAGGCGCGTGACGGCCGGCTGCACATCCTGGGGGAGATGTCGAAAGCGCTCGGCCACGCCCGCACGGATCTGGGCGAGCATGCTCCACGCATCGAAACGATCACCATCCCGACCGACAAGATCCGCGAAGTGATCGGGTCCGGCGGGTCCGTGATCCGCTCCATCGTCGAGGAGTCGGGCGCAAAGATCGACATTTCCGACGACGGGACAGTGAAGATCGCCGCCGCGAACCTCAACTCGATCAAGGATGCCATCAATCGGATCAAGATGATCACGTCCGAACCCGAGGTTGGGCAAATCTACAAGGGCAAGGTGGTGAAGATCGTCGAGTTCGGCGCCTTCGTGAACTTCTTCGGCTCACGCGACGGCCTGGTCCACATCTCGCAGATGTCGGATCGCAGGCTGAAGCATGCTTCGGAGGTCTTGAAGGAAGGCATGGAGGTCTATGTGAAATGCATGGGCTTCGACGATCGCGGCAAGGTCCGGCTCGCGATGAAGGGCATCGACCAGAAGACGGGCAAGGAAGTTGCCGCGCCGGCGGATCAGCCGGCTACGGAGCCAGCTGCGAGCTAACTCTCTGGGTCATCCCGGAACGCCGAAGGCGTATCTACCGTCTTTGGAGTAAAGCGGCTTTCGCCCGGCTCCAAGGTTGGCCCGAGCGGAGGATAGCGTTCAGGGTGACGATGAGCTTTCGCATGACGGCGGTGATCCTTCTTCCAGCCAGCACGCCTTGGCGTGCTGGCAACTCGAAGCCATCGCGCTTGGATGCAAGCGCGATTGGAAGAAGGACAGGATAAGGGGTGTCGGCCCCCATTATCAATCGTTTACCCTTCGCCCGGATCGCAGCCTCTTCCATTGCAGGAGGCGGCGCTGCAATTCAATCTACCACCGGGCCGTATCGATAAGATTCCGGATAAGCGCGAAAGCGCTTTCCGGGGATGATGCGGTGGGTGGCTCACCAAACATTTATTGGCCGCAGATCCGCCCAACCCAATCTTGAAGGCAAGTCCTTGAGATTGCCGGGAGGTTGAAGGTGGGCGCTTCGTCCGCTCTGAGAGCCAGTTCCGAAATTGGATTACTGTGGACGGGCGCCCTGGCCCTTCGGGTGCTGGGGGCTTCGCTGCGGAAACGGGTCGATATCACCTCTATGTTTCACTGGCATGCCCGTGGGCGCATCGGACGTTGATTTTTCGCGCGCTTAAGGGCCTCGAAAGCTTCATTCCCATTTCCGTTGTGAATTGGCTCATGGGCCCGGAAGGCTGGACCTTCAACGAAGGTCCAGGCGTGATCCCTGACACGGTCAACGGTGCTGAGCGCCTCTATGAAATCTATACGAAGGCGAACCCCCACTATTCGGGGCGCGTCAACGTGCCGACGCTTTGGGACAAGCAAACCGGCACGATCGTGAACAACGAGTCGTCCGAAATCATTCGGATGTTCAACAGCGCGTTCGACCGGGCCGGCGCTAAGGCGGGGGACTATTACCCGCAGGAGTTGCGGGCTGAAATTGACGGCCTGAACAGGGAAATCTACGCCCGCGTCAACAACGGCGTCTACAGAGCGGGTTTCGCAAGCGCGCAAGAGGCGTACGAGGAGGCGGTGCGGCCGCTTTTTGAGACGTTGGACACGCTTGAAGCGCGGCTCTCCCGCCAACGATATCTCTGCGGCGAGCGCATCACCGAAGCGGACTGGCGGCTGTTCACAACGCTCATTCGCTTTGATCCCGTCTATAACGGGCACTTCAAGTGCAACATAAGGCGCATCGCCGACTACCCGAATTTATGGGGCTTTACGCGTGAGCTTTACCAGTGGCCTGGCGTGCGGGAGACGACGGACTTCCAGCATATCAAGCACCACTACTACGAAAGCCACAAAACCATCAATCCCACCGGGATCATCCCCGCCGGACCAGACCTCAATTTCGACGCGCCGCATGGCCGGCATCACTTTGCGGTGAGCAGCACACTGGGCTGAAACGCGTCACTGGGGGATTCCGCCGCCTTTTCGAGACATCCAGGCTTCAGGTCGCCCCTCGAGGCGAGCCGTCTACGCAATATCCTGGAACAATCGCTGCTTCATCACATTCCGCATTCCACCGCAAAAAGGGATGTGATCATGCCGACGATCAAGACGAAGGATGGCACGGAAATCTATTACAAGGATTGGGGGAGCGGTCAGCCGGTCGTGTTCAGCCATGGCTGGCCTCTCTCCGCGGATGCGTTCGAAGACCAGATGTTCTTTCTCGCCTCCCATGGGTACCGCTGCATCGCCCACGACAGGCGCGGTCATGGCCGCTCGAGCCAGCCTTGGTCGGGCAATGACATGGACACATACGCCGACGATCTTGCGGCCTTGATGGAAGCGCTCAATGTGCGCGATGCCGTCCACGTCGGGCATTCGACCGGCGGCGGCGAAGTGGCTCGCTATATCGGCCGCCACGGGTCAAGCGCGTCGCAAAGGCGGTGCTGATCAGTGCGGTGCCGCCGCTGATGCTGAAGACGGAGGCGAATCCGAGCGGTACACCGATCGAAGCGTTCGATCAGCTTCGCGCTTCGGTGCTCGCCGATCGCTCGCAGTTCTGGAAGGACCTCAGCCTGCCATTCTACGGCTACAATCGATCAGGAGCGAAAGTATCAGAGGGCGTGCGCGAGTCGTTCTGGCTGCAGGGCATGATGGCGGGTTTCCTGCCTCGTATTTCTGTATCAAGGCCTTCTCGGAGACCGATCAGACCGAGGATTTGAAGAAATTCGACGTGCCAACCCTGATCTTGCATGGCGACGACGACCAGATCGTGCCGATTCAGGCCTCCGCGCTTCTGTCCTCGAAACTCGTCAAGGGCGCGAAACTCAAGGTTTATCCCGGCGCGCCACACGGCATGTGCACGACGCTCAAAAACGAAGTCAACGCCGACCTCCTCGCTTTCATCCAAGGATGAGCGCCTGCTTGGCGTCATCGAACTCTTTACCGTTCGCAGGGTTTACCCCTTCAGCTAACGCAAAGGAGGAGATGATGGACAAAGATCGCATCAAGGGTTCTGCCGAGCAGGTCAAGGGCTCGATCAAAGAGGCAGCCGGGAAGGTAACAGGCAATTCCAAGACCGAAGCCGAAGGCAAGGCCGACAAGACCGCGGGCAAGGCTCGAAATACCGTCGGCGGCATCAAGGATGCCGTAAAGGGCAAGTAAGGCGCCCGCGAAGCCCCCGTCTCCCACGGGGGCTTTTTTCAATTTGCCGGCCAGATATCTTGCTTCTATCTAATTGCTCCTACTCATGTAGAATTGTACATAACCTTTTGAGAACGAAAGTATTAGAGTTTCTTTTGTGGCGCATAAGGAGCGTCTTAGGCTAAGCATTGGCCATGAACATCTCTTTGCGCCTTTTAAGGTACGTTACGGCTGCCGCAGACTGCGCCAATGTAACGGAAGCCTCTCGCCGCCTTCAGGTATCGCAGCCTTCGGTTTCGGCAGCCATTGCCGAACTGGAGCAAATGCTTGGCATCACCATATTCGTGCGCCATCATGCGAAAGGCGTCACGCTTACCCCCGCCGGGCAGCGGCTTATCGCGGAAGCGAGATTGCTCCTGAAACATGCCGAGGAGTTCTCGAAAACGGCTGAGGCGCTTGGCGACACCGATAAAGGTGAGATAACGGTCGGCTGTTTCCCGACCCTCGCCGCGTTGTTCATGCCGTCTGTCATGCTCGAATTCGCCGAGCGTCACCCGCTGATTACTCTGCGGCTGGATGAAGGCGACCAGGAGCAGCTTATGCGGGATCTGGCTCAGGGCCGGATCGAGATGGCCTTCTCTTACATTTACGGCGTGCCCCCAGGCTTCGATACGAGACCCCTTCTATCGCTTCCAGCGGTTGTTTCGCTGCCTGTGAACCATCGCTTGGCGAGAGCGCCTGATGTGAGTTTGACGGAACTCGAAAGGGAGCCGCTGATCTATTTCGACAGCCCCATGATTCGCGACTGCGTCACGAGCGTTTTCGATGCGCTCGCGATACAGCCGAACATCCGGCTGCGAATAAAATCGTACGAGTTGATGCGAGGGCTCGTCGCCAGGGGGCACGGCTACGCGGTTCACGCCTCAACGCCGGTCACGACCGAGACCTATGATGGCGGACAGGTTGTCGTAAAGCAGCTTCGCGACAAAGTGCCCGCGGCTCAGGTCGTCAGTATCACACCCGGTTCGCATCTCATGCGCCCTGCCGTAAAAATCTTCGAAGATTTCCTCGAGGCTTCGCTAAGGCGCTGCTGCAGCGGCAACAACTCCATTCTCACGTCGACGGCTGCACTGCCTAGAGCGGCTGCGTGTCCACATGGACGCGGATAAGCGATGTGGACAGCTTACGGCATTGCTGCTGCCGGCCTATCCCTGATCGTCGCCAACGGCCTGCCCCCTTGCTCTGAAGCTGACTTCGGCGGGATCGAAGGACAGGATCGCCGGAGGGAATGACCCCGCGATTTGACAATCATGTAATGATACACCATTACCTGATTTAACCTTCTTGCGGGTCCGGACATGAATGCTTTTTCGATAGTCCCCCTCGTCCGCCTACTTCGCCTCGCAGGAGCGTTCGTCCCCTTCATTGCTCTTGCCGTTCCGTCGGTTGCTGCGCCGAACGTGGTTGTGACGATAAAACCTATCCATTCGCTGGCGGCTGCAATTCTTGACGGTGTCACTGAACCCAAGCTTCTGCTGCAGGGAGCCGCATCGCCTCATTCTTACGCATTGAAGCCATCCGACGCGGAGGCGCTCAGTGGCGCAGACGCGATTATCCGCGTTTCCGAAAATCTTGAGGTTTTTCTCGATAAGGCAATCGCGACGCTCCCAGGAAAGGCGCGGGTGATAGACTTGGACAGCACACCGGGTCTCACTCTTCTTCCAGTCCGCAAAGACGGCGGTCTGATGCAGCACGCGAGCACAGACAGCGAAGGCGCCGACGGGCACGAGCAGCACCATGGCTCCATGGATGTGCATTTCTGGCTCGATCCCGTGAACGCGATCATCATCGCGGGGTATCTCGCGAAGCAGTTCGGGGAAATGGATCCTGAACATGCGGCTCAGTATCGGGCCAACGCCGAGAAGCTTGAAGCCGGGCTGGCGGCTCTGGATGCGGAACTGAACGCCATGTTCACGGGGTTCGCGAACAGGCCTTTCATCGTCTTCCACGACGTCACTCAGTATCTCGAAAAGCGATACGGTCTTCGCGGTCTCGGCGCGGTCACACTCAGCCCGGAACGTCCGCCTGGAGCTCGAAGGCTTTCGGAAATCCGCGAAAAGATCAAGGACGCGAAGGCGATTTGCGTTTTCTCAGAGCCACAGTTCCCGCCAAAGCTCGTCGAAATGCTCACCCAAGGCACTGAGGCAAGGAGCGGTGTGCTGGACGAGATCGGCGCGGAGATTCCCCCCGGTCCAGGCCAATATTTCGCGCTCATGCGGGCCGACGCGGAAAGTCTCGCGTCCTGCCTGAAATCCTAGCACCTTATGGTCGTGGCCGGGCTTGACCCGGCCACCCAACTTCTTTGCAGTTCTCTCTGGATGGCCGCATCAGGTGCGGCCATGAAAAGAAGCATTGACTAGCTAGTTCGCATCCACAAACGCCAAGCGATTGAAAATACTTGTAGAATCCGTGTTCTGGCCTCTGCCGAGGCCCGGCGGCTGGAGGCAATCTTGGGATCAAGCTACTGATTCCAAAGACAAACCCGCAACCGCCGGAGCTGACAATGCGTCAAGAACGCACCATCCAGGCCAGCATATTCGATCTTTTCGCCGAACACGAGATCGGCCGTGAGCTCAAAGCAATGTCCAGCTGGCTGGATGAGCATCCAGCGCTCGCGGGGCTGGTGGCCAAGGATCTGAGGCGGTTAGGCGTCAAGGAGACCGGACGGGATGGCCTGCCTGCGGAATTGGTGTTGCGCTGCGCGCTTCTCAAGCAGTACCGTCAGCTGAGTTACGAGGAGCTCGCGTTTTATCTGGAGGACTCGGCCTCGTTTAGGGCCTTTGCGCGGCCGCCGCTACCGTGGGTCCCGAAGAAGTCCGTGCTCCACAAGACGATCAGCGCAATCCGGGCCGGGACTTGGGAAGCGATCAACCGGATGGTGCTTGCAAGTGCGCGGTTGGAGAGGATCGAGACCGGCGGCGTCATCAGGCTCGACAGCACGGCCACCGCCGCTCTCATACACGTTCGTGGCGGTCAGCTTCGGAGTTTTTCAGCAGCCTGCTCGCATTCTAAATCGATTGACGTTTCCGCCTTTAATCGATCCCGATTAAAGGCGGTTCATTTACCGCCGCTCGAAAAGGCGTTCCAAATCAGCCCGGGAGAGTTCTACAAAGGTGGGCCGCCCGTGGTTGCACTGCGCTGCGTTCGGCGTCGCCTCCATCTCGCGCAGAAGGGCGTTCATTTCATCGATCCGCATTGCCCGCCCCGCGCGCACGCTGCCATGGCAGGCCATCGTCGCGCAGATCGCGTGAAGCTTCGCTTCGATGCCGCCGTTTGCGCTCTCCTTCAGTTCGTGCGCGAGATCGCGGACCAGAGACTGCAAGTTGGAATGGCCAAGAAGCGAGGGCGTCTCCCGCACGATCACCGCGCCCGGGCCAAAGCCTTCCAGCACGAGTCCGCTCTCATCGAGCTTATTGCGATGGGCCAGGACAAGCTCCGCATCCTCCTCGGCCATCTCCACGATTTCGGGAATGAGAAGAAGCTGGCGGGCGATGCTGGCCCCCGCAAGCGCGGCTTTCAGCTTCTCGTAGACGATGCGCTCGTGGGCGGCGTGCTGGTCCACGAGGATGACGCCGCCGGCGGTTTCAGAAAGAATGTATGTCTTGTGCAGCTGCGCACGGGCGGTCCCGAGTCGTTCCTCCGTCTGGTCTTCGGCAGAGACGTTGGACGGCGCGAGTGGAGGGGCCGCTTCTTCGGCAAAGCCGTTGGCTACGCCGCCGTTGTAAGGCTGCCATGGCGCGCGAAGAGGAGCGCGGTATTGCTGCACGCCGGCTTGCTCCGCTCCTGAAGGCGCGGCGGCCCTACCGCTGAAGGGCCTCGGGGCAACCGCCGCGCCGGTGCGTAGCGTCTGGCCTAGCGCGGAAACAACCAGACTCCGGATGAGGCTTGCCTCGCGAAAGCGCACCTCGGCCTTGGCGGGATGCACGTTAACGTCCAGATCTTCGGCCGGAATGCTGAGAAACAGCGCAACGAGGGGATAGCGTCCACGCGGAACGAGATCCTGATAAGCGCCGCGAATTGCCGACAACAAGAGCCGGTCTTTGACTGGCCTGCCTTTCACGAAAAGATATTGCAGCGATGCGTCCGGCCGGTTGAGCGTCGGCCGCCCGGCGAAGCCCGATAAGGAGATGCCATCGCGTTCAAGGCGGACGGGCTCGGCACATTCCGCGAAATCGCGCCCCATGATCCGGCTCAGCCGGTGCCGGACAGCATTATCATCCTCAGGATCGGCTCTCGCCAGCGTAAACGACGCGCGCTCGCCAACCGTCAGCGAGAAGCCGATATGCGGGCAGGCGAGCGCTAGGCGCTTTACAACGTCGGTAATCGCGGCATTCTCTGCGCGCTCCGATTTCGTGAATTTGAGGCGCGCCGGCGTCGCTGCGAAGAGATCGCGGACCTCGACGCAAGTGCCTGGCCGCGCCGCCGCCGGCCGGATCGCGGACGTCTTGCCGCTTTCCACGGAAAGTTCGAAGCCACGAGCGAGGCCAGCGGGCCGCGTCACGATCCGCAGTGCCGCCACCGAGCCGAGCGATGGCAGCGCTTCCCCGCGAAAGCCAAGGGTTCGAATGTCTTGCAAATTCCCGGCTGGCAATTTCGAGGTGGCGTGCCGCTCAATGCAAAGGCTCAAATCGGCGTCATCCATACCGCAGCCATCATCCGTAACGCGGAGGAGCGAGAGGCCGCCGTTTTGCGCAACAATCTCGATCGACGTTGCGCCCGCGTCGATGGCGTTCTCGACAAGCTCCTTCACCGCGCTTGCCGGGCGCTCGATCACCTCGCCGGCGGCAATCCGGTTGATCTCGACTTGGGTGAGTTGGCGGATCGGCACTTTCTACCCTGCCAGATATTCGCGGGTCAGCCGTTTGCCGACCTCGACGGCTGGCTGGTCGAAAGGATCGACGCTCAGCAGGTCCGCGGCAAGGATCGTCTCGATAAAGAAATGCATCATCAGCCCGCCGAGAGCCCGTTCATCGAGCCGGAGCAGATCGATGGTGCGTACCGGGCGCTGTGCCTCGGTAAAGGCTTCCACGATCGCTTTCTGTTGCGCTTGGACGAGATCGCCAATGGAGCGTCCTGCGAGGTACTTTGCGCCGGCCTCCTCTGCAAGCGCTCGCGGAATTTGAAGGCCATTGTCTTCGTCTTTCGAAGGGGCGACGCGCAAAACATTCATGAGATGAACAGGCGGGCCGTCCATGAAAAGCTGAAGCTGGCTATGCTGAGCCACAGGGCCCAGCGCGGCGATCGGAGTGGTTCCTTCACCGCGTTTGCCGAGGCTTTCCGACCAAAGCTGGACGTACCACGCGCTGAAGCGTTCCAGCCGGTCGGAGTAGGGCATGATGACGGAGTTTGTGACGCCCAGATCCTTTGCGAGCCCGATGGCGACCGCGGCTCCGACCGCAGCCGGATGCTCTTCAGGCATGGTGGCGGTCGAGAGTTTCTCGACAACGTCCCGCCCGCCCGCGCGGAAGGCGGCGACGTCGAGCCCGCGGGCGAAAGCGGGCAAGAGTCCAACCACCGTGAAGGCCGAGTAGCGTCCCCCGATCTCGGTGCTATGCGGGAGCATGGGAATGCCCCGCGCCGCAAACAGAGTGCGAAGACCATTGAAAATGCCCTTCATCTCGGGCTCGGTCACACCCAGAAAGATTTGGGGGATGAGCGCTGAATGACCTGCGTCTTCGATGAATTTGAAGGCGGTCAGCGTTTGAGCGAGCGTCTCGCCCGTGGTGCCCGATTTCGAAATCGCAATGAACCGCGTCTTCGGAATTTCGAGAATGCTCAGGCCCTGCATGAAGGAGCGCGCGTCGAGGTTGTCATAGAAGCGCAGGCGCGGGCGCTTTTCGCCGGCCGGCCCATCGTCTCCGGGGATGGACCAGCCCCCGAGTTGAGCGAGCGCCTGTCCGCCAAGGCTGGATCCCCCTGTCCCGAGGATCAGGATCGTGTCCGCGCCCTCCGCAAGTTTGTTATAGGCGGCGCGCGTCTCATCGATGTCGGCAGTGTCGCTGAGAATGCGAAAATGGGCGAAGCTCCCGTCTTGAGCCTGTTCCTCAAGCGCCTTGAACCGCGGTGTCAGAAGGGTGAGCCACTGCGTGAGGCGATCTTCGCTAAGACCGGCATCTCCAATCTTTGAAGAAAGACAGCCATCAATCGTTTGGCGGTACGTCATTGGCGCGAATCCTTCCGTGAGCTTATCGTGGCGATGCCGGCGCCGCAGAGGCAAGGCATCTCTTGGATTGTTTCAACAATGATTTCACGCAAGGCCGCGAAGACAAAGAAAAAGCCGCGAAATGCGGCTCCTTCAAAGATATCTCTGACAAAGGGTTTAGACCATTGGATGCGGATAATCTGCTCTAAAACCTTGGAATTGATCAATCCGCTTTTCGGGATCGATTAAAGCGGATTGATCTAAAGTCCGGCTTCCTTGATGCCCTCCGGCTCGCCGACAACCGTCACGATCAGGTTTTTAGGCTCCATCAACCGCTTCGCGACGCGCTTGATGTCGTCCACGGTAATGGCTTCGATTTCACCGTTGCGCCGATCGATATAGTCGATGCCGAGATCGTCAAGCTGGATCGCCAGGAGTTGTGCGGCGATTTTTGAACTAGTGTCGAATTTGAGCGCGAAAGAGCCGACCAGATAGTCCTTGGCCGTGCGAAGCTCCTGTTCGGTCAACCCTTCATGAGCGGACCGCTCCAATTCGGTCTTGATCAATTGAAGAGATTCTCCGACGCTCTTGTTCTCGGTTGCAACGCCGCCTGCGAAAATTCCAACATGGTCGAGAGGATACAGATAGGTGTAAACCGAATAGGCAAGACCACGCTTCTCCCGAACCTCCTGCATGAGTTTCGAGGAGAAACCGCCTCCGCCGATGACATAATTCAGGATGTAGGCTGGGATGAAATCCGGGTCCCTCCGCTTCAGCCCCTGGAATCCGAATTGCACCACCGACTGCGGATTGGGCATTGTCACGATGCGCTGCTTCGACGTGTTTTGCCACGAGAAGTCTTGCAAAGGCTTGATGTCAGACTTGGCGGGAAGATCGCCGAACACATTATCGAGCAAGTCACCAAGCGCCGCCGCATCGATGTCACCGACAGCGGCGACTTTGAGGTTATCGCGTGCAAAAATGCGCTTAACGTAATCGCGAAGATCGTCGGGCGTGATGGCGGACACGCTCTCAAGCGTCCCGTTTGTCGGACGTGCATAAGGATGCGAGCCGAAGGCAAGCTTATGCCATTCGAGCGACGCCACCTTGTCGGGGTCCTTCTCTTCCACGCGCAACATTGCGACCAGCTGTTCCCGGATGCGCTCCACATCCTTCTCCGCAAAATGCGGCGACGTCAGCGCCATGCGAAGCAGCTTGAACGACTTGTCCCGGTTCTGCGTGAGGGTTTGAAAAGACCCCGTCACATGATCATACGACGCGTTGATAGTCATCTTGGCGGCGAGGTCTTCCAGGCGATTTTGAAAGGCCTCGGAATCGAGATCGCCTGCGCCTTCATCGAGCATTCCCGCGGCGAAAGTTGCGACCCCTGGTTTGCCCTCCGGGTCCTGAACGGTTCCTCCGGCGAAGCCAAACTGCATGCTGAGGATGGGGCGGCTGTGATCCTCCACAAGCCACGCCTGTATGCCTTTTTTACTGACGACTTTTTGAATTTGCATAGCGCCTGCCGGAAGTGCGGTCCAAAGAAGCAGCGACAAGACCACTGCTGGAGCGATGATCGGCTGAATAAGCCGGCTCCCAATAATCTTTCTTATCATGTTGGTTCATACGCTCCTTAATGGAAGGTCCCGGTTTCGGAAACGGGGCGCGTCTCCACTTTGGCAAGCTGCGAGGGCAGTGGAATGAGGTAGCCCGTTACGGAGCGTTTGCGGTCGAGATACTTCGCCGCAACCGCCTGAACTTCCTCGCGCGTCACGGCTTTCAACCGCTCCGGCCGAGCCTCGACATCCTCCACCGTACGGCCAGTCGCGAGGTTCCAGCCATAGGTGTGTGCGAGGCTTTGCTGGCTGTCGGAGGCGTAGATCAAATTGGCGATCTCCGTTGTCTTCGCGCGCTCCAGCTCTTCCGCCGTGACGCCGTTGCGGATCACCTCATCGATAACCTTGTCGACGGACGCCTCGATGTCCTCGAGCTTGGTGTCGGCCGCAGCCACGGCGTAGAATCCGAAACGGCCTGTGTCGAGCGCCAGCCCGCCATAATACGCGCTTGCGCTTGACGCCTTCTTCTCGTCGCGGACAAGAGCGTTGTACAACCGGCTTGTATTGCTGCTGCCGATAATCCGGCCCAGGAGCTGAAGCGCCTGTGCTTCCCGGTCCGTCGCGGTGTTGAAGCTCGGGGTCAGGTAGTAGCGCTCGAACGTCGCCTTGCCGACGCGGCCATCGCGCAAGATGATGCGGCGTTCCGTCAACGGCTCGGGCTCGACGGGGCGGGATCTGGGCTGGCCAACGTCCGGGTTTGCCGGGATCCTGCCATAGGTCTCCTGAGCCAGCGCAACAACTTGATCCGGCTCCACGTCACCGGTCACAACGAGGATTGCGTTGTTCGGCGCATAAAACTTCTTGTAGTGGCGCAGAGCGTCTTCACGGGACAACTCGCGGATCTCGGTGTCCCAGCCGATGACAGGTGTGTGATAGGGGTGCGCGATGTAGAGAGACGCCATCATCTGCTCCTGCAGGAGCGAAGACGGATCGTTGTCGACGCGGCTGCGGCGCTCCTCGCGGATGACCTTGCGCTCGGTCAGCACTTCCTTCTCATCGAGCTTGAGGTTCGCCATGCGGTCGGCTTCCATGCTCATCACCTGGGGAAGCTTTTCCTTCGCGACCCTTTGGAAATAGGCCGTGATATCCTGCGCCGTAAACGCGTTATCCTGGCCGCCGAGCCGCGCTACGATCTTGGAAAATTCACCGGCCGGAATTTTGTCCGTCCCCTTGAACATCAGATGTTCGAGAAAGTGCGCGATGCCCGACTTGCCCGGAGGCTCGTCCGCGCCGCCAACCTTGTACCACACCATATGCGTCACGACTGGAGCGCGCCGGTCCGGCACCACGACGATCTCAAGTCCGTTTTCGAGCTTGCCGTGGAAAGCGAGCTTCGAAGGCGTGAGCGTCTGAGCCGTGGCTGCTGGAGAGAGTGCTAAAGTCATGAGGAGCGCACCAAGCAGTTTGATTTTCACAAGTCGACCCGCTCCCAACCAACTTAAATGGGGACGGGTTCCTAACAATTGGTGTTGCATCGGCGATTTGACCATCCTTGGTGAAGTGCAGCTGAAGATATAAGTCGCCGAAGCTCAGCCGCCACAATTGTTACGGCGATTTCATCGAGCTTGGCGGAAAAGTCCCGGAGGACTGCACGCAAAAAGCGTTGGATTTATGCCCGCGGGTTCTTTTCTGTTCCGGATCGGATGTGGCCTCAAACGTCGTTCAGCCACGTCACGATTGGAGGACGCGCGGACAGCACGTCGATGATCTCGTCCATGGCAGCGATGTGGTAGTGATGTCCATCCTGGTCGATCGCTTCCTTTGCCTGCGAGTAAAACCATTTCGCATAGCGAGAGTTGCGCACGATGAAGATAGGCCAGGGATAGATGTCATTTTCGCTATAAATCTGGCGGAGAAGATAGGCTTCCTGAGCACCCCTGTAGCAGAGCGGGGCATCGAAAAGAATCCGAAGCGCCCTCATTTTGGGCTCGGTCGATTTTAGAATAAGCCGAAATCCTTCCCGATCATCATACATGCCATCGATATACATTTTCGACGATAGACCATCGATCGGCTCCCACCGTTCGAACCGCTCTTCCTCAGCCATGTCTGGAGATCGCCCTAAAAACTCTGCAACACATACGACCAAACCAATGCCTCAGCTCATAATAGAGCCTATAGGCCGCGCAAGGAATACCTGCAAAGAAGGTAATCGCTCAAGCGCCTTTTAAAGGATAATGGTTCGAACGGTCCGCGAGCGGGATCTCCATGCGGTCGGTGCAATTTGAGAAAACTCCGCATCTGGCGTTATCGGAAAATATAATTGCCAACATAGGAAGAATGTGCGACGGGAAAGCAGAGACAGCTTCCATCCAACGAATTTTCGGTTCGCGTGGCGGTATTGTGGACCCGGCAAAAATGCTCGATCATCGCACATCGGTTTTCAAGCGTTTTACGGTTTTGAAGGATCTCTCCGCCGGCGCGCTCGATGATCTGGCGGCAGCGTGTTCCTGGACATCGGCACCCTCGGGCAAGCAGATCGTGCTCGCAAACGAGCCATCCAGCGACGTCTATCTCATCGTCAGCGGCAAGGTGAGGGTGCTGCTTTACTCTGCCGTGGAAGGCAAGCCGGTGCTTTTCGCCACGCTCGGAGCTTTCGAGATGTTCGGCGAAATGGCCGCCATCGACGGGGGGCCGCGCTCGGCCACGGTCGAGGCGGAGGAGGATTGCACCCTCGCAGTTTTGCCAAGGGAGCAGTTCCTGCGCCTCATCCACGCTTACCCGGCCCTCGCGTTTGCGGTGATGAAGCAACTCTCGGCTCGGGTCCGTCGCTTGTCCGATCGGGTTTATGAATTCAGCACCCTCGGCGTGCAGGCGCGCGTTTATGCCGAACTGCTTCGCATTGCGGCTTTGGCGGGAGAAGAAAATGGTCAAGCGCTTCTTTCACCGGCGCCGCTGCTGGTGGATCTGGCTGCACGGGTCAGCACCCACCGGGAAGCCGTATCGCGCGTCATAGCCCGTCTCCAGGACAATGGGATTTTAAGGCGGGAAGGCCCAAACATCCGCCTCCTGGATATTGATCGGCTGCGCCGGCTGCTGATCGAGGAGAAAGGTGAATAATTTTTTCTCGATGGCGTGAGTTTTGCCAACATGCTTGCTTGCCTTTGCCCTTATCGTGGCCCGCTTCGCATCGTTGTGTCTCTCCGGAGAAGAACCAAGGAACGGCCATGCCGAATGTTCTCTTCGAAGCCTTGTGCGCCACGCTTGATCATTTCCATGCCGGATTTGTTGCGGTCTTCCCCGACGGGAAGATCCTGTACGCTAATCGGACGGCGCATGAGATGATGAGCGAGGGCTGGCCGATCCAATCGCACAACGGTTCTTTGCAGGCTTGCGGCAAAAAAGCGACGGCTGTTCTTTCGAAGAGTTTGAGACAGCTGACGGAAAATACCGAACACTCTCCTTCGGATGAGATTTGCCTGGACATCTGCCTTGCAGATGCGGCCTCGCCCAAGGGAGCGGCGATCGCCACCATGAAACGGCTCGGCAATGCGAAGCTTGACCCTTCACCCGTGGCGCTTTTCGTGACCAGTATAAGGAGCCGCGGCGATTGCGCGTTATCTGCCATCGCGGAATGCTTCGGGTTGACGCCCGCTGAAACGAGAACCCTGCATCACTTTGTAGAGGGTGGGACGGTTGCCGAGGCTGCTCATGCGCTGGCCGTCTCGGAAAATACCGTCAAGACCCATCTGCAGAATATTTTCGCCAAGACAAGATCGTCGCGGCAAGCACAGCTCATCAAACTCGTCAACGACCTCAGACCGCCTTTAAGGCTCCTGGCCGGGGCTAACGTGATGCCCGGGAGGAGTGAGGC
Source organism: uncultured Alphaproteobacteria bacterium (assembly GCA_963772105.1). Taxonomy (GTDB): domain Bacteria; phylum Pseudomonadota; class Alphaproteobacteria; order Rhizobiales; family Rhodomicrobiaceae; genus Rhodomicrobium. Next base: position 72,056 of record CAVYVV010000019.1, read on the forward strand.
AAGCCGGTTCTCCTCCGGTCCTGCCGAAACCACGCCGCAGCGGTAAGGCTGTAGCTTTGCGGGCGAACACGCTGCGGATGTTGGCTGCTTTATGACTTTGCAGCAGAACCACCCTATCGACCACCGCTTTTGCCTCGCGCTGCCTCAGAACGAGGCCGGCAGGGGAATGGAGTCACCTACTAAAGCGGGATGTTGTCGTGCTTCTTCCACGGCATGTCCTGCTGCTTGTTGCGAAGCATGTTTAGCGCGCGCGCCAAGCGGTAACGCGTGTTCCACGGCATGATGACTTCGTCAATATAGCCGCGCTCCGCCGCGATGAACGGGTTCTCGAACCGGTCCTGATACTCCTTGATGCGCGCGGCGATCTTCTCCTTGTCGCCGAGTTCCGACCGATAGAGGATTTCGACCGCGCCTTTCGAGCCCATCACCGCGATCTCGGCGCTTGGCCAGGCATAATTGACGTCGCCTCTGATGTGCTTGGAACTCATCACGTCGTACGCGCCGCCATAGGCTTTGCGGACGATCACTGTCACCTTCGGCACGGTCGCCTCGGCAAAGGCGAAGAGCAGCTTGGCGCCGTGCTTGATGAGCCCGCCATATTCCTGAGCGGTTCCGGGAAGGAAGCCGGGCACATCCACGAAGGTTACCAGGGGGATGTTGAAACAATCGCAGAATCGGACGAAGCGCGCCGCCTTGCGGCTTGCATCGCTGTCGAGCACGCCCGCGAGCACCATCGGCTGGTTCGCCACGATGCCGAGGGGGTAGCCCCCTATCCGTGCGAAACCCGTCACGATATTCCGGGCGAAGGCCTCCTGGATCTCGAAGAAATCGCCCTCGTCGGCGATCTTTGTGATCAGTTCCTTCATGTCGTAAGGCTTGTGCGGGTCGTTCGGGATTAGCGTGTCGAGCGACATCTCCTGGCGGTGAATGTCGTCTCGCGTCGGAAGGTGCGGCACAGGCTCTTTGTTGTTCTGCGGCAGGAAATCCATGAGCCGCCGCATCTGCAGCAGGCACTCCACGTCGTTGTCGTAAGCGCGGTCGGCGATGGATGAGCGCGAGGTGTGAACCATGGCCCCGCCCAGTTCCTCGGCGGTCACCTCTTCGTTCGTCACCGTCTTCACCACGTCCGGGCCCGTGACGAACATGTAGGAGGTGTTGCGCACCATGAAGATGAAGTCGGTCATGGCGGGAGAATAAACGTCGCCGCCTGCGCACGGCCCCATGATGACGGAAATCTGCGGGATCACGCCGCTCGATAGCACATTACGCTGGAACACCTCGCCATAGCCGCCGAGCGCGGCCACGCCTTCCTGGATGCGCGCGCCACCTGCGTCGAAAAGTCCGATGATCGGCGCCCGGTTTCTCAGCGCCATGTCCTGCACCTTCGTGATCTTCATGGCGTGCGCCTCGGACAGCGAACCGCCGAACAACGTGAAGTCCTTGGCGAAGATATAGATGATGCGGCCGTTGATTGTGCCCCAGCCCGTGACGACGCCGTCGCCCGGGAACTTGGTCTCGCCCATGCCGAAATCGGTGCAGCGATGCTCGACGAAGGTGTCATATTCCTCGAAGGAGCCATCGTCGACGAGAAGCGCGATGCGCTCGCGTGCTGTGAGCTTGCCGCGCTTGTGCTGCGCGTCGATGCGGCGGGGACCGCCACCCTGGCGGGCGACCTGGCGGCGGCGATCGAGTTCGGCGATGATTTCTTTCATGGGACTTCCGGCGGGACGGGACGGGACGAACGTTAAGACGATGGGACAGTACCTGTTAAGTCGCAACGCGGCAATTTCGCAAATGGCATGACACCGTCCCGGTTGTGCGCAGCCAAATCTTTTGTTAGACAAATCGCGCTGCCGAATTATGTTACAGACGTTGCGGTCGTGGCGGAACGGTAGACGCGCTAGCTTGAGGTGCTAGTAGGGCAACCTGTGGAAGTTCGAGTCTTCTCGACCGCACCATTCTCTCTCCAAAAAAAGGGGCTGCATGCAGCCCCGAAAACTAAGCATCCTTCTCGCAGTTGATCATCCACGGGACTCCGAATTGGTCGGTCACCATTCCGAAGCGGGCCGCCCAGAACGTCTGCTGCAAAGGCATTCCCACTTTTCCGCCATCGGCCAGGGCGTTGAAGATGCGCTCCGCATCAGCCACCTTATCGGGGCTTAGCGAAACTGAGAACCCTTTCGGCTCCGAATAGTGCTTCGGCGAAGCATCGGAACCCATGAGAGGCTCGCCCCCGACTTCGAGCGTGGCGTGCATGATCTTCTTTTGCCATTCCGGCGGGGTATGCTCCGCCGCAGGCGAACCCTCGTAAGTCATCATGGCCTTGATCTTGCCCCCGAGGACCTTCTCGTAGAACTTGAAGGCTTCTTCGCAGCGGCCGTCGAACAGCAGGTAAGGGTTGAGTTGCATCGTGCTTGCTCCTTAGCGGTGGCCAATATCAAGACCTACACTGCTTTGGTCAGCTTGTTCCAATCACCGTCTGTTGCTAAGACCTCGGTCTGCCTTGATGGAGGGGATGGGGTGAGGATCGCCGCCGCACTATTCGCAACTCTCTTCGCCGTGTGTTTTTCGAGCGCGAGCGCGGCGCCGGAAGAAGCCGATTTGGCCGGCGTCTGGAGCACGAGCCTGTCGACGGCGGGCGGGATTGACGCCCAAGGGTGGGTGCAGTTCTCGCCGGACGGCACATTGAGCAGGCTGGTGTTGCTGCCGAGGCCAGCGGCGGAGGACGGCCCCGCGACGTGCCAGATCGCGACCGGACGTTGGAATGCGGCGCCTTCCGGACAGTCCCTGATCGTCACCTATACGATTGAGGACTACCAGCCCAAGCAGTGCCTTCAGACGCCCGGCACGCCCTTCGTCGGATGCGAACCGCCTCCCGGCGATTACCAGAAGACGATGCAAGTCCGCATGGTGTTCGCGGGAGCGTCGTCGCTTACGCAATATTCCCACGACGGCAGCGTTTTCGCCTTCACGAGGGCCGAGGCTCTCCCGGCAATCCCGCGCGGATGCTACGACGCCCCGTGATTACGCGGACGGGAGCGCTTGCGCCCCCATAGGGTCGAATATGCGGAAGCGGCGCGGCGTAAGCCCGACAAGGTCGCCAGGCCGCACGGGGTTATCGGCCGGTATCGTCGCTTCCACAAAGTGGATTTCGCTGCCGAAGTCGAGGCGCACATCGGCTAAGCTCGCCGCCCCGACCCGCCGCACGGACCGCACGGCGCCCTGCAACGGGGCCGTGGCTGCTTCTCCAAAGGCAAGATCGTGAGGCCGCACAAAAAGATGCGCTGGGCCCGGATTTTGGCAGGCTGCCATTGGCTGGGAGTTGACGCGAGCCAACCCAGACCGCGCCATTATCGACGGTCACGGGCAGCCTTACGGACTCGCCGATGAAGTCGAACACGAAGGAGTTTGCGGGTTCGTTATAGATCTCCTCGGGCGTTCCGATTTGCTCGATCCGGCTGTTGCCCATGACAACGACGCGGTTGGCGACTTCGAGGGCTTCATCCTGATCGTGGGTGACGAGAATGGACGTGACGTTCAACTCGTCGTGAAGCGCCTTCAGCCATCTGCGCAGCGATTTCCGCACCTTTGCGTCCAGAGCGCCGAAAGGCTCATCGAGGAGAAGCACGTTCGGCTCGATGGCAAGGGCTCGCGCGAGGGCCACGCGCTGGCGCTGGCCGCCGGAAAGCTGGTCGGGATAGCGGTGGGCGAGGCCGTTGATCTGCACAAATTCGAGCAGCCGTCCAACGCGCTTCTTGATTTCCTCCTCGGATTTCCGCTCCTTGCGCGGCCGCACGCGCAGGCCGAAAGCCACATTCTCGAAAACGGTCATATGGCGGAACAGCGCGTAGTGCTGGAAAACGAAACCGACATGGCGCTTTTTCACGTTCAGATGAGCCGCGTTGACGCCGTTGAAATGGACGTCGCCCGCATCCGGGAACTCGAGACCCGCGATGATGCGCAGGAGCGTGGTCTTCCCCGACCCGGAGGGGCCGAGGAGCGCGAGCAGTTCGCCATTTTCGATATTGAGGGTTACGTCGCGGAGGGCGACGAAACTGCCAAAGCGCTTGGATATACGTGTTATGTCGATATTCATCGGCTTCTGCGCTCCAGTTTACGTTCCAAGGCGGTCTTCAAGACAAGCGTCACCAAAGCAAGCATCGCCAGCAGCGACGCGACCGCGAACGCCGCGGCGAATTGATATTCGTTGTACAAAATCTCGATGTGGAGAGGCATGGTGTTGGTCTCTCCGCGAATGTGGCCGGACACGACCGAGACCGCTCCGAACTCGCCCATCGCACGGGCGTTGCAGAGAAGGACGCCGTAAAGCAGCGCCCATTTGATGTTCGGCAAGGTCACCCTGAGAAATGTCGAAAAGCCTGATGCGCCGAGCGAAACCGCGGCCTCTTCCTCTGCCTTGCCTTGTTCCTGCATGAGGGGGATCAACTCGCGCGCCACGAATGGGAAGGTCACGAACATGGTGGCGAGGATGATGGCGGGGAGCGCGAACAGAATCTTGATGTCATGCGCGGCCAGCCACGGCCCAAGCAAACCCTGCAGGCCGAAAAGCAGGACGAAAAGAAGACCGGCGACAACCGGCGACACCGAAAACGGCAGGTCGATCAGCGTCAGCAGGAGCGTTTTGCCTGGAAACCGGAATTTCGTGATCGCCCACGCGGCCGCCACGCCAAAGAAGAGATTGAGCGCAACGGATGCGAAAGCGACGATGAGAGTCAGCCGGATGGCGGAAAGCGCGTCTGGGTCTGTCAGTGCCTTGAAATAAGGAGCAAAGCCCTTCGAGAATGCCTGAACGAATACTGTAATCAGCGGCAAAACGATGAAAAGACTAAGAAATCCGAGGGCCGCCGCCACGATAATAAGCCGGACGAAGAACGGCTCGGATGAAACCCGTACAACGCGTGACTTGATCCTGAGCGGCGCAAAAATCTCACCGGGGTCGTCGCCGTCTGCCGGGTTCTTCCTGCTGGTTTCTGACTTCGATAAGCGCCATTATCTGCTAGCCTTTCATCTCGGCCCAGCGCTGCAGCCGGTTGATAACGAGGAGCATGATAAAAGCCGCTGCCAGCATGATCGTCGCAATCGCCGTCGCATCGGCGTAGCGGAATTCTTCCAGCCGGATGATGATCAGGAGAGGCGCAATTTCCGAGACATTCGGGATGTTTCCGGCAATGAAAATCACCGAACCGTATTCCCCGACCGCGCGTGCGAAGGCGAGCGCGAAGCCCGTCAGGATTGCCGGGAGCAGGCTCGGCAACACCACCCTCATCAGCGTTTGCCACCGGGAGGCGCCGAGGCTCGCGGCGGCTTGCTCCAATTCCGGATCGAGATCGGCGAGAACAGGCTGCACAGTTCGCACGACAAATGGCAGCCCCACGAATATGAGGGCGATCAAAATGCCAAGCGGCGTGAACGCGACCTTGATGCCGAGCGGAGCGAGAAGGCTGCCCAGCCATCCATGCGGCGAATAAAGGCTTGCAAGCGCGATGCCTGCCACGGCTGTCGGCAAGGCGAACGGGATATCGACAATGGCGTCCGCAAGGCGGCGGCCCGGAAACTCGTAGCGGGTCAGCGCCCAGGCTACGGTGAGCCCGAAGAACACGTTGATGATCGCGGCCACGAAGGAAAGCCCGAAGCTGAGCTTGAGCGCGTTGAGCGTCCGATGAGCAAGGAGGATTTTAAGGAAGTCATCAAGGCTGATCGAGGATGCCTTGAGCAGCAGCGCGGAGATCGGAATGAGGACGATCACCGAAAGCCAGATCAGCGTAAGGCCAAAGGTAAGGCCGAAGCCCGGGATCACCGTCGGCTCCGGGAAACGGGGAAAGGCGTCGCTATGAGCCAACGGCTGACTCCTTATTTTTGCCCTTCAGGTCCGACCCTCGCAATCATTATATGCGAAAGCCTTCACCTTTGGGCTAGTTATCTTTTCCGTAAATCTGGTCGAAAATACCCCCATCGGCAAAGTGGGTTTGCTGCGCCTTCTGCCAGCCGCCGAAGACATCATCGATAGTGAAAAGCGTCACCTTCGAAAACTGCCCCGCATACGCAACATCTTTCAGGCGCGGCCTGATAGAAAGTTCCTAGCCGCGATCTCCTGGCCTTCCTTGGTGTAAAGAAAATTAAGGTACGCTTCCGCGACAGGTCTCGTTCCGTGTCTGTCCACAACCTTGTCCACGATGGCGACGGGTGGCTCGGCGAGGATGGAGGCGGACGGCGTTACGATCTCGAACTTATCTGCGCCGAACTCTTTCACGGAGAGGTAAGCTTCGTTTTCCCAGGCCAGGAGGACATCGCCTTGGCCGCGCTCGACAAAGGTGACGGTGGCGCCGCGCGCGCCCGGTATCGAGTATCGGAACCTGCTGGTAGAGCTTCTGCACGAACTCCTTGGCCTTCTCCTCGGAGCCATATTGTTTCAGAGCATATCCCCACGCCGCAAGATAATTCCAGCGTGCGCCACCGGACGTCTTCGGATTTGGCGTGATGATCTCCACATCCGGCTTGATGAGATCGGGCCAATCCTTGATGCCTTTCGGATTGCCCTTGCGGACGAGAAAAACAATCGTTGAGGTAAAGGGCGCGGCGTTATCGGGAAATTTCTTCTGCCAATCCTTTGCAAGAAGCCCCTTCTCCGCGATGGCGTCGATGTCATAAGCCAGCGCCAGCGTCACGACGTCTGCTTCAAGCCCATCGATGACGGCGCGCGCCTGCTTGCCGGAACCGCCGTGGCTCGCCTTGATCGTAAGCGTGTCGCCTTTTTCGGCTTTCCATTTGCTGGAAAACGCCTTGTTGACCTCGGCGTAAAGTTCGCGGGTGGGATCGTAGGAGACGTTCAACAACGAGATGTCCGCGGCGCGGAGAGGCACGGCAAGAACTGCGGCCGATAACGCTATCAACACAGTTCGTCTCAGCATCGAAATCTCCAAAATGCTCGAAAACTCTTGTGTCCTCTCCGAGTACGGCCAACGCCGTCATGGACAACGGACAGCCACGCGATGCGAATTCCTTATGCATCGCGATCTTGCGCGTTTATCGGGAAAGGCGGTTTGAATCCGGAGCGAAAGCCATGCTGCGGGTCGGCGGCGGGCTGGTAACGAAGCGTGAACTCGTGGAGGGCTTTGGCGAAGGCTTCCGCGTCGGCCACCTTCTTCACCTCGAAGGCGTCGAATCCGGCGCGCACCATGAACAGGAACTGATCGCGAAGCACATCGCCCGTCGCCCGGATTTCGCCTTTGAAGCCATACCGCTCGCGGAGCCTGCGGGCTTGGGTGTAAGCGCGGCCATCGCGAAAAACAGGGAACTCGAGCGCAATCAGCGAGAGATGCGGAAGGAACGGCTCCAGCTCTTTTTCGGCTCTGTCATTTGGCCAGGATCACGCCCAGAGAGCGCGCTGCGGCCCTTGATGTCGCGCTCGGAGGCGGAGAGAAGCCAGTCCGCCGACACGATCGTGGGCACATCCGATGGGACAGGCTCGTCACCTTCGACATAAACGAAGGGGTCGGCTGCAACGGCGCCGTTCTTAATGTACCGCATGGAGCGTTTCCTTGAACGGCGCGATGCCGAGACGTTTCACGGTATCGATGAAGAGCTCACCCTCGTTGAGCCGCAAATCGAGATAGCGGTTCACGACTCGTTCGACGGTATCGGCCACCTCCTCGTAGGGGATTGCCGGGCCTAAAAGCTGCCCCAGCGTTGCGTCCTCGTCGGCCTTGCCGCCCAGCGTGATCTGGTAAAACTCCTTGTCGTTCTTCTCGACGCCAAGGATGCCGATATGACCGACGTGATGATGGCCGCAGGCGTTGATGCAGCCCGAGATGTTGATGTGAAGCCTTCCGATCGACCGGGCTTTGTCGATCTGTTCGAAGCGGCGCGCGATCTCCATGGCCACGGGGATCGAGCGCGCATTCGCAAGGCTGCAATAATCGAGGCCGGGGCAGGAGATGATGTCCGTGACGAGGCCCACATTCGGCGTCGCCACGCCGAGCGCATCGAGCTTGCGCCATAGCTCTGGCAAGTCCTCCTGGCGGACATGCGGCAGCGCAAGGTTCTGCTCGTGGCCGACGCGAATTTCGCCGTAGCTGTATTCATCGGCCAAGTCGGCGATGGCTTCCATCTGGCCTGAGGTTGCATCGCCAGGCGGCTTGCCGGGCGGCTTGAGCGACAGCGTCACGATCGCGTAGCCCGGCACCTTATGCCGTGAAACCGAGTTCTGATGCCACAGCGCGAATTTCGCATCCGTCGCAAGCGCGCGTCTCAGCGCACTCGGGTCGTCGTCAAGGTCTTCATAGCGGGGATAGATGAAGCGCGAACGGATATCGGCGACAAAAGCCGGATCGAGCTTGAGGTAGCCATCCTTGATCCGCGACCATTCCTCCTCGACTTCCGCGGCGAAGCGCTGGACGCCAAGGTCGTGCACCAGGATCTTGATCCTCGCCTTGTAAATATTGTCGCGGCGGCCATGGGCGTTGTAGGTTCGCAAAATGGCTTCGAGGTAGCTCAGCAAGTCCTGCTTCGGCAGGTAATTGCGGATGACTTTGGCGATGAAAGGCGTGCGCCCAAGCCCGCCGCCGACGGAGACCTCAAAGCCCGTCTCGCCGCCCGCGTTCCTGATCATGCGCAAGCCGATATCGTGGACCTTGATTGCGGCGCGGTCGTGCGGCGCGCCCGTGATCGCGATCTTGAATTTGCGCGGGAGGAAGGAAAATTCCGGGTGCAGCGTCGACCACTGGCGGAGGATCTCGGCCCAGAAACGAGGGTCTTCGATCTCATCCGGCGCCACGCCGCCCCACTGATCCGTGGTGATGTTGCGGATGCAATTGCCGGACGTCTGAATGGTATGGATGCCGGCCTCCGCAAGCTCCTCAAGAACTTGCGGCATGTCCGAGAGCTTGATCCAGTTCAGCTGCAGGTTCTGCCGGGTCGTGAAATGCCCATAGCCCCGGTCATACACGCGCGCAACGTGGGCAAGCTTGCGAAGCTGGTTCGAAGACAGCGTTCCATAGGGGATCGCGATCCGCAGCATGTACGCGTGAAGCTGCAAATACACGCCGTTCATCAGGCGCAGCGGCTTGAACTCGTCCTCCGTCAGCTCGCCTGAAAGCCGCCGGGCGACCTGATCGCGAAATTGCGCAGCCCGCTCCGCGATGAACGTGCGGTCGAATTCATCGTAAACATACATCGCGGCTGGCCTCCTGAAGAAAATCTAGGCGGCAGCCCGTCCCGCCTCACCGTGGAAAAGGTAAGCCGCTCCGGCGTCCGAGGGAAGGACGAATGTTGGTCCGCTTGTGCGAATGAATTCCCTCATGTTGCCCGGTTGAGCGGAGGCTTCGCTTGCGTCGATCGGCGCCACATAAGGTCCGACTGCCTCCAGGCCATCATCTTGCGCCGCCTTCAACGCTTTGCGCGCTTCCTCCGCCGACCATAGAACCTGCGCTTCGCCGAGTTCCTCGGTCCATTCGCCGGATGCTGTGCGGTGAACGACAGCGCCGTCGAAGAGCCTGTTTGCGGTGATGACAACGGGACCAGACACCCGGATTTTCTGCTGAAGGGGGGAAACCATCGATACCTCCGCCGCTTTCGATGAACGCTCCGGAGATTCTGCCCGGACCTAAAAAGCGAGTGGTCGAGGACCACCTGCTACCGGCCAGAGTTTGGCAATTTTTAGAAACTTCTCAAGGTAAAAAGCCTCGCGTTTAAAAAATAAGTTCTCCTTTCAGCGTTATGTGCCCGAATTAGAACAATAATATTCCTCGGTGGGCATGCGGCGGAACTTTTGTGCTGCGCATCTTAGTTCTATGGAAAAAATCAGTTCATCCGCCAAGACACCCATCTTGAACCGGACGGCCAAGAGCTGCTTGCTGAGCGGAAACTGTCATCCCGCAACGCGCTTAAGCACGGTATGGTCCATCTTTTTGGGCCGCGAGTACCTAAAGCGCGGTATTTCCAGGTATCACTAAGCGGCTATCCTTGGGTACCCACAAGAGCATGTTTTCAGGTATCACTAAGGGGTTATCCATACTAGAATGGAGACCTAAAAACTCAGGTTTAAGCTTGAGAATGAATTATAAATGTGGGAGGAAGTTATGATAGCAAACAACTACTACTCACAGGAAAACCACGGACCCTTCGAGTTGCATGATATAGGCAACTTCGAGCTGGAAGAAGGTGGTACCCTACGTGGCTGCAAACTTGCTTACACAACTTTCGGAACGCTCAATGAGCGGAAAGACAATGCGATCCTGATCCCGACCTGGTATTCGGGTACTTCGAAGATCATGGAGCAGGTCTATATCGGGCAGGGGCGCGCACTCGATCCGGATCGCTATTTCATAATTGTCGTCAACCAGATCGGGAACGGGCTTTCCACCTCGCCACACAACACGCCCGCCCCGGCTGGCATGGGAAATTTCCCCCATGTCCGCATCGGCGATGATGTCCGCGCCCAGCATAAGCTACTGACCGAGAAATTCGGGATCGAGCGCGTTGCCTTGGTGGTAGGCGGTTCTATGGGCGCGCAGCAGACTTATGAATGGGCCGTTCGCTATCCCGATATGGTTGAACGGGCAGCACCCATTGCCGGGACCGCGAAGAACACGGAACACGATTTCCTTTTCGTCGAGACGCTGGGCGACGCTATAACCTCCGACCCCGGCTTTTAACAACGGTTTCTACAAATCGTCGGAGGATGTCCGGGAGGGTCTGCTGCGCCACGCCAAAATCTGGGCGGTGATGGGTTGGAGCACGGAGTTTTTCCGGCAAAATCGCCATCGGGCGCTCGGTTTCTCGTCCCTGGATGACTTCATCATCAATTTCATGGATGCCTACTTCGTGGCCATGGACCCGAACGATCTCCTCTGCATGGCCTGGAAGTGGCAACGGGGTGATGTGAGCCGCAACACAGGCGGAGATCTCAAGGCGGCGCTAGGGAAGCATTCGCGCGAAGACCTTCGTCATGCCCGTCACCACCGATATGGTTTTCCCGCCAAAGGACTGCGAGGCCGAACAGAAGATGATCCCGCGCAGCGAATTCCGGCCGCTTGAGAGTATCGACGGCCATCTGGCCCTGTTCGGGACAGATGCAAACATGCTCGCCCAACTCGATCGCAATCTCAAAGAGCTTCTCGAAACAGCGAGCTAGGAGCTGCAAGACTCCGGAAAAGTGCAGAAGCGGTTTTCCGATAAAGACGACACGAAAAACATAAGCTTAGAGCCCGCTTTTGATGCCATCAAAAGCGCATAGGCGCTCCAGTGACTTTCAGCTTCGTGTTTGAATAGCCGTCAAGACGACTGCATCATCGCGACGCCGTGCCGCACCGCTGGACCACCTTCGCGAGCATCGAGCTGCATCTGTCAAATCTGATCGCCTGAATAGCGATGACCTCTCGCTCAAGCCTTGCCAAGGGCGCGCGCAAAGGGCAGATCGCGAACGCGTTCGCCGGTGAGTTTCGCCCAGGCGTTCGCAACGGCGGGAGCGAGGGGCGGCACGCCCGGTTCGCCGACTCCGCTCGGCTTTTCGGACGATGGAATGATGTGGACCTCGACCTTCGGCATTTCGTTGATGCGAAGCTGCCGGTAGTCATGGAAGTTCGACTGGACGACACGGCCGTCTTCCAGGTCGATCGCACCGAAGAGCGCGGCGGACAAGCCGAAGCCAAGCCCCCCATCCATCTGCGCGCGAATGACATCGGGATTGATGGGCTGGCCGCAATCCACCGCCGTCACCGCGCGCTCCACTGTCGGCAAACCATCCGATCCAACAGAAACTTCAACGACATGGGCGACGACGCTGCCGAACGACTCGTGGACCGCGACGCCACACGCCTTGCCTTTCGGCAAGGGCGTTCCCCATCCCGCCTTTTCGGCGGCGAGGTTCAAGACGCCAAGATGACGAGGCTTGCCGGCGAGCATTGTCCGCCGGAAGGCGACCTCGTCCTGGCCCGCGGCGGCGGCAAGCTGATCGATGAAAGTCTCGACCGCAAAGGCGGTATGCGTATGGCCGACCGACCGCCACCACAGCGTGGGAACGCCCACCTTCACGCTGTGGACCGAAACCTTCAGGTTCGGGACGGAATAGGCGAGATTGCTCACGCCCTCGACCATCGTGACATCGATGCCATTCTTCACGAGCGCTTTCTCGAACGCAGATCCGATAATGAAGGATTGCCCCGCCAGCACATGCTCCCAGGCAACCACGGCGCCCGCGCCATCGATGCCAGCTTTCACGCGGTGAACGAAAACAGGCCGGTAGCGTCCGCCGCGAATGTCGTCCTCGCGGCTCCAAACCACCTTGATCGGCCCCTGATGCTTCGCCGCCTTCATGACATGCGCCGCCTCAGTCGCCATCTCGGCTGTTGGCGTCGCGCGCCGTCCGAAGCTGCCGCCCGCGAGCATCGTCTTGATCTCGACCTCTCCTGGCTTGAGCCCCAGCACAGACGCGGCCATGGCTTGATCGAGCGTTTGCGACTGGCAGCCGTAGATCAGCTCAACGCCGTTTGCCGTGCGCCGTATGACGCAGTCATTCGGCTCCATCGGTGCGTGCGCGAGATAAGGAAATGTGTAGGTCGCTTCGATCAGCTTCGCCGCATTCGAAAGCGTGGCGGCCGCATCGCCCACATTCGCGGCGATCGCGCCGTGGCCCTTAACAAGCTCCCTGCATTCGGCGATGATTTTCGCCGACGAGCGGCTTTCGGTGCCGGTCTCGTCCCACTCCACCTTCAAGGCCTCGACGCCCTTCTTAGCCTGCCAATAGCCCTTGGCGAGCACGGCGACGCCTGACGGGATCGCAAAAACCTCCGCTACGCCGTTCACGGCGAGCGCTGGGGCGGGGTCGAAAGACTTGACCTTCGCGCCGAAACGCGTGGGACGCGCGACCACGCAGGTGAGCATGTCCGGAAGTTTCACGTCGAGGGTGTAGACCGCCGTTCCGTTGGTCTTCGGCTTGGCGTCGACGCGCGCAAAATCCTTGCCGATATAGCGCCATTGGCTCGGAGTCTTTCGGTTTCACGTCTTGGGGCGCGGGGATCGTCTGCGCCGTCTCGACAAGCTCGCCGAACTGCGCGCTCCGGCCTGAAGCGTGCTTCACCACGCCGTTGTCGATGGAAATCTCGCTCGCGGGCACATTCCATTGCTTCGCCGCCGCCGCGACAAGCCAGGCGCGGGCCTCGGCCCCCGCCTGCCGGAGTTGCATCCACGAATTCGCCATTGCGGAAGAGCCGCCGGTACCCTGCGATCCCCACAAGAGGTTCGCATATTTCGTCACGTCGGCGGGCGCGTGCTCGACCTTGATCTGGTCGCGGCGGGCGTCAAGCTCGTCCGCGATGATGGTGGCGAAGCCTGTGAACGGCCCCTGGCCGAATTCGATGTGTTTGCAAAGGATCGTCACCGAGTTGTCGGGTGCGATGCGGATAAACGCATTCGCAGCGAACTCACCCGGGCTTCCGCCTTCGGCTGCGATGACCGATCCTGCAAGTCCGCGAGGGTCGAAGCGAAACCCGATCAAGAGACCCGCGCCAGCGATCGCCGCTCCCTTGAGAAATCCGCGCCGGCCGGTCGGTTTTTCCATCATCGTCATGATCAGCCCTCCATGCGCCGGGCTGCATCATGGATGGCGCCACGGATGCGGTTATAGGTGGCGCAGCGGCAAATGTTGCCACTCATCGCGGCGTCGATGTCTGATCGGTCGGTTTATGCTTTTCGGCGAGGAGAGCCGTGGCGGACATGATCTGGCCCGACTGGCAATATCCGCATTGCGGAACGTCAAGCGCATTCCAGGATGCCTGGACAGCCTCGGCGGCCTTGCCCGAAAGCCCCTCGATCGTCGTGATCTCTTTCCCCTCGACGGCGGAGACAGGCGTCACGCAGGACCGCGCCGGCGCGCCGTCCAGATACACGGTGCAGGCGCCGCATTGCGCGATGCCGCAGCCGTATTTGGTTCCCGTCAATCCAAGTTCATCGCGAAGGACCCATAAGAGCGGCGTGTCATCATCCACAGCCACGACGCGCTTTTGACCGTTGACCGTCAGCGTTACAGGCATGCTGTATTTCTCCGGCGCTATTGCGATGGACCTAATCTCATAAGGCTTGCAGGAAGCAAATGACAAAATCTCGTGCGACTGTAACCTTGCCTTGAATGCTGTCACGCCTTTGCTTTGGGCTTCCCAACGATTGGCGGTTTCACTGCCGCCCCACTCACCGCGCAGGGGCCGCGATCCAGTTTTTTTTAATTATGTGAATAACTTCGGTAGCTTGACGTTATTGCATAAGCACGGCGCGCTGCTTTCGGGCACCACCCTCACTTTACCTCATGTGGATAAAGCGAGCACGCGGAGGTTGGGCTTGCGCACATAGCTTATTTACCATTTAATGTGCTCGGGTTGATGCGATGAAATTTGACGGGTTCTTCAAGCTTCTAATGCGGACGAGGCTTGAAACTGGGGCAAACAGTCCTGTCAAATTAGGGTTAAGTCCATCAAGCTAAAAAAGAATTGCCGGTTTGACTGGCAAGGTTTGCAGGAAGCCTTGCAGAGCGGCAATGAATTTAAATACACTATCGTCTTCCGGTTTGAGGGGTCATTTTGGCAGACGATGGTCCGAGCGGGGTATAAAAATATGATTCCGGGGTCCGCGGAGGTCTGTCTGTCCGCGTTGTTCGTCGATTTCGACAACGTGTACCTGTCCTTACGCCGTCAGAGTGAGGACGCAGCGGGGAGATTTGCGCGAAATCCCGCCGAATGGATGAGCCGGATCGCCACAGGCGGTCTTGTACGCTTCAAATCGCCTCAAGATTATGTCCGCCGCCGTTTCGCAGTTGCGCGGTGTTATGGCAATCCCGGCCGCGTCCTCGTAAGCCGGAACGGCCCGCACGACCCGCACGCTTTCGCAACCGTGCGCACGAATTTCATGATCGCCGGGCTCGAAGTTGTCGACTGCCAGCCTCTCTCGACGCAGTTCAAGAACGGCACCGACATCAAGATCGCCTGCGATATTCGTGATTTCCTTGAGCACCCGACCCGGTTCGGGGAATTCATCATCCTCTCGGGTGATGCCGATTTCACGCCCGTGCTTCATCACCTTCGCTCGCACGACCGGCGGACTGTGGTTTACGCCAACGAGAGCACGGCGGACATTTATAAAGCTTTCAGCGATGGCTGGATCGAGGAGCGGGATATGATCTCGTTCCTACTCGATGAAACAGTTCCTCTCATGCTTCCGCACGAGAGGGCCGCGCAACCGCGCCCCGAGCTCGGTTACGATGGTCCACGCACCTACAGCCAAAGCGTGCCCGCTCAGCCAGCTGTTCCCGCTCTGCCTCCGTTGCACTCCACACCCGCCCCGGCCCCTGCCGATTTCTCCCAGGCTTACGGCCTTCCGCAGGAGCCCGCAAAGAGAAGGCTGCCTTCAGCCCACGTCAATTCCGCGGTTCAATCGCTCATCGAGGATTTCCAGTCGATCGGAGCGGAGATTCTCAATCTTGTCATCGATGTCGTCCGCTCGTCCGAAAAGCCGGTGCCAATCGCTTATCTGGCCGACCGCGCTCAGAAGATCCTGGGACATGCAAAAACGCTTGGCACGAATTGGGCAGGGTCGGGCGGCTTCCTGAACTTCCTGAATGCCACGCTTCCGGATGACATCCGCCTCACGGACAAGCCGCCTCACTTTGTTTACGATCCCAAGAGGCACCGGCTCGAAGAGCGAGCCGAGCCGCCACCCGCTCAAGCCATTCCACGCCATCGGCTTGATGAGCGTGCCGAACTGCCGCCCGCTCAGGCCATTCCGCAGAAGCTCAATCGCCAGCCTCAGCCCGAGTCCAATTCATCCAAACTGGCTGAACTGCAAAACTCGATCACCCGGATTTATGACGCGTGCAAAGCGCCTCCGCTTCCGCCGAGCGAATATCAGCTTCTGTTCACGCTTGTCGCCACCGAGGTCCATGAGCGAGGCTTTGCGCCGGTGAAGACAGCGCAGGCTGTGGTGGCGCGCGCCAATCAGGAAGGCCTGCGGATTGCCATGAAGGATGTTTCCTTCGTGCTCGACGCCATCGATGAAATCGATCCGTGGCTCGAGCACACAAGGTCGCCGTCGGCGGTGGCGCGAGCCTATCGCGATTTCGTCCTGGCTAAGTGCCGCCATGCCGGTGTCCAGCTCACCGAGGACGAGTATCAGCTCGTGCAGGTCTGGTTTGGAGCAAGCCAGTGGTCTCCAGCCGGCCAGAGCACCGTGAACATGAATGGAGCAGCGCCCCCCACACAACGAGTACCCCGCAGCGCCCTCCGCTCAGCCGCGAGGCCAGGAGCTATATGGCCGAGCCAGTCCTGCCGGACCCGCGCAGTGACATCCCGTTGCCTCCGGATTTTGGCTTCGACCGCGACCTTGAGACGGAGCCGACGAAAAGCATCGGCCAGCGCTTTGGTTTCAAGCATTAGAGTGCGTTCGGAAAAGTGCGAAGCGGTTTCCCGATAAGACGCACAACAAAACAAGAAACTAGAGCCCGCTCTTGATTTCATCAAAAGCGGGCTGCAGGTAACGTCGCCTTTAATCGGGATAGATTGAAGGCGGAAAAGTTAGTCGCTTGTGATGTGTTAGAGCCACTTTATCCGCATCCAAATGGACGCTGGCTGCTTGGCATTGGGGCGCACTAACGGGCCACACGAAGGGCTATGTTCGAGCCGAGAGGCCGCCTCCATCTGAATCGGATGCGGCTCAGACGTTCTCTTCCACAGGGCCACACCAGCCCGGTAGATGATCTGCTTCCGTCTTTTTTGCGAGTTCGAAGGCCGCCTCAAGCGCCGCCGGAAAGTCCTTCTCGACTTGCGCCTTACCAATACGCCGCCTCAAAAACTCCGCCCAAAGGAATTCGCTGAATGGCGTCGTATCCTTCGCGTATCCACCTTTGCGGCGCAGAGCGCCAGCGAGACTTCTGAACGGGTCGTCGGTCATGTCTTTGATGTTTTTCGGGATATCTGAGTAGGCCCGCCGTTTCCCGTCCGCATCGAAAGGATGAACCAGACCCCGGTTATCCATAAAAGTCCAGAATTCGTCCTTCTCCAGTCTCTGCAAATTCAACACGACCACCACGGAGACCTGATCGGAGCCGGCGAGCAGCAACGCACGGCAGAGGTGATGATGGTCGATGACGTAAAGGCGATCCTTTGGGCCTTTCACGACAGGGATCACATGCTTGCGGACAAGCTTCTCCTTCGCCAGCTTCTTCAGCCTCGCAGCGTGTGTTTCAATTTCACGATATCCGACGGTGATCTGGGTCGGACGCAAATCGTCGATATCGATCGGATGAGAGACAGGGGCGCGGACTGTTTGCATGATCATGATGATACTTCCAACAATAATGGCCAAACGTCAGCGTTCAATCGACGCGCGTGGAAACCCTGCGAAACCAATCCGGCCTTTCACGAGGCAGTCCCGCGACGGGAGCCCGGCGGCAAAATGCAGATTCCTTATGGGGGGCGCATAAAGATGGTGTAACGGGCCACAGCTAAGGCCAAAGGCTTCTGAGCGGTCATCCCTCAAACTGATGGTGTGCAAACCGGAGTTTGCGTTGGCAGCTCCAAGCATTGTGAGGGATGACCGTGGACTATTATGTTGGGATTGACGTGTCTTTGGAAGCTTCGACTATTTGCGTTGTGGACGCCTCCGGCAAGATCGTTAAGGAAGCGAAGCTTTCGAGCGAACCTGAGGTCTTGATCGGCTGGTTCAAGGCGCTCCCCTTTTCGCTGGCGCGGATCGGCCTTGAGGCGGGGCCTTTGTCGCAATGGCTCTATGCGGGCCTTAAGCAGGCAGGGTTTGCCGTGGAGCTGTTGGAGACGCGGCATGTCCGCGACGCCTTCAAGGCGATGCCGGTGAAGACGGACCGGAACGATGCGCGCGGCATCGCTCAGCTGATGCGGCTGGGCTGGTTCCGGCCGGTGCATTGCAAATCGGCGCCGGCGCAGGAGACGCGCGCGCTTCTGACCGCCCGCAAGCTCGTGCAGGGAAAGCTCTACGATATCGAGATGAGCCTCAGGGGCATTTTGCGGGGCTTCGGCCTCAAGGTGGGGCGAACCACGAAGGCAGGTTTTGCCAGCCGGATTAGAGAGCTCACGGAACATCACCCGGCGTTGAAGGCGATCGCCAAGGCGCTTCTTGGCGTGCATGAGGTCCTGCTTAAGGAGCTGAACTGCTTCGAGAAACAGGTTCGCACGCTGGCAAAGGACGACACCCGCGCGCGGCTCTTGATGACGGCGCCGGGCGTTGGCCCCATTGTGGGGCTGACCTATGTTGCGGCCATTGACGATCCGGCTCGGTTCTCGTCCTCGAAAACGGTTGGCGCGCATTTCGGCATGACGCCCAAGAAATATCAATCGGGGGAGATCGATGTGACGGGGCGGATCTCCAAGATAGGAGACAAGGGCGTGCGCGCGGCGCTTTACGAGGCTGCCCATGTCATCCTGACCACGCCGGTCAAAGGCGGAGCCTTGAAGAGCTGGGCGGCCAAGCTCGCCAGGCGCGCAGGCATGCGGAAGGCAAAAGTTGCGCTGGCCAGGAAGCTGGCGGTGATTCTGCACCGCATGCTTGCTGACGGCTCCGCCTTCGATGCGGCAAAGGCGGCAGCGGCATGAGCGGCCCGGCTTCATCAAGGATGGCGCCGTGCTCGCGGCCCTCAACGCCGCTTCGCGCCGCCTGCGGCGGTGGCCTCCGGCCAGCGTTGACCGCCACTGCGCGCGGCGCTCCATGGAAATCAGGCCGGGACGGAGAAACGCCGTTCAGCCGAACAAAGAAACTATTCGCACCAGTAGCGGCGCGAAAGGAGAAACTGTAGAGCGTTTTCGGGCAGGATAGACACCCCTTCCCGAAGCGGCGTCCCTGCCGGGACGATGGATTGGGTCAGGCCGCGATGTTTGCAGGTGGAGCTTGGACTTACCAGGCAACCCCGCCCATCTAAGATTGGACCGGCCCTTTCCTCTTCTAACACCATCCGGCGGCAGCCCAGCGCTGACCCCGTACAGAAGCATGACCCCGGTAGCGGAGACGACGCAAAAAGGGATTGACTGCGAAGGGCCCGTTACAGAAGCAATCATCATTGACGGATCACGGGAACGCAAGCGGGATGGCAATCGCTCTCCAACAAATGCAGTTGAAGACGGATTGACGCGCGATCCCGAAAATCGGAAAGGATCGGCGGCGCAAATTAAAGTGGGGACATGACGCATGGCGAAACCGGGGCGGCGAAGATGGTACAGCCCGATGTCCATCATGCAGTCGATTGCGATGCGGCCCCGGCTCTACGCGGCTGTCCTCGCCGGCGTTGTCGCGCTCATGGTCCTGCCGAGAAGCTGGCCAGCTATGATACGAGCCTCGGCCGCATTCGATCTCGGAGGGATCACTTACCTTTTCTTCGCATTCCGCCTCGTTCTGACTTGCGGGGCCAGCCGGATCAAAGCGCGCGCCGCGCGCCGCGATGACAGCCGTCTCGTGATCCTGACCCTCATTCTCCTTGCCATTGCGGCGAGTTTCGCGGCGATTGCGGGCCTGATCGTTGAGGCAAAACTACCTACGACAGAGCCGTCCGAGAAGATGCTCCTTGCCGGGCTCGCCGTTGTAACGCTCATGGTATCATGGACGGTGACGCAGGTGGCTTTTGCGCTCCACTATGCGCACGATTATTACCGCCCCGATCCCGGAAGCGATGCGGGCTACGGCTTGGCGTTTCCGGGATGCGAGGAGCCGGATTACTGGGATTTCCTCTATTTTTCGACATCCATCGGCGCGACCTCCCAAACGTCCGATACCTCGATCAAGTCCCGCGCTTTGCGGCGGCTTGTCACCTTGCACTCAGCCGTGTCTTTTTTCTTCAACACTGCCGTTCTAGCTTTGACGGTGAACATCGCGGCAAGCTTGGCGGGGTAAGTGACATGGATCTGGAAGTCATCGAGGGGCGTCTAAAGGAAAGCAGCCTCGCCGGTCGCGCCGCACTCGTCCCCGCGATTCTTATTGCGGTCCTCACGCTTACCTATTTCTTACTGGACCGGCCACTCGCCGCCGCGCTCCATGACTACACAAGAGGCGTGCCCATTTTTGTCTGGCTCACCTATATCGCATCTCCGCTCGCGCCGTTGGCATCGATCCTGGCCGCTTTCATAGGCGGGAGAGCGTTTGTGCGAGGCTTTCCGACAGAAACCGAGTCGCCCTTCTTCGAGCGAGCTGCGCCATTCTGATCGCCGGTGTCCTGACGCACGAGTTGAAAGAGGTCTTCGGACGCACCTGGCCGGAGACCTGGGTCAACAACAATCCCTCATACTTCGGCAATGGAACTTATGGGTTCTTCCTGTTCCACGGCGGTCAAGGGTATCGCGCCTTTCCCTCCGGCCACACGACCGCGATAGCGGCCGCTGCAGGAGCGGCGTGGTGCTTGTGGCCAAAGCTCCGGTGGCTTGGCGTGGCCCTTTCTCTTGCCGTTGCGATCGGCCTTCTTGGGGCAGACTATCATTGGCTGAGCGACATCATGGCCGGCGCCATCGTCGGGGTCACCACAGGCGTGATCGCGGCAAAAATCGGCCGCGGGAACCGCACACTCCCCTCGACGCGGTGGTCTGGGAAAGTAGAAATAAAGCAGAAAATACGCCATCACGATGAGGGCGAGGCTGACAGCCAGAATGATGAGCACTCGCCGGCCGCGGCGGCCCTGACGGGCTTCGACAGCTCCCTTCTCAATAGGGGATCGCCAGTCGCGTTGTGGACAAGTCGGCGTTCCATAACAGGGGGCTTCGCCATCATCGGTCTCCATTCTCTGGAAGCAACGCCCTGGCACCCGTGCTGTTCCCATCCCGCTTTCGCCGCTAGACCGGCTTCAGCCTCTTGATTGCGTTTAAGTTTTCTAAAATTCCACTGTCTCGCGGTCAAAGCTTTGTCTGCGCTGAGACCTGAAATCAACATTGTTCAAACTCGCGAAAATAAAACAAATTTGAGCTTGACGGGGTAAGTTTCGCCTCCTATTTTGCGCACACTCTGGTGGCAGGTGGTAAGCAGTTTTTGTGCGCACAGTTGTGCGCTATTTCGCTTAAACACTGCCGCGAAGACACCGGAAACATACAATCGAGGTGAGAGAGGCTCGGGCCTCAAACGTCTCATTCGTCTTCACTGGACCGGGTAACGGTGTGCCTCCGGTCCTTCGCCGTTTTGACCTTGGAAGCGTTGATGCCAACGATACAGCAACTGATCCGCAAGCCGCGCGTTGCGCCGGTAAAGCGAAACAAAGTGCCGGCAATGACGGAATGCCCGCAGAAGCGCGGCGTGTGCACGCGCGTCTACACGACGACTCCGAAAAAGCCGAACTCGGCCTTGCGGAAAGTCGCGCGCGTTCGTCTGACGAATGGTTTTGAGGTCACGAGCTACATTCCGGGCGAAGGGCACAATCTGCAGGAGCACTCGGTTGTGCTCATTCGCGGCGGCCGCGTGAAGGACCTTCCGGGTGTCCGCTATCACATCATCCGCGGCGTGCTTGATACGCAGGGTGTGGCGAAGCGCAAGCAGCGCCGTTCGAAATATGGCGCCAAGCGGCCGAAGTAAGACTGAGGAAAGAAGATGTCACGGCGGCATAGAGCTGAGAAGCGCGAAATTATCCCGGACCCGAAATACGGCGACGTGGTTGTTACTAAGTTTATGAACAGCCTAATGGAGCAAGGCAAGAAGTCGGTGGCAGAGCATATCGTTTACGGGGCTCTGGGTCGCATCGAACAGAAAGCCAAGCGTGATGGCCTTGAGCTGTTTCATGAGGCGTTGACCAACGTGAAGCCGGCAATCGAGGTGCGCTCGAGACGTGTCGGCGGCGCAACTTATCAGGTGCCGGTCGAAGTCAGGAATGACCGCCGCCAAGCGCTTGCGATCCGATGGATCATCACCGCTGCGCGCGGCCGGAACGAGAATACGATGGAAGAGCGGCTTTCCGGCGAGTTGCTGGATGCCGCCAATAACCGCGGAACTGCGGTCAAGAAACGCGAAGATACGCATAAGATGGCGGAAGCCAATCGCGCGTTCTCGCATTACCGATGGTAAAGTTTAGGATTGCTAGGACTTAGTCATGGCACGTCAGACCCCGATCGAAGACTATCGTAATATCGGCATCATGGCTCACATCGATGCTGGTAAGACGACCACGACCGAGCGCATCCTGTACTACACCGGCAAAAGTCATAAGATCGGTGAGGTGCACGATGGCGCCGCCACCATGGACTGGATGGAGCAGGAGCAGGAACGCGGCATCACGATTACGTCGGCCGCGACAACCGCTTACTGGAAGGGCAAGCGCGTCAACATCATTGACACGCCGGGCCACGTTGACTTTACCATCGAGGTGGAACGCAGCTTGCGGGTGCTCGATGGCGCGGTCGCTCTTCTCGATGCGAACCAAGGCGTCGAGCCCCAGACGGAAACCGTATGGCGGCAGGGCGATAAATACGAAGTTCCGCGCATGATCTTCGTCAACAAGATGGACAAGATCGGCGCTGATTTTTACGCATGCGTAAAGTCGGTAATCGATCGACTTGGTGCAAAGCCGCTCGTACTCCAGCTTCCCATCGGTGTTGAGAATTACTTCAAGGGTATTGTTGATCTCGTCCGAATGAAGGGCGTGATCTGGGACGAGGATACGCTTGGCGCGAGCTTCCGCGACGTCGATATCCCGGACGATTTGATCGACCAGGCCAAAGAATACCACGGCAAGCTTGTCGAAACCGCGGTCGAGCTGGACGATGACGTGCTTCACGCGTATCTCGAGGGGGAACATCCCGATGAGGCGACGCTGAAGCGGCTCATCCGCAAGGGCACGATCAACAGCGCTTTTTATCCGGTGTTCTGCGGTTCTGCGTTCAAGAACAAGGGCGTGCAGCCGCTCCTCGATGGGGTTCTCGATTATCTGCCTTCGCCAGCCGATGTTCGGCCCATCAAGGCGATTGACGTGAAAACGGGCGACGAGACGGTGCGCAAATCGTCCGACAGCGAGCCGCTCGCGATGCTGGCCTTCAAGATCATGAATGACCCATTTGTCGGATCGCTGACCTTCTGCCGGATTTATTCCGGCAAGGTTGAGACGGGCATGCAGCTCATCAACACCGTGAAGGATAAGAAAGAGCGTATCGGACGCATGCTGCTGATGCATGCGAACAGCCGCGAGGACATCAAGGAAGCCTTCGCAGGCGATATCGTTGCCATAGCTTCGCTAAAAGATGTCGTCACGGGCGACACCCTCAGTGATCCCATCAAGCAGGTCATTCTGGAGCGCATGGAGTTCCCGAATCCTGTTATCGAGGTCGCGGTGGAGCCCAAGACGAAGGCCGACCAGGAAAAGATGGGCATGGCCCTCAACAGGCTCGCTCAGGAAGACCCATCCTTCCGCGTTTCGACTGATCCCGAAAGCGGCCAGACCATCATCAAGGGGATGGGGGAACTCCATCTGGAAATCATCGTCGACCGCATGAAACGCGAGTTCAAGGTCGAAGCTAACGTCGGCGCGCCGCAGGTTGCTTATCGCGAGACGATCACGAGGCGCCAGGAAGTAGACTATACACACAAGAAACAAACGGGCGGCTCGGGCCAGTTCGCTCGCGTCAAGCTTGTTCTGGAGCCGCAGGAGCAGGGCAAGGGATTCGAGTTCGATTCCAAGGTTATCGGTGGCTCGGTTCCGAAGGAATATATTCCCGGTGTGGAAAAAGGTGTTCGCAGCGTGCTCGATAACGGCGTGCTGGCGGGCTTCCCCATGCTCGACCTCAAGGTTTCCCTGATCGACGGCGCCTATCACGAGGTGGACTCAAGCGCACTCGCTTTCGAAATCGCTTCGCGCGCCGCCTTCCGCGAAGCAGCCCAGAAAGCTGGTCCGAAGCTGCTTGAGCCGATCATGAAGGTGGAGGTCGTGTCACCTGAGGATTACGTCGGCGGCGTGATCGGTGACCTGACCAGTCGCCGCGGGCAGATCCTCGGACAGGAAATGCGCGGGAACGCCACGGTGATCAACGCCATGGTGCCGCTCGCGAATATGTTCGGCTATGTGAATACACTGCGCTCGATGAGCCAAGGCCGCGCGCAGTTTACTATGCAGTTCGACCACTATGCGCAAGTGCCGCAGAACGTGGCAGAAGAGGTTCAGGCGAAATTCGCTTGAGCGGAAGTCAGCAGCTGGAGCTTTTTTCCGGGGCTAGGCACTAGACCGGCATGAAAGAGGAAGAACGGAGAGCCAAATGGCCAAGGCAAAATTCGCGCGCACCAAGCCCCATTTGAATATCGGGACCATCGGTCACGTTGACCATGGCAAAACCTCCCTAACGGCTGCGATAACGAAAGTGCTGGCTGCATCGGGCGGCGCGACCTTCACCGCCTACGATCAGATCGACAAGGCCCCCGAAGAAAAGGCTCGCGGCATCACTATTTCGACCGCCCACGTGGAGTACGAGACCCCGAATCGCCACTACGCCCATGTGGACTGCCCTGGCCACGCCGACTACGTTAAGAACATGATTACGGGCGCCGCGCAGATGGATGGCGCGATCCTCGTGGTCTCCGCCGCAGACGGCCCGATGCCGCAGACCCGCGAGCACATTCTTCTGGCTCGCCAGGTCGGTGTGCCTGCGCTCGTGGTGTACATGAACAAGGTCGACCTTCTCGACGATCCGGAGCTTCTGGAACTGGTCGAACTCGAAATCCGCGAGCTTCTGTCAAAATACGAATTCCCCGGCGATGATATCCCGATCGTTAAAGGTTCGGCGAGGATGGCGCTGGAGGACGACAAGGGAGAGCTTGGCTGGGCGTCCATCACCAAGTTGATGGAAGAAGTGGATAAGTATATCCCGCTTCCTGAGCGTCCTCGCGACCAACCCTTCCTGATGCCGATCGAAGACGTGTTCTCGATCTCCGGTCGCGGCACGGTGGTGACGGGCCGTATTGAGCGCGGCGTTATCAAGGTCGGCGAAGAAGTCGAGATCGTCGGCATCAAGCCGACCGTTAAGTCGGTGGTGACCGGTGTTGAGATGTTCCGGAAGCTGCTCGACCAAGGCGAGGCTGGCGACAACGTGGGTTGCCTGCTTCGTGGTATTGATCGCGAGGCGGTGGAGCGCGGTCAGGTTCTCTGCAAGCCCGGCTCGGTGACGCCGCATACAAGATTTAAGGCCGAAGCCTACATCCTGACGAAGGAAGAAGGTGGCCGGCACACGCCCTTCTTCGGAAACTACCGTCCGCAGTTCTACTTCCGCACGACGGATGTGACCGGAGTGGTTCATCTTCCCGAAGGCACCGAGATGGTGATGCCGGGTGATAACATATCCATGGAAGTCGAGCTCATTGTGCCGATCGCCATGGAAGAGAAGCTTCGTTTCGCGATCCGCGAAGGCGGTCGTACTGTCGGCGCTGGCGTCGTCGCAAGCATCATAAAGTAGCTACGGGATTGAGGGGCGGGCGTCTCCAAGCGGGGCGCCTCTTCCTTTGGGAGTGACAGATGGCAGGCCAAACAATTCGCATCCGGCTCAAGGCGTTCGATCACCGCGTGCTCGACACCTCCACGAAGGAGATTGTCAACACCGCGAAGCGGACTGGTGCGGATGTTCGCGGGCCAATCCCGCTCCCGACCCGTATCGAGCGCTATACGGTTAACCGTTCGCCGCACATCGATAAGAAGAGCCGTGAGCAGTTCGAGATGCGGACGCACAAGCGTCTCATCGACATTGTCGATCCTACGCCACAAACGGTGGACGCGCTCATGAAGCTTGATTTGGCGGCAGGCGTTGACGTGGAGATCAAACTGTAAAGCCTCGCGGCTAGCGCAGTTTGAAATGAATGGCGGGTGCAGCCCGGCTTTTTGAAGTGATTGGAACTGAGGCAGACCGATGCGATCGGGATTGTTGGCACAGAAAGTGGGCATGACCCGGATATTTACCGAGGCGGGAGAGCATGTGCCCGTGACGGTGTTGAAGGTCGATCAATGCCAGGTGGTCGCGCACCGGACGCAGGAGGCGAATGGTTATACCGCGCTTCAACTCGGTTCCGGCTCGCGCAAGGTCAAGAACGTGACGCGCGCTCAGCGCGGCCATTTTGCGAAGGCTCAGGTTGAGCCGAAGGCGAAGCTCGTCGAGTTTCGCGTGTCGCCTGAGAATTTTATCGAGGTTGGTGCCGAACTTACCGCGGATCACTTCATTCCCGGTCAATTCGTGGATGTGACGGGAACAAGCATCGGTAAGGGCTTCACCGGCGCGATGAAGCGTTGGAATTTCGGCGGCTTGCGTGCGACCCATGGTGTTTCGATCTCGCACCGCAGCCATGGCTCGACAGGTAATCGCCAAGATCCCGGCAAGACCTTCAAGGGCAAGAAAATGGCGGGCCACTACGGCGCGGAGCGCGTCACAACGCAGAATTTGCAGGTGGTTCGCACCGATGCGGACCGGGGGCTGATCCTCTTGCGCGGGGCGGTGCCCGGTGCGAAGGGCGGCTGGGTCATGCTTAGCGATGCTGTCAGGCGGCCTGTGCCCAAAGAGGCGCCAAGGCCCGGCGCTTTCCGCAAAGCCAACGGCACCAGCGCAGCTGTGGAAGCGGGGACGAAATGAAAGCGGATGTGATTACTCTTGATGCTTCCTCGGCCGGGAGCATCGAACTGAGCGACGATGTTTTCGCCCTTGAGCCTCGCGCAGATATCTTGCAGCGCATGGTTCGCTATCAGCTTGCGAAGCGCCAAGCGGGCACACACAAGGCGAAGGGCCGCAGCGAAGTAAACGGGCCAAACAAGAAGATCTACAAGCAGAAGGGCACCGGTCAGGCGCGTCACGGTAATGACAAGCCGCCGCAATTTCGTGGAGGCGGGCGGGCGTTTGGTCCGGTCCCGCGGAGCCACGCGCATGATCTGCCGAAGAAGGTGCGCGTTCTGGCGCTGAAGCATGCGCTTTCTGCCAAAGCCAAGTCGAACGCCATTGTCGTGCTCGACAAGGCGGAGCTACCCGACCCGAAGACAGCGCAGCTTCGTGGCAAATTCGACGGTTTGGGCCTGATGAATGCCCTGATCATTGATGGTGCTTCGCTCCAGGATAACTTCGCGCTCGCCGCACGTAACATTCCAAATGTTGATGTGCTGCCGGTTCAGGGGATCAACGTTTACGACATTCTGCGTCGCGATAAGCTTGTGCTCACCCGGGCAGCGGTTGAGGCGCTGGAGGAGCGGTTCAAATGAGGGAAGAAGAACTCTACGATGTGATCCGCGCTCCGATCGTGACTGAGAAGTCGACGATGGTCTCGGAAAACAATCAGGTGATGTTCAAGGTCGCGATGACCGCAACAAAGCCGGACATCAAAGAAGCCGTCGAGCGGCTTTTCAACGTGAAGGTTTTGGCTGTCAACACTTTGATCCGCAAGGGTAAGGTAAAGCGGTTTCGGGGTGTAAAGGGCCAGCAGAGCGATTTCAAAAAGGCGGTCGTAACGCTCGAGGAAGGGCAGACGATCGACATAACGTCGAGGCTCTAGGGCAGACTTTGGTAAGGGCGCATTCGCCATGGCATTGAGAACTTTTAACCCCATAACGCCGGGCCTTCGCCAACTGGTGCTGGTCGATCGCTCGCAGTTGTGGAAGGGCAAGCCGGTGAAGGCGCTGACCGAAGGTCGCGCCGAGAGCGCCGGGCGGAACGTGCATGGACGCATTACCGCAAGGCGGCGCGGCGGTGGCCATAAGCGCACCTACCGTGTCGTCGATTTCAAGCGGGGCAAGTTCGACGTGTCCGCTACGGTTGAGCGCCTGGAATACGATCCAAACCGCACCGCCTTCATTGCGCTCATCAAGTACGAGGATGGCGAGTTAGCCTACATTCTCGCACCTCAGCGCTTGAACGTCGGCGACAAGGTCGTCTCGGGCAAGAAGGTCGACGTAAAGCCGGGTAATGCGATGCCAATGGCGAACATGCCGATCGGCACCATCATCCATAATGTCGAGATGAAGCTCGGCAAAGGTGGGCAGATCGCGCGGTCCGCAGGCTGCTACGCCCAGTTGGTAGGCCGGGACCAGGGAATGGCGATCCTTCGGCTAAATTCGGGCGAGATGCGTATGGTGCAGGCCGACTGTATGGCCACTGTGGGCGCAGTATCGAATCCGGATAATTCAAATCAGAATCTTGGCAAGGCCGGCCGCAGCCGTTGGCTTGGCAAGCGGCCTAGCGTTCGTGGCGTTGCCATGAATCCGATCGACCATCCGCATGGTGGCGGCGAAGGTCGTACCTCGGGCGGCCGTCATCCCGTCACCCCTTGGGGCAAAGGCACCAAGGGTACCCGCACACGCAAAAACGTGCGCACCGATAAATACATTATCCGTGCTCGTCACGTGAAGAAGAAGTAGAGGCAACGATGGCACGGTCAGTTTGGAAAGGGCCGTTTGTAGACGGCTACGTGATCGCAAAGGCGGATGCCGCTCGCGATAAGAAGTCCAATGCGCCGATCAAAATCTGGAGCCGGCGCTCGACGGTTTTGCCGCAGTTCGTGGGACTGACCTTCGCCGTCCACAACGGCCAGAAGCACATCCCGGTGCTGGTGTCGGAGGATATGGTCGGCCACAAGTTCGGCGAGTTCGCACCGACGCGCACTTATTACGGCCACTCCGCCGACAAGAAGGCGAAAAGGAAGTAGCCATGTCGAAACCAAAATTCGAGAGGCGGCTGAAAGACAACGAGGCTCACGCGGTGGCGAAATCGCTGCGCGTAAGCCCGCAAAAGCTGAACCTCGTTGCCCAGCTTATTCGCGGCAAAAAAGTTGACAGAGCTCTTGCGGATTTAACCTTTTCGCGCAAGCGCATCGCCAAGGACGTGAAGAAGACGCTGCAGTCTGCAATCGCGAACGCGGAAAATAACCACAGCCTCGATGTTGATCAGCTCATCGTCGCCGAAGCATATGTCGGCAAGAACCTCGTTATGAAGCGCTTTCATACCCGTGCCCGCGGGCGCATGGGGAAAATCCTAAAGCCGTTTTCGCAACTCACCGTAGTTGTTAGAGAAGTTCAGGAGCAGGCCTAATGGGGCAGAAAGTCAACCCAATCGGGCTTCGGCTCGGGATCAACCGGACGTGGGACAGCCGCTGGTATGCGGATAAGAGCGAATATGGCAAGTTGATCCATGAAGACTTCCGGATGCGCGAGTTCATCCTCAAGCAGCGCCGTCAGGCCGGCATATCGAAAGTTGTGATCGAACGGCCTCACAAGAAGTGCCGCGTTACCGTGCACACTGCTCGACCGGGTATCCTCATCGGAAAGAAGGGTGCTGACATCGAGAAGCTGCGTACGCAGCTTGCGAAGTTCACGTCGTCGGAAGTGTATCTAAACATCGTGGAAGTGCGCAAACCGGAACTTGACGCCACTCTTGCGGCTGAGGGTATTGCGCAGCAGCTGGAACGCCGGGTGGCCTTCCGCCGGGCCATGAAGCGGGCGACGCAGGCCGCGCTTCGCCTTGGTGCGCAAGGCGTCCGCATCTATGTTTCGGGCCGTCTTGGCGGCGCTGAGATTGCGCGCATGGAATGGTATTTGGATGGCCGGGTACCGTTACACACACTGCGTGCCAACATTGATTACGGCACTGCGGTATCAGAGACAGCTTATGGCGTCATCGGTGTCAAGGTCTGGATCTTTAAGGGCGAGATTCTTGAGCATGATCCCATGGCTCAAGAGCGGCTGTCGTTGGAGAACCAGGAAGGTGGCGGCCCTGGAGGGCGTCCGGATTCGCGTCCGCGGCGAGACCGCGACCGTGGGGATCGCGGTGGCCGTGATCGCGAACGTGAAAGAGAAAAGGTATAGCGGCTTCATCGACGAGGCGCGGCCAAGGGATAGGTATAGGCGATGCTGCAACCGAAAAAGACAAAGTTCAGAAAGGCCTTCAAGGGCCGGATGAATGGCAATGCCAAAGGTGGCACTTCGCTAAACTTTGGCAGTTTCGGCCTCAAGGCTCTCGAACCGGAGCGCGTGACCGCGCGTCAGATTGAGGCTGCCAGGCGGGCTATCACGCGCCAGATGAAGCGCGCTGGGCGTGTTTGGATACGGATTTTCCCGGATCTGCCTGTATCCAAGAAGCCTACCGAGGTTCGCATGGGTAAGGGCAAGGGATCGCCGGAATTTTGGGCTGCACGCGTGAAGCCGGGCAAGATCATGTTCGAGATTGATGGTGTCGGAGAAGAGACGGCGCGGGAGGCGCTTCGGCTTGGGGCTGCGAAACTGCCGATTCGGACGCGGGTCGTGGCCCGCCTCGGTGAACTCGCGACGGCCAAGGATTAGGGGGCGGTCATGAAGATTGAAGATGTTCGTAATTTTACGCTCGACCAACTCGAGGACGAACTCATTAAGTTGAAGCGCGAGCAATTCAATTTGCGATTCCAAAAAGCGACCTCGCAACTCACCAATACGGCGCGAGTGCGTGAAGTCCGGCGCACCATTGCGCGGATCAAGACCGTCGGACGCGAGAAGCGCGTGGCGGAAGCGCAAAGTTAAGGAAGACGAAAAATGCCAAAGCGCGTTTTGCAGGGTGTGGTTGTCTCGGACAAGAACGATAAGACAGTTGTTGTCCAGGTGGAGCGGCGTCTGACGCACCCCGTGCTAAAAAAGACGGTGCGTCTTACAAAGAAATACCACGCGCATGACGAGGCGAATGCCTTTCACGAGGGCGATCTGGTTCGTATCCAGGAATGTCCTCCGATTTCGAAGAACAAGCGTTGGGTGGTTCTGGACTAGGTGTCTGGCCGGCATCCTCCGAGTGAATGAACGCGGCGTGGGGTAAAGCTCCTTCGCCTGAAAGGTGAACTGCAATGATACAGATGCAAACTAATCTGGATGTCGCCGACAATTCGGGAGCGCGCCGGGTCATGTGCATCAAGGTCCTGGGAGGCTCCATGCGCCGGACCGCCACAATTGGCGATGTTATCGTCGTCAGCGTGAAGGAAGCCATCCCGAAGGGGCGTGTAAAAAAGGGCCAGGTGATGAAGGCGGTTATCGTCCGCACCTCGTTCCCGGTCCGCCGCCCGGACGGCAGCGTGATACGATTTGACAGCAACGCGGCTGTTCTCATCAACAATCAACGAGAACCGATAGGAACTCGCATCTTCGGGCCTGTGCCTCGCGAACTGCGCGCCAAGCAGCACATGAAGATCATTTCGCTTGCTCCCGAGGTGCTGTGATGACGCAGCCGAAACTTAAGATCAAAAAGGGCGATCGCGTGGTGGTGCTTGCCGGTCGCGATAAGGGGAAGCGCGGGGAAGTCCTGCAGGTGATACCATCTGACAATCGCGCGCTGGTCCAGGGTGTGAACGTCGTCCGTCGGCATCAGAAACAAAGCGCGCAGCAGGAAGGTGGAATTATCGCCAAGGAGGCGCCGATCCACATTTCGAATATCGCAATCGAAGATCCAGCGGATGGGTCGCCGAGTAGGGTCGGCTATAAATTCTTGGATGATGGGCGCAAGGTGCGTTATGCCAAGCGTTCCGGCGAGGCGATCGATGACTAAGACAGCGCAGAACTCCAACGGCTACGTACCCCGCCTGAAGACACAGTATATCGAGGTCGTGCGCCCAGCCATGCTGAGCGAATTCAAATACACGAACCCGATGCGTGTTCCGCACATCGAAAAAGTCGTGCTCAACATGGGCATCGGGGAGGCTACAGCCGATCGGAAAAAGGTTGAACAAGCGGCTCGTGATATGGCTTTGATCGCCGGGCAGAAGCCTGTGATGACAAAAGCCCGTAAATCCATCGCTGGCTTCAAGCTCCGCGACAACATGGCGATCGGCTGCAAGGTTACGCTTCGGAAGGCGCGCATGTACGAGTTTCTTGATCGCCTCGTAACGATTGCGTTGCCCCGAGTAAAAGATTTCCGCGGCCTCAACGCAAAGAGCTTCGACGGACGCGGCAACTATGCGCTCGGCATCAAGGAGCACATCATCTTTCCAGAGATCGACTACGATAAGGTCGAGCAAATCTGGGGCATGGATATCATTGTGTGCACATCGGCCGCCACGGACGATGAGGCTCGCGCGCTTTTGAAACAATTCAACTTCCCCTTCCGGCAATAGGGCGAGGCGGAGGAGAGACTATGGCCAAGACTGGCATGATCGAGCGAAATAATAAGCGGCGGCGGCTTAGCGCGCGCGACGCTGAGAAACGCTCGGCGCTGAAGGAACTCGCGAACGATAAAGGGTTGCCGATGGAAGAGCGCTTTGCAGCTCGCCTCAAGCTCGCGCAACTACCACGGAATGGATCGCCCACGCGCATTCGCAACCGATGCGAGGTCACGGGCCGTCCGCGCGGCTTCTATCGCAAGATGAAGATGTCGCGCATCGCTCTTCGCGAGCTGGGCAATCAGGGGCTTATCCCCGGTTTGGTGAAATCGAGCTGGTAGGGATCACAGATCATGACGGTGTCCGATCCACTGGGCGATATGCTGACAAGAATTCGCAATGCTCAGATGCGCAACCGGCCGAAGGTGTCAACTCCGGCATCTAAGTTGCGTGCCCGAGTCCTCGATGTTCTGAGAGAAGAGGGCTATATCCGCGGCTATGCCGAAATCGAGTACGGCGGTGGGAAGACCGAGTTCGAGATCGAGCTCAAATACTATGACGGTGCGCCTGTCATCCGCGAGATAAAGCGCGTTTCAACTCCGGGTCGTCGCGTGTATTCGAACGTCCAGGAGTTGCCGACAATCGCCAACGGCCTTGGCGTTGCAATCCTGTCGACGCCGAAAGGCGTAATGTCGGATACCCGCGCAAGAGCGGAGAATGTCGGCGGCGAAGTCTTGTGCAGCGTGTTTTAGGCGCGGTCAATTTTATGGTGGCCTTTTCCGGGCCGCCAGAGCAGTGAAGAAGAAGGTTTTTGGACGATGTCTCGGATTGGCAAGAAACCGATACCTGTCCCGAAGAACGTGACGGCGACGGTTGACGGACAGAAAGTTACGGTGAAGGGTCCGAAAGGCCAGCTTTCACTGACCCTCGTCGATGACGTCGAGGTGAAAATGGAAGAGGGCGCGATCCTCGTAAGCCCGCGTACCGATACGAAGCGCGCGCGTTCCATGTGGGGCATGTCGCGCTCGCTCGTCGATAACCTGATGAAGGGGACGACGAATGGATTCGCGCGGACGCTCGAAATCACCGGTGTGGGGTACCGCGCTGCGATGGATGGAAAATCGCTGAAGCTACAGCTTGGCTATAGCCACGATGTTCTCTATCCGGTGCCGGAGGGCATATCCATTGCCGTGCCGAAGCCAACCGAAATTACGATTTCGGGGATCGAGAAGGACAAGGTTGGACAGGTAGCTGCCGAGATTCGCGGCTTTCGAGGGCCGGAGCCGTACAAGGGCAAGGGTATCCGCTATCAAGGCGAATTCATTCAGCGCAAAGAAGGCAAGAAGAAGTAGGAACGAACGATGGCCTCCACGCTCTCCAGTTTTAATCGCCGCAAGGCACGGGTGCGCCGCAGTTTGCGACGCGCGCAAGGCGATCGTCCGCGCTTGTCGGTTTTCCGCTCTTCAAAGCATATCTATGCCCAGATCATCGACGATGCTAAGGGATATACCTTGGCTTCCGCTTCGAGCATCGATTCTGAGCTGAAAGGCAGTTTGGAGAAGGGGACCAACGTGGCCGCTGCCACAGGGGTCGGGACGCTTCTTGCTCAGCGGGCCTTGAAGGCCGGAATAAAGGATGTCGTTTTTGACCGCGGCGGCTACATCTATCATGGCCGCGTGAAGGCGCTTGCCGATGCAGCGCGTGAAGCAGGTTTGAACTTCTAAGGGGCTCAGGCTCCGGCTTGAGACAAAGGAAAGGGTACGCTGGTGGCGCGAGAACCACATAGCAGAGGCAGGGAACGGGATCGCGAAGATCGCGACAGCGAATTCGTGGACAAACTCGTTCACATCAACCGTGTTGCCAAGGTGGTGAAAGGCGGCCGACGCTTTGGGTTTGCTGCTCTTGTCGTCGTTGGCGACCAGAAGGGGCGGGTTGGCTTCGGGCATGGTAAGGCACGTGAAGTGCCAGACGCCATTAAGAAAGCGACTGATTCCGCAAAACGTAATTTGATTCGCGTTCCTCTGCGCGAAGGCCGCACGCTCCATCATGATGTCCACGGGCACCATGGAGCGGGCAAAGTGTTCCTGCGCGCAGCGCCCCCCGGAACGGGTATCATCGCGGGCGGTCCAATGCGCGCCGTGTTTGAGACGCTGGGCGTTCAGGATGTCGTCGCGAAATCGATTGGCACTTCGAATCCTTACAACATGGTGAGGGCTACGTTCGACGCGCTCAAGCACGAGGATAGCCCTCGCGGAGTCGCTGCGCGCCGTGGCAAAAAAGTGAGCGAGATTGTGACCCGGAGGCGCGATGGCGCTGAGGGTGCGGCCGCAGCTCAGCCCGTCGAAGCGTAAGGAGGGTGTTGCCATGCCGAAATCATCGACAAAGAAGACTCTAACGATCGAGCAGGTCGGAAGCCCGATCCGCAAGCCTTACGATCAGGAGGAGACCCTGGTCGGTCTTGGCCTAAACAAGATGCACCGCCGCAGGGTCGTAGTGGACAACCCGGCCATTCGCGGCATGATCAATAAGATTTCGCATCTCGTCCGCATCGTCGAAGAGAACGGCGTTCCGGTCGACGCGAAGAAGCGATAGGGGAAGCATTCGGCGCTGCCCGGGGAACAAATCATGAAGCTGAATGAGTTAAGAGATAATCCAGGCGCAACCAAGGATCGTATTCGCGTTGGCAGGGGTATCGGATCGGGCAAGGGCAAGACCGCCGGCCGCGGCGTTAAAGGGCAAAAAGCGCGTTCAGGAGTTGCAATCAAAGGCTTCGAAGGCGGCCAGATGCCGATTCACATGCGGCTTCCCAAACGCGGCTTCAATAATCCGCTGCGGCTGAATTTTGTGCACGTCAATCTCGACAGGGTACAAGAGGCCATAGACGCCGGAAAGCTCGATGCCGGGACTGTGATTGACGCAAAGACGCTGATTGCATCGGGCGCGCTTCGACGCGAGCGCGATGGGGTGCGGCTGCTCGCCCGCGGTAACGTGAAAACGAAACTGAATTTCAGGGTTGCCAACGCTTCCGCAGCCGCGGTTAAGGCGGTAGAGGCTGCGGGGGGCTCAGTTGAAATTCTTATGCCCCGCGAGGATCGCTTGGCCGGGGACGGAAAACGCGCAACTCGCCGCCGTGCCGCTCATGCAAAGCGAGAAAGTCGCCAGCCGAAAGCTGATTAAGGGTTCGCGGTTCTACAGGCCGCTGAACGGGGCCCTTTTGCAACTTGGGGTATCTATAGTACGATAATTATCGAGGCCAAACACGCCCAGACGCTGTCGCCGCCCACCGTGTCGGAATAGCGCCGCAGACCGGAGTCGCAGTCATCATGGTTTCCGCAGCGGAACAGCTTGCCGCTAACCTTAAGTTCTCAACGTTTGCGAAGGCCGACGAACTCAAGCAGCGCCTGTTGTTCACGTTGGGCGCACTGTTAATCTATCGGCTTGGCACATTCATTCCGATACCCGGAATTGATACCGCGCAACTTGCAAAGCTGTTCGAGGGCAACCCGAACACTGTTTTTGGAATGTTGAACGTCTTTTCCGGCGGTGCGCTGTCGCGGTCGGCCATTTTTCTCCTCAACATCATGCCGTATATCACGGCATCCATTATCATTCAGCTTCTCACCTCTGTCCTTCCCACGCTCGAAAACCTGAAGAAAGAGGGAGAGTCTGGGCGCAAACAGATAAACCAATACACGCGCTATCTCACGGTTTTGATTGCTACGGTGCAATCGACCTTGACAGCGCAAGGGTTAAATAGCTCCGCTCTAGAGCCGGGGTGGTTCTTTCAGTTGACGACCGTGATCTCGCTGGTTGGCGGCACCATGTTCCTCGTATGGCTGGGCGAACAGATAACGGCGCGAGGGATCGGCAATGGTTCATCGCTAATCATTTTCGCGGGAATCGTTGCGGAGATGCCGACCGCGCTGTACCGCATCTTGGAGCAGGGACGCAGCGGCGTGTTATCGCCGGCCGTTATTCTTGGGCTTTTCCTGATGATGGTTGCGGTCGTGACCGTTGTCGTCTTTTTCGAGCGGGCGCAGCGTCGCCTCACCATTCAATATCCGAAGCGACAAATCGGAAATCGCCTGTTCCAGGGCGACAGCTCCCACTTGCCGCTCAAGCTCAATGCTTCTGGCGTTATACCGCCTATCTTCGCGTCGACACTCCTTTATCTGCCCGCGACGGTCGAGCAGTTTGTGGGAAGAGGCTCCGACGAGTTGACTCGCGTTTTGGCGCTGTTGGGGCCAGGACAGCCACTACATGTTCTTTTTTACATCGGCTTGATCGTTTTCTTCTGCTTCTTCTACACCCCGATCGTGATTAATCCGCAGGAGACGGCCGACAATCTCAAGAAATATGGTGGCTTTATCCCTGGCATCAGACCAGGTCCTCGCACCGCCGAATACATCGAGTACGTCCTTAATAGGATTACCTTGGTCGGTGCGGCCTATGTTTCTGCCGTCTGCATCCTTCCTGAAATCTTGTCGTATCAGATGCAGGCTCCCTTCTATTTTGGCGGCACCTCGCTTCTGATCGTCGTCAGCGTCACAATGGATACGGTCGCTCAAGTGCAGAGCCACCTGCTTGCTCATCAATATGAGGGACTTATCAAAAAAGCGAAGCTTAGAGGAGCGAAGCGGCGATGAACATCATTCTGCTGGGTCCGCCCGGCGCAGGGAAAGGCACCCAGTCCAAGTACCTCGAAGATCGCTTCCACTTGAAACAACTGTCCTCCGGCGACATGCTTCGTCACGCGGTCACGACGGGGAGCCCGGTTGGGCTTGTCGCAAAACCGTACATGGAAAGCGGCAAGCTGGTTCCGGATGACGTCGTTCTTGGGGTCGTTTTCGAGACGATCGACGCGTTGCCGGAGAATCTCCCCGGCTTCATCTTGGATGGGTTTCCACGCACGGTGCAGCAGGCATCTGAGTTGGATGATCTCCTCCAGAGCCAGAAGAAGACCATGGATGCTGTCATTGTTGTTGATGTTAGCGACGATCAACTCATAAAGCGCATCGCTGGTCGCTTCACCTGCGCGAACTGCGGCGAAAGCTACAACGACTTCTTCCGGCTTCCAAAAACCGAAGGCGTCTGCGAGCGCTGCGGAAGCACCGCCTTTAAGCGCCGCTCGGATGATAATGCGGAAACGGTCCGTGCCCGTCTGGAAGTCTATCACACACAAACGAAGCCTTTGATCGACTATTACCGTGGCAAAGGCAAACTCCATGTTATCGACGGCGAGCTTCCCATCGAGGAGGTTACTCGTCGCATCAACGGGATCGTGGAAGGGGAGCG
This sequence comes from uncultured Alphaproteobacteria bacterium, assembly GCA_963772105.1. Classification (GTDB taxonomy): domain Bacteria; phylum Pseudomonadota; class Alphaproteobacteria; order Rhizobiales; family Rhodomicrobiaceae; genus Rhodomicrobium. The sequence goes on from CAVYVV010000019.1 coordinate 109,397, forward strand.
TTGAAGTTGCGTGTTTCCCGCACAATCCAAAGCTTTGTCTCGGCCGCACCGACATCTTGGCTAGACATCTTTGCGAGGGCTGATTATATAGGTCGCCTTAGCGCAGATTTGCCACGGTCTGGAGGACGACTCCGGGGCCGCATAGCCTTTTTCGGTTTGGGCGACGCTCGCTCCAACTTATCATAACACGACGAGGACCAGGTGGCACGTATTGCGGGTGTGAACATCCCTTCAAATAAGCGCGTTGAGATCGGCCTTCGCTATATTCACGGGATCGGCGCCCGTTTTGCGAAAGAAATATGCGAAAAGGTCAATATTCCTGTGGCGCGGCGCGTCAACGAATTGACGGATGCCGAGGTGCTCCAGATTCGCGAAGTTATCGACCGGGACTACGTGGTAGAAGGCGACCTTCGACGCGAAGTTGCGATGAATATCAAACGGCTCATGGATTTGGGCTGCTATCGCGGTCTAAGGCATCGCCGCGGGCTTCCCGTACGGGGGCAGCGGACGCACACCAATGCGCGCACTCGGAAGGGCCCAGCCAAGCCGATTGCCGGCAAGAAGAAGTAGGACTTCGGGGTTAGGACTTAGATTATGGCGAAGGAAAAGGCGCGCGTTAAACGCCGCGAAAAAAAGAACATCGCATCGGGCGTTGCGCATGTGAATGCCAGCTTCAATAACACGATGATTACCATCACGGATGCGCAGGGTAATGCGATCTCTTGGTCTTCCTCGGGTGCGATGGGTTTTAAGGGGTCGAGAAAATCAACCCCATATGCCGCTCAGGTTGCGGCGGAGGATGCCGGTCGTAAAGCCCAGGAACATGGGATGCGAACGATAGAAATCGAGGTAAGCGGTCCCGGTTCCGGACGTGAATTGGCGTTGCGGGCACTGCAAGCCTGTGGGTTCCAGGTGACTTCAATCCGGGACGTGACGCCCATTCCGCACAATGGCTGCCGCCCCAGGAAGCGGCGCCGGGTCTAGGCGGGCTCGAGGCAAGCCACCCGCGTTAGCAAGCGATCGCGACAGCGTAAGCGCCTCCGTATAAGGAAAGAAAAGTGCTTAACAAGAATTGGCAGGATCTCATTAAGCCGGGCAAGATCAACGTTATCCCCGGCGCTAGCCCCAAATACGTGGCGTCCATCGTAGCGGAGCCGCTGGAACGCGGGTTTGGGTTGACGCTTGGCAACGCTCTTCGCCGCGTCCTGCTATCCTCTTTGCAGGGCGGAGCCGTCACGACTGTTCATATTGACGGCGTGCTCCACGAGTTTTCGTCCATCCCGGGCGTGCGTGAAGATGTGACGGACATTGTCCTCAATATCAAGGAAATTGCACTTAGGATTCACTCGGACGGCATAAAGCGCATGGTTCTTCGGAAGGAAGGACCGGGCGTTGCGCGGGCGCGCGACATTGATGCAGGTCCGGACGTTGAAATCCTAAATCCCGATTTGGTGATCTGTACACTGGACGAGGGTGCGACGGTCCGGATGGAGTTGACCGCGACTATCGGCAAAGGATACGTGTCGGCCGAGCGGAATTGTCCGGACGACGCTCCGATCGGGCTTATCCCAGTGGACAGCCTTTACAGCCCGGTGAAGAAGGTTTCTTACAAGATTGCCAATACGCGCGAGGGGCAGATCCTCGACTACGATAAGCTGACGCTCGATGTCGAGACAAACGGGGCCGTGTCGCCGGAAGACGCCGTTGCGCTCGCCGCGCGGATCATTCAGGATCAGCTCTCGATTTTCGTGAACTTCGAAGAGCCGCGCAAGGAAGTCTCCGAGGAGCGGATTCCGCAGCTTGAGTTCAACGCCGCACTCCTGAAGAAGGTCGATGAGCTTGAGCTTTCCGTCCGCTCGGCCAATTGCCTGAAGAACGACAACATCGTCTATATTGGCGATCTCATTCAGAAAACCGAAGCGGAAATGTTGCGCACTCCGAATTTCGGGCGTAAGTCGCTGAACGAAATCAAGGAGGTGCTGGCCGGCATGGGGCTGCATCTCGGTATGGAAGTCCCGAACTGGCCGCCAGAGAACATCGAAGAACTGGCAAAGCGGTTCGAGGACCATTACTGACCAAGAGATAAAATCGCTGTGGCACGTGGTGCCGCTGGCTTAGAGGACGAGAGAATGCGTCACCGTACATCCGGCCGTAAGTTTAACCGAACGGCAAGCCATCGTAAGGCGATGTTCGCCAACATGGCGGCTGCGCTCGTAAAGCACGAGCAGATCGTCACAACATTGCCGAAGGCCAAAGACCTGCGCGGCGTGGTCGAGGCGCTCATCACGCTCGCCAAGAGGGGCGATCTTCATGCGCGCCGGGTCGTGGCATCGCGCCTTCGGGACGAGGCCACGGTTGCGAAGCTTTTCGGTACGCTCGGGCCGCGATATCAAAGCCGCTCCGGAGGGTATACGCGCGTTCTGAAGGCCGGCTTCCGCTATGGCGATAACGCGCCGCTCGCCGTTATCGAGCTTGTCGATCGCGATGAAAGCGCAAAAGGCCAGGATTTAGGCCCTGTCGCAGGGGAAGAAGACGAGCAAAGCGCCGCAGCGTAAGCACCGCCGATAGATGGTTTCGGGCTGGCCTTGTCTATCGTCAAGGCCAGCCTTTTCTTTTCCTGTCTCGCGATCGTCCAAGACGGTAGCCGAATGCGGTTTCCGGTGACATATATGGCGCATGGCACGACCGCGTGTGGCCAAGTCACCGGCCCGGAACAAACAGACGTTCAAGCAGGCGCAAGACGGCGAGGCGACGGGGTTCGCTGAAGCGCCGCAAGCCGCGTTCGAGGCCAAAGCCTACGCCTCGGAAAGCACAGCGCATCTTATCCCCGCTCTTCGGAATTTGAAGCCGACAGGTGCGATGCCGCTGCCATCGCACCTTCAGGGCAAGCTGCCTCCGATCGGCGACCATCCTCTTCTCACCGGCAACAACATGCCGCTGTTCGTGCCGCATCGTCCGCCGCGGCCTGAGAAGAGCGAAGGCGGGAAGAGCTTCGTCATCAAGTCGGATTTCGAGCCGCAAGGCGATCAGCCGCAAGCAATTCGCGAACTCGTGGAGGGCGTGAGCCAGCTTGAGCGGGAACAGGTGCTGCTGGGCGTCACGGGGTCTGGCAAGACCTTCACCATGGCGAAGGTCATCGAGGAGACGCAGAGGCCTGCCCTCATCCTGGCGCCCAACAAGACTCTGGCGGCGCAGCTTTACGGCGAGTTCAAGTCGTTCTTCCCGGATAATGCCGTCGAGTATTTCGTGTCCTATTACGACTACTACCAGCCGGAAGCCTACATCCCGAGAAGCGACACTTACATCGAGAAGGACAGCTCGATCAACGAGCAGATCGACCGGATGCGCCATGCCGCGACGCGCGCGCTTCTCGAACGCGACGACGTCATCATCGTCGCCTCCGTGTCGTGCATCTACGGTATCGGTTCGGTCGAAACCTATTCCGCGATGACATTTACCATCCAGGTGGGTGACCGCGTCGCGCAACGCCAGTTCCTGGCCGATCTCGTCGCCATCCAATACAAGCGCAACAATGTGAGCTTCGCCCGTGGCGATTTCCGGGTTCGCGGAGACACCATCGAAATCTTCCCGGCTCACCAGGAGGATCGCGCCTGGCGTATCTGCATGTTTGGCGACGAGGTGGAAAGCATTGCCGAGTTCGACCCCCTCACGGGCGAGAAAACGCAGGACCTCGCGCTCGTAAAAGTCTACGCGAATTCGCACTACGTGACGCCGAAGCCGACGCTTCACCAGGCCATCAAGGGCATTCAGCAGGAGTTGCAGGAGCAGTTGCAGCGCTTCAATGCGTCAGGGCGGCTTCTCGAAGCGCAGCGGCTGGAGCAGCGCACGCAGTTCGACGTCGAGATGATCGAGGCGACCGGCTCCTGCAACGGCATCGAGAATTATTCGCGCTGGCTGACGGGGCGGGAGCCGGGCGAGCCGCCGCCGACGCTGTTCGAGTACCTGCCCGATAACGCGCTCGTCTTCGTGGACGAAAGCCACGTGACCGTACCGCAGATCGGCGGCATGTTCCGAGGCGACTTCCGGCGCAAATCCACGCTCGCGGAGTTCGGCTTTCGCCTGCCGTCCTGCATCGACAACCGGCCGCTGCGCTTCGAGGAATGGGATGCGATGCGCCCGCAGACCACGTTCGTTTCGGCAACGCCCGGCAAGTGGGAGCTGACGCAGACCGGCGGCGTGTTCGTGGAACAGGTTATCCGCCCAACCGGCCTCATCGATCCGCCCGTCGAGATCCGTCCGGTGAAAACGCAGGTGGACGATCTTATCGATGAATGCCGCAAGGTCATCAAGCAGGGCTATCGCGTGCTCGTGACCACGCTCACCAAGCGCATGTCGGAAGATTTGACCGAATACGCCCACGAGCAGGGACTCAAGGTGCGCTACATGCACTCCGATGTGGACACGCTCGAGCGCATCGAGATTATCCGCGACCTTCGGCTTGGCGCGTTTGACGTGCTGATCGGCATCAACCTTTTGCGCGAGGGACTCGACATTCCTGAGGTGGCGCTTGTCGCCATCCTCGACGCGGACAAGGAAGGCTTCCTGCGCTCGGAAACGTCGCTCATCCAGACCATCGGCCGTGCGGCGCGCAACGTGGATGGCCGGGTTATCCTTTACGCCGACAGCGTCACGGGCAGCATGGAGCGCGCCATCGCGGAGACAAACCGCCGCCGCGAGAAGCAGGTGGCGTACAACGAGGCCCACGGCATCACGCCGCAATCGGTGAAAAGGAACATCGGCGATATTCTTGCGAGCGTTTACGAGCGCGATCACGTGATCGTGGATGCGGGTTTCGCGGAGGACGGACAGACGCCGCTGGTCGGGCACAATCTGCAGGCCGTCATCTCCGATCTGGAGAAGCGCATGCGCGAGGCGGCGGCGAACCTCGAATTCGAGAATGCGGCGCGGTTGCGCGACGAGATCAAGCGGCTGCGCGAGGTCGAGATGACGATCATGGACGACCCGCTCGCGCGGCAATCCGATGTCGAAGATCGCGCCGGACGCTATGAGGGCGACAAACGCACCTCTTATGTGCCGCAGATCGCTGTCGACACGACGGCAACGACCGGCGGGGGTGCAGGCACGAAGCGGCGGCGCACGAACTCAGCGGAGGAAAAGCGCTCGCGGGAAGCGCTGGCGAAAAGCCCCTTGTTCAACACGGGCGAGAATTCGGACAATCCCGAGGAGTGGGAGCTGGCGGCTGAAGGCAACGCGGACCTTTCAGGCTCGCGGATCGCGCCCCCGCCCGAGACGAGCAAGGAACGCAAGATCGGCGAGTGGAGCGTCCCCGTCCGCAACTCGCATCTTTCGCGCCCCCACAAACCCACGCTGGATGAAATGGGACCACACGCCGAGCGGCCGCTGCCTGGCGGCAAGCCGAAGCCGTCGCGTTCCGCTCCCGATCTCAAGACATTCAAGGCTGGCAAAACGATCGTCGTTGGCGACGATGGCGGGAACCCGAGCGCCGCGGCAAACGACGGCGCCCGGTCAAAAGCGGCCGGCCTGGGTCTTGAGGTCCAATTCGGCTGCGATTGGCCGGCGGCGAGCTGAGATCATGCGGAAATCGATCTATCGATCCGGTCCGATGATGTTTGTGGCGCTTGCGGAAAATGCGCGGACTTTCACGATCGGATAGAGTTTTTTGGCAATCGCCGACAAGCTGTGCCGCGTCTTTTCGCGCCAAACCACCCAATTGTTGCGGACCCAGTTGAGCTGAACCACGCGCCGCTCTCCCTGGAACGGTTTGTGACCGTGCCACGCATTCGGGAACGTTAAGAAACGCCAGAAGCGTCCCCCGGGCCGGAGGCACTTCCATGACCACATCGTCAAGACTGTTCGGCGAATGAAGAAGCCTGAGCCGGCCGCCATCCGCTTCCCATTCTCCATTCATGTAGACGAGGACGGTCACGAGCTTGCTGTTGCTATCCAGGTGAATTCGTCCATCGGTTCTTCGTGCTTGCCCGCGCACGGTGATCGTCACGGGACGCGTTTCGAGATTGATACCGAGCTTGCTTCCCATGATTTCGCGGAATTGAGGCTTCCGCAACTCATGCATGAAATTCGAGAAATCTGGGGCCGGCACGAAGCGTCTCCAAGGGAAAGCTGCCGGGATCGGTAATAATCGGGTAGTCCCTCTCGATCTCGTCCAGTTGCTCCTCACGTACGAAGTTGGGGACAACAACAAATGGAAAAGGCTTGGCATGAACCTTTGCTTGCTCAAGAGATGGCAAGTTCAACATCGAGTCCCCCACCGCGTGCCTGCGACCGCGATTCTCCGCGGCTCTTCGTAAATGGCCGCTCTCATAGCTCAGCTTTGATCGGCAGCCATATCAAATAATCGCGAGCCAGCCTGAAAAAACGGGCTTCGTCCAATTCAATTCAGTGGCGTTACCTGAGAATGCAGAAGGAAATTGAAACCCAGTTTGACGGTTTGCATTGTTATCTTGTCGTCGAACTGGCCCGCTGTCGTACTGAAGCAGCAAGTGTTGTTGCCCAGGTCGAAATAGAGATATTCGACTTTCGCAGACCACCTGGGGCTGATCAGGTATTCCAGGCCCGCGCCGATGGTCCAGCCCGTGAAAGTGCCGCTGCTCTGGCTGATTCCATCGGTCAAATCGGACACGTTGACGCCGCCGGTAAAAAACGCAAACCCGCCCTTCGCATAAAACAGGGCGTCACCGTAAATAAAGCCGCCGCGGGCAGTAACATCGCCGTACCAGCCTGCGTTACTGGAGACCGTTATCGAATGCGCGGGAAGGGTGACGGCGAAAGTATGTTTGCCGCCATTATCCATTCCTCCAATGATCAGCTTCGATGCCGTAAAGAAAGTTACCCGTCGTGAAGTTGTACCCGGCCTGCGCCCCTCCAAACAGGCCTGAATTGCTGGAGGTTTGAGTGGCCGGCACTGTCACGTCTGACACAATGAATACGGCATTATCGGCCGCGGCGACTGACGACCAGAGGCCGCCAATATGCCCGCCGGCATAGAAGCCCTGCCAAAAAGGCGCAGGCACGGATTGGGGTGCGGGCTGATCTTTGTAACCCCCGTAAGAGTAGGGGTCCGCTGCGTGGGCCGCTTCGGCCAAGAGAAGGGCGCCGAGGACAGCGGCGCCGGTACGAACATACTTTGCGACTGACATAACATTCCCGCTTACGTTGTCTACTATTAAGCTTTACGCGGAACACGGGAGCGGACATGCCACCGACCGCTTTTCAACGCAAGCGTGTATGCGAAATAAGAGCACGTAAAGCGTGTATGTCCATGTTGATGGAGCACGTCCAAACTATGCTATGATATTGTTTTTCTTTGCTAATCTGTCGGTGTGGCACGGAAGTCACAGAGAGCTGGAATTTGCAAAGTTTCCCCTAATGATCTGACCCGGCGTCCGGCAAGGGCGCTCAGGTCATGATCCGCTTGCGAAGGTCCGCCCCGAATGCGAGGGACGCTGTGAGGCCGGGCAACTCGATCCCGAACAGGTTCCAAATGCCATCGATGCCGTGATCACCCGGCCCCTAAATCAGGAAGTCGGCGGAGGGCTCACCCGGCCCTGCAATCTTGGGGCGGATGCCGCAATAGGATGGCGCAAGGGCGTTCGCGGGCAAGGCCGGCCAATAGTGGCGGATCGCTTCCTCGAACGACGGCGCACGTTTTTCATCGACGTTGTAATCGATGGTCTCGATCCATTCGACGTCCGGCCCGAACCGGACCGCTCCGCCCAGGTCGAGCGTGGCGTGGATGCCGATGCCCGCCGCCTCCGGCATCGGATAGACGAGATGGGTGAACGGACTGAGCCCCTTCAAGGCAAAATAGTTGCCCTTCGCGAAGTACGCTCTCGGGATGAGGTGTTTCGGCATGCCTTCGATCGACTGCGCGACAGCCGGTGCGTAAAGCCCGCAGGCATTGATGACGAGCTTGGCTTTCACCTCCGTCTCGGCCGTGCGGAGTACGATGCCATCGCTTTGTACGCTTCCGCTTACCACCGCGCTCTTGAAGGCGATGATGCCGCCCGCATTCTCGATGTCGCCTTGCAGGGTAAGCATGAAGGCGTGACTGTCGAGGATTCCGGTGCTTGGCGAGAACAGGGCCGCCGTGCATAGCACCTCAGGTTCGAGCGCGCGCGCTTCTTCCTGCGAAAGCCAAACCAGATCGCCCACGCCATTACGCTCGGCATTCTCCTTGATGGCGGCGAGCTTCGGCACTTGCGCTTCACTTACCGCCACGAGCAGCTTGCCGATGGGGCGCGCCTCGATCCCGCGTTCGGCGCAATAGGCATAGAGCCGTCGCTTGCCCTCGATGCAGAAACGCGCCTTCAGCGAACCGGGCGGGTAATAAAGACCGGCGTGAATGACTTCGGAATTGCGCGACGAGGTTTCGGTCCCGATCGCGCCCGCGCGATCGAGAATAATGACTTCGCGCCCCGCAAGAGCCAACTCCCGGGCCACGGCAAGCCCGATGACGCCAGCCCCGATGACGATGCAATCAATTTTTTCCATGCTGCCTCAATAGCAAATCAAAGCCCGCGCCAGTCTGAACAGAGCGCCCCCCTTGCCGAACTGGCTTAGCAGAAGCTACACCTCTTTCCATGCATTCTCTTTCAGTTTCCTTTCTTGACCGATTGCTGGCGGAAGACGTCCCGAATGGCGATCTGACGACGCTTGCGCTTGGCATCGGCGGCATGCCCGGCGTTATGGAGTTCCGCGCGCGCGGCGACATGGTCGTGGCGGGAACGGAGATCGCGGCGGATATGATCAGGCGGGCTGGCGCGGAGGCTTCGGCTTTGATGCCGTCCGGCTCGCGGGCGGAGGCGAGGACGCTGCTGCTTGACCGCGAAAGGGCCTGCCGCCGCGCTTCATCGATCCTGGAAGGCTGCGCAAACGCTGACCGAAATCCTCTCGGGCATCGCGACCGCAACGCGCGCCCTCGTGGATGCCGTGGAGGCGGTCGACGCGAATGTGCGCGTCGCCTGCACGCGAAAGACCGTGCCAGGAGCGCGGCAGCTTTCCATGATCGCCATCCGGGCGGGCGGCGCGGTGCCTCACCGGCTCGGCCTTTCCGAAACGATCCTCGTTTTCGCCGAGCATCGCGTTTTTCTCCCCGGCGTCAGCTTGAAGGAGATGGCGGCGCGGCTGCGGCGGGAAGCGCCGGAGAAAAAGCTCGCCATCGAGGTCACGACCGTGGCGGAAGCGCGCGACGCGATCGAGGCGGGGTTCGACATCATCCAGCTTGAGAAGATGACGCCGGCCGACGTGGCTGCGGTCAAACAAGGGGCCAGCGCTGGCGTTCTTCTCGCGGCGGCGGGCGGCGTCACGCCCGCGAACGCGGGGGAGTATGTGAGGGCGGGCGCCGGGTTGATCGTGTCGTCCTGGCCCTACACTGCGAAACCCGCCGACGTCGCCGTCACCATCCAGGCTGGGGAGAAGTGCGACTAGTCAAACACATGGCCTCGGCGCCGAAACAGCCGATTTTCGTGGCCTCCTCCGGCAAACATGCATGCGGCCTATGGGCGTTTGCGGAAGTGCGAGTTTTCTAGCGATCCCATGCAGGTTGCGGCAGCTTCTGGATCCTGATGCGGCCTTCTCCAAAAGCTGCAGCTCCACGAAGTAGTCCCGAACTCGGTATTAACTTCGGGAACGCTTTCAACGGATATGTGTTCAATCGGCTCAAAATAGGCTCACGGCAGGTTACTGAGACGTGAGAACACAGAATAAACTGTGCCGGGACGCTATCGCATATGCTGCGTGCGGCATCGCTCGTGTTTGTTCCCCGGCCGCGGCTGGCCTCGAAGCCCTGCCAGGCCGAAAGTTCCCCTCGAAGTGTGCTCAAGGGCAGAGTTCCAACTCTGCCCGCCCGATCGCTCCCGCCGCTAACGCCCGGCTGCGCGCCACACGCAGCCGGGCTGCAGCTCCATTAGCCATGTCAGTTTTCGCTGCGCCGTTCAAAAGGAATGCGTCATGAGGTTTAAGCAGAACTCCAACACGAGACCCGGTCATATCGTGTTCATTTGGCAGCTGGCTGGCTGGTTCATGGTTGGTCGAATGCGTTGCCGCTGCTGCGATTATCGGCGGCTGCATCGGCCTATCAAGTCTGGCGTATGCCGAAGGTGCAGCAGCGCCGCTGGGAGGCTTGGAAATACTTCCGGCGCCGGAACAGCAGTTTATGGCGTATTGGGCGTAAAGCGAGCAAATCCAAGCCTGATTTCCCCAAAGACGTGACGGCTCCCAAGGGCGCACCAAACGTGCTTTTGATCATGACCGACGACACTGGCTTTGGCGCGGCGAGGGCGTTTGGCGGGCCAATCCCAACTCCATCGCTCGACCGCGTAGCCGCAAGCGGACTGCGTTACAACGAGTTCCACAGGACCGCCCTTTGTTCGCCGACGCGGGCTGCCCTTCTCACTGGCCGAAAGCACCAAAGCGTCGGCATGGGAACATCCACCATGTGCACAGGATCGTTCACCACGGGAGACTGAAGATGCCCGAGCCAGGGAGCGAAAAGCTGGGACGCGAACGCCGCCTTCCCGAAGACTTCCCTTGCCACCGCTAAACGGCGCATTCGAAGCAGGAGCCTTGGCTTTCCCGCGCAAGGCCGCCTTCTTCGCTTGCCATCTTTTCCTTGTATCTTGCGCCGGTTGCAAACATCCCGCTGGTCGCTCCGCCATTGTCGCTGGCAAAAATGATGATCGTATTGTCCAGCAGGTTTTTTCTTTTCCAAAGCGCTCGAGTAATCCGCCAAATCAAGCTCGGGATCGTCCCTGCGGGGACGAAGCTGACGCCGCGCCCGAATGAGATTCCAGCCTGGGATTCGTTTAACGGCGGATCAAAAAAAGGTCTATGCGCGCATGATGGAGGTGTACGCTGCGGCCACGGCACAGTCCGACTACGAAATCGTTGCCGCGTTCTTGATGCGTTGAAGCAATCCGGGCAACTGGACAACACGCTCGTCATCTATCTCGAAGGGGATAATGGCGCCAGCGCCGAAGGCACGATGCAGGGGACGACGAGCGAAGTATCCGCTCAGTTCGCGCCCGAGTCGTTGGAATTCTTGGCGTCGATGATCGACGAGCTGGGTAGCGATCGGACCTACAACCACTATCCCATCGGTTGGGCGCACGCGATGGACGCCCCCTTCCAATGGACCAAACAAGTTGCGTCGCATTTTGGCGGAACGCGGAACGGATTGGCCATCAGTTGGCCGAAACGGATGAAGGGCGGCGGTGAAATTCGCTCGCAGTTCCACCATGTTATCGACATCGTGCCGACCATCCTGGAGAGCGTTGGCATCCAGGCCCCGCTGATCCTCAATGGCGTCCCGCAGAAGCCGATCGAAGGCGTCAGCATGGCCTACACCTTCGACAATGCGAAGGCCCCGTCGCAGCGTCCAACCCAATATTTCGAGATGACGGCCAACCGTGCTCTTTACCATGACGGCTGGATCGCGAGCACGACTCCCGCGCGGCTGCCCTGGGAAACCTTAGGCGCGGCGCCAGACCCCGACGCCTACAAGTGGGAGCTCTATAAGCTTGGGGACGACTTCAGCCAATCCAACAACGTGGCGAAGGAGAACCCTCAGAAGCTTCTCGACCTGCAATCCCGTTTCCTGATCGAGGCGGCCAAGTACAATGTGTTGCCGCTCGACTCCAGCTTCGCGGATCGGATGGATCCACAAATTCGTCCAAATCTCCTGCGCGGACAGACGCACTTTGTTTACTACCCAGGCATGATTCGCATCCCGGAAGCCAACTCTCCCGATATGCATAACAAATCATTCCGGATCACCGCCGATGTGGAGATCCCAGGCGGAGCAGAGGCCCCTCTCGCAATCTCGCCGCCGCAGCAGCCCGCAGAAGGTGTGATCGCGACCCAGGGAGGACGGTTCGGCGGCTGGGCTCTCCTCGTCCTCGATGGCAAGCCGATGTTCGCTAACGCGACCACGAACCAAGACGGAGCCAGGTATCCACACCAGAGGGAGGACAAGACCCGCATCGCCGGCAATGAAAGGTTCATTCCCGGCATCGCCACATCATAGGTTTCGATTTCGACTACGATGGCGGTGGCCTCGGCAAGGGAGGCAAGGGGACCCTCACGGTCGATGGCAAGAAAGTGGCCGAGGGGCGCATCGAGCGCACCTCTCCCCTTGGCAAGTTCACGCTCGATGAGAGTTTCGATGCCGGCCAGGATACCGGGACACCCGTCATTGACGAATACGACGCCAAGATGCCGTTCAAGTTCACCGGCACGCTCAACAAGGTGGAGATCGATCTAGGCTCCAACCAACTCACCCCGCGGCAGCAGGGCGAGTTGCATCAGCGTATGCGAGATTTCGCACTGAAGATGCAGTGAATTGTGAGCTATCAGCACGGCCGTTATAACAGGCGGCCGTTGCTGGTTTCCTGGCAACGGGAGCGAGCTTGGCTCGGGGGTTCTCCCGCAAAGCGCCCGCTATGAGATCGAATAGCAGGCGTCGCAAACTGAGCTTGTTTCAAGACACGCATCTTCTGCTTACGGCCTGAAGATTCCTGTAAGACGCGCCACAACGATTTGGCGCACCGAGGCTGCGCCGCCAAAGTCGCGTCAACTCAACTGATGCATTCGGGTAAAATTAACCATCTAAATTTTATAATTTCATTTCAAAGAGAGCGTAAGTTCAACAACTTTTGCAAGACCGGTAGAATAGGCGCCGTAAAATCAAGGCTTCAAGAGAGATGCTTATATAGTTACTTATGGGCTGATTTACGAAACGAACCCAATCTTTGGAGGATTTTAACCGACGCCTCCCGGCCAGGAGCGACGCAGCGTACAGACGCAAGTTCGCGTGAGCGCTCGGGGCGAACGAGCGCTCACAAAGAAGAGACGTCGCGACTGACCCGTTGAAGGGCGGGTTTCGGCCTGATCGGCCTGCAAGGAAAAGCTGCCGAGACGCTATTGCACGGGAACAAGCTTTGGGATCGGGTCGAGCTTCACGTCGTCGGGGGTCAGGGCGCCTTCCACCACCATCTCGGCAAGCTTGCGGCGCGCCTCCTCCGCCTCGCGCTGGCGCGTCCAGAGCCCGGCATAAAGGCCGCCCTGCTCCAGCAACTCCGCGTGCGTGCCCCGCTCCACAATCTTCCCCTTGTCCATGACAAGGATCGTGTCGGCATGGATCACCGTCGAAAGCCGGTGCGCAATCACGAGCGTGGTGCGGTTCTTCGCGACCTGATCGAGCGACGCCTGGATCTCCTTCTCCGTGAAGCTGTCGAGCGCCGAGGTCGCTTCGTCGAGCATCAGGATCGGCGGCGCTTTCAGGATCGTGCGCGCGATAGCCACGCGCTGCTTCTCGCCTCCCGATAGCTTGAGCCCGCGCTCGCCCACCATCGATTTGTAGCCCAGCGGCAATTGCTGGATGAAGCCGTCGATCTGCGCCAGCCGCGCGGCTTCCTTCACGTCTTCGTCGGTCGCTGTCACATGGCCGTAGCGTATGTTGTATTGGATGGTGTCGTTAAAGAGCACGGTGTCCTGGGGGACGATGCCGATGGCGGCGCGAAGCGACTCCTGTGTGACGTCGCGGATGTCCTGCCCGTCGATCAGAATGCGGCCCGATTTCACATCGTAGAAGCGATAAAGGAGCCGTGACACCGTGGATTTTCCCGCACCCGATGGCCCGACCAGCGCAACCATATGACCCGGCGGCACCTCGAAATCCACGCCCCGCAGGATCGGGCGCGCATCGTCGTAAGAGAAAAAAACGTCTTCGAACCGGATCGCCCCCTTGCTCACGATCAGCGGCTTTGCCCCCGGCTTGTCCTTCACTTCGGGCTTCTGGCCGAGCAGTGTGAACATCGCCTCGATATCGACGAGCGCCTGTTTGGTCTCGCGATAGATCATGCCCATGACGTTGAGCGGCTGGTAGAGCTGGATGAACACCGCGTTCACCATCACGAAATCGCCGACCGTCATGGTTCCCTGTGCAATGCCGCGCGCCGCGAGGATCATGGCGAGCACCATGCCCACCGTGAAAATGAAGGCCTGCCCGGAATTCAGGATCGCGAGCGAGCTGTAAGTGCGGATGCTGGCGCGCTCGAAACGCTCCATGGAACGGTCGAAGCGGCCCGCTTCCCAGCGCTCATTGCCGAAATATTTGACGGTCTCGTAATTCAGAAGGCTGTCGATGGCTTTGGTGCTCGCATCCATGTCCGCCTCGATATATTCGCGGCGGATCGCGATGCGCTTCTCGCTGAAGAAGAAACTGAACCAGGCGTAAATCACGATCATCACGAGCACGATCGCGACCATCACCCATCCGAAATAGAAGCCGAACAGCAGGCAGACGAACAGAACCTCCAGGATTGTCGGGAAAAGGTTCAACGCGCCCATGCGGATGATGAGGTCGACGGCGAGCTTGCCGCGATCGAGCACGCGCGAAAGGCCGCCCGTCTTGCGCTCGAGATGAAAGCGCAGCGAGAGATCGTGGACATGCCGGAAGGTCTGGGTCGCCAGCACGCGCGTGGCGTGCTGCCCGATATGGGTGAAGAGCACGTCGCGCAGCTGGACGAAGCCGATCATCGAAATGCGCGCCACCCCGTAAGCGACGATCAGGGCGAGGGGAACTGCCGCGATTTGGATCGCCTTGCCAGACGCATCGGATTGGGGAAGCGCGGTGAGCGCGTCCACCGCCGCCTTGTAGGCCAGCGGCATCGCAATCGTGACCACCTTCGCCGCGATCAGCGCCACCGCCGCCAGCACCAGCCGCACCTTCAGGTCCGGCCTTCCTTTCGGCCACACAAAGGGAAGCAAATACTTAAGGATGGCGACGTGTTGCTCTCCCGGAGCTTCGGGGGCAGCGGCGTGATGGGAAACGGCGCGATGACGCAAAAAATGCCTCTTTGATTGATCAATACTCAGAAAGCGCTTCAGGGGATGGATGGCAAGAGAAAACCCCCTCTCCATATAAGCGAGCCTCCGCTTTTAGCGAGGTTCACTTCCTTAAGCGGGGCGAAAGCCGAAACCGTTAAGCTCTTGACCAAGCTCATTTTGAATGTGATGACGGCCCTATGAAAGAAAAGAAAATGAAACGTCTCTGTGTGTATTGCGGCTCCGGCTCAGGGAAGGATCCGCGCTTTAAGGACGCAGCAATCGCTCTAGGCCGGGCGATGGCCGAGGCTCAGATTGGCCTCGTTTACGGAGGCGGAGGCAACGGTATGATGGGCGCCGTCGCGCAGACCGTCCGCGATTTTGGCGGCCACGTGACGGGGATCATACCGGCCTCGCTGCTCGAAATTGAAAACGCCCTTGAAACCATCAATGAGCGCTACGTCACGAATGGGTTCCACGAGCGCAAGATGCTGATGTTCAACATGTCCGACGGCTTCGTGGCCTTGCCGGGAGGCGTAGGCACTCTGGAGGAGCTTGTCGAACAGCTGACCTGGACCCAGCTCGGCCATCACGACAAGCCTGTGTTCATCGTGAACACAGCCGGATACTGGGACCTGCTCCTGCAAATGTTCGACAGGATGCGGGAGCAACTCTTCATCCGGCCGGAGCTTGAGACCCGCTACATCGTTGTCGACGATGTGGAGCGGGTTGTGCCGGAGTTCCTGAAACGCCGCCCGCCCAAGCGAACCACGGCGCCTCACCTCATCCGCGCTTAGATCCGCCCGCCTTCAAAGGCGGAGTTGACCGGTGATCCACCTCTCCCGATGGAGAGGGCGGATCGCTTGCGATGCGGGTGAGGGGGGCTCGATCATGCGATTTCATACCCCCTTATCCTGTCCCTCTCCCGGCAAGCTCGCTCGCGAAGCCTGAAGGCATGCGCCCGCACTCTCGACCGTGAAAGCGTATACCGGATTGAAAGACATGCCGGCGGCAGCTTAGGCCGCCATGAGCTTGGCCGTTTGCGAGTTGTGTTTCCTTCTTTCATAAGGCAAACGCATTCCAGAACGGCCAAACACAAGGTTCATCGAAAATAAACGCGCAAGCAAACCTTGAAGAAGACTTAAATACTCCTTTCAGAAATCTGGCGGTGTCTGGGCTTCCCCTTTGTTGAATGGGGTAAGTGTCGGCTGTTTCCTTGCCTATAAGCAGGCAAGCAACAAGAAAGGAACCGTAGAAGGGCTCTCAAAATAACTCTTGACATGCAACGGGAGAGGATTAGTATTACATCAACTTGCAGGAACCAATTCGAAGCAAGTGACGTTACCAGACTAGTTCCTCTTGGTGAACACTTTAACATCGCCGTTTGGCGGTCATGTCGAGGCGCCGGATTGTTTCCGGATACTAACGGCCGTGGACCAAATGCCACTAGCTGTCTCGATGGCGTCACCTGCAAAAAGAACAAAACAAGAACAAAAATCAGTAGCCGGTAAAGCGCCTGGATAGAAACTTGCTACCGAAGACGCTGATGCAAACGTCTGCACCTTGTATCGTGTTTCAACCCGCAGCGCTCCCATCGTTCAACTCAGTTCGTCACCGGCGTTGCCTCCGCCGAACGCCACAATCCCACCCTCAAGGTTTCTTACGAAACCGCCAGATGACGACGTTCGCTAAAGGGGGATGTAATGTCTGTCCGTTATGGAGTTTTGCGAGGCAAGCCGGGGCAGATCCTGCATCACAGGCCGGATGATCCTGCCCCTCATCTCGAAGTTCTGATCGATACGCCGTCGGGACCGTGGCGGCTCGCAGTGAACGTGCGCTCCGACGAGCAGACGAATTTGTGCTTCCACACCGAGCAGAACTTCAAGCATCCCATCCTGGGAAATTTGCCGGCGCTGCCACCGGGGCTTACCCGGCCGGCGCGGGAAGACCGCCTCTTGCGGCTCGACTATGTGCGCGGCGATCTCTTCGACAGCAGCGCCATGCGCACCGCCAACGCGGGCGCCATTGGCGATCCCGATGCGCTCGACACTCTATTGAGCACTGCCTTGGCAGGCGTCAGGGACACCGAGGGCGCCGAGCTTTTCGCGTTTGGAAATCCCTGGGGTCCGGAGCCCGATAAAGCGGACAAATACTTTGGTTTTCTGCCCGGACGCGGCATTCACGACATTCACATGAATCAGGGCAGCCCCGCACCTCACGATCGCGACGATGGCGTGTGGCAGGATGGCGGCCTCATCCTGCGTTTCCCGAATGGCGATGCGACGGCCTTTTTCTTCGCCTTCCAGAGCCAGACCTGGACAACCGACGACGTGACGGGAAAGCCGCTGCGTCCTTGAGCGCCTCAAGGGCAATTGACCGTCCCTTCGCTTGAGAAGCCTCGGGGCCCCTCCATATCTTCGGCAGGTATGGGAATGGAGTTCCGATGGCTTATCTGGATGAGGAGCAGCACCGGCGCGCCCGGCTTCGTAATGTCAGGCAGTCGTTTGTGTTTGTCGGCGGGATCGGTGCCATTACTGCGCTTTCAGCTTACGCGCTGTTCGGACAGACCGGCGTCATCTGGGCGCTTGTCTTCGTCGGTGCATTTTCGCTGATCGGGCCGCGGGTTGCGCCTGACGCCATCATGCGCATGTTCAACGCGAGGCTCATCGATCCCGAGCGCGGCGGCGACCTCATGCGCCTCGTGCAAGCGTTGTCCCAACGCGCGGGCCTGAAAACAGCTCCGCGCCTCTATGTGATCCCAAGCCAGACGATGAATGCGTTTGCGGTCGGCACGCCGTCCCGATACTCGCTCGGTGTCACAGACGGCCTGCTGCGCCGCCTTGAGACGCGGGAGCTTGCGGGTGTGCTCGCGCATGAAATCACTCATGTGCGCAACAACGATATCTGGGTGATGAGCCTTGCCGACATCCTGAGCCGGTTCACCCGCAGCATGGCGTTCGCCGCGATGTTCTTGTTTTTCCTGAGTGTACCCGCGACGCTTTTCACGGACGCGCCGATACCTTGGCTCGCCATCGCGCTCCTGTATTTCGCGCCTATGCTTTCGAGCCTGTTGCAGCTCGCGCTGTCGCGGTCGCGCGAATTCGACGCCGATCTTGGGGGCGCCTCGCTCACGGGCGATCCTGAAGGGCTCGCCGCCGCGCTGAACAAGCTCGAACGCTATCAGGGGCGGCTTTGGGAAGACATCTTCATGCCGGGGCGGCGTATTCCTTTGCCTTCGGTTCTGCGAACCCATCCGCAAACATCGGAGCGCATCGCGCGGCTGATGGCGCTTCGCAAACCGGAGACGGCGGCCGCGCTTTTCTGGAGCCCTCACGCGCGTGCGGCGGGATTCGCGCCGTTTCCGCGCCAGCCAAGGTACCACTGGAACGGGTTTTGGTTTTGAAACGGCCAGAGCGGCCCGCGTCCAGACGCGGGTGAGTTCGACCGACGTTTCCGCCTTGAATCGGTTAAGGCGGGTTTGCTCCAGAGCCTATCCGCTTTCGATGGAATCAAAGGCGGGCTCTATGTTCTTGTTTTATCGTGCGTCTTATCCGGAAAACCGTTTCGCACTTTTACGGACGGCACTCTCAGCGGCATTGCTGCAGCCTCACCCCAGAGGCACGCGGTGCAGGCCAACAGGGGCGCGTTAGCGTATTACCGATACTTTCTGGGGCGAGGCAC
The DNA here is from genome assembly GCA_963772105.1 of uncultured Alphaproteobacteria bacterium. Classification (GTDB taxonomy): domain Bacteria; phylum Pseudomonadota; class Alphaproteobacteria; order Rhizobiales; family Rhodomicrobiaceae; genus Rhodomicrobium. Next base: position 127,925 of record CAVYVV010000019.1, read on the forward strand.
GGGAGTTACATCCCGAACTCTGACGCACAGCTCCGTGCAAATGCCCCGGCGTGAACTCAAGCGAGCCCTGATCTCCGGCTAGTAAGCGAAGCTGGACTATTTATCCCGGCGCGATTTCTGCCGCTTCTCCTCTTATGACGCAGCACTATCGCAGCGATGCTGACCACAACGGCTGCTGCAAGCCAGAGTACCAAGGTTGCGGCTAGACCACCATCGGCCACGACGAGAGAGAGCAGGGCGGCGCCCGCACTTAGCGCTATCGAAGCATCGAGAGACCCGGGGTTTGCGCCCCAGCTACTTTTCTTTTTCTCAACATCACTCATGCGAATATCACTTTCCGGCCATTATTACTTCTGAGCTCCAGAAACAAAACTGCAGGAATGATCAATTCAAACCTGCATCGGCATGCCCAAATATCCCACTGAAAATCGGAACCACATTTGGTCACCCCTATACAACTCCAGGGCAGCCGGCAAAATCGAAGATCTGTGTAGATTTGTGCATTGCCGCCTCGTTGTGGCGAGGACTTGCGTCCCTCTCTCAGAGGGAGAGGGACATAGTGAAGGAACTTGCCGAATCACCAGCGCAAGGCTTAGGCTGCGCCATTATGGTAAACCGTTCGTTGCCGCGCCGATTATGCGTTAACCCGAGTTGGTTAACGGGCGGCGCAAAAGGCGTAATTTCCGGCGCCCAAAATACCCAAAAATAGAGAAACCCGCGTTCGGCGGGCGCGGATAAGCTACTCAAGCCATTGAAAACGATCAACTTTCCGGCTGCGATCGCCAGGGTTAAGCAAATCTATTTTTGGCGAGAATGGGCGCGGAAAAGTCCGTTAAATATGTTTCGGCGGCGCATATTAACCATGACCGCAGGCTTCGTAGCCGCGCCGGCGCAAGCGCACTCTGTATTTTTCTATTATATATCAATACATTACGGAAGTTAACTTTCCGGCAAGGCGTTTTTTCCTAAGATCCCAGGCGCAGGCAGTGCGGACGCAAGCGCAAGCCGATCTGAGGATTCGAAGCGCGATGCCGCCACAAAAAGCCAGTTGCTCTGTAAGCCTGTCGCCGGGGCGAGTTGCCGTGATCCGCTGGCGCTCGTCCTCCAGTATTTGGCTCGGTTCGTGCATAACTTCCCGCATCCAAAAGTTTGCAGCCGCTGCTGTATCGGAAAGACTGGAACAACGAGCAGACGAGCGAGCCTGAGGGGGTGTCCGAGCATGCCGCTTTACAGTTACCATTGTAAGGAATGCGACAAAGTTATTGAATTGCTGGTCAGCTCGGCCAGCACGCCCGCCTGCCCGGGCTGCGGCGATCAAAAGTTGGAACGGCTGATGTCTCGCCCCGCAGCCCAAGGAAAGAGCGCTGGCATCGCAAAATCAGCGCGTGCTCAGGCTGGCCGCGCAGGACATCTCAGCAACTACAGCCGCAGCGAACGCCGGAGCTGAAGACTCGTCCTTGGGTCCTAGAAACCGGGTTCGGGGTCGGCAATCCGCAGACCGCTGGTCATTCCATTCTCGATGGCAGGTTCAATAGCCGGAGCGTCTTTCTGCGAAACAGGGGCGCCGATTTCCCGCCATGCTCCGCTTGTCAAGTCCGCCTTGAACCGCAAACCGGGGTTATTTGACGCCCTCTCAGACTGAAGGCGCTCCCAAATCGTGCCATGGTTGGCAGCTATAGACACATCCGTTCCACGGGTCCATGTTAGCCACGATGCAAGCGGCGCCGCTCTCTAATATCGCAGAATTTACAGTCTCGGAGCTTTCTTCGGCCATCAAGCGGACGGTCGAGGATGCGTTCGGGCTCGTTCGGCTGCGCGGCGAAATCTCCGGATATCGCGGGCCGCATAGCTCGGGCCACGCCTATCTCTGCCTGAAGGACGACCGCGCCCGCATCGACGCCGTCATATGGCGGGGGACATTCGCGAACCTGAAGTTCAAGCCCGAGGAAGGGCTTGAGGTCATCATTACCGGGCGCATCACCACCTTTCCCGGCAAGTCGAGCTATCAGATCGTCATCGAGCAGCTCGAACCGGCGGGTGCGGGCGCGCTCATGGCGCTGCTTGAGGAGCGGAAGAAGAAGTTTGCCGCCGAGGGGCTTTTCGACCCGGAGAGGAAGCGCGCGCTGCCGTTCTGGCCGCAGGTGGTCGGCATCGTGACCTCGCCTACCGGCGCGGTCATCCGCGACATGCTGCATGGCTTCACCGAACGCTGCCCAACGCGCGTGCTGCTCTGGCCGGCGCGCGTTCAGGGCGAGACCTGCGGCGCTGAGGTTGCCGCCGCCATTCGCGGCTTCAATGCGCTGACGGGGCTGGGGCCATTGCCGAGGCCGGATTTGCTGATTATCGCCCGAGGCGGTGGAAGTCTCGAAGATCTGTGGGGCTTCAATGAGGAAGTCGTTGTCCGCTCCGTGGCGGAAAGCACCATTCCCTTGATCTCGGCCGTCGGTCACGAGACAGACTGGACCTTGATCGACCTCGTTGCCGATGCGCGCGCGCCGACGCCGACGAAGGCCGCCGAGTGGGCCGTACCGAAGCATTCGGATCTTGTCATGCGGCTTTCCGAGTGCATCGACCGAACCCGGCGATGCGTGCGGCGGCACCTCGAAAAGCTTCGTGCGGAATTCCGCAGCGCCGAACGCGGCTTGCCGCGCCCGCTCGCGCTACTGGCTATCCCGCGCCAGCGCCTCGACGCTGGGGCGGCCCGCCTGGGCCAATCGCTTCGCCATTTCAGCGAGCGCTCGCGCGCCCGTCTCGAATATCATTCCGTCCGTTTGACGCCGCGCCACATCCGGCTGGCCTTGGAGCGCGCGGCGGACCGGCTCAACCGGGCGGGCGATGGTGCGCAACGGTGCTTCCGGGAAAGCACCTTCAAGAAACGCGAGCGCCTGAATGATCGCGGCGCAAGGCTCAACCCCCGGCTCCTTGCGGGGCCTGCGATCCGGCAGCGCGAGCGGCTGGCATCCCTGGCGGTTCGGGCAGCGCAAGGCGCGCAGAACACGCTCAAGCGCAAGGCATTCGAGTTGACGTCGCTCTCCCAGCTTTTGCGAAGCCTGAGCCACAAGAGCGTGCTCGACAGGGGCTTCGCGCTTGTGAGGGAAGCAGGCGCCAAGGTGATACGCCGCGCCGCAGCCCTGAACGCGGCAGGCACCCTTGACATTGAATTTGCCGATGGTCACGTTTCGGCTCATTATTTCGGACCAGAAGCCGAGGATGGCGAGCTACCTTCGCGCCGAAGGAGCGCCGCTCAGGCTCAGCGCCGGACGGTCCCGGTCGGCAAGGACGACGGCAGCCAAGGCAGTCTACTTTAGGGCATACGTAGCATGAATCGAATCGAGCGTTCCTTCGCATTTGGGCAAGAGGCTAAGATCCGCTATCTTGACGGTGAGTTTCAAGTGCTGAAGAACGGCGCTTACGTCCGGTGCTCGGTCACGGGCGAGCCGATCCGGATCGAGGAGCTTCGCTATTGGAGCGTGCCCCACCAGGAGCCCTATGCGAACGCTCAAATTTCACTCCGCCGCCATTTAGAACGGCAACGCGTAAAGTAGTCTTTCCTCAGAGTCGGCCTCCCGGAAAGGCCGAGAGCGCTATCCGGAACCTCCATTATATAAGAATGCAACGCTCATTCTGGCGATCCCGGATACGGGGGAAGGCCGTGCCGGGATGACGCTGCGGCGAGAAACTGCATAAGCCGAGCTTCGCCGTTTTCCGAAAACGCAACGCCTATCGGCAGCGCAACCGCAGAGCCGTAAAGCTCCTCGAGGGCGCCGTCTGTCCCTCTGAGCCGGGCGTAATCCTTTTCTGTCGTTATAAGACCAGCATTGAGCGCCTTTGCCTCCGCGAGGAGCGATCGCGCATCCGCCTCGGCATAAGGATGATGGTCCGGGAAGCTTCGGCGCTTCGCGACGGCAATGCCGGCTTCCCGCAAGGTATCGAAGAACTTGTCTGGTCTGCCGATTCCGGAGAACGCGACGAATGTCCGGCTGCGGAGTTCGTCCGTGACATAAGGAATGATTCGGGCGTTGAAGACCGGCAATGGCGCCGGGCGTAAGTGCTGGCTCTCTCCTATGCGCCGCACCACGTCCGCTTGATCCAGCGCGCCGAGGATCAAGACGGCGTCGGCCTTTTCGAGCTGAAACGCAAGGGGAGCGCGCAAAGGGCCGAGCGGGAAGACCTGACCGCACCCCAGGCCAGTTCCCCCGTCCACAACGACGAGGCCGAAATCTTTCTCAAGGGATGGGTTCTGAAACCCGTCGTCCATGATGATCGTGTCCACGCCCAGCGTCTCAAGCAGCTTCGCGCCCGCGGGACGATTCCGGCTCACGACTGTCGGAGCGGCCCGCGCCAGAAGGAGAGGCTCATCGCCAACGAGGTTCGCGCCGTCCGATGCGCCGTCGATCAGGTGCGGACCGCGTTCGCTGCCGCCATAGCCGCGTGTTAGAAAGGCAGGCTTCAATCCGGCCTCCCTCAGCAGGGAGGCAAGCTTTAGGGCTACCGGTGTCTTCCCAGCGCCGCCCATCGTGAAATTGCCGACACAGATGACAGGGAGCTTGCTGCGGTAAGGCGAAGCGGTTCGGAAGCGCCTTTGAACGATCCCGCCATACGCCGCCGAAACAGGCCAAAGCGCCCACGCGGCAAGCGGGATGCGATCGCCGTACCACCAGGAAGGCGGCTCAAGCCGCATGTTCGGCCATCGGTTCCAACTGCGCGGTCGCGGGCGGGGGAAGGTAAGGTTTGAGCGCTTCCAGGGTTTTCTCGAGCGCGCCGCCAAGCGTCCCTATGGCGGCCGCGGCCCGGCGTTTCATCTCTGCGGCTTCGGCCGGATTTTCAAACAGCGATCTGAGCGCAGCCGCCATGTCATCCGGTCCGCCCACGAGCCGAAGTCCTTCGTACCGCCGCAAAACGGTGTAGGTTTCTGTGAAGTTGAAAGTGTGCGGCCCGCTCAGAATCCCCGAGCCGAGTTTGATCGCCTCGATCGGGTTCTGCCCGCCGTGATGGACCAGCGAACCGCCGATGAAAGAAAGGGGCGCAAGAGAATAGAAAAGGCCGAGTTCGCCGATGGTATCGGCGAGATAAATCTGGGTGGTTTCGCCGACAGGCTCTTGAGCGGATCGCCGTGCGACGGCGAGGCGCCGCTCGCCCAGAAGCGCCGCAATGGCTTCGCCGCGATCCGGATGCCGGGGCGCGATGATGGTCAGAAGCGAGGGCACCGCGTTCCGCAGCGTTTCGTGCACCCGCGCGATCACCTCGTCTTCGCCGGGGTGCGTGCTTGCAGCAAAAAAGATGGGGCGGTCCCTCAGGCTACGCCGCAGTTCATCCATTGAAGCGGCATCCACCGGTGGCGGGGGCGCATCGTATTTCAGATTGCCGGTGATCGTGGTTCTGCGGACGCCCAGCCCCCTCAAGCGTTTGGCAAAGCGCCAATTCTGGGTGAGAACGAGGTCGAACCTCGAGAATACGGGTTTGCTCAGGCTCGACAGCATCGCCCATCGCTTGTACGAGCGCTGCGACATCCGCGCGTTGAGAAGAACGAGCGGCACTTTGCGGTTGCTGGCCTCCACGATGAGGTTTGGCCAGATTTCGGATTCCGCGAAAAGGCCGAGGTCCGGATGCCAATGATCGAGGAAGCGGCTGCAAAAGCCCGCGTTGTCGAGGGGCAGAAATTGATGGATCGCGCCCGCCGGAAGACGCACGGCCGCGATCTTGGCGGACGTCGCGGTGATCGTGGTGAGCAAGAGATTCAGCGCTGGGTGGCGGCGCTTCAACTCGTGCATGAGCGGAAGGATCGAGTTCGTCTCCCCCACGCTTGCTGCGTGAAACCAGAAAAGCGGTCCATCCGGGCGGGGCACGCCTGCAATTCCCAGGCGCTCCGGAATACGCTCCGGCACTTCCTTTCCACGCGCGGCTCGCTTCCTGAGTATTGTCATGGCCGCAGGACGCGCGAGCGACGTTGCGCCCCGATAGACGGAAAGCAGAAAGCCCGATCGATACTCCTTCGCGGTCTCTGGCGCTGTCTTGCGATGGTCGCTCCCCGCGAGTTCATAAGCCCGGGCCGTCGCTGCATTCATGGCCGCTTCCACCCGCTGGCGGAACTCCTCCATGGTGCTTTCATCGGCGTCACGCGGCACATGGATCGGCTTGCCAGCCACCATCGCAAGTTTGGAGAACGGCATATTGATGGTGAAGCGGCTCCAGGTGGGCAGCGTGATGAAGCGGTTTGTCGCGATGGCGAGCGGGACGATGGGCCGTCCTGAGATTCGCGCGAGCGTCACGATGCCCATGCCCGCGACCCGGGCAGGTCCCGGCGGCACATCCGTCGTCAAGGCGACCGTGGTGTTGGACTTGAGCGCCTTCAATGCAGCCCGAAGCGCCCCGGCGCCGCCACGGTCCTTCCCCAATTCGCCCGCGCCCGCGCCCCGGATCAGGCCCATGTCGAAATGCAGTAGCGCCCGGCCGATCATCTCGCCATCCGAGTGTTTGGCGACCATGTTGCTCACGGGCACGGTCTTGGGCTTGATCAACGGCAGCAGCAGGAATTGGCCATGCCACATGGCCACGATCATCGGATTGAGTTTTTCCAGGTAGGAATCTGTGTCGGCAGGATCCCGGATGACTTCCGAGGTGGCATGCACCATGCGGATGTGCCGCGCCGCGAGCTTGCCCGTCGTGTCCTGAAAGAATTCTGACTGCTGGATGCGGCGGATGAAACCCGCAGCGCGTTTCTTGGGAGCAGGTGTGTTCATCGAGCGCCGGATTTTCTCACGTCACTAGATCAACCCGCCTTTAATCGGAATCGATTAAAGGCGGAAAAGTTGATCGATTCTAAAGTGCTAGAGCAGCTTATCCGTGTCCAAAGGGACGCGGGCTGCTCTAGGAGCGAAGCGCGAACCTGTTGAGGGATCGCGTCAGGTTGTGGTCTTGTGCTCTTGCGCAACGGGAGCGCCGTCCAATGCATCACTCATACGCTCAGCTAAAATGTGATGCAATTTTGGGGCGGCCGCAACATATCCGGGGACTTTTGCCTCTCTCGAGTTGAACGCGAGCGGAAATCCACAGGGATCTGTAACAATCCCCCCGGCTTCGGACACGAGAAGTGCGCCGGCAGCGACGTCCCACTCCCATTTTGGTTTTGTCGCGAAGGTAGCGTCCGCTTTGCCTGAGGCGACGAGGGCCATGCGGTAAATGATGGAATTTGCCTGGACAGGCGTCATCGGTGGCCACGGCCGCCGCCAGCGACTGGGTTTCAGGAGCGAATCGGAAATGGTGAGCCTTGCGCCGGCTAGAACGCTTTGCGCGCTGGCGTGGAGCCTGCGGCCGTTCAAAAACGTGCCCGCCCCGGCGCGAGCTTCAAACATTTCCCCGCGGACGGGATTGACGACAGCGGCGAGAACCGGAGCGTGGTCCTCGATCAAGGCGATGGCGATCACCCAATCGTCGCGGCCCTGAATAAACGCGCGGGTGCCGTCGATGGGATCGACAATCCAGACACGGCGGGTTTGCAAGCGCGCGTCATGCTCGGGGCTCTCCTCCGAGAGCCAGCCATAATCGGGACGGGCGCCCCTGAGCCGAGCCGCCATCAGCGCGTCCACCGCATGATCGGCTTCCGTCACATCCGAGCCATCGGCCTTCCGCTGCTTTTTGATGGATCGGCCCCAATAGCTCAGCGCAAGCCTCCCCGCCTCTTCAGCGGCGTCGCGGATAAGGTCGAAATCCTGGGCGTCATTGTCCTTCATGCCAACCAGCGTAATCGTCCTTCATGCCAGCTGGCCTAAGACAGTGCAATGGGGATGACATCAAGGACGAGCGCAAAAAATACAATCGCGCCAAATCCGTGGTTGCTGCGAAACCGATTTAGGCAGTTCTGGCTGTCGTTGATGTCAAGAGTGGCGATCTGCCAGATAAGATGGGCGCCTGCCAGTAACATTCCAATGAAGAACATTAAGCCGGCCCCGATGATCCATCCCGAGAAGGCCAAGCCGCCCCACGTGATGGCATAAAACAAGCTGAGCCAGCGAGTTGTATGACCGCCAAATTTCAGAGCCGTGGATTTTAGGCCGATAACCTCGTCGTCTTCCTTGTCTTGATGAGCGTAAATCGTGTCGTATCCGATAGTCCAGGCGACAGCGGCCCCGTAGAGAATGACCGGCGCCAGAGCCAGGAAACCAAAAATTGCGGCCCAGCCCATGAGAGCGCCCCACGAAAAGGCGAGGCCGAGGAAAGCCTGCGGCCAGAAGGTGACACGCTTCATCAAGGGATATATCAAGACGATGCCGACCGAAGCGAAGCCGAGGCAAATCGCAAACAAGTTGAATTGGATGAGCACCGCCAAGCCGACGAGGCAAAGCCCGAGGATGAGCGCCATCGCGGATCTTACCGAAATTTGTCCGCTTGCCAGCGGGCGGGCTTGCGTTCGCGCAACCTTCGCGTCGATATCGCGGTCGAGGATGTCGTTGTAAATGCATCCGGCGCTGCGCATTGCGAAAGCACCGATCGCGAACAGAAGGAGCAAATCAAGCGGAGGAAAAGCATCCATCGCACGCGACGAGAGAGCCACGGACCACCAGCACGGCCAGAGCAGGAGCCACACGCCGATTGGCCGATCCGCTCGCATAAGCCGCAGCCAGGGCCTGAACTTTTGCGGGGCAAAGCGGTCCACCCAGTTCTTGCGCGGCGCATCGGGGATGGGGCTGGCGGCAGCGACCGGGGTGGTGTCAGTGTTGCTGTTTGCTTCTGGCCAAATAGCCGGCATTTCTCGCTCGTTCGCACGTGGTTTTCAACGCCACGCCAATAATGCAAATACTATGCTAGAATTTGAGGACTGTCTTATGTCATCACCACAAAATGGCGTCGCACGCAATGGCTGAGCAAAGGCTCTTTGTCGCAAATCCTCTTGACGCCGGCACGGAGATGACGCTCAGCCATGCGCAGGCACACTATCTCCTTCATGTGTTGAGACTTTCGGCAGGCTCGCGCCTTCTCGTGTTCGACGGGAGGAGTGGAGAGTGGCGTGCCGAAATCACGCAAGCCAGAAAGAGCGATTGCATCATCCGCTTGATCGAAAAGGTTCGGGATCAGACAACCGCTCAGGATATTCATTACGCGTTCGCTCCGCTGAAACAAGGCAGACTGGATTACATGGTGCAAAAGGCCGTCGAGATGGGCGCTTCCTTGTTGCAGCCGGTTGTTACGGCCCACACGGCCGTGTCACGGCTCAACGTGGAGCGCATGAAGGCAAACGCAATCGAGGCTGTCGAACAGTGCGGGATTCTGACGCTTCCCGAAATCAAGGCTCCGCTCACGCTGGAGAGCTTGCTCAAAACTTGCGCAGAAGACCGAACCATAGTCTTTTGCGATGAGCGCGCCGAGCCCTCGTCGCCGCTGAAGACCCTGGAGAAGCTGCAGGGACGGAAGGTCATGGCGCTGATCGGCCCCGAGGGCGGCTTTTCTTCAAGCGAGCGCGAGGACCTGCTTTCCAAGAGTTATGTATGCCCCATATCGCTGGGACCGAGGGTCATGCGGGCCGACACCGCGGCTGTGGCTGTTTTGGCGCTCCTGAACGCGGTCCTCGGGGATTGGCGCGCATAAAAAGATTACAATTCTGGTATACATAGCCTGCGGACGCGCGTGCAACTCAAGCGGTAAAAGATGGGATCATGATGCTAGCCAGCGGCGACAAACCTGAAGCGCCTGTCATCCAAAGCCGCGACGAACTCGTGGCGCATATCGAACAGGGCGCGAAGCCGAAAGCCGAGTGGCGGATCGGCACCGAGCACGAGAAGATCCCCTTCTATCGCGAGGGCCTGCGGCCTGTTCCCTATGAAGGCCCGGCCGGCATTTCTGCATTGCTGCACGGTATGGCGGAGCGCTTCGGCTGGCGGCCCGTTTACGACCGTGACAAGCTGATCGCGCTGGAGGAGCCATCGAGCGATCTCGGCGGCTCCATCACGCTCGAGCCTGGCGGTCAGTTCGAACTGTCGGGCGCGCCGTTGAAAACGGTATTCCAGACTTGCGAGGAGGTAACCCGCCATCTGCGTCACGTGAGAGAGATCGCAGATCCGCTGGGTATCTCGTTCCTTGCCTTAGGCTTTTCGCCGCTCTGGACGCTGGCGGAGACGCCGCGCATGCCCAAAAGCCGGTACGCCATCATGACCGCCTATATGCCGAAGGTCGGCAAGCTCGGCCTCGACATGATGTACCGCACGGCCACCGTGCAGGTGAACCTGGACTTTGCCGGCGAGGCAGACATGGTGAAGAAGCTGCGCGTGTCGCTTGCGCTTCAGCCGATCGCCACGGCGCTTTTCGCCAACTCGCCATTCACCGAGGGCAAGCCCAACGGGTATCTGAGCTACCGCAGCGCCATCTGGCTCGATACGGACAATGCGCGCGCCGGGATGCTGCCCTTCGCGTTCGAGGATGGCATGGGCTATGAGCGCTATGTCGACTACGCGCTCGACGTGCCGATGTACTTCGTGCAACGCAACAAGAAATATATCGACGCCGCTGGCGCTTCTTTCAGGGATTTCATGGAAGGCAAGCTCCCGCAGCTGCCAGGCGAGAAGCCGACCATCGCCGACTGGGCCGATCATCTAACGACGATTTTCCCGGAGGTGCGGCTCAAGCGCTATCTGGAGATGCGCGGCGCGGACAGCGGCCCCTGGCGCAACCTATGTGCGTTGCCGGCGCTGTGGGCGGGGCTTCTTTATGATCAGACGAGTCTCGATGCCGCCTACGACCTTACCAAGGATTGGACGGCCGAGGAGCGCCAGCGGCTTCGCAATGAAGTCCCCCGGTCTGCCCTGCGGACTCCGTTCCGCAGGGGGACTGCTCTCGATATCGCGCGCCCGATGCTCGATATCGCCGAAGCAGGCCTCAAGGCTCGCGGCTATACAAATCTCTTCGACGACGAGAGCATATTCCTGAGGCCCCTTAGGGAATTCGTGGAGCAAGGCCACTGTGCCGCTGACGATCTGCTCGCGCGCTATCACAGCGAGTGGGGCGGGGACGCGAGGCCGGTTTTCACGGAGAACGTTTATTAGAATAGCCGGCGTCCTGACGGACTTGGATAAGCTTGCTTTAAGGCCATGCAATCCATCAACTTTTTAGTCTTTAATCTTGAGTGCGTCTGGAAAAGTGCGAAGCGGTTTTTCAATAAGACGCGCGATAAACCAAAAAACCTATTAGAGCCCGCTTTTGATTCCATCAAGAGTGGATAGTCAGCTTGCCAGGGTAATCGGGGTAATCGGGTGAAGAAGTGTGTGACAAAGGCATGAAGTGCCGGATCGATAGCAATCCACTGATTCGATTGGTGGAGAACGGGGATGGCGGATTCGGTAACGGGCCTTGGGGTGGTTTTCGAGACGACGGTTTTTCCTCATATTTCAAAGGCCTACCGTGAGGACCGGCAGCCAGGAAAAGTGATTTATCCGCTCAAGGAGGTGCTTTTGCTGTCGCTTTTGGCGGTTCTGGCGGGCGCGGAGAGCTTCACCGACATCGCTCGTTTCGGGCGAAGCAGGCTTGTGAGTGCTGAGATTATCCTGCACCAGCACGATCTTCGCGGCGCCGGGCAAATGGGTGTCGGACAAATCCTTGAGCGCCTGGGCATAATTGATGGCAGGGTGACGGTCGGTCACTTTCACAGGCCGCGAGCCTTCCTGCGGCGCGAACATCATGAACAAATTTTCCACGCCGTTGCGCGCATATTCGTAATCATGACGGGCTTTGCGTCCGGGCGCAGCGGGGATCGGTTCGCGCGTGCCGACGATCATTTGCTTTGAGGTCTCGTCGAGGCACACCACCGGGCGCAGCGGATCGTGCGGCTTCGGTTCAAAGCTACCGCGCCCCCACCCGCGAACGACCCGTTTTGGAAACAGCGCTTTTACGTTCGACGTCCGACCCACGAGCGCCCGCAACTCCAGCTAAAACTTCCTAAAATTTGATTAATCGCGAGCCATTCTGCTGGTAACCATCAAGATAAACCACCGTTGGATCGAATCCAAGAAGCTAAATCTCAGCCCTTCCACTTATCTTTTGGGTGGCTTATAGTTGATGTGCACACCCAGCAAAGGAGTCGGGATCTGTGAAGCGTCAGGAGAAGCTGGAGAAGAAACTTGAGCGTGAATTTCAGGCATTGGCCGCGGACTTAGAGAGAACCCGCGATCCCGGCTTTATGAAGTTTATAAAGTCGTCCACCATGACGAGGGGATCCACGATTGAGCGCATCATGTCGGTGAAGTCCGCGCGCTATTACTTCACGGCGATGATCGAGAACGATCCGGCGCACCATTTTCGCCGTCTCCTCATTGACGAGGCATTGCGAAACAACCTCAACGATGGCGCGCCCAATATGGCTTTTGAGATTTTTCGCGTTCAATTCAAAGCCGTGAAGTTATGGCAACGCCTCATCGGGGAGACATGGAAGAAGGCCACAGACGAAGAGAAAGACGCTTTTCGGCTGGCGCAAGACCGCTTGCCGCCAACGGACGAAACCATGAGCCAGATGATTCGATTCACCAAAGAGCGGCGAGCCGCCGAAAGAGACGCGCTCGGCGGCAAAGGCGCCACGGTGCATCGGCGGTTTTTGCAAGAGGGGCAACGCCGCGGCTTTCAAGAGAAGATGGACCGCATCAAAGAAGCCTTTGAGTTGATGACGTCGTGGCAACACAAGCGTGCTCAACCGAATTGGCGGCGGGCACAATGAGCCGGGCAACCGCCCGGCTTTTTCATTTCATGGACGAATTGAGCTATACGGCCCGATCATTCCAGGCAGCGCTTCAGGAAGCAGCCCCGCCCGGTCCTTGTCAGCGGCGGCGACACGCGCGAAGGGTTGGCCATGTTCGAGGCGCGGAGGCGAGCGCCGCCGGGTTAGCGATCTGCTTTACATTTGGGTCGAAGATGCGCTTGAGCGCCGCGTGAGCGACGAAGCCGCTAAGCCGCGCGGCAAGGCTTAACGCTCCGCCCATGCTAACACGATAGCGGGCTCGGTTGCGATGATGGACGCTGGCGCGCACCCCTTCACTCGCTGCTGAAATCACACATGCGGGCGGCGGAAGTCGCTTGCCCGGCATGGATGGCTACCCACGCAGTGCAGTTCATAAGCACCTGTTGGCGCGGCTGCGTCTTCCCGCACAATCTGATCTGGGTCGAGTCGTCGGCAAATTTCGTGCGCTCGAACGAAAGCGACACGCGGTGAGTGTTGCGGTTGATTGTGAGCATAGCGGCAGTCTGCCATGCCGCCATCAGACAAGCCCGACTAAGACGCCGCGCCTTTCGATTTCCTTCATGGTGAAGGTCGAGATGTCCGCGTCAAGGAAGCACGCCTGGTGAGTGCTGTCCGGGGCACCCGGCGAAGCGCTGACGCTCGCCCGCGTCACCTTGCATTCAAGCTCACTCTGCTCGCCGTGGCACCCTACCTGCGTCAAATTGCAATCCGGTTGCAGCTTCTCGTCCGCCTCATCTGGAATGCGAAATGTCCCTCGTGCCCAAAAACCGAAACCTGAGTCCAGCCTATCGAACAAGTGAATCAAAAATGACCCATGTGGTCTGCAAACTGATCTGGCGGGATTCCTTGCGGTCAGCATGGCGCGTAGAAGCGTTGCATGCAAGAGGTTGGAGAGCTGATTCGGCAACGCTTTGAAGCTCTCGACCCTGTCCTCGATGAACAAGGCCGGCGCAGGTTCGCCGCAGCGGAGGCTCGGGCGCTCGGCCGGGGAGGCGTTACGCTGGTCTCGAACGTGACCGGCATTGCACGCAGCACGATCAATCGGGGGCTTGCCGAGATCGACGCGAACAGAGTTGCTGGCAAGGGGCGCGTGCGGCGGCCGGGCGGGCGCAAGGCCAAGACGGTCGAGAACCCAGCGCTTCTCGATGCCCTGAAGGGTTTGCTAGAGCCGGCCACGCGTGGCGCTCCGATGTCGCCGCTGCTGTGGACGTCAAGGAGCCTCAAAAAGCTCGCTTCGGCGCTTCAGGGCCTGGGTCATGAGGTCTGCCCCAACGTCGTGGCCAAGATGCTGCGCGACCTCGGCTACAGCCTTCAAAGCAACCGTAAAACGCGCGAAGGCAGCAAACACCCCGATCGGGATGCGCAGTTTCATTATCTGGACGCGCAAATGAAAGAGCATATGGCGCAGGGCGCGCCCGTCATTTCGGTCGATACCAAGAAGAAAGAACTGGTCGGAGATTTCAAGAACGGGGGGCAAGAATGGCGGCCGAAGGGTAAATCCGAGCAGGTCCGCGTTCACGACTTCATCGACAAGGACCTTGGGCGCGCCGTGCCCTACGGCGTCTATGATCTTGCCGACAACAAGGGCTGGGTGAGTGTCGGTATCGATCACGATACGGCGGCTTTTGCCGTCAACACGATCCGTAGCTGGTGGCACACCATGGGCAAAACCCGCTATCTGAACGCGCCGCGCCTGATGATCACGGCCGACGGCGGCGGCTCGAACGGTGCGCGCGTCCGGTTGTGGAAGATCGAATTGCAGAAGTTTGCCGACGAGACCGGCATCCCCATCACCGTTTGCCACCTGCCGCCTGGCACCAGCAAATGGAACAGCATCGAGCATCGCCTGTTCGCGTTCATCACCAAGAACTGGCGCGGCAAGCCGCTCGTAAGCTATCAGGCCATCGTGCAGCTCATCGGTGCAACCACGACGGAAAAGGGGCTCAAAGTCAAAGCGCTGCTCGACACCAACGCTTATCCAGCGGGTCTCAAAGTCACCGATGCCGAACCCGCAGCCGTTGCCATCGCGCCGCACACCTTCCATGGTGACTGGAACTATACCTTGCCGCCCAGGCACACCACTCTATCGTAGCAGTTGTTTATGCGCGCTGCCTAAGCCGCGCGGCAAGGCTTAGCTTGCCTTCGCCTTGGTCTGCCGCATCTTGGCGCGGGCCGCCTTATCCGCCGGCTGATGATAAAGAAGGACACGCATTAAGTGGCCAATCGACAGCCTTAACAGCCGGTTGCATGAAAGGAAACTCTGCGCCATGGTCTGCGGCTTGATGACGGGCCGTCCCTAGCCTTGCCGGCGATGGGTCTCTCACCGCCCCGCACCGAGGGAAAATGGCAATCCGAAGAGCCGGGCCAGCGTTCTGGGACAGGCTTGCGCATGAGATCGAAGGCGACGTCGCAAGCGACCTCTTCACGAGGGGGCGCTACGCCGCCGACGCGTCCATGTACCAGTGCTTCCCCGCTGGCGTGGCTTGCCCCAAGAGCGCGAACGATGTGGCCGTCATCGTCGAGATGGCGCGCGAGGAAGGCTTGCCCGTCATCGCGCGCGGCGGCGGCACGTCGACCGCGGGACAGGCGCTTGGCGAAGGCATCGTGGTCGATTTTTCCAGGCACCTGACGGGGATCGCCGGGATCGATGCGGAGAACCGCAGGTGCGCGGTTGAACCCGGCTGCTCGCCCGCCGCCTTGTCAGCCGCGCTGGAAGAGCACGGCCTTTTCTTTCCTGTCGAGATTGCGTCCGCCGCCCAGGCCACAATCGGCGGAATGCTGGGCAACAATTCGAGCGGCTTGCGCGCCATGCGCTACGGCTCGATGCGCGACAACATCGTTTGCGCCGATGCCTTTCTCGCAGACGGTCAGCGCGTCATCTTTGGTCCATACGCCGAGGCCGACGCGCAATCCCTCCCAGGCCGCGACCGTCTTCTCGACCTTCTGCACTTCGGAGAAATTCATGCGAAGGCAATCGCAACCCACTGGCCGCTGCGCGCGGCCGGTGTGCCGGAGCCGGAAGGCTACGACCTTCGCACCCTGCTCTCGTATTCGGAAGATCAGAATCTGGCCCGCCTCCTGGCCGGGGCCGAAGGCACGCTCGCCATTGCGACCAGGATCGAGTTGAAGCTCGCGAAAAGGCCGGAGAACCGCGCAATCGGCGTGTGCCGCTTCGCCAATCTTGGCCGCGCGCTTCGGCTCGTACCAAAAATCGCGCCGCTCAATCCTGCCGCCATCGAGCTTCTCGACAAGACCATGCTCGGCTTTCTCGCGGAGAACGCGAAGTCCGACCTCCAGGCTGCGCGCCTGCTGCGGGGCGAGCCCGAGGCTCTTTTGATTGTCGAGTTCGATGAAGACAATTCGGTGGACAATACGAGGTTCCTGAAAGCGCTCGCCGACGTTGCCGCCGAAGCGGACAAGGGAAAGTTCAGCGTCATCGAAGTCATTGGCGAGAACGCGAGGGCGGCGCTGTGGCGCTTGCGCCGCGACGCGCTGGCGCTGGCGTGGACGCTGAAATCCGCGGGCCAGCCCGCGGCCTTCCTGGAGGACGGAGCCGTCCCGCTTCATCGCCTTGCCGCCTATGGCACCGAGCTTGCGGCGCTTTTGGCGCGGCACGGCATTCGGACCGCAATCCATGGTCAGGCAGGCCGGGGCTGTCTTCAGGTCCGCCCCATCCTCGATCTTCGCCACACCCAGGACCGCCTCCGGATGCGCGCGCTTTCGGATGAGGTGGCCGAGCTTCTTCGCGCGCATGAGGGTGTCTTGACGTCGGGCCATGGCCTCGGCCTTGCGCGGAGCGAGGCGCTGGAGCGCGCGCTCGCGCCGGAGGCCATCGCTCTCTTCAAGGATCTCAAGTCGCAGCTCGATCCCGGCTTCCTCCTTAATCCCGGAAAAATCCTTCGCGCTCCGAATTTCGATGACGACGCGTTTCTCCGGGCGACGCTTGAAGAGAAACACGACGCTGCTGTCACCGCCCTGTCGTGGGGCGCCGGTTCCGCACCTGCGCAGGGTTATGCAAGCCGGTGCTCGGGCCTCGGCCATTGCCGCTCGGCGGAGCATGACTTCACCTGCCCATCCCACGCCGTGACCCGTGACGAACGCGACAGCCCGCGAGGCCGCGCCAACGTGATGCGGCTCGCGCTGTCCGGCCAGCTTGGCGAGGACGCACTCGCTTCCAAGCCGATGCTCGAAGCGATGAAACTTTGCGTGTCGTGCAAGGCTTGCACGGTTGCATGTCCCTTCGGCGTCGACATCCCGAAACTGAAGGTGGAAGCGCTTGCAGCCGCGCGGGCGCAAGGCCACGGGTCCAGGGCGGCCGATCTCTTCGCCCGGCTGCCGGAATATACCGATCGCGCGGCGCGCTGGCGGCTTTTCATCGCGATGCGCGATCTCCTGCCGGGGTTGGCGCGCCTGAGCGAACGCCATTTCGGGCTGGCGACGGACCGGCCCTGGCCAAGATGGCCGGGGCGGCGTTTCAGGGCTCTCGGGAAGGCCAAGCCTGGACCGGCCGGTCTGGTTGCCCTCTTTGCCGACACGTTCAACCGCTCGTTCGAACCCGCCAATTTGCGCGCGGCGGCGCACGTCCTCAACGCGGCCGGCTACGGCGTCGTCGCCTTCGCCGGCGAGGACGAGCGGCCGCTTTGCTGCGGGCGCACCTATTACGACGCGGGCTATATCGAGGAGGCGCGCCGCGAAGCCAGGCGCATGACGAAGGCCGCCGCGGCATACGCCGATAAGGGCATCCCGGTGGTGGGCCTTGAGCCGTCCTGCGTTCTCATGATGCGCGACGAATACGCTGGCCTGGGCTTGCCTGTGCTGCACCCGCCGCCCATTCTGCTGTTCGAGGAATTTCTCGCCGCCCGCATGGCGTCGGACGGCACCGCGCCTCTGCCCTTGAAGGCAATCGAAGCAGACCTCGTTCTGCATTCGCACTGCCATGAGCGCGCGCTCGGGCTTGAAAACTGGGCGCAGACGTCCCTCGAACTGATCCCGCAACTCGCGATCAGTGCCGCCCCGCCCTCGTGCTGCGGCTTGAACGGCATCATGGGCATGACGCCTGACACGCTTGAAGCCTCGCTCGCCATGGCGGAACTCGCGCTGTTTCCCGCTATCCGCAAGGCAGGCCGCGATGCGATTGTGGCAGCTACGGCGTATTCCTGCCGCAAGCAAATCCATGACGGCCTTGGCATTACCGCGCGCCATCCTGCCGCGCTCTTGGAATTGGCGCTCAAGGGCGACGCAGAAACTGTGGGTTAGTCCACTGTCGCATCAGCGCGTCATGCCGTAAAATGACACGGCCCGTTAACTGAATTGGGTTCGTTTTGTAAAAATGGCCCCAAATAAGTATATAAGTAATTTATGCAGGAAGACGCGGGCGAAGGAACCACTTTCATAACGGTTGGGATTGGTTCTGCGAAATTTTCGGAAACTCACTTTGCTCGGGAAGAGCCTCCGACTGACACGCGCGAACGAGGGAGAAACGCTTTTTTTAGAGGATATGGAAGGTCTGTTAACGAGAAAAAGCGCGCCGGCGGGGCGCCTGCCGGGATGGGCAATTTCTTGGAGCGCCCGGCTGATATACCGGTTCCCAGCCCCGGTCTGAATGACGCTTGAGGCCGATTCCGGTCATCCGACTTATTTCGGAGCGTGCCAGCTATTGAGGGTTGAGCCGCCGTTCCTGATTGGTGCCGACCCATCACTCGAAACGCAGCTTTCCTTTATTCAAAACTTTCTTCTCGTCGGCGCCCTCGGGCCAGGAGCTGCCATTTCAAACGTTACCATAAAGTAGCAGTTGGCTGCGCGGAGGGGCGTCATGCAAAGTTGCTATAAGACACGCGAAGTCAAAGGTTTGCCTATATTTCAAGGTGCGGGGAAACACACATGTCTAAAGCCGGCAAGGCCCTTTTGGCCGCAATGCTGTTCACGGGCGGGCTGCTGAGTTTCGTGCATGGCCCGGCTGCGGCTGCCATTAATATCGATGGCCGCGTCGACGTGGGTGGCGGCCCCCTCGCAACCTCCACTGTGACCCTCTGGGTCGCGAGCGCAAGCGCGCCGAAGCAGCTGGCTCAGACTCAGACCGGCGCTGACGGCCGATTTGTGGTTTCCATAGACCAGCCGCCGGGCGGCGATACGAGCCTGTACCTGGTTGCCAAGGGTGGCGTACCCACGACCACCAAGGGCAGTGGCGACAATCCAGCCATAGCCCTCTTGACGGTGCTAGGCGGTAATCTCCCCGCCAAGGTTGTCATCAACGAGATGACGACCGTAGCTTCGGTCTGGACGCATGCGCAGTTCCTCGAAGGCGTAGCAATCAAGGGGCACGCGCTTGGACTGCGCATTGCGGCTGGCAACGTGCCCAACTTCGTCGATCTAACCACCGGGGGGTGGGGTGAGGTGATCCAGGGTCCGCTCAATGGCGGTCAGACGCCGACGATGGCCAACTTCGCGACATTGGCCGACGTGCTGGCTGGCTGCGCCGCGCGGGTTAGCGCCGACGCCTGCAACAGGCTCTTCGCCGCTGCCACGCCGCCGGCTGGAACCGCTCCGACCGATACTTTGACGGCGGCTCAGTCGATCGCTCGCTACCCCTGGTATGAGCCAAATCGCCTCTTCGCGCTCATCGATCAGTTCTACCCTGTCCCGCAGGGCAAGAACTTGCGAGCAGTTCCGTATATGCCGTACCTCAATTGGGCGCCTAGCGCCTGGGTGCTCCCGCTCAAGTTCGATGGGGGCGGATATCGCGCGGGCGGCAAGGCCATGTTCGACAGCGAGGGCAACCTCTGGGTCGGCGACAACTTCACCGTCGGTTGGCAAGGGCAGGACTCGCTGTGGCAGGGCCACGCGACCAAGTTCGCGCCGAACGGCAAGCCGCTCTCGCCGATCACGACCGGTTTTGTCGGCGGCGGGATGGAGGGAGGCACCTTTGGTGCCGCCGTCGACGCCAAGGATAACGCCTGGCTCACGAGCTATGGCAGCAAGTCGATCACGGTATTCGACAAAGACGGCAAGCCCCTGACGCCGCCCGACGGGATCACATTCAATGGCCGACTCGGGCTGATGCAGGGGGTCATCGTCACGCCCAGCGGAGATGTTTGGGTCCTCGGCATCGAGAAGAGCCAGCTCGTCCACTTTCCCAAGGGCGATCTGACCAAAGGCCGGATCGTCTGCGAGGGCGACACAGCGGAGCCATGCAAGTCGTTCCGCGCGCCATTTCACCTCGGCATCGATCAGCAGGACCGGATCTGGGTATCTAATAGCGGCGTCGACCACGTCACGCGCTTCCCCGCAAGTGATCCGAGCAGGGCCGAGAACTTCAAAGTCGGCTTCAACAGCAGCGGTCTTGCTATCGACAGCCAGGGCAACGTCTGGGTCACCAACCGGTTTGGCAGCGGGCTGCTAGGCATGTTCCATCTGGTGGATATGGGAATACGCTTGAAGCTCGAGGGCGTGGCGGCGGCGTCCGACTACCTGACGAAGACGATGTCTGAGCAGCAAGGAGGAACTCTCGACGCTGGCAGCGTCACGCTTCTGCGACCGGACGGCACCCCATATCCCAGCTCTCCATTCACAGGCGGCGGTCTGCCCGGGCCGTGGGCCGCGGTCGTGGACGGCAACGACAACGTCTGGATTTCAAACTTCGCCATGCCCAGCAGTCCGATCGTGCAGCTATGCGGTGTCCGCACCGAGACCTGTCCACCCGGTTTCAAGACCGGCGAGCAGATTTCGCCGCCCGGCGGCTACGTGGGTGGAGGCCTACAGATGCAAACCGACATCGCTGTCGATCCGGCAGGCAATGTCTGGGCGATGAACAATTGGCAGGATATCGACAGCTGTATCGGGACGCCCAAGGAGGCGCTTTCGACCCGCTGCGGCGGACAGGGCGTCGTGATCTTCTACGGAATGGCCAAGCCGGTGCGCGCACCGCAGATAGGGCCGGCGCGACAACCGCAGTGATCTGAAGGGGCTCAAGGTTAAATTAGTAGCGCCATGTCTCTCATGGGTCAAAACTCGCCGTCGATAACGTCCCACCCGGATCGCACATCCGCATGCCAAGGGCTTTGGTCGGGAGATTCCGCTGCTAAATGTAGAGCGGCTGCGCCCCAAAATCGGGCCAGATTCCGGAAACGACCCAACACAGCCTCATTCTCCGTCCAGCTGCCTTGGCCCGGAGCAAATCCTGTACGGCTGCTAATCCAGCCACTTCGCGAGGCTCGCAAGCTCGTCCGCCTCGCGCGCGGGCTTGTCCCAGCGGATGCGGTTGATGCGCGGGAAGCGCAGCGCCACGCCCGATTTGTGCCGCGTCGAGCGATGCACCGCGTCGAACGCGACCTCGAACACCAGCGCCTTCTCCACCTCCCGCACCGGCCCGAAACGGTTCACGGTATGATGGCGCACCCACTTGTCGAGTTCGCGCAGCTCCTCGTCCGTGAAGCCGAAATAGGCCTTGCCGATGGGCGACAGCTCGCCCTTGTGCCAAAGCCCGAACGTGTAATCCGAATAGAACGATGACCGCCTGCCCGTCCCGCGCTGGGCGTACATCACCACGGCGTCGACCAGCATCGGGTCGCGTTTCCATTTGTACCATTGGCCTTTGGGGCGGCCGGGGACATAGGGCGAATCCAGGCGCTTCAGCATCAGCCCCTCGATGTGCGGTGAGGCCAGCTTTGCGGCTTCGGCTCGCAACGCCTGAAGTTCGCCCGGATTTTTGAACGCAAGCGGCTGGGCAAGCTCGGCCCCCGGCGGCTGCGCCCCATCGAACCAGCTCGCCATCTCCGCTTTCCGCCCGGTCAGCGGCAGAGGGCGCAGATCGCGCCCATCGACGGCGAGCATATCGTAAAGGATGATGTGCCCCGGATAGTTCGCCATGCGTTTCGGGTCGGGCGATTTGCGATTGAGCCGCTGTTGCAGGTGATTGAAGCTGGCGATCTCGCCGCCCGACTTCACGATCAGCTCGCCATCGAGCACCGCATGGAAGTTCACCCGCGCCAGCACATCGGGGAACGCGCCGGAGATATCGTCGCCGCTGCGGGAAAATATCGCCTTGCCGTTCGGCGTCGAGACGATTTGCACGCGGATGCCATCATATTTCCATTCCGCCAGGAAGGCGTCCGGCGTAATGGCGGGCAACTCGGCATCCTCCAGCGGATGGGCGAGCATGACGGGGTGGAACGTCACGGCATCCTTCGAGTCGGGCTTCGGCGCGCGCTTTTCCAGCCAGGCAAAAAGGTCGAGATAAGGGGGCTGCAGCGCGTGCCAGACCTCTTCGATCTCACCGACGCTCACGCCGCCGAAATCGGCGAGCACGTGCTTCACCGAGCGCGCCGACAGGCCGATGCGAAGCGTGCTCGTGCCGAGCTTCAGCAAGGCCCACCGCTCGGGCGCGGTCATGTTGTCGAGGAGAAGAGCGAGGTACGCGCGGATTTGCGGCTTGTCGCGCGTCTGGAACTCGTGGATGACCTCGTGCAGCGGCGGCAGCCGGTTCAGGATCAGACCGTGCGGATCGCGCCGCCAGATATGCGCGACCGTTTCCGACATTTCGCCCACATAGTCGTAGGACAGCTCCAGCAAGACCGGATCGACGCGTTCGGCCACGAGGTCGCGCACAAGCGCGCGCTTGAACAGCTCGAACGTGAGCGTGCCCGCGATGACGCCCACCGCGAAGCCGCGATCCGGGTCGGGCGTGCGGCGCAGGTAATTGGTCAGGACCGCGGCTTTATCGAGATTGGAATGGGTGTAGTAAAGCCGGTCCAGAAGAGCGGCGAAGGCTTGCATGCCAGGAATGTAGGAAATTCGTCCGCTCAAAAAAAGCGAAAGCTGCCGGAGCCGGCTGCGCCGCGAAGCAAGCTGACATCATGGACAATACGCCTGATGCTCGCGCTCGCCGGCTTGGTCATCTCGCGCCGGCGTCCTGCCCGGCGCTGCACCTCGCGCTTTCGATCCATCCCAGGCTTTGTCTCGCCGCCCACGGCGGGCTTCCGCGAGAGCCCGTACTCATCCCGTCATCCCCAGGCAACGCCGCAATTCGGAGATGACATCAAGCGCGCGCACCGGCTTGGAGAGCACCGGAAAGCCAGAATAGGCTTCAGGCCGATGCTCGTGGGAATAAGCCGTTACAGTTACAAAAGGCGTGCCGCGCAACTGAAGCTCCCGCGCGACGGGCTCCGAGGTTTGTCCCCGGCCAAGGTGGACGTCCAGGATAGCCGCATCGCACCCAGCTTGAGCAAGGAGCGCCAGCGCCTTTGAGGCCGATGTCGCCGGGCCTATAACGGAAAACCCGGCGCGCTCCATGTGTCCTTTAAGATCGAGGGCAAGCAAGGCATCATCCTCAACGATCAAGATTCGCGCTCCTGCCACTTCCTTATCCTCGGTCATGCTGTACCCGGCTATCGGCACCTGGGGCGCCAAGCTCCAAAACATTCTTGGCTGGACATGTCAGTCGCCAAGTCAGGCCGTCCGGCGGAAATTCCAGCGTGACCTCGGCGTCGAGCTGCATTTGCGGCACATGAGCGATAACCGTCGACCCAAAGCCCCGGCGGGTTGGGGGCGCGACAACGGGCCCGGCGCTTTCCGTCCAGCGCAGATGAAAATCTCCGTCTTCTCCGAGGTCCCAAGCGATGGTCACCTTACCCTCACCGGTGCTTAGCGCCCCGTACTTACCGGCGTTGGTTGCCAACTCATGCAGCGCCATCGCAATCGGCTGCGCCGCCTCGGCGGCAATGTGGAGCGGCGGCCCAGCGATCTCGATGCGGCTGCCAATGAGGCCCTCGAAGTGCGCGAGTTGCGCGCGCATCAGGTCCATGAGACCGACGCCCCGCCATCGGCTCTTGACCAGCAAATCTTGATTAGCGGCAAGCGCCTGAATGCGCGCGGAGAAGTGGGCGATGAAGTCCTCCCCACCGCGGGTCCCCGTCTGCGAGGCTATGGCCTGCACGACGCCCAGCAAGTTCTTGGCGCGGTGGTTGACCTCGCGCAGCAAGAGCTGCACCTGCGCCTCGCGCTTCTTGCGCTCGGTGATGTTGTCGAAAACGGCGACAAAAAAGCCCTTCGCCGGGCTATACACTGCAACGGACAGGGTGAGTCCCAGCGGCTTGAAATCG
Source organism: uncultured Alphaproteobacteria bacterium (assembly GCA_963772105.1). Classification (GTDB taxonomy): domain Bacteria; phylum Pseudomonadota; class Alphaproteobacteria; order Rhizobiales; family Rhodomicrobiaceae; genus Rhodomicrobium. The sequence continues at coordinate 151,736 of CAVYVV010000019.1, forward strand.
ATCTCGAAATCTTTCTGCGTTGCCTGTTGAGGCAACGCGGCCATAAATTTCGAACAACTCCGGGTTAAGCTCCTTTATCTGCGGGATGACCTGCGTGACCCGCTTGCCAATCACATCCTTCAATCCGGTGAGCCTTCCGAAGGCTTCGTTCACGGCGAGGTAGACGAAGTCGTCTGGATGTCCACGCTCATCGAGCAGCATCCGGCAATAGGCGAAGCCGTCGAGCATGTGCTCGAAGAGCGAACGGTACTGCTGCTCGCTCTCGCGCAACGCCTCCTCGGCCCGTTTAAGCTCATCCACGTCGGTGTTGGTCCCTAACCACCGCAGCACCCGTCCTTCCGCGTTTTTGAGCGGCTGCACGCGGGTCAAAAAGCGCCGGAAGACGCCGTCGGCCCCGCGCAACGGGAAAACCATGTCGAACGGCTCGCCCGTGGTAACGGAATGCTTCCACCGCTCCAGCACGGCGGGCAGCGTCTCGGGATCATGAACCCTCTGCCAGCCCCAGCCTTCCATCTGTTCGGGCGTCGTGCCGGTGTATTCGTACCAGCGGCGGTTGTACCAGGTGAGCCACCCATCGGCGTTAGCCATTGAGGCCAATTGCGGAAGGGCGTCGGCAAGGGTGCGGAACTGCTCCTCGCTCTCCTTTAGGGCGGCCTGGGCCCGCTGCCGGGCAATTGTCACGCCCAGGAACTCTTGCATCAAGCGCAATGTCTGGTCTGCGCCTGAGGTGAACGCGCCGGCACGAGCCGACATGAGCTTCAGCACGCCGAATGTGCGTTCGTCGTACTGCAACGGCACGACGATCATCGAACGCAGGCCGACGCGCCTGCAAGCTTCGCGATCCACGCGTGGATCGCTTTCGGTGTCGTGCGCGCGCAATATTGCGTTACTCGTCATGCTCATCCCGGACAAGCTCGCCCCAATCTTCACGCGCAGCCCTACGAAACCGGCCGCAAGCCCGGTCGCCGCTTCGTAGACGAGTTCCTCATTATCGCGAATTTCGAGGCACGCCCCATCGCAGGCCACCAGGTTCGTCATGCGGTCGAGGATGAACTGCAGGAGCGCGCTGTATTTGTAATTTGAGCTGGCAATGTCGCGTTGCAGATCGAGTATATCGGCCAGCCGATTGGTGTTTGATCGTAGCCGTTCCTCGCTGTCCCGAAGTTCGCGCGACACAAGCGTCAAGGGATCGCGTAGACTTCCAATGACAAATGCCTTGCACAACAAGTAGAAGGCAAAGATTTTGATCAGATGTCCGATCTCGTTGAATAAATCGCTCATCGCATCTGATTTGTAGAAGGTGAAGCACACCTCCATCAAAACCATTAAGACAATAGACAGGCGCAGGAGTTCGTAAATGTGCTTTGCGAATGCGCTTCTTTTCTGACGCAGCATCCAAAGCGAAGCGACATAAAGGCCGATGATGGCGTATTCACTGTAAACCTTGAATGCAGTGAGGCCCGTGCCCGGCGCAAAGCAGACCGGAAATACCCGAAAGGTGAGTATGGAGAGGATTAGCGCTGCCGTAATAGCAAAAAGCAGGCCAAAGATCGTAACGGCGTTGAAGCGTCGCCGCGCGTCGATCGCCCAAATGCCGGCGAATAAACCGGCAGCCTCAAGGTAGCGCGCGGCAATCCAGAATTGCGGCGCGTAATACTCGTAATCATTTAGAAACGGCATTCCTTTGTAGGAAAAGGCATGTAGAGAATCAAGTACGGCGACGAAAAGATATGTAGCGCCCGCAACGACAACGAAGTTGTTACTGCCTGTAGCGTGCGCGCTTACCCCGACAATGAAGATTGAGAAGGCAATACAGACGCTAAAAAACTCCACGGACGAATGAAACAGCAAGTAGTTGTGGCTTGCAAGCGCGTGCGCACCGGTGATCGCCGCCACAAGTGCGATGAGTTCCCATAAGGTTATACCGCCGAAGCTCTTGACCGATTTGTACTCGGCCCATCGGCGTTCGCTGCTAAACATGTTTATTTCCAGGTAGGTCGGGTCGCGCTCGCGTTTTCAAAGCACAGGGACAGTGAAAAATCGAGCATTTATGGAGGGACGCCTTCCGGCAGGCGCGCACGGCACTCAAGCATTGCGGCCCGCGGCGGGCGAACGGCAGACGAACATCTCTTCGCTGAAGGACGCGTCTTCCGCCGGGATGAGACCGAACCCGACACCTGCGCCCGAGCTTATCGAAAGGTCATTGCGCGAAATCCGAAGGCCGTCACGGAGGCGCTTGACAGCACGCCGCGACAGGACGGACGAGCCAGCCTTGCCGGCCCAGATGCAGCCGCCGCGCCCGCGGCGCGATGCAGAAACGCCATCCCTGGCCAACGCCATTCCTCGCACTCGCAAATCTCTTCGGCTGCCGAAGGCTAATCGGTCTTTAGGCTAAGATTTTTTGGAGCGAAGAGCGCTCAGGATGATGCCTTCTCTCCTCAAACGCGGTACCCTCGCTGGCGCACGCTCTTGCTGTGCCGCCTCGCTCGTCCACGCGGCCATGCAATTCCGTGTGCTGGGGTTGGTGGCTAACTCGTTATGCTACCAATGCAGAACGATACGATTACTGGGCAGGAGATGGGGGCCGAATTCGGACAGGCGGATTGGTCCATTTTCTCTATTTTGCCATATGCCCAGAATTAAGTAAAATGAGTGCAATACGTGACAATACACCCTTTGTGCTTCAACGGGAGTGCGGGCGAAAAAAGCGGCGGGGACATCTGCAAAAACTCTATCGGGAAACAGAATGTGGCTCGTCATGCACGCCTTATGTCCAGCGAAGGGGTGCCGATAGAGCCCCGGCCGCCCCTAGCCCGAGGTGCGAGTTCGATTGGCCTCTATTACGAATAGTTACTTTGTCAGTTTGTCAAAGATACCCAGGCAACGCCGGGGGGGATTGGAATCGCCGTTGGGGACAGCCGGGGCGCGCCGTTCGTTACGCGCAACATCCGGTCTGGAAATGATGGCCGTCAAATAAAAAAGGGAGGAACACAGGAATGAATACCGTACATAAAGACGGAGGCGATTCCGATGCCGCCGGAAAAGATCTTGAGACAGTCAAGAGGATCGCGGCTGCGATTGGTCAAATCACCGAAAAAAGTCATCATCTTCTCAGTCAGTATCTCGAGAATACTGCAGC
>CAVYVV010000020.1:0-378572 GCA_963772105.1 uncultured Alphaproteobacteria bacterium
CGTTGTCCTCCATGTTCGCCTGACGCCGAAAAGCAGCGCCGCGCGCATCGCCGGCGTTGAAGATCATGGCGGCAAGCCGGTTCTGAAAGCCTACGTGACAACCCCGCCCGAAGACGGGAAGGCCAACACCGCGCTTTTGGCGCTGGTTGCGAGCTGGCTCGGCGTCCCCAAGTCCGCCGTTACGCTCGCGTCAGGCCAAAAGTCGAGGCTGAAATCGGTTGCGGTGGATGGCGAGCCCGATAAGCTCCTGGAAAAGATTTCCATGCTTCTCGCCGGTCTTTCGCAGAGCGGCGCACAGTCGAAAAAGCAAAGGTAGGCGATGGCTGAAGCACACATCCTGAACGGCGTGGCCATGGCGGCCGAGATCAAGGGCCTGGTGGCCGAGCGCGCCGCGGCTTTCGCGGCTTCTTCCGGCCGTCAGCCCGGACTCGCAGTGGTGCTTGCGGGCGAAAACCCTGCAAGCCAGGTCTACGTGCGCAGCAAGCTCAAGCTGGCGCGCGAGCTCGGATTTCATTCGGTCGAGCATCGCCCGCCCGCCGATATCAGCAAGGCCGGTCTTCTGGATCTGATCGCCTCTTTGAACGCAGACGAAACCATCGACGGCATTCTGGTGCAGCTTCCCCTGCCCGCGCACCTCAACGCGGATGACACCATCGCGGCCATAGCCCCCGAAAAGGACGTCGACGGGTTCCATGTGGTGAATGCCGGCCGCCTCTTCATCGGCAAGCCGGCCTTTGTGCCATGCACGCCGCTCGGCTGCCTGCGGCTTATCAAGAGCGCGCGCGAGGACCTTGCCGGCCTCGACGCCGTCGTTGTCGGACGCTCCAATATCGTCGGCAAGCCCATGGCGCATCTTCTCCTGGCTGAGAACTGCACCGTGACGATCGCGCATTCGAAAACCCACGATCTTGGCGCGATTGTTTCAAAGGCTGACATCTTGGTGGCCGCTGTCGGCCGTCCTGGCATGATACCCGGCGTTTGGATCAAGCCGGGCGCCATTGTGATCGATGTCGGGATCAACAGGGTGCCGGCGCTGGAGGGGAAAACGAAGCTCGTCGGCGACGTCGACTTCGAAAGCGCGCGTCACGTGCCAGCGCCATTACCCCCGTGCCGGGCGGCGTTGGGCCGATGACCGTCGCCTACCTTATGGCGAACACCTGCCGCGCGGCGTTTCTGCGCCACGGCCTCCCCTGGACTGAAGGCGTTTGAGATGTGCCACCGTCTCCCGGAACGGCGTTCACGCCGTATGCGGAATCGTCCGGCTCAAGCGTTCACACGTGTTACGATCCCGAACACGCCTCGATCAACCCGCCCCTAACCGGAGACGATTAAAGGCGGAAAAGTTGATCGCTTCCAAGCTTTAAAGCAACCGCGTCCAGATGGACACGGCTGCTCCATGGCGTTTCCGCGCTAAGGAAAGCAGAGTCCGCCGCGCCGCTATTCCAGCCCGGCAGCCTTTCGCACGCATGTTTTGGCTTCGTCGAAGGCTTGCCGGAAATCGGGCTGCGCAAACAACGACGCCACAACCGTGGCTCCGATGAGTTTCCCGGCCTCCACATCGCTGCGGAAATGAGCACCCGCAATCATTCGGGCGTGGGCGTACTCATTAATCCGGCGATAAAGTTCCGCTCTTTTCTCTGGGATCATCTCGGCCAGCAGTAACCCGGTCGTCAGCGCCGTAAGCGGCGTGTCCGGAAGGATAGGAAAAGCTGTTGTCAGGCCGGGCTGCCTCCACAGGATGTAACGGATTGCCGGGGGTCTTGAAAGGCCGAGTACGGCAGAATGCGTCTTTCGCCGCCTCGACGGCGGCCTTCTCCTCTTGCCGTGGCTTCGTAAAAAACTTCTCGCACGAGCGAAGCTTCTCGGGCTCATAGGCGATGCCGGCTCCGTCGAGGAAACGGTCGACGCTGCGCTTAACGTCGCTGGCGACGCGGCTTTCCACCTCCGGGGTGCGCTCTCGCTCCAAGCTCGCGAGTTCGTCCATTTCTGCTTTCGCTTCCGGGCAGGTCTCGCAAGGCGGAGGGGGTAGCAAATTCACGATCGGAACATCCGATTGCCCCCGGCATTCCCGGGCTTCGAGCGCTGGCGCATACAAAACGCAACAAAGAAATCCAATAAAACTCGCCTGGGTGAGCGCCTGCCGCATCGCCAAATCTCCTCTGAGTCGTCGAAAACAACACCCCTGCCTGTCGCCCGAGATTTCTTTCTGAGCCCAACCATCCCGCAAGACCAGCGCCAAACGATATGCGCGTCTTTAAAGCCACGCCCGGCTCCGATCGAAGCTGTTCAATCAAGCTTTACGCAATCTAAGGTTGCACCACCAAATCGTTACGCCTAAGCGTTGTCAGGAACATTTTTGGCTCAGATTCGGGGAAACCTCATGATTGTCATCGTCGACGAACGTGAAACCGTATTGAATGGATATACGGCGTGGTTTTGCCGCGAGGGCGTTTCCGCAACCGGACTCGCGCCCCATGATTTCCGCCAGTGGGTCAATACCGCGCCGGAGCCGGACATCGACGCCGTGGAGGCGTTCCTCCTTGGAGACTTCCAGAACCGGGAGGAAGTGCCGGTCAAAATCAAGTCGCGGTCGGCCGCGGCCGTCATCGCAATGAACGATACGAAATCCTTGACCGATACGCTCGATCTGTTTGCGGCTGGGGTCGATGACGTGGTCCGCAAGCCGGTGCATGTGCGCGAAATCCTTGCCCGCATCCGGGCGATCAGCCGACGGTCTCAGCAGGAGCCGCAGCCGCCGCTTGCCGGCAGGATCAGAGTGTTTTCCGATGGACGCGATCCCGAGATAGACGGCGAGCCGCTGCCGCTTCCCAGGCGCGAGCGCCGGATTCTCGAATATCTGATGTCCAACAAAGGCCGCCGCGTCACGAAAACGCAAATCTTCAATTTCGTCTATGGCCTTTTCGATGACGGCATCGACGAGAACGTGATCGAGAGCCACATCAGCAAGCTTCGGAAGCGCCTGCGCCAGCGGCTCGGCACAGACCCGATCGATTCCCAACGCTTTCTTGGCTACCGGCTGACGCACGAATAAGCTCGGACTTGGCCTGGCCGCTGAACCCGATGCGCATGGTTTGACGGACTTGCCATGATGTCATCGTTGCGGCCTTCGACCTCAGGCCGTGCGTATCCGCAAATGGGTTCGAACCCGCGTCCGCCTGGCCGCGGGAAAAGGCGGCAATACTAAAATTCCAGAACCATGCCGTCGTAGGCTGGCACGACCCCATCCGGAAGCTTTGCCGCGAGCTCGTCGTAATCCAGGTCCACATGCAGATGAGTCAGGATCGCTCGCTTCGGCTTCATCTGCCCGATCCAGGCGAGCGCTTTTGTCATTGTGAGATGGCTCGGGTGAGGCGTGTAGCGCAGCGTGTTCAAGAGCCAGACGTCCAGATCACGCAAATAAGGCAGCGCCTCGTCGGGCAGATCGTTCAGATCGCAGGAATAGGCGACGCCCCCGACGCGCAATCCGAGGGAATCGATGTCTCCGTGGATTTGCCGGAAAGGCTGGAAAACAAGATCGCCCCCCGGCCCGCTGATGGTTACAGGTGCGCGGTTTTCAATCACGTGACCTTGCACGATGGCTGGATAGCTCGATCCTGGCGGCGTCTCGAAGCAGTAGTCGAAGCGCTTGCGGAGCAGGCTCATCGTTCGCGGATCGGCCCACACATCGATGCGGCGGCGTTGCGTGTAGTAAAGCGTCCTGAGATCGTCGATCCCATGCGTGTGGTCGGCATGGTCGTGGGTATAGATCGCCGCGTCGAGGCGCGTCACGCCCGCCTGGAGGAATTGCTCGCGAAGGTCCGGCGACGTATCGATGACAACAACAGTGCGCCCGTTCGGACCGATCCTCTCGACAAGCAGGGAGCTGCGCCTTCTTCGGTTTTTCGGGTTATTCGGATCGCAAGCGCCCCAATCGTTGCCGACACGAGGCACCCCGGTCGAGGAACCGCAGCCGAGGATCGTGATACGAAGGGTCATTGTAACTCCGCTTGAACAGCTAGCCAGAGGTGTCGTCATTCGGAACCGGCATTGGGCGCAGCCGGAACTTTCAACGAACCATTAGAAGCCGGTTGAACGCTAAAGCGCGTTCCGAGGTGAGTATCTTGCCAGGCGAAGCGATCAAGGGGAGCCGGAATTATGCCGCGCCGCTGACTTGTTGGCGCTCGTTCGCCGCCGCTTTCGCCTTTGCAAAAAGCCTGAAAAAATTCGCCGTCGTGATGTTCGCGACATCGGCTTCGCTTACACCTTTGACCTCGGCCAAAACCTTGGCGGTGTGCCGCACATAGGAGGGCTCGTTCCTCTTGCCGCGATTGGGTTGCGGCGCGAGGTAAGGCGCGTCGGTTTCAACCAGCAGCCTGTCGAGTGGCAGCGACGCTGCAAGCTCGCGCAGTTCGCCCGATTTCGGAAAGGTCAGGATCCCCGAAAACGAGATGTAGAGCCCGAGTTCGATGGCGGTCTCGGCCAGCTTGCGCCCGCCCGTATAGCAATGAAGGAGCGCTTTGAACGGCGCTCGCGCCATTTCATCGCGAAGGATGCGCGCGGCATCCTCATCGGCGTCGCGGGTGTGGATCACAAGCGGAAGACCAGTTTCCCGAGCGGCAGCGATATGAGTGCGAAATCCGGCTTCCTGATCCTCGCGGCTGCTCTTTTGATAGAAATAGTCGAGCCCCACCTCGCCGATGGCGACGACGCGCGGATGGCGTGTCTGCTCGATGATGTTTTCTGCGGTGATGTCTCGTTCTTCTGTCGCGTAGTGGGGATGCGTGCCGATGGAGCAGGTCACTTCGGGAAAACGCTCCGCAACCGCAAGCACCTCGTCGAATTTTCGAACGCGCGTGCAGATCGTCAGCATATGCCCGACACCCGCGCTGGTCGCGCGCGAGACAACCGCATCCAATTCGCTCGCGAAGTCTGGAAAATCCAGATGGCAATGACTGTCAACTAGCATCCTGCGTTCCATGTTGCGCACTCAACCTGATCAAGCCCCTCACCCCAGCCCTCTCCCGCAAGGGCGGATGGTGTTGTGCGCTGACGGTTCATCAACGTTCCTTCTCCCCTTGCGGGAGAAGGACAGGATGAGGGGAAGCACCAATCAATCCGCCACGGCCGCCGCTTCATCCTCAACATAGCGCGGGAACACAGGTTGTGGAGTCGCGATCTTGGTTCCCGGCTTCAAATCACCTTCGGGGGATAGCGCGTCGAATGTCCTGTCCTCAGGGCTCACGCCGAGCTGGTCGAGAAACTTCGCTGCCGCCGCCGGAACATAAGGCTGGCTCAGGACCGCAACTCGCCTCACCACCTCCGCCGTGACCCAAAGGATCGTGCCCATGCGCGCCGGGTCCGTCTTTTTCAGCGCCCACGGCTCCTGGCCCGCGAAATAGCGGTTCGCGTCCGCAACCACCTGCCAGATGGCCTCGATCGCCTTGTGGATCGCCTGCCGGTCCATCGCCTCGCGGCAAACCGCAAGAAGGGCGGCGGACGCTTCAAGGATCGGCTCATCGGCTTCGTCAAGCGCCGCCGGCTCGGGAATGAGGCCTCCGCAGTTCTTTGCAATCATCGAAAGCGACCGCTGCGCGAGGTTGCCAAGGTCGTTCGCCAGATCGGCGTTGATGCGGTTCACGACAGCTTCGTGGGTGAAGCTGCCGTCCTGCCCGAAAGGCACTTCCCGCAGGAAGAAGTAGCGCACCTGATCGGCGCCGTAGGCCTTGACCATGTCGAGCGGCGCAACCACGTTGCCGACCGACTTCGACATCTTCTCACCCTTGTTGTAGAGGAAGCCGTGGCCGAACACGCGCTCCGGCAAGGGGATCTTGGCAGACATCAGGAAGGCAGGCCAATAGACGGCGTGGAAGCGCGTGATGTCCTTGCCGATGACATGCACCTGCGCGGGCCAGCGCTCTTTCCAAGCCTTGGAGCGCACCTTGGGAAAGCCAGCCGCCGTGATGTAGTTCGTCAGCGCATCGACCCAGACATAGATGATGTGCCCCGGCGCATCCGGCACCGGAATGCCCCAATCGAGCGTCGTGCGGGAGATCGACAAATCCTGCAGCCCGCGCTTCACGAAGCTCACGACCTCATTGCGCCGTTCAGGGGGCATGATGAAGCCGGGATTCTCCTCGTAAAGCTTCAAGAGCTTCTCTTCATATTTCGAGAGGCGGAAGAAGTAGGTCTGCTCCTCCGTCCATTCCACGGGCGTGCCCTGCGGCCCGAGCCGCACGCCATTCGCGCCGAGCACCGTTTCGCTTTCGGCGTAGAAGGCTTCATCGCGGACCGAGTACCAGCCTTGATAGCCCGCGAGATAAATGTCGCCCGCCTTCTCCATGCGGCGCCAGATTTCGCTCACAAACTCAAAATGGCGCGGTTCGCGCGTGCTGATGAAATCGTCGTAGCTGACCTCCAGCGCCGACAGCATGTCCTTGAACTTGGGCGTGTTCTGGTCCGCCAGCTGATCGGGCGTCATGCCAAGCTTTGCGGCCGTCTGCTTCATCTTGAGGCCGTGCGCGTCGACGCCCGTGACGAAGAACACAGGGTGGCCGTCGAGCCTCTTGAAACGGGCGAGCGCATCCGTCGCTACCGCCTCGTAAGCGTGGCCGATATGCGGCTCGGCATTGGGATAGGAAATGGCCGTCTATATTGTAAAATGCGGTTTTGCTTCGTGTCTCGGTCATATCGCTTTGGGGGGTGAGCGCGTTTCTGCAAAAGGGAGCGCGCTAATTTTTCCTTGCGATACGTTCCATATCGGAAAAAGCGGCAACGAGAAAGGCTCCTTTATCGAGATTGAGCGCTTCCACTTCGAAACGGCGCTCGCGCAAGGTTTGCCAAAGGTCCGCCCAGGACGCCGCACGCGGCTGGCGGTCCGGCTGGATTGCTTCTTGTCTCGCCTTCTCTTCGATCCGCTCCTGGATCAAATCGCACAGCCGCCTGAAGGTTTCCGCATTGCGCGCCCCGCTCATCGACTGAATCAGCTCATGCACGAGCGCATGATCCAGCTTCGGCAGGCCGTCCATGATCCGTTCGACCTTGTCCGCAAGCGATAAAAGGCCGCCCGATATAAGGTCCACAGCGCGGCCGGGGAACCGCCCGACAGCGCAAAGAGCTTTCGGATTGCTTCCTCATCCGGCTCCGGCAGGTCGCCCGCTGCGCAAGCCGCGGCAACGGCGCTTTGGAAATCGGGCAAATCGAGCGGGCGAAAGGTAAGCTTGATGCATCGCGACCTTATGGTCGGCATCACGGTCGATGCGCCATGGCTGACCAGAAAAAAGACGGTGCGTGGCGGCGGCTCCTCGATGGCCTTGAGCAGTGCGTTTGCCGAAGCGATCGTCAGGTCGTTCGCCGGATCGACGATCATGGCGCGCCAGCCGCCCGGACTTGTCAGGCTGAGGAAGGCGCGCAGCTTCCGCACAGCGTCGACGCCAATCGAGGCAGAACCTTCCGCGTCGGCGCCAAGCACAAAAAGCGAAGGGTGCGCGCCCGCCGCGATCTGGCGCGCGACGGGATGGCTCGCGGGAATGGCAAGCGAGGATGCTGGCTGCGGCGCTGGGGCGGCTTGGCTCCTGGCTCAGGAGGAACCGGGCCGCGCGATAAGCAAACGTCGCTTTGCCGATACCCCGCTCGCCCGTGAGCAGCCAGGCGTGATGGAGCGAGCCGGCGTTGAACGCGCTCAGGAACAAGTCCTCGGCCGCCTCGTGTCCGAAGAGCCTATCCGTGAGCCGGGGATGGAGCGGGTCGGGCGCGCCTGCGTCCTCGGAACGTGCTCGTCTCGGCAGATTTGCGCTTTGCCATGCTAAATCGGTTCAAATGTGGGAAGCGGGTACTCGCAGCCTAAAGGCTGAAACGCTCCCGCACAATCGCCCAGATCTTGTCTTCAACGCGCAGGGCTGTCTCCGAAGCATCGATGACGACGCAGCGTTCGGGCTCCGCTTTCGCAATCGCAAGGAATTCCTCGCGAAGGCTGCGATGGAAAGCCATATTCATGGTCTCGAACCGGTCGGGAGCATTTTCGCCCGCCTCGCCGGAGGCGCTCTGCAGCTTTTCGCTCGGCGGCGCGCTTCAATCCCAGCTCAGGCGGAAGATCGAAGATGATCGTGAGATCGGGTTGCGTCGAGCCGACAACGGCACGGTCGATGGTTTCGATCACGTAAAGCGGCAAGCCGCCCGCCGCGCCTTGATAGGCGCGCGTCGAATCGCTGAAGCGGTCGCAGATCACCCAGGCGCCGCGTTCGAGCGCGGGCCTGATCGCGAGTTCCAGATGCGATTCACGCGCCGCGTAAAACAGAACGGCTTCCCCAAGCGGCCCGAATTTCTTCGCTTTGCCGGAGAGAAGGACTTCGCGGATGGCTTCGGCGCGCGGCGTGCCTCCCGGCTCGCGGGTTTGAAGGACGTTAATGCCGAGGCGCTTCAGCCGCTGGGCGAGAATCGCCGCCTGGGTCGTCTTTCCCGCCGCCTTCGCCGCCTTCGAAGGTGATGAACTTGCCTCGGGTCACGAGCTCGGCTTCGAAAGGGCAGGAGTTGCCGCTGCCGCCGGCTGCGGCGGCTTCTTGAGAAGTTTGGTGACAGCCTGCGACACGTAGGAATTCACCCCGAGCAGCACCGAATCGATCCCTTTCGAGACCATGCCGCCGGCCTCCATATCCGCCGCCGCATAGAGCGGCACGGAATTCGAGGTCCCGTTCGCCTCGGACGTGATCCGAACCTCTCCCACCCTGTCGCCTTCCTTGACCGGCGGTTTGAGCGGGCCGCGATAAACAACCTGCGCCTTGATGCGATGATCTTTTGCATTCACAGGCAGGAGAATCATGGCGTCGGATTTCGTCTTGAGCGGCACGCTCCACTTCTGCCCGCCCCAAACCCTGGCCTCGCCGACCGTCTCATCTTTCGCGAAGACCTTGAAGGCTTTGAAGTTGACAAATCCCCAGCTCAAGAATTTGAGAGTGTCTTCACGCCGCTCCCGTTCGGACTCGAAGCCGTTCATGACAGCGACGAGACGCCTGCCGTCCTTCACGGACGATGCTGTAATGCCGTAGCCCGCGCCTTCCGCGAACCCGATTTTCAGCCCATCGGCAGGAATGGCCGCGTTAAGAAGCGGATTGAGATTCTTGAAATCGTGCGTCCGGTACTTGAATTCTTTCTGCCCGAAGTAGCTGTAATAAGTCGGATATTCCTTGATCACATGAACTGAGAGCTTCGCCAGCTCCCGCGCCGTCATTTGGTTGGCGGGATTTGGCAGGCCCGATGCATTTCCGAACGTCGATTTCTCAAGCCCGAGCGCCCGCGCTTCCTCGGTCATGGCTTGCGCGAAACCCTCTTCACTGCCGGACAAGCCTTCGGCCACCGCGATGCAGGCGTCATTGCCATTCTGCACGGTAATGCCCTGGATCAGGTCGCTGACTTTCGCCGTCTGGTTGAGAGGAATGAACATGGAGGTCGTGCGAGACGGAGCGCCACCCGTTTTCCAGGCGTGCAGGCTCACCGGAAACTCCGTGTCGAGCGAGATTTCCCCGGCCTTGAGCTTCCTGAACAGAATCTCAAGCGTCATGATCTTGCTCATGCTCGCGGGCGCAAAAAGCTTATCGGCATTCTTCTCGAAGAGCACCGTCCCCGTGTCGACATCGACAAGGATCGCTTCCGCGGCAGAAGTCTGGAATGTCGCCGCAGGCTGCGCGCCGGCTGACTGCGGACATAAAAGAAGGAGTAAAAAAAGCAGGGCGAGGCGCATCGGCTTAATCCAGGATGAATCGCTGGCATTATATAACAACCGAGGGGCCGGTTTGCTAAGAGTTAGGGCTGCGAGCCTTTAAATAATCTGACTGTGCGACTTCTAAAGCATGCCTTTGTTAATGTGTTGCGCGTTCGTCACCCATCCGCCCGTGCTTTCCTTCTGGGCTTTCTCGAAGCCGCTTTTCTTCGTAACGACAGGCGGGTCCGACCGTTACGGTTGCCGCCGAAAGAAAGCTCACCTTCGGCGAAGGAGGAGCGGCATGCGCCTGCTTATCCTTGATGACATGCGCCGCCCAGGGTTGCTTCGCCAGCATGGTGCGCTCAAGCGTGTCGTCGCCGTTCAAAGGTGCGGGCGACAGATAGCGGACGCGCACCGCGGCCGAGCCGCGTCCGATAAAAGCCGAGAAGCTCCGCCGCCTTGTGCGAAAGATCGATGATCCGGCCGTCATGATAAGGGCCGCGGTCATTGATCCGGACAACGACGGTCCGGTTGTTCGCAAGGTTTGTGACGGTTGCATAGGTCGGCATCGGCAAGGTGGGGTGAGCCGCCGTCAAAGCGTTCATGTCGTAGATTTCACCGTTGGCGGTTCGCCGTCCGTGGAAGAAATCCCCGTACCAGGATGCTATCCCAGTTTCGTCGTAGGTCTGATCGTTTACCGGAGTATACCACTTGCCGCCCGCAAGGTACGGGATCGCCGAGCTTATAGGCGCCGCCGCCCTTGGGAACAGGATCGCCAACCTTGATGACCCTCGGGCTCAAAGTCTGGGTTTCATCGACGGTGCGCGATGTCTTGGACACCGAACAGGCACAAAGAGATGCAACGAGAGCCGTAACGATCATGATCCTGCTTGGGAAGCGGTTGACGATACGCTGCAACCTGGACCCGCTGTGCAGCGCATGAGATCCCAAGACCCGATTCGGGCAAATGCAGGGCACAGACCACGGCTTTGCCCCCGTGCTGCCCGGTTTTTGGGGCCCAAGCGCCCCCTGAGACGTCACCCTCTCCACCCATGGTAAACAAACATCCAAAAACACAACCCAAAGCTGCGTTCAGGTTTACAGGAGAGCGGTTAACGGACTTTTGCGGGAATGCAGACTTTTGCGGAAGGAAGCGTTCGCAAGCCTTGCTTCTCACCCTTCCGATGCTCCGCCCTCGCCGCCGGTTGTCTTGGTGCGGGCGGAGGGACTTGAACCCCCACGCCTTTCAGCGGCAGGACCTAAACCTGCTGCGTCTGCCAATTTCGCCACGCCCGCATCGACCGAATGCCTCCCTTTTCCCACCGAGTTTCCCAAACTTCAAGCCCCCTAACGCCGCATTCCACCTTCCATATTTCTCCGCGATATACATAACTCTATTTTCGGCGAGGTCCGGCTCAAAGGTCTTATCGTCCTTCAACGCGAAATCAAGCCACGCCCGCCGCGGGCATCCAGCGCCAGAAGCGCTCGGCTTCGACACATTATCCCGCCTTTACCGGCCGCCATGCTTGCGCCGCCCCGCTGAAGATGGTATGCGTCGAAGAAAGTGTTTGTTTCGATCTTATTGACAGGCACAGGGGCGGCCGTTGAAAGAGATTTTGAATGCCATCGAGGCGCTCGGCAAATGGCTGGGCGGAGATCCGACAGCGATTGTCATTCTCCTGGTTCCCGCGCTCGGGCTGATCTATTGGCGTTCAAGTATTACCAGGATGTTTTGAAGTCGCCGCTCGGCCTTGCCGATGTTCGCGAGAGGCTGACTGCCCATGGCGGATGGCGCAAAGCCTATTTCGGCCATCTGCGCCGCGCGCTGGCCTGGGTGGACAAAGGCCTCGGCCCATCGGCCTGGAGCGCGGATAGTTACGATTTCACCCTCAAGATGGCATTCATTTATCCCTTCGCCAGCCTTTTCATCGTTTGGCTTGTGACGGGGCAGAACACTTCGGGCATTTCTGACCTCTTGCCGGAGAACTTATCCGTTTGGCGTCGCGCGCTCACGCTTGCAGCCGTGTGCCCTGCCGCGTTCTTTGGCTACCGATTTGGCAAGGCCCCAAGCTTGCGCAATTGCGCTTACTTCCTGTTCGCTGTCGCTGTAGCTGTCGCTTTCGCTTTCGCTGTCGCTGGCGCTGGCGCTGGCGCTTTCGCTGGCGTTGTCGCTGTCCCCCGCTTTCAAGAATTCATGAACCGGCGCGGTCTCCAAGGCCTTTTTTACTGGCTTTACATCGCTTCCGTGCTTGGCTTTCTCGCGCTTGTGTGCGCACACCCTGCGTGGTTTCCACGCCATTATGAAACACTAGAATTCATTCTCATCTTCCTTATTCTCTTGCCGCTGATTAACTCGATTTTCGATTGGTTGTCCCTTGCTTCTACACGCTGGCTGCTCAAAGGCATGGCTATTCGAGACTATGCATCCGCCTATCGCGTAGCCGGAAATGCGATCATCGGAGTGGGCTTCGGCGTCGTCCTTCTTGCCGGGCTTGCGGTGACGATCACGGCGGCGCTGCAAACCATGAACCAGCTTTCGCAGGGAAAGGGCGGCTCGGAGCTTTTCGATCTGGCGGGCACGCTTCACCGGCTGCGCACCAACCCTTCCGATGTCTCGGTTTGGTGGGTTTACCTCACCCTCTTTTCAACCATGCTGCCAACCGTGTTCCATGCCACCGTGGCGTCAGCCAGCTTCGTGACGTGGCGCTTGCCCGATAGTTGGAAGACACATTGGTTGAACCTGATCGCCCCGCCAAGGACATCAAGGATGACCATCCTTTGCTCGTCGGCATGTCCTGGCGCTTGACCGCGATAGACGTCTCAACCGTCATCCTCGCCACCCTGGCCACTGTGGTTCTCGCCTGGCTGCTATTCTGGCTCATGCCGCTCGAAGGCCGCGGGTTGCTGTGGCTGTGCGAAAAGGTGGCGGAGTGGCTCGGCGCTCCGATCACTGTCTAGTTCGCGGAAGAAATCCATCGTCAGGCCGCAACATTGGGTACCAGTTCAACGAAAGCGGAGATCCAGCAAGGCGGTGCCATGATGCTCCACGACGATCGTGCCGGCAGGGCTGGACCAGTCAACGTCAGGGCAGTGCCGTGATACCCGCGTGGGAGGAAGCGGTTCGCCGTGGATGTCTTGATGATCTGCGCGCTTTGCTGGCGACCGGCGCCGATATCGATGCGCGGGACAGACGGAACCAGACAGCGCTTATGCTTGCGGTCGTGGCGGGGCATGGACACGTGATTGCGTGGCTGATCGAAGAGGGCGCCGATTTGGATCATACGGCAAAGTACGGATTGAGCGCTCTGATGCTTGCCGTTGTCCGAGGACACGCGGACTTTGTGCAAATGCTGGCCAGGGCGGGAGCCAATCTCTCCCTGCGCGGCAGCGGCGCACCCGGGTTCGCGGAAATGACGGCACTCGACCTTGCCGTTGCCCGCGGCGACGCGGTGATGATCGCCACGCTGCGCTCCGGAGCCGAGGGCCAGCCCGCATGACGGACAACCCGCATTTCGAGACCGCGTCGTCATGGAAGGCGGAAGCAAGAAAGCTTCTTAGGCAGCAGCAAGGCTACGCCGCCAATTTGCGTTAAGCACCCGCTAACGCCGTCATTCAAAACGAACCATCTGTTTTGCGTAATTTTACCTCGATTACTGACAGAAATTGGCAACTTTTGCAAAACAAACGAGATGGCCGCGCCGTTAATCATTCCAAGACAGATACTTGTATGCTTACTTATGGCCATATTACGAAACGAAGCCAATTTTTACCGGATGTTAAGCGATGCCTCCCGGATGAGCCGGACCAGCTTACGGCCGGTCGTTCGCGTCGATCTGTTGCGGCAATCGGGGCGCGAACTTCACCCCAAGGAAGAGACTTCGCTATGACAGTTAGAGGGCAGTCCCGGCCTTCGACGGAAAACAAAGCGGCTCAATCCGACCGTCATCCGTTCGAGACAGCGAATGCCTGCTTAATCGCGCGGCATGAAAGGTTGCCCGCCCGCGCAAACCGGTCCATCTTAGAAGAAACAAACAACACGGCTGCTCCGCCCTATGGTTCATCCCTCCGACGCCTCCGGCGTTAAGCGATCTGTTTTGGCCGCCATCGGCAATACCCCTCTCATCCGTTTGCGCCGCGCCTCGGATGAAACGGGCTGCGAGATTTTGGGCAAGGCGGAGTTTCTCAATCCCGGCCAATCCGTGAAGGATCGCGCCGCGCTCTTCATCGTGGAAGATGCGATCCGGCGCGGAACGTTGCGGCCCGGCGGCACCATCGTCGAGGGGACGGCGGGGAATACAGGCATCGGCCTTGCGCTCGTCGCCAACGCGATGGGCTTCAAGACCGCGATCGTCATCCCGGAAACGCAAAGCCGGGAGAAGAAAGACACGCTGCGGCTGATGGGCTCCACGCTCGTCGAGGTGCCTGCCGTCCCTTACAAGAACCCGAACAACTATGTGAAATATTCCGCGCGGCTCGCCGAGGCCCTGAACGCGTCCCGGCCTGAAGGCGCGATCTGGGCCAATCAGTTCGACAACGTCGCCAACCGGCAGGGCCATATCGAGACAACCGCCGAGGAAATCTGGAACCAGACCGGCGGTAAGGTGGACGGCTTCATCTGCGCGGTCGGCACCGGCGGCACGCTCGGCGGCGTCTCTCTCGGGCTGAAGGCGAAGCGGCCGCAGGTCACGATCGGCGTGGCCGACCCGATGGGGTCCGCGATCTATAGCTACTACGCGAAGGGCAAGCTGGAAGCGCAAGGGTCATCCATCACGGAAGGGATCGGCCAGGGCCGCATCACCGCAAACCTCGAAGGCGTCGCCGTCGACAGGGCCTATCAAATTCCCGACGCGGAAGCGCTTGAGGTGGTTTTTCGCCTGCTCGCGGAAGAGGGCCTGTGCCTTGGCGGTTCGAGCGGCGTGAACGTCGCAGGAGCGATCCGCCTTGCCCGCGATCTCGGCCCCGGTCATACCATTGTAACCGTCCTTTGCGACTACGGGATGCGTTACCAATCCAAGATGTTCAATGCTGCGTTTCTGAGGGAAAAAGAACTTCCGGTTCCGCCATGGCTCGAGGCATCGCCAGCCGTGCCGAAGGTTTTTGAGCATCAGGTTTGAAAGCACGAGATGTTGGGGGTGAGCATGACCGATTTCTCATCGAAGTGGCTGGTTGAAACGGATTGGCTCGAGAAACATCTCGGGGCGCCGGGCCTCGTGGTGTTGGACGCCACCTGGACGATCCCGGGCGAGCCGAAGCCCGGCTACGACCACTTTCGCGAGGCGCATATTCCGGGCGCCCTCTTCTTCGATATCGAGGACCTTTCCGACACCGCGTCCCCTTATCCTCACATGCTGCCAGCGCCAGAGAAATTTGCGTCCCGGATGAACAAGATGGGCGTTGGCGATGGGATGAAGATTGTCGTTTATGACGACAAGGGCATCTTCAGTTCGCCTCGGGCGTGGTGGATGTTTCGGGTCATGGGCCACGAGGATGTTGCGGTGCTGAATGGCGGGCTCAAGAAATGGATCGCCGAGGGGCGCGCCGTCGAAAACGGCCCCGCGGCGTTGCGTTCGGATCGCCACTTTACGGTCCGGAAGAACTCCGAACTGGTCCGCGACATCTCCGATATGATCACCGCGGTCCAGTCGGGGCGTTTGCAAATCGTGGATGCGCGCTCGAAATCCCGCTTTGAGGGCGAGGAGATCGAGATCCGGCCCGTGCCGCGGCTCGGTCACATGCCGGGTGCGTGCAACCTTCCTTATGGCACGCTGATCGATGGCAATGGCGTCATGAAGTCCGCGGCCGAGTTGCGCGCCGCTTTCGAGAGCGCAGGCATCAACCCCGGCAAGCCCGTTATCACGACCTGCGGCTCCGGCATCACGGCGTGCATCCTTGCCCTTGGACTCGCGATCCTCGGCAATGAATACACGGCCGTCTACGATGGATCCTGGGCGGAATGGGCTTCGGTGCCGTCCGCTCCGGTCGTCCCTTAATCGGACTTAATTAAGCGTCGAAAAGGTGATCTATTCTATAGTGTTAGAGCCGCCCGAGAAGGTGAAATATCAGGAGGGCAATGGCCGCAGCTGCCTGTTGAGCTCGTCGAGAACGGCCCAATTCTCGATAACTGTCTTGTCGGGCTTGACCATGATGATGTGGCGTGGATGCCGGTGCAGCTTGACAGTTAACGTCAGAGGGAACCAGCCGAAACCGGATCCCTCTGGGAAACCGGTTTTTTCATCAAACCTGTCGTAATCCAAAATCTGTCTGATGCCGGGCGCGACATAGGGCTTACCGCCGTTTTTTATCTCGTTGAAAATCTTGAGCTGCGCATTCTTCACATTGCCCTCGTAGATTTCACGAAGAAGGAAGGCTGTCAGTCGAGCCCTGCCCATGGCCGCGCCCTGCGGCCCGCCACTCGCCAGATCGGTCTGGTTGAGTGTGAAGAATTCCTTGTAGACATCGGGATTGGCGCCCGGGATCATTGAGAGCCAGTCGGCGCGCTCCTTCACCATTCCTCTGCGAGCATCAGGCGACACCCTCCGCCCCAACCGCGCAGGAGGGTGTTCATGTCCCGCTCCGCGAGGGTGAGATAATCGGAAATCACGTAGGTCTGAGGGAGGAAGACGGCGAGGACGATGAGAAAGCCGATAAGCAGCAGCATAATCATGCCGAAGCCGCTGTAGGAGAGCACGTCTTGCCAAAACGAGTCGCTGACCTTTATGCCGTCGATTGGCAGTCGAGGATGACGGCCGAGCAGCCGCTCGACAAGGAACGGCACAGCCACCAGCAGCGCAAAAAGTGCGAAAGCTCTAATCCAAGATCCCATTACACCATCAAGCCCACCATCTTGAGGGCGACTCCGCCCCTCGAATCGCCGCGTAAACATAATCGCATTGGCGGCTTCCGGTAAGGACCAAATTCATCACTCCGGCCCTACGGAATAGACCTTCGGCTGGGATTCCTCTCTTGTGGTGATCGTCGAGCCCCACTCAAGCGTGTTGTGCACAGGGCATTTGTCCGCGATCGCAAGAAGCTTCTGCCGCGCGGCCTCGTCCAGATCGCCATCCAACCGGATCACGCGCTCGAAATGATCGACCCTGGCGAGTTGCCCGTCCGCGCACTCCCTGCAGTCCTCCATGTGCCGCTTGCTGTGCCGGACGAAAACCTGAATGCGCTCGAGCGGCAGCTTCTTCAGGTCCGCATAGAGACGCAATGTCATCGAAGTGCATGCCCCGAGCGCAGCCGAGAGGAGATCATAAGGGTTGGGCCCAAGATCCGAGCCGCCCTGGGCATAGGGTTCGTCGACGACAAGCCGGTGCTGCCCGACGCGGACATCCTGCTGAAACTTGCTGTGCCGCGTCTCCCTGACCGAAACCACGCCCGGCTCGATGGCGGCCTCATCGCGCGCGCCGGTGGAACCCGTGATGTAGCGCGAGGCCCAGGCGCTCAAGACTTCGGCCACGTAGATCGCGTCCTCCCGCTTCGTAAGCAGGTGGTCCGCGCCCTGAAGCGCAATGAAGCTCTTCGGATGCCTCGCCGCCGTGAAGATCGCCGACGCGTTCTCCAGTCCCACGACCTCGTCGGTTGGCGCATGAAAGATCAGGAGCGGCTTCCGCATCGCGGCGATCCGGTCGTGCAGCCGGACGGCTTCGACATCCTCCAGAAACTGGCGCTTGATCGTGAACGTCCGCCCGGCGAGCATCACCGCGGCCTCGCCCTCGTTGCGAATCTCGTCCAGCTGGGCCGAAAAGTTCCGCGTCACATGCGCGGCATCCGCGGGCGCGCCAATGGTTGCGACAGCCTTCGCCTCCGGAATGTCCTTCGCCGCAGCCAGCACCGCAGTGCCGCCAAGGCTATGCCCGATGAGAATGTCGACGGGCATCAAGGTCTCACGCAGGTATGCGGCCGCGGCAAGTAGATCCTGCACATTGGAGGAGAAGTTCGTATTGGCGAATTCGCCCTCGCTCATGCCGAGGCCAGTGAAATCGAAGCGGAAGACCGCAAATCCGCGCTCGGTGAGTTCGTGTGCGATCCGCGCCGCGGCGAAAAGGTCTTTCGAGCAGGTGAAGCAGTGCGCGAAAAGAGCAAAAGCGCGCGGCTTTCCTTCCGGATAGTCGAGCCGGGCCGCGAGCGGAGCGCCCTGCGACCCCGGAAAAGTTATTTTCTTCGAACGGCCAGCCATGTTTATAACCGCTTTACACCCCAGATCTATTTCTAGCATAGGGATTTACCACGAGCCTTGCACGCGGCCGTGATCATAGAAGGGAAATAAATCATGAAGAAAGCGGCCGTCCTTGCCTTACTCGCCACGCTTGTCGCGGTCAACGCCTCCGCAGCGGAGGCCGCCGGAAGGTGGACCAGAAACGGGTATTACCATTACCCGCATTGGCATGGCCGGACCGTTTACTCGGTTTACCGGAGCCCGCGTTTCGTGCCGCCGCCTGCCGTGCCGCAGCCCTTCTTTTTCGAGTTCTTCCCGACAAGCCGCGTGAACACGCATATGTACTAAGCACTTCGCTTATCTGGTTAACGGTTGTCATCCAGGACGCCGCTCGCTCCGCGCTTTGTCATTCCGGCCGAGCGAAGCGCGAGCCTGGATCCCAAAAGTTGGGCGCTTCAATTCTACCGATCCCGGATAAGGCTCAGCCTTTCGGGATGACGGCGGCGGTTGTTGAGGGGCGTTGACCTGCATTATAAAGCACTTACCCCTTCACCCGCATCGCAAGCGATCCGCATTTCCCATTGGGAGGGGCAGAGGTGCGATTCAATAAATCATCGGGTTGGATCCTATAAACAGCGTATCCGCAACTGCTGGCATGTTGCGGCTGCTGCACTTATCTGAAAGATCTGAAACGAGGCAAGTGTTGCATCGTCAAGCTCATGTTTCACTGCGCAAACCAGAGCTTGGTTTAAGTGTACGGCCAGATAAGAGCTTAGTATAAGTTGAAAATAGTGGTATATTGAATATCGCATCTCTGGCCGTGAGGTTCAAGCTTCTTGTCTAAAATTTAAAAGATTAGATCAGAAAGATTGCAACTCGATTATATTCTTGGCTGCAGGACATCCTAATAGACCGCACCGGGTTAAGCTAATCGGTGGTCCGACAAAAAAATAGTCGCGGCAGGAACAGCGATGGCAAACGATACGACGCCGGCGAACGAAATAAACTCTTCCAAGCCTGAGGTCGAGACGAACTTTCCGACCGTCGGCATCGGCGCATCGGCCGGCGGCCTGAAGGCGCTCCAGAACTTTTTTCAGGAAATCCCTCCAAACACTGGTGCTGCTTATGTGGTGATCGTTCACCTCGAGCCGACCTACACCAGCGAGCTTGCCGAAATCCTCGCGAGAAAAACGCAGATGCCGGTGCAGCAGGTGAACCAGAAGGCTCCGCTTGAGCCAAACAAGATTTTTGTCATTCCTCCGAACCGGAGGCTTCTCATTACGGACCATGAGATTTCGACTTTACCGTTCGACGAACCGCGAGGAAGACGCTCACCCATCGATCAATTCTTCCGATCTCTCGCAGATCAGCATGGCGATGGGTTCGCCGTCGTGCTGACGGGCGCTGGCTCGGACGGAGCGCTTGGGGCGAAGGCCATCAAGGAAGCAGGCGGCCTCATCCTGGTGCAAGACCCGAATGAGGCGGAATACCCATCCATGCCTCGGAGCGCGATTGCAACGGGAGTGGCCGACGTGGTGCTCCCCGTTTGGGAGCTTGCGCGTCAACTCGTGGATATCATCAAAACAAAGGAGCACGTTCCAGCCGAACATCTGGCGCCCAGCGACGAGGAGACGCTGAAGCGTATCCTCTCCTACCTGCGCTCGCGGACCGGCCACGACTTCTTGCATTATAAACGCTCGACGATCTACAGGCGGCTCGCGCGGCGAATGCAAGTCAGCAAGGCGGATAGCCTTGCGGAGTACTTCGAGCGCCTCAAAGCCAAACCCGAGGAGGTGGAATGCCTGTTCGCGGATCTTCTCATATCGGTGACAACGTTTTTTCGCGACCGGGATGCTTTCGACGCCCTTGCCCATAAGGTGATCCCAAGTCTGTTCGAGCAAGGTGAACAGGCTGGTCCCATTCGCGTTTGGGCGCCGGGTTGCGCCAGCGGCGAGGAGGCTTACTCCATAGCTGTTTAGTCCCGGCATATGGTGGAATGGATTGAGCCTGAACTGATCCGGGTTTTCTGTCCAGCATTTGCAAATGTATTCGTGAGTTGTGAGGCCTCGCAGGGTTTTCAGGCGCTTGGCGAAGTTGTAAGCGGCGAGGAAGGTAGCGAGATGTTCTCTGAGCTGGTCGTGGCTGTCGTAATGGTAGCGGCGGACGGTTGCCTCTTTCAGCGTGCGGTTCATGCGTTCGACCTGGCCATTCGTCCAGGGATGCTTCGGCTTTGTGAGCCGGTGATCGATGTCGGTTTTGGCGCAGGCGTACTCAAAAGCATGGGCTCGGAAGACTTCGCCTCTGGCCAGGCCTTCCTTGATCTCTTGGGCTTGCGAACAAGCGTTGCCCGGCGTGGTGAAGTGGGTGCCGTTGTCGGTTAAGACCGTATGGATTTTGTAGGGGACGGCGGCCATGAGGGTTTTCAGGAAGTTTGCCGCAGTTTCTCTTGTGGCTTTCTCATGCAGCTCGGCGAAGGCGAACTTCGATGTCCGGTCGATGGCCACGAAGAGGTAGAGCTTGCCTTCCTCGGTCCTGACTTCGGCAATGTCGATGTGAAAGTAGCCAATAGGGTATTTTTTGAAAGCCTTCTTGGCTGGCTTATCTCCCTCCACTTCGGGCAGCCGGCTGATGCCATGGCGCTGGTAGCAGCGATGAAGCGACGAGCGCGTCAGATGCGGGATGGTGGCCTGAAGCGCATAGAGGCAATCGTCGAGCGGCAACAGCGTATGCTTGCGGAAGGCAACCACGATGGCCTCCTCCTCGATGGACAACACCGTTGAGCGCGGGTCTTTCGGCCCCATGGGTGCGTCGTGGACGAAGGTCCGCTTCTTCCACTTGGCGACGGTCTTGGGATTGAGGCCATGCCGTTCGGCTAGCTCCTTGGCCGTAGCTTTCGATCGCTGTATTGCCGCTCGGATGGCGTACGTGGTCGTGGCGCTGCCGTGAAGTATCTGTCCCATAACCGCTCCCGAAGTTTCGGGTTAGTTAGACTGATTCCATCAGAGCCTGGGACTAAACACATAGCCATGCTGTTTGCCGACGAGGCCGCGCGTCGAGAGGTTCGGGCAGAATTGCAGATCTTCGCCACAGATCTGGATGTCAGCGCTTTGTCCATCGCGAGAGAGGGGCGATATCCGCTGGCTATGGAATCCGATGTAAGTGAAGAGCGCTTGCGAAAATATTTTACGAAGGAAGGCGATCATTACCGCGTAGGGCGTGAGATCCGCGACATGGTCCTTTTCGCAACGCATAGTCTTCTCAAGGATCCGCCTTTTTCGAGGCTGCATCTCATATCGTGCCGCAACCTTCTGATCTACCTCGAAAAGGACCTCCAGGATCAGACCCTCGCGGCCTTCAACTATGCCTTGAGGCCTGGCGGCTATCTCTTTCTCGGTTCATCGGAAACAGCCGAAAGCCCGGCAGGCGTATTCCGCGTTGTCGACCGGGATGCGAAAATCTACCAGTCAGCCATGCGGGAGGGCCAGCATGGCGATTTTCAGAGCATCGTTATTGGACCGCGCTCCCAGGACATCCCACAACTGCTCACGTCAGCGCAGACGAAGCGGTCTCCTTCGGCAACACACTGGCGAGCGCTCGAACAGATTGCGCCGCCGACCACGCTCGTCGATGCGAACTTCCAAATCGTCCACATGTCGGACAACGCGGGCCGTTTCGTCCAGCCTTCAGCGGGGCAGATGCGGAACGACGTCACCGAACTGGTGCGGCCTGAGCTTCGGTTCGATCTCAGGGCCGGTCTCCACAAGACCTTCGAGCGCAATCAGCAAAGCCTCAGCCTGCCTATTCCGGTCCGCTTCAACGGATCGCCTCGCCGGGTTTACCTCCAGGTAAAGCCCACCGCTCCCGATTGCGACAATCCGCGCCAGGCTGTCGTTTTTTTTATAGAGGGTGATGCGGTCGAGGAGGCGGATCACGACAATATTCAAGCGATCCGCGATCAAGGCGCCGCCGACCTCGTCAGGGGCCTCAAGGAGGAACTCGAGGTTACGCGCTCGCGTTTGAAGGCGAGCCGGGAAGAGTTCGAGGCCGCCAACGAAGAGCTTCGCGCGTCGAACGAAGAACTGCAATCCGTCAACGAGGAATATCGCTCGACGGCCGAGGAGCTTGAAACGAGCAAGGAGGAACTGCAGTCGATCAACGAGGAACTCCAAACCGTTAATGCGGAACTTAAGCTGAAGCTCGATAGCGTGTCGAGCGCGAACAACGATTTGCAAAATCTCATGGCCGCCACTGACGTCGGGACGCTGTTTCTCGACCATCAGCTCCGTATCAAACGCTTCACCCCGAAGATCTCCGACCTTTTCAACATCAAGGCGCCGGACGAGGGGAGGTCGATCACGGACTTCACGCACCGGCTCGATTATCCAAATTTCACCGCCGATGCGCATGCCGTTCTCAAGGATCTCAAGATCATCGAGCGGGAAATCGAGAGCAACGGAAGCCGGTTCCTGACAAGGATCAGGCCCTACAGAACCGTGGACGAAAGGATCGAGGGCGTCGTCTGCACCTTCGTCGACATTACCGCGCGCTTGGAAATGGAAGCGGACCTGAAGGCGAGCGCAGCGCAGCGCACCTGCGGCTGCTTCTGAGCGAGCTTTCCCATCGCGTGAAGAATACTCTGGCCATTGTCCAGGCAATGGCGCGGCTTTCGTTTGCGGAAGATGTTCCAAAGGATCAGGCGCTGGAGGCGTTCACGAACAGGCTTACCGCACTTTCCGCCGCCCATGATCTTCTCGTCAGAAGCGATTGGCGCGGAGCCGCGTTGAAGGAATTGGCGGAAAAACAGCTTGCTCCCTACGAGATCGAAGGAAAACGCATCGAGATGAACGGCCCGGACATCTTCCTGCCGCCAGATCTTGCCACGCCGCTCGCGCTTGTTCTTCATGAACTTGCGGCGAATGCGTTGAAATACGGTGCGCTTTCGTCTAAGGCGGGAACTCTCAGTTTGGAGTGGGGATTTACGGGAGATGGGGCGGGACCTGAGTTTCAATTCCGCTGGCGGGAGGCGGGCGGTCCCAAGGTTATGCCTCCCTCGAAGCAAGGTTTTGGTAGCTATTTAATTCAAAATGGCTTGCCTGAGGCGAGAGTCGCATTGGATTTTAATCCGGAGGGCCTTTTGTATACAGTGACCTTGCCGGGGAAGTCTGTGCGGAGAGAATGAACACGAATGCTAACCAGCCATTACAGGGAACGCGGATCCTGATCGCGGAAGACGACGCGATCCTTGCATTCGACCTCGGCATAACGCTTCAAAAGGCGGGGGCGAAAATACTCGGCCCCACGCTGACGCTGGCGCACACTCTATCTTTGGCCCAGACCGCCGCCATGTGCGCCGCCGTGCTCGATGTCAGCCTCCGCGATGAGGAGGTTTTCCCGGCGGCGCACGAGTTGAAGGGACGAGGGTGTCGGGATCGTGTTCTATACCGGTTACGCCGCCGTCGAGCAGCTGAGGCGGGATTGGCCCGACGCACAGGTGCTCACGAAGCCGACCCCGGCGCGGCTTCTTGTCGAGGCGGTCCGCCGGGCCTTGCGTCCCGGCGCCGGTCAGGCCGCTGCCTCTTGAGCCCACACTGCGAGCGAACCGCTATAGGCCCGACGCGGCGTCATGGTGAATCGATCGTTGCCGCGGCGATTATGCGTTAACCGGCCATGGTTAACGGCGAGCGTCTTGGGGCAATTTCCGGCCTGAATTTGCGCGAAAAATGCTCCAAGACGCGAAAAAGTGCGAAAAAGCGGACTCGCAAAAGTCCGTTAAATATGTTCCGGCCGCGCCTGTTAACCATGCCCGCGCCTTCTGCAGCCGCCGCGGCGCGAACCTTTTGGTGTTTTTATCACTTAAATCAAAAGGTTAATTCAGTTAACCTCCCAGCAAGGCGATTTTTCCTAAGATCCCCGTCCCGGCAAGGCAATCGTTGGCAGGATTGGCGTCATTGGCTCAGGCTTGGAGAAGCTTCAAACGAACGGTCGAACGGTTGGTATGAGTTATCCGCGCGAATGGATGGAGGTTCGGCCCGAAGGGCTTTACTGCAAGGCTGGAGACTTTTTCATCGACCCTGTCCGGCCCGTCCCGGCGGCGATCGTCACCCACGGCCATTCCGACCACGCCAGGGCCGGGCATACAAAGGTGATCGCCACGCCGGACACCATCGCGATCATGGCCTGCCGGTTCGGCGAAGGCTTCGCGCAGAAGTGCGTGGACTTGCCTTATCGCGCAAGCGATGCATTGCGGCGACGCGCGCGTCACGTTTTACCCCGCGGGACACATCCTCGGCTCGGCCCAGGTGCTGGTCGAACATGGCGGCGCGCGCCTTGTGGTCTCCGGCGATTACAAACGCACCGCCGATCTCACGGCGCGGGAGTTCGAACTTGTGCCATGCGATGTGTTCGTGACCGAGGCGACCTTCGGCCTGCCGGTTTTCTGCCACCCCGATCCCCAAAAGGAGATCGAGAAGCTTCTCACCTCGCTCGCGATCTTTCCCGGCAGCTGCCACGTCGTTGGCTGCTATGCACTTGGCAAGACGCAGCGGGTCATGTCCGAGCTGCGGCGCGGCGGATATGACAAGACGATCTATCTGCATGGCGCACTCCTGAAGACGACGGAGCTTTATGAACAGCGCGGCGTTGCGCTTGGCCCCTACGCGCCTGTCAGCAAGGAAAACCGCAAGAGCCTCGCCGGCGAAATCGTGCTGTGCCCGCCCTCCCAACTGGCGGATCGATGGTCCAGGTCGCTCCCGGAGGTCATCCCTGCGGCCGCGTCCGGCTGGATGCAAATCCGCGCCCGCGCGAAACAGCAGCGCGTCGAACTGCCGTTGATCATCTCCGACCATTGCGACTGGACCGAACTCATCGAGACCATCCATGAGACCGGAGCCGGGGAAATCTGGGTGACGCATGGCCGCGAGGAGGCGCTGGTCCATTACTGCCGGAAGGCGGGCCTTGAGGCTCGCGCCCTTTCCCTTCTCGGCTATGAGGATGAGGAAGGCGAGTAACAGTTCATGTCGTCCCGGAAACGCGCTCGCGCATTATCCGGGATCGTAAATGCAGGAAGGGTTGAATTGTAACGATCCCGGATACGGCATTCGCCGTTCCGGGAGGACAAATCTTAAGCGAACAGCTTTCCGCGCATGACGAGACAGGCGTAACCGCCGATCCGGACCCGCTTGATGCGGCGGCCCGCGACCTCGATTTCGAGCTTGACCTCGCTTGGGCGTCCCATCTCGATTCCCTGTTCGATGACGAACTCGGACGTGCCCTCAGGCAGTTGATCGAAGCGATGGATCACAGCCGGGAACGCCGCCGCAGCCGAACCCGTCGCCGGGTCTTCCGGCACACCCACGCCAGGAGCGAACATGCGGGCGTGGAAGGATGCGTGATGCTGAATCGTCTCGCGGCAATAGAGGAAGACTTTGCCATTGCTGCCGTGGAAGGCTTCGTCCCAATGAGACGTTACGATCTGCGCCCGGCTCATCGCGTCCAAATCCCGCACAGGAACGAAGGTGAAGGAGACGCCGGCGTCGTATTGCGACGGTTTGTGGTTCGCCGAGCCGATCTCTTGCGGCGCCAGGCCGAGAGCGGCGGCGATCCGGTCCTCATGCGCGGGCGCTCCCGCAAGCTCCGGCAATTTCGGCACATCGAACTCGGCATAGGGGGCATGCCCTCTGCGGCCAACCACGCCCACACGGATGCTGCCGATGCCTTCCTCTAAGACAATAAGGGCATCGCAATCGGCAGCGGCTCCCGAAATCCTGTCATCGGCAAGCTGGATGGCCGCGCCAACGGTCGGATGGCCGGCAAACTGAAGCTCAGTCGAAGGCGAGAAGATGCGCACGTAGGCTGTATGCGCTGGAAGGCGTGGCGGCAGCACAAACACGGTCTCGGAGAGGTTGAACTCGCGCGCGATCGCCTGCATGGCCTCCGTGGTAAGGCCGCCCGCATCGAGAACCACCGCAAGCGGATTCCCCGCGAGAGGCGTGTTGGTGAAAACGTCCCAAATCGCATATCGCCGTTCCATCCGTCATCCTTGGTTCGGGCCATCTCGTGGATTACGCACGATAATCCATTTGGCTTTCGCGTGCATTGGAAAATCGGACGGAATCGAGGCCGGCGGCAGGGGACACATCCGGGACGGCGGCTTCTTTTCAAATCGCTGCAAGCCGCCAGGTTCAGATTGCCAGATGGCTCGAATCAGGTCATCTTCGCTGTGTTCCCCATCGTGTTGAGTAAGTACTGAGTGCGGATTTGCGCTCTTTGTGGCTTATTTGCAACTTAAAAAGTTGCCTAGTCCGTCCGAACGACGGATCGATAAGCGTTTGTTTTGTTGGGAGTTTTTCAGTCAAGTTTGACTAATCCACCGCGTGCTACATTTTTGTGGTGCGCTTGCTGTGCTTCTTGCGCGCCGTCAGAGCCAGATCTAATATCCTCCCATCGATGAACGATAGACACCGCCAAGGGCTCGTGTCCTGAGTGGTTCATGTAAACAGTAGACTAGATGGGGACTTGAGAGATGAAGCTTCCTGGCAAGTTGGGCCTGAGGGCGACCAGCATGAAATATATCACTACTGGCGTAGCAGCGCTCGGCGCGCTCGCCTTCGCGGCACAGGCAGATGCAGCTGACATCTATGCCCCGGGCCCGGGTCCGGCTCCATTCCCAGTTATGGCGCCGGTTGCACTGTGGTCAGGCATGTACGGCGGTGTGCATATCGGCGGAGCTTGGGCGAACCTGAACACCGCGGACCTCGATCACTACTGGGCTAATGATTATAATTACCTCCGTTCCATTGCCTATTTGGCAGTACGGGGTGCAGCATACAGACCAGTCGCCCAGCGGCGTTTTCGGAGGCGGCACGATCGGCTATAATATGCAGCGGGGTGGTATCGTGTTCGGTCTTGAGGCCGATTTTGGCGCGATGGGCCTCAGCAGCCACAAATACATCAGCGCTCCTGCTGTCTTAACCCGCTGGCTCACTCCCAACGGCAGAAGCCAATTTAATTTACGGGCTTTTACGGTGACGTGACGGGCCGTATCGGCTGGGCCTGGGGTCCATGGATGCTCTACGGAAAGGGTGGTCTCGCGGTCCTTCAGGCCAAGACCGGCGTTACAGATGTCCTAGTCGATAGCGGAGGCACCCCCTACGCTTACGGCTCGTCGACGAATAATGACACTCGCATCGGCTGGACTGCTGGCGGCGGCGTTGAATATCTTTGGAATCCGGCTTGGAGCGTGAAGGCAGAGTATCAGTATTTTGAATTCGGAACGACGTCTTCTACGACGAACTACGTGAATTTGAGCGGCGGTACAGGCTCTATGGCGGGAGCTTCAATCATAGCCTTGACATCAACACCGTCAAGGTTGGCCTGAACTACCACCTTGGTTGCTGCGACGGCGGGTTGCCACCCTTGAAGTAGCCTTATCTCTTTGATCTTGAACGGCGCCTTCGGGCGCCGTTTTTGTTTCTTACCGGCTCGCCTCAGATATGAGTCAATGGACCCGGTAGTCGATAGTCCGATAGCGCAGGATCCGCTTATGCAGCGAGCCCCCCTTGCCTTGATCCATGTCCGTCATTGTAGCTTGGTTTCAAGCAAGCCCCGAACAGCCAGCCCGCTCAAGCTAACCCCATTAAATCGCCACCGCTCAATTCAGATATGGCCAGCTGTCTGTCCCGCATTCAGCGGAACACAGAGAGAACCGCTCCGGCATGATTGCGAGCGTTGCCGGTTTCAGAATCGCAAGTCCCAGCAAAAGGCAGTGGCGCTACCAAAACGCCGGTATCTGAAACGCGGTGCTCGGTCCTGATCAGGACCATTTGAACAACTTGCGCCTTTGCGGCGAACGAGGTTGTTTGGAGCGAGTGACTGCAACCCGAACCTGTTTGCCTGCCTGGTCACTGCAAATGTCATCGCTAGCCAACCCGCATGAACCTAAAAACGGCAATTGAATGCTCAGGCTCGCAGCTGCGAAGCGTCGGCTCAACCTATCGATTGTAGGTTTTGCCGGTTAGGCCGGGGCCACGAGGCGCGGCGGAGGACGCAGCTGGCGCCCGCCGGCTGGGCGGCAGGCGTGCTCTCGAGCATTTCCTGCGCGAGCGGATCAAATCTGCGGAGCAGTTGACAGACGATCAGCGCTGGCGCCGGATTCTTTGCAATGGCGGACAGCGGCAAGCGCGGCTGGTGATCGCTTCCAGATGTTTATCCGGTTCGGCGAGGCGCACAAACAGGTTCCACCAGTTGTAGACGAGCGCGATGAAGCGAGCCAGGAACTGGCAACAGGCGAGATCGCGGGTGGTAAAGCCAGCCCAGCCCCATTGGTTCTTCAGTTAATCGAAGGGATTTTCGCTATCGGCGCGATCGCGGTGGAGCTGGGCGAGCGTCAGAACCTCCTCGTCGAGGGAAGTGACGAGCACGCCGTATTCATGGGCAAGCGCGCCCGGCCCGATCTCAACGAAGCTGAGCGCCAGTTGACCGGCGCCGCGTCCGGCAGATGGCCATGCCCTCCTTCAGCCGGCGGCGCAGGATGCCCACCTAGCGCTGACGGCTCCAGCCTTCCAGCCGCAATATGTCCTCCCTGCCTTGCCAGCCATAAGTGAGCGCTTGTCGCTCACGATAAACGTTCGCTCCCAGCACTGGTCCAATCGTTTTTAGAAAAAGTCCTCTTGATCAGCTTCTTAATCGCGAGCGTCAATCGGCAGGCGATGTTTCGCCCGTCTGCGAATTCCAACCTGAAGACGGTTCGAATGAACGCGAAGTCCCCATCCTTCCCGGCAAGCGCGAGCCGCGCAGCGAAGAGGCCATTCTGCGGGAAAGGGAGCGGGCAGCCGAAACACCAGACCGCGGGCTTGCGCAATGCGCTCGATATCGCGCACCATGTACCGGCCTTTTGCGGGGTGGAGATTGAAGGGAGACGTATCCCAGTTCTGCGCTTTGAAAATCGGTCCGAGCAGAAACGGCTTCCAAATCACGTCCACATCGGCTTTTCTGAGCCATCTCCTCGATCCGCATTGCCGACAAATAGCTGTATGTCGATGCAAACTCGAACCAGAAGGTGACATGAGCCATCGTTCGTGTTCCTCTTGCCGCCGAGCACAGCCTCCGCTATGCGAACGTCATCATTTCCTCAAGAGCCTGTCATGTCCGAGAAAAAAAGCATCAAGAAAGTCGTCCTCGCCTATTCCGGCGGCCTCGACACATCGATCATTTTGAAGTGGCTGCAAGTCACCTACGGCTGCGAGGTGGTGACGTTCACCGCGGATCTCGGTCAGGGCGAAGAGCTTGAGCCCGCGCGCAGAAAGGCGGAGCTGCTCGGCATCAAGCAGATCTATATCGAGGATCTGCGCGAGGATTTCGTCCGCGACTATGTGTTCCCGATGTTTCGGGCGAATGCCGTTTATGAGGGGCTTTATTTGCTGGGCACTTCGATCGCGCGGCCGCTCATCGCGAAGCGCCAGATCGAGATCGCGCGCGAAACCGGTGCGGACGCCGTCTGCCATGGCGCGACCGGCAAGGGCAACGATCAGGTTCGCTTCGAGCTGAGCTATTATGCGCTGGACCCGAACATTACGGTGATCGCACCTTGGCGCGAGTGGGAGTTCAAGTCGCGGCAGGCGCTTCTCGACTTCGCGGAGAAAAACCAGATTCTCGTCACGAAGGACAAGCGCGGAGACGCGCCGTTCTCGGTCGACGCGAACCTGCTGCACACCTCTTCCGAAGGGAAGCTTCTGGAAGACCCGGCCGTGGAAGCGCCGGATTATGTCTATCAGCGTAGTGTTTCGCCTGAGGCGGCGCCGGACCAGCCCGAGGTCATCGAAATCGGCTTCGAGCGCGGCGACGCCGTCTCGATCAACGGCGAGGCGTTGTCTCCGGCGACGCTGCTCACGCGCCTTAACGACTACGGTGGCAAGCACGGGATCGGACGGCTCGACTTGGTTGAGAACCGCTTCGTCGGTATGAAGTCGCGCGGCATCTACGAGACGCCGGGCGGCGCAATCCTGCTCGTGGCGCATCGCGGCATCGAAAGCATCACGCTCGATCGCGGCGCGGCGCATCTCAAGGACGATCTCATGCCGCGCTATGCCGAGATGATCTATAACGGCTTCTGGTTCGCTCCGGAGCGGGAGATGCTGCAGGCGCTGATCGACAAAAGCCAGGAGTTCGTGACGGGCAAAGTTCGCGTTAAGCTGTACAAGGGCAGCGCCCATGTCATCGGGCGCGAAAGCCCGTACTCGCTTTACAATCAGGAACTCGTGACGTTCGAGGAAGGCGCGGTCGCCTACGATCAGCGCGATGCAGCAGGCTTCATCAAGCTGAACGCGTTGCGCTTACGGCTTACAGCAGCGCGGAAGCAGCACCTCTCCGGCAAGCGCTGACGCAATGCCGTCGTCCGTAGGCACCGCAACACGATAGGGGTGCGCTGCGCACGGGATCTGCGTCCATCCCATGCCCGCGCCTAGTCATACCAACCGTCAGAACGTTCGACCCATATCGTCAATTTTGCAAAGCTGTGAGGGTGAACTGTCGGTTAAAATTGGTTTTGTTTTGTAAACCGGGCCTATAAGTAAGTACATAAATAATTATTCTGATCTACAGACAGCCATGGGCAAGGCGTCGTGACTTTTAGCGGTTCGTATCACTGCGCGCGCGCACGGGAATGACGACCTCGAGTTACGAAGCCACCTTGCCCAGCCGCGCCAGGATCGCCGCGTGGCTGAGGATGCCGTTCTTCAGGCACTTCAGCTCAAATTTCTCGTTCGGGCTATGAATCCTGTCGTCGGACAGGCCGAACCCGACGAGGATCGGGTCGAGGCCGAGTTGTTTCTGAAAGTGCCCGGCGACCGGGATGGACCCGCCGCAGCCGACCATCGCCGCCGGCCTTTTGAAGATGTCTTTGAGGCCAGCCCTCGCGGCTTGCATGTAGGGGCCGTCCATGGGAACGAGGATGCCTTCCGATCCGCCGAATTGCTCCACACGCCATTTGCAATCGGGAGGGGTGCGGGCATCGAGAAACTGCTGCAGGCCCTTCATGATCTTGGCCGGCTTCTGATTGGGCACGGTGCGGAAGCTCAGTTTCGCCGAGGCGTGGCTCGCGATCACGGTTTTCGAGCCGGGCCCCGTATAGCCGCCCCAGATGCCATGCAGATCGCAAGTGGGGCGCGCCCAGAGACGCTCCAGAAGTGTGCAATGCGCTTCCCCGAAGGATTGCGTCAGCCCTGCTTCACCCAGGAACCCGGCCTCGTCAAAATTCAGCGCCGCCCAGGCATTACGCTCGCCAGCCGAAAGGTCCTGCACATCGTCATAGAAGCCCGGAACCTGAACGCGGCCGTCGCGGCCGTGAAGCTGGCCGAGGATCTCGGTCAACGCATTCAAGGGATTGACCACCGCGCCGCCATAAAGGCCCGAATGCAGATCGCGTGAAGGACCGCTGAGCGTCACTTCCACATAGACGTTCCCCCGCAGCCGGTAGGTGATCGCGGGTGTTTCGATGTCCCAGGCGTTCGTGTCGGTGATGATGGCGGCGGACGCTTCGCGCAGTCTGCCGGCGTGTTCGGCCAAAAAGCCCGGAAGGGACTCGCTTCCGCTTTCCTCCTCGCCTTCGAGAAGGACAGTAACAGCGGCGGGCAGGGCGCCATGAACCGCCTTCCAGGCGCGGAACGCCTCCAGGAAAGTCATCACCTGACCCTTGTCATCGACAGCGCCCCGCGCGACGACGCGCTTGCCATGAGGCCCTTCCACAATCGCAGGCTCAAAGGGAGGGCTCTCCCACACTTCGAGCGGCTCCGGCGGTTGGACGTCGTAATGGCCGTAATAGAGGAGGTGCGGAGCGTCTGCCGTTGGACCTTCATGATGAGCAAGAAGAATGGGATGGCCGGGCGTCTCATGCAGCGCCGCCTCAAACCCGAGGGACCGGAACTCATCCTCAAGCCACGCGCCCGCGCGCCTCACCTCATCCTTGTAAGCCGGATCGGTCGACACGGAAGGGATGCGCAAAAACGCGAGATAGCGCGACACAGCATTCTCGAAGTCGCTTTCGGCATGATCAAGAACGGGTTCAAGTCTGGCCATTGCCTTCTCCTTGTCGCTCAACCGCCGCAATTTCGCCAAGCCCTTCGAAAAGTGTGTATCGTTAAAATTCGGAGCGTCGAATTGAGCTACATTGCACACATCACGTCGATAGCTCAGCCGCAACATTTGGCAGCTTGCTTCTACAGAGGGTTGTTATGTCGAGATTCCTGAAACTAGAACTTTGGCTTTTTGCCATTCCGGGCTTCATTGTTATTAGTGTCATCGCTGCTTCGTTTGCAGGGGCCATTACGTACGCGGGCCGGGTTATAACCTATCTTGCCATCGTCTGGATGATCCTTGCTGTTGCTTGGATGTTCAAGATGATTGTGCGCCGTGTGCGTGGCTAGAGTGCGTCCGCAGCGGTTTTCCGATAAGACGCGCGACAAAACAAAAAGCTATGGCGCGCTTTTGATTCTATCAACAGCGGATAACACTAGACAAAATGGCCGCCCGTAGGGCGGCCATTTGAGTATTTTTGCAAAGTGATCAGGTCGATGGCTGCGGCTCCATGCCGCCAAGATCGGGGTCCTTGCGCGGAGCGCGGCCGCCTGTCGAAGGAACGGCGGAGCGGCGCTTGGGCTGATCCTCCTTCATCGTGAACTCGCGGACGGGCGGCTTGCCCTGAAGGAGATCCTTCACCTCCTGGCCGGACAAGGTCTCGAATTCGAGCAAGCCCTTCGCGAGCGTATGCAGATCGTCGATGTGGTCGGTCAAGAACTTCCGCGCTCTTTGCTCGCCCTCGTCCACCAGGCGCCTGACCTCGGAGTCGATCAACTGGGCCGTCTCCGCCGACATGTTCTGCGAACGTGTTACCGAATGGCCAAGGAAAACTTCTTCCTGGTTGTCGCGATAGCGGATGCGGCCAAGCTTGTCGCTCATGCCGTATTCCGTCACCATCGAACGAGCCATGTTCGTGGCTTGCTTGATGTCGTTCGCTGCGCCGGTTGTGACATTTTCAGGCCCGAACACAAGCTCCTCCGCGACGCGGCCACCGAAGACCATCGCGAGGTAAGCCTCCATCTCGAGCTTTTTCATGCTGTACCGGTCGCGCTCGGGCAGATTGTACGTCACGCCGAGGGCTCGGCCGCGAGGGATGATCGTGACCTTATGGAGCGGATCGTTCCCCGGGATGAACAGGCTGACAAGAGCGTGCCCCGCTTCGTGGTAGGCGGTAAGGCGCTTCTCCTCCTCGGACATTGCCATGGAGCGGCGCTCGGCGCCCATCATGACGCGATCCTTGGCGTCCTCGAACTCGTGCTGGGTGACAACGCGCTTGGATCGGCGCGCGGCCAGCAAGGCAGCCTCGTTCACAAGATTGGCCAAGTCCGCGCCCGAAAAGCCGGGGGTCCCGCGGGCAATCACCTTGAGATCGACGTCCGGCGCTAAAGGCACCTTGCGCACATGGACCTTCAGAACCTTCTCACGGCCGACGATGTCGGGAGCGGGCACGACAACCTGCCTGTCGAAGCGGCCCGGTCGCAGAAGCGCTGGATCGAGAACGTCGGGGCGGTTCGTTGCGGCGATCAGGATGATGCCCTCATTCGCCTCGAAGCCGTCCATCTCAACGAGAAGCTGGTTGAGGGTCTGCTCGCGCTCGTCATTGCCTCCGCCGAGACCCGCGCCACGATGGCGGCCGACCGCGTCGATTTCGTCGATGAAGATGATGCAAGGCGCATTCTTCTTCGCCTGGTCGAACATGTCGCGGACACGGCTTGCGCCCACGCCGACAAACATCTCAACGAAGTCCGAACCCGAGATGGTGAAGAACGGCACATTCGCTTCGCCTGCGATGGCGCGAGCAAGCAGCGTCTTACCCGTACCGGGGGGGCCGACAAGCAGAGCACCGCGAGGAATGCGCCCGCCAAGCCGCTGGAACTTTTGCGGATCGCGCAAGGAACTCCACGATCTCCTGAAGGTCTTCTTTCGCCTCGTCGACGCCGGCCACGTCGTCAAACGTGACGCGGCCTTGCTTCTCGGTCAGAAGCTTCGCCTTCGACTTTCCGAAGCCTAGCGCGCGTCCTCCTCCCGATTGCATTTGACGCATGAAAAAGACCCACACTGCGATCAGAAGCAGCATCGGGAACCAATTCACGAGCACGCCGAGAAGCGATGGCACATCTTCGGACGCAGGCTTCACCGTGATGCCGGCGCCTTTCGAGTAAAGGCGCTCGATAAGCTGTGGATCGTTGGGCGCAATCGTCTGGAACGACTGCCCGTTATTCAAGGCGCCGCTGATCTGATTGCCGGCGAGCGTCACCGAGCGCACGTTCCTGTTCTCTACCTCGTTGAGGAACTGCGAATAATTCATTTCATTCGCACGAGCGCTGCGAGGATTGTTCTGAACCAGGTTAAATAGCGCTACAAGAAGCAGAGCGATAATGATCCAGATCGCTAAATTACGGAAGTTCGAGTTCATATGGGCGTTTGTTTCCCTGGTGCCGCACCGTAGACGCATGAAGGCGTAGCTTAAAACGACCGCAGCCTTCTCGCTTACAAAGCGAAGTGAGCGAATTAAATCAAAGATAGGGTATGGGTGTGTCTTTGCCAAGCACGCTTCCGGCATCGTCTGGGATCCCGGTTAAAAAGCGAGCAAGGCCCGGGGCTAGCGCCACTTCGATAGGCTCGGCTGGGGCAGCATCTCCAACAGGATCCGAAAAGCTCAATAGAGGCGCGCATATGAGGCGATTTCCTTTCCAGAGCGCGGGTGTTGTAAGCGCGGCAAGCCGGTTTGCCTCAGGAGATAAGCCCCTCTCCTTCATCAGTTTTTTGTATGAAAGCCAGCCGTCCGCGCCAAGTTGCCTCACTGTCACACCGCACTTTTCGATGGGCGCAAATGCCAAAATGAAACGACGGTCCCAAGCGCATTTCGCGCCGGGTTCGAACGGCATCGGCTTTCCACACAGCCTTCCCGGCTCGCGATAAAAATTAAGTGTTCCAGAGGTCGCGATAATAATGCAACCTCCAAGTGTTGTCTCCTTCTTTCTCAATTTCAAATCTGAAAGAAGACGTTCAAGTTTCATGAGCCGCAGGGGCTCTTCTGTGCCGCCGATAAGAGAGAGGATGCGGCCAAGGGCGCGCAGCGCCATGTCATCAGGGACCGCGTCGAAAGCCCCACGGCTGATTTTGCCCTGCGCCAGAAGGGTGACCTGGAAACGCCGGTCGAGAAAGTCTTCGGTGACCTCGGCAAGCGCGACCCGGCTTCGGCTGAGCCGGGCGGCTGTCATGGCGAGCGAGGAGCGCGTGATTCCGGCGGACGCCAGCGCCTTTGCGGCATGCCGCAACCGGACGCGTTCGAAGGCGGCGTTGTCGTTGCTGGGATCCCGCAGATAAGGAACGGATGAGGCTCGGAGGTAGGCTGAGAGCCTCCCTTTGGAGAAGCCGAGAAGCGGGCGCACGATCGCTGCGCCATTCCGTTCGGAGACGGGGGCGATAGCCGACAGCCCATCGACCCCGCTTCCGCGACGCAGGCGCATGAGCAGCGTTTCGGCCTGATCGTCCTCGGTGTGAGCAGTGACAACGCAGGCTATGTTTCGAGCGCGCGCCAACGATGTCAGGAGATCGTACCGGGCGCGGCGCGCAGCCGCCTGGATGCCGGTCCTGGGCTTTTCCCCGGCCCACTCGACCGTGGCGTGCGAGAACCCCAATTCCCCAGCGTGCTCGGCCACAAAGGCCGCTTCTTCCTTGCTCTCGGGTCTCAGCCCGTGATCGACGGTGACGACGGTGACCGCAGCGGGCTTGCGGCCCTTAAGGTCCAGCCAGCGCCGGACGAGGTGCATCAGGGCCATGCTGTCCGGCCCTCCAGAGACGGCCAGGACGGCGGCAGTGAAGGGCTCCAGACAGGAAAATGCGCGCAAAAGCGCCGTATCGCCGATAATGATTGGCACGGTACACGACCACGTTCGGCGAACTTTACGTGCAGTTCGCCCTTTTCTTCTCGACGTCAGCCCGCTGCAGAACCGTCTTCGGGCCCTGCGGGTAGCGGCGCTGCAATTCAGCGAAGGAATCGCAGGCGGCTGAATTCTCGCCCAGCCGTCGAAGCGAAATCGCCAGCTTCAAGAGCGCTTCCGGCGCGCGCTCATTGTTCGGAAAATTCGTAAACGTTTTCAAGAAGCGGTCTGCGGCCTTCCGGTACTCACCGCTCGAAAAAGCCGTTTCCCCAAGCCAGTATTGTGCGCCGCCTGCCATGGGATCTTTTGGATATTGATCCATGAATTGCTGAAAATAGGTCTCGGCTGCGGAATATTCGCGCCGGGTGTATGCGCCATAAGCCTGATCGAACAGAGCCTTGGAGGAGGAAGCCATTGGCGCAGTGGCGGCTGGCGTCGGGCGAGGCACAGGCGGAGTAGCGGGTGGAGCCGAAGAATAAGCGTCGGCGCCATAAGCGCGAGGCTGAGCAATAGCTTGGCCTGCGCTCGCCGTCTGCTGCGAGGGAGCGCCGTATGCGGGCCGCGAGGCGTAACGATCGGGTTCGGCCTGTGGGTCGCCGAGCGGCGGAAGCTGTTCCTTCTCCTCGAAGCCACTCGCAGGCGCAATTGTATTGTAACCCGTTTGCTCCCGCTGCTCTTCAGCGCCGGGCCACCCGTGTTCGAACCGGAACGCGCCTCAAGTCTTTGCAGGCGCCGGGTCAGTTCTGCAATCTGCTCGGATAGCTGGCGGATCTGTTCGGCACTTGCCCCGCCGCCTGTCGCTGCCGAATATCCGCCTCCGCCGCCGCCACTCGTCTTCGCGATTGTTTCAACCGCAGCCACAACGCCGCGCAAGTCGGCGACCTGCTCCTCCAGGCGCTCAAGACGCCCGGTCATCGCCGGACTATTGTCAGGCGGCGCCTCGCGGCGCCTGCGCGAATGCGGGAGCGAGCGCGGCGCTCATGGCGAGAAAAATAACGGGTGCGGCAATGCTTCTCATGGGTGCGCCCTATCTTAGGATTTGCCTCCTTCTCCGACGGCCATGCCTTGCTGTCAACCGCTTTGGCCTCGCGCCTGCACAGGTGCTTTAATAGGAAGCGACGGCGCCGCCACCATCAAGCACCGTGACGGTGCGCCTGTTCTGCGACCAGCATGTAATGTCGTCGCAAACGGCCACGGGGCGCTCTTTGCCATAGGAGATTGTGCGAATGCGCGCCGGGTTGATGCCTTGCGCGATGAGGAAGTTCTTCGTTGTCTCCGCGCGGCGCGCTCCGAGCGCAATGTTATATTCGCGCGTGCCCCGCTCGTCGGCGTGCCCCTCGACGGAGACGGGATAGCTTGAATACTGCCGCAGCCAGATCGCCTGAGCGTTCAAGATCGAGCGCCCTTCAGCTGTCAGTTCCGAGCTATCCACCTCGTAGCGGACCGTGTCGCCAATCCGCCCATTGAACTCTTGTTTGCTGCCGGGAGGGAAATTTCCAGCGCCCGCGCCGGCACCAAGGCCAAAATTCGCGGCCGGCGCATTCTTATCGCAGCCGCCAAGACCGGACAGGACCGCAACGAGAAAGGCGGCGAGCAGGAAGAGGCTATGGCGTCGCATTTGAATTTTCCTCCTATCGCGCACAACTTCTACGCGAACATTGATCAGGAAAACGTAAGGGAATGCTTACCACAAGTCTGCTACTCGGGCCGTTTTGTGGCTTTTGCACACGTCGAAGAAGACCGCGATCCGCATAGAGTGCATTCACCGGCATTTGATGCGAAAAAGCCACTTCAAGCCGTCCCGCGCTATTTCAAGAGGGGAGACCAGGCTGGGTCGGACGCGAATGAAGGCGTCGCAAGCTGGCGTTCGCCATATCCGGTCAGATCGATGCTATAGAGCTTCGGCCCTCCATTCGCCCCCTGGCTGTCGCGGAAGAAGAGGATGACGCGGCCGTTGGGCGACCAGGTCGGCCCCTCATTATGATACCCTTCGGTCAAGAGGCGCTCGCCTGAGCCGTCAGGCCGGATGACGCCGATCGCAAACCCGCCATGGACGCGCTTCGTGAAGGCGATAAGGTCGCCGCGTGGAGACCAGACCGGCGTTGAATAGCTCCCATCGCCGAACGTAATGCGCCGCTGGCCGGACCCGTCGGTATTCATGACGAACAGCTGCTGACTGCCCTGGCGGTCGGACTCGAAGACGATGGAGCGGCCGTCGGGCGAATAGCAAGGTGCTGTGTCGATAGCCGAAGACTGTGTCAGGCGAACAAGCTGGCGGCTTCGCAGATCCATTTGAAAAATGGCGGAATTGCTGCCTTCCTGAAGGCTCATCACAATGCGGTCGCCCTGCGGAGAGAAGCGCGGTGCGAAGGACATGTTGGGAAAATCGCCGAGCACCTGTTCCTGCCCCGACACGATGTCGCGCAGAACGACTCGCGGCTCGCCATTGCGATACGCCGTGTAGGTGATCTGCTGCGATAGCGGGTGGAAGCGCGGTGTTAGCACGAGTTCCCCGCCTTGCGTCAAAAGCCGGAGGTTCGCCCCATCCTGGTCCATGATGGCGAGCCGCTTGACCCTGTCCTTCTTCGAGCCGGTCTCGTCGACGAAGACCACGCGGCTGTCGAAATAGCCTTTCTCACCGGTGAGGCGCTCGTAAACCGCGTCCGCGATGATGTGCGCCCAAACGGCGCGACGTGTTCGCCGGAATGTGGAACTGCTCGCCTGCGATCTGGCGGCCGGAGTAGACATCCCAAAGCCGGTACTCGCCTTTCAGCCGGCCGTCGCCCAGGTCGGTGACGCGGCCGACGACAAGAGCCTGGGCGTTAAGGACTCTCCAATTCTGAAACTGAGGCGCGACATCCACGCTCGCGACCCGCTCGATGAACGATGCGGGGTTGATGGGTTTGAAGAGGCCAGAGCGATCCAGAGTCTGCCGAGACGACTTGCGTGATCTCGGCCGCGAAGCCGCCGCCGGAGAAGTCGGCGATGGCGATCGGGATGGCCCGGACCTGTCCGCGCCGGATCTCAACCTCGACCTGCGCCGCGGCATTTGAGTGGAAACAAAGCGACAGCCGCAAGGCTGGCCGCCGCACAAAGAGCAAAGCGCGCCAATCTCATGTCAGCCGCCATACATGTCGCGTGGATTGAAACGGAGAACCATGTCCCGGCAGCGCTCATACTGCTCCGGAGGGACGAGGTAGGGCTGGCCGCGAATCGCGGCCCGGACGGCCGCATCGGCCATGGCTTGGTATGAGGGCGACATGGATGCTTCCATCACGGTTGGCGGCCTTAAGAGCGTGCCGTCGCGGTTCAGCTCGATTCGCAGGCGCACGATCGTGGTTTCGGCCGACAGAGCACCGATCGGCAAGTCCCAATTCTGCTCGATGCGGCTTTGGACGAGATCGGCGCAGGTGCCAGCATTCATCGCACCGCGCGCTTGCGGGAGGCCCATGGCCTGATCCTGAAGCGAGCTGGCCGGACGCCAGGGGCGGTTCGGATTGTAATCGCCAGATGGCGCGCCTGCGTTTGGATCGCGGTTCAACACAGCCGTCTGGCGTTCCGAATAGACCTTCGAGGGCGGCGCTTCCATCGTCGATTGCGATGTTTGCGGGCGCGGGTCGCGAGGCGCGTCTTTCTTCAAGAGCGATTCGATGCGGTTTGGATCGAAAGGCCGCTCCGGGGCGGGTTTCGCTTCGGCAACCTTTGGCTTCGGGATAGGCTTCGGAGCCGGTTCCTTTTTCACGACAGGCTTCGGCACGGGCTTCTCGGCCGCAGGCTCAGCCTTGGCCTGTTCGA
The DNA here is from genome assembly GCA_963772105.1 of uncultured Alphaproteobacteria bacterium. Lineage (GTDB taxonomy): Bacteria > Pseudomonadota > Alphaproteobacteria > Rhizobiales > Rhodomicrobiaceae > Rhodomicrobium. Next base: position 39,605 of record CAVYVV010000020.1, read on the forward strand.
CCGGCTTCGGGGCGGGGGGCGGCGCCTCGGCAGCTTTCGGGGCCGGAGGCGGAAGCGCCTCTTTTTCGACCGGCTTTTGAGATGGCTTCTGCTCGACTTCCTTCTTTGCGCTGGCTTGCGCATCGGGCGCTTTCACCTGCGCGGGCGTGGCCGGCTTGTCAGCCTTGCCGTCCGTTTTGCCCGCTTGCCGCTCGCTGTAATCCTTTGGTGACATGATTTCCACCGAGACCGGCAAAGGCGGCGGCGCTTCGTCCTTCCCACCGCTGGTGAAGTTGAAGATCACCATCCCGAAAACCAGGATGTGAAGCAGAATGGAGCCTATGAGGCCATACCGCACGATCGATCCTTCCCTCAGCGCTTGTCGTCAAGTTCCGTCACCAGCGATAGGCGCTTATATCCCGCTCCGGCGATTCGTCCCATGACGCGCATGAGTTCCCCGTAGTTTGTCGCTTTATCCCCGCGCACGAAGATCGCCTCGTCGAGGCCTTTGCGCGCCTGGGTGATAGCCTCCAATTTTGGCTGAAGCTCGTTAAAGGGGATTTCCGCCTCCTGAATGAAAATCTTGCCCTGGGGATCGACCGTAAGCGTCAGCGGCTCGCTATCGGCTTGCAGCGCGGAGCCTTCACTTTTCGGCAAATCCACAGGCACGCCGACAGTCAGAAGCGGCGCGGCCACCATGAAGATGATGAGAAGCACCAGCATCACGTCGACGAAAGGCGTGACGTTGATCTCCGCCATCGGCTTGTGCCGCCGGCCCTCTCCTGCGTCTTCCTCCACCCGAGCTGCTTGAGCCAGCTTGAAGCGATGCGCCCATGAAGATCCCTCCGCGCGCTCTTAGGTTTTCAGATCAAGCTGGCGCGAGACTATCGCGGAGAACTCGTCGGCGAACGCTTCGAGCCGCTGCGAGATGCGAGTCGCGGACTGGGTGAATGCATTGTAGAAAATCACGGCCGGAATTGCGGCGAGAAGGCCGAGCGCGGTGGCGAACAGGGCTTCCGCGATGCCGGGCGCAACGACGGCGAGATTCGTGTTCTTGCTGGCCGCGATGCCCTGGAATGCGGTCATGATGCCCCAAACGGTGCCGAACAGGCCTACGAAGGGAGCGACCGCTCCCACCGTAGCGAGGAAAAGGAGCCTGCGTTCAAGGCGCTCCATCTCGCGCATGATCGTCACGTCCATGACGCGCTCGATCCGCATCTGCACGCCCGACAGCGGCTTGGCGGTGCCTTCGATGGACCTGCGCCACTCGCGCATCGCGGCTACGAACAGAGCCTGCATGGCGCTCGCAGGCTTCTGCGACACCGCCTGATAAAGCTCGTCGAGCGACTGCCCCGACCAGAAAATGCGCTCGAACTCGTCGGTCTGGCTGCGCGCTCGCGCGAAAGCGATGCTTTTCTCGATCACGATCGACCAGCACCAGACCGAGGCCAGCATCAGCCCGATCATGACGAACTTCACGACCGGATGGGCTTGAAGGAACAGACCTAAAAATGAAAAATCGCTCATTGTGTATTTTGAATCCGGGCTCGAAAGCGGGAAACGCGCACGCACCAGCGCGCCTACGCCGTGGAGTTTGGGCCAAGGGTTCACGCGCAAGAATGTCCAAAGTGAGGATTTCTGGACACAAACATGGGTACGGCCAGGCCGGCCTTGGCTTCGCGACGGGGAGGACAGGCGCCGCAAATCCGCTTCCAGGCAACATTCCCTAAAGTCTCGACCTTTGGAGCCGCCTCAGCGGATGACCACTACGCGGCAACACGCCCGCCAAATCGTGCGTGCTGCGATCAGCTTCCGGTCGCAAGGTGTCGCCCGAGATCGGCCCGCTTCAGCTTGCCATTCGGGGTGCGCGGAAGGCTTTGGACGATGACGTATTCCTTCGGGCGCTTATAGGCGGCGAGCGTTGTGGCGGCGAAGGAGGAGAGTTCCGCCGCGATGTCGCTTCTTGTTTTGTCATGGGGGACGATGAAAGCGGCGATGATTGAGACGCCGTCGTGGACAGCAACCTCGGCGACCGCCACTTCGGCCGCAGCCGGATGTTTCGCAAGCTCCTGTTCGACCTCGGCCGGAGAAACGCGAAACCCGCCCGCGTTCATGAGCTCGTTGCGGCGGCCGAGATGGGTGACATACCCGTTCTCGTCCATCACGCCCGCGTCGCCGCCAATGAACCACTCGCCGCGATAGACTTCGGCCTGCTCCTCCGGTCTGCGCCAATAGCCGAGCATGAGGCCCGGATCGGTTCGATGAACTGCGATCAGCCCTTGCGCCCCTGCCGGAAGCGGCTCTTCGCCGCTGACGTCGCCGAGCATAGCTACGCAGCGGCCTTTCTGCGGCCGCCCCACCGTGCCCGGTTTTCTCGGCACGCCCGGGGCGCTGGAAAGGTAGGTCGAAATCTCGCTTTGGCCGAGCGCTTCGTAAAGCGGCGTGCCTGCCCTGTCGCGCCACTCGTCCGCGACCGCGTTTGGCAGCGCCTCTCCGGCCGTCAGTCCATGCCGGAAGGCTCGCAAGCCCGTTCGGCTGAGATCGCCGTATTTCAAGATTTGCCGATAGACGCCAGGGAACCGCCGCGAAGATGGTGACTTCAAAGGTGCGCATCAGCGTTGGCCAGAGGGCCGGGTCTTTCTCTCCGGTGTAGACGATGGCGGTTGCGCCGTTGGCCCAAGGGTCGGTCAAGCCCGTCCCCATCGTATAGGTCCAGTTGAAGCTGCCGGCGTGCATCAGCCTGTCTGAGGGCGCGATACCATACCAGCCCTGATACATGGGTCGCCGCCCCCAGGCGCTGCGGTGGGCATGCAGGACGCCTTTCGGTTTGGCGGTCGTCCCGGATGTATAGATGAGGAAAGCCGGATCGTTGGCAGCGGTATCCGCATATTGGGCCACGGGCCCGGTTTCGATGGCGGCGGCGAACGCCTTTTCGGGAATGATAACGAGACCGGAAGGGAAGGGGCCATGCGGCAGGCTGTCGTCGAGGACGATAGCCGAGGCTTCGGCGTCCTCCAGCATGAAGGACAGTTCGCGACCGGTGAGGTCCGGCGAGGCCGGGACGGGAATGAAGCCGCCCGCGATCGCTCCGAAAAACGCGATCGCGTAGGCGGTGCGATTGCGCAAGCGAATCAGGACCCGGCTTCCGGTCTTAAGCTCGTACGTGGCGCCGAAGGTATAGGCAGCCCGAAGCACAGCCTGCTCGACGGCGGCGTAACTCCAAGTCTCGACGTCGCGCCCGGCTGGATCGTGAACCACAAGCAACGCGGATTTATCTTCTGCTGCGCTCGCGGCACGCAGGCAATATCGCGCCATGTTGAAGGCTTGCGGCGGAAGTTCGCTCCGAAATCCAGGCTTAACGTTGATCACGGCCTTCCTTGAGCCCCTGCGATGCGGCGCTTTTTGCGATGTCCGCCCACCATGTCTCGACCCTTGCGCCATAAAGCGTCGAGAGCGGCGGCTGCCGGAGGAAGGACCACGCCGCGATCCACTGCTTCGGAGCATGATATAAGGGAATGCCGTAACAGCCGGAGAGCAAAATCCGGTCCAGCGCGCGGACGGATGTGACAAACTCGGCCCGCGTCTTCGCCGCCAGCATGGCCGCGATCATGGCGTCCGCGCCGGGGCTCCGGACACCGGCATAGTTGAAGCTTCCTTCCTGCGACGCCGATTCGCGCGACCAGCGGAAACTTTGTTCATTGCCCGGCGAGAGCGACGACGACCAATTCGTTTGCATCATATCGAAGTCGAACGACGTGCTGCGCCTCTGGAATTGCGCCGAGTTCGATCATCCGGACCTGCGCGGTGATCCCGATCTGGCGCAGAAATCGCGAATAGGCGAGCATGAGGCGCTCCTGGTCGTGAGTTCGCGCAGATCATCTCGAACGTGAACGGCAGCCCTGTCGCCTTGCTGGTCATGGCGCCGTTCCGAAGCTCATAACCGGCCTCCTCCAGAAGCGCGATCGCGCGCTTGCGGCCTTCGCGATTGGTGCCGGACCCGTCGGTTACGGGTTGGCTGAGTTCGCCTTCCATGATGCCCGGCGCAAGCTCATTTGCGAAGGGCGCCAGCAACTCCCGCTCGCGGGCGTCGGCTGTGCGGCCATGTGAAGAAAGCTCGGAACGGTCGAAAAAGCTTTCGGTACGGGCATAGAGGTTGCGAAACAGCGTCCTGTTCAGCCACTCGAAATCGAAAACAAGGGTCAGCGCCTCGCGCACGCGCTTGTCGGCGAACAGGAGCCGGCGGGTGTTGAAAACGAGCGCCGACATCGGGGCCGGAGCCCCAAGGTCGAACGATAGCTTCTTGACCAGCCCATTGCGGACAGCGGGAAACTCATACGCTTCCGCCCACTTCACGGCATCGATGGGATCGCTGTCGCCCTGGAGGTCGAAAAGCCCCTTGCGAAAGGCCTCCATCATGGCCGTATTGTCGCGATAGTAATCGATGCGAACGGTGTCGAAATTGAACTGCCCGCGCATGATCGGAAGATCGCGGCCCCAATAATCCGGGTTCCGGCGGAAGGTGATGCTCGCTCCAGGATCGACGGACTCGACACGATAGGGGCCGCTCGCCAAAGGTTTTTCGAAACTCGTCTTTTCGAAGTTTTCGGCGCTGATCGCGTGGCGGGGCAGCACCGGCATAAGCCCGACGATGAGCGGCATCTCGCGGTCGCCGCCTCCCTCGAAGGTGAACTTCACGCCGCGTTCGCCGATCTTTTCCGCGGTCGCAACCTTCCCGTAATAGAGCCGGTGGTTTGGGCGGCCCTTGCTTTTCAGGAGCGACCAGGAGAACAACACATCCTCCGGCGTGATCGGCGTCCCGTCCGCGAATCGCGCCTCGGGGCGAAGCTGGAAGATGACCCAGCTCCGGTCTTCCGGCGTCTCGACGCTTTCGGCAATGAGTCCATAAAGAGAGAAGGGTTCGTCGTAGCTCCGCGCAAGAAGGGTCTCGTAAACATAGTCCCTCATGCCCGCGACCGGCGCGCCCCTTACAATGAACGGATTGAGGCTGTCGAACGAGCCGAGAACCCCGAGCCTCAGAGCCCCGCCTTTCGGAGCGTCCGGGTTGACATAATTAAAATGTGTAAACGCCGGGCCATATTTCGGCGCGTCGTGCATGGCGATGCCGGCCTGGGGAGCAGCATTTGCCGGGCTTGCGGCCGCAAGCCCAGCGATGATCGCGGCTTTGGCCAAAATGCGAATTCCGCGTTGTGTTCGCTGTTTAACCGTCAAAAACATCGGAGTCCTGAGCGCCAAGGGCGCGAGCCCTTCTCTCTTTATTCTTTGCTGAATGAGGCTCTAATCCCGGAAACCCTCAAAATCATGGCAAACGGGCAACGGCCCCCGTTTAAAGGTTAACGCGTGGGGCGAGTGTTTCACAGCCATGTGAAACTGTCACGGGAAAGCCGCAATTCCGGCTTTTCAAGCAACAGTGACGGTCCTGGGGTATGGGCCAGGGGAATAAGGACAGCCAACTCGATTGGGTGAAAGGTTCAGTTTAATGGTTTTCACGAGGCTTGAGAAAGCGGCAGCCTTTGGGTTCGTCGCAGTATTTGCGCTTACGCTCGGCCTGACCGACGCAATGGCGCAAGGTAAGGACAAGGGGGCCAAGGCTCCTGCAGCGCCCGCAGCTCCGGCAGCGCAAGCGGCGGCTGGCCAGAAGCCGGCCGACGTCTGGTACAAGCTTTGTATCGACGTACCGGTTCAGGATCCTCCGAAGCAGGGTGAGCAGCCAAAGCAGCAAAAACCCGAAGACATGAAGAAGGTGAACGTGTGCTTGACGCAGGTTGACGTTCGCGACAACGCGACCGCCATCCTCATCGGCAAGATTGCCGTTCGCCAGGTGGCCGGCCAGGATAAGCCGCAGATGCTTGCCATGCTGCCTCTCGGCTCCGCTCTGCCGCCCGGCGCGCTCGTCAAGGTCGACGACAAGGAGCCCATCAAGCTCCAGTACACGACGTGCGACCAAGCCGGCTGCTATGCAGAGGCCAACATCGAGCCCGCTCTCATCGAACAGATGAAGGGTGGCAAGCAGATCGCCTACCTCGGCATCGACGTAACGGGCCGCGCTCTCAGCATTCCTCTCCCATTGGAAGGCTTTGCAAAGGCTTTCGAAGGGCAGGCGGTGCCGGTTGAGAAATACAATGAGGATCAGCGCAAGATTGCCGATGTCATCCGTCAGCGGCTTGCCGACCTGAAGAAGCAGCAAGAAGAAGCCAAGGCCGGTCAAGCGGCGGCTGCCCCGGCTCAGCCGAAGAAGTAAGACAGTCATTGCAGGCCGCCATTCTGGCAGCCTCTCAAGCGATCGAAGGAGCTCTCGCTATTGTGGCGGGAGCTTTTTCTGTTGCGCTGAGTTGCTGAGACAGAGCCGAGATTCTGGATCCTCGTTGAAGCCGCGCCGCGCCAGTTATTCTGTCCGCGCGACACAGCAGATACGCCATTCAGCGGTTTGAGGATCAGCCGGCAGCAAAAGGCCGCCGTTTCCGGCGAAGCGAACGATAGCTGCATCGGCGGCCCGCGACTTTAAGTGACGTAGTCGATCTGATGCCGCCTGCCTACGCCTATCACGATGCGGTCGATGTCTAGAGCAGCCCGCGTCCATCGACGCCGATAAGCGGCTCTGAAACCTTAAAATCGAAAAACTTTTCGCCCTTGATCGATTCTGATTATGATCAGGCCCGGCGATAGTTTGAACCGAACCGCTGCCTCTCCCAATGGGATAAGCCGATCGCTTGCGATCCAGGTGAGGGGTAAGTGATAATGCAAGTCAATGCCCCTTATCCTGTCCTTCTCTTGGTCGCGCTCGCTTGCAAGCGCGTTCACTTCGAGTTGCCAGCATGCCAAGGCGTGCTGGCTGGGAGAAGGGCCGCCAGATCGCGATCTCTCCGATCGAGAAAGCCCACGGGGGCAGGTGCTCCAAGCATAATCGGGCCGGATCAATAAACCTAAAAACGTCAGTTCACGCGATGTCGATGTTGCCGCGGGAAATGAGCACGCATCGAGGCGCGCGGCGCCACGACTGCGGGCGCCCCTGGATCGCATTCCGCGCGATTGCTGGCCGGCATTTTTGCGCGGCGATAGCGGCTTCGGAAACGGTGATGCGCGAAGCCGGGTAGAGAGGGCTTCCCTATCTGTTCAAGCTGCGGCTTACAGCCAATGTTAAGAAGCTGATCAAGAGGACTTTTTCTAAAAACGATTGGGCCAGTGCTGAGGAGCGAACGCTTATCGTGAGCGACAAGCGCTCACTTATGGCTGGCAAGGCAGGGAGGACATATTGCGGCTGGAAGGCTGGAGCCGTCAGCGCTAGGTGGGCATCCTGCGCCGCCGGCTAAAGGAGGGCATGGCCATCGCCGGACCCGGCGCCGGTCAACTGGCGCTCAGCTTCGTTGAGATCGGGTCGGGCGCGCTTGCCTATGAATACGGCGTGCTCGTTACTTCCCTCGACGAGGAGGTTCTGACGCCCGCCCAGTTCTACCGCGATCGCGCCGATAGCGAAAATCCCTTCGATTAACTGAAGAACCAATGGGGCTGGGCTGGCTTTACCACCCGCGGTCTCGCCCGCTGCCAGCTCATGGCTCGCTTCATCGCGCTCGTCTACAACTGGTGGAACCTGTTTGTGCGCCTCGCCGAACCGGATAAACATCTGGAAGCGATCACCAGCCGGCGCCTGCCGCTGTCCGCCATTGCAGAGCGGAGCTGCCGGACAGACCACGCTCAGGGTCGCCAGATCACACGCCAAGGCCGGCTGAGCGGCGATCATGCTCTCGGGCATCGCCCGCTTCTTGCGCGAGCGGGTCCAATCTGCGAAGCAGTTGACAGCCGATCAGCGCTGGCGCCGGAATCTCGCCCACGCTGTCCGATCCTGGCTTGGCGGGCGCCAGCTGCGTCTTCCGCCGCGTCTCATGGCGCGGCCTGACCGGCAAAGCAGGATAAATTGTTAGCTCCGCTTGAAGTTCGCCAAAAAGGTGTTCTAGGGTGCGCCTCGGTCCCAAAAAAGGGATCGGCAAGGATCTTTCCAGGAGACATGGATCTATGCGCATTCTATTCACCGCCGCTATAGCGGCCTCGCTCGCAGCCGGATCGTTGTCCGCGCTCGCACAGACTGCTCCCGCGCCGGCCAAGCAGAAGGCTTGCAAGACTCTCAAAGATGAGACCACTTGCGGAGGGCGCACGGATTGCGCCTGGTCCAAGCCAGGCGACGCGAAGGGCAAATGCAAGACGGCTCCGAAGCCGAAGACGACGTAGGTCTTTCACGATGGCCGCCGCGAAGGCGGCCATCATGGATCATTTGGCCCAGGAGAAACCCCAGGTAAATCCGCCCGGCGCCGAGACCTTGGTCATGAATGGCGACGCGGGAGTGCTGCCGCCAAAGGGGTTGAAGGGATTAAAGGAGTTGCGTTGTGACGCGGCAGGCATCCATAAGCTTGTCCAGAAGTTCATGCCCTCCGCAAAGGCGGCCCATGGATTTGCGCCCAACGGGTTGAAGTTTCCCGTCAGGAGCGGAGAGAACGACATCGGATCCTGCATCGGGCTCATCCGGAAGGCCCCAAAGGGTGACGGACGCGCCATTGACGGCAGCCCGAAGCCGGCCAAAGCTTTGTCAATGAAGGCCGTCGTGTCGCGGGTAATGCGGTCGAAGGCGAGCGCCGCGGTGAGTTGGGCGAAGAGCGCGTTCGCTTGATTCCCGAGCGCAGTCAGCGATGTCGTGAAGGCCGACAGCGTTTGCCGCAATAGATCGACCGCCATATCCCCAAAGTCCCATGCGCGCTCAGTTGCACGCGAACTTTCCCTCGCACTTCCCGACGCGGGCAGGAAGGGCAGGGTTTTCGCGTGCGAGGAGCCGCTGCCGTTGGTGTATGCCTTGCTCTCGGCATTGAATGGAAAGATAAACATGAACGCCCCTTGGGTTGGCTTTATGCCTGATATTGAGGATAACGCAATTCATGTTGCACTGCAACATAACGCATCCCGGATACGGCAGCATAGAACCGATTCAGCGAAGCGTCTCAAATATCCAGGTGTGCCACTGAAAGCGCGTTTTGCTGAATGAACTCGCGTCGCGGCTCTACGACATCGCCCATGAGCTTGGAGAAGATCTCATCGGCGTCGTTAAGCTCGCCGAGTTTCACCTGCATCAAAGTCCGGACATTGGGATCGAGCGTCGTTTCGCGGAGCTGCTCGGGGTTCATCTCCCCCAGGCCTTTGTAACGCTGCATGGTAAGCCCTGCCCGGCCTGCCGCCAAGACCGCATCCAGAAGGCTGCGCGGCCCGAACACAGGTGTCTGAGCGCTCTTGCGCTCCAGCACGAGCTGGCCCGAGAATAATTCGGAGAACTCAGCATGGTACGTATGCAGCTTTCGAGCATCCGCGGATTGGATCAGCGCCCAATCGATGTTGTGCGTCTCCCTCACGCTGCGCACCTCACGCGAAAAGACAAAGCCGCCATCGGAGCCGCGGGCCCAGCTCCAGCCCTGTTCCGTCTCCTCCGAGAGGGCCTTCAAACGTTCCACCACCATTCCGGCCAAGCGCTCCGCTTCGGCTTCATCGTTCACAAGCTTCGGGTTCAGAAGTCCCGCTACGGCAGCCTGTTCCACGACTTTGCGGTCATAGCGCATGTGAATCCCATCCAGCACATGTGCAAAGGATCGCGCCCGCTCCACATTAGAGCGAAGGTCCCGCCCCGACCGACGCTCGCCACCATCCGCTTTGAGAATAGCTCCGTCGAGGCCGCCCTCGATCAGGAAGTCGTCGAAAGCCGCCTGATCCTTGAGATAATTTTCGGAGCTTCCGCGCTTCACCTTGTAAAGCGGTGGCTGCGCGATATAAAGATGGCCGTTTTCCAAGAGTTGCGGCATCTGACGATAGAAAAAGGTGAGAAGTAGGGTCCGGATGTGCTTGCCGTCCACGTCGGCATCCGTCATGATTATAATGCGATGATAGCGCAGCTTCGAGATATCGAAGTCGTCGCGACCAATGCCGGTGCCAAGCGCCGTGATCAGCGTCCCGATCTCCTGACTTGAAAGCATCTTGTCGAAGCGCGCCCGCTCGACGTTCAGGATCTTGCCGCGCAAGGGTAGGACAGCCTGATTGGAGCGATCGCGGCCCTGCTTGGCCGAGCCGCCCGCGCTATCGCCCTCGACGAGGAACAGCTCGGACTTCCTCGGATCGCGCTCCTGACAATCGGCAAGCTTGCCTGGAAGGTTGGCCACGTCCAGCACGCCCTTCCTTCGTGTCAGTTCGCGAGCCTTTCGCGCCGCTTCCCGCGCTGCCGCCGCCTCGGCCACTTTCAGGATCACGAGCTTGCATTCGACGGGGTGCTCCTCGAACCATGCGCCGAGAGCTTCCGTCATGATGCCCTCGACGGCGGGCCGAACTTCCGAGGACACCAGCTTGTCCTTTGTCTGGCTTGAAAACTTCGGATCGGGCACTTTAACCGATAGTACGCAGGTCAGCCCCTCTCGCGCGTCGTCGCCGGTGAGTTGCACCTTCTCTTTCTTGGCGATGCCGGAGGACGTCGCGAAGGTATTGACCGTGCGCGTGAGCGCCGCGCGGAAACCCGCCAGATGAGTGCCGCCATCGCGCTGCGGGATGTTGTTCGTGAAGCAAAAGACGCCTTCGTGGTAGCCGTCGTTCCACCACAGCGCCGCCTCGATTGTAATCCGTGGCTCGCGCGGATCGGTGTCCTTGGTTACCGGGGAACCGTCCAGCAACCGCTCGGCTTTGATGGCGATTGGCTCGGAGAGCAGGGGTGTGCGCGCCCGGTCGAGATATTGGACGAACTCCCTGAGGCCGCCGTCATATTTGAACTCGCTCTTCACCGGCTCGACGCCGCGCAGATCCAAAAGGTTGATGTTGACCCCGGAATTCAGGAACGCCAATTCCCGAATCCGATGCTCCAGCGTCGCGTAATCGAATTCCACCATGGTGAAGGTTGCGGGGCTCGGCGTGAAGGTGACGCGCGTGCCGGACTTGCCCGGCGTTTTGCCCACGATCTTCAGCGGCTCCTCGGCAACGCCATCGGCAAAGGCCATGAAATGCTCGTGACCGGCGCGCCAGACCGTCAGCTCGAGCCGCGTCGAAAGCGCATTCACAACCGAGACGCCGACGCCGTGCAGACCGCCGGAAACCTTGTACGAGTTCTGGTCGAACTTCCCGCCCGCATGGAGCTGCGTCATGATCACTTCGGCGGCGGAGACGCCTTCCTGCTGATGGATCTCCGTCGGAATGCCGCGCCCGTTATCTTCCACGGTCACGGAGCCGTCCGCGTTCAACGCCACGGTTACAAGATCGGCATAGCCGGCAAGCGCCTCGTCGATTGCGTTGTCGACGACCTCGTAGACCATGTGATGGAGGCCCGAGCCGTCGTCCGTATCGCCGATATACATGCCGGGACGCTTGCGCACTGCATCGAGGCCCTTCAGGACCTTGATGCTGTCCGCGCCATAGGCTTCCGCCGCCGCGTCCATGCGTCTTGCTGCTTCCATAAAGTGCACCTGATCCACCGCGGAATTCGCGGACTTTCTTATTCTGTTATTTAGTGTTCCGAAGCGAATTCTGCATCGTTTGCGGGCACGATAGCCCCGTTTGAAACAAGAAAAAGCTGTGTTTCCGTAACATTCCGAAGGGGCGCAAATATGTCCGCATCGGTCCCCGTCATCCAGACTTGAGCGTTCAGGCTGGCGATGGACGAAAACAGCGCGAGGCGGCGGCCAAGATCGAGATGCGCCGCAATTTCATCAAGCAAAATCAGAGGGGAAACGCCGCCGGAGGTTTTTTTGATAAGCCGCGCGTGCGCCAGGACGAGGCCGATGAGGAGAGCCTTCTGCTCGCCGGTCGAGCACATCTTCGCCGGCGTGCTCTTGGGTCCATGAGTAACCTCGAGGTCGCTTCGATGCGGACCTGTCAGCGTGCGCCCGGCGACGCGGTCGCGGTCGCGCGCTCTGGCGAGAAGCTGGCGATAAGCATCGCTCATGCCGCCTTCGTCCATCGCGCCGGCTTGCCCTTCGAGGTGGCCTTGCAGCACGAGCCTGGCCCACGGGAAAACCGAGTCGGGGTCGCGTTCGCGCTCTTCCACGATCTCCGACGCGAGGCTTTCGGTGACGCGCCTTCGGGCGGCGGCGATGCTCACCGCCGCGTCCGCCATCTGCGCCTCGATCGCATTCAGGAACTGCGGCGGGCTCAGCGATTCCAGCGCCTTGTTTCGCTGCCGCATGGCGCGGTCGAAAATGGCGGCGGCGCTGGAATAAGAAGGCTCGAGGCTGAGGACGAGCCTGTCCAGAAACCGGCGGCGGTCGCCGGCCGGGCCGGTAAAAAGGCCGTCCATCGCGGGCGTGAGCCATAGCATCCGCACCGGGGCGAGTGCGCCGGACCCTTTGGCGATAGCGTGATCGATTTTCACGATGCGTGCGGCGCGTGCGCTCACGATCCCGTCGGGGGAAGGCTGAACGCCGGTTCCAATCTCAAGGTCTTCGCCTGCGATCGAGACGCGGGCCGCAATCGCCCAGCCGCTGGAGCCGCCGCTGCGCGCGAGATCGGAGAACGGCAGCGAGCGCAATCCGCGCCCCGCCGTTAAGAGCGAAACAGCCTCAAGGCAGTTCGTTTTACCCGCGCCATTGGGGCCGACGAGGACGACCGGACCGGGCCGCACCCTCATTGTCGCGACACCATAGTTCCGGAAATCGGTGAGCGTGAGCTTGCCGATCCAGATTCGGGATGATGTCTCCAAGACCTGCGGCGCGGAATGCAATCTTCTTATCGAAGTAAAAGCCGGGACGGGAGCATACCGCGTCCATTTGGAGGCGCGCTGCTCTAACACTTGAGAATCGACCATCTTTTCCGCCTCTAATCGATCCCGATTAAAGGCGGGTTGATCTAAACGCGCATCGGCATCAGCACATACAAGGCGGACGCGTCGTTCTCGTCCGAGATCAAGGTCGGAGAAGAACCATCGGCCAGCTTGAAGAGCGTCTGAGCGCCATCAATCTGCGACGCGATATCGAGCAGATAGCGTGCGTTGAACCCGATTTCGATAGGCTCGTTGCTATAGTCTGCGGAGATCTCCTCGGTGGCCGAGCCCGATTCGGGGTTGTTGGCCGATACGACGAGGCGGCCCTCGCTGGCATTGAGTTTGACGGCGCGCCCCTTTTCCGAAGAGAGCGTCGAAACACGGTCGACGGCCTTCACCAGATCCGCATTCTCAAGCAGCAAATTCTTCTTGTTCGTCGTGGGGATGACCCTGGCGTAGTCGGGGAAGGAGCCGTCGATCAGCTTCGAAGTGAGAACCAGCTCGCCAACGGTAAACCGTATTTTCGCTTGCGAGAGCGCAATCTCGACCGGGGCCTGATCGCTTTCAAGAAGCTTGATGACCTCCCCGACGGCCTTCCGCGGCACGATCACGCCCGGTATGGCTTCTGCGCCAGCCGGACAATCGGTCTGCACTTGCGCCAGCCTGTGACCATCGGTCGCGACCGCACGCAGCTTCCTGCCGCCTTCGCTCTCGATCGAATGCAAGTAAATGCCGTTGAGGTAGTACCGCGTCTCTTCGGTCGAGATGGCAAAGCGCGCCTTCTCGAACAGGCGCTTCAACTCGCCGCTTTCCACCGGGAAGCGATGCGGCATCTCGGCTTGCCCCATATCCGGGAAATCATCGGCGGGCAAAATCGCGAGTTCGAAGCTTGCACGCCCCGCCGCAACTTTCAGCCGGCCCTCGTCGCCCTTTCGTTCAATCTTGATCTCCGCCCCTTCTGGAAGCTTGCGGACGATGTCATGAAGCGTATGCGCCGGCACGGTCACAGCGCCCGCAGTTTCCACTTTTGCGAGCACACTTTCGATGGCCTCCATATCGAGGTCCGTCGCTTTGAGTGTGAGGCTGCCGCCGCCATCGGCGCCGATCAAGATATTCGAGAGAATGGGGATGGTGTTACGGCGTTCGACAATCCCCGTGATATGTCCGAGAGCGCGGAGAAACCCATTCCGGTCAACAACAAAGCGCATATTGACAACTACCCCGCTTGGGCGGTGTTTTGATTTTGAAACGCAAGTTTCACGGCTGGACCCTATATGTCAAGCGCAGCCTTCTGTGCGCCATTGCAAGACAGTCAGATGGAGCCGTCCTTCAGCATGCGGGAGAGCGACTCGAGTTCGTCTTTCAGCACGCCGTCGGCCTGTTTCAGCGACTCGATTTTGCGGATGGCGTGGAGCACGGTGGTATGGTCTCGCCCACCAAAGCGGCGTCCGATCTCCGGCAAGGAGCGAGCGGTGAGCGTTTTTGCGAGATACATTCCGATCTGCCGAGGCCGGACAATGGATTGATTCCGGCGGCTCGACAGGAGATCGCCGCGCTGGACGCCATAATGCTTGGCGATAATGCGAAGAATATCGTCGATCTTGACGCGCTTCGGCTCCTTCGACCGGATCAAGTCTCCAATCGTGCCTTCCGCGGCGCCAATCGATATGCGCTCGCCCGTGAGCTGAAAGGTTGCGTGCAAGCGCGTGATAGCGCCTTCCAGTTCACGCCCATTCTCTGTCAGCTGCGTCGCGAGATAGGCCAGAACATCGGCGGGAACTTCGAAGCCGGTAGACGCTGCGGCTTTTTCTGCAGCTCGCCTTTGAAGGATTTTCAAGCGAAGTTCGTAATCGAGAGCCCCAAGCTCTGCGACCAGGCCGCCTGAGAGGCGCGATCTCATTCTCGCATCGAAGCTTTCAAGGAGGAGCGGGGCGCAATCTGCGGCCACAACGACCTGCTTGCCGCCATCGATCAGCGAGTTGAGCGTGTGGCAAAACTCCTGCTGGAACGTGCGGCCCTGAAGGAACTCCATGTCGTCGATGAGCAGGAGATCGATGGTGCGAAGCTTTTCTTTGAAGGCTGGAGCATCGCGGGTTTGAAGCGCCTCCGCGAAACTGTACATGAACCGCTCGGCCGTCAGGTACAGCACCTTCGCATTCGGATTGCGCTGCTTCATCTCCCACGCAACGGCGTGCAACAGATGCGTCTTGCCCATGCCAACGCGGGCATGAACGTAAAGCGGGTTATATTTCAGAGGCTGGTCCGTAGCGCTTTCAGCGACCTGCAACGCAGCGGCGTGGGCCAACCGGTTCGTCGAGCCGACAACGAACGATTGGAATGTGTAGCGCGGATCGAGGGGTGATCCCTCAAACCCATCGAGCCCCGTCCGCCCATCGCGAGCAGGCATATTGAGGACTCTGAAGGGGGTAACCGTTGCCGGTGCAGCTTGGGGCCGGAGAGCGGCCGTATCAGTTGCTGGCACAGCAGGCTTCAGCTTCTCGACCGGAGCGAGGTGCGGCTGGCGAACCCGGAATTCCAGGCGATTCACGCCGCCAAGTTCGCTGCCGCAGCAGGTAAGAAGCTTCTCGGAATAATGGGATTGCAGCCAGTTGCGCAGGAACTTGGTCGGGACGGAAACCTGCACCACGCGTCCGTCGTAACCTTCCAGTTCAACTCGTCCAAACCAGCTTGTGAATACGTCTTCACCGAGTTCCGCGCGGAGGCGGCTCTGAATGCGTCGCCATTTATGCTCAATCGAGGTCGAGAGATCCAACGCTTCCATTTCAAAATTCCTTCGCCGCCCCAAGGGCTTCAGCGTTTCATCGGAAAAGTTTTTTTCTTCTGCGGAAAAATCCCGGGTCTACGCCGCCAACGCGAGACCCGGCGTCTGCTTCTCCGCTTCGCTGCGCGGAGCGTCACCGGCATCCTGCAAAACGGAAGCCAGGAGCGACCCAGCGGAAGGCTGGCCAGCTGCTTGCTTGGAAGCGCGGGCATCCAAGCTGGAGGGACGCTCAGTCTCTGCCGAGGAAAGGGCTGTGGAAGACGGCGAAAAAACGGCGTCCGCGATATCCGATGCTAAATTTTTAAATTCTCTTGATGCAAGATACGCTTTCCATGGAAGGGAACCGGGCTCCCCTCTGAGTGCTTCGCCCCGCAGCGCTCCGGTACGAGACGCAGTATGATGGGTTTGATCAATTAGGGCCGGACGCATCTGAGGCGCTGCCGGCAACTTCCATGTGTAACAACATGTGGAGTGCGGCAACGCCGCCATGCAATGACTTCGCATTCATCTTCCTCCTGCCCAATGCCTTGCGGACAGAAAGGGGAGCCGAGAATAGCGACACGGCGCGCACCATCCATCCATTGCCTGATCATGGACAAAACACACTCGCGCGCAGGGGCCACCCCACACAACGAGTTCTGGTACGCATTACAAGGTTACAATCTCAGGAGGGAAACATCCTCCGTTCGGAAGCTCAACCATACAAAGGGCACTGAACGGGCGCAAGAGCGGACGAATGTCGCTAAAATTGGCCGATTTAAGCTGCTTTTGTGGCCGCCGGTTTGGGCGCAATCCATTTATTGAGCCTAAGGCGTTGGAAGAATTAACGATTTATTAATCAGTTACACACGATTCACTCAAGATTGCAGAGTCCGCTCGAATGCTCGATAAAGTTGCAACTGTTGGGCGAAATGACACAGTGTCTTTCGCGCAGCAAAAAAGGCCCAGAGCGTTGTCTTTGCTAGGGCCTTGATTTCTTCGATGATTTTTAAGTTCTTGGTCCGGCGCGCATCAGGCGGCTGGAACGCTCTGATGCAATTTCGCATCAGGTGCTAAGATTCTATGCCGCGGCGGCGAGAGCCTTGATGCGAGCGGACAGGCGGGAGATTTTCCGCGACGCTGTATTCCGATGAAGGATGCCTTTGGAGGCCGAGCGCATGATCTCGGGTTGGGCTTCGCGCAGAGCGACGGCTGCCGCTTCCTTGTTGCCGGAGGCGATCGCTTCCTCGACCTTGCGGACGTAAGTCCTCATGCGGCTGCGCCGAGTCTTATTGACGAGTGTCCGGCGCTCCGCCTGGCGGGCGGCCTTTTTCGCCGATTTCGTATTTGCCATGTTACAAATTCCTTTCGCGGTGGGGCGACCCGCGATCCAAGCTTAATCTGGGATGGAAAGATGCCCGCATGCCCATAGGCAGCAATCTTCGATGCATATACCTGCGATGGGAAGGACCGTCAATGTTGAGCAGCCAGTGTCCACCTGTCAGCGATCACGATAACTCTAAGAGTTGAAGAAGGTCCTCGCGGCTGAGCATGAACCCGCTTGCGATCCACGCTTCCTCGAGACGCCTCAGCCGCTCACCCAAGGCTGCGCCCGAGGCCCACCCTCTTGCGATCAAATCCGCGCCGCCGACCGGGAATTTTGGGTGCTGCCAGGAGCGCAGCAGATCAACGGCGGACGTCCAGGCAGCGTCGTTCGCCGGCGCGCCTTCGCCGAGCCCAGGCGAGCAAAACATGCCCGAGGTAGAGGCGCGGGCCAAGCCGGTACAGCGCCGCTTTCAGTTCGCGCGTGCAAGGCCGGGTAACCGCGAGACGCGGCGGCAAAGCTCAGAAGGCTGTTCATCTCCTGCGAGGAGAGGCGCAGCTTCGCCGAAAGACGCGCCGCATCCTCCTCGATGAACACGCCGAGCGCCGCCAGGCGGAAGATCGGATCTGGCCTGAGCCCAAGCGCCGCCTCGATCCGGCACAGCCGATTGAAACGCTCGCGTCGTGCCACCCCGCCAAGGATAAGCATGAGAAGGCCGCTTTCGTCCATGACCTCGATGGCGTCGTCAGCGCGCCGCGCGACGAGGATGTGAAGCAACTCAGACCGGATGCGCTCGCGCGAAAGTCGCTGCAAGCCGAGCCGCTCGCGAATCGCTGCGGCGACGCCCTCGCGGTCGAACGCACCGCGTGCGTACTGGGCACTGAAACGAAAAAAGCGCAGGATTCGCAGATAATCTTCCTGGATCCTGGTGCGGGCGTCGCCCACGAACCGGACGCGGCGAGCCACGAGATCGCCCGCTCCTCCCAACGGATCGTAGACTTCGCCTTTGCTGCCGGCATAAAGCGCATTCATGGTGAAGTCGCGCCGCCGCGCGTCCTCGGCCCAATCTTCGCCAAAGGCCACGGTGGCGTGCCGCCCATGCGTTTCAACATCCTGACGAAGCGTCGTGACCTCAAACGGCATGCCGTGCACAATCAGCGTAACAGTGCCGTGGCTGATCCCGGTTGGCGCGGTCTTGATGCCCGCCTGCGCCGCAAGACGAAGCGTATCCTCCGGCCGCGCCGTCGTCGCAAAATCGACTTCTCTCACAGGCTCATCGAGAAGAGTGTTGCGCACGGCGCCGCCGACAACGCGCGCCTCGAAGCCTTCGCGATTGAGGCACGCGAAGACGGCTTGCGTCTCGGGTTTCAGGAACCATTCGGCGTTCGCAACGCTCAAGTCTGTCATGGGGCGCATCCGGAATCAGTTCACTTCCGGCGCGTAAAGCCTCTCATAGAGATTGCGCAGCATGGCCGCCGTAGCGCCCCAGATGAAACGCTGCTCATACTCCATGGCGTAGAAGAGGATGCGCCGGTCGTTCCACTCGCGCAGATGGCGCATGTGATTTTCTTCTTCCATGAGAAAGGAGAGAGGCACCTCGAAAACATCGGCCACCTCGTTCGGGTCCGGCGCCGGCATAAAGGACGGATCGACGAGCGCGAGAACGGGAATGATGCGAAAGCCGGTGCCCGTGTTGTGCAGATCGAGAAGGCTCAACGGCGTCACCAGCTCCCGCGCCAATCCGATCTCTTCCTCCGCTTCCCTCAGCGCTGTCTCGATGGGCGTCGCATCGCCCTTCTCGATCTTGCCGCCTGGGAAAGCGATCTGCCCGCTATGGGCGGAGAGATGCGCGGTTCTGAGCGTCAGAAGCACCGTTGCATCCGGTTCGCGCGCCACGACCGGCACCAGCACGGCCGACATCTTCCATGCTCCCCGCGAAACCAGGTCTTCAAGCCTTAAATTTTCGTTAGCATTCCCGTCCTCGTCGAGCCTGTGCCCGGCGTCAATTCCGTAGGAGACTGGCTGCGAGGCCATCCACCCGCTTTATCGAGCGGAAGGCCAGAAAGACGCGCGCGGGCGGCAAAACCCTCGGGAGAAAAAGGGGTTAGCGTCTCCTCCTCCGTCAGCTTAAGAGGCTTTTGCATGCGAATCTCTCCACAATGCTGACAAATAATGCGCCTGATCCTGCAGCAGACTTGTCGCGCAGGACGGAGTTAACGGTTAGGCACGAACTTTGCCTGAGCGACGTTGTATCACCGGAACGCATCAGCATATACTCGGATTTAGAAATCTGCCCCGCCATCAAAAGGTTGCTCAGAAATGCACCCCAATACCGAGCCGGATATTGTAAAGCGCGTCGATGACATCCGAACAAAAGTGGCTCGCGTCAAGGAATCCATTTCCAGAGTTATCTTCGGACAAGAAACCGTTATCGAACTTGTCCTTGTTAACATTCTGTGTCAGGTGGCCACGCACTCCTGATCGGCGTGCCCGGCCTTGCCAAGACCTCGCTTGTGGAGGCGCTCGGCGCAGCGCTGGGGCTTCATGCAAAGCGCATCCAGTTTACGCCCGACCTCATGCCGTCCGATATTGTAGGCACGGAAGTGCTCGAAGAAAAGGCGGGGTCGCGGTCTTTCCGCTTCATCGAAGGGCCGGTGTTCGCGCAGCTTCTCATGGCGGACGAGATCAACCGCGCCAGCCCCAAGACGCAGTCTGCGCTTTTGCAGGCGATGCAGGAGCATCAGGTGACCTATGCCGGCCAGACCTACCCCCTGCCCTCGCCGTTTTTCGTTCTTGGCGACCCAGAACCCGCTTGAGCAGGAGGGCACCTATCCTTTGCCCGAAGCGCAACTCGACCGTTTCCTCCTGCAGGTCGATGTGACCTACCCGGACGCCGCCGCCGAGCGGCGCATGCTCTACTCCACGACAGGCGTCGAGGACAGGACCGTGCAGCCGGTCCTTAGCGCGGGCGAAGTCATGGCCGCCCAGCGTCTCGTGCGGCAGATTCCGACGGGCGACAGCGTCGTCGATGCGATCCTCAAGCTTGTTCGCTCCGCACGTCCTCAAACGGCCGAAGCCGCCCCGCGCGTGAATGAGCTTGTCGCGTGGGGGCCGGGTCCGCGCGCAAGCCAGGCGCTGATGCTGACGGTGCGCGCGCGCGCGCTTCTCGATGGACGCTTCGCGCCTTCCGATCGACGACGTAACCGCGTTGGCGAAGCCTGTCCTGCGGCATCGCATGGCGCTCACATTTACGGCGCGCACCGAAAACATAACCGTCGATCAGGTGATCGATGGGCTCCTGGCTGGCTTGTGATGAGGCCGCAGTTCATTTTGAGGTCGCAGTTCGTTTGATGTCATCCGATCTTCTCTCCCGGCCATCGGCCCTTGCCCTTGAGGGTGCTTCCCAGGACTTGGTGGGAAAGCTGCCCGCGCTGCTTTTGGAGGCGCGGCGGGTTGCCGTGACCGTGGCCCAGGGCACGCACGGGAGACGGCGCGCGGGCCCCGGCGACACCTTCTGGCAGTATCGGAATTTCGAGGCCGGCAACTCGTCCTCGCTTATCGATTGGAGGCGCTCGGCAGGATCGAGCCACCTTTTCGTGCGCGAGCGCGAATGGGAGGCCGCCCACACGGTCTGGATCTGGATCGACTTGTCGCCGTCGATGCATTTCCGCTCGCGCCTGTCGCAGACCTCGAAAGCGGAGCGCGCGGTTGTTCTGGCGCTCGCGCTGGCGACGCTGCTGTCCGATGCGGGGGAACGCGTGGGCATTCCCGGCTCTGATGGAGCCGAAGGCGCGGCGCAATGCAGCCACGGTCATGATGGAGACCTTGGCGCGTTCGCTCTCCAGTTTCGAGGGTTTGCCGAATGCGAAAAACCGGCTGAGCCGTCACTCCGAAATGGTCATTTTCAGCGACTTTCTCGAACCGGAATCAACTTTGGCAAGTGTCTTCAACAAGTTTGCCGTGCAAGGCGTTCGCGGCCATCTGATGCAAATTCTCGATCCGGCGGAGGAAAGCCTGCCCTATCACGGCCGCGTGGAGTTTGTCGACGCCGAGAACGGCGCCCGATATGTGGCCGAACGCGCCGAGACGCTGAGGGCGGAGTACCAGCAGAAGCTTGCCGCGCACAAGGCAGCCATCGCGCTGCACGCGGCGAATGTCGCCTGGACGCCCTTCCTCCATCACACCGACCACCCCGCCGTCGAGGCGCTCCTGCCACTCCACATGCATCTCTCCGGGCTTGAAAAAGCCTATCGCGCCAAGGGCCTCGTCAAGGGTCAGACGGCGGCGGCAAGGAATGGCTCGTCATGATCCCGGGCCTTGTGAGTTCCGTCACCTTCACCGCGCCCTGGCTGCTTGCGGGGCTGGCCGCGTTGCCGGTCATATGGTGGCTCCTGCGCCTGACGCCGCCGCGACCCGAGACAGTCGCCTTTCCGCCGACCTCCCTCCTTCTAGGGCTCAAGGTGCGGGAAAGAACGCCGGTACGAAGCCCTTGGTGGCTTACGGCCCTTCGAATGCTGGTCGCCGCCGCCGTGATCGGGGCCTTGGCCGGCCCTGTGATCAAGCCTCCGGCAAAAGCTTCGACGGCGGCGCTGGCGCAACCGCTTCTCGTCGTTGTCGATAATGGCTGGGCCGCCGGGAGCCGGTGGGCAGCCCGGCAGGCTTTCGCCGAACAGCTTGCGGCTTTGGCCGAGGACAATAACCAGTCGCTCATTCTCGCGCCAACGGCCGGGCCGGCAACCCCGCTTCAACCCCTGACGCCCGCAGAGTTCCGGCAGCATTTCGCGTCGCTGACGCCGCAGCCTTTTCCAGGCGATCGCGCCGCGCTCGCCCAGCAAATCGAGAAGGAGCTTGGTTCGCGGCGGGGCAATATTCGCGTTGCGTGGCTTGCCGATGGCGTGGACGATCCCGGAGCCGATGCGCTCGGCAAGGCTCTCAGCGGGCTTGCCGCGGACGGAACCATCGATGTGTACGGCGACGCGGCGGGCGTCGGGAGCGCTCGCCCTCACGCAGCCCGCGCCCAGCGCCGCCGGTTCGATCCACGCCCGCGTCTTGAAAGCGGAGCCGGGGCCTCGAGCCGGGCTTGTCGCCGCCATGACGGCGCGCGGCGACAGGCTGGCTGCGGTTCCCTTCGATATCGCAGGCGCGAGCACGTTTGCAGACGTGTCCCTCGATCTTCCTCTGGACCTTCGAAACCAGATTGCACGGCTTGAAATCGTCGGCGAAGCCTCGGCGGGCGGCGTCTACCTTCTCGACGGGCGGTCGCAGCGGCGGCGTGTCGGGCTGGTTGCCAGCGAGGGCACGGATGAAGCCCAGCCGCTTCTTTCTCCGACATATTATCTCGAACGCGCGCTCGCGCCCTTCGCCGAGGTCACGAAAGCCCAGACCCCCAATCTCGATCAGGCCACAACAGACCTTACAAACGCCTCGCCTTCAGTCATGATCCTCAGCGACGTTGGGCGCATCTCCGGCAACGTGGCCGAACGGCTTCGCGGCTTCGTGGAAAAGGGAGGCATGTTGATCCGCTTCGCGGGGCCAAGGCTGGAACAGGGTGGCGATGCGTTGCTGCCCGCGCCTTTGCGCGAAGGGGGCCGCACGCTCGGCGGAGCGATGACCTGGACGTCGCCTCAAACGCCCGCCGCCTTTGAGCAGGGCTCCCCATTCGAAGGACTTGCCATCCCGAAGGATGTCACCATCTCCCGGCAGGTCTTGGCGGACCCGGCTGCTATGCCGAGAGAGGCTCAGGTTTGGGCGCGGCTCGCGGACGGCACGCCTCTTGTAACCGCAGCGAAGCGCGGAGCGGGAACGCTTGTATTTTTCCATATTACCGCCAACCCGGATTGGTCTAACCTTCCTATCTCGGGCCTGTTCGTGGAGATGATGCGGAAAACTTTGGAGATGGCGCCGTTGCAAGTCTCGCAGGGCGGAAATGCCTCGGCCGCTTCTGGAGAAGCCTCGCCCGCTAATGTCAGCCAGGATGCGTCCTTGAAGCCGTGGCGGGTTCTCGATGGTTTTGGAAAGCTTTCGGAGCCGGGCGAGCGGACGCAGGCCGTCCCCGCCGCGAAGATCGAGAAAGCGCGGGCGAGCGCGGCCAATCCAGCGGGGCTTTACGGTCCTCAAAATGCGTTGAGGGCAATCAACGCTGTTTCCGAAGGCGACACGCTCACCGCGCTCAAGACGCCGGGCAACGCGCATGTCATGGTGTTTTCGGACGCCAAGACGGTCGCGCTCGCCCCGTGGCTTTTCCTTGCCGCGCTGGGCCTTTTCCTGGTCGACGGCGTGGCTTGCGCACTTTTACTCGGGCCAGGCTCGATGCAGTGGCGGCGGAAAGCGGCTGCGATAGTGGCGTTCGGGCTGTTCCTCGGCCCGGTTTATGGCGCGCGCGCCGAAACGAAGCCCGCAAACGATGCGGCCGCTTTCGCGCTGCAAGCCTCCCTCGAAACACATCTCGCCTATGTGATGACGGGAGACGCCGAGGCTGACCGGGTGAGCCAGGCGGGTCTTTCGGGGTTGTCGAAGATCTTGACGGCCCGCACCGCCGTTGAGCCGGGCGATCCGATGGCCATCGATCCTGCTCGCGATGAACTGGTGTTTTTCCCGCTTATTTATTGGCCGGTGCTGCCAAAGGCCGAGCCTTTGCCCGATGCCGTTCTCGCAAAGATCGATGCCTATATGAAGCAGGGCGGCCTTATCATCTTCGATACCAAGAACGACGACGCCAATCCGGGCAGTCTTCTGTCCTCGGGCGTGTCCACGCCGCTATCGCAGCTTCTCGGTAAACTCGATCTTCCGCCGCTTCAGCGTGTGCCGGAAGACCATGTGCTGACGAAATCGTTCTACCTGCTTCAGTCATTTCCTGGCCGCTGGGACAATGGCGATCCTTGGGTGGAAGCGCGCTCCGATGCGGGAGATGCAACCAAACGGGCTGTCAAGTCGGACGGCGTCAGCTCCATCATGGTCACCTCGAACGATCTGGCCGCCGCCTGGGCAATGGACGACAATGACCGGCCGATGTTCGCCGTTGTTCCCGGAGGCGAAGACCAAAGGGAAATGTCCTATCGCGTCGGCATCAACATCGTTATGTATGCGCTGACCGGCAACTACAAATCAGATCAGGTGCATGTGCCCGCGATCCTGGAACGCCTCGGGCAAATTAGAGCAGCCCGGGTTCAGCGGGATTCGGATAAGCTGCTCTAACGCTTTAAAATCGCCAGACTTTCCCGCCTTTCATCGAGTTCGATTAAGGGCGCGATGATCTAATCGCATACACAAAGCAGTACACGCCTCATGAACTGGTCTGTTGAGTTTTTCCCTTTCTTTTCGCCGGAGCTGCTTGCGGCCTGCGCCGTCTTTGCGTGGCGGCGATCGCGCTCTCGGCTTGGCGGAACCGCAGGGGCGTTGTCTTGCGGGCCTTGAGCCTTGGCTGCCTGCTTCTGGCGCTGGCCAACCCGAATCTGAAAAACGAGGATCGGAAATCGCTTTCCAATATTGCCGTCGTTGTCGCCGACGCAAGCTCCAGCATGCAGCTTGCCGGGCGCAACGAGCGCGCGCGCCAGATCGAGGCCGAACTGAAGGACAAGCTCGCGAAAATCCCCAATCTGGAAGTGCGCTGGGTCCACGCAGCCGGCACGGACCAGCCGGGCGGGGAAGCGACCAACCTTTTCAGCGCCCTCGACTCCGCCATGGCCGACATTCCACAGGGCCGCATGGCGGGCGCGATTTTCATCACCGACGGCCAGGTTCACGATGCACCGCAGGATCATGGCCGCCTCGGCTTCGACGCGCCGCTGCACGCGCTGATCACCGGATCGCCGGACGAAAAGGACAATCGCATCCAGGTCGTCTCCGCGCCGCGCTTCGGGCTGGTCGGTTCCGAGCAGTTCGCGGAGGTGAAAGCAGAGCGGAGCGGGAAGGGCGCGCGACGGCGCGCCCGCAACATTCATGATCCGCCGCGCATCCGGGGCCGTCGGAAATCGTACAGGCTCCCTATGGCAAGCCCGTGCCCATCAAGCCTTCGCTTCGACCGGGCCGGTCCGAACATCGTCGAAGTGGAGTTGAAGCCCGAGCCGGGAGAGCTGACCACCATCAACAACAAGACGGTGATCCAGGCGCAGGGCGTGCGCGAGAACCTGCGCGTTCTGCTGGTTTCCGGCGAACCCCACGCGGCGAGCGCACCTGGCGCAATCTGCTTCGCTCGGATGCCGCGGTCGATCTCGTTCATTTCACGATTCTGCGTCCGCCCGAGAAGCACGATGGCACGCCCATCGACCAGCTTTCGCTCATCGCTTTCCCGACGCGCGAACTCTTCTCCGAAAAGCTCGCCCAGTTCGACCTGATCATCTTCGACCGCTATCAGCGCCGTGCGGTGCTGCCGATGATCTATCTCGATAATGTGGCGCGGTATGTCGAGCAGGGCGGAGCCGTGCTTGTTGCGGCCGGCGCGGATTACGCCTCGCCCGTCAGCCTCGCGCGCACGCCGCTTGGGCGCGGTGCTTCCGGCCCGGCCAACAGGACGCGTCGTCGAGGCGCCGTTCAGGCCCGCGATCACGAAGGAAGGCGAAAAGCATCCCGTCACCGCCGGACTCCCCGGCGCACCGCGCAAGGAGGGACAGGAGCCAAGCTGGGGCCATTGGTTCCGCGTGGTCGACTCGCAAGCCGAGCGCGGCGAGGTCGTGATGAGCGGCGCGGAAAACAAGCCGCTCCTGATCCTCGACCGCCGGGGCAATGGACAGGGTCGCGCTGCTCTTGTCCGACCACGCCTGGCTTTGGGCGCGGGGCTATGAAGGCGGTGGCCCGCATGTCGATTTGCTGCGCCGTCTTGCCCATTGGCTTATGAAAGAGCCCGACCTTGAAGAGGAAGCGCTTGTCGGCGCGCGCGGGCCGCCACGAGATCACCATCGAACGCCGCACCGTCAAGGGGCAGGTCGGCGAAGCAACCATGACAACGCCATCCGGCCGCGAAGTAAAAGTTGACCCTCGATCAGCGGGCGCCGGGACGCTTCGCCAAGACGCTATCGACCGATGAACCCGGCGTGCATCGCATCACAATGGATGGTTTGAGCGCGATCGCCATCGCCGGTGAGATGAATGCTCCCGAGTTTCAGCGCGTCGTGGCGACCGACGAGCCGTTGCGGCCGATCCTGGACAAGACAGGCGGCGGAGCCTTTTTTCTTGGCGGCACGGCTGGAGCGCCCGCCTCGGCCGCGCCCTCGATTTCGATGGTGAGGTCGGGCCACCGCTTCAGCGGGGCGTCCTGGCTTGGCCTGAAGGCGCGCGATGCGTTCGAGGTGACGGCTGTCTCCTATACGCCGCTCATCGCCGGGTTCGCCGCGCTCGGCATCGCGCTCGGGCTTCTGTCCCTGACGTGGTATCGCGAGGGGCGGTAGAGACTTCCTCCCGCGGAGAGCGGGATCTCGACGCTGTCGTAGACCGCAGCGGATCACCAGCGCTCTCCGCAACGCGCCAGGAGGCGATGGCGACTGAAATGCCCCGGACGAGACCGCGATAAGCCTCCAGCGCATCCGGAATAAGTTCCACGTGCAGGATGCGCGCAGGGTCGACCGGCCCCGGCAACAGAATGCGCCCCGGCGGCGTCGCGCGAAACCGGCTCGTGCATAATAAGGCAAATCCCCCACAAGGAGTTACAAGCTTGTAGTCAAGCTCCCGCGCGCGCCCCAGCCCGTCCAGCATGAGCCTGAGACCGTGGCCCTGATTCTTATGATCCTCCGCGATGATGAGCGGGCCGAGCAGCAGCGCGCCAGGAATGCCGCCAATGGCGATCGGCGTGAAGTCCACCGAGCCGATAATCTCGCCTTCGAGAACCGCGCAAAGATTGAGCCGGGGATCGCGCATCGCACTTTCCCGCACGCGGTAGGCGGTGCGGGCGAAACGGCCCGGCCCGAAGGCTCTCTCATTCAGTTCGATCAGGGCGGCATGATCGTCCGGCGTTTGCAGCCGGATCAAGGCGGACGGCATCGTCATCGCGCGAACCTTTTAGGATAAGACTATGGGTGAGGAAGGCTCGCGTCGATCAAGCAAAAAACTCTGCCACGCAGCCGCTATAGAGGCTCGATCATCGTCGGTTCGCGAAAACGCGACTATAGCTGGTGGCAGGCGTGCCCATGCGTAACTGAATACCATGACCGCCGGGACTCGTAAACTATCGCCCAAAGAGAAATGTCGCGGTCGCGTTTACGATCCGGGCGCTGGCGCAAATTGCGGCTTTCTCAAACGGATGGATCGTGATTTGACGGCCCTTCTCCCACCCAGCGTGCTGGCGACTTGAAGTCGATCGCGCGTGCAAGCGAGCGCGATTGGGAGCAGGAAAAGGGGTTTGGACGTGCATCGAGCACTTGCCCTGGATCGCTTGCGATCCGGCTTCTCCCGTTGGGAGTGGCGGCGCTGCGGTTCAAGATATCTCCGGGCCGGAATTACATTCGCCTCTTATTCGGCGAGCCGTCCAATCGCCGCGGCAAGAACGACTGGCAGAATGGCGATAATCGAACCCACAAGGAAAAGGACGAATGTTGCGGCGGGATAGGACGACGCGCTCAGAAGCTCACGAATGCCAGCCGTATCCGTAGCGACAATGAGCAATCCCCAAACCAAGCCGATGATGCACCCCAAAACGCAGTGCCTCATGAGATACGGGGCTAACGCCTGGGCTGGCTTCTCCTGTTCCACACAACCCGAACGCAGCGCGCGGAGCGCCGTTCCGCGAGGGCCAGCATCGCAGTCCCCCGATCGAACATAATTGCGTGAGGTGCATTTATGCAAAGGGGTGCTTGTCTGCGGCCGCTAACGCATTCAGGCACCCCGGCCGGATCCAGAACCGGAGCTAAGCTATGGCTGCGCCCGAGAAGAAGCGCTGGTCGCAACATGTCACCGAAACGAGCGACGCGTTGAGCCTTGAACCGGACGTTTTCACGCTGGACGATCCAGCCAGGATCGCGCGCTCCTTGAGCGAGTCCGCCGAGGAAAGCACGCGGCGCAAGGCAGGGCCATTTCGTTCGGCAATGTCGATGCTGACCTTTTACATGAACCGCGCCGGCAAAAATTTACCCGAACGCCGTAAAAAAATACTCGAAAAGGCGAAGGATGAATTGCGCCGCCTTTATGGTAAGGTCCCGCGCAAACAGAGCTAACCCGAAAACGATTCAGGACGACCATGCCTCTCGAAAACGGCCACGACGGCAAGGAAAAGAAGTATCCCGAAAAACTTCGCCACGAGATCGACGAAGGAGAAGCTGCGGATAAGATCGCAGTATCCCGATCCGGCGGCAGTCCCGCCCGGCAATTCGGAACCCGTCGGCCATACGCCGGCCCCGGAAGAAACCGCAACCGCAATCAAGGAAGAGACAACGCCCGTGTCGAGTAGCTCCGAGGGGCCTGAGCAAGTCCCTGCCTCATACTATGCTGAAGCCTCACTCACGAAGAAAATTACCGTTTTTGCCTTGAGCACCCTCTCCGTGCTGATCGCGCTTGGTTTGATTTACGCGTATTGGCCGCTCGGCACCCCCCGCTGAGTAAGCGGCTGGCCAGCGGATTGCCATCCAGCTTCGTCGTCCCAGCCAAGCCGGGCGCGATCTACCGTCTTTGTTGTCAAGCGGTTTGCGCATGGCTCCAGGGTTGTCCGGAGCGCACGATGGCGTTCAAGGTGACGATGAGCTTTCGCATGACGGCGGCGATGACGACCTTGTTGGGCTTGCCGTTGCGGCGGAGCTTTTCGGCGAAGAGGCGCAGGACGGGATTGTGCTGGATGGCGACGAGCGCCGTCATGTACAGCGTTTTGCGCACGGCGGCTCGTCCGGCCTCGATATGGCGAGGCCCGTTGACCTTGCCGCTGTCGTTGTTGATAGGCGCGAGGCCCACAAGGCAAGCGGCTTCGCTCCTGGTCAGCGCGCCGAGTTCCGGCAGATAAGCCAGGACAGCCGAGACAGTGGCGGGGCCGACGCTCTTGAGCGTGCGCATCAGGCGCGCCTTGCGCGCGAGCGCTTCGCTGGCTTCGACATGCGCCGCGATCTCGGCCTCAAGCGCCGCCAGGACTTTACGCAAGCTTGCGATGTGCGCCTTCAGGTCTCGGCTGACGCTGACGTGGCGAGCGCGCTCCAGCCGGTTCGTTTCGGCGAAGACCATCTCTTGGACCTGGTCGCGCCGGGTTTTCAAGTCTCTGAGCGCCAGAACCTCAGGAGTTAACGGGACGTAGAGGCGCAGGTCCGGGGTCTGAAGCCCATAAAGGGCAAGAACGCGAGCGTCGATCGGGTCGGTCTTGGCGATAAGGCCGAGATACCGGGCGAAGCAGCGAACCCGCGATCCATGGGCCTTGTGCGCGGCGATCCCAAGTTCCACGCAGAGATCGAGAACATGGCGCTCATAGCCCCGGTCGCCTCGCAGACGACGAGCAGCGGGCCGAGATTGGCCTTGGCGTTGCGTCTCACTTCGGCGAGCAGCGCCTTGCGGATCGCCTTGGGTTTGTTGGCGATGACGCTTTGTTCGCCAGTGGGCAAGATGTGAATGACGAGACTGTCTTTGGCGACTTCGAACGCAACGACGTGATTGAATGCAGGCAAAGCCGGGTTCATAGTCATGGCGGAGATTCCGTGATCCTGGATTGTATGCGGCCGTTGAAGGCCCTTCTACCGTTCGGATGGACATGGAACTCGGCGGCGCGGGCCAAGATCGCACAGGACCGTGCTGGGTCTAGCCGGGATACGGCCGCGCGCCGCCCGTGAGGAGGGTGGCCACCCTCCTCACGGGCTGATGCTTTCAGATTCGTTGGCGAGAGAAAGGTCAGCTGTCCCGTGATACAAGCCGGGATTGCAAAACGGGGGGCGCTGCAGGGTGTTACAATACCGGCTAAGGCTTCGCCTTTCCGGACGGCGGCGGTTGTGTTTGCAGCGAACCGATCAACCCGCCTTTAATCAGAACCGATTAAAGGCGGAAAAACTTGATCGCTTCTCTTGATCCGGCCAGATCCGCGTCCAGATGGACCGGCGGCTCTAAGGTGTGTCCGGAAAAAAGCAAAGCGGTTTTCCGAAAAGACGCACGACGAAACAAGAACTTAGAGCCCGGTTTTAATTGCATCAAAGGCGGATAGGCTCTAGCTGGCCGCGTCCAAAACGACCGAAATCTTGATGTTGCCGGTGGATTCGATCACTCCGAGGGAAATCATGCCCTTCTCATGCGGCCGTACGGTGAAACTGATCGCCGCATCTCCCAGCCGCAGGTTGCGCACCGTAATGTGCCCAACCGACATCGGCACGGCCGGATTGCGCAAACGTATGGCCCGCGCCGTAAGATCGTACTCCAGGCCGAGAATCGCCTGGAGCAGCTGGAACACGGCGCCGCTGGCCCAGGCTTGCGGCGAGCACGCCACAGGATAAAGCGTCGGCCCCCGGCTCCGGCGGCGCGGGAAACCGCAAAACAGCTCCGGCAGCCGGCGCTGATCCATATAGGCGGCAGCCTGCATCATGCCGTTGAAAATCGGGGCGATGCCATCGCTGAGGCCATACCGGACGAGGCCGCTTGCGATGATGGCGTTATCGTGCGGCCAGATCGAGCCGTTGTGATACGACATCGGGTTATAGCGCGCCTCGCCTGCAGCCACGGTCCGGATACCCCAGCCCGAATAAAATGAGGGCCGCATGATGTCTCGCGCAACCCTGCGCGCGCGGTCGGGAGCCATGATGCCCGTGAACATGGCGTGGGCCGCGTTGCTGGTTCGAACGCGGCAAGGCTGCTTTTTGCCGTCGAGTGCCAGCGCGTAGGTGCCAAGGTCTTCGCACCAGAAAGCCTCTTCAAACCGCCGCTGCAGTTCTTCGGCCTTGGCGACGAGGTTGTCCGCCCGGTCCTGCTCGCCAAGCAACCGGGCGCACTTTCGCGGCAGCCAGCAGCGCCGCGTAGACATAACCCTGAACCTCCACAAGCGCGATCGGCCCTTCGGCAAGGTCGCCGTTGGCGTGGAAAATCGCATCGTGCGAATCCTTCCAGCCCTGGTTCGCAAGACCTTTGTCGGTCGCCCGCGCGTATTCGATAAATCCGTCGCCATCGCAATCGCCGGAGGCCGCGATCCAGTCGAGGGCGCGCACGATGTTCGGCCAGATTTGCCGCAAGAACGCAAGATCCCCCGTCCGCTCGACATAAAGGCCGGCGAGGAGAACGAAGAGCGGCGTGGAGTTGATGCTTCCGTAATAGAGACCGAATGGCACCTCGCCCAGCGCCGCCATTTCCCCGGACCGCATCTCGTGCAGGATCTTGCCTGGCTGGGCGTCGGAGGCATCGTCGAAGGTCTTGGCCTGGAAATGAGCGAGCCGCTGCAGCACGCCGCGCGCGACCGACGCATCGAACCAGAGCATTTGCATCGCCGTGATGAGGCCATCGCGGCCGAAGGTCGTCGAATACCATGGGATCCCGGCGTAGGGATATTTGCCCTCCGGCGTTGCCGTCATCAGCATCCTGAGATCGGCGAGCGAGCGGCAGACAATCTCGTTCACGACGGCGTTCGACGTTTCGATTGCCACGAAGTCGCGCGGATTGCCGACAAGATCGCGCCTCGCCTGGAGAAGCCCCCGCAGGAACGAGGGAGCGGCCGGACGGGCCGTGCCATCGCAGGACACCGTAACGAACTGACGCCACGGAACCGATGGAGGAAGCGTGAGCGCATATCGCGCGCTTGTCGTCTTGAGTTCGGTCGGCTCCGGCTCGAAGGTCAGCGCCGTCTCCCGCACCTTATTGTCGAGGCCGGTATAGCGCAGGATAACCTTGTTCTTCCCGACGACCTCTTTCTGGAGAGATCCGCGCGCCGGGCGGCGCATCCCGCGGACTTCGAACAGATCGGCAAAATCGCTATCGAAATCGATGGTCACATCCAAGGTCACGGGCTCGTTACCGTGGTTTTCCAGAGCGCTCCGCTCGGACAACAGCCCATTGTGAATGTAGATGGTCCGGCCGATATGAACCGTATCCTTGAGCAGCTCGATACCCTCGCCGGCGAGAATATCCGGGTTCGTCAAATCGGCGCGGAGATTGAGGTTATCGTCTCGGAGCGTCGAACCGAGAAGCAGCGGCTCTTGTCCGTTGATGAGAAAAGCAAGGCGCGAGAGATGACGGGTATCGCGGGCGAACAGGCCCCCCGCCTCGTCGGAAGCGCACCCCATGGCCCCGTGATTATCGAGGACGGCAAAACAATCATTCTGCTTCAGGATGCAGCGTGGCCGAGATGGAGCCCCCGCCGCCGCGATGTAGAACGGCGACTGCTCGCTCTCGACCCCATCGTCCGCATCACGAGCCGCTTCTTGCTTGTCGAGCATGACATGCACCCTTCATATGCTACGCTACACCACTCCCCTGCCGAGGCAGGGGTCTTCAGAAAGCCCGGATAGGCGGCAAATGTTTGATGCATATCAGACTAATTTGGCGCATTATCTCACTTGGACGTGATCTCAGCTTCAGGGTGCGTGACATGGCTCTCGAATTGCTCAAAGCCGAAATTGACATGTTGCTGGAGACTTCTCGCGAATACGCCGCACGACCGGTTTGAGCTTTACATTCAGCTGAAAGAGAAGCTGAACGAGTTTCGCGTCTTCGGAAATCCTCCGCCGGCCGACCTGTTAGAGCTGGAAGCAGCCCTTGACGAGGAGTTCTCTGCGGGGCAACACCCGCATGAAACCCCGCATCCGCGCTAAAGCCTTTATTATCAGCTCGCGGGGGCCAAAGAAGCCTCCCGCGCCTCCTCGCCTTCGCCCTCCAGGGCCGACGCGATGATGTCATCCACTTTTTCCAGCCAGATGAAGTCCAGGCTTTTGCGCGTATCCTCAGGGATATCGTCGTAGTCGCGCTTGTTCCGGGCGGGCAGCATAACACGCTTCAGCCCGGCTCGTGCGGCCGCAGTCACCTTTTCCTTAATGCCGCCGACGGGCAGAACAAGGCCGCGCAGGCTGATTTCGCCGGTCATGGCGGTGTCGCTGCGCACGGTGCGCCCGCTCAGGAGCGAGAACAGCGCGGTGAACATCGCGACGCCTGCGCTCGGGCCGTCTTTCGGCGTGGCCCCGGCAGGAACGTGAATATGGATGTCGCTTCTCTCGAAGATGGCAGGGTCGATGCCGAGCGACGCGGCACGGTTCTTGACGAGGCTTAGCGCAGCCTGGGCGCTCTCCCGCATCACGTCCCCAAGCTGCCCGGTCAGAATGAGGCTGCCCTTGCCCGGAGCGCGGGTCGCCTCGATGAAGAGGATGTCGCCGCCGACAGGCGTCCAGGCGAGGCCGGTGGCGACGCCAGGGACGCTGGTCCGCATGGCGACTTCGTTCTCGAAACGCGGCCGCCCGAGAATGTCCTTCAGGTCTTGAGCCTTGATGTGGACCTTCTCGCCGGGCGCCTCCGCGATCCTCACCGCGTCATGCCGGAAAACCTTCCCGATCTCCCTTTCGAGGGCGCGCACGCCCGCCTCGCGGGTGTAGTCATGGATGATCTGCCGCAACGCATCGTCGTCGATGCGTGCCTGTTCCGCAGT
Source organism: uncultured Alphaproteobacteria bacterium (assembly GCA_963772105.1). Lineage (GTDB taxonomy): Bacteria > Pseudomonadota > Alphaproteobacteria > Rhizobiales > Rhodomicrobiaceae > Rhodomicrobium. Next base: position 72,954 of record CAVYVV010000020.1, read on the forward strand.
CAATCCGTTCGCTTCGAGCTGACGCGCCACGAGATAGCGCCGCGCAATCTGCAGCTTCTCCTCCGCCGTGTAGCCGGCCAGCTCGATGATCTCCATCCGGTCGCGTAAGGGTCCGGGGATCGTATCGAGCAGGTTGGCGGTGGCGATGAAAGTGACGCGCGACAAATCGAAGGGTACGCCGAGGTAATTGTCCCGGAAGGTCGAATTTTGCTCCGGGTCGAGGACCTCCAGCATTGCCGCGAACGGGTCGCCCTGGAAACCGCGCCCCATCTTGTCGATCTCGTCCAGCATCATGACGCAATTTCGCGCGCCCGCCTTTTTGATGGCCTGGATGATGTTGCCGGGAAGCGACCCGATATAGGTGCGCCGGTGGCCACGGATCTCGGCCTCGTCATGCACGCCGCCAAGGCTGACCCGCACGAAGGGACGCTGCATCGCCCGCGCGATGGATTGGCCAAGCGAAGTCTTGCCGACGCCGGGCGGCCCGACGAAGCAGAGAATCGGCGCCTTGCCTTGCGGCGCCAGCTTTCGAACGGCGAGGTACTCGATGATCCGCTTCTTGATCTTTTCGAGGCCGAAGTGGTCCTCTTCAAGGATGCGGCGGGCGTCGGCGATGTTGATCGGCTTCTCTTCGGGCAGCGCCCACGGCAATTCCACCATGGTATCGAGATAGGTGCGGAGCATTCCGGTCTCGCCCGCTTGCTCCGGCATGCGCTCATAGCGGCGCAGTTCCTTGCGCACCTGCGTCTCGACCTCGGGCGGCATCTGCGCTTTCGCGATCGCCTCGTTCAGCTCGGCGACTTCCGCCGACTTGCCGTCGCCTTCGCCGAGCTGGCGCTGAATCGCCGCCATCTGCTCGCGCAAAACCGCCTCGCGCTGGCGCTCGTCGAAGACGGCCTTTGTCTGCCGGCCGATTTCCTGGCTCAGCCGCAGAACCTCGATCCGTTGCGACAGAAGCCGCGAAACCTTGTCCATCCTGAGCGGCAGGTCGATCGTCTCGAGAATCTCCTGCTTTTGGTCCGGAGGGATATCCATGTAGGCGGCCGTAAGGTCGGTCAGCGCCGAAGCCGATTGCGCATTCTGCATCGCCGCCATAAGCTCGGCCGGCACCTGGGGCAGAAGCTCAAGCGCCTCGATGGCCTGCTGGCGCAGCAGCATGGTGCGCGCCTCGATCTCGGGACCGTCCATCGTCGCCTCGGGGATGCGCTGGACATTGGCGGCCAGCAAAGGCCGCTCCTGCGCGAAATCGACGATGCGAAAGCGCTCGATCCCCTGAACGATGACATGGTGGCCGCCATCGGGGGCCGTGACGTAGCGCACGATGTTGGCGGCCGTGCCGACACGGTGCATGTCCGTCCCGGACGGTTCCAGCACCTCGCCGTCGCGCTGCATGACAACGCCGATCTGGCGCTCCTCCCTCATGGCCTGCTGCACGGCTCCGATCGAAACCGGCCGGCCTATGGAGATCGGGAACAGGACTCCGGGAAACAAAACCGTCTCCCGCACCGGCAAAATCAGCAAACTATTCGAACTCTCAGGCGGTGCGGCGCTTTCTGGCGCTTGCGCCTGCGCTTCCGGCGGTTGGCCGGGATTTGGATTATCCATCGTGCCTTCCCTCTGCTTAGGCTGATTTTTGGAGGCTTATAAGCAGGCAACCGTTGATCGCTTGACGCTTCACCGATGTCGTAGCGGCTGGGCGGAAGCGGTATTCTCCGGGCAAATCTCCCTTGCGGGAGTTCCAATTGGTGGATCAGGGCCGTGCGCAGTTCATCCGGAAGGACGCGCTTGCCTGAGACCAAAAGGGCGCCGCCCTCGATCAGGGCGTCCACGCTTTCGGGATCGACGCCCGGTAATGCGCAAAAAATAAGAACTTCCGTTTCGGTCTCAAGGACATCAACCGGGGGTTGCCAGGCCGGCCCTGCCCCATGCTCGTAAAGCGTGAAAAACTGCTGGTGAAGACGGTGGGCCCGTGAAAGCCGGTCCACGGCGTCAAACCACATCCAGCTCGTGAATTCTTTTTTTGTCATCGGGCTCGTGCTTCCCCTGCCACAGAATGCAAACCACCGCAAATAATCGCACTCTCTCCCGCGAAGAGAGGAGGTCGCTCGATATTATCGCAATATGGACAGTCGGGGGGTTTGCTTTCAAGGCTTGAGCCGCATGCTTTGCCTTGACCACAAAATTTATATCGCAACTCCAGTCATGCGGAGCGGCAAACTTCAGAAGGGGATTTGCAATGCCCACATAAAAAGGCTTCAGGCAATGAATAGAAGCTAGCTTGGACACTGGCGAAGAACTTAATGGCGAGATCCGGCCCTTTTCATTGTTTTTAGGAGGCCAGGATCACGCCTTTGAAAGGTTGCTCTGCTCATACCAAGCAAAAATAACGAACATACAATACACTCACTCTGTTTCGATCAATGATAAGGCTATTTATCAGACTTAGAGCCGATTAGCTCGATTGCCTGCTGTTCTCTTACTAGCGGAGCCAGAGGTGTGCTGGGTCCAGGTCGAATTCAGTTCTCATGACAGAGATAACCCAGGAGATGCTATCAAAAAAAGTGTTCATGACGTCCTCAGATGTTGTCTTCGATACAGCCCATCTGTATCTGAGAACCGCTTATAGGAACTGATTTCTATATTTTGTCTTAATGAGATTTGCAGCAGTGGGGCGAGCGATCGGCGAGCTGCGCATTCAAATCGCTAAGGTGCTGTTAAGGCACTGCCCCGCTTATAATTTTTCGAATGCTCAGCCGCTGCTCCCATTGCAATATTACCATCTGCGCGCGAAAAGTTGCAGCAACGCAACAAAACAGCCATCGACCGGGAATTTGCGGAAGCCCCTGTTTTAGCTTCCGTTTTCCAATCGCTTCCCGAAGGAGGACACCATATCGTCCTTCTGAGTGGGTGCGCTGTCGGTCACGGGCTGCGTCACTGTCGATGCGCGTTTCTCGCCCGGCCGTTCCCTGCGAATGCCTTGAGCGCCTTTCGGAGCCCCTGCGGCGTCGCGAATCAGATCGGGATCGTGTTCGCGGGCAAGCTCGACGCTGTGGTCGTGGGGCTGGGCGGTATTGGCGCCCGCGCCTTCGGCGCTTCTGCCCGCCGCGTTCTCCCCATAACCTCGATCGACCGCTTTGATCGGAGAGCCACCTTTGGCAAGGATGACCGTCGCCGGCCTCAGAACGCGGTCCGCGATCTTGTAGCCGGCCTGCAGAACCTGCACGATCACGTCGGCCGGAACATTCGGCACGTCCACCTTGACCACGGCCTCGTGATGATGCGGGTCGAACTTTTCGCCCAAAGGATCGAAACGGGTAATGCCGTGCCGCTCGAAGGTTTTGAAAAGCTCGCGTTCCGTCGCTTCGATGCCCTCAAGCAGCGTCTTGAGGGAGGGGTTTTGCTCGACGTCCTTTGAAACAGCGTCGATGGCCCGGCGCAGATTGTCCGCAACCGAAGCCATGTCGCGGCCGAACTCGGATGCGGCATATTTCAGGCCTTCCGCTTTGTCGCGTTCCGAGCGCCGCCGGAAATTTTCCATTTCGGCAACGATGCGAAGGTGCTTGTCGCGGAGGTCCGCGTTCTCGGCCTTGAGATCGGCGATCGCCTGAAGAATGGCTTTGCTCGCCTGCTCCGCCTGTGGCGCATGCGCTTTGGCGGACGAATCCTTGACTTCCAGCCCGCTCAGATCCTCGGGCTCTTCCGGTGTATCGTTCATTGTGGTATGCCGTTCCCGTTAAGTTGAGGATCAGCCGAATCCTCGCTTACGATCCGCCGTAATTTCATCGTTATATCGTCGGTTTCAGAGCGATAATCAAGCTAACACGCGGCTGACCAGCTTCGCGGTGAAGTCAACCATGGGGATAATGCGGGCATAGTTGAGGCGGGTCGGGCCGATCACGCCGAGCATGCCCACGATCTTCCGGTTCTTGTCCTGGAAGGGCGCCACGATCAGCGAGGAGCCCGACAGGGAGAAGAGATTGTTCTCGGAGCCGATGAAAATGCGCACGCCATCGGCCTTCTCCGCGAGGTCGAGAAGGTGAACGAGCGACTTCTTCGAACTCGAGATCCTCGAACAGGAGACGGATGCGGTCGACGTCCTCCACGGCTTTCAGATCGTCGAGAAGGCGCGACTGCCCGCGAACGATGAGGCTCTTGGTGTCATCGCCCCTTCCGCCGGACCAATGCGCCAGGCCCGACCGCACAAGACGCGCGGTCAGTTCATCGAGCTCGAACTGGCTCGCTTTCAGTTCCGCCTCGACGCGCTCGCGCGCTTCCGGCAAGGAGGCGCCGCGTATCTTCGCATTCAGATAGTTGGTGGCTTCGGCGAGCGCCTGCGGAGGCAGCCCTTCCGGCAAATTCAAAACGCGGTTTTCAACGCTGCCATCGTCTCCGACGAGCACGAGAAGGGCGCGTTTCGCATCGAGGCTCACAAATTCGATATGCTTGATGCGGCTCACCTGCTTATCGGCGAGAACGACGCCCGCACAGCGCGAAAGGCCGGATAGCATGTCGCCAGCCTCGGCCAACACCTCGGACGTGACGGCGGAATTATCGCGGGCATAGTCATGGAGCTGGCGTTCAAGCTGAGCGCGTTCCGCGTCCTCGATGCAGCTCACTTCAAGAAGCCCGTCCACGAAGAGGCGCAAGCCGGTATGCGTGGGAATTCGCCCCGCACTGACATGGGGCGCGTAGATCAGCCCCAGCGTCTCGAGATCGGACATCACGTTCCGGACCGAGGCTGGCGACAAGGTCATGGGAAGGTGACGGCTCAAATTGCGCGAGCCGACCGGCTCGCCCGTCGCCAGGTACGTCTCCACGATGCTCCGGAAGATCTCCCGGTAGCGCTCATTCAACTCGCGGACGCCGCCGGCCCCCTTCAAGTCAAGGGCGGGAGCGCGGAGGTCCTGCCTTCTCGACATCATCTTCGCTTTGTCCCTTCAAACCTATCAAATCTAGTCTCCCTGGCCCTCTCCGTCAAACGATCGGGCGCTCTCTTAAATTACATGTGTACAGAACCGAAATGAACAGGGCCTGATAATCGTATTTTCTCTTTGCAGAGTTCTTGAAAGCCAATGCTTGGGAAGCCTTACAGCCTTGTCGTTTTCGGAGCCACGAGCTTCGTGGGGAAACTCCTGTGCCGCTATCTTGTGGATGAATTTGGATGTGACGGGCGGCTGAGGTGGGCTGCTGCCGGCCGTTCGGGAGGGAAGCTTGAGGCGCTGCGCTCTTCGCTTGGCGACGTCGCCGCCGCACTTCCGCTGGAAATTGCCGATGCGGCAGACGAGGCGGCACTCGCGGCGATGTGCGGCAAAACCCGCGCCGTCGTCTCGACCGTTGGCCCCTACGCATTGTATGGCGAGCCTCTCGTCAGAGTTTGCGCAGCGACCGGCGCCGATTACTGCGACCTGACCGGCGAGATACCCTGGATCAAACGCATGATCGGGCTTTATGAGGCCAAGGCGCAGGCGTCGGGCGCGCGCATCGTTCATTGCTGCGGCTTCGACTCGGTCCCGTCCGACATGGGGGTCGCCTTCCTGCAGGAGGAAGGGCGCCGCCGCTTCGGCCAGCCCTGCTCTCACGTAAAAATGCGTGTCAAGGCGATCCGCGGCGGCGCCTCGGGCGGCACCATCGCCAGCCTTTTGAACGTGGCCAAGGAAGCCGCTGCCAACCCCGTCGTCAGGCGGGAACTCGGCAACCCCTATGCGCTTTGCCCCGCCGGGGACGCGCCCAAGGTGAGGCAAGCCAGCCTTTCGACCCCGCAATACGACCCCGAATTCAACTCCTGGCTCGCGCCCTTCATCATGGCCAGCATCAACACCAAGGTGGTGCACAGGTCCAATGCGCTGTCGGATTATGGCTTTGGCCGCGACTTCCGGTATGACGAAGCCATGCTGGCGGGCCGGGGTCTTGAGGGGCGGGTGAAAGCCTATACGATGGCGGCGGGGCTTGGCGCGTTCGCAGCCGCGAGCGTGCTTCCGCCCACGCGGTGGGCCTTGGAGCGCTTCGTCCTGCCGGCCCCAGGCGAAGGCCCGTCATCCAAATCGCAGAAGAGAGGATTTTTCGATCTGCGCTTTCTTGGCACCACGGCGGATGGGAGGGCGATCCGCATGAAAGTCACCGGCGACGCCGATCCGGGCTATCTCTCCACGTCGAAGATGCTGGGCCAGGCTGCCGCCTGCCTCGCGGCTCTGGGCAGGCCGGAAAAGCCCGGCGGCTTCTGGACGCCCGCCACGCTTTTCGGCGACACACTCATCGAAGCGCTCAAGGCCCATGCTGGTATCGCCTTCCAGGTTCTGGACGGGTGAGCAGAGTTCGCCGGCTTCGCCGAACTATGGTCGTCCGGGTTCTGAGGTTCGTCCCAGCAATGGCCTTTGGTGAATTTTGACGAATAAGGTGGAGAGCTGTCCTTTGGCTTGTTGGGCGCCGCGTCTTTTCCTTGGGGGCAAGCGGCAGCGGCGCTTCGGCGGGGGGCTTGGACTCGACGGCTGTTATGCGTTCGCTGAGGCAATGTCCGCGATTTTGAGGCTATATTTGCTTTAGCGGTAGGCGTTGATCTTAAACAAAGCGGCCGAGGCCATTCACCGATAAAGCATCGTGAAAACCGTACGATCGTTCGGTAGGGCTGTTCGCCGGAGATGGACATGGGCAAGACCCGCAAGTCGGCGGAGCCAGAGGAATCGGTGCTGCGCGATGCGAAGGAAGTGACCGCAATCGAGCAATACAGGCACTTGTCTGACCGCCCGAAGCCACACAAGCCTCCCAAAAACTATAAATATCTCGACGAACTCGCCCATCTGCAGTTCGAACTGATCAAGCTGCAGGAATCGGTTCGCCTGCAGGGCTTGCGCGTCGTTGTCATTTTCGAGGGCCGCGACGCCGCCGGGAAGGGCGGCGTCATCAAGCGCATCACCCAGAGCTTGAACCCGCGCATCTGCCGCGTGGTGGCGCTCGGCACGCCAACGGAGCGCGAGCGCGGCCAATGGTATTTTCAGCGCTACATCGCCCACTTGCCGGCGCCAGGAGAAATCGTCCTGTTCGACCGCAGCTGGTACAACCGCGCCGGCGTCGAACATGTCATGGGTTTCTGCACGCTGGAAGAGTACCACGAGTTTCTGCGCTCTTGCCCGCTCTTTGAGGAAATGCTGGTTCGCTCAGGCATCTACCTGTTAAAATACTGGTTTTCTGTCGCCGACGAAGAGCAGGAGCGGCGCTTCCAGGAGCGAATACGCAATCCCGTCAAGCGCTGGAAGCTCAGCCCGATGGACCTCGAGTTGCGCAGGCACTGGGTCGAGTATTCCAAAGCCAAAGACGTGATGCTGGCCCACACAGACCATGAGAAGACGCCATGGTGGGTCGTCAATGCCGATAACAAAAAGAGGGCGAGGCTGAATTGCATCGCCCATTTGCTGAAGCAAATCCCGTATCACGACATGACGCCGGTCGAAATCGAAGTGCCTCCGCGGCAGGACGATATCGGATACAAGCGGCCCAAGAAGTCAAACCAGCGCTTTGTGCCCGACGTTTATTGACCTGGCATCAAACGAGAGGACTAAGCGGCCATTCCTTGGCCGGCCAACAAATGCCTGCTTAGTTCCCCACCGGCCGTGCGGCCGACCCACTGGGAATGAAATGAGTTGCAGATGTTTGTGTCCGCATCCTTGGATGGCGAGTTTCTTTCTAGGCGGCGCGCGCCGCCGGAGCGAGAAATGAAAGCGATGGGTCATAATTTACCTTCGCTGAGGTTCGGCTTGGTTCGTACCTCCTGCCTCGCCACGTGCCTTTGCGGTAATTCCTCTACTGGGGCAAGCGGCGCCGCAGGCCTATGATCGGTTTCGACCCATAAAACCGCAAGGCGGATGGCATACCCAGCATCTCAAATGCTGGCCTGTTCGGGGATTGCAAGCGCATCCCGGCGTGATAACGGGTCGCCAAATCTGTTCCCTCCGCTGGCACGCACTTGGCTCCACAACCGCTGTCCGGCTCCAGGCGCCTGCCGATCTCCCCATGCGTCAAACGCGTGAATCTCCATAGGAATTTGGCTCTACGTTTCCTCACAACGCGAAGATTAACGGCGCGTCATTCGTCTTTGCAAAAATGTCGCAAATAACCAGACTTGAAAAGCGCCGCTTAAGCAACAATATTAGGCAGTAGCAGAAACCGTTGCGCTCGTAGCGATAAGTCATACGAGTCTCTTTTTGCGCCCTCCTGCCGATATATAATTCGGAAAACGAAAATCTACATATCTTGCATGCCTGGTATGCAAGATAATCTTGAGTTTGTCATGTTTGTCCTATGCAGAGCCAGAAACAGCACCAAGCGAACCTCCTGCCGCGGCGCAGCCTCTATGCATTTCGGCTGCCCGTCCCAGCGCGCGCACACGCCCTCATGCTGTCCTCGGCCAGCGAAATCACGCTCACTGCAAGCACTGCCTCGGCAACCATCGCCGACGCCATGTTGAGGCAATCCGTGCCTCTGGGCGAAGCCGTCATCGCCGTCGCTCTTTTCTTCTGGCTCGCCGCCGAAATCGTGTGTCTTGGCGCGGGGCCCGCCATCGCACTGCCGCAAGCGCCCATGGTTCCGCTTCACACCGAGAAGCTCGATCGCGCCATTCAGCGCAGGAACAGGATCATCAAATGCGCGGCGTGGTTTAGCGCGGCTGCCTCCGCCGCCTACATTGCCGCCGGCGCTGCGCTCGCCTCATTTTCCATCATCGCTGGTGGCGCGCTCTATCTGGCGGCGGCCTGGGTTGAATACAGCTGCAAACAAGGCGAGCCGCCGGTTTGCCCGCGCTTCGAACCACGAAGCGCTGGGGAATTTATCCCTTACGCGAAGACGCTGCTGCAACGCAATCCGGCGACACTAAGCGGCGTGATCACCCTTCCCGCTCTTGCCGCCTTTTGCGCGGGACTATTCCAAGTCCTTCCGGTCTATCTCGCCGCGCTGATCACGGCGGGACATCTGATCACGGCCACCTTGTGGAGCGCCGGCATCCCCCAGCAGAAAACGCTTGCCGAGAAAAGGCTAAAAACGGGGCACTCAGCACAATAAAAGAATTCGAACGCACTTTTGATAAATATAAGATATACACTAATTTTTTACTTGGCGATTTTGCTCTTTCATCGCACAAATAAAAATGTCACTCATTGTAATAGTATTAATTATATATACCTTATATTAAGTCTCCGAGGCGTGGCGGTTAATCCTTGCATGGGCGGTTGCCGCCCGGACCGGTGTGATCAGGCCGTTTGGCGCATCCTCTAAAACGAATATTCGACGCCGGCAGTGAACCCTTGAAAGAGCAAGCCTGACCCACAGTTGACCCCAAGTGTGCGCACAGTCGACGGAGGCGGAAGATGTTCCGTCGCAATCGTTTCCTGGATCTGTCCAGGCGCCAAAGCAACGCCGTCGAGCCATAGCGCTTCGTAGCCGGCCTTTAGCGCCAGCCCATTGCTGACTTGATACCTCACCTGCACGCCGGCTTCGCCTGCGAAGGCGGCGTGGTTAGCCGAGGCGTGCGATGGGTACACCTCCTTCTGGAGGCTAACGCCGGTTGATTGCCCCGCATTGTCATCGAAAATTCCGATCTTTATCAACCCGTTGAGCGAAAAGCGGCCAAGCTCCAGTAATTTCCCATCCACGCCAATTTGAGCGCCATAAAGGTTGTTCACGGCACTCGTATTCCAGAAGGGGGGAAAAGGTCCTGCCGGGCTCAACGTACCCAGAAGCTTGTCATTCAGTTCGAACCAACGGAAACCGGCCAGCACGGTTATCCGGCTGGAGAGTTCCAACCGCCCGTTTGCCTCGGCACTATAAAGATTCGTGGCGGCACTCCATGCCATCGCCTGGTCTTTGTGATCTTGCGTTTGCCAGAACGGGTAAGGAGCCTTCATCAGCAGCCAGTCTGCGGGGTTGTCAGGGCCAATGGTCTTGGTGTCGCTCTGGTTGAAGATGTTAAAATATGAAAGCTCCGCGCTGTAACCGGAATCGCTATGATAAATCAGGTCGATTTTCGGCCCGGCGGAAAACCCTTGTTGAAACTGGCTGCTGTTGAAAGCTTCGACGCCAGGGACGTCTGGCACAAAGAAGAATGGCACGGTGCCCGGCACCCGTGCAACGAGCGTTCGATCGACGCCGCCTCCTATGCGTTCCAAGCCGATAGCCTCGACTGAAGCCGTCCACCGTGGGGTGCCGTCCGGCAATTTGTTGGTTGAATTATCCTGGTCTTCGGCCGAGGCGCTTAACGCCAGGAAGAGCGCGGCGAGCAGCGTGCAGCGGAAACAGATTGCCGTAAACCTCGCAAGAGCGCGTCCTGCCTCCGGAGAATTCATCGATTAATGTCCCGGTATGGCGAAGCCTACGCGGGACGAGCGCTTCTGCGTTTGCGAACGGCGTACAACTCTGGATAGCAGCGCCCAGCTCGCGCTCGCAACAGGGTTTGCCCGCAGGTACAACCGAAAAAGCAATGGCTTGCCGAATTGCAACTCAAGATAGCACCCACTCATGCGGCGGCGGCTCGCTTAACGGTCAGGCGAAACGCAGCAGGCGCACGCCTGGACAGCGCCAGCGGGGCCGCTGCGATTTTATGCCGGCGTGGAAGTTCCCAGCGCGTTCTGAGGGCGAGAGCTTGTCGAGGCCATGCAAGAGCTCAAACGGTTTGATCCGGGATCGAGTGCGGACATCAGGGGGAGAAACGTATTTTAGCTCAGCCGGACCGATGCAAGGCGGCGCCGAGCTTCTCCGCAATGGTCGCGCACAGGATCGCGGTCTTCGCCCCCTCGATGGCCGTTCTCGACGCGACCAGATTCGCTTCCGATTTTAGAATGATCCCATCGCTCAGGATGCGAAGGCCGTTTGCCTTCAGCGTCGCGCCCGTCGAGGTGATGTCCACGATGGCCTCGGCCATGCCGGCCCCCGGCGCGCCCTCGGTGGCTCCGAGGCTTTCAACGGTGCGGTAGTGAACGACACCGTGCGACGCAAAAAAGCGTCGCGTCAGGATGGGATACTTTGTCGCGACCCGCATTCGCCTGCCGTGCTCCGTGGCGAACAGCGCGCCTGCCTCCTCAAGATCGGCCATCGTTTCGACATCCAGCCAGCAATCGGGAACGGCGACGATGACATTGGCGCGGCCGAAGCCGAGTTTCGCGAGACAGGATACCCGCTCGTCGGCGTCCGGGATTTGCTCGCGAATGAGATCCTCCCCCGTCACGCCGAGGTGAATGCGCCCCGACTGGAGATGCCGCGCGATCTCGCCGGCCGACAGAAACTCGACCGCCGCTTCGGGGATGCCATCCATAGCGCCGCGATAGCCGCGCGCGTCTGCCGTCTTCTCGATGGCGAGACCGGCGGCCCGGAAGATTTCGAGCGTGTCTTCCATGAGCCGACCTTTTGAGGGCACGCCGACGATCAGTCTATCCATGCGTCACCTTTACGAGGCTGCCGCGAGAAGGCGCTCGGTATGCAGGGCGGCGCCCACGGCCGGAACGTTATGCATGCCATGGGAAAGGGCCTGGATCAGCCCGTCATAGCGGCCGCCGCCTGCGATCTGGCCTGCAACGCCTGCGCCGTCAATCTCAATCTGGAAGACCATGCCGGTATAATACTCGAAATGACGTCCAAAATCGGCTTCAAACACGATGGGCGCCGTTCCGGCAAGAGCTTTCAGCCCATAGAAGAGCGCGCGCGCGTCCTCCAAGGCATCCCCGAGGTCGAGGTTTGCCTGGCGCGCCAATGCTTCCAGGGCTCTCAGCGCAGTGGCAACATCGCCGCGCGTTTGAAGATAGTTTTCTATGAGTTGGATCATTTCCGGCGCGAGCGGAGGCTCCTTCGCGTCGGCGGCCTTATCCTGCAAGCGGCGGACGATTTCGGCTGGACGGCGAAGGCCGACAAGCGGGATGCCGCTCGCGTCCAGATGATTGAGAAACCCGCCTTCAGTCAGCGCGCCTGCAGGCAGGGGCGTCAGCCCGTCTGCGTTCGTGCGAGACAGCGTCGCCAGTTCACGCGCAAAGGCGGCATGCCGCCAAAAGCTGCGTTCGAGCCTGTCCCGCCAGCGCGGCGGGATGCTCAATCCGGCAAGCAGCGCTTTGAACAGGCCGAGGTGTCCCACCCTCGCTGTGAACGATTTCACGCCGCCCTCGCGAACGGCTTGGATGGTCAGCGCAAGCACTTCAAGATCGGCCTCATGACCGCTCGCGCCAAAGAACTCGATACCGGCCTGGCGGAACTCACGCGCCCTCAGGGGATCGGGCTTCTCCTGGACGCGGAAGGCGGGGCCGTTATAGCAGAATTTCGCGACACCTTCCGGCGCGCCCCGCTCCAGGAACACGCGGCACACCGGGATCGTCAAATCCGGGCGCAGGCACAGTTCTTCGCCGTTGGGGTCTGTGAAGACGTAGGTGCGAGCGCGGAGCGCTTCGCCGATGCGGTCTAGAAACAGGCTGGCGGGTTGAATGAAGGAGGGAGCCACATGCTCATAGCCCTTCGAGGTGAAGAGCGTTATCAGGCTTGCCGCCTGCGCCTTCAGGGCCTCATACTCATTTGCGCCTTCGGCCTTCACGCTTTTTGCTGCTCCCTCAGAAGCCGCTGGACGGATTTCGACCATCCCGTTTGCCGCCACCGCAAATTGCGCCGGACGCGCACCGCGCCACTCATCGCGCTCGGCGATCTCGCCGGAGAGGCGGGCGCCTTCCAGAAGATCCTTGATCGTGACCTCGCCGCGCGCACGTTCATCCTCGCCCTGGATAATAACACAAGGGCTGCCGCGCTTATCGGCATACTTCATCTGGGCCTTCATTCCGGCATCGCCGACATACATCTCGGCGCGGATGCCGGCGTCGCGGAGCTGGCGCGTCATTCTCTGATAATCGCCGACGCGGGTCTTATCCATGACAAGCACCACCACGGGCGCTTGCGAAACGGCGTTGCCCTTCAGCTTGCCGAGGTGACTCAGCGCCGCGTAAAGGCGGGATACGCCGATCGAGAACCCTGTTGCGGGCACGGGTTGCGACCTGAAACGCGAAACGAGGCCATCGTACCGACCGCCGCCGCCTACCGAGCCGAAGCGCACCGCTTGCCCATGTTCGTCAGCGGCGGGGAAGGTCAGGTCTGCTTCGAGGACAGGGCCGGTGTAATATTCAAGCCCCCGGACGACCGTTGCATCGAAGCGAATGCGGTCCTCGCCGTAGCCCGCGTCGCGCACGAGCCCGATAATGGCTCCCACAGTGGCGTCCGCGGGGACGGCTTCACCTGAGAGAAGCGATAGGACGGCATTCGCCTGCTCCGAAGACAGCTCCGCTCCCTGTGTGAAGTCTCCGCTCTCGTCCTTGCGGCCTCTGCCGAGCAACTCTTCGACGCCCTGGAGGCCAAGCCTGTCGAACTTATCCACGGCCCGGAGCACAACGAGACGCTGCCGGGCGTCTGTAATGCCCGTGTTGTCCAAGAGAGTATCGAGCAAGGTCCGGCTCGAAACCTTGATGCCATAACCACCGCGCGGGATGCCGAGCGCCTCAAGCGTATCGGCCGCGAGCATGCACATTTCTGCATCGGCTGCGGGGTTCGCCGTGCCCACGGTATCGGCGTCGAATTGCATGAATTGGCGGAAGCGGCCGGGCCCCGGCTTTTCATTGCGGTAGACGAAGCCGGACTGATAGCGCCGGAACGGTTTCGGCAGCGCATCAAAATTCTGCGACACGAAGCGGGCCAGAGGCGCCGTTAAATCGTAGCGCAACGAAACCCACTGCTCGTCCTCGTCCTGAAACGAAAACACCCCCTCATTGGGCCGGTCCGTATCGGGAAGGAACTTGCCGAGCGCGTCCGTATATTCAAAAGCTGGCGTATCGAGCGGCTCGAACCCGTACCGCTCGTAGACCTCGCTGACTTTGCCCAGCATTTGCTGCTGAGCACGAATTTCCTGCGCTTCAACGTCGCGCAAGCCTTTAGGAAGGCGCGCCTTGACCTGGGTGCGGTTTTTCTTCTCGTTCATGCGCGAAGAAATGAAGGGGTACGCGGCTTAACGCAACAGAATTGTTGATTAAATCCGGATTTGTTGAAGACCCCGGAGAATTGCTCAGCGGCTGCAGGGCGCAGCAATACGTTAACCGGGTTCGCCCGGCGGAGCCGCTGTCAGTTTCGTTCGGAAGGAGGAGGGGGCTTAAGCCACCTGTCGCTCGGCTTTGAGCTTTTCGATCTTCTCTTTGAGTCGAAGTTTTTTGCGCTTGAGTTCGGAGAGTTTCAGGCTATCGACGAGGGGATGGTTCATCTCTTCTTCGATTTGGCGTTGCATGGTTTGATGCTTCTCTATCAGTTCCTCTATATGCGCAAAAAGGCTCATTTCATCGGCCTCCTACATCTGTTTAGCACTCTATCGCACCTCTATATTATGGCAAAACGATGACAAAAATAAGTCCTAAATGGGGCGTGGTTGTGTGAATCACCTAAAGCAATTATTCGGATTTTGTGAATTTGCGCGACCTATCAATGCCATGGCCGCCAGTTACAACTTAAGGCTAAGCTCTCCCTTCCAAACAAGGTATGGCGGCCACGCATTCTGCCAGGAAGTAAGCTCTTTTTAGAGTGTGTCCTCTTTACTTTGCGCCTGCGCTGGCGAAAGGTGCGACCATGACCATTGAGAAACGCTCTGTCAGGGCGGACGACGACGGCCTCCGTCTTGACCGCTGGCTCAAGAAGTATTTTCCGTCGCTGCCTCATACGCTCGTTCAAAAACTCGTGCGAACGGGGCAGGTGCGTGTGGATGGCGGCCGCGTGAAGGCTGAGGCGCGGCTTTGTGCCGGGCAGGAGATCCGGGTTCCGGTGCATTATGCGGCGCCCCAGGCGGAGCCTGCGCCCTCCCTGAAGCCTCCGCCCGGCCTATCGAAAGCCGACCGCGACTTCATCGAGCGCATGATCGTCTTCGAGAACGATGACATCGTGATCCTGAACAAGCCTTTTGGGATTGCGGTGCAGGGCGGCACCAAGACGGCGCGCCACATCGACGGCTTGCTTGCCGGGATGGCGGACCGCTTCGGCGGCGAGCGTCCCCGTCTCGTGCATCGCCTCGACCGCGACACCAGTGGAATCCTGGTGGTCGCCAAGGACCGCCAGACCGCGGCGCGCCTTGGCCGCCTCTTCCAGACGCGCTCGGTGCAGAAGATCTATTGGGCGGTGACGCAGGGCATTCCGAAGCCGCCGCAAGGCAAGGTCGAAGCCGCGCTCGTGAAAGCCGCCGGGCCCGAAGGCGACCGCGTGCGCAAAGCAAAGCCCGGCGAGCAGGAACTGGCTCAGCACGCCACAACCCATTATTCGGTCATCGACCGGTCTGGCAAAATGGCGTGGGTGTCGCTGAAGCCGGTGACGGGGCGCCAGCATCAGCTGCGGGCGCATATGGACATCCTCGGCACGCCGGTCCTGGGCGATCAAAAATATGGGAGTGTTGCCGATTTGCCCATGGACGGCATCGAGCGGAAGCTTCATCTTCATGCTAGGCGTCTCACCTTGAAAGACGCCAATTTGGGGGAAATAGACGTTACAGCGCCGCTACCGCCTCACATGGCGAAAACGTTTGAACTGCTGGGCTTCGATGCGCAGCAGTACGGAGAATAAATTCTCATCCGCCTATAAAGCGCAATCCTTTGAAGTCGTCTCGTTGTCAATCATATGGGGTACAGCAAGCGTAAGGGGATGGGAGGTCTCGGCGCTGAACTCATGCGCAACAGGGAAAAAATGGCCTCGACACCAATGCTTATCATTTTCGACTGCGATGGGACACTTGCAGACAGCCAACATATTATTACAGAGGCGATGCGGTTTGCTTTTCAAAGTGCGGGGCTTGCTGCCCCCCAACGCCGCAGAATTCTTCGCACAGTCGGCCTTTCTCTGACCGCAGCCCTAGCCGACCTCGCTCCGGATGAACGCCAGTCAACAAGAGATGAGCTTATACGCGCCTACCGCGAACGATACACGGCTTTACGGCACAGCGGCAATGCAGGGGAACCGATGTTCTCAGGCGCTGCTTCGCTTCTGCTCAGCCTGGCGAAGCGGGACGATATTGTCCTCGGCATCGCGACGGGAAAGTCGAGGCGCGGGGTGATGCGCGTTATCGAGCATAACGCCCTGGACGGAGTTTTCGCCACGATACAAACCGCCGACGACGCACCGTCGAAGCCTCATCCGGCGATGCTGAATCGGGCCATGAACGAAACAGGCATTTCGCCCGATGCGACCGTCATGATCGGCGACACGTCCCACGACATGCTCATGGCTGCATCCGCGAATGTCGCCAGCATTGGCGTCACCTGGGGCTGCCACACGAAGTCCGAGTTGCAACGCGCTGGGGCGAAAAGGATCGTGCACAGCTTTGCCGAACTGGCATGCGCGCTCGACGGCGGTGCTGTGTTCGCGCCGCGTTTCGAAGCCGTGGCTTAAGCCGCGCCGCTTATGTGAGGCTGCGCCTCTTGGCGTGAAGCGGTGAGGATACCGCTTCCACGCGAGCGTTAGTGTTGACAGTCTACCGGGCAGCACCTTAGAAAGGGAAATTCTGGACACGTAGCTCAGCGGTAGAGCATTCGCTTCACACGCGAAGGGTCACAGGTTCGATCCCTGTCGTGTCCACCATTCTCCCCCTTAGCCTAAGTCACATTGACGCGCGGCGGGCTTGTGCTTGACCACGAATCGGCCGATTTTTCCACTCGGTCATTGCGAGTGCTAAGGAGATCGGGTTGTCAAAAAGACCGTCCGAGAGTGAGTATGATTTCAATGGACACAAAGCCATTCACCGTCCAACGGGCTGGCAGATTTGGTTAGACCAAATGGAGGTAGGAAGGCCACGGCACATTCACTGTTTGCCAAATGGTACTGCTCAGTCTTGGTACGAGGAGCAGGTGAAAATTGTGGGTGCGCTGCTTCTAGAGAAGCGAGGGTTTTAAATTCTTAGGAAGAAATAAAAAAGCGCCTGCATGAAACAAATGCAGGGGGCGTTGTCATGGTTGCAAACAAAACACGTGGATGGAGACGGATTGGCATAGTGCTATCCGTAATATGGTTTATCGGCTTCGGCATATACTTGTGGACCAACGAGACCGGGCAAATCAGCGAAAATCACGCATGGCAGCTCAAAATGTGCTATGCGGCGCACAACCTTAGTAACGATGCACTCCAATACGCGAAAGATGAGCAAGATCGCCGAAAACATTGGGATGAGAGCGAAGCTCAATTGAAAAAATGTCAAGCCGATGCATCCGCTTTCCATCAAGCGCGATGGGAGAAATTACGTGGCGGTGCGTGGCTACTTCCCGTCGTGGATTTCGCAACAATAGTGGTCGCGTGGTTAATCGTTTGGTTGGCTGTGTCGGTTGTTCGATGGGTCTACCGGGGCTTCGCGTCAGCTTCATAGCCAAAGAGCGCCGTTTCAAACGTAGCTTTTGTTAAGGAAGAATGGGTGTCGTCTTCGCCTGAGCCGCT
This sequence comes from uncultured Alphaproteobacteria bacterium, assembly GCA_963772105.1. GTDB lineage: Bacteria > Pseudomonadota > Alphaproteobacteria > Rhizobiales > Rhodomicrobiaceae > Rhodomicrobium. Next base: position 90,405 of record CAVYVV010000020.1, read on the forward strand.
CGCGCTATATGCCGCTGTCGTTTCGACGGTTGTGTTCGTTTGGGACATTATCAAGTGGCGGCGTCATGAGCGGTTGTGCATTGTGGGTAGGGCTACGGCGAATTGGGAGCCCTTGGGCAGTGCCGTGACGCCTCAGACTGAAGGGGAAGAAGATATATCTCGCTTCATGTAGATAATCGCGGGCATGTGTCATGTGAGATTATGGATATGGGTTTGCTTATGTATGATAGTTGGTGGAAGGAGTTTCGGCGCAAACCATTCCGAGCGGGGCTTATATATAATCCGATGTCAGATTGGACTGGCAAAAGACTACCGTATAAGTTGGAACCGGGAAGCTCATACTGGGGATTGTGCTTGCAGACCCCGGAATTGGAAGAGTATTCGAGAACGAAAAGATTTTATGTAGCCGTGATGCATAACATGAGTAAGCGACCGTTTAAGGTGCGGTTGGCGGTTATCAAGCAAGCGACTGCGAAGTAATTATTTTGTGTTCGAGCAAGTAGACAAGCATTACCTCTAGGATTTCTGGTCGTCCCACAAGGCAGCACCATTGGGACTATCCCATAGACACCAGCGAAAGTAACTTTCTTGTTTTATGCCTAATTTTCTGAGCTGCTTCGCAAGTTCCGACGAGCAGACCTGGTTAGGCTTCATGATGTTTGGTAAATTGAGTTGATCTTAATGTCTGGCGGAATTTCTCTCCTATAGCGTTTGAGATAGTGTTTACGTCTTGTCGTGTCCACCATCCGATCCACCTCGAAACGGAAACGGCGCCCGAAGGCGCCGCCCCGTAGACCGATGTGGGTCCGGTCTACTTCAGAGGCTCATATCCGCCGCCGCCGAAGCGATAGTTCAGACCGACGCGGGCGGTTTGGAAGTTGGTGTCGAGTGGATTGGTGGCGTTGCCGAGGCTGTCGGTGAGCTTTTCGCTGCCGAGATCGATATACTGATACTCGGCCTTGAGCGACCAAGCTGGAGTGAACTTGTACTCGATGCCGCCGCCGGCCACGTAACCCGTCTGGGTGGTGTTGCTCGCGAACGCATCGCCGCCGTAAATCGCGCGCTGATTGACATTGCCATAGGCAAAACCGCCGGTGCCGTAGACAAGCGTGTTGCCGAATGCAAGGCCGAGGCGGCCGCGCACGGTGCCGAACCAATCGATGTTCTGTTGGCTGGTGAAGTCGGTGCCGCCGGCGGTCGTGCCGGTCACGGAGTTGTTGAGGCCCGCGCCTTGGAAGTCGGTTTCAACGCCGAAGACGAACGAGCCGGTCTGAAGGTTGTAGCCGGCCTGGCCGCCGCCGAAACCACCCTGCGGCTGGGGGCGCCCGAACTGATTCAAGCCATCGAAGTAAGTGATTGTATCGCTGCCGCTGCCCCAAGCATATCCCCCGTTGATGCCGGCATAGAACCCTGTCCAGGTATTCGTCGGGACGACAGGCGGCACGTAGCTCACCGGTGGCGGGGGAGGAGCCCGATATAAGTCAGCGGCGTGCGCCATGATTGCTCCGCCGATCGTACTCAGCGAAACCAAGCACGCAAGCCCACAACTTCTTATGTACATCCTAAGCATCCCCCTCGGTTGGACGCGACACTGACAAATTTGCCGCAGTGTTGCGGTGCTGTTGGAAAGTCTTACTGGCGAGAAGTCAACAGAAGGAGTTGGGCGATGAGAAGGCACTTAAGCGTCTTTTTTGAATCAAGTTTTTCAGGCAATATTGCCATGATAGCTAATATTATTTTGTTAACTAATTATGTCTTTTATAATTTAATTACTTATGCGACTTAGACAATATGACAAATAATAGGTTCTGATATTTGCCGAAGCTAAAGCGTTTTTGCTATCATCGAATTCAAAAACTCGATTGTAGTATTTTTGTGGTATCGCAAAGGCAGAATATAGCCCTTGTTTTGATGTAGTCTTTGTAGTCGAGTTAAGAGTTGCACAGCAACAGAAAAAGTCGTGCATATCCTTCTGATAGCAAACACCGGCTCATTTTTGACCAAGTTGAAATTTACGCATGAATCTGGCCGTGATTCGAGACTACTTGGGCATTGAAGCTTCCCATGCTGCAAATCCGGTCAGTTGTGCTGGTGTTGTTGTGCAACCAACGTGGGATGAAAGATATGCGGATAAACACATTGATCGTGGCCTTGTTTGTCCTCCTTGGCTTGGGCGGGGCGGTTGAGAAGGCCAATGCGCAGTTCGTTCTTTCGATCGGCATCGCTCCTCCGGCATTGCCCGTCTATGTCCAGCCTCCCATCCCGGCGCCTGGATACATCTGGACGCCCGGCTACTGGGCCTGGAACGCCGATATTTCAGAGCATTACTGGGTGCCGGGGGCCTGGGTGCTCGCGCCGCGCCCGGGCTTGTTGTGGACGCCCGGATATTGGGGCTGGAGCGGCGGTTCGTACGTGTGGAACGCCGGCTACTGGGGTCCGACCGTCGGCTTCTACGGCGGGGTATCTTACGGGTTCGGCTATACAGGTGTAGGCTTTGCAGGGGGCTATTGGTCCGGCGGGTCCTTTTACTATAACCGGTCCGTTACAAATATAAGCAACACGACAGTTATCAATAACGTCTACAACCAACAGGTTGTCAATAATCACACGACCAACGTCAGCTATAACGGTGGTAACGGCGGAGTAAAGGCACAACCCACCCCGCAGGAACTTCAGTCTGCGAAGGAGCAGCACATCGCGCCCACGGAAGAACAACAACACCATCAACGACTCGCAAGCGACAACAAGGATTTGCGCGCGTCCGTCAATCACGGCAAGCCTACTGTCGCGGCCGTCTCGAAGGCAGGCGATTTCAGTCCGCGCAATGTGGTAGCAGCAAAGGCGGCGGGCGGCCCTGTCAAGCCAGCCTCATTGACGACCGGCGCCACGCTCAATAGCGCGCGCCCAGGGGGCAAGACCCCGACGGGAACTGGGAATGCAACGGCAGCCAAAGCCTATGCTGATCCCAATCTGGCTGCGAAATCGAATGGTGCAGCCGGCGCCAAACAGCACGATGCAGGCCATGGAGCGAACAAGAACGCCGTTGCGAACTTGAACGCCGGTGCGAACGATAAGCATAAAGATCTAGGATCAAACGCCGCTCACACGAACGGGGCTCCAATCCATACGAATGGGGCTCCCGCCAAAGGCGCCGCGATGGTCAATAAGCCTGCCGGTCCCGCCTCGCATGTGCAGGCTCATCCCAACATGGCAAAGCCGGCGGTTCATGCGCAGCCTCATCCCAGTGCTCCCAAACCGGCTGCGCACGCAGCGCCCAAGAAGGACCCGCACAACGGCTAATGTAGGGGAACCTTCCGCTGGTCGTCCGCGCCTTCGTGGCGCCGTTAACCCGAAGATAGTTAACGGCGCCATTTCGGATTTATTTCCGGCCGGTAATCTGCACCCGAAAATACAAATAAATTCGGCACAGCAAGGTGATCAAGCCATTGGAAATAACAACTTTTCGACCTTGATCGGCAGAGTTAACGACATATTTTTTTGGCATGACGCGCAAAGTCAGTTAAAGCGAGCGGCCGACCACAAATCGGATGCGCGGGGAGAGAGCCATGCTTATCTCGGCAGGAGCGTCCGGCCCATCAGGGCTTTGTCAATGGCATGAGCAGCTTGCCTGCCCTCACGAATTGCCCAGACGACTAGCGATTGGCCACGCCGCATGTCACCCGCAGCGAATATCTTTGGGCGCGAGGTAGCGTAGTCCTGGTCGTCGGCCTTGATGTTGCCGCGCGGGTCAAGATCGAGGCCAAGGGGGGTCGCCAGACCCTCATGGAGCGGCGAGACGAAGCCCATTGCAAGCAGCACAAGATCGGCCTCGATCACGAACTCGCTGCCGGGTATGGTCAGCAGTTTCTGGTCTACGCGCACACAGTGAAGTGCCTTGACCTGACCGTTCTCGTCGCCCTCGAATCGGGTCGTCATGACGCTGAAATCGCGCTCGGCGCCCTTCAGCCTGGCTCGACGATGTCCTGAGCTTCAGCGGCCAGTGCGGCCAGGACATCGCCTTGTTCTCCTTCTCAGGAGGCCTTGGCATGATTTCCAGCTGCACGACGGACTTCGCTCCTTGCCGGAAGGACGTGCCGATGCAGTCGGAGCCTGTGTCTCCGCCGCCGATCACGACGACGCGCTTGTCCGTGGCCAGGATGGGCTCGACATCCCCGACAGGCTCGCCGGAAACGCGCCGGTTCTGTTGCGGCAGGAAACTCATGGCCTGCTCGACGCCTCTCAACTCGCGCCCCGGAATGGGGAGATCGCGTGCCTTCTCCGCGCCGCCCGCCAGAAGCACGGCGTCATAGTCCTTCTCAAGGTCGAGAATGGAGACGGTTACGCCGACATTCACGTTGCAATGGAAGGTAACGCCCTCGGCCTGCATCTGCGCCACACGACGCTCGATGATGTGCTTTTCGAGCTTGAAATCGGGAATGCCGTAGCGAAGCAGCCCGCCCGGCATCGCGTTCTTTTCATACACATGGACGTCGTGACCGGCTCGCGCGAGTTGCTGGGCCGCAGCGAGGCCGGATGGACCAGAGCCCACAACGGCGACGCGCTTACCCGTCTTCCTCTCAGGCGGCTCGGGGACGATCCAGCCCTGATCGAAGGCCCTGTCGGCGATGGCGCACTCGATGCTTTTGATCGTGACCGGCACATCCTCGATGTTCAGCGTGCAGGACGCCTCGCAAGGAGCGGGGCAAATCCGGCCCGTCACTTCCGGGAAGTTATTTGTGGAATGCAGATTGCGCGACGCCGTGTGCCACTCCCCGTGATAGACGAGGTCGTTCCAATCGGGGATCTGGTTGTTAACCGGACAGCCGCGATGGCAATAGGGTATGCCGCAATCCATGCAGCGCGCCGCCTGCCTGCGCACATCGTCTTCCGAAGGCGGCAGCACGAACTCACGGAAATGCCGTGTGCGCTCGCTGACCGGCGCGTAGTCGCGATCCTCGCGTTCGATCTCAAGAAAACCGGTAATCTTCCCCATGCTCAGTCCCTAAATGTGCAGGCCCGCCGTGCGGACGCGCTCAGAAGCGCGCCCTGGCTCTCGATCATCGGCCATTAATGCCGATGGCGATATCCGCGTGCTCCGGCGGATGCGGCGCAACCCGAAGACGCTTCATGTTTTCGAGCGCCTTGCGGTACTCGGTTGGCATCACCTTCACGAATTTCGGAAGGTAAGCCTTCCAATTGTCGAGGATCGCCTTCGCGCGCTCCGATCCGGTGTAATGGCGGTGATTTTCAATCAACCGGTAGAGCCGCAACTCATCATCCGTCGTCATGTCGTGGAGCAGGTTCACGAAGTTGAAGCGCTCCAGCGTGTCGCCGCTCGCCTGATCGAAGGGCGAGACGTCGCCGGGGTCGATCGGCTCCAGTTCTACCATGGCCATGTTGCAGTGGCGTTCGAAGTCGCCACGCTCATCGAGCACGTAAGCCACGCCGCCCGACATGCCCGCTGCAAAGTTCCGGCCCGTCGGGCCGAGGACCACGACGCAGCCGCCGGTCATGTATTCGCAGCCGTGATCGCCGGTGCCTTCCACAACGGCGATGGCGCCGGAGTTGCGGACGGCGAAGCGCTCGCCGGCCACGCCGCGGAAGTAGCACTCGCCGGCAATCGCGCCGTAGAGCACCGTGTTGCCCACGATGATGCTTTCCTCGGGCACGATGGCGGTTCGATCCGGCGGCCGGACGATGATCTTGCCGCCTGAGAGCCCTTTGCCGACGTAGTCGTTGGCCTCGCCCGACAGATCGAGGGTTACGCCTCTCGCCAGCCACGCGCCAAAGCTCTGACCCGCGGTACCCTTGAGTGCGATCCAGATCGTGTCTTCCGGTAGTCCGGCATGACCGTAGGTCTTTGCCACCCGGCCCGACAGCATGGCGCCAGTCGCGCGGTCGCTGCTTGCAATCGGCAGTTCGAGTTTCACGGGCCTTGCCGCCTCGAGCGAGGGCTTGGCGCACTCGATCAGCTTGCGGTCGAGCACATGGGCGATTGGATGGTTCTGCTTCTCCGAGTGATGGATCGCGACCGAGTCCGGCATCTCCGGCTTGTAGAACAGCCGCGTGAAATCGAGCCCTTGCGCTTTCCAGTGCTCGATGGCCCGCTCCTTGTCGAGCCAGTCCGTGCGGCCGACAAGCTCGTTGTAGGTCCGCACGCCGAGGGCCGCCATGTACTCGCGCAACTCTTCGGCGACGAAGAAGAAGTAGTTGATGATGTGCTCCGGCGTGCCTTTGAAGCGCGCGCGCAGGACCGGGTCTTGTGTCGCGACGCCGACGGGGCAGGTGTTCAGATGACACTTGCGCATCATGATGCATCCTGCCGAGATCAGCGGCGCGGTGGCGAAGCCAATCTCGTCTGCGCCTAGAAGCGCGCCGATCAGAACGTCGCGCCCGGTGCGGACGCCGCCGTCGACCTGAACAGCGATGCGCCCGCGAAGCCGGTTCAGCACGAGCGTTTGCTGCGTTTCGGCAAGGCCGATCTCCCAGGGCGAGCCCGCGTGCTTGATCGAGGTGAGCGGGGACGCGCCCGTGCCACCCTCGAAGCCGCAGATCGTCACGTGGTCGGCCCGGGCTTTGGCGACACCCGCTGCCACGGTGCCGACGCCCACTTCCGCCCCAAGCTTCACGCTGACCCAAGCTTCCGGGTTCACGTTCTTCAGGTCGAAGATGAGCTGCGCCAAGTCCTCGATGGAATAGATGTCGTGGTGCGGGGGCGGCGAGATGAGACCCACGCCCGGCGTCGAGTGGCGGACGCGCGCGATGGTCTCGTCGACCTTATGGCCCGGAAGCTGGCCGCCTTCGCCGGGCTTGGCTCCCTGCACCATCTTGATCTGCATCATGTCGGAGTTCACGAGATATTCCGTCGTCACTCCGAAGCGCCCAGAAGCCACTTGTTTGATAGCGGAGCGCATGCTGTCGCCATTGGGGAGCGGTTTGAACCGATCCGCCTCCTCGCCGCCTTCGCCCGTGTTCGACTTGCCGCCGATCCGGTTCATGGCGATGGCAAGGGTCGTGTGCGCTTCGCGGCTGATCGATCCGAAGGACATCGCGCCCGTGGCGAAGCGCTTCACGATCTCGACCGCCGGCTCCACGTCTTCAATCGGGACGGGGGTGCGGCCAATCTCGGACGCACCCTTGATGCGGAACAGTCCGCGAATGGTCATCAAGCGCTCGGACTGATCGTTCAAGCGCTTCGCAAAGGAGCGATACTTATCCGGCAGCTTCCCGCGCACGGCGTGCTGAAGGTCTGCAACCGTGTCGGGATTCCAGGCGTGCTCTTCGCCGCGGATCCTGAAGGCATACTCGCCGCCTGCTTCGAGCGCGTTCTTTAACACCGGCGCATCCGAGAAGGCGAGGCGATGGCGTTCGGCAGTCTCAGCGGCAATCTCGGCGAGGCCGACGCCCTCAATGGCCGTGCGCGTGCCCGTGAAATACTTGCCGACGAAATCCGACCGCAAGCCCACCGCGTCGAAAATCTGCGCGCCGCAATAAGACTGATAGGTCGAGATGCCCATCTTGGACATGACCTTCATGATGCCTTTGCCGATCGCCTTTACGTAGCGGTGGAAGGCTTCATCTTTATAAATGGGCTTCGCAAGCTCGTCGAGGTTGGCTTCGATCGTCTCGAAGGCGAGATACGGGTTGATGGCCTCCGCCCCATAGCCCGCCAAAACGGCGAACTGGTGAATCTCATGCGCTTCGCCGGTCTCGACCACGAGGCCGACCGAGGTGCGCAGACCCTTGCGGATCAGGTGATGGTGGATGGCGCTCGTGGCGAGCAGACTCGGAATCGGGATGTGGTCGGGACCAGCGGCGCGATCCGACACGATGATGATGTTCCAGCCATCGGTCACCGCCTTTTCCGCTTGGGCGCACAGCGAATTCAAGCGAACTCTCCATGCCCGATGCGCCGAGGTCGGCCGCATAGGTGATGTCGAGCGTCATGGTTTTGAAAGGCGCGTCCGGCACCTCGGCAATGCGCCGGATCCGCTCCAGCTCGTCATTCGTCAGGATCGGTTGCGACACCTCGAGCCACCTGAGGTTCGACGTGCCCCTCAGGTCCAGGATGTTCGGCCGCGGACCGATGAAGGAGACGAGGCTCATGACCAGCTCTTCGCGGATCGGGTCGATGGGCGGATTCGTCACCTGCGCAAAGTTCTGCTTGAAATAGGTGTGGAGCAGCTTCGGCTTGGACGAAAGCGCCGAGATGGGCGTATCGGTGCCCATGGAGCCGATGGCTTCCTGGCCCGTCTCAATCATCGGCGAAAGCAGGAACTTCCAGCTTTCCTGCGTGTAGCCGAAGGCTTGCTGCCGGTCGAGCAGCGGAATGTTCGTTTTCGGCTGTGACGGCTCGACATGAGGCAGCGCCTCGACGCGCAGTTGCCCGCGGTTGAGCCATTCCCGATAGGGGTGCGCATTGGCAAGTTGCGCCTTGATTTCGTCGTCCGAAACGATCCGGCCTTTCTCCAGGTCGATAAGCAGCATCTTTCCGGGTTGGAGGCGCCACTTGTGAACGATCATCTCCTCGGGCACCGTCAGCACGCCTGCTTCAGAAGCCAGGATCACACGGTCGTCGGACGTAACGACATAGCGCGCAGGCCGAAGGCCGTTGCGGTCGAGCGTCGCGCCGATCTGCTTGCCGTCCGTGAAGGCGATGGCGGCAGGGCCGTCCCAAGGCTCCATGAGCGAGGCGTGATACTGATAGAAGTCATGCCGCTTCTCATCCATGAGCTTATTGCCCGCCCACGCTTCGGGGATGAGCAGCATCATGGCGTGGGCGAGGCTGTAACCGCCCTGCACCAGGAATTCGAGCGCGTTATCGAAGCAGGCCGTGTCGGATTGCCCTTCGAAGGAGATCGGCCATAGCTTCGAAATATTCTCGCCGAAAAGCGGAGAGGACACGCTCGCCTGCCGCGCGGCCATCCAGTTCACATTGCCGCGCAGCGTGTTGATCTCGCCATTGTGGCAGATCATGCGGTAGGGGTGCGCCAGCCTCCACGAAGGGAAGGTATTCGTCGAGAACCGTTGATGGACGAGCGCAAGCGCCGACGCGAAACGCGGATCGTGCAGGTCGAGGTAATACTCCCCCACCTGATAGGACAGGAACATGCCCTTATAAACGACGGTGCGGCACGACAGCGTGACAATGTAGAAGTTCTGAATCTCTTTCGGGCCGAGTTCGGCGCGCGCCCGATTCGCGATGACCCTGCGCGCCAGATAAAGGGCGCGCTCGAAGGCGGTCTCGTCGGGGATGCTCGAAGGCCGCGCCACAAAAACCTGCCGGTGGAAAGGCTCGGTGGCAGTCACGAACTCGGGCAGGGATTCGTTGTTTACGGGCACATCCCGCCAGCCGAGCAGAGATATCCCCTCTTCAGCGAACACCTCAGCCACAATCGCCTCGCAACGCGCGCGAAACGCGACGTCCTGAGGCAGGAAGATCTGCCCAACGGCGTAGGAGCCCGGCTCAGGCAGCTTAAATCCAATGCGTTCCGCTTCGGCGGCAAAGAACTCATGCGGGATCTGAACGAGAATTCCGGCCCCGTCGCCTGCGAGCGGATCGGCGCCGACAGCGCCTCGATGCTCCAGGTTCAGCAGGATTTTCATCGCATCCTGCACAATCTGGTGGCTCTTCACGCCCTTGATGTTCGCGATCAGGCCGAGGCCGCAGGCATCGTGCTCGTTGGACGGATGATAAAGACCTTGGGGGTCCGGGAGGCCGTGGGAGTTATTAAACCTGTTACCTGGATGCATCGCGGTTTCGGTCATGGGTGAATATTTCGAGGGAAGTCTTTGTATAATAGGTGATCTTGGTGTAGTTCATGCGTCCGCATTTCTTCGAAGTGGATCGAAGCGCTCGAGGCTCAGAAGTGACGCGTTCGTATGGCGGGGAAGGTTGCTTTGACGTTCTTTGTCACGCTGTGCACACAGCCCTTTCTCATTTCACCTCTCCTGCCCGATGGCTTGGACATGCGGGCACGCAAAATCCCGCCCCGAAACGCATTTGTTTCGCTAAAACAAATGCTAACCGGGCCGAGTTCGACCGCGTGGACTTTTCAGCCCATCGCTTCGAAGCCTGCCAGAATTCCAGTGTAATGACAAGCCTGCAATGTTGCCGCGCGACCTCGAGCGCAGCCTTACAATTTGCCGCCGAACACTTTGCTGATAGCACCCTCTCTCCACTATATAAGAGGGATTACGCCCGAAGGAATGAGTATCGCCACCTCGGAGCGCTCATCCGGGCGAGGTGGAGCAGAAAAGGCTTATGGCGCCCATGGACTGGCGGGGGAATCTACAAGACGCTTTGACGCGGAGCTGGCAAGGCCTTCGCGATACCGTTCTTTCACCGCAGGCTATCGCGACGCCGGATGAAAAAGTGGCTGCGCTTGCGAGTGAGGCCGCTCCGGTGATCTGGCTTATCGGCAAGGTTCAGTCTGGCAAGACGTCCATCGTCCGGGCCTTGACGGAAGCAACCGCCGCCGAAGTAGGCCAGGGCTACAAGCCTTGCACGAGAACGGCCGCTCTTTTCGATTTCCCTTCCGATGCCCCCGTCATCCGCTTCCTCGACACGAGAGGCCTTGGCGAAAAAGGCTACGATCCCGCCGAAGACATCAGCGTTCACGAAAGCAAGGCGCATCTCATGCTTGCAGTCATGAAAGCGCTGGACCCGCAGCAAGTTGCCGTCGTCGAGACCGTGAAAGAGGCCCGCAAGAGGCATCCTGAATGGCCGCTGATCGTGGCGCAGACAACGCTGCACGAGGCCTATGCGCCTGGGCAGGGGCATCCGCAGAAATACCCTTACGGCGCGCCAGGCAGAGATTTGACTTCGGAGGCTGCAATTCCGGCAGACCTTGTCAGAAGCCTTGACTATCAGCGGTCGCTTTTCAAAGGCTTGCCCGGGAACGGCCTGCGCGTGTTTGTGCCGATAGATTTCACGCAGTCGGGCGATAAATACGAGCCCAGGGATTACGGGCTCGACGCGCTGTTGAAAGCCCTTCAAATGGCAGCGCCTGCGGGCCTTGTCGCGGCTTTGAAAGACGCGAACACGAAGGCAGGCGATACGCTCGCGAGCGAGGCCCATCCGCATATCGTGGGCTACGCCACCGCCGCCGCCGCGGCCGACGCCGTGCCGGTGGCTGGCGCGGTCGCCGTCCCGGTCGTGCAGTCGAAAATGCTGCACAGCCTTGCCCGCATCTACGGCGTAGACTGGAACAGGAAGGCGCTCGGCGAGTTTGCGGCTTGCCTCGGCGTGGGCGCGGTCTCTCGATACGCTGCGGGCTTTGGCTTGCGGCAACTGGCGAAACTTATCCCCGTATACGGTCAGACTGCGGGGGCCGCCGCGGCCGCCGCCACGAGCTTCGCGACCACCTTCGCCATCGGCAAGGCTGCCTGCTACTTCCTTTCGATCCACCGGGCCGGGGGAAGCGATCCGAAAGGGGTGGCGGAAACCTATGCCCAAGCGCTTGCACAAGCGTTCCGTTTCCGTAAAGCGGCCCAAGGCGCACCCGCATGAGAAGCCCCGCGACACCACCTTCTGGCTCCGCATTTGGATCTGGGCGATCTGCATCGTCCTGCCTTCGCTGACGCTCGTGCCTTTCGGCGGCATTTGGATGTGGCAGCACGGATATGTCCTTTATTGGGTGATCGGCGCATGCCTGTTCGTTATCGCCGCTTTTCTTTTTCAGCTTTACCTATTCAAAAAGCTCGATATTTCGCCCACTAAACCGGCGCCCGTGGAGCCTCCCGAGGACGCTGCAGCCTCAACGTGGACACCGCGCGAAAACGAAGCCTGGAAAGCGGTTCTCGCCGTGGCCGACACCGTGGACTTGGGCCACTTTTCGAGTTGGTCCGCCTTTCTCGGGCTCGGGCAGCAAACCATCGAGGCCGTCGCGAAATCGCTTCACCCCGAGGTGAAAGATCCGCTCTGGCAGTTCACCGCGCCCGAAGCGCTGACGATGGTCGAGCAGGTCAGCCTGCATCTGAAGCCGATGGTCATCGAGAATGTCCCGCTCGGCGACAAGCTGACGATCGGCCAGATCATCAAGATTTATCAAATGCGCGGCGTGATCGATGTTGCCCAGAAGGGCTACGACATCTGGCGGATCATCCGCATGCTCAATCCTGCAACAGCGGTGACGCAGGAGCTTCGCGAGCGGCTTTCCAACCAGATGTATCGCTGGGGCCGGGAGGAATTGGCGAAGCGGCTGGCGCGCGGTTATGTCAAAGAAGTCGGGCGCGCGGCCATCGACCTTTATGGCGGGCGCTTGCGCGTGGCGACGGAAGATCTGGAAGCGCATGTCACCGAAGCCACCGAGCGCGACCGCAAGGCGCCGAAGCTGCAGGCCGAACCCTTGCGCCTGCTCATCGGCGGGCAGGTGAATGCGGGCAAGTCCAGCCTCATCAACGCGCTTCTGAATGAGATCCGCGCGGGGTCCGATGCGCTGCCGTTGACGAACCAGTTCACGGCTTATGAGATCAAGCGCGAGGGCGTGCCGCAGGCGCTGATCCTCGACAGCCCCGGCCTCGACAGCCTGCAGCAGCCGCTCGACAAGCTCCTGGAGCAGGCGGCGCAGGCCGATCTCATCCTTTGGGTGGCAAGCGCCGTGCGTGCAGACCGCGAACTCGACGCGCGGGCGCTCGATGCGATCCGGGACTATTTCGCCGAGCGGCCCAACCGCCGCCGTCCGCCCATGCTTCTGGTCCTGAGCCATATCGATCGGCTCCGCCCCATGCAAGAGTGGAACCCGCCTTACAATCTGGCCGATGAAGCGAACCCAAAAGCTGCATCCATCCGCGCCGCCATCGATGCGGCCGGCGGCGATCTCGGTTTCTCGGCCGATGATGCCGTGCCAGCCTGCCTTGAGGCAAAGGTTGGCGTCTATAATGTCGATGCGATCTGGGCCGAGATCATGGAACTGATGCCCGAAGCGCAGCGCGCCCAGCTTGTCCGGACGCTGCAGGATCTCGACCGCGGCTTCGATTGGCGGCGGCTTCGGACGCAGGCGCTGAATGCCGGGCGCATCCTCGCGAAGGCGGTGCTATCGGGGAATAGCGGGTAAGTGTGTCTACAGCTTCGGCGACGTGGAGTCGCCTTGTGGATAATTTCAAGTTCAAGAGCGTCTCTCCCTACTGAATCGTACTTTATCCGATCTAGGATTCTGAACATGAAATTTGGATTAGGCTATGTCACTGCTGGTTGCCGATTGTCCAAGATGCGGCGCATCGCAAATGACGTTCGATGTATTAGCACAGGTTTTTAGACGTCAAATTTACAATTGGCAGAATTGGTACGAGATCTTTTGTAGTTGTCGGAATTGCCAAAAGCCTTCAGTATTCATTGTAGGCCTAAAAACCTACGATTTGGCGAAGCTATTTGATCTGGAAAACGGCCTCGTCAAGTTTGGGGATACGCTTAACCCGCACTTTCAAATCGAAGGCTATGTGAGCCTACGTGAGAACGTCTCTCATAAAGCGCCGGAACATGTGCCCGAAAACATAAGTGATGCATTTAATGAAGGCACGGCATGTCTTGCGATCAAGTGCTGCAATGCGGCAGCTTGTATGTTTCGGTTGTGCGTAGACTTGGCAACACGTCCTTTGTTGGACGTGGAGAAGGCGAAGCAGCCTAATGAAAAGCAGCGGAGGGATCTTGGGCTGCGGCTTGCTTGGCTATTCCAGAATGGTCTGCTTACCGAAAACCTTAAAGAGCTAGCAAAATGTATCCGCGAAGATGCCAATGATGGAGCTCACGTCGGCGACTTGGCGAAGCAAGAAGCAGATGATCTCCTAGATTTTACAGAGACTTTGCTCGAACGCCTATATACAGAGCCAGAAAAGCTAAGGTTGGCGGAAGAGCGGCGCCAAACCCGACGCGCGAACAAAAAAGCACCGTAGCGGAAAGTATCGTTCATTGCACGTCAGCCGGAAGCCATGGGCTCCCAAGCTTGCCGTTGTGCTAAAGGATAATTTTTGGGATAAAGGCCACGCGCCGCCTCGACGGCGGTGAGATACGGAAAACGGTAGGGTATGAGAACTTTTAAAATCGATCTTAACCAGCGCCTCAAGACCGCGGCGGAGGCCAAGGAAGCGGCGTTAAAGAAATTCACGGAACGCAAAGCGGACGATGATCCGGCCGTGCTTGCCCGGAAGGCGGCGCGGTTAGAAGCAGCCAAAGCGCGCGAGGCGCGCGCTGCCGAGCGTGAGGCGAAAAAGCTCGAGGAGAAGGCCCGCCTTATTGAAGAGCAAGCCAAGAAAAAGGCCGAGGCCGAGATTGAAGCCGCAAAAGAAGCGGAACGCAAGGAAGCACTGGCAGCCGATCAGAAAGCGGCCCGGGATGCGCGCTACGCCGCACGCAAAGCCAAGAAGTAGCGCTGGCCTCACGCCTGTCTCCGTGATAATCGGAGACTGCCGCCCGGCGTGTCTTGTGTGCGCGTCCGAGGAGTCGGTTGACAGGCCTCGCGCCCTTTCAAAGTCCGCGCAATCTTCCAAAACACATCAGAAAACCCAGAGCACCATGCAGCCGCCGATCAATCGTTTCCAAGTGGCAATGAGGTTTGCGCTCTGGAAATCTTGGACGGCGCCTTGCCGCGCCGATGCGTTCATTGAAAATTAGCCAAGGAAAAGTTTCTTAAGCATGTGCAGGCCGTGCCAGTTAACCATGCTTCCGACCCCTATATTATCGTTTTATATCAATGAGTTGATGCTGAAAATCTCTCGACAAGGCGCTTCTCCTGGAAGAGCGACACCGCCTTTCGCAACCTGCATTCAACAAGCCGAATGCTGTGGGCGCTGGGGTTTCGATGCGGCGGCGAAGAGGCCACTTTACAAAACGAAGCCAATCTTAACCGGACGTACACCCATATTGATGAGACCGAGGCTCGGAAGGGCTCCATCAATGCTCTGTCGGGGCAAGCCAGATTTGGCTAAACGGTGACCGGCACGCGCTTTTCAACTCCTTTGGGTTGACGCGCGCGCCGCCGCTTTCCATAGTCGCGCGATCATTCAGCCCCAACCCGAACAGCAAGCACCCATGACAGCCGCCCACGAATCGCTCGCAGAGCTCGCGCAAACCTCCAAGGCCTGGCCCTTCGAAGAGGCGCGCAAGCTTCTGAAACGGCTGGAAAAGGCTGACCCGGCGCGCGAGGTGGTGTTCGAGACGGGCTACGGCCCTTCAGGGCTTCCGCATATCGGCACCTTTGGCGAGGTAGCGCGCACGTCCATGGTGCGGCATGCGCTCGAAGTGCTGAAGCCGGGCGTGAAGACGCGGCTCGTCTGCTTCTCGGACGACATGGACGGCCTGCGCAAGGTGCCGACCAACGTGCCGAACCAGGAACTGCTGAAGGCGGCGCTCGACAAGCCGTTGACGGTGGTGCCCGATCCGTTCGGCACGCACGCAAGCTTCGGCGCGCACAACAATGCGCGGCTGCGAGCCTTCCTCGACAGCTTCGGCTTCGAGTATGAATTCTTGTCGGCGACCGAATGCTATCGCTCGGGCCAGTTCGACGAGACACTGCTGAAGATGCTCGAAGCCTATGACGCGGTGATGGCGATCATTCTGCCGACGCTCGGGCCGGACCGCCGCGCGACCTATTCGCCGTTCCTGCCGATTTCGCCGGACACCGGCAAGGTGCTGCAGGTGCCTATCGAGAAGCGGGACCTTGCGGCGGGCACGATCACTTATCGCGATCCCGATACGGGCAAGACACTCGAGACGCCGGTCACGGGCGGCCATGTGAAGTGCCAGTGGAAGGCGGATTGGGCGATGCGCTGGACGGCGATGGGCGTCGATTACGAGATGGCGGGCAAGGACTTGATCGACAGCGTGACGCTGTCGTCGAAGATCTGCCGCGCGCTCGGAGGAAAGCCGCCGGAGGGCTTCAATTACGAGCTTTTCCTGGACGACAAGGGGCAGAAAATCTCGAAGTCGAAGGGCAACGGCATCGCGGTGGAGGAGTGGCTTGCCTACGCCACGCCGGAAAGCCTCAGCCTCTACATGTTTCAGAAGCCGAAGACGGCGAAGCGGCTCTATTTCGATGTGATCCCGAAGGCTGTGGACGACTATTTCACCTATCTCGACAGCTACCATAAGGAGAACGCGGAGCAGCGGCTGACCAATCCGGTCTGGCATATTCATAATGCCAAGCCGCCGCAGCACAGCGTGCCGATCAGCTTCAGCCTCTTGCTGAACCTCGTCAGCGCTTCGAACGCGCATACGAAGGACACCCTGTGGCAGTTCGTGCGCAACTATGCGCCGGACGCAAACCCGAAGGATGATCCCGAACTCGATCGCTTGATCGGCTTCGCCATCCGTTACTTCGAGGAGCGCGAGAAGCCGTTCAAAGTCTATCGCTCGCCGACGCCGACTGAGCGCGATGCGATGCTCGATCTCAATGCGCGGCTTCTTGAGGCCAGCCCCAAGCTCAACGCCGAGGAGCTTCAATCCATCGTCTACGAGGTCGGGAAGGCGCATCCCTTCGAGAATTTGCGCGACTGGTTCAAGGCGCTTTATGAGGTGCTGTTCGGCGAGAGCCAGGGGCCGCGTTTCGGCTCGTTCATCAAGGCCTATGGCATCGAAAAGACGCGCAAGCTGATCGCGGAGCGGCTTCATCAACCGGCCGAGGCGGCGTAGCTCGCATGAAGGTCAAGACGGTCTATAAGCTCATGACGTCGAGCGAATGGGAAGCGGCCTGGGCAGAAGGCGTCTATCGCGGGTCGGCGCAGGACGAGCGCGACGGGTTTATCCACCTGTCGACCGCGGCGCAGATTGCCGAGACGGCGCGGAAACATTTCTCCGGTGTTTCCGATCTGGTTGTGCTCGCCATAGACATCGAGATGCTTGAAAGCCTCCACACCAGCCCTCTCCCATTGGGAGAGGGAGCTCGAACCGTCCCTTCTCCGCAGGGGAGAAGGACAGGATGAGGGGGCCAGCCCCCTGCGCTGGGAGCCGTCGCGCGGCGGCGAACTTTTCCCGCATCTTTACGCGCTTCTTCCATCCGCGGCTGTGACAAGCGCGACCCCTGCCCCGCTTGCCGATGACGGGACGCCCATCATCCCGCCTGACCTTCCATCATGAATCGCTTCTGGTCGGCGGCCCAGGCCAGCCTGCTTTTTCTCGATCCTGAAACCGCGCATGGCGCTTCGCTGCGCGCGCTCGAAGCTGGCGTTTACCCCCGGCAATCGAAGCCTGACGATCCGCAGCTCGCACAGACCTTGTTCGGCCTTACCTTTCCGAACCCGGTCGGCGTCGCGGCGGGATACGACAAGAACGCGCGCGTCTACAACGCGCTGTTCGACATTGGCTTCGGCTTTGCCGAGGCGGGGACGATAACGCCCAAGCCGCAGCCAGGAAATCCGCGCCCGCGCGTGTTCCGGCTGATGCGCGAGCGCGGCATCATCAATCGGCTTGGCTTCAACAGCGCAGGCCATTCGCGCTGCACTCGTCAAGCTCGCGAGCAAACCGCCCCGAGGCATTCTTGGGGTGAACATCGGCGCGAACCGCGACAGCGGCGACCCTATCGCGGACTATGTTGCGGGCGTTCACGCCTTTGGGCCGTTGGCGTCCTACCTTGCGGTCAACATCTCCTCGCCGAATACGCCAGGCCTTCGCGACCTTCAGGCGCCCGATCGATTGAACGCGCTGCTCGACGCCGTGATGGCGGCGCGGGCAAACCTGGGGCGCTTTGTGCCAATTCTCGTCAAACTCGCCCCCGACCTGCATGACGCGGCCATCACGCCCGTAATGCAGTGCCTGCTGAGCCACAAGGTTGACGCCGCGATCCTCACAAATACGACGCTGTCCCGAGAGGGTGTTTCGCCTGACTCTCATCGGAGCGAATCGGGCGGCCTTTCCGGCAGGCCATTGTTCAAGCGATCCACGCAATTCCTCGCCAAATGCTACCTCGCAACGGAGGGCCGGCTGCCGCTCATCGGCGTTGGCGGCATCAATTCGGGCGCAGCGGCATTATCGAAAATCCGTGCCGGCGCATCGCTGATCGAGCTTTATACGGGCTTGGTTTTCGAGGGTCCCACGCTCTTGCCGGATATAAAAGATGCATTGTTGGCGGAGGTGAAGGCAACGGGAAAGCCGCTCACGTCGCTTGTAGGAACGGCAGCAGATAAGTGGGCGCGAAGTTGAGATTTAGGCTGGCGCAGCAGCCCCCACGCCAGAACCGTTTATGCCGCGTTCGAGCGCAGGATAGCGGAGGCCAAGAGTCGCCGCGCGCGCGATGTAGAAGATCATGAGCGATGCCCACAGACCGTGATTCCCGAAAGCGGGGGTCAAGAGCGCCCATGCGGCCAGAAACACCGCGAGGCTGACAATCATCATGTTTCGCATGTCGGCCGTGCGCGTTGCGCCAATGAAGATGCCGTCAAGCTGGAAGCAGGCCACGCCAAGAATCGGAGTCATCGCTGCCCAGGGCAGGAATTCGCGGGCTGCATCCCGCACCGACGGGCGTTGTTGTCATCAGCCCAATGAGCAGAAGCCCGCCGGCCCAGAAGACAAGGCTTACCATGACGGCCAGAGCGGCGGCCCAAATCGAGCTCAAGTACACCGCTCGCCGGAACCGTCCAGAGCTTGCCGCCCCAACCGCCTGCCCCACCAGCACCTCTGCGGCGAATGCAAATCCGTCAAGCACATAGGCCGAGAGGTCGGAAAGGCTTCGCAGCACGCTGTTCGCCGCCAGCGCCACGTCGCCGAGCCGTGCGCCCTGCGCCGCGAAGAAGGTGAAGGCGAACAGGAGACAAACGGTGCGGATCATGATGTCGCCATTGACGGCGATGAGCCTGCGAAAAGCCCGCGCCTCGAAAAGAGCCGCTCGCTTGCCCCCGTGCCTGCCGAGAATGTGCCTGGCGATCAAGAGCCCGGCCATCACAGCGGCATATTCCGCAAACACCGCCGCCAGCGCGGCCCCCTTCACGCCCTTTCCGGCAACAAGGACGAGAAGAATTGCAAGCGCGATATTGATGGCGTTGAGGAAAAGCTGCAGGACCAAAGCGAGATTTGCCCGTGCCAAACCGATCAGCCAGCCGACAAGGGCGTAGTTCGCAAGTGTCGCGGGCGCGCTCAAAATACGAACGCCGAAATAGTCGGCCGTCGCTGTCTGGACCTGCGCGCTGCCGCCAGTCAGCTTCAGGATGAGGAGGATTGCCGGCGCATGAAGGGTGAAAAGCAGCGTTCCAGCGGCGACGGCTATGAACAGCGCGCGGTGCAGGTTGGCCGCGACCTCCGCATCGTCGCCGGCACCCACGGCCTGAGCCGTCAGGCCGGTGGTTCCCATCCGCAAGAACCCGAACGCCCAGAACAGCATCGCGAAGATCGTTGAGCCGAGGGCCACGCCGCCAATGAGCGCCGGGTCGTTGAGCTGGCCCATGACCGCGGTGTCCGCCACGCCCACCAACGGCACGGTGGCGTTCGACAGAATCATCGGGATCGCGATTGCGAGCACATCCCGGCTTTTCAGCCGCTTCCACTGCGGTCTGTGTTCGCACAAAGGCGCGGACCCTTGGAGCTCTCGAATTCTTACTTCTTGTATCTGCGCGGTGCCGGCGGCTCGGATCGCTCCGCCCGGCGATCGGACCCGAGAAAGCTGAAGAAGCGCGCCAGCAACCACAGTGGAATGACAATGAGCGCGCCAAGAATGATATAGCGAAACACCGTCTTGACGGCGTCGAAGCCAAGAGAGGAGATCCAATCTCCGAGCCGGATGACTGCGTGATACAGATTGTTGGGATTGAAGCCGAAGAAGGTGAGCACGACCCCGATAATCAGGGAGGCCGTTACGAGCTTCAAAACCACGAGCAGCGGGCTACCGCCGAAAAAGCGTTCCATGATCAAGTCCGTTTTCTGCGTAGCAAAACGCATACCCGGCGCTCGTGGAATCGCAAAGAAGAAATTCACGATCGGCTTGGCAGGGTGTTGATACAACAGACCCCGCCGGCATGACGGGGCTGTTCTTAAGGTGCGTTTGCCGGACGAAGGTCCCTAGACCTGGGAGCGCTGTTCACGTGCTTTACCGCCGTGACTCGCTTGTCCGCCCTTCCGGCCGGCTTGAGCGGCAAGATCGCGATTCCGGGAAAAGCTGCGGTTCTCGTCGGAAACATTCTGACCGCCCTTGCGGCCGGCTTCTGCGGCGAGGTCGCGGTTCTGGCTGAAGCTCCTCTTTTCGTTTGGAACGCTTTGTCCGCCCTTGGATGCGATTGCCCGCTGCTTTTCGGCGTCCATGGAGGCGAAGCCGCAATTCGAGGTCGAGCCCGATTTCTTGGGGTTTTGGGAGGCCATTCAAGCTCCTATCGTACTGTCTTTTGACGTAGCCTCGGACTGAGACTTTACATCCGTTAACAGCGCGCTCCCGCTCTGGTTCCGCTACAATGGCCAAGTTTCGTGCGATTTTCGCGTTTTGGGTCG
The DNA here is from genome assembly GCA_963772105.1 of uncultured Alphaproteobacteria bacterium. GTDB lineage: Bacteria > Pseudomonadota > Alphaproteobacteria > Rhizobiales > Rhodomicrobiaceae > Rhodomicrobium. The sequence goes on from CAVYVV010000020.1 coordinate 110,809, forward strand.
ATTTTCTTGTCGAGGGCAGACACCGCAAGCTGAAGTATTGGCATGCTGAATTGCGACGAGGTTGCGAATTAGATTGCCCTTGCAACCCAAGGTATTCTTAGCACCGGGAAGCGAAGGCGTGTCAGTCGCCCTGTTGGAGCCCACGAAGCGGCACTTAGTAGTATTTATGCGTCAAGCGAGATCTCGCGGAGGCGTCCCAGGAGCCTCTTCTACGGGGGTGATCAAGACGGCTAATCGAATCCTGGATCAACCGCCTCAGGCACTCAAACCGCGTTAAGCACAGGAACGGGAACAGCCGCAGGCATCGCTGCAGCCGCAGTTTCGCCCCAAGCCGCCGTTTTCTCCGGAGCGCCCGTGTGATGGGGCGAGAAAAGATCATATGAAATGATATCGCAGAGCGCGCGGCTTGCGAGTTCTATTCCCTTCGGGGCATAAAGGGCCCCGTTTATTTGAGAATATTTCGTGAGATATCCGATAAAGGCGCTTGTTGTTGCTGCATCCGGCGGAGTAGCCGCGGTCCAGAACGCGTCGAGGCTTCCCTGGAAGGTCAAGCCCTCCATATCGAAGATGGCTTTGCCGCAGCACTTGACCGGCAGGCCACGCTGAACGGCGGCAAGACCCGCAGTGCTATTGACGATCACGAACCCGTCTGTGTTGTCCAGAACGATATCGATACTCGTCTTTCTCAGGTAGTAAGCCCGGCCTTCTAAATTGAACTCCTTGACCAGGCTCTCGAACAGGCGGGGGGTCCGCTCGACGCCGTAGTCAAGCGGATGCTGCTTTACAACGAGCACGGCATCTTTAGGCGCGGAGGCCGCGAAGGATTCGCATGCCTTGCGCAAGAAGGGGTTGTTGGAACCGTAGGAGGAGTGCACGCGGAGCTGCGCATCGCCTGGCTTTTGCAGAATGACGGCAAACAGCTTCTTGCCATCCCGCCTGTGCTTGAGGATCTCTTCGACCGCAACCTGCTCGTTATTCGTTTTGCGCCACAAGTATTCGGATATATACCCGACACCCTGCGTGAACACGGAGTCGCCGTAATACGTGGTATCGAAGGGTATCCAGGGATAAAGAGCAATACTGGCTCCGAAATGCTTGATCGTGCTTAGCACCTGATCTCGCATGCGGCACGGAAACGCTTGCGCTGTTTCGAAGCCGTCATTGTTGCTATGGTAGAATGCCCCTTCCTTGGGGAGAGTTGAATGTCCGTTGACGCCGTCCCGGTCGAAGGTAATCCAGTGTGGACGGAGATAGCCGTGCTCGACGATGTAGCGGCTAAGGCCCATGCGAGTGGCCAGCTTTATAGCCGTGCGATTGCGCTCACCTGTGTCGTTATAGGTGACGATAGCCGTTATGTGATGCTTCAGGATGATCGCCTTGATGAAGCTCTCATAGTCTCCATCGTGGTTACGAAACGCGATTCTGTGAGCTGATGGCGTCGAAACGAGATCGCCGCCGTCCCATGCAATGCGCCAGACCTTGTGACCTCGCGCGGTCAAGTCCTCGGCAAATGTACGAAAAAAGCGCCCAAACGGGCTGGTCACAAACAAAATTCGCGCCACCCCACACCCCCAGTGTGCATCGCCCAAAATAGTTTTTGGCTTATGCGCTGATTCCTTTGGGAGGCGGTTACCGTTTATTTCGCCTTAACAACAACGAGAAAGTAATTGTGTTTAAAGTGTCACAAATAACAACCTTCGGTTGAGGCATCTAAAGAATAGCAACCTTGTATGAACTCGCACTAAGCGAGGCCGCCATTGATGATTACTAAGGCTGCAACACTAGCTGCTTAGCCCGCGACACGGCTTACGGACTCCTCTTCGCCGAGAAGTGCGATTCGCCCCCCACGAGTTCGCAGTTTCCGCAAGCGCTCCTATAATATCGAGGTGGCATCGACGCCAGACAGATAAGCCAATCGGCTCCCTATCGAGGCAACAGGATCGCAGAGAGCGCCTTGCGAAAACCTTAAACTTCTTATAAGATTATGATTTAATTGGTATAATCATCGAAAAAGGCAACTCGCCAGCAAGGGGATTTGCGCTGTTTCATGGTTAATTCGCGACCTGGGCTTATATTTAACGGACTTTTGCGAGTCCGTTTTTTCGCAGTTGGCGCGTTTTGCGGCGGGTTTCGAGCCCTTTTCCGGCGGGAAATAATCCCAAACGGCGCGCGTTAACTATGCAAAGGTTAATCTTACTAGCGGTTACGTTCCGCTGCCTGTTGCCTTGCGGGAGCCGTGCCCCCAAACGGATGCCGCCTCGCGGCGCTTCATCCAAGCGATCTGTGCGCAAGTCTCTCCGAGAACACCGGCGCGGTATCCACACAAGTTCTGATTGAGCGTCGCGAGGCTAATCAAGGCAAAGCCGCCCTTCTCAACACAGTGTTGCCGCGAGTGGGTTGGAAGCTTCGTAACTTCGACTTTGTGACCCCGATGGGGCCAGTAACTCTGTTCTCGGACATCATCCTACGCGACATTGGCGGTCTGTTGCTAACACTGAAGGACCTAACCGGCGACCAGAATAGCCGGCCCTGGTCCATCTCACTCAATTGGATTATTGGTGCGATCGCATTCCGTGCTGGACTTGCCGTTTCGACCGTTAAGTCCTTTGCCGTGGCCACCATGCCGAACCGGCTTGCCTCACCACCACGGATTGAACGCGAACGGCAGATCAAGGCGATCGCGTTCTACCTCCCACAGTTTCATCCGATCCCGGAGAATGACATGTGGTGGGGCAAAGGCTTTACCGAGTGGACGAACGTCGTCAGGGGACGCCCATACTTTCGAGCGCATTACCAACCCCGGGTACCGAGTGACCTCGGCTATTATGACCTTCGGGTGCCGGATGTCGTCGATCAGCAGGCGCGGCTGGCGCTCGAGAATTCGGTCTACGGATTCTGCTACTATTACTACTGGTTCCAGGGAAAGAAGCTTTTAAACGCTCCGATAGAGAATATGCTGGCTCGCAAGAAGCCGGCGCATCCTTTCTGCGTGTGCTGGGCCAACGAGAACTGGTCCCGCAACTGGGACGGTCAGGACAAGGAAATCCTGATTAGCCAGAATTACAGCCTGGAGAGTAATCGCCAATTCATCCACGATATCATCCCGATGATGCGGGATCCTCGCTATATCCGGCACCATGGAAAGCCGGTTCTGATCGTCTATCGTATCACGGTCATACCGGATTGGCTGATTACCGCTGAAATTTGGCGTGAGGAATGCCGTCGTGCCGGCATCGGCGAGATCCACCTCTGTGCCGTCCGCTTCGGTCTGGAGCCGCTCCAAGGCCAGCCGTCGGACAATGGCGTTGATGCCTATGTGCTTTTTCCGCCGCATGAACTGACGCGCAACGATATGCGTCAGGAACTTAGCGACGTCTCAGGTGGTTTCACCGGTGAACTCGTCAGCTATGATGACGCCCTCGACAGCGACATTCAGCGCTTCCGCTATGGCTATCAGCCTAAAGGCGGGAAAGTTGACCAGTTATAAAGTTGTAGAGCAGATTATCCGCGACCAAACGGGCGCCGGCCTTTAGGGCGCGTCCGGGAAAGTGCGAAGCGGTTTTCCGATACCGGCGCACGACAAAGCAAGAACTTAGAGCCCACTTTTGATTTCATCAAAAGCGGATTGTCTTTAGAGTATTAGATCCGTTTATCCGCGTCCAAAATTGCGCGGGCTGCTCTAATCTTCGTCAGCAAGCAGCGGATTGATTTCGACATGGCTAATTGTCGCCTTGAACCCATGATCGCAGATGAGCCTAACTTCGATGCCGCGGTCTTCTACTGCAGTTTCGAAAGGGAGATGAATGCGGTCGTGTTTTTCGCTTGAAAGCTGGATCGTTTTCTGTGCAAGGCGCTTATTACCTCCTTTTGCTGCTACATCCATCACCGCTCTTCCATGCGCCCCAGGCTCAAAATAAATGCTCGCGCGGTAACGCCCACTCGGCAGATCGATGTAAGGGCCGAACATACCGGCCCCTGGCTTTCGCCCGTCTAGAACGAGATGACCATTATGGATCCGCCCAATTTCACTACGGATTTTCGAATCGTCCGCCGAAAAGCGAAACGTCACTTCGGAACTGCGCTGAGCCTCCCACACTTTCAGGCGATTATGTCCCTCGATGCTGTGCCTTCGGCCAAACCAACCCGAACGTAAAAGTGCCTGTGCGAAATAATCTTCACGAAAACCAAGTTCCATCCACCCATTCTTTCGAATGGCCCACAAAGCAGAGCCATCTAGCCTTAGACCCCAAGGTTGTACGAACTCGTTCGAGATAGGCTCACTACCGAAGAAAAGACGCCCGTTCGGGGCGATAAGGCGCGATAAGGCCTGGAGCAGCCGCATATGATCATCGCAATGGTGGAAGCAGTCGTAGAAAAGAATTGCGTCAAAGGTCCGAGTTTCCCTTTCCGCGTGGAAGAAGTCTGTATTTATGATTTCAATCGAAAGAGATAGATTCTTTGCCTGACGTTCAATGAGTTCGCAATAGCAGGGTTCTATTTCCACCAAGGTGACCTGATGGCCTAGCCGGGCAAGCGAGATGGACGTTAACCCCCAGCCGGGACCGAACTCAAGGACCCTCGACTTTGGAGCAAGAGCCATCGTTTGCAAACAGAAGCCCACCCCGAGCATGTAATCGCCTGCAACCGCCGTGCTTGCGGTAGAGAATGGGAATGGCGAAGCGATCGCAGCATTGACGTCAAAGTTTGTGGCTTCTCGCGTGGTTGAATAAGACGTACCTGCTATATCGCGATAAAGCGCGAGTTGCGCCTCGCGGTACTCAGGAGAGAATGGATCGCTTGGAAATCCCGGTGGCACATCCATGCGGAAGGTTCCAAATAACTTGCGCATTGCTTCATCGGAGATAAGCTCGGCTTGGTTACATTCCGCGATTTTATCATCCAGCTCAGCTATTGAACGAATTATCTGCATGACAAAACTTCTGGATCGCCACAAAGGCCAAGTGCCACCCACGGCTGAGTTTCCGAATTTGTCTCCGACGAGAGCACGGAGGTTAAGATCTCGATGCCGTCTTTATGATACTTCAGCGATTTTCTCAGCCGAATTTGGAGCAACATTTCCAGGACCGACAGGCGCTCCTCGTGCTTTGCCCAAATCAAGCGAAGACCTTTGTGCTTGGTCGATTTAAGAAGATTAAAAAGCCGTAGACACAAGCCGGACTTGTAATTCCAAAACATTTCCATGGTGCGACGCTGCCCATTAATATCTAGGTAATCTATTGCTACTATATCTTGCTTTTTGGGACCAAGAAACTCGATTGATACGGTATCAATACGGAAGGCCGCCAAGCCCCGATCGACAGCTCCAAGCCAGCTATCCTCCTTGAGCACGGTGCAAGCCTTCGCTAGCGCGAGAAGACAAGCCAAGTGGCAGTCGGCATATGGCAACGAATCCTCAGCAAGACTCATCACAAACCCACTTTGCAGAGAGCCGTCCACCGCAGTGTTTTGCCGTTCAAAGCTTGTGATCACGTCGCAAGCCTCACGTAAGGAGCCGATGTACCCTTGATCGCCTGTCGCTTGCACCATCTCCGCGTAGGCGAGCGCAACAAATGCGATGGATCTTGAATAAATTTGCGAACTCTGACCTTGTGCCGGTTTCTGAAAATATTCGTCATAAGCTTTTCGCAGCGCGTCCAAGTGCAAGCGAAGCTTTTCCTGCAGCGCAGGATCAGACACCGGTGCGTCAGGACTGCTGAGCACCCGATAACAGCGCGCCAAGGAATGCATCTCAGCGCCATAATCGTAAGATATTGAGAAATCGGTCGGGACAGCCGTAGTCTCCCGGGCGCCGTCCCAACGTTTCAACAAATCCCGATAGATTTCCCCCATGCCGTATAGGCCACCCGAGGTTATGAGCTTCCGTTCGGCCGCAGTAACGCGCCCTTTTTGAATGCCGTGAAAAGCGTATTCTGCAACAACCCAATGGAGGCGCCCGTGCTCATTGCTGGTCGTTCTGATCTCCAAAAGCTTAGAGGGTTCCTTGGGCATGCTGTGCACCGCGGTCGCGAACCCCGGCACCTCCGAAAGTTGGAACACAGCCCAGTAACTACTGCCTCCACACGGAATTACCATGTTCTTTTTTGCATGAGATTGCAGGACTTGCAGTGAACGGCCCGGCGGCAACACGGAAACCGCCTCGTAGCGAACGCTATTTTCATTGTGACTCAAATCATCATATGCGATGGTAAGAACAACATCGGAGATTTCGACGGAAGGATCGATGACGAAATCAGCAGATACATTAAAAACTGTCGAGTTGGCATGAACGCGACATGCGTACACAAGATCACCGATCTTTAAAGGGGCACCATACTTGTCCGGGCCCACCTCAATGGAAGATTTCCACCACAGATTAATCTCGGAGCCGCTCTGCTCCATTCCGGAATCATATATTGTTTCTTCCACATCTATCGTATAGACCTCACCTTTAAATCTAAAGCGAACGTAATTGCCGGTTAGAATGACGTTTCGAGCTGTTCGACCATCATGAAAGCGCATGCCCAACGAGACTTTCCCAGCCGATACATCTCCGCAAATATCTAGGAAGCTGTGTATAATGGTTTGCTTTCCGCGGCACTCCAGTCGGGGGCGGGCCACGCGTCGATAGATGAGGGGGCCGTCGAACATGCTCAGCACGAAATGCAGAACATCTGCCATTTCCGCTTTATAGCAGCGCCAGATTTCGGGAACACTCAGAAGCTCAAGAATCTTGGCGTTGTCGTCCGCCCAGTACCAATCATCTCCCCCGAACGGATGCTCCGTTTCGGCCATGGCCTTAATAGATATGCTAGGTAGATCAGAAATCCGACGCAATAAACGTGCAATCAAGAAGTCCGCAAAAGGCTTCGGTGCTAATAACCTGTCGTCCACGTGCGTTCCTCATATTGCAGCTTAACCGTTATTGCAGCCTGAAAATGACATTTTTAAAGCTGAATCGGCCCTCTATGGCACCTTGCATCAGGAATGACCTCAGCTCCAGCGGCAGGTGAGGCTTAACATGATGAAATTCGAACTCCGCTAGAAAATCGCCCTTCTCCGGCAGATTGCATTCTGCCTTGGTTACTATATCGGCACCAAATGCTGCCGCGACGTCAAACATGATTTTATTTCCGCTCATATTATTTGCGACACTAAACGCAATAGTTGCAAGCCAAGTGCCGCGCGGCAACCCCATAAACGGTCCAGACACGAGATAACGGGCAGGCCCCAGCAAATCGACGGATTCGATTGCCGGACCCGCGTCCTTATCCAAAAGGTGAAAAATAGTCCCTGGCCAGGTCAAGGTATGAATGTATCGACGTTCGACCAATTGATCGTAGTCTTGGAGACCGGACGAAAGGGTGTCGACCTGCGCGATAACTGTGGGATTCGGAATTGCCGCCGCCTTAACATTCGGAAGGGCTTTGGCAGACTGCCCCTCAAGATAGACACCGCCGTCACTATATTTACTGAAGTTTAGCGACTTCATCGTTGCCGCAATCGTGTCGGGAGAGGCCTGAATGCCAAGAAACTGGGTCATTCGCTGCAGCAAGTCATAGACATTGTTGATTTGATTGTGGCTTGAGACTATGAGGACGCTTTCTTCCGAAACAGCACCTCTCAAAGCCGCGAAGGACAATGATGCAGCCCGGATAGCTTCCAGCGCCGACTTGCCGCGCTCGGCGACTAGCCCTCGTGCTGTTGCGGCGAGGCCGTTCAGGAAAACAATAACGGGTACCCGCCTCTCGAACAGAGATCGAATCAGAGATTTTTCGGGCAACTCACTGTAAACGACAACACTTTTTGTGTTCTGGGTCCACAAGCCTTTGACATCTTCACTATTAGCGGGCGAGACTAACTCGCAGGCTCCATAAAAGCTTGCAAGCAAGGCCCGTACGATCTCGGCCCCAAGCGTAGTAGAAAGTGAGGGAACCCCAAATACTCCAACGACCATTGAGCAACTCACTTTGCCAAAGCGTTCAGCTTTTCAAACAAGCGAATCGTGTCGTGCGGTATTAGCATATCTTCGAGCTAACATCGCGCAAACAACGGCTTGCAAATAAGAGTTTGGCCATCCAACACAAAACATGATTGCGTTCTGTTTGCGTGACAAGAAACTCAAGAGAGGAACTACGCCGCCTTCACTTGCGTCCTAATGCCTGCATCCTGGGTGGCGGTCAATTTCGCATACACCTTCGCCAAGCGCCGTTGATGCGCATCCGGTGAAAAGCGCTCTGCAACAACTCTACCCCTGGCAACCATTTTGGAGCAAAGGTCGCTATTCGCTGCGGCTGCAATCATAGCGTCCTTAATCTCATACGTATTATAGGGATCAACTAGGAGACACGCGTCATCGGCGACTTCTCGCATGGAGCCAAAGTTCGATGTTATCACAGCGGTCTCACATAGCATACCCTCCAATATCGGAAGGCCGAACCCCTCGTAAAGAGAAGGAAAGACCACCGCTCGCGCACCTCTGATCAGAATAATCAGCAATTGGAACGACACGTAATCGAGGTGTAAAACTTTGCGGGGGCCCTGACCTCCAAGCGTTGCTTGTGAACCAAGCGCCATCAGTAATTGCTGCTCGCGTTTCGAACTCCACGCCTGCGCCCCCACAATAACGAGAGGCATGTCAATGTTTGCAGCAAGGTAAGCTTCTAAAATCCGGCCTACATTTTTCTTAGGCTCAATTGAGCCAAAGAAAAGCAAATAGCTTTTATATTCAAGGCCAAAACTCCCAAAAAGATTACTTCGAAGAACGTCTTCTTTGAGGCGCAGGTACTCTTCCGGAATATCCACCGATTGATAAGTGTTGGTCACCCTATCCGGATCAACCCCAAGCAGATTTACGATATCTTTTTTTGAGTTTTCGGAAACAGTAACGATATGATCAGCTTTATTGGCAATTAAACTTACCAGCTTATAATAAAAGTTCTTGTTGTCCAGCGTGGTATAGGGCAGGCGTAGCGGCACCAGGTCATGAAGCGTGTAGATGTTTCTCGCAGTCTCATGCTTTATAGGAAGTGGATATGTCCAATGAGCAACAGAGATGTTCTTTGGAGTTTTGACGGTCAGCCTTTTGCGATGAAATCGGAAGCGCCTGTGCGCCAACTCGAAAATATCCGGCGAGTTCCAAAGCGTATCGTGATAAGGCAGCTGCGATGCGAATTGACGGTGGATGACGGCTCCGCTGAGCTTGACTTCGTACGCAGAGCGCGACAGTGGGTTCAGCAAAGCCTCAGCCATCAGGCGTATCTGGCCTCGCTTGCCTGCGACGGCACTATCGAAAAATGAGACCTCCCTCATTAAGTGTGCCTTATAGGGCGCTCCGCGGACACCGTAGAGCACAGAAACATCATACCCCTCTCTCTGGAGGCATCCAGTTAGATTGCGAGCATAGGTTGCAACTCCCGTGCCTTTTTCCAGGGCCAGATTATAGCCATCAACCAGCACATGCATTGCACCACCGAAAAAGTTGCTTGCGACTGAAGAACCTCGGGCCCCATTACGGGATCGTAGACGCCTCAAGTGCCCCACTTAGCGTCCCTGAGGTTTATTCGTCTCCATTAGGTTTAAGGCAATGTGAAGGCGAATCGTGCCTGCAAGGCATAGCTGAGCCTTGGCCAGCGCAGATGCCAGGGCAATTCAATTCTCGCGGTCATAACCGTGCTGATTGTGGCCCGTTTCCGTTCGGCGAATGCTTCGCGGCAAGGGTTTGTCTTTTCGCCGGGATGGGGGCGAGGGCAGCGCACTGAATTTCGGCGAGCGCCCCGGGAGCCGAACCGGAGCGCACCCCCAGGCATCCTCGCCGCAAGTGACTTCGCGCAGATGCAACAGGCGGTTCTCGATCTGGCAGTGCCCGTTCGAGCTCCTTGCCTGTAAGCACCCCATCGAACCCTTCCGTTACGAGCTTCTCGCGCACGCTTCGAACCCCATCGTGGCGTTGGTGTCGCGAGCAAGGCACAAGCCGCGCCATCCGCCCAACCGCCGCCGCCTTCGGCTTTGTCCGCCTCGAGCAGGATGCGGGCCTCGGGATGCCCTTCGCCGGAGCCTTGCCTTTGGAGATCAGAGCGTTCAGCAGCTCTGGCGCAGACCACAAATTTGCTGTCGCCACCGCTCGTCCCCATGCCGATGCCAGCGGCAAGGCAAGAATCAGTGTCTCGCGGCAAAATGAATAGGCCTATTTAAGTGATACAAGCGTGTACTAATTTTTTGTGACGGAATCAACGGAACGGCTTGACCCTGCAAATGGCGCAGCATACTTTGCTGTCGCGCTCAGGATCCCGCTATATTTGTAAAATTGACTGTCATAACACTCGTTTATTCCCTTTCAGGAGCTAGGCTTGGTCACTGTATACCGTGAGATGAACGCCAGTTATATGAAGATAAACCGGTGCTTGGCGCGGAGGATGGTCGTCAGCGTGGCAGCGGTCACAGTTATGTTCGTCCTGTCGGGCTGCTCTATAACAGGCCTCGATTCCATGCTAAAGCTGCCCAACGAGAACGAGCCTGAGGCGCAAGTCAAAGTTAAGGATTCAACCGGCTCGGAAACTGATCGGCCGGAGCGGACGGCTGCAACGTCATCACCACTTCCAAGCCCGGTCAGGCTGTCATCGAGCATCTCAGGTTTTAGGTCATCGACGGTCATCCTCTACTCCAGAGATGTTGGATCCGACGGCGTGCGCCTTTCGGCTGCAGCTCTTCCCACACCGTTGGTCATCCGCGGTCGCTCCTCGGATGGCGGGCGCTTGGAGATTTCGACGGTTGAAGGGCCGCGCTGGATCGCCGCGAGTGACGCGATCCTTGATGGCTCTGTAGCCGGTCCGAGTAATTGAACTTTCGCTTTTTGTGTGTCGGGCGGACGGCAGGGTGAAAATGGGGCTGGGGAACCTCGCAATTGAAATGTGCCGCATGGCTCTAGCTGGTCCAAGACACCCCTCGGCATGAGAACTGGAGCGCGTCCGGAAAAGTGCGAAGCGGTTTTCCAGACGCGACAAAACAAGAGCTTAGAGCCCGCTTTTGATTCCATCAAAAGCGGATAGGCTCTAGGCGATTTCAGCTGCGTTTCACGCTCCAGGGATGGCGCAAGCCGGTGAGCTGAATATGATCGCGAATGCGCTCGGATGCAGCCGGCGCCAGCAACTGAAAGGGCAGTGCGGCCGGCCACCAGTAGGGATGGAGGCTAGGATCGCGATCGAGCGCTTCGCCCCAGCGTGCCTGCATAACTTCCCGCTCGTGTTCATTGCGGGTTGCCCGCCAAGGATCGGTGTGATCCAGGCCACGGGTCTTGGATTCGTAATGCAAAAGCGTTATGGCCGGAGTCCACAGGATGCGCTTGCCTTTGGACCGGACCTTGAGGCAGTAATCGCAGTCACTGTAGGCCACTGGCAACGCTCGTGCATCGAAACCTTGCTCTGCTAAAAAATCGGCTCGCCGAGTTGCCAGGAAGGCTCCTGTAACCGCGCTTACGCTGCGCGTTACGCGCCAGCGCTGAGAAGGTCCGGCGTCATCCTCACCGTCGGCGAGTAAGCCATCATGAATAACGCCATCCCTCCAGCCGAACAGCACGCCAGCGTGTTGAATGGAACCGTCCTCGTAAAGGAGCCGAGCCCCCACCGCTCCAATCTCATCTCGTTCCAGCAACCCGCGGAGCAGCGCATCCCACCCGGGGCTCCTCATCTCCATGTCGTCATTCGCGAAAACAAGCAACGGCGCATCGATCTCTGCCGCCGCCTGATTATTGAGATGAGACCAATTGAAGGGCTGATCGAGGCGCAGAAGGCGAACGTTGTCCAGTCTTGCAAGATCGGACAGGATTTGAAGATCGTGGTCGCGACGAGTGCCGTTATCGACGATAAGGAGCGTTACGGCCTCTGGCGCAGCGGCTGTGCGGCGTAGACTCTCAGCCATTTTTTTGAGATCGGACGCGTTGTCCCTTGTCGGAATGATGACGGCTATCGAGGCATCCGGCCTTCGCGGGTGCCAATGGAGACCGGAATGAGGGATGCGTTCGAAGTCGATCGACAAGCCCAGCCTTTTGAAGGTAAGCCTGCACGCCATCCAAATGCTCATTTGGGTTTGCGGCTTCTGGGGCAATTCGCCAAACGAGAGGATGGGGTATATGTCCAACCTCCCGGCCGGCAACCAGGGCCAGAAGAAGAGCAGTTCGATTGGCCGTTATGGATGTGTTCGGTAGCAGTTCAGTCAAGGCGCGATAGGCAGTGGAGCGTACCGCGACCGTTTCCCCGAATACGTTCGCATCGAGCAAGGTATCGAAGTCTGCGACCTGCCGAAGGACGGGGGCGGACCTGCGGATTTGACCGCGATCGAAAATGCCCTTCTCTTCGTCACAAATAAAAGCGTCCGCGCTGCTCCAGGCTTGCGCACACGCAAACCAAGCAAGAGCATGGTGGTCCAGCATCGCACCGGGCGCGAGCAGAAGCAGCCACTCCTCCCCGGCGGCGCAGTTCAGACGCCCCTCGGCCGCAGCCACTGGCTCTGTGTTGCTAACCTCAATCCATCGAATTCTACGGTCGGCAACAGCAATAAGCTCAACGGTTTTCCGCCGCTCCGGATCATGGCCAAAAACCGACAAGGACCAGTCACCCATCGACTGCGTGCATATCCGCTCCATTTGTCTCAGAAGCGTCACGGGGGATTCCCGTTCGGCAGCGATGACGATATGAATGGAGGTCGCGCCTGTTTCGGGCGGCGCGGGGACCGGATACATCTTGCGAAAGACATCGTAGAGGCTGACTGGCAGCGAGCAACGGCCGACCACATCGGGTAGCAGGCGGCAAATGCGATCAATGTCCGTTCGCAGAGCCGCGATTTGTCCACTTAGCGACCAAACGGTTTCAAAGGCGCCATCGTGAAGGTTGCCCAAGGCCCTCCGCGCTTGCTCTTTCGCCTCGCCCATCTCGGCCAGCTCATGCACAGCGGCAGTATTCCCCGGATCAAGCTCGACGGCGCGGCGATATTCTTCCCGGGCCCGGCTCCCATCGCCAAGCGTTTTGAGCAGGTGACCAAGCTGGAGATGGGTGTCGGCTTCATCGGCGAGCCCGAGTGCGGCGCGATATGCGGCCTCCGCGCGGACATATTGCCGGGAATCCTTGAGCATATTGCCGAGCTGGACCCAGATGTCGGCGCGCTTCGGGTTAAGATGAGTAGCTTTCCCATAATATTCGGCAGCATCCGCCCATTGGCCAGCATCGCGCAGACTGTCTGCTTTGCGGACGAGGTTCTCAAACTCGGCTGACAGAGTCTTTCTCCTTGAATTTCGCGGGGAAGCTTAAAAGCTTAGCAATCCGCTGGACGGCATCTTCACAGTCTCGAGTGATCCCACCAAGTCTACTGAAACGGCAGTCCAGCCAGAAACCAACGAAATTGCGCAAACTTCAAGGCCTATCGCCTCTGCACCCACAGCTCTTGGGAAAGGGAAATCCTTCCGTGTCCCTGCGGCGAGTCGTGGAGAAAAGCGGCGGATCGTACTGTATCCTTCAGCAAAGTCTTGCTGGTGCGCCCGGCTTAGTGTCGCCCCATAAATATTTTATATTCTATGAATCAATTATGATGCAACAGAGGCGGCCATGCCTCGGAGAGACCGCCTATGTGGACAACGGAGAACCGCAAGCGTTACGACCGCAGCAAGTTCCGTCACCAAAGCGACCTCTTAAGAATAAAGTCATATCGAGTATTTGATCCCTTCAACCAAGTTTTGGCGGCGAGCGGGATGGATGGCGACGCGCCCTATAGGCCGGGAAGTGGGCTGTACCACGGGGGACGGCGTCGAGGTGGCAGGTGCGATACGCCGAAGGACGGCTTGCCGGACTCGACGAGACCGGCAACAGGGGCAACGATCCCCAATACACATTCTTTGCGTTCCCGGCGGCCCGCCTCCACCTTCCCTTTGAAGGCCGGTGTGTGGTTTCGGCGGGGCCGGCTGCTCGTGGTCGCTCCTGATTCGAAGACACAACCACGCGCAGCACTCTCTTGCGGTCAATCTCAGCTTCAGTGAGCAGCATAATAGTAGATGTCAGCACCTGAGACTGCTGGCGAGACAACTGTCGAGAACAGCCGCAGAACCTGCTCAACTTCCACAATCGCCGCTTGCGAGACGTAAATGATATCTTTGTCGCGCATAGCGAACAAGCGAGCGCTGAATAACGATTGCGGCTTGCTCATGTCGAGGTGATAAGCAACAGGAACAACTTGGCGCTGGAGCAAATTGGCGGGCACGTCTGGATAGCCCTCCATCACTTCACGGGGTTCGTAACGAAGCACGTAAACTCCCTTCGGATCGGCTACCCCCCCGTTCAAGCCACCCGCTCCTCCAGCCAAAGCCTCCTCCAACGTCACAGTGCCTGCATTAAAAGGCACGAGCGCTTGACGGCCCGTGGCACCAACGACGGTAAAAGTCTGTGGCAAGCGATGCACTGTGATTACGTCGGCAGGACGGACATAAATATTTTCGCGTGGCGACGATAGCAGAGTTTGCAAGGGCACGGTCAACGAGTGATCACCTCGCGTTAAGGTCACAAATGTCTCGTGGACAGGGGCCTTGCTGCCGCCCGCTGCCGCAATGACATCGAGAACGCGGTCACCTTTGGGGGTCAGCGGCACGCGCGCGCCTGCCGAGACATCATCGCCGGTTACAGTCGCCGTATAGCTGACATTTTTGGTGACAGTGACGACCGCTTGTGGCTGAGCAAATTTGCCAGTCAATTGCCTGACAACCGCGTCCTCGATTTCTTGCGGTGTCTTATCTGCTACGCGAACACGGCCCGCGTAGGGAACCGTGACGGTACCGCTTGCGGCGACAACCTGTTCTGGGATGACGGATACACGGCTACCTGTGTTGCTGTCGCTCGCCACAGGAAATGTGCCAACGCTGCCGGTCTCCCAGATATTGATCTGCAGGCTGTCACCAGGTTGAATCCGCTGCGACGCCGCCGGCCGATAATCGCCGAAAAGCGCGCTCAGGGACGGCCGACGCCAGCTCGACGCACGGTCGATCGACTGATTGGTGATCTCAATTAGGGTAAACGGCGCATCATCCAGGCTGCCCGTATAATTTAGGTCGCGGCTAGTCGGGCCGACGTTCGAGCAACCAGCCGAAATTATCGCCGCCGCGCAAGCCATCAGGCACACGGCACCCTTGAGCGAAGCCAAATGCTTCGACTTCATCCCCACCCCCACTGCCCAAGACGCCTATGCCACTGCCCAAGACGCCTATACGAAGATTCATTGCCCAAAAATGGCTCTTATCAAGATTCGCGATATGTCTGCCATGCCATTTGAAGCGGGCGCGATAAATCCAGGGTGTGTGGCCACGAGCGCACACGATGGAGAGTGAAAACACGCAATTTTCGACGTCCCGTCGCCTCCTGGCAACACGTCGGGTTCAGGCGGCAGGTGAGGTCGTTGGTTGAATTTCTTGGTGTCGAGTTGAGGACGCCTGGTTCGGAAGCAACCGCTCAAGTTACCGGGAAACCTGGCGTTTTAGCCTTTGGACTGCGACTTGTTCGCGCAAAGGCTTCACCTTCGGCTCTCTGAAAGAGGGGGCATTCGAGTCCTCCTCATAGACTGTTTTCCAGGGGGGAAGCGTATCTTTCAACAGAAGTCGCGCCCTCCCTTATTGGTCAAACGCGGGCGTTGCACTAACTTGGTCGGACTCAGGAATCATGGGGTGAGTTTTTGATGACATCGCATATGCGCTATCGATTTATTCGGCATTGTGAACTCCCGTGAGGCTGTTTCTCGACGTCACCCGGGTTGCTACTCGCATGATCGGTTCGGCGCCGACAGGCATCGACCGGGTTGAGTATGCGTATGCAACCGAGATCATATGTAAACCCAGCGGCGTTGACACCGTGGGCGTCATAACCACGCCGTTGTTCACCGGCGCGTTGGGGAAGCCGCTGATCCAGGAGGTGCTCGACCGCGTCGCGCTTGCCTGGAAAATCGGAAGCTCACCGAAGGAAGATGCTCTCTACCTCAAGCTGAAAGAGTATCTCGAGGCGCCGGTGCAGTTGGATCGAACGCAAAGCTTTCGCCTCGCCGACCTCCCGCTTTTGCAGCGCACGCGAGATCAAGCCATATTTCCGGTCCGGTCGCTCGCGCGCGCCTCGACGCGCCTGAAACGCTGGATCGGGCGCGGGGCTGGCCAGCCGAGCATTTACCTAAACA
Organism: uncultured Alphaproteobacteria bacterium; assembly: GCA_963772105.1. GTDB lineage: Bacteria > Pseudomonadota > Alphaproteobacteria > Rhizobiales > Rhodomicrobiaceae > Rhodomicrobium. The sequence continues at coordinate 127,000 of CAVYVV010000020.1, forward strand.
GCTCCCACACTCAGCTGGAAAAGGTGGAACGCTTCGAGTGGACAGAAGCTGCGTCCATAAAATCGGTCTTCTTTATTCACGATCTTATCCCAATCGATTTTCCGGAATTCGTATCCCCGCGCTCCCCTGCCCGGCACGAAGGCCGCCTCAACACCGTCTCGCGCCTCGCGTCAGGCATCATTGTCAACTCGGACTACACCGCCCGGTCGGTTGCTGGGTATTTGGATGCGCAGAAAGTTGCAGCGCCTCCGATTGCAGTCATTCCGCTCGGAGTAACCGACTGGTTCCTGAACAACAGCAAACTCCACCCGCCGCAGGCGACGGTGCCCTATTTCGTGAATGTTAGCACGATCGAGCCGCGAAAGAACATGCTGTTCCTTTTTGCCGTGTGGCGCCGCTTGGCAGAAACTTTGGGCCCTGCCACCCCTCGGCTTGTTCTCGTTGGCCATCGTGGCTGGGAGAACGAAAACGTCATCGATGTGCTGGATCGATCGCGGGGGCTTGCGCCTTTTTTGGTCGAGGTGTCCGGGCTGAGCGACGCTGGCTTGGCATCTCTCCTCCGGGGCGCGACTGCGGTCGTGGCGCCCTCAAGCGTCGAGGGCTTTGGCCTTCCTGTTGCCGAGGCTCTTTCCCTCGGTGTTCCCGTCATTGCCTCGGACATTCCCGCTCATCGGGAGGTTGGCGGTCGTTGGGCGACATTCATCGACCCGATCGATGGGCTGACTTGGCTAAAGACAGTGAGGGACTTCGCTGAAGCCGTATCCCCGCAGCGAGAGAAGGCCGCGGAGATTGTGCGCGATTATCGCCCGCTGACGTTAGCAGAACATGTCGTTCAGGCCACTGCGTTCATTCAGGGAATTTCCGAAAAGCAAATGGCTATTGCATAGGTTTCCTGCCCGTCCATTGCGGCGGGCATAAGGGCTGACACGAGGACCATCCCGCTACGAGGCCGTCAACGTATGGTGCTGCTTTTGCCTGCGTACGTGGGACGGAATTCGGCTGGTGATGCCGTCTCTCGCTTCCACCACTTGGGGCATGTCTTTGCCCTCAGTCGCAAGGCAATTTTGCTGGTCGACGTTCTAGCTTAGCCAGGCTGACTATAGCGCTGGCGCGTTCTTGCTCGCAGCCTGCTCACGAAGCTGTATGGGCAGAGGATCTTGACGATCACTCGCCAGTGCCTCTGTGAACGGCAAGTGCTTGGTCGCCCAGATGGCAGCCTGGGTGCGGTTCTTCACACGAATTTTGCGGAGGATCGCTTTAACATGGACCTTAACAGTCGCCTCCGTGATTTGCAGCCTCTGAGCGATCACCTTATTCGGCGCTCCATCAACGAGGCCTTTCAATATTGATCCTTCCCGGGCTGAGAGCTTGACCGTGGCAGAATTTTCCCCGTTCATACACGGGGCGCCTTCGTTCGTATCCTCGATATCCCGATCGTCGTTGCAAACTGCCTCCGGGTGAGCACCCCGAGACTCTCTGAGGCTTTTTACGAATTCCGGCGGCAGAATAGTCTCATTCTCGACGATGAGTTCTATAACTCGAACAAACGTTTGAGAGGATATAGCGTCCCGCAAGTAGCCATCAGCACCGGCTTCCACGACCACCATCACATCGCTTGGTCCCGTTGAGGCATTGATAACCAGGATGTAGGCTGAGCGCAGCTGGCTCCGGATGCTTCTCACCATTTCGACGATTTCAGCGGGGGTCCGGCCTCCCACAATGAATAGTACTTTGCCTTCTGACTTGTCCGCCGGAAAGCAAGCACCGTCGAAGCTGGTTAGCTGGTGAACAACATTGTAATGTGTATCTTTCAGAAGACTGGCCAAACCTTCTGTATAAAGACGACTCGGATGGACGAGAACGATAGTTAGTTGAGGCCCGGCAAGATTAATATTACGCATTAACTTCTTTCCTCTCTTGAGAGAGAAGTGCAGCCCCACACTCTCAATCGGAGTACTCCAGTAAACTTACCAGCCTAGCCCCGAACTGTACAGGGCTTTTCCTGTCCTCTTCCTGCTTGGAAAGCGTAAGCTGTGCCTTAACCTTAATAGCAGAAGCCAAAGCCTGAGTGGGTATAAGTCTGGCTATTTTTCTCCCAAAGTTCAAGATCGCAAATAGGTTTTTTTTACCTCCAATGCGGGCCATGATCAGTTCCTTTGCACTTTTGGGTGAGGCTATCAGCAGACAGTCCAGTGAAGTCATCTGGCTCATGCCACCTGTTCCCTTCCGCATGCCAGTGCATGCGGCCTGATCCACTCCTATGCTCGCAGCCGCAGGCACATCATAGAGAATGTTCTCGTTGGAAGCGTCACAGGAGAAGAATGGCTCAGGGAGAGAGGGCGTTTAGGACCTTGTGCCTGCGAAGAAGGTTTTGATCAGCTGTGCTGTAGCAGGCGGCAGCACTCGAACCTCGTAAACAGTTGTCAATGCAAGGAAATCGGCGCTTTTGTCACATACGCTTCAAAGAACTGCGTTAAACATCACAGGGCCTGATTGGGTATCAAGAGCAGTATGGAAGTGCAACGCATCCGTCTACCCGAGCTGGCTCCCCTGCCTGGCCAGACCGAGCACATCATGAAGTATCAGGCGTACCAGATTTCCTGCTCTGCCGCTGGCAGGCGACAGGACTAGCTCACGCTGCAACCTCAAGCTGAAGGCAGTTGTGGGCTCAGTGTCCTAATCGATTACAGGGTGCGTGGCTACGATCGTGGAACCAGCGCTGCTTCAAGCCCTGCTCAGATCAAGGTGTTGAGCACGTTCTCCTGGATAGAGAAACTGGCGGCATTCCGCCGCTTCAAGCTGGCACGAAGCCAGCCGGCCTCGCTGCTTCGAGGAGGCTGGCTGATTGAACCCCCACGATGCGCATTTCCCTTCGCTACAGGAAATTGCCTGGATCAACCCGCCTTTAATAGATCCGATTAAGGGCGGACAAGTTTGATCGAACCCAAATTGCTAGTGCAGCCTACGTTCAAATGGACGCGGGATCTGCACTAAGCGCTTCATCACCACCCGACGATGATTCTTGTGCTGTTGGAACTGCTGACCAGATCGTAAAGCGCACCGGCGTGCTGTGGATGGAGCCGGATGCAGCCGTGAGACGCGGGGTAACCCAGATGGTGGATGTCGTAGGAGCCATGGATCGCATATCCGCCGGTGAAGAAGATCGAGTACGGCATCGGAGAGCCATATCGGCCTGAACGGTGGTAGGGATCCAAGCTCGTCGGATAATAAACGCCCTCGGGTGTGTTGTACCCCCAGGCTGCCGTCGAAACGGGCCAGACATACGCCAAGCGCCCATCGACATAGACGTACATCGTCTGTCTCGCCTTGCTGACCTGCACGACGACCTCGGCTGAGGCCGCGGACGCAAAAATGCCGCAAGCCAGCAGCAGGCAAGCGGCAAGCAACCCTCTACGCATAAAAAGCCCCAAACTCGACTGTGCCCAGAAGCGCGCCCTGACCGCTTCCTCGTCCTTAAGATTACGCTCGAACAATTAACGGAGCATTGACAATTCGTTCACTATGACGAAGCGTTACGATCGCAATCTCAGGCGGCACTAGAAAACGGATGGGAATGTTCGAGAGGCCAAGGCCGCTCGAAACGATCATATGGCACCCATCCTTCTCGAAATGACCATAGGCATACTCGGCATAACGGGCATTTTCCGCAAGGAAGTACGGGCGGCCGACAAATGGGATATAGACTTGGCCGCCATGGGTATGGCCGGCGAGCGTCAGTGTGACGCCGGCGGGAACGCGATCAAAAATGTCGGGCTCGTGAGCAAGCAGAACGACGGGTGCGCGATCTGTAATGTGGTACAGGGTTGCTTCCAAGTCCCGGATGCCACGGCTTCCCTCGGCGAGCTGATCCTTGAGCCCCGCGACCCAAAAGTGATCATGCCCGCGGCTCACCTTAAGGGCGGTGTTTTCGAGGAGGGCAATCCCCGCCTTCCAGAAAGCCCGGCGGATGTCCGGAGCCTCGCCGCACCACCAATCGTGATTTCCGAGTATGGCATAGACGCCGAGCGGCGCGTGCAGCGACCGAAGTGGAGCAATCCATTCGGCTATCGGCACTTCCCGTGTGTAGAACCGCCGCCGAAGCCCATTCACATAATCCCCGAGAAGCATGATGACGTCGGGCTTCTGAGCAGCGAGTTGATCGACGATGCCGCCAATGCGATGTGCGGACATCCACGGTTCGACGGCATGAATATCCGTCAGGATGCCGATGCGCAGTGAAGGAGCACCGGCGGGCCAGTCGGGATGCTCCACGGTCCACTCTTTGACATTCAAGCTGAAACCCGGCTCGACCGCAAAAGCCTCTGCTGCACCGATCACGCCTGCTCCGGCTGTGGCGGCGGTTAAATTCAGAAAGTGCCGGCGTGAGATCATGCCAAAGCTTAACCCGTCTCTCTTAACTGCTTATTGTCCTGATAGCGTTAATTCTTTGATATTGCATATAATGTCTGCGAAGAGATGAGGATCAACGTTCCCGCCGGAAAGAACGATGGCTACGGTGCGCCCCTTTGCTTCGAAGGCGCCTGAGAGCAGAGCCGCAAGGGCGACAGCGCCTCCTGGTTCGAGAACAAGCTTCATATCGCGCCAGGCATGAGCAACGGCGTGCCGGACATCGTTATCGCTTACAACAAGGCCGCCCGCCAGTAGGTCCTTGTTGATGGCAAATGTCAGCTCGCCGGGCTCCGCGATAAGGAGCGCGTCGCAGACAGAGCGGCTCGCGGGATCATTCTTCTGCGGCGTACCGGAAGCCAGCGAGCGGCGGTAATCGTCGAAGCCTTTCGGTTCGACGCAGTAGATCTCCGCCTTGGGAAATTGGTCCTTCACAGCGATGGCAACCCCGGCTGTCAGGCCTCCGCCGCTGATCGGCACGAGCACCGCATCGATATCGGCTGCCGCGGCTTTAGCCTGCCTCGCCATTTCGAGGCCGACCGTGCCTTGTCCGGCCATCACGACGGGATCGTCAAAGGGCGGAACGAAGTCGGCTTTCAGCTTCTCGCAGAGATCGCGGGCTATCGCGTTGCGATCCTCCGTATCGCGATCATAGAATACGATCTCGGCGCCGCAGTGGCTGGTGCGCGCAATCTTCACTTTGGGTGCGTCCGAGGGCATGACGATCACGGCATCGATGCCGCAAAGACGAGCGGCCTCCGCAACGCCTTGCGCATGATTGCCTGAAGAGCAGGCCACGACGCCCCCGGGGAAAGCCGCGCGGTCGATCCTCGAAACGCGATTATAAGCTCCGCGGAATTTGAAGCTTCCCGTTCTTTGCAGCGGCTCCGCCTTGCAAAGGATTCTTGCCTCCAGCTTTTCGTTCAGTGGTCCCCACTCAAGGAGGGGCGTTTCAACCGCATACGGCCGGATGCGCAGGTCCGCATCCGCTATAGCGTTAATCGTTAGCGTGTCCATCGGTTTTCCGTGGGGTTATCGCGGAGATCATAGCGCAATATCATTTGGTTTCGTTACGAAATTACGAGGAAGGCTGAACGCCGTTAGCCTCAGCGACGATCTCGGAAAAGCGCCGCGCGCATGCCTCCCAGCTAAACAGTTCGGCATAGGAGCGGCACTCCTTGCGATCGAGTTCAAGGGCTGACAGAGCTGCCTCCCCCAGATTATCTCCAAGGATCCCGACGCTGCCGTTCGCGACAACGTCTTTCGGTCCCATGACATTGTATGCCGCCACCGGCACACCGCATGCGAGTGCTTCCAGAAGCACGTTGCCGAACGTGTCCGTCAAGCTCGGAAAAACGAAAACATCCGCCGAAGCGTAATGTTCTGCGAGGTCCTCGCCGAACTTCGGGCCGGTGAACACCGCTTGCGGGTAGCGCTGCCTCAGGTCTTCGAGCTGCGGGCCGCCCCCGACCACGGCCTTCGTCCCTGGGAGATCGAGGTTGAGGAAGGCTTCAAGGTTCTTTTCAAGGGCAACGCGCCCTGCATAAAGGAACAGGGGCCGAGGCAGGCCGAACCGGTCAACCGTCCGTGGCCTGAAGAGGTCGAGATTCACGCCCCGCGACCAGAGCCGGACGTTCCTGATCCCCTGCGCGGTCAGGTCATCGCATAAGGAAAGCGAAGCCGCCATGACGCCGGCTCCTGCGTTGTGGAACCAGCGTTCGAACTTGTATCCCCACGACAAGGGAACGGGGACGCGAGCCGTAACATATTCGGGAAAGCGGGTGTGATAGCTGGTTGTAAACCGGCGTCCGGCGTTGAGGCAGTAGGCGCGCGCTGCAAGCCCGATAGGCCCCTCGGTCGCAATGTGAATGAAGTCCGGGCTATCTCGCTCGACACGCTTAGCGACATCGCGCGGGCGTACCATCGCGAGCCGGATTTCGCTGTAAGTGGGAAGCGGCATCGTTTTGAACCCGGACGGCGTCAGGAATGTGAGATCCAGCCCGGCGTTCGCCGCCTCGCGCTCGATATTGCTGTATGTGTTGACGACCCCGTTGACCTGCGGCTTCCAGGCGTCTGTTGCGATCAGGATACGCATCAGGATGTGACTGAGGCGACGGGCACCTTCGACGCGCTCGACTGGAGCGCGCGCAGATGATCGGTCCAGCGGACAATCTCCATCCGGCCGTCGAAGTGCTCGACCACGGCGGTCCCGCTGTCGACCCAGTCGCCGGTGTTCACATATTGGATGCCGTCGATCACGCGCGCGGAGGCGTGATGAATATGCCCGCAGATCACCCCTGAGGCTCCTACCCGCCGTGCTTCCGCAGTGAGCGAGGTTTCGAAATTGACTGCATAATTCACGATGCGTTTGACGAGATATTTGAGATAAGCAGACAAGGACCAATACGAAAGGCCCAGGCTGCGCCGCACCGCATTCAAGACCTCATTGACGGCCCAGGCAATATCGTAGCCGATATCGCCGAGCACGGCGAGCCATCGCGCTTTGTGCACGACGGTATCGAACTCGTCGCCATGGACGACAAGAAAGCGGCGGCCATCGGCCGTTTCGTAGATTTCTCGCAGCCGGATCTCGAATGGGCCGAGCGTTGTGCCGGCCAGTATCCGCATCTCTTCGTCGTGATTGCCGGGAAGGTAGACGACGCGAGAGCCATTCTGCGCTTTCGCGAGCAATTCCAACACCACCTGCGTCTGGGAAGGACGCCAGTTCGCACCACGCCGAAGCCGCCAAAAATCGATCACGTCACCAACAAGGTAGATGACCGGTGCATCGTGAGATTTCAAAAAGCTGAGGAGATCCTCGGAGCGGCATGCTCGCGCGGCTAGGTGAATGTCGGAGAGGAAGATGGCACGATATCTCACATACGCTTTATATCGCGTCGCAGCCCTGTGATCCACCCTTCACCTCGATAGTCCTGCGTACTAGGGTAAATAGAGGCGGCGATCAAGGTTTCAGGAGTATGACAGGCCCCTAAGAAACAAAAAGGGCCAGCTTTTCGCCGGCCCTGGCTTTCTGGACGGGCGTTCGCTTATTTCTTGTAAGGCTCGAGCGCCGCAACCGGAGCACCGGTGCTGTACTTCATGCCCACTGAGAGCATATCCACCGCGTTATCAGCTGAACCTTGTAGCAGAGTTACCTGCAAGGGAGAAACGCAATGCGTTGTACCACCGCCTAGCGCCACGCAGAAGGGAGCGTTGTCAAGGAAGAGATGTGTATAGGCGAGATCGAAAGTGACGCGATCCGAGTATCTGTAGGAGCCGCCCACGCTGACGCCGAGTTCGATTGGAGTCCGGCAATACGATGGTGCGATTGCTGTTGTCGATCGGTGAGATCTCGTAATTGACGCCTGTCCGTACCGTGAGCGAGGGACTGTAAGCGTACTCTGCGCCTAATGCGAAATACCACTGGTCGCGGTAATTGAAGTTGAGGGTTTCGCAGACTCCGCCGGGGCAATAGAGGCTTGTAATGGGTATGTTTCCGACGCTGCTTTGATTTTGCCATTCAACCGTGCCAAGCAGCGTTAAGCGATCCGTTAACGCCTGACGGGCACTCAAGGTAACCTCGTCCGGAAGAGTGACGCTCCCATTTCCGGGGAAACCGAAATTGGGCGTCGTTGCGAGTGGCGTGGTTATGAACATGCCGGAAAGGTCTTGGGTGACAGCGGAGCGATAGCCCAAACCGATGGACGTAGCCGGCAAGGGTTGCCACAGGATGCCAGCCGTGGCACCGGCGCCCCAGGAGTTGGCGTCTACGCTCCGGAGATCAGAGTTCAGCCTCACCCTCAGATATTCCACCTGGGCGCCGACGCCGATGCTTAATTCCGGCGTGATCTTATAGGCGAGCGTGGGATTGAAATTCAGCGTGTAGACTTTGGACGTCAGCGCGAGCGGCGCTCCGGCCCAGAGGTCGTTGTCAGGCTTTGTTGAGAATCCAAACGGTGAATTGACCGCAATACCGGCGTAAAACCTGTCAGAGAGCTGATAGGTTCCGTACATTGCCGGAACGAAGCTGTCTACCCCGATATTCGTCGTTCTGTAGGGGTCGGCCGCCAGGATTCCGCCCGTGGCGGTCAAATCCGAAGAGGGGAAAATGATTGTCCCGCTCGCCTCGGCATTGAAACCCGGCAAGGTTGCGACGGCTGCTGAGTTCCAGAACATGGAGCTGATATCGCCGCCTGCGGCAGTTCCGGCGAAACCCGAGCCCTGGAAATAGGATGATTGTTCGCGGACGGCGAACCCGCCTGCGCTCGCTTCCCCGGCGGCGCCAAGCCCGCATAAAAGCGCGACGGCGCTCACGCACGCCAGCCTGACGCAAATCGATTTTGTCATATCTTCCCCCATCGCCGAGCCGCACGTCCCCGCGCGCTTTTGTCTCGCGCGCGACCAACTTATCTGATTCGAGGGCGTGACAACTGTCCGGCATGAAGCATGCGGCCAGGTTGCAGCAGCTATGAAGGCCGGGGAAAACAGGCCGCCGCGCTGCGTTCTTTGAAAAAATATCCAATGACATCAATAAGATAGGGTACAGTTAAGGCAAAACCGCAGGAGTTGCGAGCACTCGCCTCCGTCAGCTTCCCGAAGGCTCCCGCCCGCGGTCCGCACTTTTGCCTCTTAACTGTGGTGCGCACGACACGAATTGCGCGTGCTTCCGGCAACTGCTGCGCCGATGTCGGGGCCGCAGGGCGCGCCCTAAATCTCTCTCGGGGCCGTCTCGCGCTCGTAGACCCAGATCGCGGCCGGGGGCAGGTTCAGCCAAACGCGGGTGTAGCGCCATGACTTCAAACGCAGCGCTTTTGTCACGCGAGGCGGTACGGGGCTGGTCTGACGGTAGGTGAACTGAACAAACATGCCGCCATCCTCAAGGACGTTGAGGCTGTTCTTCATGACAAGATAGATAAGCTTTCTTGAGAACAGGCGCATGGGAAGGGTGGAAACGATGGCGCCAACGTTTTCGCCGTTGCGCTCGTTCCAAAGCTTCGCGAGATCCTGGGCCGGGCCGATGACCACATCGACTTCGGGAAACCGCCGGCGCAAATGGCCGCCGAGCTGAGCGTCGATCTCGATAAGCGTCAGTTTGCGCGGTTCAACGCCGTTGCGGATCAATTGCTGGGTAACCGCTCCAGTCCCTGCGCCAAGTTCGATGACATGGGAGTCGATCCGATTGCCGAGCACCTCCGTCATAGCCCGTCCGACAAAGGGACTGGACGGGAAGAGACTGCAAACCTGAAGCGGGTTTCTCAGTGTTTGCTGCCAAAAAAGGACAGGCCCTTGTGCGGCCCGCGGGAGATCCGATAATTCGATCAGCTTACTCATGAAGGGTGTCAGTCTCCAGCGCCGCTCGGCAAGTAATATCTTATTCTAAACCACCCCTTTTAGTAGGATGGCGGTTGCATAAGCTAACAAGGCCATTCAGGCACCTGAGAACCGGGAGCTGGATTTGAATTTCGGCCTCCCCGAGACATGGGGCTCATTTAAACAATTGCAAATAGCCTATGATCGGGGAAAGCCGTCAAACCCGCTGAATATCACGTTAAATATCTCTGACTTGTATCTCGCGCGCGGAAATGTCACGCTCCGCGCAAGCGTCAACAAACCGCAATGAAACTCCCGCAATTGATCCTAAGTGGGCATGTAGCCGCGCTCATGCATGGGGGGCGGAATGGGCGTCTCTGCGCGCCCGGCTTAAACCGGAAATAGGCCCGGCGTTCGACTGCGCCGTTAGGGAGGAAAAGATGACAGCCGAGTTGCTCGATTCATTTAAAAGCATTGCAACCGCCGATGTTGCCGGGAAGCGCGTTCTTATTCGCGCAGACCTCAACGTCCCGATGTCCGGAGGCGAAATCACCGACGCGACCCGGATCGAGAGGCTTCTTCCCACATTTCAAGAACTGCTCAAGCGCGGCGCAAAGGTCGTCATTCTGTCTCACCTCGGCCGTCCGGACGGCAAGCCGGTCGCCAAATATTCCTTGAAGCCGGTCGCGGATAAGTTGTCCTCTTTGCTCGGCATCCGCGTTTTCTTCGGCGAGGACTGCGTCGGCCCAGCCGCGCAGGCAGTCGTCGATGGAGCTGACGTCGGGTCAGATCGCAATGCTGGAAAACCTCCGCTATCACGAGGGCGAGGAAAAGAACGACGCAGCCTTTGCCGCGGAACTCGCCAAGCTCGGCGACATCTACGTGAACGACGCCTTCTCCGTTTCCCATCGCGCCCACGCCTCGACGGAAGCGCTTGCGCGCGCGCTGCCCGCCTATGCCGGGCCGTCCATGCTGGCCGAAATCGGCGCGTTGAAGCTCGCTCTCGATGCCCCGCAGCGGCCTGTCGCCGCAATCGTCGGCGGTTCCAAGGTTTCGACGAAGATCGACGTGCTGGGCCATCTCGCGAAGAAGGTGGACTACCTCATCATCGGCGGCGGCATGGCGAACACGTTCCTGTTCGCAAAGGGTTCGGCCGTCGGGAAATCGCTCCACGAGCCAGGCGCCGTTTCGACCGTTGAAGATATTCTGGGCAAGGCCGCCGAGGCGGGCTGCAAGATCGTGCTGCCGGTCGATGCCGTGGTTGCGGGCGAACTCAAGCCAAATGTCGCGACCGCCGTTGTGCCGGTCAACGAAGTCCCGGCGGACAAGATGATCCTCGACGTCGGCCCGGCTTCCGTGAAAGAGTTTGCGCAAACCATCGCGAACTGTAAAACCCTGCTGTGGAATGGTCCCGTCGGGGCGTTCGAAATACCGCCGTTCGGCGACGCCACGTTCGAGCTTGCGCGGGAGGCTGCGAAGTTGACCCAGGCCAAAGCCCTTACGACCATCGCGGGCGGCGGCGACACGGTAGCGGCGCTCAACGCTGCTGGCGTTACCGATAAATTCTCGTATGTGTCCACCGCGGGGGGCGCATTCCTGGAATGGCTTGAGGGCCGCACGCTTCCCGGCGTTGCGGTGCTTATGCGCTCTTAAAGACGAACCGGCAAAGTCAGTAACCTATTCAGGAGGCTCATATGGCCCGTATTACGCTAAGACAACTTTTGGATCACGCCGCCGAACACGGCTACGGCGTGCCCGCTTTCAACATCAACAACATGGAGCAGGGTATCTCCATCCTCGAAGCGGCGAAGGAGACCGATAGCCCGGTTATCATCCAGGCGAGCCGCGGCGCGCGCGGCTATGCGGGCGACCTGCTTCTCGGCAAGCTTGTCGAAGGTCTGGAAGCTCAATACCCCACCATCCCGATCTGTCTTCATCAGGACCACGGCAACAACGAGCAGACCTGCGCCAGCGCGATCCGTATCGGCTATGACAGCGTGATGATGGACGGCTCGCTGAAGGCCGATGGCAAAACTCCCTCCGACTACGACTACAACGTCCGCATCACCTCCCAGGTTAGCGAGATGGCTCATTGGGTCGGTGTTTCGGTCGAAGGCGAACTCGGGTGCCTCGGAAGCCTTGAAACGGGCATGGGCGAGAAGGAAGACGGCCACGGCTTCGAAGGCGCTCTCTCAAGAGAGGAACTGCTGACTGATCCGGATCAGGCGGCGCAATTTGTTGCAGCGACCAAGGTCGACGCGCTCGCCGTGGCAATCGGAACATCCCATGGCGCTTACAAGTTCACCCGCAAGCCCACCGGCGATGTGCTTGCCATGAACGTCATCGAGGCGATCCACAAGCGGCTTCCCAACACCCATCTCGTGATGCACGGCTCCTCGTCGGTGCCGACGGACCTCATCGATCTCATCAACGAGTTTGGTGGCGCGATCCCTGAGACCTATGGCGTTCCCGTCGAGGAAATCCAGCGCGGCATTCGCCACGGCGTCCGCAAGGTCAACATCGACACAGATTTGCGGCTCGCGGCGACCGCTGCCATCCGCAAGGTGCTCGCCACGAGCAAGGCCGAGTTTGATCCCCGCAAGTACCTGAAGCCTGCTATTACGGCAATGCAGAAGATCGTCAAGGATCGGTACGAGCAGTTCGGCACCGCCGGATATGCTTCCAAGATCAAGGTGATCCCGGCGGCCGAGATGGCCAAACGCTATGCCAAGGGCGACCTTGATCCGAAGATCACCCCGTCCAAGTAGGCGGCTTAAGCTGAGAGAGGGCGCTGGATGAAAAGCGAGCCGTTGGATTGGCCGAAGGCAATTGTTTTCGATCTTGACGGCACGCTGATCGACAGCGCCCCCGACATCGCCGCACGCGCTGAACCGAGCCACCGAAAAGCGGGGCATCGAGCCGTTTCCCCTGGATCAGGTCAAGGAAATGATCGGCGGCGGGGTGCCCAATCTTATCAGGCGCGCGCTTAGGGCGCGTGGCGTCCCCCTCGAAGGGCTCATGCCGCTGGTCGGCGATTTTATCGCCCTTTACCGCGAGAATCTGACGACGAACACAAAGGTCTACGACGGCGGGCGCGAGCTTCTGGAGCAGCTTCGGGGCGAAGGCCGGCAGCTTGGGGTTTGCACGAACAAGAACCACGAGCTTACGGTCGAAATCCTCGCGCAGCTCGATCTCGCAAAGTACTTTCCCTCCGTGGTCGGCGAGCGCGAAGGGCACCGCCGCAAGCCCGATCCGGCTCCGTTGCTGGAGGTCATCGCGGCGCTTGGCGCTTCGCCCGAAGACGCCCTCATGGCAGGCGACAGTGAAGCTGACGTGGCCTGCGCGCGCGCCGCAAACATCCCGGCCGTGGTTGTGAACTTCGGATACAGCCGCGTCGCGCCCGAGGCGCTTGGGGCAGACGCCGTCATTTCCAGGCTGAGCGATCTTCCGCAGTGCTTCCCCAACCTCAGGCGACAGAGCAGACAGGCTTGAAAATCGCAGGCCGGCGCATTGGGGCCGCCGGTTTAAACCAGCTAACAACGTATTGACGCCTTGAGAAACCTCATTATTGTCACCGCCTTCACATGAGGCCGCAGCGGCGGTTGAGCTGGCAGCGTGTAAATTCCGGGTTTCCGCATGGCAAAACTGCATACTTGCGCCGCCCTTTTGATAGGGGGCACCGTGGCTGTGACCATGCTTCCGTTCGGTTCAAATCAAGCATCGAGCGCCGAGTGCAAGAGAAAAACAGCCGGGTTCTATCTGCTGGACATGAACGCGAGTGGACCTCGGAGTCTTGCGCTCTCGCTTCAAAGTATGCCGGTATCCCTAACCGGTGCGCTTGGCGATCCCGAGCGCGGGCGGCAACTCATCGTGAACCGGCAAAAGGGCGATTGCCTGAGCTGCCATAAGCTCGGCGTGATGGCTGCCGTCGCCGATCAGGGCGGCATCGGACCTGCGCTCGATGGCATCGGCAGCCGCCTTTCAAAGCCGCAGCTGCGACAAGTTGTTGTTGAGCCTAAGGCTTACTTCCCCGATACGATCATGCCTTCCTATTACAAGTCCGATGGCAGCGGGGAAACGCCGCTCTTGACGGCGGCCGAGGTCGAAGATCTCGTGGCCTATCTTGAAACCCTGAAATAATCGTTCGCTCAAGCATTGGGGGCTTCCGGTGCGACCAAGTCTTGGTGCGGCATTTTTCATCCTTAGCACATTCTCTTTAGCTGGAGCGCTCTTTGCCGCGCAGGGGGAGCCGGCACGCTCCCTACCCCCGGCCGAAGCTGGAAATCCGCTTCCGTTTCTCGTCCAGGGAGAAGAGTTTCTCCGGCCGTCGATCCGCGCGATGCAGGCGGATGACTTTGACAACCCGGCCTTTCCGCTCGTCGAGGCCGCCGAGATTTCCTGGAGCAGGCCAGCAACGCCAGGCAGCAAATCCTGCAAGGATTGTCATGACGCCGGGGACAAAAATCGCCTTAAGGGGGCGGCGGCCGCCTATCCGAAATATGCGCCAGATCTGAAGGACGTGATAACCCTGCAGACACGCATCAATAATTGCCGCAGGAACTATCTTGGCGAGCCCGCGCTCATCGAGGAAGATTCCAGAATGATTGGCATGACGGCTTATCTTCGCTGGCTCGCGCGCGGGTCTCCCTCAACCGTTGACGTTAAAGGGGCGAATGCAGGCGTCTTCGAGCGGGGGCGCAATCTCTATCACACGAAACTGGGACGCTTCCAGATCTCCTGCGCGCAGTGCCATAATGAGAAGTTCGGTCAGAAGTTCGGGGCCGATACGCTAAGCCAAGGGCACCCCCTCGCTTATCCCGTCTACAAATCAAGCGAGGGGCGCGTCATATCGCTCCATGAGAGGTTCCGCATGTGCAACAAACTTGCGCGGGCCGAAGGCCAGCCCGACAACGCGCCGGATTATGTCGCTCTCGAACTCTACCTCGGTTGGCGCAGCAAGAATTTGCCTATCACCGCGCCCGGGGTTCGGCCATGAGCCAGACGCGCGCGGCGCTTTCGATTGCAGGATCGGACTCGTCCGCGGGCGCCGGTCTTCAGGCAGACCTCAAGACTTTTTCGGCTCTTGGCGTCTATGGCGCGACTGTGGTTACGGCTGTGACCGCGCAAAACACCCTCGGGGTAACGGCGGTGCATGTCATACCGGGAGAGGTCATTACGGCGCAGGTTGACGCGGTGTTCTCCGATCTCTCCATCGCTGCCGTAAAGACCGGCATGCTCGGAAGCGAAGAGGCCATCGCCGCCACGGCCTCAGGCCTCGAGCGCTGGGCGCGCACGATACCGGTTGTCGTCGACCCGGTGATGGTATCGACGACCGGGAGCAGCCTTCTTGAAGCCGGAGCAAAGAAACTGCTTGCCGAGCGCCTGATCCCGCTCGCCTCCCTGATTACGCCGAACCTGCAGGAGGCCGCGGCGCTTCTCGGTTTGCCTGTTGCCCGAAGCGAGGACGAGATCAAGAATCAGGCGCAACGCTTCCTGGCGCTTGGCCCCTCCGCCGTACTCATCAAGGGCGGCCATGGCGAAGGTCCCGATGCCACCGACATCTTTTTCGATGGCGCTACGTTCCATTCCTATTCCGCGCCGAGGATCGCCACGGCCAATACCCATGGCACGGGCTGCACGCTTGCGTCCGCCATCGCCGCCTTTCTTGTGCAGGGGCTTCCCCTTGAGCGGGCTATAGCTGAAGCGAAGACTTATCTTCATCAGGCGCTCGAGCACGCGAACGAACTCGACATCGGAAGAGGCTCGGGGCCGGTCTCTCATTTTTATCGGCATCAGCGAGAGGTGTAGGTGAAAAGGGGACTGCATCACCCCGCCTTTAATCGGAACCGATTAAGGCGGAAAGTTGATCGACTTTAAAGTGCTTAGCTTTCATCCACCCGGCGCGCGATGAGCGCACCGGTCTCGATCACTTCGCTCACGGTGCCCCCAACGCTGAAGCGTGCGCTCAGTTCTTTGATCTCATCGATGAAATCCTTCATCTTGCTGCCAAGGCCGGCCTCGTTGATGGCTGAGATGGAAAGGGCGCGTTCCACAAGATGCTCCGCAGGCAAGGTGCGTTTCTCGATGACGGAAACCCGTTCGAGCCGGGCAAAAGGGGAAGCGAGCAAAATTTCTTCGTCGGAAGGCCAATCGGCTGAACAGCGTTTCGCTCTTTGAACATCCCCGGCCGCATGGTCGTCGATGATCTGCTGGAACGGCTCGACCCAAGCGTTGTCACGATGCTTTGGATGAGAATTGGAAAACAGCACGACGGCTCCGTCTCTTTCGAGCATTGCATCAAGACGCTGCAAGGTGGCTGGCCGGTCCATCCAGTGAAATGCACGGCCGATCGTCACCAGCTTGAAGGTCCCAAGTTCAGGACCAATGTCGAATGAGCTTCCGGATTTGAAGTGGACATTATCCGCTCCAGTTGCCGCATGGCGTGCGACTGCGAGCATTTCGGCTGACGGATCAACGGCCAGCACTGATCTCACGAACGGCGCGAACAGCATTGCCAGCTGTCCGGGCCCGCAACCAAGGTCCATCACCGCGTCTTTGGCTCCCAGGCGAAGGTCCTTGACGATCCACGAGATGAGCCCCTTCGCATAGGCCGGGCGGCCTGCAAGATAGTGCTTGGCCGCCGCTGAAAAACGGCGAGGTTCGAGGAAGACTTCTTCGGGCATGGCAAAATATCCAAGGTCGCTCTCGATTCCCAGTGGCAGTGAGATGGGCCTCCTCCACGGGGTTTTCAGCTGTCGACAGAGTGATAGCCGGGTCTCTCTTCGGTCGGGAAATTCCGCGGCTGATGCTGCGGTTGTGCCCTGGAACCGCGCGCGCCCCAATCTTCGCGGCCCCGGCTGGAGGAAGCCGGTCACAGAAGCCCCGCAGCTTCTGGAGCGGAGTGCGCAAAATCGGAATTGGTTGCGACGCAATCCTGAGGCAAAGCCTTGTCATCCCGGAACGACGCCTGCGTCGTAACCGGGATCGCAAAAGGCCCTTCGATTTGTAACGACCCCGGATTTGCGCCGAGGCGCATTCCGGGGCGACGATCATCGGGAAGCCCGCGCCCGATTAAAGCGCACGATGCGCTAACGGCCAGCAGCGAGGCTCACGCTGTCTCGCATGAGAGATGCTTCGTAACGACCTTCAGAAACGCTTCGCCATACTGTTCGAGCTTCGCGGCGCCCACGCCATGGACCATGGCCATCTGGTCGGGCGTTTGAGGCTTGAGGTGAACCATGTCGAGCAGGGTCTTATCCGGGAACACGACATAAGCGGGGACTTTCTTCTCGGTCGCGAGCGCGCGCCGGACGGCCTTCAAAGCCTGCAACAGAGCTGCATCCGGACCCGCTAAGGCCTGACCGCTCTCCCCGGCAGCCGATACAGGGCGGTGAGAGCGCTTATCTCTGCCGCGCTCGATAAGCGCCTCTTTCCTGAGCTCGACTGCGGCCTTGCCTCGCAAAACCTCCCTGCCGTGCTCTGTGATGGTCCAGGAGCCGTATCCGGCAACGTCGAGATTGATGACGCCGCCCGCATAGAGCTGACGGAAAATCGCCCGCCAGGCATTGGCGCCGACGTCGCTGCCCACGCCGAAAGTGGGCAACTGGTGATGGTTGAGTTGCGTGATGCGGTCCGTCGTCTGGCCTCGGAGCAGAGCGATCAAATGTTCGGCGCCGAAGCGCTGGCCGGTGCGCGCAATGGCGGACAGCGCTTTCTGCGCGAGGATCGTGCCGTCGACAAGCTCGACGCCCTCCGCGCACAGATCGCAATTGCCGCAAGGTCCTGTGCTTTCCCCAAAATACGTAAGAAGCGTCTGCCGGCGGCAACGCGGCGCTTCGCACAACGCGACGAGAGCATCGAGCCGCCGGCGTTCGATGCGCTTTTGTTCGTCGGGCGCCTCGCTCTCCTCGATCTGCTGGCGGCGGAGCCGCATGTCGTCGAGGCCGTAAAGCGTCAGCGTCGAAGCCGGCAGGCCGTCGCGTCCCGCGCGCCCGATTTCCTGATAATAGGACTCGATGGATTTCGGCAGATTGGCGTGGGCCACGAACCGCACATCCGGCTTGTCGATGCCCATGCCGAAAGCGATCGTCGCCACCATGACAAGGCCGTCCTCCTGCAGGAAACGGTCTTGATTTTGCGAGCGCACGGCGCTGTCCATTCCGGCATGATAGGGGAGCGCCGCAATGTCCTTTTCACACAGGAAGGCAGCCAAATCCTCGGTCTGCTTCCTTGCGCTGCAATAAACGATGCCGCTTTCGCCCTTGTGCATGCCGATAAAGTCCAACAGCTGACTGCGGGCATCGCTCTTTGCGCGCATGGCAAGGCGCAGGTTCGGCCTGTCGAAGCCATGCACGAACACCACTGGGGGACGGGCGAAGAGACGTCCAAGAATGTCCCCGCGCGTGGCGGCGTCGGCCGTCGCGGTAAGCGCCAGGATCTGCACGCCCGAGAGCGAAGCCGCGACCTCTCCCAGGTTGAGGTAATCGGGGCGGAAATCATGCCCCCACTGAGACACGCAGTGCGCCTCGTCGATGGCAAAGAGACTGACGCCGGCCCGCTGAATCATCGCCTTCGTATCGCCGAGCGCCAGTCTCTCGGGCGCGACATAGAGAAGACGCAAGCGGCGACTTGCAACAGCGTCGAGAAGAGCGGCCGTTTCCTCGCGGCTGTTCGAAGAATTGAGCGCGCCTGCCTCGATTCCGTGGGCCTGCAACTGCGCGACCTGATTGCGCATGAGCGCAATCAAGGGCGAAACCACAATGGTCAAGCCGTCCCTAAGAAGCGCGGGCAGTTGATAGCAGAGCGACTTGCCGCCGCCTGTCGGCATCACGGCGAGCACGTCTCTCCCATCGAGGATCGCGCTGATGATATCGTCTTGGCCGGCCCGGAAATCCGCGAACCCGAAGGTCTTCCGCAAGCAGTCCCGCGCCGTGTTCAAATCGCCCATGCCGCGATTTACACGATGTCAGCCCGCACTGAAAGGCTGAAGAAGCGGGCGAGCCCTTAAGGAAATGCGGCGACGGCCGTTATTCATCCCCTTTCACAATTTCATGGAGCGAGGAGTAATCGAGTTTTGTCTCCTGCCGGTCGGCGGCAGCGCGTGCGATGTCTGAAATTGCGTTCACGAACGTCGTCGCCAGCGGCGATAAATGCGCGATCTCGCCAAAGAGTTTCAGGTCCTTCTTCAGATGCTCCGTAGGAAAATTCGGATTGGCGTAATCCCCTTTCAGCATTTGATTGAGCTTTTTATCGAAGGTTGGCGCGTAGAGCGCGGTTTCGCGCAAAAGGGTCATAAACCGATCGACATCGATGCCGTTTTCCTGGGCGGCATTGATTGCCACCGAGAAGGATGTCGTCAAAGCCCCGATCATGAAATTGAAGATCAATTTCAAGGCGGAGGCTTGACCCACAGAGTTGAAAACGATCCTCCTGTTTGAATAGATATCGATAAAAGCGCTGACCTCGCCATCGATATTTGCGGCCGGCCCCACCATCGCGAGCAGGCTTCCGCTGCGGCCTCCGGGCGGCTGCCAAGAACGGGATTTTCGACATATTGACCGTGGCGAGCCGTCACTTCCTTCTCGACAAGCGCGCTTTCGGACGGTGAGAGCGTCGAGATTTGCAAGAAGACCTTGTCGTCGAGGCGATCGATATTTTGAAGAATATCGGTGATCGATTTGAAGTCAGACGTCAGGGCAAGAACAAACCGGGCGTCTTCGATGGCCTTCCGTACATCGGCGAAAAATGAACGTTGTGCGCGGTTTCCGCGGGAGGCCGCCTGGTAAAAACATTGACGCTGCTGCACGCTTGACTCAGCCGGTCGGTCAAAGCCTCACCAAGGCGGCCATAACCCCAAACGCAGGCGCGAGGAGGGATTTGGTCTAAATTCTCCATCTCAGTTTTCTGGGACATCGCCATCCAGCACGGTGTCGTGACCTGCTCCAAGTGAGCCGAGGACTATTTTCTAACTTGGCGTGACGGACACATCAACGCCTCCTTTCCGGCCATGCCAGCAGCCACCGGGATTACCGGCCTACCCTCTTTCACTCATTGAAAAAGTACTCAGCCTGCTCCAGTGAGACGCGGGCGCTTTGCACATGAGTTCGCAACGCACACGAGACTATCGGAACCTCATCCATCCCGCGAAGACGGCAAATGAGCAGGTTCAAGTGTTCCTGCCGTTTTCCAGGTCCTGAAAGACGCAGACCTGCTTTTGCGGCCGGTGCCTCGGCGTCAACTTTCCGATGATAAACTTCTTTGCTTGTTACTTACGGAACAGCGGCAGCGTCCCAGCTGGTGAGATGGTTGCCTCGAAAGCGAACGAGGCTCTTCATCTCGTCGCGAAATGAAAGGATCGCATCATGTCACTGGATAACCGTCAAATTGCTCAAGTACCGCAAGTCATCAGCCGTTTTGTTCTTGCTGCCACCGCACCAGTCAAGAAGGTTATTGGCCGAGGAGGTTTCCACACTCTAGCTATTCTCATTGCCACCACGACCGTCCCCGCGCTCGCGGCAGATAAAGTCATCGCCAGCCACGAGGTTCGCTTCGACCACATATCGTTCGTTTGCGGAGAGAAGAATGAATCCGGTAATGTCGTCCGTTTCATCCATTCGACCCCGACGTTAAAATACCTGCCGGAAAACGAACTGCCGCCCAGCGATCCCCTGGCTAGGAGCTGGGATATCGCCTACCGAATCATCTGCGAAGGCGATTATCAGCTGGCGGAGCCAATCGCTAAGGACGAGCAACGCTCCGTTCGATAGCGAAATAACTCACTTCCGGTCTGGCGAGGCAGGAGCGGACGACTTCAGGCCGCGATCGACGCAGGCGGCTGTGGCTTAACAGTGAGCCTGAACTTCGTCGGCGGCGCCGCTCAGCCTCGGCGCTTTAATCGGTTCGCGCCGCCGCCTCGTTCAGCAGCGCCCACAGGGCCTCGACCTCGGCGCGCTCCGTGGTCTCGGCGCCGATGCTCACCCGAAGGATCTGCTTATCCTTCAGGATGGAAGGCGTGAGGTAGGCCCTCCCGCCCTCGTTGATGCGGCGTGCGATCTCCAGGTTGTGGGCCTTGAGCGCGTCCTCGTCGCCGGCGAGCGCGGCCGGACATGGCGGATGCATACGGTCTGGAAGGGGACGGGCGCAAGCCGCTCCCAGCCGGCGGCGGCGTCCACCTGATCCTTGAGCCACTGGGCATTGGCAAGGTCGCGGCGAAGGCGGGCCTGAAGGCCCTCCACGCCCACATCCATGAGATAGAACCAGAGCTTGAGCGAGCGGAAGCGCCTGCCGAGCTGGATGTGCCAGTCCCGGTAGTTCTTCACCTGGCCGTCCTGCTTCGGTCTGCAGGTAGCTGGGATTGGTGCTCATGACGCGGATCAGGTGCTCCGGATCGCGCACGTAATAGGCGCTGAAGTCGAACCCCACGCCCATCCACTTGTGCGGGTTGAAAACGAGCGAATCGGCCTGCTCGACGCCCGCGAAGTGCGCGCGGCACTCGGGCAACACCATCGCGGTCCCGGCCATGGCGGCGTCCACGTGGAGCCACAGTCCGTAGCGCTCGGCGATGTCCGCGATCCGCGCAAGGGAATCGACGGCCGTCGTGCCCGTGGTGCCGATGCAGGCCACGAGCGCACAGGGCCGCAAGCCGGCTCTCGACGTCCTTGGCGATGGCCGCCTCCAGGAGATCCAGGCGGAGCGCGTGGTTCTCGCCGGTGGGGATCAGCCGCAGGATGCTCGCTGCCGAAGCCCGCCAGCAGGGCGGCCTTCTCGATGCTGCTGTGGCCCTGGTCCGAAGCGTAGACCACGAGCGGGGCCTCGCCGGACTGCAGGCCCTTGCCGTTCTGGCTGAAGCTGGAGGCCCGCTCACGGGCGCAGAGGAGGGCCGTGAAGGTGGCGGTGCTGGCGGTGTCGTGGATCACTCCCGTCCAGGCCTCGCTCAGGCCCGCCATCTGGCGGAGCCAGTCCATGACCACCTCCTCCACTTCGGTCGCGGCGGGGCTGGTCTGCCAGCTCATGCCCTGGACGCCGAGGCCCGAGGCGACGAGGTCCGCCAGGATCGAGGCGTAGCTCGTGTTGCTGGGGAAGTAGGCGAAAAAGGAGGGGTGGTTCCAATGGGTGATGCCCGGCATCACGTCCCGGTCGAGCGCGGCCAGCGCCTGGGCCATCCGCCCGCCTTGCTGAGGGGGGGTGCGCGGGAAACGCGGCCCGGATCTCTCCAGGCTGCACCTGGCTCATGACCGGCAGGCGGGCCAGCCCCTCGCGGTAGTCCGCGACCCAATCGATGAGCTGGTAGCCGAAGCGGCGAAATTCTTTGGCGTCCATGGGGTTCTCCAGACTGCAAGCCTAAGGCATGAAGCAAATATCAAAAGCGTTCGGCTCGGAGTTAGCTTCGAAATTTGCGGAAAAGCCGGTGCAGCCGCTGCGTCCAAAAGCAGCGCCGCCGTTTACGGAAAGGCTCGATCAATTCATGCTTCAGCCAACGAAGACAGACTGTTACGCTGTTGTCTTGAAGTGAGGCGATGATGAGTTTCCAAGAGAAGGACGAGGAATGAACGCCCATTCCGCCGCCACTTTCGACTTGAAAATCAATGGGTATGAGGTCGTGGCATGATTCCGACGAAGGTCTTTCTCACCCACGGGGTCGGCCGCCACCGCGAGAGGCTTCAGTCGTTCGAGCTTGCGCTGCGCGAGGCCGGCATTGCCATGCTCAATCTCGTGAGCGTCTCAAGCATTGTGCCGCCGGGCTGCAAAGTGGTGCCGAAGGAAAAGGGCCTCCCCGAACTCTCTCCAGGGCAAATCACATTCGCGGTCCTGGCCCGGATCGACAGCTGCGAACCCCATCGCTTGATGGCCGCGTCCATCGGCATCGCATTGCCGAGCGACAAGAACACCTATGGGTATATTTCCGAGCATCATTCCTACGGGCAAACCGACCAGGTCGCAGGCGACTACGCCGAGGATTTGGCAGCCACGATGCTGGCCACCACGATGGGGCTGGAGTTCGATCCCGACGCGGCGTGGGATCAGAAGCGGCAGCTTTTCACGATGAGCGAGCTTATCGTGAGGACCACGAATGTGACCCAGTCGGCGACGGGAGATAAGAACGGCTTATGGACGACAGTCGTTGCTGCCGCGGTGTTTGTTCCCTAAGGAGCCAACCGGCGCCATTGGTGATGGCGGAAAGGACATTGATTTTTGCGAGCGCCGATAGCGTCAGGACGGCGACAGGTGTCCAACCGGCTATTCAAGAACATTGGGTTGGCGGCGCGAGCGCTCCTGCGCACTGGGGGCCTACAATCCCTTAATTTGGCCCCTCTCATCGAGGCCGATATGATCGGCGGCCGGGACCTTAGGCAGCCCCGGCATGGTCATGATGTCCCCGCAGAGCGCCACCACAAAGCCCGCCCCCGCACTCAGGCGCGCATCGCGCACAGGCAGCGTGAACCCGGTCGGAGCGCCCATCACGGCAGGATCTGCCGTAAAGCTATATTGCGTTTTCGCCATGCACACCGGCAGGTGGCCGAAGCCGTCTTTTTCGAAATGCGCCAGTTTCCGTTTTGCCGCCGTCGAGAACTGGACCGCATCTGCGCGATAAATCTCGTGTGCGACCGTGCGGATTTTATCTGCGAGCGGCATGGCGTCGGGGTAAAGCAGCCTCAGTTCGCCTGGCCTCCGGATCAGCGCCATGACCGCGCGCGCCAGCGCTTCCGCCCCCTTGCCGCCATCGGCCCAATGGGTGCAAGCGATAGCGTCCACCTCCCATCTGGCGCAGGCCTCGGCGACGGCTGCGAATTCGGCTTCGGTGTCTGCGCCGAAATGATTGATCGCCACCACGATGCGCAACCCGAACTTCTGCATATTCTCGATATGGCGCTGAAGGTTGGGCAAACCGCGATTCACCGCCTCCACGTTTTCGGCGCTGAGGTCACTCTTGGCGACGCCGCCATGCATTTTGAGCGCGCGCACCGTGGCGACGATAACCGCGGCATCGGGCTTCAGCCCAGCCTGCCGGCATTTGATGTTGAGGAACTTCTCCGCGCCGAGATCGGCGCCGAAACCTGCTTCCGTCACGACCATATCGGCGAGCTTAAGCGCCGACTTGGTCGCGATCACCGAATTGCAGCCATGTGCGATATTGGCGAACGGGCCACCCTGAATGAACGCGGGCGTGCCTTCCAGCGTTTGCACAAGGTTGGGCTGCACGGCGTCCTTCAATAGCGCCGTCATCGCGCCGGTGCTGTTGAGCGCTCCCACGCGGACCAGGCCTCCAGCTCTATTTTGCCCGATCACCATGTTGGAGAGCCGTGCCGCAAGATCACTCATGTTTTCTGCCAGACAGAACGCCGCCATGATCTCCGAAGCCGCCGTAATGTCGAACCCGTCCTCCCGCACAACTCCGTTGCCGTTGAGGCCGATGACAAGATTGCGAAGGGCGCGGTCGTTCATATCGACAGCGCGCCGCCAGCCCATTTTGCGCGGGTTGAGGCCAAGCGCATTGCCCCAATAGATGTGATTGTCGATCAGCGCCGACAGGAGATTATGCGCGGACGTGATCGCGTGAAAATCGCCCGTGAAGTGAAGGTTGATATCGGCCATCGGCGCGACCTGGGCGTGGCCGCCGCCTGTGGCTCCGCCCTTCATGCCGAAGCACGGCCCAAGGCTCGGCTCGCGCAAGGCCGCCGCCACGCGGACGCCGAGGCGGCTGAGCGCGTCGGCAAGGCCGATCGTGGTCGTCGTTTTGCCTTCGCCCGCTGGCGTCGGGCTGATTGCGGTGACGAGCACCAGCCTGCCATCGGGGCGTTCGGGCTGGGCATCAAGCCAGCTCAGGTCGATTTTTGCTTTGAGGGGCCCATAGTGAAGAAGCGCGCTTTTGGGAATGCCAAGCCGCGCCGCTGCTGCGTCGATAGGCTTGAGCGGAATTTTTCGGGCGATTTCGATATCGGACTGCATTCCCAAAAGCCTTCAGCTTGTCTCATGCAAAATTCTTGGCTTGGCTTTTCGTGAACTTCGGCGCCGAGGTCAAGAACTGATGTGAGGAGGTCAGGCTCTGGTGGCGGGTGGGGAGTGAATTCATTCGGCTTCACCGCCTCCGGCTGCAAACCTGCATCGCCGAGATCAATCTTGACGCCAAGATCGAACTCGGCTTCGCCAGCACCGGTGCTTCCTGGCGCCTCGAATGCAACGCGGAAGAGATTCTGCGATCGCAACGCAGCCAGCGCCAAGGACGCGGCTGAAACACATCCTCTTCTTCGGCTTTCGTCCTTCCCTCACTGTTATTGGGGAAATGAAGCGTCCGGCGCGCCGTCGCCCTCCAAGACATTTGCGGCAGAGCATCGAAGCCGCCAGCTGAGCCCTTGCGGCGCATAGTCGAGTTCGATCCCGGCATCGAGGCTCATCTTTGCCATGGGCACAATCGCCCTTGTGCCAAAACCATATCTAGTTGGTGTTGCAACGCGAGCGCCATCCCTCTCGAGCCAATGGATGATGAAGATCTGATCGCCTTTTGCATCCTGATCGATGAGCCAGTAGACACGGACGCTTCCTTGATGGCTGGACAGCGCGCCATGCTTGCCCGCGTTGGTTGCGAGCTCATGCATCGCCATGCCAATGGTCTGGGCAGCGGATGCGAAAATAAAAAGAGACGGGCCGCGAAGCTTGATCCGTGTTCCGATTGCATCCTTGAAGTGGGCGAGCTGCGAGCGGATCAGGTCTTCGAGGTCCACGCCCTTCCATTCATTTTGGACGAGAAGATCCTGGCTGGCGGCAAGCGCACGAACCCGCTCCCTGAAACGCTCGACAAAGTCGTCGGGCGATGACGCGACGGTCTGCCGGGCCATCGCCTGAACGAGCGCAAGCATGTTCTTGGCTCTGTGATTGACCTCGTGCAGGAGCAGGTTGACCTGCTCCTCATGGCGTTTGCGATCTGTGATATCGGTCTGCACGCCGTCCCATACGACGCCGCCATCCGGAAGCCGGTGCGGGCGCGACTGCAAACGCATCCAGCGAACTTCGCCGTCGGGTCGCCGCATGGGAATTTCCATCTTGAAGTCGGACAGGCCGGCGGCGCTGCGCCGTTCAGCTTCGGCAAGTTTCGGCAGGAACTCTGGCAGGATTTGGCGGTGGAGCGTGTCGGGATCGTGCAGCACGTCGTCCACCGCGACGCCATTCAAGGCTTCAATACCGGCGCTCATGTAGCAAAACCTGCGCGTGCCGCCGTCCTCGTGCGCGTAGCGATAGACGGCGCTGTCCGGAAGGCTGTCGCCGAGGCTCCTAAGCCGCTCCTCGCTCTCGGCGATGCGAAGCTCCGCCAGCTTATGGGCCGTAACGTCGAAAATGACGACGATGACGTTGGCAACCTGGCCCTCCAGGCTGAGCGGTTCATAGGCAACGCTGTAATAGTGAAGCTCCCCGTTGGGATCGGCTTTGACAAGCTCGTATTTGAGGCGCTCGCCAGCGAAAGCGCGGTCGAGGCGGGGCGAGATTTGTTTCTCATAGATCGAAGGCAACACCTCGGCTGGCCCTTTGCCCACCAGTTCGCCGTCGCCCAAGCCAAGGATTGCGGAATAGGCACGGTTGGCAAACAAATAGCTGTGATTGCGGTCGAGCAAGACGAGTCCAACGGACGCGCTGTCCGTTGCCGCTCTGAGCAGGGACTCGCTGCGGTGAAGCCGCTCCTCGGCCCAGGCCTTCTCGGCTGCTTGCCAAAGGCGATCGAGCGTTTCACGCGCGAGCGCCACTTCCGCCTTTGTCCAGCGTCTCGGCGCCTTGTCGGCGATGGACAGAAGCGCTGTCAACCTTCCATCGCGAAGCAGAGGGATGGCGATCGCTCAGCCGAAAGGAAGCTCTTGATATCGGGCCCGAGCGGCAGGGTCGTTTGTTATGCGGGGATCCGTGGCAATGTCAGCCAATAGGACGGCTTCGCCGGCAAGAAGCTCCGGGAAGCGCTCTGCATCTACAAGAGCTGGCCGCTCGTGCGGCAAGGCGGTGTCGCGGCATGTGAACCAGCCATCACCAACGACCCGGCGCTCCCCGATCGGTGTAAACTCGGCCACGGAAACATACAGGGCGCCAAGCTCGCGCCCGAGCAATTCGCAAGCAACGTCAATGGCCTGCGTTGCTGTTTTTGCGCCTTTAAGCTGTGTTTCAAGCGCCAGGAAATAACGGTCGCACCGCTCACGCTGGATCCGCTCGGCCTCGGCCTTGCGGGCGTCCGTAATGTCGCGAACGGTCCCTACAAGACGAACCGCACGCCGGCCGGATGGCGCGGCCGGGTCGGGTTCGAAAAATGCCCGGCCGGTCAGCGACCGCCAAAACAGGCCCTCGTGCCGCCTTATGCGGTAGTCAAGCATGACGTCGTCGTTCGGATCCGCGGGATTAAGAGCGCGTGTGACTTCGGCCTCGGCCTTGGGCCTGTCCTCACGGTGAAGGAGTTCAAGCCACTTATCGTAAGTGATCTCGGTTTCTGGCGGCACGTTGAAGAGGGTTTTGCAGTGTTCGTCCCATTCGAGGGACCGGGTTCCCCGGGCGACCTCCCAGCGCCAGGTGCCGAGATTGGCCGCATCAAGGGCAAGCCGCAGCCGCCCTCACTTGTCGCGCAGCCTCGCCTCGGCTTGCGATCGCTCGATCAGATCCGCGGCCTGACGCGCGAGCACATCGAACAAACGAAGTTCGCGCTCGGAGGGGGCATGCGGCTCGCGCCAATGCGTCGATATCATCCGATACGACGACCGTCGCGCGACCAGCGGCGTGGACTGAACGGACCTGATGTTGGAACGCCGGAACTCGTCACGATGCTGCGTTCCCGTCATATAGGAGCAGGTTTCGACGTCGGCGACGATCTCGCGCGCGCCCGTTCCTAGTGCAGTGCTGCAGGAACTCCCCGAAGAGGCGCAGACCCATTCCCAATAAGCGGCCGAGGCGGGGTGGAAGCCGCGGGACGCCAAAAGCCGCAGCTTTCCATTGGCGGGATGGAACTCCTGGATGCTGGCGGCCTGCGAGCGCATGAGCCGGGCCGCGGCTCCTATGATGCGCTCGTAAAGCGCTTGCGGATGCTGCTCCTGGATCAACTCCATGCTGATCTTGTGGAGTTCTTCGGCGTCGGTAAGCTCGGCCTTGAGCTGCCGTTCGCTTTCCCTCAGAGCCGCTTCCACTGCCTTGCGATCGGTAATGTCGATCGCGATCACGAATACCTGCGATGGTGCGCCGGCTTCGTCCGTCAATGTCGAGATGACCTTGTTGACCCAGACGGGGCGGCCGCTCTTGTGAAGATAGCGGCTTTCGATGGTGAGAAAGGCGGCTTCTCCGGCGCGTAGCCGCCGGGCGCTTTCCAGATCGCTTTCCCGGTCCTCCGGGTGAAGGATATCGCCGAAATGCCTGCCGGTCAGCTCATCCTCGGCATAACCAAGAAGCGCACAAAAGGCGGGATTGCAGTGCTGGAAATGCCCGCTCCAATCGAGGATGGCGATACCGGCGAGCGCGCGTTCATAAATGCTCTGAAACCCAGCCTCAGCAATCCGCATGGCGGCGGCGTTTTGGCGGCCCAGACCCAACAGCTGTACGGAACTGTTTTTGAATGGCCGCGAACGTCCGGAGCCCATTGCAAAACCTGATTCGTGAGCGGGACGATCCCCTGATTTGGGCATTTGATGTCCAATAGCTAAACCGTAACCGGCAACTCCGTGTTGTCGCAAGAGCAAAGGGGAGACAACAAAACAAACGTCCGGTTTGGCCTTCTGGCCGACCCATTTGGCAGACCCCTCGCCGTGACGAAAATGGCGTTGTGCTCAAGCGCCTGCAGGCTACGCCTTGGCATCAGACCCCGCTGGTGAGGCCAGGGCGGGGCCTCCCATTTGTAGGTCCATTGGACTTTGATGCGTTTTGCGAGACTTCCCTGCCGCGCCTCAGTCAGCACTCTGGCATGAGGCATCTGCACCGGCTTCTAATGTCGAACCTGGACGACAGGGCGCGTACATAAGAGGGGCATCGGTTGAACGCCGGTCACATCCCGAAAACTTTCACGCGCGGCTTCAGCGAAATCGTCACCCGCCAACTCGATCGGAGTGCAATCCGTCTCGGCCGCTTCGAGATGAGAAAGCGCAGCCACGGCTAGCAGGGTGTCGCGCAGCTCTGTGGGACAAGGGACAACCTGAATGGCCTCGCAGTAACGCCATATCAGGCGCATGATCTCATTGACAAGATCAGGGTCGGCGGTCCCTGCAACCACGACGTTGACTTTTTCATCCATAGCACTCAACCCGAACCCAATATCAAGCTTGCGTTGTTAATTATCGAGCTCAAGCAAGGTTCCGCACAGTTCCGGCTTCGGGTGTGCGGCAAAAACGACCATTCGTTTCCAGTTCGCCACCGGCCTTTGGCCTCGTTACGGCGTTAGAGTATTTCCAGGTGCCATGACTGCCGGAAGACCCTGTCATCCAAACCGCGACAGCAAGACAATGGAGGCGATCGCGAGGACGATGCCGACGATTTCGTAGCGGTTGAGCGTTTCATCGAAGAAAAGATAGCCCATGCTGGTGAGCATCAGGATCATGCAAACCGAATAGATCGCGCCGATGGTCGCGAGCTTCAGATAACGCATAACGAAAACCCAAGCGAACGCCGTGGACGAGTAAAGCGCCAGCCCAACAAGGAAGGCCGGTGTGACCAGCGGGCTTGCCTCGCCGCTCGCACGCTTCAGGAAGTAATCGCCGATGATGCCGACCGCGCTCATCGCCGCGGCCGCGATGACCATGATTGTCGTCCTGTCCACGTTCGATACCTCCGCTCGATTGCGTGCCGCGCCACAGGAGCCGGTGTTGTTAATTGACATATTCCACGCACTTGACAGTTCTTTACATATAACTGTGCCTGAGCAGCAGCCGCTTGAGTTTATTATGCAATTAGCGCAGGCAGGTGTTGGCGGCCATTTGCGGGGGAATAATTATGCAACGGTTCATTGCAGCGGCATTCGCCGTAATTTGTTTGGTGTCGCCAGCCAACGCACTGACATTTTGGGACGGCAAACTCAGCATCCAGGGCATGAGCGGGGCTGGCTGCAAAGCGACGTTCACGAATGGGGTGCTGGACGGCATGTTTCGCCCTGCAAATATCGGGGGCAATGACGCCACTTCGTATCTGGTTGTGTCGGATCCCGCCAATTTTGTCATGCGACCCATAGTTGGACTGCGGGCGTGAACCCGAATTACCAAGGCACCGGGGTCTGTCGGGATGGGATAGGGTATGCCGGTGTCAAAGGCCAGTTCCAGAATATGACAATCACGCCGGCGCCCGCTGTCACATCGAATTCATTGGTTTTTGCAGCTACGATAACAAACTTCTCTGGGCTGGAACGGGTGTACCGCCAAGGTGCAAGGCAGCTTCCAAAAGCTCCTTTGCAGATCCCTGAGTTCCTGCATAGGCTTCTGAAGTCAGCGGAAGATTTCCCGGGAATCACAAGCCTTCTTGATGTATCGGCACCATCGCATTATCGCGTCGGGGTTTCCTAGTCTCCACCTGATAATAGACGCCTCTCCAAGGGAGTAGCATTTCTTGCGCGAAGCATGAACTCGATAGATTTTCAAGGCGCCATCCTCAAACGATGAGAACCTGCTATCAAACTGCATAAGCTGAAAGGCGCCCGCCTCTACCATTCTTGGCGTAATTCCAATCTCTTCCTCTGACAGGACCGAAGTTGAGGAAGCTTCCGTTGTCGCTCGTAATCCGAATATTTCGCGCCCGATCCACCAAGTGAGATACGTGATGATCGCCATCATAGTTATCCGCGCGTAGCCCGATAAGGCTACCCCCAAAATAATGGCGAGAGCAAAAGAAGGTGGTCCCTGCTTTACATTTGACTTGTTCATGTGCGTTTTCTCCCATGCTTCGCCCTTTAGTCATGGCCAAAGGGCTTCTCGACTTGTGATAATCATCTCACCGAAACCGGAGAGCCGCTGTTCCAAGAGAGACATCGATCGGGACACCGCCGAGCGCGCGGCGAGGGAGTATCTCGCGTTACGTGCGTCAGGTTCTGTAAATGGCCGGCCATAGCTGCAGCGATGTTTCTTCGGCCAAGGGAAGGACATGAGATCCGCATGTCATCCTTGGTTCCCCTCCGCGAGAACGCCCATATTTCAGGCCTGTAACAATTGGCCGTAAACGCCGTTTCGGAGGCAAAACCAGACGCTTGCTAGAGTGCGTCCGGAAAAGTGTGAAGCGGTTTTGCGATAAGACGCGCGATAAAACAAAAGGTTAGAGCGCACTTTTGATTCCATCAAAAGCGGACAGGCTCTAAGAATTTGCATCGGAAGTTCAGGCTAAGAAATATTGAACTGCATCGCGGACAGGCTTCCGCCCATCCGCGAAAGCGATCGACCTGCAGCCTATCGGAAAGCCGCTTCGCACTTTTCCGGGCGCACTCTGGCAGGCAGGCTGAAAAAGGTTTTTTGCGTGCCTTCACGCCTTCCCAAAGCGCATTCGCGCAATCTTCGAGTTCGCAAAATGCGCTCTAGAAGCGGTCTTTGCGCCGCCTCAGTTCCTCAAAGACTTTTGCATCGGGCACATCTGCGCCAAGGCCAAGGCTTTTGCGGATTGCGGGGCTGTTCACGCGCAAAAAGGGGTTTGTCTCAAGCTCCCCGGCAAGGGTAACCGGCAAGGTTGGCTCACCCTCGCTCCTCAGGGCATCCACCTCGCGCTTGCGATCGCGAAGCGCCGCATTCTCGGGATCGACCGTGAGCGCGAACTTGATGTTGGCCTGAGTGTATTCATGGCCGCAATAGATGAGCGTATCGGACGGGAGAGACATGATCTTCTGAAGCGAGCGCCACATTTCGGCATGCCGGCCTTCCATGACGCGGCCGCAACCGACCGAAAAGAGCGTGTCGCCCGCGAAGGCCACGCCGCTCCGCGGGCCGCTGCCCGAAGCATCCACCGCGCCTGGAAAGAAATACGTGACGTGACCGGGCGTATGCCCAGGGGTCTGCAATACCTGCACCTCGATGGACCCGAAGGTCAGCTTTTCGCCTTCCTCGATCGGAATATCGATGCAGGGGATATCGTCCGCTTCTTTCTCGGGCCCATATATGGTGCAGTTCGTCTCACGCTTCAGAGCCTGATGCCCTTGCACATGATCGAAATGATAGTGCGTCGTGAAAATATGCGTCAGCGCCCAGCCGGCTTCGCGCAACTCCTCGCGAATGGCGTGCTCGTCCGGGGCGTCGACTGCCGCGGTTACGCCCGTGGACCTGTCATGGATCAAGATTCCGTAATTATCGCTTCGGCAGGGGAATTGTCGAATTTCTATTGTAGACATGGCTCACCTGACAATCTTTCTTGAGGCAGACTTAAGAGAAGCATGGCCATCATTAAATAGGAAACCGGGAAAGAGATACTGGCCTCTCATGTATGACGACGTCTCGCAGCTCAGGGATTTCTACGCATCGCCGCTGGGCCAACTCGCACGCCGCATCATCACGCGGCGCATTCGTGCCCGCTGGGATAACGTATCCAGCATGGACATTGCCGGCCTCGGCTATGCTGCCCCGTTTTTGCGCGTCTTCAACGGCGAAGCCCGCTTGACCACCGCGCTGATGCCTCATCGGCAGGGCGTCGTGCAATGGCCCCGCGAAGGACCTTACAGGTCCATGCTTGTGTCCGAGACGGAACTCCCCATTCGCGATACGTCCGTAGACTGTGTTCTCGTCGTTCATGGGCTTGAGCATGTGGAAGCGCGCCGCGCCTATTTGCGCGAGATATGGCGTATCCTGATGCCGCAGGGGAGGCTCATCGTCGTCGTACCCAACCGGCGCGGCGCCTGGTCTCGCCTTAAATCCACCCCCTTCGGTCATGGGCGGCCCTACAGCGTGGGCCAGATCGAAAGGCTCTTGCGCGATGCGCTTCTTGAGCCAATCGGGGTGACGCCGTGCCTTTTCGCTCCGCCTTTTCGTGCTCGCGCCCTTCCATCGGCAGCGTTGGTCTGGGAAAGGGTGGGCGCGCGGCTCTGGCCCGCATTTTCCGGGGTTTTAATCGTTGAAGCGATCAAGCAGGTTTATGCTGAGGTGCGAGTTGTGGCGAAGAAGCCGGTTTTCGTTCCAATCCCGGCGCTTACGGGGCTAAGCCCAGTCGGGCGAAACGCGGTACAGAATGCTCCCGCCTTGGAGCCGGGCGACGTTTCTTGAACTTACGCCAAGAGACGGGTTAGCCGGCAACGGATCCCCAAAGCAATCAAGCGCAAAACTGAGCGGGTCCGCGACCTTTAGCTGGGCGCGGACCTAAAGCATGCTAGACTATCCTGGAAAAAAGGGCTGAAAAACAGACAACAGCCCGAACGGTTTCTTCGGCCGTCGTGCCGCTTTCAACCATCGTTTCCGGAGCCTACCGTGCGCCCTGCAGTCATCGCCGCAACCGGCCTTTACACGCCGCCCGAAAGCATCTCGAACGCCGAGCTGGTCGAAGCCTTCAATGCTTATGTGCAGCGGTTCAACGCCGAGAACGCCGCGGCCATCACCGAGGGACGCATCGGGGCGCTAATGCCGTCTTCCGTCGAATTTATCGAGAAGGCGTCGGGCATCAAGTCGCGCTACGTGGTCGAGAAGTCGGGCATCCTTGATCCTGCCCTGATGCGGCCGAATATTCCGGAGCGCCCGAACGAGCAAATCTCCATTCTGGCAGAGATCGGCGTGAAGGCCGCCAAGGACGCGCTTGAGCGTTGGGGCAAACCGCGCGAGCGGATCGGCGCGGTACTGTGCGCGGCATCCAATATGCAGCGCGCTTATCCTGCGATGGCCATCGAAATCCAGGCCGCGCTCGGGATCGCCGGCTTCGCGTTCGATATGAATGTCGCCTGCTCATCGGCAACCTTCGGGATCAAAACCGCCGTAGATTACATTGCTACGGGGGCGACGGATGCGGTGCTGGTGGTCAACCCGGAGATCTGCTCGGGGCATCTCAACTTCCGCGATCGCGACAGTCATTTCATCTTCGGCGATGTGGCCACCGCCGTGATCGTCGAGCGAGCCGATGAGGCGCTTAGCGGCTGGGACATTTTGGGCACGCGCCTCAAAACTCAGTTCTCAAGCAACATCCGCAACAATGCGGGCTATCTGAACCGCGCGGCGCCGGAAGGCCGGGACCTGCCGGACAAGTTGTTCGTCCAGCAGGGGCGCAAGGTATTCAAGGAAGTGGTGCCTATGGTCTCCGAGTTGATCCTCGGCCATGCCGCCGACTTGGGCCTAGACCCGCACACGCTCAAGCGGCTTTGGCTGCATCAAGCGAACATCAATATGAACGAGATGATCGGACACCGCGTGCTGGGCCGGCATCCCAAACGCGAAGAGAACGTGATTATCCTCAATGAATACGCCAACACCTCTTCGGCCGGATCGATCATCGCCTTTCACAAACACTCCGAAGACATGGTGGAGGGCGACCTGGGGCTGATTTGCAGCTTTGGCGCAGGCTACTCTGCCGGCACGGTATTCGTCCGCAAGCGATGAGGCAACACGCACCGGATTTCGTGATAGCCGGACCCGGCTATCCACCCGGTATCGTTGATTGGATCGCCGCATCAAGTGACATCAAGTGTGGTCATGACCATGATCATGAAGGCTTGCGATCATAACAGAAGGGCAGGCCGTCCAATCGAAGGCTGCCCGCTCCCCGGCTCTCCAGAGTGCGTCCGGAAAAGTGCGCGGTTTTCCGACAAACAACATTTCCGCCTTCAATCGATTCCGATTAAAGGCGGGTTGATCTAGCCTCGCCCAAGACGTTCCTATGGAGGGCAGGAAGCCGTTTGAGCCGCGTTTGCTTCGTGTTCGTCCTACTTCAGGCCCGAGGCCAGGTTGAGGTGATAATTCACCCCCACCATGACGGAGTCGACCGTCGGAGAAACCTGCACGCTGCCGCCGAGCGTCGAGTGCCACGGCGTCCCAATGATGTTGTAGTCGCCATCATGCCTGAAGGACGTGCTGCCGAAATCGAAGTGCAGATATTCGACCTTGACAGACCATGCGGGGTTGAGCGCGTATTCGATGCCGCCGCCCACCGTCCAACCCCAAAGCGTCTCGCTTTGATCGAAGTTGAATGTGGAGGAGTTGACCGGCGCATTCGGATGCTGCCAGCAATTGTGCGCCGTCGAGCAGTTTTGCCCCACGTAATTCGCCTTGACGTCTGCATCGATGAAGGCAATGCCGCCCTTCGCATAGAAGAGTGCGCGGTCGACCGTGTAACCGAGGCGCCCGGTGATGTCGCCGTAAAGACCGCCGGAGGCCGAGTAGTTCGCATTCAACCCGCACATATTTGCCGGGTATCTCGCCAGGCAATCCGCCGATGCCGCCAGCGGAGCCGATTTGCTTCCGGATAATCCGAGATAGCCAAGGTCTGCCTCCGGACCGACGACGATGTTGCCCCACTGAAAATTGTACCCGACCTGCCCGCCGCCGATGACGCCGCTGCCGGTAATGGTGCTGTTGGATGCGGGGTCTCCCACATACTCATATTGATCCAGAGCCGTGGCCGTATTCCAAGCGCCGCCAACGTGACCGCCGAGATAGAAGCCCTGCCAAAGCGCAGGCGCGGCAATATAAGGACCATCCTTAAGTCCAGGTCCGCCGTAGAGATCGGCCGCGGAGGCCTGCCCGGTCGCTGCCAGCAAAGAAGAAAAACACAAAATTAGCGCCGCCTTACGGGCGCGCAGTTCCCACGCTGTCATAGTACTTCCCCACCTATCATTAGTGCCCACAGCGGGGCTAAGACGAGTCGGGATGCTTTAACAACGGCGATAAAGATTTTTTCCCAGCCATTTTAGCCGCAGGCCAATACATCTGGTGGCTTTTGCGGACAATTACTTTTTTAATCTCCTAGAGAACGCAGCCGGACAGCGAGATTTATTTTACCACAACTAGAGGTATAAAAGGCCGTTGTCGTCGTCTGCTTCTACAACTCACCGGCTGAAGAGGAGCCTCTTCATGGCGCCGGCAACCTTGCCGTAAGGCGGGCGCATAAGGCGCTGCAGCGTTATAGCGGCTTTGCAGGAAGACGCCTTTGCGATGCGAGAAAGTCTGGAACCCATATTCGCCGTGATAAGCGCCCATGCCCGATGGTCCGATACCGCCAAATGGCAGGTTTTCGACCACGACATGCATCAGGGTTTCGTTGATTGAAGCCCCGCCGGACGTCGTCCGCTCCAGAACCTTGTCGCGGTTCCGCCTTGTTTTGCCCGAAATAATAGAGCGCCAGGGGCCGGGGGCGGCTGTTCACGTAATCGATGGCCTCGTCGAGCGTGCGATAGGACTTGATCGGCAGGACGGGGCCAAAAATCTCCTCGCGCATGACGGGAAGGTCGTCATCGGGATCAATCAAGAGCGTCGGGGCAATCTTCCGTGCCTGCGGCGAGAGCGTTTCGTTCGCCGGATTGATCTCGATCACCCTGGTTCCGCGCTGCCGCGCTTCCTCGATATAGCGGGTTATGCGCGCATAGTGCCGCGCATTGATGATGGAGGTGTAATCCGGGTTCGCTGCAATCGAGGGATAGAGTTTCCTGACGCTCTCCTGGATGAGGCCCACGAACTCCTCGCGAAGGGCCTCGGGCACGAGCACGTAGTCCGGTGCAATGCAAGTCTGGCCGGAATTGAGGAACTTCCCGGATACGATGCTCTCTGCGGCGGATGTCAGCAAGGCGTCGCTGCCGACGATCGCAGGCGATTTCCCGCCCAGTTCGAGCGTCACCGGCACCAGGTTTTCGGCG
Organism: uncultured Alphaproteobacteria bacterium; assembly: GCA_963772105.1. GTDB lineage: Bacteria > Pseudomonadota > Alphaproteobacteria > Rhizobiales > Rhodomicrobiaceae > Rhodomicrobium. Next base: position 163,448 of record CAVYVV010000020.1, read on the forward strand.
GCGGCTCGCATGACGCGGCGGCCGATTTCCGTCGAGCCGGTATAGAGCAGATGGTCGAAGGGCAACGCCGAGAAGGCCGCACCCACGTCAGGTCCGCCTAGAATGGTGGCGACCTTCTCCTCCGGGAACAGCCGACCCAGGAAGTCCGCCAAAAAGTCCGAGGTTCGGGGCGTCAGTTCGGAAGGCTTGAGCATGACGCGGTTGCCTGCCGCGAGCGCCGCGATCAGGGGCATGAGAGCGAGCTGAAACGGATAGTTCCACGGGCTGATGATGCCCACGACACCGACCGGCTGATACAAGATGCGGGCCTGACCGGGCAAAAGCTCCAGACCGGCGCCGACGCGTTTCGGCTTCATCCAGCCGCCCAGATTTTTCAGGGTTTCGCGCGCCGATGAGAGAACCGGCCAAATGTCGGCGAGCACTGTCTCGTACCGCGAACGGTTTCCGAAATCCTCCGAGATGACGGATGCAATCTCTTCCGCTTCTTTTTTGACCGCCGCGCGCAACCTCTTGATGTCATCTTTCCGCTCGGCGAGATCCGGCGGCCCCGCACGCAGAAAAGCCTTACGCTGACGAGAAAGAATGTCTGCTGGTTGCAGCCGGGTCTTCACATCGACGGCTTCGATCACACTCACCGCGGCACCCACTTAAATTGCTACTCATGGAGAGATGGGGGCCTTTCGCTTCCTCAAAAGGGGCCCAGGCTGCGGCGCGCACCTCGTTGGTCGCGTTGCGGTGCCTGTCTCTATCCACGTGCCCAGCCGGACTATGGGGAGGCTAACCTTCTAGCGTTTGGTCGATCCCGGCCTGGGCGATTTGCGTCATGACCCTGTAGCCGGCTGGCAGAGGATGGATTCCATCCTCGGAGAAACCCGGCTTCACAAACCCTTCGCCGTCGCGCATCGCACTGAAATAGTCCAGAAAAGCGCAGCCATGGGAGACGCCGTATTCTTTCAGCCAGCGGTTCAGTTCGAGGATTTTTTCCGGAGGGTGCTTGAAGAGGTTGTACCGGGATTGCGGCGTATTTTTATGCGGCGGCGGAAGGAGCGAGCACAAGATCACCCTGACATTGTTCGCCTGTGCGATCTCCGTCATCGACGCGGTATTCGCCTCGATGTCCTCCAGCAGCATCGGGCCGGTGTTGCCGCCGATGTCGTTGGTTCCCGCATGGATGACGACGGCCCGCGGCCTTAACGCAATGACGTCCTGCCTGAAGCGAAGGAGCATCTGCGGCGTTGTCTGTGCGCTGATTCCACGGTTGATGTAGGGCTTGCCGGGAAAGTGCTCTGCGAGATTGCAACCTTCGGTGATGGAATCTCCGAAAAAGACGACGCGGCTCTCATTCGGGGCGGGCGGCTGGAGTTCGGCGTTCGCAGCGCGATAACGTGACAATGCGCCGTAATCATCCGTCAGCGATTCCAGCCACGACTTTCGCCATGCCTGAAACTCCTGCTCAAGGCTGGCTGCAAAGTCCGAATGATCGCTGCCGTGGTCGTCCTCGTGCTGCATATGCACTTGCCAGCCGGTGAAGTTGGAAAGCCCACGCTAACACTTGAATGCGGCGCCAATTGAGCGCGCCTCTTTGCGGGCGGCGTTTCTTGAATAGCCTACACCTGGCGAGGGGGGGGCACGGAAGATGGATGGCGTTGGCAGCGGCGCCGCGCCTGAGCCGAACAAGGGGCGAGTGCGCTGCTTCGCGACGAGACGCGGTACCGGGGCAAGGCGCCCTTGAAAGGGTGGCGCGGCCAGAGATCCGTTCATGAGCGGAATGCGCTTTGGATGCGAGTCTCGCGACGGCCCAATCGCTTGCAGCTGCTCCTTGCCAGCTGTTGCGGCCGAACAACGAACTGACTTTCTCTCTACTACAAACGTATTATAAATTGCGCGGCCGCGGATCTTCCCCTATGGTCTGCGCCTTCAGCGAGGGGGCTGTTGGCGGGGAAAGCTCTGCCGGCGCCCGCAACCGGGTCTCGTGATGAGTTCCAGGCCTCGCGAGTTTAGAGTGCGTCCGGCAAAGTGCGAAGCGGTTTCCCGATAAGACGCACGATAAAACAAAAACCTAGCCCCCGCTTTTGATTCCATCAAACGCGGACAGGCTCTTGAAACTCCGAAATTGGGTCGCCGTTCGGAAGCATGATGCCGGACGTGCTTTCTATTTTTGAAAGGATATACGATGCCCACCGTATCTGAAAATGAAAGCCCACTTGAAAATGTTGCGGTTTTTCTCATTTTCTTTGCCGTTATTCTTGGATTTTGCGGCGGAGTCATAACCATCTGGATGACGGTTTAACGCCAGAAAATAGAGCTGAGGCCTTAGGCCCAAAATCGACTGTCACTCAAAAACTGGGTGGTATTGGCTTGATCGAGAGTTCGGCGGTGCGCCGAATTCTCGATCAAGCGGTATCTTAGGACACCACCTTACTCGCGGTTTGACGCATATCTCAGGTGGCTTTTTGGGAGGCTGTTCGGTGGAACACCTCCTCTGTTCCCTGCGGCTGTAGGCCTGCGTGGCAGCCACAATGCCTTTCGTGAGAGACAGAAGGGGCTTTCGGTCCTGCATCGGGTTTAGACATGCCTCCTTGAACTGTGAGCCGGACCGCCTCGCATTGCGATCGTTGATCTTGCGCTCTGGCTTCCTGGGGAACTTCTATTTTTGCGCAAAACGCTGCGCAGCCCCGCTTCCATCCTTCTGCGCCCAAAGCATCGATGTTCTGGTTGTGGATATCTGCTTTGATGCTTGACATATCAGCCAGGAATGCATTGTTGCAATGACTTTGGGCATGATAGGGGTGGAGCCAGTGCTAACCGGAGCCCAGCTGCGCGCAGCCCGCGCGCTTCTTGGCATTGACCAAAAAACGCTTGCCGATCAGGCGGGCGTCTCCTTACCCACCGTTCAACGCATGGAAGCAAGCCCTGGAACTGTTCGCGGCGTTGTCGACAGCCTCACGAAGATCGTGGAGGCGCTCGATCGCGCGGGCGTGGAACTGATTGGTCCTGGCGCCACAAGCAGCGGGGGTGGGTGCGGCGTACGGCTGAAAAAACCGGCGGAGAAGTCGATCGAATGAGCACCGGGGGAGACTGGCAGCTTTCCGCGCTTGCAGGCGCGCTGGCGATCTATGCAGCAGCAGCGCTGATAGCGGCGGTCGTGCCCCGCCGCTCGCTTTACTTCGTCTATCCGGTCTGCACCGCAGCGGCGGTCGTGGCTTGCGCCGGGGATCTTTCAGCATTTTTCGCCCAGGCTACGCTGCAAGCACACTTGCCTATCGGCCTGCCCTTGGTAGGGCTCCACTTTCGCCTGGACACTCTGAGCGCCTTTTTCGGGCTGATCGTTAATATCGGGATATTCGCGGCCAGCGTTTACGGCCTGGGCCTCGGCCGTGAGGATCTCTCGAAGCGGATCGAGGTCTTCTACCCTGCCTTTTGTGCAGCGATGAACGTGGTCCTTCTCGCGGACGACGCCTACAGCTTTCTTTTCTTTTGGGAACTCATGTCCCTCAGTTCCTGGTTGCTTGTCGTCTCCCGCCAGGACGCGGAAAGCCGGAAGGCTGGTTATGTCTACCTCGTTATGGCTGCCATCGGGACGGTCGCGCTCCTCTTTTCGTTCGGCGGAATGGCCGGGTCCGCTGGCGGGTACAGTTTCAATTCGATCCGCGCCCATCACCTGACCCCGCTCCTGTCGGCTCTGGTGCTCGCCGCGGCGCTGGTGGGGACGGGATCCAAGGCCGGCATCATGCCGCTGCATGCATGGCTGCCGCTCGCACATCCGGCTGCCCCTAGCCATGTCTCGGCGCTTATGAGCGGCGTGATGACCAAGGTTGCCGTCTATGCCATCATTCGTGTCGTTTTCGATCTCCTGGGCGATCCCCTGTGGTGGTGGTCGCTGCCGTTCATCATTCTCGGAGCCGCCACGGCGGTCGGCGGCCTTCTCTACGCGGTTCAAGATACAGACCTGAAGCGCCTGCTCGCCTATTCGACCATCGAAAATCTCGGCATCATCTTCGCCGGTATCGGGCTTGCGATCGCGTTCAAGTCTTCGGGCATCGCCTATGCCGCTGCCATCGCCATGGCGGCCGCGCTGCTTCATTCGATCAACCATTCCTGGTTCAAGTCGCTGCTCTTTCTTGGAGCCGGTGCTGTGCTTCACGCCACCGGACGGAAAGACCTCGATGGCTTGGGCGGCCTCATTCACCGAATGCCGAAAACGGCCTTTTACTGGCTGATCGGGGCGCTTTCGATTTCCGCGCTGCCGCCCTTGAACGGCTTCGTATCGGAATGGCTCCTGTTTCAGGCGGTGCTGGTGGGGCCGGTCTTTCCCGAGCCGATCCTTCGATTCCTGTCTCCCGTCGTCGGCGCCATGCTGGCACTTGCGGCGGGGCTTGCCGCAGCCTGCTTCGTGCGAGCATTCGGCACCGTGTTTCTTGGCAGGGCGCGCAGCGCAGAGGCCGACGCGGCCCATGAAGCGCCGTTTGCCCAGACCGCCGCGATCGGCTTTCTGGCGGTGCTTTGTGCTCTCGGCGGCTTGTTCGGCGGCTTCGCTGCTTATGCGATCGGGCCTTTGCTGACCTCGCTCGCCGGGGCCAGCCTTATGAAATTCGCGGAAGGTCCGACCCCATTTTCGCTCATCGCTTTCGATGAGGCGCGCGCGATTTACGATGCTCCGACAATCGCATTTTTTGTGGCGATTTCGTCCCTCGCGACGATGGCGGCCGTTCATCTTCTGGCGAGCAAGCGAACCCGGCGCTCACCGGCTTGGGATTGCGGTTATCCGGACCCGTCGCCTGCCACGCAATACACCGCTTCGAGCTTCAGCCAGCCTCTTCGGCGAGTCTACAGCGGTATCGTCTTCAGGGCCAAGGAACAGGTCGATATGCCTTCGCCCGGAGAGCTTCGTCCCGCGAGGTTCCAGGTTCTGTTCTCCGATTACATCTGGCGGTTTTTTTACCTGAAGCCTGCTCAAGGCATCTGGTCTCTCTCGAAACAGTTCAACCCCGTTCATTTTCTCACGATCCGCCGCTACCTCGTTCTCATGTTTATTACGCTCATCACGCTTCTCATTATAACCGCGACGTGGATGTGATGCCTGCCACCGCTCAATCCTTCCTTGTTCAGGGCGCCCAGATGTTTCTGGTGCTCGCTATCGCACCCGCGGTGACCGGGATCACCCGGCGCGTCAAAGCGAGGCTGACGCGACGCCGGGGCGCTCCTATTCTTCAAGGCTACCGCGACCTCTTGAAGCTCGTTCGCAAAGACGTCGTGCTCGCCGGTAACGCGTCCTGGTTCTTCCGCTCGGCGCCTTATCTGATCTTTGCTTTCACCTGGGTCGCTACTGCGCTCGTTCCGACGTTTGCATCGGGGCTGATATTCAATTGGGCTGCCGACGTGGTCGCACTGGTCGCGCTCATCGGCGCGGCCCGTGCGCTTCTTGCTCTGGCCGCCATGGATGCAGGCACGGCCTTCGGCGGAATCGGCTCGTCCAGAGAGATGATGATAGCCTCGCTGGCGGAACCTGCGACGCTTCTCGTCGCGCTGACGATAGCGTTTGCCGCCGGAACGACGAGACTGCCGGAAGTGGCGCAATTTCTCATCAATCAGCCCCTCGAAATCCGCGTCTCCTTTGCCCTTGCCTTCGTCGCGCTTGTCATCGTAGCGCTGGCCGAGAACGCCCGCATCCCCGTCGACAACCCGGCGACGCACCTGGAATTGACCATGGTGCATGAGGCCATGGTCCTCGAGTATTCGGGCCGCCACCTGGCCATGATCGAAGCGGCGGGGTATCTCAAACTCGTTCTCTATATCTCGCTGATCATTTGCCTCTTTCTTCCCTTTGGCATGTCGCCGGTGGACGGCGGGATTACAGCCTGGACAATCGGGGCCGTCATTTATCTCGCGAAGGTCTCTATTGCAGCCGTGGCGCTCGGCGTGTGGGAGGTGAGCATGGCGAAGATGCGGATTTTCCGCGTCAGCGAGTTCCTGGGCGGGGCATTCATCTTCTCTTTCCTGGCCATCCTCCTCGCATTCCTTTCAAGGGAGGTGCTGCGGTGACGCACGACTATGACGTCGCTCATTTTCTGGCGGGCATCATGCTGGTCTGCAGCTTCACGCTGCTTTATCAGGACCGCATTTTCGCGGTGCTGAACACCTTTGCCGCGCAAGCGACGGTGCTGGCGCTCGCCGTCGCGTGGCAGGGATACGTCCAGAATTCACCCGACCTTTTCATTACGGCGGCCATGGCTCTCGGCCTCAAGGGAATCGTGATACCCGTCGCCTTGAACCGCATGATTGTCCGGCTTGGCATTCACCGCGACGTCGATCAGGTGGTGAATGTGGGCGTGGCGATGTTCCTGGGACTTGGGCTGACGAGCCTTGCGCTGCTGCTCGTCCTCAAGGTGACGCCCGGGGCCGCTTCCTTCACGCGGGAAGGGCTTGCGCTCGCCCTTGCGATTATTCTGCTAGGCTTCCTGATGATGATTATAAGGCGCAACGCCGTCACCCAGATCGTCGGCTTCATGTCTCTCGAGAACGGCCTTATCCTCGCGGCGACCGGCGCGCGGGGCATGCCTCTGGTGGTTGAGGTCAGCGTCGCGTTCTCCGTGCTGATTGCCCTTTTTGTTTTTGCGGTTTTCGTTTTCCGCATACGGGAGCGCTTTGACAGCGTCGACATCGAGGCGCTCGAGCGTGTCCGGAGGGGAGCGGGGCAATGAACCAGGCTGTTTATGCGGTCATCGGCATTCCGTTTTTCTCGGCGCTCCTGCTCGCTCTCATTCCGAGCTACAGAGTTTCGGCCATCGGTAATGTGATCGCCTCCGGGTTGACCTTTGCGGCGAGCCTCTCGTTCCTCGTTCTTCCCCCTGTCGTCAGGACTTACATCATCCTCGACGATCTCAATGTCTTCTTCATCATTCTCAACACGCTTGTCGGCTTCACCACCTCGGTATTCAGCGGAAGCTACATCGAGCACGAGATCGAGACAGGCCACCTGCGGCCAAGCTTCGTCCGGTTTTATCACGCCATGTTCCAGGCCATGATGGGCGGGATGAACCTCGCACTTCTCGCCAACAACATCGGCCTGATGTGGGTCGGCCTCGAATTCGCGACGCTGATGACCGTTGTCATGGTCGGGATTTACCGGACTCCGTCCGCGCTTGAAGCATCCTGGAAGTATTTCATTCTCGGCATCGTCGGCATTTCGCTCGCATTTTTCGGGACGATCATCGTTTATCTTGCGGGACAGAGCGTTCTCGGCGAGGGCGCTCCTGCCATGACCTGGAGCCGGCTCATGGAGGTTGCACCGCAACTCGACGCCCCGCTCATCAGCCTCGCCTTTATATTCCTGCTGGTCGGTTACGGCACAAAGGTGGGCCTCGCACCCCTGCATGCGTGGCTTCCCGATGCCCATGCAGAAGGCCCCACCCCTGTGTCTGCAGTGCTATCGGGCCTTCTTTTGAACGTGGCGCTGTTTGCGCTTCTGCGCTTCAAGATGCTGGTCGCTGCGCATCCGGGCGCGCTCAAGCCGGGTCCCATCATGATCACCATCGGGCTGGGCTCGCTGATCTTCGCGGCGTTCATGCTGTATCAACGCCGCGACATCAAACGCTTATTCGCCTACTCCTCGATCGAACACATGGGGCTCATCACGTTCGCATTCGGCATGGGCGGCCCGCTTGCGAATTTTGCAGGTCTTCTGCACATGGTGATGCACAGCCTGACGAAATCCGCGATCTTCTTTTCGGTTGGGCATGTCGCGCAGGTGAAGGGCACCCAGAAGCTTGCCGATATCCGCGGCCTGAGCGTCTCCAATCCCTTACTTGCCGTGGGGTTGGCCGCCGGCGTGATCGCGATTTCCGGGCTGCCGCCTTTCGGCGCCTTCATGAGCGAATTTCTTATCCTCACGTCCACCTTCGCCCGCGAGCCGCTGCTTGCTCTCGCGGTCGCTTTCGGGCTGCTCGTCGCTTTTGGCGCCCTCCTTCTCCGCCTTCAGAATGTCCTTTTCGGCGAACCTTCCGAACCGGCGCATCCTATCAACGCCTCCCCCGCCCCCTTGATCATCCATCTCTCCCTGGTGCTCATCGCGGGGCTCTATCTGCCGGCGGCGTTGGTGTCCGGGTTCCAGCGCGCCGCGGAGTTGCTCGGATGAAAGACACGGATTACCCAGGAGTTGAGACGGACGCCGTCGCGCTCACCGATGCAATCGACCACAGCGAGGCCGGGCCGGACGGCTACGCGCGTTTTGAGGCGACGGAAGCGCTCTGGACGGGTCTTTCCAAGGGGTGCGCGGCAGGCTGGCACGACCTTAGCGCGCTCTGGTTCGATAATGGCCGGATGCATATGGCCTTGTCTGCCCCCGGCAGGCGCAGGCGAGCGATTTTCTCGCTTTCCGCGCCCTATGGCGTTTACCCTTCGGTTGGCTGCCATCATACGCCCGCGATGCGGCTTGAACGGGCGATGCGCGATCTCTACGGCACAAATCCCGTCGGCCTGCCCGACGACCGGGCCTGGCTCGACCATGGCGTGTGGCCAAGCCGGCCGGCGAAAAACGAAAAGGGGTACAGCTTCCTTCCCGTCGAGGGCGTTGGCTTGCATCAGATCCCTGTCGGCCCTGTTCACGCCGGCATTATCGAGCCAGGCCATTTCCGGTTTACGGCCAATGGCGAGACAGTCGCCCGGCTCGAAGAACGGCTCGGCTATGTGCACAAGGGCGTGGAAGCGCTCTGTGCAGGCGCATCCATGGATCAGGCCGCTAAAGTCGCCGCGCGCATCTCGGGCGACAGCACCGTCGCCTACAGTTTTGCCTTCTGCCAAGCCGTCGAAAAGGCATTGGGATGGGCCATCCCGCGACGGGCCACCCTGCTGCGCGGCGTGATGGCCGAACTGGAACGCATCGCCAACCATGTGAGCGATGTCGGCGCGATCTGCAACGACGCCAGTGTTGTTGCCGTCCACGCCCGGTGCGCCCTCATCCGCGAGGAGATCCTGCAATTGAATGCCGGATGCTTCGGCCATCGCATGATGATGGATCGCATTATCCCCGGAGGCACAGCCTGCGATGTGGACGACGAATGCACCACTGCCATCCTCGCACTCATGGACAATGTTGAATCAAGCTTTCGTCCGGTGGCGCGCATTTATGATCAGTCGCCCTCGCTTCAAAACCGGACGGTCGAGACAGGCATAAGCCAGCCCGAATTCGTCCGGGAGTTCGCCGCGGGCGGCTACGTCGGGCGCGCCGCGGGCCGCGCCTTCGATGCTCGCGCAGCCTTCGCTTACCCTCCCTACGACAGCGTTACATTCGAGACGCCGACGCGCACAAAGAGCGACGTCGATGCACGGGTTTGGGTCCGTATCGACGAAATCGGCCAGAGCATCTCGATCGTGCGCCAGCTTCTGACCAAGCTTGAGGAAGGACCGGTGTTCTCGCCGCCGCCGCCTTTCGCCCCCGGCGCAGGCGCCGCCCTGATCGAAGCGTTTCGCGGCGATCTGTTTCTCTCGGTCCGGCTCGATGAGGAGGGACGTGTTGCCCATCTTCACGCGCGCGACGCATCCTGGTTCCAATGGCCGCTCCTGGAAGCAGCCGTGAAAGGCAATATCGTGGCTGACTTTCCACTGTGTAATAAGTCCTTCAACTGCTCCTATTCGGGCCACGATTTGTGAGGCGCCGATGAAAATTCTCCTTCTTGACGCGTTACTCAAAGGCCCGGCAATCATGGATGCGCCGGTGCCGGCCGAGGCGATGCTCAAAGAGCTTGCCAAGGAATTGGGGGAGCGCGGGCGGCGGAGGCTCGGGCGCTCGCTCGCAATTCGCCAGGTTGACGCCGGCTCCTGTAACGGTTGCGAGCTTGAAATCCACGCCCTCAACAACCCGGTTTACGACGTGGAGCGCTTTGGACTGAAATTCGTCGCCTCGCCCAGGCACGCCGATGTGCTGCTCGTGACGGGCCCGGTCACATGGAACATGCGCGAAGCGCTCGAGCGCACTTACGCCGCAACCCCCGATCCAAAATGGGTCGTCGCCGTTGGTGACTGCGCTGCAAATTGCGGGGTCTTTGCGGGGAGCTATGCTTGTGCCGGCCCGGTTTCCGCCGTGATCCCTGTGGACCTCGTTATAGGTGGCTGCCCTCCGGCGCCGGTGGACCTTCTCAAGGGTCTGCTCGGGCTGATGGAGGAGACCAACAAGGCAGCCTAATCGTCATGGCCAGCGCCCAGGTTCCGCTGCGGGTCCGCGGCCGGCAGCGCGCCCGCAATCATACCGTTGATGAGCGGTACGAACTGGCCCCGATCCGCATCGAATGTGTCGATCGTGCCGTTTTCAATATTATAAACCCAGCCATAAAGCTTGAGGCGTCCTGTTGCGAGTTCGAGCCGCAACGATCGGATGCGTTTCCAAATTGCGGAGCTGGCAAAGGACGTTTTCGTGAACGAGCGCGTGGAGGCGCGTGTTTTCGTCTGCGGAAGCCGGTAGCGTCTCATCGACGATTTCTTTGGCGGCCGCGGCATGTTTGACCCAGCGCCTCACCGCGGGCATCTTATCAAGCTTTTCATTTCTCAAGATCGCCTTCATGGCCCCGCAATCAGAGTGACCGCAAACGACGATAATCTCGATGCCGAGAGCGGCCACTGCGTACTCTATGCTGGCCGAGACCCCGCCCGCAGCGGGGCCATAGGAAGGGACGATATTGCCCGCGTTGCGCACCACGAAAAGCTCGCCCGGCTCGCGTTGCGTCACAAGTTCGGGCGCCACCCGGCTGTCAGAGCAGGCGACAAACACGGCGAATGGGGCTTGGGTCTTGCTGAGCTGAGTGAACAGCTCGCGCCTGGGGCCATGGATGTCTCTGTAAAAGCGCAGGGCGCCATCGATAAGCCGCTGCATGGAACTCCAAGTCTTTCACAAAAGTTCATAATCCTAGAGCCATCTGCCTCAAAGGCGGGGCTCTAAGTTTTTGTTTTATCGTGCGTCTTACCGGAAAACCGCTTCGCACTTTTCCGATGCAGTCTAACATTTGCGCTTGCACCAGACCAGCGGTGGTTGATCTTTACGGTTGGGAAGAGCGTCCTGCTAAGCCACGCGAGCGCGTATCTGCGTATCCGTAGGGGCCACAAGGAAAGCTTTACAGTCTGCGCCGAACCGGGCCTGAACGTCATCGCCACCGCACTGGGTTAAGCGCTTTATTCCCCTTCGTGCCTCTCGGGTTTGGGGAGGGGCGCCGAAAAGCCAAAATTTTCAAGGCGGGTAATTGGTCGGGGCGGCGTGATTCGAACACGCGACCCTCTGGTCCCAAACCAGATGCGCTACCAGGCTGCGCTACGCCCCGACACGATCCCTGTTTCCTAAACGGTTTGGCGCCGTTTCGCAACGATGTCGTGCGACTGAATTCGTTCTTTCGCCCTAGCCATCCAGTTCGGGATAATGGCGGAAAATGCCTTCCTCGTTGAAAGGCAGGCGGCGATTGCTCGCGAGATAAGCTTTAATGCGAGGGCGTTCCGCGACGGCGCGATGAAGAGCTGCAACATGGGGCGCCGAGGGCAGCACTCGCTTCATAGCTCGCGGGAAGGCATAGGTAAGCCCCTCCACCACCTGAAACAGCGAAAGATCGGCGTAGCTTAGGGAATCGCCAACAAGATGCGCGCTCCCTTTCGGGTTTCGGCGAAGGATGTTTTCGAGCCAGCCAAGGTATTTGGGGATCCGCCTCTCGCGAAAGCCTTCCGAGCGGCGCAACGCCTCCGGCTTCTGGTCTTCGTAATAGAGACCGCCGCCAACGGGGTGATGGGTGTCGTGAACCTCGCTGATGAGATCGTCGATGGTGAGCTGAATTTCATGAGCCCAAAGCCGCTGAGCCTCATCTCGCGGCGCAAGGCCGTGCTTCGGGCCGAGATAGAAGAGAATGGCCGCCGTCTGCCCGATCACCGTATCGCCATCCTTGAGAAAAGGCGCCGCGAAAGGCGGGTGTTCCTCGTTCTTGTCCTCGATCACAGCCATCATCTTGGCCATGCCTCCCGAGCCGCGCGCGACATCCTCATAGGCGGCGGCGGCCTCCTCCAAGGCAAGGCGCACGAATTCCCCGCGCCCCTGGAGGTGCGGCCAGTAGTAAAGTTTGTAGACCATCGCGTTCTCCTTGGCGGCCGGTTGATGGCATTGCCGATTGCATCGATTTTACCGCATTCCCGGTACGGCGCCTTGCTTTCCGCGCGCCCGCTCCATAAAACATCGCCAACAACACGGCGCTCGCGCGAGGCCAAAAGGTTCAATGCCATGAAAAGAACACTCTACGATAAAATCTGGGACGACCACGTCGTCGAGACGCAGCCCGATGGCACGAGCCTCCTTTATATCGACCGCCACCTTATTCACGAGGTGACGAGCCCGCAGGCGTTCGAGGGGTTGCGCGTGGCGCGCCGGCGCGTCCGGGCGCCGCAAAAGACACTCGCCGTTGTCGATCACAACGTACCGACCACCGACCGGAGCCACGGCATCGACGATCCGGAGTCCGCGCTCCAGGTGAAAACGCTGGCGGATAATTGCGCCGAGTTTGGCGTGGAATATTACAACGAACTGGATCATCGCCAGGGCATCGTTCACATCATCGGCCCGGAGCAGGGCTTCACCTTGCCGGGCACGACCATCGTCTGCGGCGATAGCCATACCTCCACGCATGGAGCGTTCGGAGCGCTTGCCCATGGCATCGGTACCTCCGAGGTCGAGCATGTCCTCGCCACGCAGACGCTGATCCAGAAAAAAGCCAGGAACATGCGCGTGACGGTGGACGGCGCGTTGCCCGCCGGCGTTACAGCCAAGGACATCATTCTTGCGATCATCGGCGAGATCGGCACGGCGGGCGGCACCGGCTACGTTATCGAATATACCGGCGAAGCGATCCGCGCGCTCTCCATGGAAGGCCGCATGACGGTCTGCAACATGTCCATCGAGGGCGGCGCGCGCGCAGGCATGATCGCCCCGGACGAGAAGACCTTTGAGTACATCAAGGGCCGTCCGCGCGCGCCCAAAGGGGCCGCCTGGGACATGGCGCGCAATTATTGGGAAAGCCTGCCTTCCGATGACGGCGCCCCTATCGACCGCGAAGTGCGTCTGGACGCAGCGAGCTTGCCGCCAATCGTCACCTGGGGCACGAGCCCTGAAGATGTGGTTGCGATCACCGGGAGCATACCCGATCCGGCAGGGGTTGCCGATGAAGGCAAGCGCGCCGCGGTCGCGCGCTCGCTCGCCTATATGGGCCTGGAGCCCGGAACGAAAATGACCGATATCGCCATCGACCGCGTCTTCATCGGCTCTTGCACCAATGGCCGCATCGAAGATCTCCGCGCGGCGGCCAGCATCCTCGACGGCCATCGCGTTTCCGAACGGGTCAAGGCGATGGTTGTGCCCGGGTCCGGCCTCGTGAAGGAGCAGGCTGAGGCCGAGGGTTTAGACAAAATCTTCCTCGCGGCGGGCTGCGAGTGGCGTGAACCGGGCTGCTCGATGTGCCTCGCCATGAATGCCGACAAGCTTGCACCTGGCGAGCGCTGCGCCTCCACCTCCAACCGCAATTTTGAGGGGCGGCAGGGTTTCAAGGGACGCACGCATCTCGTGTCGCCGGCCATGGCGGCGGCGGCGGCGATTGCCGGTCGCTTCGTGGATGTGCGAAAGTTAGGGGCATAGCACCGCTTTGGTCATCTGGGAGATGACGCCGATGGTTCGTTCCAGCTTCCCGGCAACTCCGCCGGTAACATGGAACCCGGTCAAGGCCATCGCGCTGCTGCCGCGCGTGAAAGCGGGCTGGCTGTCTCCTCGCCGGCCAGATCACACTAGAGCCCGCTTTTGAAAACACTTCCGGCGGTTGGTATATAAGTTTTTTCTTGTCGTGCGTCTGTGCCGGAAAACCGCTTCGCACTTTTCCGGACGCACTCCAGCGAGCCGATAGGGTGCGCGCCGAACGCGTTCGCCAACGCTTGTGCAAGCGCTCGCGCGACAATCGCAGGCTTTCCGGTATTGGCCGACCGATCCATGGCGTGGGCGTTAACACCCTCCGGCGGCGGAATCGTCATCCGCCACGGCGCCCTCAACGCGGCGTCACGCCAAGACTTCTGATTATTGCCCGCTCTGTGCGCCTATACGCTTTTGATGGAATCGAAGGCGGGCTCTAAGTTTTTGTTTTATCGTACGTCATATCGGAAAACCGCCTCGCTCTTTTCCGGACGCACTTTAGCGTCCCCCGACGAAGTGTGCGTCTTCCTAATATCGCAGGACACAGCTACACTTACTTCACATCAACGCAGCCCCTGGGAGGGGACTCCATGGCCGATAACCCATTCGAAATTCCGCATACCCTACGCGAAGCCTCCGAGCAGAGCCTGAAGCAGGCGCATGCCGCATATGAGCAGTTCACGGCTCTTGTGACCAAAGCCATGGACGCCTGGATGGGCGCGATGCCCGCAAATCCCATGACCAACGGCTTCAAGACGATGCAAAGCCGCGCCATGGAAATCGCGATGGAAAATGCCGAGTTCGGCGTTCGCGTTCGCCGGCAAGATCAGCAACGCAGCAACCCCCCAAGATATTGTGACGCTTCAGTCGCAGTTTGCTCAAGAGCAGATGCAGGCCTTCGTCAACCAGACGCAGCAACTGTTCAGCTTGATGGGAGAATTTTTCCAGAAGGCAGAACGCGGCGCCGAACGCGGCGCTAGCAGCGGTCCCGTTGGGCTCGCTGCCCTCAAACAGCATGATCACGGGCTTCAAGGATGTACAAAGCCGCGCCGCAGCAATGGCGAAGAAGAATGCCGAATTCAGCGTTCGCGCTGGTCGAAAAGGTTGCGAAGGCGCATGATTTCCAGGAGCTTCTGACGCTTCAGGTTCGTTTTGCCCAAGAGCAAATGCGGACCTACACCAATGAGACGCAGGAGCTTCAAAAGCTGATCGGAGAAGGTTTCCAGAAGCTGCAGAACGGCTGATCTTCCATCCATTGACCGCGAAATGAAAAGCCGCGCTCTTTGGCGCCGCTTTTCGGGTGGGACGTGTTTTCAACGTCTCACGGACTGACGGCGTCCGCTCTTTGCGCAGACTTCCGTGACTGCGAACAAAGTGACAGTGCCCATCTCCGCCTCCATCAACAACTCCCCACCCTTTTTGCATCTTGTTTCGGAAAGCCGAATCAGGCAGGTTCAAACGCATCGCTGTGTCACATATGCCACGGTCAAGACGCCTTTTATAAAGAGACGGAAAAATAAAATCCTGTTGGCCGGCGGGCAACAGCGATTACAGCGCCTCCTCGTACGTTGTAGAACTCGGAAGCAAACCACGCGTTCAGCGAAATGATGACTGATCCAAGGATAAGGGTTTTGATCGCATCGTCTACCTTGCAAGCACGTCGCCAAGAGGTCCGCGCCGCTAAAGGCAGCGATGGGGCCGGGCTGTTCGAAGGCATGGGCGATCCGTATGAGTGGAAGTCTGCGATTACGGTCGCGCTGGTCTTCTTCATCGCCTCTCTCGCTCTCGCGCCTGTCCTCACAACGGACCAGAAGACGTTGGCAGCGGAGATCAATCACCAAACCCTCAAGGCCGCGGCCGCAATCAAAAGCACAACAAGATAGCTCTCCGCCTCCCGAAGAATGAGCCGAGCGGCTTCCCCTCACCGGGGAAGTCGAGTGGCTCAACCAAAACCAGCGCAGCCGCAAAGCCGCGATTGTGGACCCGGCCCTATTAAACCTTGATTGGCATTGCGGCGCAGTTCGTCGTTTTCAGCGACGCGCAGCGAGGGTTAAGCACGCCGCATAGAGACTTCAAAAGCCCCGCCTTGCGGAAGGCATCGGCGAAAGTGCCGCCGCCACCTTTCGGCGCGGCACTCATCTTCTTCGCGGCATCTGGCCCTTTGGCGCGCGAGCCTGGGGCCGGTCGCCCGCGCCGGGTTGATCGGCCAAGCCGCAGACTCAGCGCAATTCGCTCCATTCGCTCAACGTTGTGCCCCTTCCACGTTCGCTTTTGGGGCGCTTGACGCATCGTCCGTGCAAAGCTGGACAATGTGATTACGGATGTCGGCAGGCCAGTCCGAAATGAGTTCCCCCAACCGAAGCATGTCGTTGGCGAACAGCGATCGAGAGGCTTCTTCGAAGTTTGGCAGATTGCCCGCGATTGCCGACATGAAGCGGTACGTTCGCTGATGCAGTTTATGAAGGTGCGCCTTGTTTGTGGGAGCGGCGCGCCGGGCATCTTCGACCAGCTTGCGCAGCGTGACAGACGCACCGCCCGGCTGTTCCGCGAGCCATTCCCAATGGCGCGGCAGCAGGGTGATCTCGCGCGCCACGACGCCAATCTTTGGGCGCCCCGGCAGGCGGCGGCGATCCTCTTGTGCGCCGTGGAAACGCGTCACTATCCGAGCGGAAATGTCTTCGTCGGACCCGCGCAAGTCGAAATCAATCTGGTCGCCTGTCGCATCATCGAAGATGAGGATCGACGCGTCGGGGTTGACAGCCGCATGCTCTTTGACGGCAAGCGCAACGCGGACATACGAACCAAACGCGATGCGACGGACATGATCGAACGCGGTACACGCGAGATCGTTTGCGGATGTGTCGGTTTTCAAAGCCATGGCACAATATTACCCGGATAAAAGCATGGCAGTCAATATATCCGGGTAATATATTTCACGCCGCACTTTTTTCAGCGCGGCTAAAGCGTGTTGCGATTTAGCTGGAACCTATATCATGGCCGGGCTTGACCCGGCCATCCAGTCTCAAAATTCAAAAAGATGAAATTTGTGATCCTGGATGCCGCCTCCGAGGGCGGCCATGACAAAGGAAGATTCCCGAATAATTTCGACACGCTAGGCGCACAAGCCGTCGGGCTCCTATTTCCGCCCCGTCAGCCCCGCCTTGCGGAAGGCATCCGCGAAAGCGCCGCCGCCAGCTTCCGGCTTTCCGCCTTTCGGCGCGGCGCTCATCTTCTTCGGCGGCATCTGCCCCTTCGGCGCGCCGCCTTGCGGCCGGTCGCCCGCGCCCACCTCATCGTCGAGCCGCAGGGTCAGCGAGATGCGCTTCCGCGGCTGATCCACCTCCATCACCTTCACGCGCACGATGTCGCCGGGCTTCACCACCTCGCGCGGGTCTTTGACGAAGGTCTTCGACAGCGCGGACACATGCACAAGCCCGTCCTGATGCACGCCGATGTCCACGAAAGCGCCGAACGCGGCCACGTTCGTCACCACGCCTTCCAGCACCATGCCGGGCTTGAGGTCGCTGATCTTCTCCACGCCCTCCTGGAAGGTCGCGGTCTTGAAGGCGGGGCGCGGGTCGCGGCCCGGCTTTTCCAGCTCGCGCAGGATGTCGGTCACGGTCGGCAGGCCGAAGGTCTCGTCCACGAACTCTTTCGGGGCAAGGCCGCGCAGATGGGCGCGTTGCCGATCAGCTTCTTGATGTCGGTCTTGGCCGCCTGCACGATCTTGCGCACGACCGGATAAGCCTCGGGATGCACCGACGAGGCGTCGAGCGGATCGTCGCCATTCGGGATGCGCAGGAAGCCCGCCGCCTGCTCGAAGGCTTTCGGCCCAAGCCGCGGCACCTCTTGCAACTCGGACCGCTTCTTGAACGCGCCTTTCGTGTCGCGATAGGCGACAATGTTCTTGGCGAGGCTTTCGCTGATGCCGGACACGCGCGCCAGGAGCGGCGGGGACGCGGTGTTCACGTCCACGCCGACGGCGTTCACGCAGTCTTCCACCACCGCGTCGAGCGAGCGCGACAGCTTCGATTCGGACAGGTCGTGCTGATATTGGCCGACGCCGATGGATTTCGGGTCGATCTTCACAAGCTCGGCGAGCGGGTCTTGCAGGCGGCGCGCGATGGAAACCGCGCCGCGCAGCGAAACGTCGAGGTCCGGCAGTTCGGCGCTGGCGTAGGCGCTCGCGGAATAGACGGACGCGCCCGCCTCCGACACCATGATCTTCGTGAGCTTCAGCTGCGGCAGTCCGGCCACCAGCTCGGCGGCGAGCTTGTCCGTCTCGCGCGAGGCGGTGCCGTTGCCGAAGGCGATCAGCTCGACCTTATGCTGGATGCAGAGGCGGCCAAGGATCGCGAGCGACTCCGTCCATGCCCGCCTCGGCTCGTGCGGATAGATCGTCGCCGTTTCGGCGACCTTGCCCGTCGCGTCCACCACCGCGACCTTCACGCCGGTGCGAAAGCCCGGATCGAGGCCCATCGTGGCGCGCGTTCCGGCGGGCGCGGCGAGCAGGAGATCGCGCAGATTGCTCGCGAACACCCTCACCGCCTCTTCTTCCGCCGCTTGCCAAAGCCGCATGCGCAAATCCACCGCGAGATGCCCCTGGATGCGCGTCCGCCACGCCCAGCGCACCGTGTCGTTCAGCCATTTGTCGGCGGGGCGGCCACGATCGGCGATGTTGAATTTGCGCGCGATGCGGGCCTCGTAAAGGCTCGGGCCGCTGGCGGGCGCTTGCGCCGGGTCTTCCGGCTCGAAATTCAGATCGAGCACGCCCTCTTTCTCGCCGCGGTACATCGCCAGGATGCGGTGCGACGGCAATTTGGTCAGCGGCTCCGCCTTGTCGAAATAGTCCGCGAATTTCGCGCCTTCGGGCGTGTCCTTCTTGTCGTCCTTCGACCTTGGCGGCGAGACGGCCACGGCCCCACATCTCCTCGCGCAAATTGCCGATGAGGTCCGCGTCTTCGGCGAAGCGCTCGACCAGGATCGAGCGCGCGCCTTCCAGCGCGGCCGTGGCGTCGGCCACGCCCTTCTCGGCGTCGATGAAGGTCGCAGCGATCGCGTCCGGCATTTTCGTCGGGATCGGTGAGCAGCGCATCCGCCAGCGGCTCGAGCCCCGCCTCTTTCGCGATCTGCGCCTTCGTCCGCCGCTTCGGCTTGTAGGGCAGATAGATGTCTTCGAGCCGCGCCTTCGTATCCGCCGTCATGATCTGCGCTTGGAGCACATCGTCGAGCTTGCCCTGCTCGCGGATCGAATCGAGGATCGCGGTGCGGCGCTCCTCCAGCTCGCGCAGATAGCCGAGCCGCTCCTCCAGCGTGCGGAGCTGCGCATCGTCGAGCATGCCCGTCACCTCTTTGCGGTAGCGCGCGATGAAGGGCACCGTCGAGCCGCCGTCCAGAAGCTCGACGGCCGCCTGCACCTGCTGCGCCCGCACGCCAAGCTCTTCCGCAATCCGCTGTTCGATGGATTTCATCGTTTACCGCTCCGCTATAGTGGCGCCGCCCGCGAGGGAGGCTCGAATCGAGCGGCGATCATACGCAGGCAGCGCGCGCGATTCAAAACACGGGTTTGTAATATGCACGGCGGCGTTGCGCTGCGCGTCCGCTTTCGGCGGAACGGCAGAGGCAAGCAGGCTGGACAAGCAGACAGTCCTGGCTTTGCCAACGAACGGCTGCGTTTTTTTGGGCCCCCGCAGCCGTAAATAGGGATTCTGCCTGGGGTCGTCCCCGACTCTAGCGCGGTTGCACGCTATGGCCGCTTTACCTCGAAGCGACAACGAACCTCACTCGTTCGGCACCCGGAGGATTATGGCGGGCGGCTATTTCTTATTTAAATTGTTCCGCACGAAACAGCAGCGTGACCTCCTGGGCGTAAGAAGCACGGTTTCGCTAGCGCCATACTCAACCCAAGACACAGATAAATAGTTCGTGAGCTCATCCGTTTAGGGGATGCCGTAAAGAGCAAAATTGATTTTAATCAAATAACCATGAAAGCCGGCGGCACGCCTTTAACGAATACCTGAGGTCATCGGGTCTCTTCGACCTCGTCATCGACTTTGATGGCGCGACGGCGGATCCCCGCCTCGGGGGAGCTGCGCCCTGAAATGGCTTTCAATACCGCGATAGGCGGACCTGGGGACAAGCTGCATCTCAATCGCCTGGGATATCCGGGCATGGGCGCGGCAGCTGATACACGTCTCATGACATTCGCAGCGGCAGAGGACAGCCGAAGACATTTTTTCGGGACGCGCCCAAGCTTGTATCGGCCCCACACGTAGTAGCGTGAAAGAAACTCCGATGGGAATACAGGAAAGAGGTCTCTTTCAGGGTATGAGCCTAAGAGGAGAGGCCCTCACTAAAAAACTGAAGACTCAAGCATTGCAGCCAGTCTTGGCGAAAGCGTTTTCTTCTAAGGAAAACGGAGCAGGCCCTGAACTTATTTGTGTTGCATGTGACGACAGGGAAATGTTTCTGGCCCACCTCCTCCGGCTACACGGGCAGGATCGGCTGGAACGTTTCGGCAGCTCCTCTTTGGATGACGGCTTTTTTGAGCGTTATGTGGAAAGTATAAACTTCAATAATACTCTCGTTCTTGGCGTTTTCTTCGATGGGATCTTGAGGGCTTCGGCTGAACTGCGATCGTTGTATCCACACTGGGGAAAAGAGACCGAGCTTGCAATCATCGTTGAACGCCCTTGGCAAGGCCTCGGCCTAAGCAAGGCCCTGGTGTGGAGCGCCCTTTCCCGGGCAAAAGAGCTTGGGATAAGGGAGCTGTTCATCCATTCTAGTTTCGAAAAAGAGCGGTCCTCCAAGTTGTTGCGGCTCCTGGGAAAAGAACTGCGGCAGGGGACATCCCTTGGTCTGCTGTCAGTCGACCTCTATGCCAGCAGGGATGAAGAAAGCGGGGCGGCAGGCGGCTTCATCCGCTTGGAGCTTGATGGCCGTGCATCGGCCTTACTCAATAGAGCGCAGCAGAATTCAGCGAAAACAGGTCCAAGTCAGGAGACAGGGATGGCGTTGCAATTGGGTAGTACTGCACCAGATTTCGTCGCGCAAACGACGGAGGGCCAGATCCACTTTCATGATTGGCTCGGTGATTCCTGGGGCATTCTGTTTTCGCATCCCAAGAACTTCACACCCGTTTGCACAACCGAACTCGGTGCAATTGCCGGACTCAAGCGCGAGTTCGACACGCGTAATGTCAAGATCATGGGGCTTAGCGTCGATCCCGTGTCCGACCACATTGAATGGCGGCAAGACATCAAGGATGTCACCGGACATGCCCTGAATTTCCCGCTCGCGGGTGACTGGCGCCTCAAAATTGCGAAACTCTATGGGATGCTTCCAGCCGATGCAGGCGAGTGGTCGGACTTCCGGACCGCGGAGGGAAATCGGACTGTTCGCTGCGTCTTCGTCATAGACCCTGCTAAGAAAATCCGCTCGATTCTTATCTACCCCATGGAGGCGGGGCGCAATTTTGCAGAGGTTCTGCGCCTGATCGATGCGTTGCAGTTGGCTGACCAGCATGGGGTGACGACACCAGCGAATTGGAAGCCGGGCGAGGATGTGATCATCGCTCCAAGCCTGTCTGATGAGGAGGCAAAAAAGAAGTTCCCCGCGGGCTGGAAGGCTGTGAAGCACTATATCCGGGTGGTTTCCCCAGCCGGGCTAAAGTCAGGCCCGAAGATGGGGCCCGCATAGCGTCTGGCGCATGGCAGCCCTCTCAGGCTTGAGGAACGACGGCCGACCACTAGAAGCGTGTTGAAACGTGAAAGCCGGGTTCCTGAGCCATGGGTAGACGCCGCTCGGAACGGCAGTTCATCCCCCAACAGCAGGCGCACTGCGAAAGGGTCTCAATAAAAGTAATCGGCCTAACCCCGGAGATACGATACCCATAGGCAGCCAATCTGCTTTGCGCAGCGCGCGATAGTACCATACTTCGCCAATCCGGCCACGGCCTGTCATTAACCCGAAGATGGTTAAAAGCGCCGTTTTGGGTTTATTTCCGGCCTCGAATTTACACCCCAAATTTCCCAAAAATGGAGCAGCCCGCGTTCGCAGGGCGCGGACAAGCTGCTCAAACCCTTGAAATTGATCACCTTTCCGGCCTCGATCATAAGGGTTAAGGAAATGTATTTTTGGCGGGATTGGGCGCGGAAAAGTCCGTTAAATATGTTGCGGCCGCACGTGTTTACCATGTCTTCGCTGGGCGCAGCCGGGGCCGCGCACGCGGTCAGCTTAATTTTTATCAATAATATCAATAACTTATCGCCGTTAACTCCTCGGTAAGGAGCTTTTCCCTAAGATCTCGGCCAATCGATGCGGATGCAAGCGCAAGCTGATTCGGGGGATTAAGCGAGATGCCGTCTTTCGTAACCTACATCCAAAAAGCCAGTTGGCCTGTAAGCCGGGTTCTGTTCCGCGCCGAGCCACCGGAAGCAGCAAGCCCCAGGATGACGACGGCGGCGATCCGCATGTGCGCCGGGAGACTCTTCCTAGACCTGGATCGGGAAGAAATAATTGACGGCGATAAGAGCGGCCAAGAGCGTGAGGCCGATCCCAAGGCTCCAGCCAATTAGCTTTTTTTCAATCGGCAGGAGCGGTTCAACAGGGGCATTTTTCAGCTCATCGCGAAGATTGGTCATGTCTTATTCCTTTGGGCTCAACCAGCCAGGGGTGGCTTCACGCCGCTGAAGAAAATCCAGGAGATTCCCAGCCCGACCCAGATCACGAAGCCGAAAAGGCTGACGAGATAGACCGCGGCAAGCTTGCCGATTCCCTCCTGCCAAAGCTTCCTGAAGTTCGACAGAACGCCGATGGAGAAGAAGGTCAGGATGAAGAAGATCACCCGGAACACGTTGGCTTCGCCGATCGCGGCTGTCACCTTCGCCGGATCGAAGGAGGTTCCGAGCGCGAGGTAAAGCCCGCCTGCGAAGGTGATGAGAAAGCCGAGAATGAACTTCGGAAAGCGCTGCCAGATTTCCCAAGGCTTCGCCTTCTCCCCGTTCGGGTCTTTGTTGATGTGGTTCGTCCAGATCCAGCCAAGGATGAAGGCCCAGATGCCGATGAAGATGTCGATGAACACCTTCACGGTTGCGGTCGTCCCGAGAATCCAGCCCGGCTGATAGTGGATGCCCTGGGAAGCGGCTTTCGCCAGGATCAGGGACTCCGTGATGCCGCCGCCAGCGACGGCAGCCCCGTCGGTCTTGATCGCCAGCCCCATCCACGCGCCCGCCACCAGCGGTTCGTTCGAGAGAAACGTTTGCGCAAGGAACGGGAGGATCAGGATCTCGACAACGGCGAAAATCACGACGAGTGATGAGACAAGGATCGGCACAGCAGGCCGGGCCCGGATCGCGCCGCCGGTTGCGATGGCCGCAGCAACGCCGCAGATCGAAATGCCCGAAGCAAGCGGCACGGCGTACTCGCGACTGAAGCCAAACCACTTCCGCGCCACGAAATAGACCACCGCCCAATAGATCAGATAAGCCTCGACGATGGCCGCCGCGCCCCGTATGAGCAGCGAGGCGGCAAGGTTGAGCTTACCGGCCGCGGTCACAGCAAGGAACGCGCCGAGGATAACGATGGCGATCTTGATATAAAGTTCGGGCCGGATCGCTTCCTTCAGCCACTCCGCGAGCCGAGGAAAGAAATTTGCGATGATAAGCCCCACGACGAGGGCGACGATGAAGCCCGCCTCGTTCGTGAGTTTCAAAGACCAGTTGATGCCGTACTTCTGCTGATCGGCGGGCGTGACCACGGCGATGTTCGCGTAACTTCCGGCAATCCAGCTCGCATAGGCGAGCGCGAACACCGAAGGTGAATCCAAGAATGAAGCGCCAGACGCTTACGCGAAGCGCGATGGCCGCGAGCGTCAGCACCGCGAGAAGCGCCGCATAGGTAAGGCCCAACGCAGCCGGTCCGCCGAGGCCGGAATAGGCTTTCGACGCCGTGTTCAGCGCTTTCGTGACGTCGGTCCAGACCGATGTCGTGACGGCCCATCCGAGAAGGTCTTGCCCGTAAAGCCCCGCCACCGCCAAGCCAAAAATGGAAAGCCCGATCCAAACCGCGAGCCAGTCCTCGCTGATCCAGGGCTCCTTTTCAATCGGCTGCGCCACGACCCTCGGCTCGCGTTCGAGAACTTCCGACATTGTCTCTCCAATCCAAGCAGACTGTCGCGATATGCGTATGAGGATAGAAACAGATCTGAAAATATTTTGCCAGGGGGTGGCCGGAGCGGTGAAAAATAAGAACTCAATGCCAAATAACGCCAACATTCGGGGATAAATGACCAATCCGAGGGAATAGACCGTCAGACGCTTCCACGATCGATGAAGGCTCCGCAATCACGTTGCCACCGTCATCCGGCCCAGCGTGTGCTGCTTTCGTCGCAGAACGGGTCAAACCGGCATCGGACCCGGGATCAGCTTCGGGGAAGCTTCCCATCGTTTAGTTCCGGCAAACGCACAAGCCGGAGGCTCGATGGATCGCGCTTCTACCAAGAGTGCCTCTAAGCCAAGCATTCAGGATATTCTTCAGGAGGCGCTCGCCTGTCTCCGCGCAGGTGAGGCCGACCATGCGCTGGCGTGCCTTATCGCCTATCCGCAGTTGACGCACGGCCACCCCTTTGCGTGCTATCTTGCCGGGCTCATCTCCGTCAATGCCGGGAAGGATGCAGCGGCCCTTCCCTTCTATGACCGAGCGCTGGCGCTCAATCCTCGCTACGCCGAAGCGCTGGAAGGCCGGGCCCGGATCATGCAGCGGCTGAAGCGATTCAAAGAAGCGATTGCCGATTATAGGGCTCTCCTTCGCATCAAGCCCGAAGATGCGGAAACACTCTATAATCTCGGCGCTGCCTACGAAGGCGCTGGCCAACGGGACAATGCCTTGGGTTGTTATACCCGCGCCCTTGAGCGTTCGCCCGGTCATTCGCCCGCGCTGGCGGCCAAAGCGCTTGTCCTCTATGACGATGGCCGCGTTGACGACGCCCTCGCGACGCTTCGCGCGTCGCTTAACGCCGACCCTTCCAATGAAACAGCATGGTACAATTGCGGAGCGATACAGGCCTCTCTGGGGGAGCACGCGGAGGCTTGCAAATGCTTCGATGCGGCCCTTCGGCTCCTCCCCACCTACGGCAAAGCGCTCTACGGGGCGGCCACGTCGCTGCAAAAGCTTGAGCGCCTGGAAGAAGCGCTCGCGGCTTGCGACGCGCTCCTGAAGCAAGAGCCGGAGAATTTCGAGGCTCTGTTTCTTCGCGGCAATATTCTCTACGGCCAGCGCCGCCTCCACGACGCTTTGGCCATCTTTGACGCGGCCCTCGCACGCAAGCCCAAGCATTCGGGCGTTCTTTGCAATCGAGGAGGCACCCTTCGCGAACTCGGACGGCTTTCGGAGGCCGCCGCCATGTTCGATGCGGCTCTCGCTCGAAATGCAAGCTGCGTCGAAGCGCTGCTAGGGCGAGGCATCGTCGAGTTCAAGAGCGCGAGGATCGAGCCAGCGCTGGCGTTTTTCCAGAGCGCTCTTGAAGCCGATCCTGCTTCGGCGGTCGCCTTTTGCGGGCGTGGCCTTGCGCTGCAACACCTGGGCCGTATCGAAGAGGCCAAGAGCGACTTCCAACACGCGCTTGCGCTCAAGCCGGATCTGGCCGAAGGCCACTCCAATCTCGGCGCTCTGCAACTCCTTCTCGGCGATTTCGAGCGGGGTTGGGAGGGTTATGAATATCGCAGGCTCGCAAGCGATAGTTGCAAGGCGGAAGCCCCCGGGCGCTGGCCGGTTTGGAACGGAGAGGCCATCGCCGGGAAGAAACTTCTGGTTCTCGACGAGGCCGCCAATGGTGACGCCATCATGCTCGCCCGGTATTTTCCGATGCTGGCGGACATCGGCATTGATGCAACCGTCGAATGCCGCCCTGCCATGCTCGGGCTAATGAAGCAAGCGCCGGGCGTCCGTCTCGTTACAAAAATCGATCCGGCCGAACAATTCGATTATCAGGTGCATCTTTTCAGTTTGCCGCGCGCACTTAGAACGCGGGCCGACAGCGTCCCCGCGCACGTTCCCTACCTTTTCGCGGACCCGGCGCTGGCGGCAAAATGGGCCGCCCGTCTCGGAAGCCACGGTTTCAAGATCGGCATTGCATGGCAGGGAAACCCCGATCCCAAGATCGACATTGCACGCGCGGCTGCCCTTACCAATTTCGCCCCGCTCGCGGCCCTTCCGAACTGCCGCCTTATCAGTCTTCAGAAAGGTTATGGCGTCGAGCAGATCGCCGGTTCGGGGGTGCCCGTCGAAACACTCGGCGACGATTTCGACACCGGACCCAGCGCCTTTCTCGATACGGCCGCCGTCATGGCAAATCTCGACCTCGTCGTCACGGTGGACACGTCGATCGCACATCTGGCAGGGGCTATGGCTCGGCCGGTCTGGGTTGCCCTGAAGCATATGCCCGAATGGCGGTGGATGCTCGGCCGCGATGACTCCCCGTGGTATCCGGGGATGCGCCTTTTCCGGCAGCGCTCCATGGGCGACTGGGAGGGCGTTTTTGCTGATATGGCGGAAGCGCTGAAGACGCTCATTGCTGAAAAAACGCGTGGCTCAACCGGCCCGCTTGTTATCCCGGCAGCGGTCGGAGAACTGGTCGACAAACTTACCATTTTGGAAATCAAGGCGGAGCGTATCCCGGACCTGCGCAAAGTGACCAACGTGAGGCGCGAACTCGCCCTGCTCAGCGACTTGAAGAGGAGCCGTAACCTCTACGGGGTGCACCTCGATAGTCTGACGGCGGAGCTGAAACGCACAAACTGCGCCCTTTGGGAGATCGAAGAGGCGATCCGTCAATGCGAACGGATGGGCGATTTTGGCCCCGATTTTGTCGCTCTCGCACGAAGCGTCTATCAGGAAAACGACAAGCGGTCGGCTCTCAAGCGGGACATCAACGACCTCTTTGGGTCAGAAATCGTCGAAGAGAAATACTATTCACCACAATAGCGGGCTCGGTTTATTTCGATCTCAGCAACAAAATACATAACTAAAATCTTATTCAAGTTCAGCACAAGCCCTGACAGCTAGGCTTGCGTTCGATTTAAAAAAAGCCGGGTTTGGCGCGACCAATGCAACGAGCAGAAATCGAACAATTGACATCCGCTGAAACCGCTAAGTTTCCGCATCATCCCTCTTTGGTGTTGGGGATGGCTGCGCTTGTCGGGCTAGCCTATCGGCAGGGCGATCTCGCCGCCATTTGGAGCCAACTCTTAAACCGGTTTGCCACTAATCCCACAGATGCCGCGGCCCTTATGGATATGTCGATCATCCTTCAAGCTACTGGGCAGCGGAGCAAAGCGCTCGAACTCCAACAGATGGCGTTGAAACTCGGCCACTGTTACGCCCGCCCGCACGGCAGGGGAGACGGCGTGAAAATCCTCGCGTTCGTCGCGGAAGGCGACTTCATGGCCAACACGCCGATCGACTTTCTCATGGAAGGCTCCAACGCAGTCCTGACCACGTATTACGTCGACGGCCACACTCCCGATCTGCGAGACGCTCGGGGGCATGACGTCGCCTTCATCGCCGTAGGCGAATCCGAAGCAAATGCCCCAACCCTTGCAAATCTTCGCCGGCTGCTCGAGGGCTGGCGTGGGCCAATCATGAACGGCAATACCCAAGGGATAGCGCGCTGACTCGCGACAGGGTCGCTGAAATGTTCGCCGATGAGCCCTCGATTGTCGCTCCAGCCACGAAGAAAGCGGATAGGGCTTCCCTCGAGCTTCTGGCGCATGGTCAAATCGGGCTCGGTGCGCTTCTGCCGAATGAGAGCTTTCCAATCATCATTCGACCATATGGTTCGCATGCGGGGGAGGGCCTGGAGAAGATTGACAGCCCGGCCGAGGTTCAAGCTTATTTAGATAAGCAGTCCGAACATCAATTCTATCTTGCCCCCTTCGTTGACTACGCCGGCCCTGACGGATTCTTTCGAAAACAGAGGATTGCCGTCATCGACGGCCGGCCATTCCCCAGCCATTGGGCTGTCTCCAATCACTGGATGGTCCATTATCTCAATTCCGGCATGCAAGAGAACGACGCGTGGCGCGCTGAGGAAGCGTCCTGGATGCGAGACTTCGATACTGATTTTGCCCTTCGCCATGCGCCGGCATTCAACGCCCTCACCAGGAAAATCGGCCTCGATTATTTCGTCATCGATTGTGCTGAAATCCCGGATGGACGGCTCCTGCTGTTTGAGGCGCAGGTCGCCATGATCGTTCACGCCATGGATGCAACCGGCATCTTTTCCTACAAGTTGCCGGCGATGCAAAAGCTGTTCAGCGCTTTCCAATCGGCCCTGGAACGGCGGTGCAGCAATCTTTTATGAACACGTCGGGAAAGTTTGAGCCATGCTCGGAGCGCGCAAGGACGGCTTTCTGGCAAAAGCGCTGGCTTCAAACCGTGAGGCCCGCGCCTCACTTGGGCTCTTGTTGGCCGAAGGGGGCGACGCCCGGATATGTCTCGATCCGCTCACTCGCCGCAATCGGTATGGCACGGCCACAACGCCTCTCTGTGACGAAATCTCGTTCGCATCGACGACAGCCAACACGATATCTGAGACGGGATTTGCGGCGGCCGGACGTGCGCTCGACCAGTTGCTGATGCCACATTGGGCCTTGGGCTTGCCGATTGGCCAATGGTTCGATGCCATTCGCGCCAGCATCACGCATCGTCTTGGCATTCCCGGCTCCGAGGCGGTCCTTTCCCCTTCGGGAACGGATGCCGAAATGCTTGCCCTCGGCCTGGCTGCTGGCTTGGCAAAGGGGCCGCTCACCAACATCCTCATAGCCCCGGAAGAGACCGGAAGCGGCGTTCCATTGGCTGCCTCCGGATGTCACTTCTCAAGTTCTACGGCCCTTGGCGTGCCGGTCACCGTTGGCAGCGCAATCGATGGGCTTGCCGCAAATGGGATCGAGGTTGCTGTTGTGCCAATTCGTGATGCGAGAGGTGCGCCTCGCGACCCCGAGGCGGTCGATCAAGAGACAGCACAAGCGGTTGAGCGCGAATTGCGGCGCGGCCGCGACGTGCTGCTCCATGTGCTCGACACATCGAAAACCGGGCTCACGGGCCTGACACGGCAGGCTGCGCGTGCCCTTATGGCGGGGGCGCCCAATCGTGTCCGCATTGTGGTGGACGCCTGCCAGCTTCGATGCAGCTTGACACAGATCAAGGGCGATCTTGAGGACGGGTTTATGGTCCTGGCAACGGGTTCTAAATTTGCTGGCGGGCCCCCTTTTTGCGGAGTAGTGCTGCTACCCGCTTCATTAGCGGATGAGATAGCGGAGCAAGCGTTGCTTGCAAGCGGTATCGCCCTTTACAGCGCGGCGTTGGATTGGCCTCCAGCTTTCCGGCATGTCTTCGGTCGAATGTCGGTATCGCAAACGAATATCGGTCTCGGTCTACGATGGGTCGCGGCCCTTGATGGGATTGCCTCAATGGCTACCATTGGCGACAGCTTACAGAAAAAGATCGCGGACCTTTTTGCGAAGGAGGTGCGCACGAGGGCGAGAAACCTTTGTTGCATTGAACTTCACCATAATGAACACGATCATATCTTCGCATCGAGCACCATTGTGCCACTAACGGTAGTTGAGAGAGATGGCTCCCTTGCCGCCCTCTCCACAGCGCAGAGGATTCAAGCGGCTTTGAGGGAGCCAGGACAAGGCCCTATCTGCCATGTAGGACAACCGGTATGCTTGGGGAAGCAGACAGTGCTGCGCGTCTCCGCTTCGGCTTATACACTGGCGGGCGTGGTCGCGCGGATGAGCGGCGGAAGCGATATCGATCAAGCCTTTCGACCCGTTGCGGCGGACCTCGACAGCCTGTTCGAGAAGTGGTCTCTCATTGAACGTCAACTCTAGAGTAAGCGATGTCACGACCCCTTTTGCCAAAGGAATGCGATAGCCGCGCCGAGCCTTTCCCTGGTGGCGCGCCAGACGCCTCGGATGGTTGCGCGAGCCGGGACCTCGACCCGGCGGACTGGAACGAATTCCGAAGCCTGGCGCATGGCATGCTGGACGACATGATCACGCATATCGAGACCATTCGGGACCGCCCTGTCTGGCAACCGGCGCCCGCGGCAACGCGCGAACGGTTCCGGCAGCCTTTGCCTCGTGAGGGGCGCGATCTCGGCGACGTGCTCGGCGATCTCAGGACCAACATCATCCCCTACGCGACGGGCAATGTGCACCCTGGTTTCATGGGCTGGGTCCATGGGGCAGGCACGCCGGTCGGCATGCTCGCCGAGATGGTTGCCGCAGGCTTGAACATGAATTGCGGCGGACGCGATCACATCGGGCTTGAGGTCGAAAAGCAGATTGCCCAATGGATGGCCGAGGCCCTCGGTTATCCCGGCGGTGCGTCCGGCGTTTTCTTCACCGGATCATCCATGGCGAATTTCGCCGCCCTGATTGTGGCGCGAACAAAGGCGGCGGGCTATGAATCCCGCCACGACGGGCTGGCGAAAACCGCGCTGCCGTTGATGGCCTACACCTCCGTGGAGGCCCACAATTGCATCGCCCGGGGCATGGAACTCGCAGGATTGGGCTCAGCCAACTTGCGCACGATCGCTGTCGACAAGTCCGGCCGCATGGATGTTTCGGAACTTGAGAAGACGATCGTGGAAGACCGCGCGAGCGGGCTTCTGCCTTTCCTGGTTGCCGCCACCGCAGGCACTGTGAACACCGGGGCTATCGATCCGCTGGACCGCATCGCAAACGTGGCATCGCGGGAACGGCTTTGGTTTCATGTCGATGGAGCCATCGGCGCGCTTGCTGCCTTCTCGGCTCAGCTTCGCCCGCTGCTTCGCGGGATCGAGAAGTCGGATTCTGTGGCGCTCGATTTCCACAAATGGGGACACGTGCCTTACGACGCCGGCTTCCTCCTGGTTCGGGAAGGCTCGGCGCACAAGCAGGCGTTCGCTATGCCCGCCGCATACCTGCAAAGAGCCGAACGCGGACTTGCCGCGGGAGAGACCTGGCCCTGCGACCTCGGTCCCGACCTGTCGCGAGGCTTTCGCGCGCTGAAGACGTGGATGACCATCGAAACACTCGGCGCGGACCGGATCGGCGATGCAATGCTGGCGAACTGCGAGCTCGCGCAGTATTTGGCTCAGAAAGTGCGGCAGAGTCCTCTGTTTGAGCTCAAGGCGCCGGTTGCTTTGAACATCGTTTGTTTCGGCGTTCGGGGCGCGGAAGACCGGGCCTTTAGCCGCGAGCTTGTTCTGGATCTGCATGAAACCGGCATCTCCGTTCCATCATGGACGACCATCGGCGGTGAGGGCGTCATTCGCTGCGCCATCGTCAACCACCGGACCACGAGGGCGGACATCGACCGCATGATGGACTGCATGACCGGTCTGGCGCTCTTGCGACGCGAAGCGGCGACATCGCGCTAAGTCAGGCCAACTGGCTTTTCGTATGCTCATTGCGAAAGGCAGCATCTGGCTCGAACCCCCGGATTGGCTTGCGTTCCGCATTGCCTGGGCCGGGATCTTATGAAAAAGCGCCTTGCTGGGAGGTTAATGGCAATAAGCCACTGTTATAAAAAGGAAAACCCCGGAAGGGATGGCGCCGCTGGCGCGCGGCGCTGAGCTTATGAAGCCTGCATTTATGCTTAATTTGGCCGCCAAAATATATTTAACGGACTTTTGCGAGTTCCGTTTTTTCGTAGTCGGGGCGCTTTTTCCGCATGTTTTCCGGCAGGAAATAATGCCGGCGCGCCGTCGTTTACCATTCCGCGATTAACCAATTCCTGGGCTTACCCGCGCATGGACCTGCTTTGGTTCCTGGCGCCATGCCACGAACGCGGCTGTGCACTCGATTTCATGAAGGCGGGAGGGTATAGGAGCTTATCCGCGTCCAAATGGACGCGGACGCTCCAGGCCCCTTGCAGGAAGAACCAGGAAGGGTCCTTAATTCTTATTGGTAGGCCGATGCGCCCATTTGCTGTGACGCATCCTCTCTCTGCTCCTCCAATCCTGGCAGCACGGGCGTGTGCTCGATGACAACTGACTTCAGCGACATCGGGTTGATCCTCAGCGATTGCAGGATGGTTGGCGCCACCTGAGAGGTCGCAACCGGGGTCTTGATGACCTGACCGGAGAAGCGAGTGTTAGAAACAATAAGCGCAACATTGGTGTCGCCGAAGCTGAAGCCGCCATGCTCAGCGGTCTTTTTGCCCGATGTCGTGTAGATCGTGCCATAGACCGGCTGAACGATGATGTCCGGCGTGCGCGAAATCGTGCGCCGGATCGTCGAACTTCAGCTTGATCGGCATCCGGCAGGGCCGCAACGAGATCCGAGAAGTGGCCGGGCTTGTTGACTTTCACCGGGTTGATCGGCGACTGGCCGTGCTCGGCGCTGACGATGAACAGCGTACGCTCATAGAGGCCATGCTTCTGACAGGGCCTGGATCATGCTGGCAAGGCTCGCGTCCGTCTGGTCGAGGCCGAAGGCGAGAACTTCGCTCGGCGTGCCCGAACCGTCAAGGTAGCCGCCGGCCTTACCGTCGTGCGGATGGTTCGGGCAGGCCCCCCGGCGCCGTTGCTGCTAACCAGCTTCTGGCCGACGCTTACCGCCTGGAAGTTCATGCCGAAGACCGCTGGGACCTATGCTGGCTTGCCGGCCGACGTAAGCCATTGATCTGGTTGAGCACGGCCTTGACCTTCAGTTGGTCGTTGGCGACGGTGCAATCGATGCTGACGGTCGCATCCAATTCCACCCACATTGGTGATCTCAGGGGTATAGAGATCGTCGACGCCTTTGCCCGACGGGCCGTTCACGAGATCGTAGGCCGGATGCTTGTCCGCCCACGCGGTGCGGCCGCCATTTTTCTTGACGACTTCGAAGATCGTGTTGGCCTTCAAGGCATTGTGCGGATAGAACGGTGCGCATTGGCCCCGATTCGCTCCGGTAGCGAGGGAGTTTCGCCGGGTCGATGACATTCTGGGAGACGTTGGCAATGTATTTGTCGATGCTCTGGTCGAAGACCATCGTGTTGCCGCCTGCGCCCGGGCACGTCAGGTTGGCCGGATCGATAGATCGTGCGATCGTAACTCACGTCGTAGAACAGTCCGCCGGTGACCGGAGAGCCGCCTGTCACCTGGGCCAAGGCCAGGGAAGGAATCCGAGTTCGCGGGCGTGCGCGCGTTGGTGTAGGTCACTCCATGCCGGGACAGTTCCGCCAGGGCAGAGTTTGGATGGCTTTCGATATAGCGGGCCGCATCGAGGGCGTGCAGGCCGTCTACGCTGATGAGCAACACATGCTCAACATGACCGGCGTACGCAGACGCGCAAGGCGCCACACCGGCCAGCAAGCCGAGTGCAAGCCTTTTTAGCATTTTGATAAAATCTCACCTAGTTCAGTGCCGCGGCCTCTATCCCAGGGATCTGTTTTAGTTGGATGACAGGTACAGAAGCCGTGCGACCGGCCCTTGGGGCGGGCCAGCGCTGATCGATGCGCTGGCAAGCTCGCCGCTCCGCGATGTGGCGAGAACACGGGGCCTTTGGTGGAAGCGAAGGCGGATAGTTTCTAAGTTTTTGTTTTATCGTGCGTCTTATCGGAAAACCGCTTCGCACTTTTCCGGCCGCACTCTAAGCGCCGTTGCAGGTTTGCGCGCCTTCAGGCAAACCAAGGTTATGGGAGTAGACAGGCGGCGCGGCATCGGACATTCCACCAATCTCCTGGGGAAGCCTACGGAGTGGCTCGCCAGCTGCGCGTTCAACGACGATCCGGCTCCGCTCCATATTTCGGGCGTGCGCGAAATGAACCGGAGCCTGTTCGATATGCTGGATCAAGCCACCGATTTGGCTGACGCGGGCGAAGCGTTCACCTGCTACATGATGGCAATGTTCGGTCTCGATCCCGAGCAGCGCGAGGGAACGGGTCTCGGCGCCAGACGGAGGCGCTATCGCTCCTCGTTTCTGCGTTTGATCGAGGGCTGGGGCTTCGACAGCAATGGGCCGGAGGGCGCTGTGCTCAAGGGATGGGTCGAAAGCCGGTTTGGCATATGCCCATCCTTCCATAAGGAGATCATCGGGCACGTTTCCACCCGCGCCTGGGCCGCCTATGTAGAGGAAAAGATGTCCAGCCGGTTCCACAACAATGCAATCTGGGTTCAGCTGGACCTGCTTTTCGAATTCTGCCAATGGGCCATCGCGCACTTTGCTTATCCGGGGCAAACGCATTTGACGCTATTCCGTGGGATCAATGCTTTGGACGAGCACTCGATCGTTGAGCGGATCGACAAGCGCACGGCCGTGATCCGGCTCAACAATCTGGTCTCCTTTTCATCCGACCGCGGCATCGCCGATTGCTTCGGGGATGCAATTCTCACGGCGCGGGTTCCGGTCAGCAAGATCCTGTTTTTCAATGGGCTGTTGTCTTCGCATCCGTTGCAGGGCGAAGGCGAGTATCTGGCGGTCGGCGGAGAATACCGTGTGATTGCCGAATATGTGTGAGGGAGCCAGGGCATGACCGAACTGACTGTCGAAGACCGGGCCATGGCCGCGTTTCTCGGCTTCGCCATCGGCGATGCACTTGGCGCGACGGTCGAGTTCATGACGAAGCGGGAGATCGCCGCCGAGTTCGGCGTCCACCGCGAGATCACGGGAGGCGGCTGGCTTCGACTCAAGCCGGGGCAGGTCACCGACGACACCCAGATGGCGCTGGCGCTTGGGCGCTCGATCGTCCGGCGCGGGGAACTCGATGCCCGGGACGTGTGCGAGGAATTCGCGGCTTGGCTGGAAACCGGGCCGGCGGATGTCGGCAATACCTGCCGCCGCGGCATCCGGCGCTTCATGGCGCATGGGACCGTCGAGGGTTCGTTCTCGGAGGGCGACGCCGGAAATGGAGCCGCCATGCGCGTCCTGCCTGTGGCGCTGGCGACCTTCGGCGATCCAGGCAAGGCGGAGCCCTGGTCGATCGCCCAGGCGCGCATCACGCATCATCATCCTTTTTCGGACGACGCCTGCCTGACGCTGATCTCCATGGTGCATGGCCTTCTTCGCGGGCAGGGCAAAGAGGAAGCCGGCCGAACCGGCGGGGGGTTGGCGGCAAAGCACAGAGCTTTCCGTTTCGAGCCCTATCCTGGCCGGTGCACGGCCTTCATCGTGGACACCATGCAAACCGTGCTGCACTTCTACCTTGGCACGGAACTCCTTTGCGGATTGCGTCATTCAAACCGCCAATCAGGGCGGAGACGCCGATACCACCGCCGCGCTGGCAGGAATGCTTGCGGGCGCCACCTATGGCCTCGCCGCCCTTCCCGGCGGCTGGCTGGCAAAGCTCGACCGTGATGTGGCTTCCGAAATTCGCCGGCAGGTGCCGCTGCTCCTCGCAATCTCGGGGGCAGCCAGTTCCGGCGTGGGCAGCGCGCGCATTTAGAGAGAGCCCGGAACTCAGGGTTCGCCGCCGAAACCAAGTCAGGCAATGCCCGCCAGCGGGGTTTGGACGCGCCGGCATGCCATCAACAAGGAAAGGGCCGCCCTGACGTTATACAAGCCAATGAGACCACGCCCATTATGCTGGGGGACATCATTGAGGTCGGGTCGAGTAAAGCAACTGATAAAGCACTCGATAGCGGATCTGACCAAAATTACTGACAGCAACCGGGGAGGAATGATGCATGCGCTCGACAGCAAAGGTAATGGGGACAGTTCCACCAAAGAGGCTTTTTACAAGAACCTTTACAGCAAGGCGACGGATTTTGAGACGGAGAGGCGGAGCATTCCAAATCCCAGCCGCTTGGTGAGCTTCGCGGAGATGCCCGCCGGTCCTAGCTCAAAGGTTCCTGTGCTGGCAATCGCGCTAGCACTTGCGGGCATGCTTGCGGGACTGGTGGCGAGCAAAAGGAACTTGGCCGATAGAGCCATCAAGCTGTGCTTTCTATTGCTGCCTTCACGATGGGCTCTCTGGCTTTCCGCCTGACTTCAAAATACCGCGTTGCCGGCAAAAAATTGGCTCCCCGCAAAGCGCCGCCATAGTTTGAATCGCAGCGCCGCCTCTCGCAATGGGAGCCGCATCGCTTCTGATCCGGCTGAGGGGTAAGTCGATGCGCGTCATCGCCCCTCATCCTGTTCTTCTTCTCCCAGCAAGCACGCCTTCCTGCTTGCCGCTTTTGTTGTCGCGCTTCCGGCGCGCCGGGAGAACGGCCGCCAGAATTTGCGCAAGCGCTCCAAACATCATCGGGACGGATCAATAAGCGGCCCCATCATTCCGTGACGCTTTCGAGAGATCTCAGTGCGAGCTTTTCGCCGCGGGACAAGCCGTTTCGGGAACCCGCACCCCGACTATTTATTGAAAATACGTCAGCGCGCATTCGAATGATTAACGATGCCGCGATAGGCTGTTTTGCCGTTAAGGTGAATTAGAGTTAAATTGCCGCCGTTCGACTTGGTCCGCTCCTGCCCTATGACATCGCTCACGCAAATCGCACGCCGCCGCGGTTTCTGCACGCTGGCTCTCCTCGCCTGCGTAACGGCGTTTGCGCCGCAGCCGGCGGCTGCGCGCGGCGGCTCCGCGGATGCGTGCGTCAGGTGGCCTCAGAGACACCTCGTGATTGGCAACGATCTTCAGTCCCGCCGCTTCGTCTTGGAACCCAAGGGCGATCTGGAGCCCATGCCCGTTTTCAAGGTAGCCGAGGGCCGCAGCATTTTCCACCGGCCGTTCAGCCTGTTGCTCGATGTTGGCGGGAAGGTGTCGCTGTTCCAAAGTAATGCGCCAAAGACCTGCGTGCTCGCACGGGATGACGGACGCTTCCCGCCAGACAAGATACCGGTCTTTTTCGTCGGCCGGCCGGGGGAGTCGCTTGAGGAACTGAAGGACAACGCCCAAAGACTTGCCTTCGACCCGTCTGCCCCGCTGGATGTGGGCATCGATTTCTCTGAAGCGACCTTCCATTTGAGGCGAGGCGGTTCAAGCTTCGATGCGATCCATCCATTTTTCCTGTGCGGCCTCGCGGGCCTTCTGGTCTGCGAAGAGTCATGCCCGGAGGACACAGACACATTGGCCGCTTCGTTGGTGAACGTGATTGTCAGCGGCGCACCGGAAACGTCGCAACCTTCGAGACGTCAGGAAGCGAACGCGCCCTCCGAAATAGAGGCACCTCGGCCGTTACGGCGGTCAAGCCCGCCCCCCGCTCTGCCGGCTTTACCCCGGTCATTACCCCGGTTCACGCAAACGCCTTATAGCCCGCCGCCGGCACTGGAACCCGCGCCGCTACCTCCTCCACGGGGGCGTTCCTCGGAGAACGCAACTCCGCCTGCAAAAGTGGAGTGCCCTCCGTGTGCGCAGCAAACGGCTCCGCCTCAAAAACCGGAAGCCGCGCCTTCGTCCGTTCCTCAAGGGCAGCCTCCTGCAACGGCCACCCTGCCGCAAAAGGAAGCTGCGCCCCCTCCTGCCTCGCAGACGCAGCCTTCAAAGAATGAAACCTTGCCTCCTGCTGCTTCTAAAACGCAGCCGCCCGAGGCTTCGCCACTGCCGCCGAAGGAGGAAGCCGCGCCATCTCCTGCTCCACGGGCGCAGCCCCCTGAAATTACGGCGCCGCCTCCAAAGGCGCCCCAAGCCGAGCCAACGCCACAGCCGAAGGCCCCCGAAGCTGCTCCGCCTTCCACGCCGACGCCACCATCCGCTCAGCACATCGTCCTGGCTTTCGAGCGCAAGAGCGGGGAAGCGCTGCCGGCGGCTGACGTGATCCAGGCAGAAGGGAGTCTAAGCGTCGAGGGCGTGCCATTGCAGGAAGCACCAGAAGGCCTGACCGCTGACGTCCCAGCTGAGGCTGCGAAGAAAATCGGTGACAATGCCACCCTGAAGAAACTGCTCCGGCGGTATCAACTCGTGACGGTCAGGAAAGAACCTGACCGCCTTGTCCTTGTCGTGGACCCTCTTTATGTGCGAGCCGAAGACCTGAAGATCGAAATTCAAAACGCGGCAGGCGAGCCTGTCCGCGGCTGCGAGCTGACGCTTGACGTTTCCGCGGACCGGCAGCTCGGCACTGGCTGGGCAAAGCTTAAAGAAAATGAGCGGCTGCACGGCCTCGAGTTTGCTGAAATCGACAGCACTTACGGGCTGAGCCTGCCCGCAGACATCGAGCCCAACGAGCTCCTCGCCAGCACGGCTGAGCCGGGGAATGCCGCCAGGATCGCCAGCACCGGTGACGGATGCCAGCTCGAAGCCCGGCCGTGGGTTTCTGCGGAAGAGCTGCGCAGCAAAAAGATCGTGCGAGCGCTGAAAGGGGCAGGGCAGACCCTGATCGCGGTGTTCTCGACCGACAGCAAATTCGCCGGTTCTCTCGGAGGGGCCGCAGCCGCAGAAGGATTTTGGTCGGATGCCCTCAGGCTCGTGAATGTGGTTTCCACCGCGGCTTGGGAGAAAAAAGTTCTCGGTCGCGCTCAGGCTCCCGTGAGCCCCGAAACAGGCAAGCTTCAGGTGGAAGGTCAAGGCGGAGCGCTTGCCGGCGATGGCAGCCGCGGCGCATCGCTCAAAATTCTGAGCAAGGGCTCCCAAGAGCCAGCGGGGCCAGCTTCTATTTTCCAGGTTCAGCCCATTGAACGATACCACCTCGACATCGTGTTGAAGCTGATCCGAGAGGATGCGTCGATTGCGCCGCAGTATAGCGTGAAGCAGGAATCTCTAATCCTCGTCACGGGAAGCGTCAGGGAAACGGGAAGCTATTTCTGCCAGCACTCGGTTCGCCGGGACAAAAGTCCCTGGTCAAGTCCGCAATGGGTGAAGCAGGCTAGGAGAACCTTCGCTCTGGAGGTCTGGAGCGCAGGCGCGGTTGACGCCATGCAGCGCGCATCGCGCATCAAGCCTGCTCAGAATGCCCCAGACGGGGTCTACATCTGCGACCCCCCCGGCACTGAAGGCGATAAGATCGTGCTTTATGGAATCACGCCCAAGGTTGTTTCTGACTCCAACGCGAGGGCGAAAGCCT
The DNA here is from genome assembly GCA_963772105.1 of uncultured Alphaproteobacteria bacterium. Lineage (GTDB taxonomy): Bacteria > Pseudomonadota > Alphaproteobacteria > Rhizobiales > Rhodomicrobiaceae > Rhodomicrobium. The sequence goes on from CAVYVV010000020.1 coordinate 202,108, forward strand.
TTTCCTGGCTTACGGGGCAGGCCAACACTTTCCTCAAACCGTAGCACCTGTCACACAATTGCGTGATAATCGATAGCAGCGGGGAGGGCGCCCCGCATCCTTTAGGCGCTGTACAGCTTGCGTTCATCCAAGCTCGCGTATTGTTTGCTCCCGTACCCATCTGATTCGCCGCATCTCACCCAGCACCCATCGTACACCCCGGCCTCGGAATGGCTGGGCCAATCGCGCGGGAGCGACCAGACCCGAAGGACCCATGACGAAACCTATCTTCTTCGATCCGAAAAATCGCCGCGCCGGGCATGTCTCGCGCGTAGCCTGGGCGCTTGCCGTCATCAGCAGCATCGCAGGGCTCATTTTTCTTTCGAGCCTCTTTATCTTTCGGTCCTTTCCCGAAACTTTGCAGACATCGCAAAGCCAGCGTTATCCCCTTTTGAACGATGTCGCGAAAGTTCCGCATTTGCTGCCGTCGGTCCGCAATCTCGCGCGCAAAGCCCAGTCGACGAAAAAGCAATATCCGCATTCCGTGCAGTCCCCAGCGGCGGCCCTGTCAAAAACAAAAGGCATAAAATCTGCCGGCGAGCATCGCGAAAAGCCCCTGACAGTGGGCTTTTATGCAAACTGGGACGACAGCAGCTTTTCGTCGCTTCGAAACAACCTCCAAAACCTCGATTGGGTGGTTCCGAGCTGGCTCTATCTGCAGGGAAGCTCGATGGACCTCAAGGTCACCCTCGATCAGAAGTCGCTTGATCTGGTCCGGAGGGAGAAGCCGGGAGTGGCTATTCTGGCGATGATCCAGAACTCGTCGATTACGAAATGGGATGGCCCGAACCTCGCCCGCCTTCTGGCGGACCCGGAGAGAAGGCGCGAACGCCTGACCAGCGTCCTGGCGTTCATCGAGGAGCATAAGCTCCAAGGCCTCGTCGTCGATTTCGAGCAGATCCCCGACGATGCTCACAAGGATACCTTGGCTTTCCTGGGCGAAGTCCATGCCGCCTTCAAGGCGAAGGGCTTGATTGTTGCCGTCGCCGCGCCTTTCGACGATCCGCATTGGAATTACAAAGCCTATGCCAAGGCATGCGATTACCTGATTCTGATGGGGTATGACGAGCATTGGGCGGATTCTCAGCCGGGGCCCGTGGCTTCACAATCGTGGTTCTCGACCCGGCTAGCAGCGCGGATGCGAGATCTCGATCCCGCCCACACGATTGTGGCGATCGCGAACTATGGTTACGATTGGATCGTCGGAGGTCACGACGCAGAAGAACTGACCTTCCAAGAGGCGATCCTCACCGCGCGTGATTCAAAGGTATCGATCGACCTCGATTCGGAGACACTCAATCCGCGCTTCTCCTACTTGGAAGATGGCAGCACACACCGCGTTTGGTTCCTCGACGCGGTGACAGCCTATAACCATTTGCGCGCCTCTGATAAATATCGGCCAGCTGGCTACGCCTTGTGGCGGCTCGGCGCGGAAGATCCATCGCTTTGGCAGGTCTTGCCCCGAAACTATGGCGCACCGCCGCCAGCCTCACTCGCATCCATCAATCCCGGCACCGAGGTTGATTTCATCGGACGCGGCGAGCTTCTGCAGATTGCGGCTGAACCCTCGGGCGGCTCGCGGACGATCAAAGTGGACGATGCGAACGCCACGGTCACGGGGGAGACTTATACGAAGCTGCCCGCCTCGTTTGTGGTCCGGCGGACAGGAGAAATGCCGGGCAAAATCGCGCTGACGTTCGATGATGGACCGAGCCCGGACTGGACGCCTCAAATCCTGGACATCCTCAAGGAGAAGGGCGTCCACGCGACCTTCTTCATTATCGGAGAAAACGGCGCCGCCTATCCGAGACTCGTTCAAAGGGTGCTCGCCGAAGGGCACGATCTCGGCAACCACACGTTCACACACCCCAATCTTGGCGAGACCCCGGACAGCGTCGCGGGCATCGAGATCAACGCGACCCAGCGTTTGATCGAAGCTTTGACGGGGCGGTCGACGCGGCTTTTCCGGCCACCCTATTTCGGTGATGCGGAACCCACCAGCGCCGAGGAAATCGCGCCGCTGCGGGAAGCCGAGAAACTCGGCTATCTGACCGTTGGGCTCAAGATCGATCCCGACGATTGGCAGAAGCCGACGCCGGAGCAGATCATCGAACGCGTTGTGGCCCAAGCGACGGACCCCGATCCCGAAAAGCGGGGTCAAGTTGTGCTGTTGCATGATGCGGGCGGCGATCGCGCTGCCACCGTCGCCTCGCTGCCCAAGCTGATCGATACGCTCAGGGCCAAGGGCTTTGAGTTCGTAGCGACCTCAGAGCTGGCAAAGTGGACTAAGGATCAGGCTATGCCTCCCGTCCCGGCGAATGAGGCTTCCCCGGTCGTCAACCGTTATGTCTTCTTTACGTTCAGCTGGGTGCAGGGGGCGCTGACGACTTTGTTCCTTGCTGCCATCGGACTCGGATTGGCAAGGCTGATGGCCCTGTGCGGTCTGGCGCTTCTCGGCTATGCGCGGGCGAACGGACGGAAACCCCCGAGCGACGCGGATGACCTTTCTGTGTCGGTGCTCATTCCGGCCTACAACGAGGCAAAGGTCATCGCCGCCTCCGTACGTCAGATCCTGGCCAGCACCCATCAGAAGGTCAGCATCATCGTCATCGACGACGGCTCCACGGACGGTACGTCTGACGTGGTTCGCGAGTGTTTTGCAGGCGATGCGCGCGTGAAATTGATCACGACGCAAAACGGCGGCAAGGCCCGGGCGATCAATCTCGGTCTTGCCCATGCGGAGGGCGACATCGTCGTGGTTCTCGATGCCGATACCCAGTTCGAGCCGCGGACCATATCGCGTCTCGTGCGGTGGTTTGCCGGCCCGAAAATCGGAGCGGTCGCCGGCAACGCGAAAGTCGGCAACCGCATCAATGTGCTGACCCGCTGGCAGGCGCTCGAATATATCACGGCTCAAAACCTTGAGCGCAGGGCGCTCGCCACGCTCGGCTGCATAACCGTCGTGCCTGGGGCCGTGGGCGCGTGGCGGCGCGAGGCCATTGCGAAGCTTGGCGGCTTCCCGTCCAACACGCTCGCCGAGGACCAGGATTTGACGATCATGGTTCAGCGCGCCGGGTACGAGGTTCTTTTCGATCAGGATGCAATCGCGTGGACCGAAGCGCCGGATACTATGTCGGGTCTTGCGAAACAGCGCTTCCGCTGGGCCTTCGGGACACTGCAATGCCTTTGGAAGCATCGGCGCGTAACCCTCAATCCGCGCTATGGCGCGCTGGGCCTCGTCGCCATGCCGCAGGTCTGGATGTTCCAGATCGCGCTTGCGCTCCTGTCGCCGCTCATCGATCTCGCACTGATCTATCAAATATTAAGAACGCTGAGCGACTACCTTCAGCACGGCGAGCAATACAACTCAGGCAACCTTCTGATCATGGCCACGTACTACGCGGTGTTCATGGCAGTCGATTTGACCGCCGCCATGATCGCCTTTTTCCTTGAGAAGAAGGAGGACCGTTCGCTGTTGTGGTGGCTTGTCCTGCAGCGGTTCGGTTACCGGCAGATCATGTATTTCGTGGTGGCCAAATCCGTGCTCAGGGCGCTTCAAGGCCGGGTTGTCGGCTGGGGCAAGCTTGAGCGGAAAGCCACGGTAAAGACGGCGGCACCAAGTGAGGTTGAGGAAGAGGGCTCTGCGGTCCCTCTCCATGCCACGGGCTTATGATCGCGTGATGATGGCCCTCCACGGGCCATCAGGCACGTCCTTCTCGTCCACGAAACGCCATTCGGTCGTGTCGCTGTCAGCGATACCGAGAAATTGTGCGGTTGCCGGCGAAATATCGAGGCCGGCCTTCAGCCCCTGCTTGTTTTTCGGCTTCTTCGCGGAACCGAAAACCCAGTCGAAATCGTCTTCGCCGAAAGGCCCGACATCCTGCCACTGAGCAAAACAGGACTTCCCTTTGTAGCGGACTTCAACCCAGCGATCCCTTGTCAGCGGCCCCTGGTTCTGACCGAAACCGGGGATCTTCTTGGCGATTGCCTTAAGGTTCCCATCCGGGTCTACCTCCGCGAAAGGGAGCGCGATATAGAAAGGATTTTGCTTCGGAGTAAAGGCCGCGGGAAGATAGCCTTTCCTTTTCAGAGGGCTGTCGACGCCGCCATAATTTTTCATCCAGTTATCGTCCCAATAACTGGATCTATTATGGATGTAACCGTTGTCTCCCGTGGCGCTTTCGCCGACCCAGAAGATGGTTGTCATTGTTTGCTTGAATTGTAACATTTTACTGGAACTGCTGTGTGTTAGAGGATCTTGAGATCCCCATGCAGGGCTTTGAAAGTAATTATAGCACGATGGCGTACCCAATAGAATGGCGGCGGCGAAAACGCAGAACCTGCTTTTCATGACTAACCTTAGAAGTGGCGTTGGGCAAACCAGTTCATGTATTTGCCAAGTATGCTCTGCCGCTGCGGTCCATCCGTGGGACGAAGCAAGAGCGCAACAAGACGCCTGTTGGACACTCTACGAGGCAAAAGACTAGCAATACTCGGTTGCTTTCCCAAGCTTTGAGCGAACAATTTGTCGAGATTGGGTCGCTTCCCTGAAAGCGTCTTCGCCGGCAGCGGTTCCAAGGCCGGGATCACGTCTTCGGCACCGCACGCGAGCCGTAAGTGCAGGAATGGCATCCGCCGAGGAAGGGCTGATCGTGATCGTCTGCGCGCCTCGCCCAGGCTTTAGAGCCTATCCGCTTTGATGGAATCAGGCGGCGTCTAAGTTTTTGTTTTATTGTGCGCCTTACCGGAAAACCGCTTCGCATTTCTCCGGACGCACTCCAGGGGCGGCCCTGATGCCGCCCCTAAAGAGGTCATGTCAGGCGTTAAGCGGCTCGCGACGCCTGTTCCGCCGTGACCTGCTCGGCAAGCTTGCCGGTCAACTCCACGAGATGATCGAACTTCGCCTCGAAGGCGCCCGCACCCGCCGTCACCGACCTCAGCTCGATGATGAGGTCATGAATTTCGGCTTCCGGAATGTGCGCGTCGATAACGTCCCACCCGGACCAGCCCGGCCTTGCGTCGAAGCCGAGGATCTGGCCGCGCCGTGACGAAATTATGCCGTTGATCTTCGCCGTTGCCTCGGACGGAACGGATATCTTGACCGCCATGATGGGCTCGAGCAGGACAGGCGAGCATTTCGGCATGCCTTCCGACATCGCGATGCGCCCTGCCATGCGGAAGGCTTGCTCGGATAAATCGACCGTGTGATAGGAGCCGTCCTTGAGAATGACCGCGACATCCACGACCGGAAAGCCAAGCGGACCGCTCGAAAGATAGTCGCGCACGCCAGTCTCAACCGCAGGAAAGTAGTTTCGCGGCACGGCGCCGCCAGTGACCTCCTCGGAGAAAGCGAAGCCTTCGCCGCGCCCCTGGGGCTTGATTTCCACGACCACGTCGCCGAATTGACCGTGCCCGCCGCTCTGCTTCTTGTGACGGCCGCGGATCTCGACGCTCTTGCGGATGGTCTCCTTGTAGCCGATGTCGCGCTTCTTCGTTTCGGCCTTGATGCCAAAGCGGCGGTTGAGGCGCTCAAGAGCGACGCGCAGATGCATCTCGCCTTGCCCCCAGAGAACCATCTGGTTCGAATTCGCGATCCTGGATCAGGACCAGCGAGGGGTCTTCGTCGATCAGCTTGTTGAGTGCGGCGGTGAGCTTGATCTCGTCCTTGCGCTCGCCGGCCGCGATGGCAAGTCCGTACACAGGCTTCGGCGGAACCGACGCCTTGATGGATAGCGCTGCGTTCTTCTCGCCCGTGATCGTCGTTCCGGTCGGGAGGCTCTCAAGCTTCCCGAGGGCGACTGTTTCGCCGACAGTACCAGGGCCGCGTTTCTTGACGTCGGTTCCAACGACAGAAAACACACCAGAAATCTTCTCTTCGCCGTCGGGGGCATAAGCAGAGCCGCCATCCGCAAACTGCCCGGCGAGCACCCGCGCCAGCGAAAGCTTGCCCGCATGAGACGTGTGATGGGTTTTCATGATGTAGGCCGCGGATTTCGCAGACCCGAGGCCCAGGCGCTTGGCTGTTTGTTCCGCGAAAGGCGTCTCATGCCGAAGCGCTTTCAGCAGCCGGCCGACCCCATGTCCCTCCTCGGCCGAGCCGAAGAAGACAGGGACAATCTGGCATTGCTTGAACTCCGTGACGAGGTCCTGGAAGATCTTGTCGCGGCTCGGCGCAACGTCGCTCAAAAGCTGCTCCATCAACTCGTCGTCGTAGTCGGCGAGCTTCTCGAGCATGGAAAAGCGCTGGTCGGCCTCGAATTGGGCGAGGTCGGAGGGAATGGCGATCATCTCGCTCGGCGCATGCTCGCGATAGACGAAAGCGCGCTCAAGAGCGAGGTCCACAAAGCCGCTCACGGCCCCGCTTTCCCAAATCGGGATTTGCCGCAGCACAAGCGGAAGCCGGCTTGCAGGCTGCATCATCGTCAGAATTTCGCCGGCGCCCTGGCCGACCTTGTCGATGCCAACCTTGTCGATTTTATTGATAAAAAGGAAATGAGGGACGCCCGCGGTCTCCAGGCTTTTCAAGACGATCTGGAGGGCGTGCAGCTTTTTCTCGTCGGCCTCGCAGACCACAATGGCGGCGTCGCAGGCGGCGATGGCGCCCGTGCCGTCATACTGGAACTCGACCGAACCCGGACAATCCAGCAGCGTGAACTTGTCGCCAAGAAATTCGAAATTGGCGACGTTCATCTCGACGCTCATGCCGTGATTTTTCGCTTCGGCGGATGTGTCGCCGATCACCTTGCGGGCATCGGCGCCGTCATGCGCTGCGCCCGTTCGGATTAAGATGGATTCGAAAAGGGTTGTCTTGCCGCTCGGATGGGGACCAACCAACGCGACACAGCGGGGACTTCTGCCCTCCGCATTACCATTTCCGCTCATGTTGCTGTTCCTTATGCGGAATATTTCTATTTGAGGGGCTGGGGCTGCCAAAGAGCCCCGAATAGGTCATGGTCGCAAGAGGGCTCTTTCTTTGCAAGTCCCATCATACGAAATCGACACTCAAAGCACGGGGGCTTATTGACGCCGTGGGGTTCGCCACCCGGGGATCACGCCGCGCGCCGTGGGCGCGCCATTGCAATCGGGAGGCGGCAACCGTCGAGCGGCTACAGATTCGGGCGTCCATCCCCAAAGGGAAAGGGATAGGGGCGCAATAGCACATGGGCGTGCGTCAGAGTCACGACGCGCTCCGAGCGGCCGCCGCGCCCCACGGCAATGTCCTCGCTGGGGTCGAGCCGCTGGAAATAGGGAGCGAGCGCGGCCAAAGTTTCCTGCGACCTTTCCTTTGGAATGACGATCAGAGCGTCCCGCCCCAACAGCGCCTTTTCGCGGCAGACAAACGCGAACTCGCGAGGGTCCTGGGTGAAGGCGCACACCGGCACATCCGGCCCGAAGGCAGCGCCTGTCTTGCCGCCGATGCGCCAATTATCGACGACGACGAAGGCGTTAGGGGCGCCGCCCAAGGCGCGCCACGCGGGAGAGTCCTTGAACCCCAGCCAGTCATAGCTCCATTGCGTGGGATCTTGCTTCGAAGCCTTTGCGCTTGCCGTCTGCCAAAACGGGCCCACGGCGACATAACCCACAAATAAGGCGAAGGCCGCCGCAGTCAGCGCGGCGCTCGCTTCAGCCCAGGAGCGGAGCCATTTTGCGCTCCGCCCGCTCAGGCTATGCCCAAGCAGCGGGAAAGCGAAGAGCCATGCGGAGTTGAACCAATGCGGGATTGCGGTCTTGCCCATGAACGGCATCGACAGGAAGAGCACGAGCGGAACCGCGACGAGCCACAACAGGAACCGGCTGGCGTTGCTGGCTCCCGGAGATCGCACCGCCTCCGCCACAGCGATGACGAGCGGAACTCCCACCCATGGCGAGAGCAGCGCTGCCTGCGCGCCAAGGGCTTCGCCGAAGGAAGCGAAGGCGAATGCGCCCAAGGATGTGCTGGAGGCGGCGCGGCCGGACTGGAAAAGGAACGAAACCCAGCCATTCTGATAATTCCAGATCAGCACGGGTGAGAAAATCGCAAGCGCAATCGCGGTCGCGAAGTAAGGCTGCGGACGCCAGAACCAGTGGCGGTGCTGGGGCGAGAACGCCAGGAATCCGAAAAGGCTTGCGGGCACAAAGATCGCCGCATATTTCGAGAGCCCCGCCAGCCCGAACGCCGCGCCCGCCGATAACCAGAGAGCCCAGACCGCACCGGCCCTGCGCGCAGGGCCAAACAGGATTTCCGCGATCGCCCATACGCCAGCGGTGAGGAACAGGAAAAGAGGGACATCCGGCAGGATCAATCCGTCAGGCCAGACGACGAAATAAGCCGTCGCATTGAACCCGAACAGCGCCCATAGCGCGGCGTCCCGGCCGAAGAGCCTGCGCGTCAGGCCGTAGAGAGGAAGGTTGATCGCCTCGGCTATCGCCAGGAATGGAATGCAAAGCCACCAGCCTTCCCCAAACAGCGCGCTGAAGCCGTGCACGATCCATTGATGCAGGGGCGGGTGGTCGAAATAGGAGAGCTTGAGCGATCGCGAGATGACAACGGTATAGGCCTCGTCCCCGGTGAACCCGGTTACCCAAACGGCAAAGAGCTTGACGATGGCGCAAGCGCCGATAAACGCGAGGATGATTTTCGCGGGGGCGGGATTCTCGCTCGGACGATCGATGGATTTGGCAGTGAAAGGGCTTTGAACGGAAATGGCGGCTCGATGAGATGCATCCATATTAGACGCAACCACCGAAATGGCTAAACTCAATGAATGGTGCGTTCAAAGTACAATTCCTTTGCGATATTCAGGGAAGAACGCAAGCCACTTTTCTCAGCTACATTCCTATGATTGCGGCGAGGGTGCGGCGCAGCCTGGGGAGCGCGAAATTTCGTTCAGCCCACATAGCGGCTGAAGCGGAGTGCGCAAGATCGGAATTCATTGCGACGCAACCCTGAAGGGCAGCCTCGTCGTCCCGGAACGGCGCTTGCGTCGTGTCCGGGATCGCAAAAGGCGCTTCGATTTGTAACCTCCCCGGACATGCGCCGGGGCGACGATCGCCGGGACGCCCGCGCCCGATTAAGCGCCCGAGGCTTTAATGTTGCAGGAGCGCGCGCGCAATTTCCAGAAGACGCGCGGCTCTGAAAGGCTTCCTGGCGAACAACCCATTGCTGAATGCAGCCGGCAGGCTTTCGCGCTCGTGGCCTGTGACAACGGCGAAAGGAATTTTCCTCGCAGTGAGCGCTACCGCAACGGCGGCGGCATTCTCTCCATCGAGGTTGCAGTCGACAAAGGCGAGATGGGGGTCTTGGCTGTCAATCAGCGCAAGAGCCTTTGCGACCGTTGAGACTGGGCCCAGGATCTTGTAACCGGCATCGCTGAGGATGTCCTGCATCTCGAATGCAAGCAGGACGTCATCCTCGACAACCAGAACTCTCGGCGGATCGTGGCGATCATGGTTTCCCGTCAGCCGGTTGCTTCGCCTTCCTGATCGGAAGCCACATATCGCAGACAAGACCGGCAGGCTCAAATCGAAGTTGAGCCTCGCCATCGAGCCCGTTCAGGCTTTGCTCGATGATGAATGTGCCGAAGCCCCGCTTGTTCGGCTCGGTCACCCTGGGTCCGCCAAGTTCCTGCCATCGCATGTTAAGCACCTTGCCGCTTTCGGCGGTTTCCCAGGAGAGATCGACGTTCCCGCTTGCCGCCGCGAGGGCGCCGTATTTGTTCGCGTTCGTGCCAAGCTCATGCAGCACAAGGGAAAGGGCAACCGCCGTTTGCGGATCAAGCTTGACGGACGGCCCGCTGGAGTTGATCCGGCCCAGGCCGGTGTCGCCCAGTATCAACTGATCCCTGACGAGCGAAGCGATGCTGGCGCCGTGCCAGGACGAGGCCGTCAGGACATCGTGCGCGCCGGCGAGCGCCTGGATGCGCCCGGTGAAGCTTGCCGCGAAGTCCTCAGGGCTCTTTGTCTGACGCAGCGTCAGCCGGGCGATGGACTGGACCATCGCAAGGGTGTTCTTCACCCGGTGGTTGAGCTCGTCGAGGAGGAGCTGGCGCGTTTTCTCCTGCGCTTTCCGCGTCGTGATGTCGTGGGCGATGGCGGCGTATCCGGTGAGCTTGCCATCGCGGTCGCGCAGAGGGGCAAGGCAGAGGATGACCTCGACCAGGGAGCCATCTTTCCGAAGACGGCGCGCATCGCGAGAGAGTGGCGTGCCCGCATTGCGCCACCTCCTTTGCAAGTGCCTCGAAGGCCTTGTATTCATCGTCGCCGAGGACAGAGAACGCGAACCGGCTGCCCTATGATCTCATGCGGCGCATATCCGTAGAGAGCTTCCGCACCTGGGTTCCAATTCTCGACGATGAGGTCAGGGGAAAGCGAATAGATCGGCTCGGCGATTGAATTGACGATTGCCTCATGCCGCAAACGAAGCTGATGACCCGTAAGATCCGTAACAACCGCCGATATGACGGATCGCCCATCGACCTCAAGCGAGACGGAGGAGACGGTCACAGGGGCATAGCCGCCCGCAGCCCTCCGGAGGGACATCTCACAGCCGCGGCAGCCCCCATGATCGCCCAGATGCTTGAAGTCGCGCTCTCTCATGTAATCGAGCACGGAGGAACCGATAATTTGCGGCGCGGCCTTGCCGACGATCTCGGCGAATGCCTCATTGCAGTACAGGACGACACCCTGCTGAGAGAGAGTGATGGCTCCCTCCCTCATCTGCTCGACAAGAAGCCGATAGGGCTCGGCTGCGCTTTTCAAAGTAAAAACCTGGGGGCCGCTTTCGCCATCGACAACAAGGGCGTCAACCTCGCCCGCTCCGAAGGGCGCGCAGCGTATCCTCCGCCTCGGCGAGCCGGCTCTTGAGTTCGGCTATCTCACTTGAGCCTTCGCCGTCAGGCGGTGCATGCATGTTTAAACGACCTTGATTGCTGCCCTCAATCTCGCCCGGTCGGACATATCCCCAATGACCCGGCGGGTCGGAGCGGGGTTGTCGCGAAGAAGCGTTGGTGATGCGATAACTTGCGCCTGCTTTGCGCGTTCCGGAGCCCGGTAAAGATCGACGACTTCAAGATCGTAATTGCCGCTCAGCTCCTCCTCGCAAAATTCCCTCACGCGGGAAACCGCAAGCAGCGACAAGCGCGACGCGCCCGTCACGTAAAGCGTCATGGCGTAACGTGGAACGGTCTCCAAGCGGTTTCAGCGATCATGATCACCCCCTCTGCGGGCGGATATCGAGCCCCACAAGCACGCGCTCCTCGCTTGAGAGGTCCCCGATGATTTTCTTGATCGGCTCCGGCAGTCGTCGCACGAGTGTCGGAACCGCGAGAATCTGGTCGCCCGCCGCAAGCTGGGGGCGCTGGAGAAGATCGATCACCTCGATCGAATAGCGGCCTTCGAGATGCTCTTTGCAGAGGCGCGTCAGGTTGTTAATGGCTCGGATCGACTTGTCGGTCTGCCCTGCGACGTAAAGACGCAACTCCCAATACTCGGCATCGCCGGATGGATCTAATGCGCCCTGCGCCTGGTTCATTGCGTCCCCTTTCGCTCGGAGACCTGCACTCCTTGGGCTCCGATGCAGAGCTTGCGGACATCGGCCGAATGCGACATGCCCCGCGATTTGACGATAAAGAGCCGACGTTCGAGATCCCTCTCCCTTTGGACGTTCTTGATGGTAATCCAGCTATCCATCAGCGAGGAGATGTTCAAGTTCGCCTTGTCGTCACCATCCTGCACGCTCAGGTAAAGAGTCGTAGCGCCTGCCATTTTGAGGTAGTCAACTAAGCGTAACACCATCATGTTCGCTTGAGCAAGGCTGCCGCCGCCTTCGAGCGCGGAAAGAGGATCGACGACAATCACATCGGGTTTCTGGTCCTGAACCAGGTGCATCATCCGCGTGAGATGCATCTCAAGGCCATGCGTCGTGGGGCGGACTGAATCGATGGACAACCGCCCCTCATCGATGGCGGGCTGCAGGTCGATGCCAATCGAGCGCATGTTGCGCACAAGCTGAGGCTCCAACTCCTCAAACGAAAAATAGAGGCAGTGCTCGTCCCGCTGCCGTGGCCGCGAGCGCGAAATGCGCGCCGATGCTGGTCTTTCCCGTGCCGGGGCCGCCGGAGATGAGGATGCTGCTGCCCTTATAGAATCCTTTGCCCTCCAGCATCGCATCCAGCCCCGCGATCCCGGTCGAGATCCGCTCCGAGGAAACGGTGTGGGTGAGCCCGAGCGAGGTAATCGGCAGAAGCTTTATGCCGCCTTCCTCGATAAGATAGGGGTACTCGTTGGTGCCGTGCATGGAGCCGCGGTATTTGACCACCCTGAGCCGCCGCGTGGTGAGTTCCTCCAGAACCCGCTGCTCCAGCACGATGACGCAGTCGGACACATACTCTTCGATGCCGTGCCGCGTGAGGCTCTTCTCGCCGCGCTCCGCCGTGATGATGCTGGAAAGCCCGCGTTCCTTGAGCCAGCCGAACAAGCGCCGCAACTCGGAGCGCAGCAGGGCCTCGTTCGGCAGGCCCGCGAACAGCGTGTCGATGCCGTCCAGCACCACGCGCTTGGCCTTGACCTGGTCGATCGCATAGCCCAGCCGGATGAACAGGCCTTCGAGGCTGTATTCGCCGGTCTCGTGGATATCCTGGCGATCAATATGAATGTAGTCGATGGAGAGCAGATTTTTCGCCTGAAGGCCGGCGAGATCGAAGCCGAGCGAGCGGCTGTTGATGTCGAGATCGGCAGCCGCCTCGTCGAAGGTCACGAACACGGCAGGTTCGCCGTTCCTCGCACCTTGAACGATAAAGGAGGTGGCGAGCAAAGTCTTGCCGCAGCCGGGGCCGCCGCAAATCAGGGTCGCGCGCCCAGCGGGAAGACCGCCGCCGGTGACCTCATCGAGCCCCTTGACGCCCGTCGATACTTTCTTGAGCTGCGACGGCATCTCTTGCTCCAGTCGATGCCAATTCAAGTTTCTAGCGCAGCATCTATGTCGCCGCAATATGCTCAAGGGCCGCTTCGGCCGGAAGAATCAACGATATCATGTTGTGGCCCTCACAGGGTAAACCCAAATCGCGGGCGACAAAACTAAGAGTTCGTTGACCTGACCAACGGATTGCCCGCTTGTCATCCCGGAAAGGCGCAGCCTTATCCGGGATCGTAACAGACTAAAGCGTCGACTTTTTTGCGATCCCGGCTTGTATCACGGGACAGCTGACCTTTCTCTCGCCAACGAATCTGAAAGCATCGGCCCGTGAGGAGGGTGGCCACCCTCCTCACGGGCGGCGCGCGGCCGTATCCCGGCTAGACCCAGCACGGTCCTGTGCGATCTTGGCCCGCGCCGCCGAGTTCCATGTCCATCCGAACGGTAGAAGGGCCTTCAACGGCCGCATACAATCCAGGATCACGGAATCTCCGCCATGACTATGAACCCGGCTTTGCCTGCATTCAATCACGTCGTTGCGTTCGAAGTCGCCAAAGACAGTCTCGTCATTCACGTCTTGCCCACTGGCGAACAAAGCGTCATCGCCAACAAACCCAAGGCGATCCGCAAGGCGCTGCTCGCCGAAGTGAGACGCAACGCCAAGGCCAATCTCGGCCCGCTGCTCGTCGTCTGCGAGGCGACCGGCGGCTATGAGCGCCATGTTCTCGATCTCTGCGTGGAACTTGGGATCGCCGCGCACAAGGCCCATGGATCGCGGGTTCGCTGCTTCGCCCGGTATCTCGGCCTTATCGCCAAGACCGACCCGATCGACGCTCGCGTTCTTGCCCTTTATGGGCTTCAGACCCCGGACCTGCGCCTCTACGTCCCGTTAACTCCTGAGGTTCTGGCGCTCAGAGACTTGAAAACCCGGCGCGACCAGGTCCAAGAGATGGTCTTCGCCGAAACGAACCGGCTGGAGCGCGCTCGCCACGTCAGCGTCAGCCGAGGCCTGAAGGCGCACATCGCAAGCTTGCGTAAAGTCCTGGCGGCGCTTGAGGCCGAGATCGCGGCGCATGTCGAAGCCAGCGAAGCGCTTCGCGCGCAAGGCGCGCCTGATGCGCACGCTCAAGAGCGTCGGCCCCGCCACTGTCTCGGCTGTCCTGGCTTATCTGCCGGAACTCGGCGCGCTGACCAGGAGCGAAGCCGCTTGCCTTGTGGGCCTCGCGCCTATCAACAACGACAGCGGCAAGGTCAACGGGCCTCGCCATATCGAGGCCGGACGAGCCGCCGTGCGCAAAACGCTGTACATGACGGCGCTCGTCGCCATCCAGCACAATCCCGTCCTGCGCCTCTTCGCCGAAAAGCTCCGCCGCAACGGCAAGCCCAACAAGGTCGTCATCGCCGCCGTCATGCGAAAGCTCATCGTCACCTTGAACGCCATCGTGCGCTCCGGATAACCCTGGAGCCATGCGCAAACCGCTAGATAACAAAGACGGTAGATCGCGCTTCGATTGGCCGGGATGACGGCGGGCGTCGATCCGTGGGCGCGTCCGCGAAATCCTGCTTAGTACAGCCCCAGGCAATGATGAGCTTGTCGAACAATGGGCACCAGGACTTTTTCACCAACCTGTAAACCTTCTTCAAGAAGCAGGTCTTGAGGACGAGTCCTTTGACTTTCTCGGCATTGCACTCGATTTCGTCTTCATCCGAGGTGAGACGAATGTTCTTGATCGTCGTGCCTCGCTTCAGCGTGACCGATGTGCCTTTCACCTTCAGGTCCTTGATGACCTGGACGGAATCCCCATCACTCAGCCGGTTTCCGTTACTGTCCTTGACTTCCAAGACCTCTCGAGCGAGCCGCGGCTAATCTTCACGTTAAGCAATTCGACATCGAAGATGAGCGTCGCGTTCGGTGGGATCACGCCGCCAGCCCCGCGCGCGCCATAGCCGAGTTCCGGCGGTATGATCAACGTGCGCTTGCCGCCAACCTTCATGGTCGCGACGCCTTCATCCCAGCCGCGGATGACCTGATGCGTGCCGATGGCGAATTCGAACGGCTCGCCGCGATCCACGGAGCTGTCGAACTTCTTGCCCTTCTCGCCGTTCTGATAGAGCCAGCCCGTATAGTGCATGACGCAGGTCTGCCCCGTCTTGGGGGAAGCGCCGTCGCCAACTTTGGTGTCCGTGATTTGCAAGCCTGATGATGTGGTCATTGTCTTCCCAGTGGCTTGAGCCATTGCTTTGGAGGGTGCGCCGGTCACGGCGACGCCTGCTGAAGTGATGCCGAGCGCGAGCGCCATCAAGACGCCTGCTCGCAGGTTGACTTGCATTTGCGATTTTCTCCTTTTATACGAACCGTCAAACATCATGACGCCTTTGCCCAAGCGGTCAAAAAGTACTTGTATATTTACTTATGCCGGTTTTACGAAACGAAGCCAATTTTAACCCCCTATACACCTCAAAAAATGACGCGCCTGGAAAGCCCCTGCCTGTTTGAGCCGCTTCTTTAGCTGTGATGCATCGCGGTTCCTATCTTTTTTTGTGCCTCTTTCCCTGATCTTGCCAAATCACCTCTACCGGGCGAAACAAGGCGTGCATCCAACTTTGACCTACGACGGAGCAACCATGCCACAGGTTTTGACGCCGGATCTTTGCGTGATTGGCGGCGGATCGGGCGGGTTGTCCGCCGCAGCGATCGCCGCCGCCTTCGGGGTTCCCGTTGTTCTCATCGAGCGCGGAAAGATGGGCGGCGAATGCCTGAACACAGGCTGCGTTCCTTCCAAAGCGCTCCTTGCCGCCGCCAAGCGTGCCTACGAAATCCGGGATTCGGCCAAGTTCGGCATTCGCGTGGGCGAGATGAGCATCGACCACAAGGCGGTTGCCGCGCATGTGCAGGGCGTTATCGACGCCATCGCACCGAACGATTTCGTCGAGCGTTTCAACGGTCTCGGCGTCGACGTCATCAAGGCAACCGCCCGCTTTGTGGACAAGACTACGGTCGAGGCCGGCGACTATCAGATCAAGGCGCGCCGGTTCATTATAGCGACAGGCTCCACGCCGCTGATACCGCCCATTCCGGGGCTTGACCGCATCCGCTACTTCACGAACGAGACGATTTTCGCCAACAAGCATCGCATCGGGCATCTCATCATCGTCGGCGGCGGCTCCGTGGGGCTGGAACTGGCGCAGGCCCACCGCAGGCTCGGCAGCGAGGTGACCGTTGTCGAAGCAGGCCGCGCCCTGTCCAGGGATGATCCGGAGCTGAAGGAATACCTCCTCAAGCGCCTGCGAGAGGAAGGCGTGCGCGTGCTCGAAAACGCGCGCGTGGAGAGGATCGAGCCCTTCGGCTCGAACTTGCAGGTCATTTTCGCGACGCTGGGAAAATCCTTCTCGATCGAAGGCACGGACCTGCTTCTTGCGGCCGGTCGCGCTCCGGCGGTCTCCGGCCTTAATCTCGAAGCCGCCGGCGTCGATTATAGCGACCGTGGCATCAAGGTCACCAAAGGCCTCGTGACATCAAACAGGAAGGTCTACGCCATCGGCGACGTTACCGGCGAAATTCAGCTCACGCATGCTGCAAATCATCATGCGACCGTCGTCATCAAAAACGCGCTGTTCCGGCTGCCGGCGAGGGCTGACCACGCAACCATGCCCTGGGTGACGTTTACCGATCCGGAAGTCGCCCATGTCGGCCTGACGGAAGAAAA
Source organism: uncultured Alphaproteobacteria bacterium (assembly GCA_963772105.1). Taxonomy (GTDB): domain Bacteria; phylum Pseudomonadota; class Alphaproteobacteria; order Rhizobiales; family Rhodomicrobiaceae; genus Rhodomicrobium. The sequence continues at coordinate 218,743 of CAVYVV010000020.1, forward strand.
GGCGCGCGAACGCCACGGGAAACTCGCGATCCTGAGATGGCCCTATCACGAAAACGACCGCGCCCAGGCCGAGCGGGAAACCGGGGGCTTTTTGAAGGTGATCGCTTCGCGGCGAGGCGAGATACTCGGTGCCGGAATCGTCGGCGCGCAAGCGGGCGAGATCATCCAGATGTGGAGCCTCGCCATGCAAAAGGGGATACCACTCAGTGCGATGCGTAGCATTGTTTCGCCCTATCCGACGCTGGCCGAAATGAATAAGAGGGCCGCGGTGAGTTATTTCGAGCCGCGCGCGCAACATCCCGTCCTGCGACGGATTATTACCTTGCTTGCGAAATTCGGCTGATCGGCGCTATTTAGGGAGAGAGTGCAACAACGGGCTCTTTGTCGCAATTGGATACCCGACCCACACAGAACCCGGAGTATCCGGGTCACCTGGCCCCCGAGCCAAACCGGCGGCGCAGCCAGCCATACGGGGGGATGTGGAGCCTTGCGTCGAGTCTCCCCGCGAAACTCCTGTTTCTCACCATCGCCTTTGTCATGCTGGCCGAGGTGCTGATCTTCGTCCCGTCCGTCGCGAACTTCCGCCGGAACTGGCTGATGGAGCGTGTCAACGCGGCTAAAATCGCGTCTCTGGCTCTCGAGGCCTCGGGCGGCGCGGAAGTTCCAGAGCGCCTGCGGCAGGAGCTGTTGAGAACCGCCGGGGTTCACGCCGTCTCGGTGAGGCGGCCGGAATTGCGGCGTCTCGTGCTCGGCATGCCGGATGAATCTCAGATCGCGGATGTCTATGATCTGCGCTCGGAGAACTTCACGAAACTCATAGCGGATGCTCTCCAGGCGCTTGCGGCTCCGCCGGGCCGGCTCATTCGGGTTATCGCAGCCCCGGACATGATGACGCCCGGCGACGAGATCGATGTCGCGATCGACGAGACGCCGCTCCGCTCCGCCATGTGGCGCTTCGCCCGGAATATCTTCTGGCTCTCGATCATTATTTCCATCATCACCGCGGCGCTGGTCTATCTGGCCCTGACGGGGCTTCTGGTGCAGCCGATGATGCGCATCACGCGCAACATGGTGGCGTACCGGGAAAACCCGGAAGATACGTCCCGGATCATCACGCCATCAGGGCGGAACGATGAGGTTGGCGTCGCCGAATATGAGCTGGCGACGTTGCAAATGCAGCTTTCCGGCCTTCTCAGGGAAAAAGCGCGTCTTGCGAACGTCGGGCTCGCCGTGTCGAAGATCAACCACGATCTTCGAAATCTCCTTGCCAGCGCGCAGCTCGTATCCGACAGGCTTGCCACGGTTGCAGACCCGACCGTTCAGCGTTTCGTTCCGCGCCTTATTCGTGCGCTCGACCGCGCCATCGTCCTCTGCACGAACACGATCAAGTATGGCCGCAGCGAGGAGGCCTCCCCGAAGCGCACCCGCGTGCCTCTTCGTGCGCTTCTCGCCGAGGTCAATGAAAGCCTCGGCGTCGAGGAATTTGCCGGTGTCCGCATGACGGCCGCCGTGCCGCAAACGATCAACCTTTATGCCGACCGCGATCAGATATTCCGGGTCCTCGCAAACCTGATACGGAATGCGTTGGAAGCGCTGCGCCACGCCGATCCTCCCATCAATGATCCCTCGATCGAAGTCACGGCGCGTCAGGACGGTGAAACTGCAATCATCAAGGTGAGCGACAACGGCCCCGGAGTTCCTGCCAATCTCAGAGAGAATCTGTTCAAGGCGTTCCAGACCTCTTCCAAGGGCGACGGAAATGGCCTCGGCCTCGTCATTGCCGCTGAACTGGTCCGCGCCCACGGCGGCGATATTTGTCTTGAGGACACCGCCTCCGGGGCGTCTTTCGTCCTCATGCTCCCGGCGTCCGTTTTGGCCGGCACGCCGTCGAAACCGCACGCGCCACCAATCTTGACTCCATAGGCGCGACCGGAGGAGCCGGTATGGCGGGACGCGCGCAGAGACCTGCTGATCCGCTGCTGTAGGCCGCGTTTTATATAACGTAGGTGAAAGACTTGTAGGTTCCTTGCGCGAGACACTGGTCCATGCTCTCAGCGGGGTTTTCTGTTCCGACTCCTTGGATGATGCGAGCGGGAACACCGACCGCAGTGCTCCGGGGCGGGACATTTTCAGTGACAAGCGACCCGGCCGCGATCTTGGAATGCGCTCCGATCTCGATGTTGCCGATGATCTGCGCACCCGCGCCAATCAGGACGCCGGTCCGGATCTTGGGGTGACGGTCCACTTTCTGCGTCCCCGTCCCGCCAAGTGTAACGCCGTGCAGGATCGAGACGTTGTCTTCGATCACGACTGTCTCGCCAGCCACGAAGCCGGTAGCATGGTCGAGGAATATGGCTTTCCCGAGTTGCGCGCCCGGATGGATATCGGTCTGAAAAATCTCGGATGACCGGCTCTGCAGATAAAGAGCGATGTTGCGCTTTCCAGCGTTCCAAAGCCAGTGAGCGAGGCGGTGCGTCTGGATGGCGGCGTAGCCTTTGAAGAAAAGGAACGGCTCCAACAGCCGCCCAGCAGCCGGATCGCGCTCGATGAATGCGGATATGTCCGCGCGGGCAGCCTCTCCGATGGATGGGTCCGCAAGAATGGGTTCCCAGAGCATTTGCTGGAGCGCATCGGCTGGCAAGCAAGGGTTGCCGAGCCTGGTGGAAAGCCTCAAGATGAGGGCCTCCTCAAAGCTCCTAGCTTCGAACACGGCGGCGTAAAGGGGCGTTAGCGCCCTTTCTCCGGCGTAACCGTGCGCCGCCTCGGCGCGCAAACGGGTGCAGAGCGTGTCGTCTGAAGCACCCTCCGGCCCGCTCATAAGTTCGTATGGCAGCGCCTCACTATCCGACATAGTGAAATCAGCTTTCGCGGAGTTTTCATTGAAAGGTGCGTTCACGGCGGGCCCCGATGGGATAATCCTGGTTACAAAATAGCCGTTTTTATTTGCTTTAGAAATTGTTTTTCTTAAGGGAACGTCGTTACAACAGTAAAAAGTCAATATAATCTAATAAAAATCGCGAATGTAGATGCGTTTTGTCGAAGCCCAGTCGCGCGTTGGAATCTCATTTCTTCTGAGCCGATGCGAAAAATGCCTTGGCGTCGCGAGCAACTCTCCGAAACACCGGTGGCGTATCCGCGTCCTTGGAGGACCCTGTTTGGACGAAGCCGTTCGCTCTTGTGGAGGGCAGCGCTCGGGGTCGCCGGGCACCACCTCGCGCTCGACCGAATTTATGACCCTCGGGCTTTGCACATTCAGGAACGCCAAAAAAAAGCAAAAAGCGTGAAATCAATCTCGGATCTGATAACGCGGCCCTCCTATCGGATGATGGGATCAGGAGAAGTTTTTATCCGTAAGGAATGTCTTAGGAAATAATCCACCCATTTCGATGGCCTGCGGGACCGTTTTATGGAATTTCTTGGCTAAATGACCTTTGACTTCGGACTTAAACTGGACGAAGACCGATGATGCCCAGCCCGGTGCTCCGGTTTAACCACAACTCGAGAGTTTCGACATTATTGAAAACGATCGGAATTGAAAACGATCGGAAGCAACGCTGCAGAACTCGGGGGTTGCAGTATTGACTTGAGCTATCGGCACTATATTTGGCTGGGCATGGGGGCGTCGTAACAGGGGTCGATACGGATGCCGGACACTGCTGAGCCTCTGGCTCTCATTGGCGATACGCCGATGATCGAGCTGACAAGCCTTGATTTTGGTCCCTGCCGCGTTTTCGCAAAGCTGGAGAGCCAGAACCCGACAGGCTCGATCAAGGATCGCATCGCGATGTCGATGGTCGATGCCGCAGAACGCTCCGGTGCGCTGAAGCCGAAGGGCCGGATCATCGAGGCGACCGCCGGAAATACTGGGCTGGCGCTGGCGCTGGTTGCGGCCCGGCGCGGCTATCACCTGACCCTTGTCATACCGGACAAAATGAGCCGGGAGAAAATCGCCCATGTGCGCGCGATGGGCGCGGAGGTGGTGCTCACCAGGTCGGACATGCCGAAAGGCCACCCCGAATACTATCAAGATCTGGCTGCACGCATCGCCGCGGAAACGGGCGCCTTCTACGCAGACCAGTTCAACAATCCGAATAATCCGGCGGCGCATGAACGCAGCACCGGGCCCGAGATCTGGGAGCAGATGGAGGGCAGGGTCGATGCCGTCGTGGCCGGCGTCGGCTCCGGGGGAACGATGACCGGATTGTCCCGGTTCTTTGCGCGCGTCTCTCCAACGACGGAGCTTGTTCTTGCCGATCCGAAAGGCTCGGTGCTTGCGGAGTACATCCGCACCGGGGTTGTTGGCGAGGCGGGAAGCTGGCTCGTCGAAGGCATCGGCGAAGATTTCATCCCGCCGGTCAGTGATCTATCCCGCGTGAAGAAGGCGTACACGGTCACTGACGGTGAAAGTTTCGCCGTGGCTCGCACGGTCTTGCGGAAGGAAGGCATTCTCGCAGGCTCATCCTCCGGTACGCTGATCGCCGCCGCTCAGCATTACTGCCTCGAGCAGTCCGAGCCGAAGCGGGTGGTCACCTTCATCTGCGATTCCGGAAACAAGTACCTGTCGAAGATGTACGACGACCGCTGGATGGTCGAGCAGGGGCTGTTGCAGCGGACGGGCCACGGCGATTTGCGCGATCTCATCGCGCGCCGTTTCGACGAGGGCGCCGTCGTGACCGTGGGTTCGAGTGACACGCTGCAAACGGCTTACAACCGCATGAAGCTTTACGACGTGTCCCAGGTTCCCGTACTCGAAGGCGACCGGTGCGTGGGGCTTCTGGACGAGTTCGACCTGCTTGTCGCGCTCACGCGAGGCACGCTCGATTTCAAGCTCCCGGTGAAGCAAGCCATGACCGGCAAGCTCGAAACCGTGTCTCCCGATACCGTGCCCGAGAGCCTCCTCCCGCTCTTCGACCGGGGAATGGTCGCCGTCGTCGTCGATGGGGATCACTTTCTCGGTCTCATCACCCGCATCGATCTCCTCAACCACCTGCGCAGAAAGTTGGACTGACGTGTCAAAACGCTCCCAAAAGGCGAGGCCTGCCACGCTGGCGGTCCATGCCGGTATCGAGCCGGACCCGCGCACCGGCGCCGTGATGACGCCGATTTATGCCTCTTCCACCTTCGCGCAGTCCTCGCCCGGTGTGCACACAGGCTGGGAATACGCCCGGACCGGCAATCCGACGCGCGCCGCGTTCGAACAAGCGATTGCGGAGCTGGAGGGCGGTGTCGCGGGCTTCGCCTTCGCCTCAGGGATGGCGGCGGAGGCCACGCTGCTCGAGCTTCTCGACCAGGGCAGCCACGTGGTCGCCAGCGACGATCTTTACGGCGGCACATGGCGGTTGTTCGAGCGGGTGCGCAAGCGCTCAGCCGGGCTTTCCGTGACCTATGTTGATCCGGCCGGCCTCGATTCTCTCTCGGCGGCAATCACCCCAGATACACGGATGATCTGGATCGAGTCGCCAACGAATCCCTTGCTCAAGGTGGCCGACCTCGCCGCCATCGCTGCGATTGGCAAAGCGGCGGGCGCGCTCACGGTCGCGGACTCGACGTTCGCCTCGCCGATGATCCAGCGCCCGCTGGACCTCGGGTTCGACATCGTGGTGCATTCGGCCACGAAATATCTCAGCGGCCACTCCGACATCGTGGCGGGCGTGCTGGTTGTGCGCGATCAGGGATTGGCCGACCGCATCCGGTTTCTGCAAAATGCGATAGGCGCAGTCCTCGACCCGTTCCCGGCTTTCCTTGCGCTGCGTGGCCTGAAGACGCTCTCGCTTCGCATGGAGCGCCACTCAGCCAACGCGCTCACCGTGGCGCAGTATCTTGAAGGCCATCCGAAGCTCCGGCGCGTGATCTACCCCGGCCTCAGAAGCCATCCGCAGCACGAACTAGCGGCGCGGCAGATGGACAGTTTCGGCGGCATGGTGACGATCGAGATCGCTGCGGAGGAACAGGGCGTGAGGCGAATGCTAGAATCGCTCAAGCTTTTCACGCTCGCGGAAAGCCTCGGCGGCGTCGAAAGCCTCGCGGGTCATCCGCTCACGATGAGTCATGGTTCTCTTCCAGCCAAGCGGCGCGAGGAACTCGGCATCGGCTGGGGGCTTGTGCGGCTTTCGATCGGGATCGAGGACCCCGCCGATGTGATCGAGGATCTTGACCAGGCGCTGGGCCGCGTTTGAGTTCTCGCGACGGCAGCATCCGGGGCTGCGGAAAACCGCTTCGCTCTTTTCCGGACGCTCTCTAGCGATGGGCGAAAAACGCGGGCATCAAGAGGAGCCCTGCCGTGCAAATCGCGATGCCGTAGGGAAAGATCCCGCGCTGAGCCCACATCCTGAGGCGTCGCGACGGTATGTAGTCTTGAGCCGATGGCCATACGGCCATCGACGTGCGGGCGATGAGAAGCAGGCCCGCGCAAAGGCCGCCGGCAAACGTCATGACGATCAAGAAAGCAAATGCGTCTTGAGGCCCAGCCCAAAGCATAAGAGCGCTAATGAGCTTGATGTCGCCCGCGCCCATGAAGCCGGCCGCAAATACGCCGAAACCCAAAAGAAGCGCAACGCCGGCGACGATAATGTGTTTCGTGACGTCATCCACCGGCGCCGAAAACCAATGAAGAAAGAAAAGAGCGAGTACGACCCCGGAAACGGCATTTGGAATCTTCAGGCTTTTTACGTCCGAGATGCACCCATAACAGAGCACAGCCGCGTACATGACCTTGATAACGATCTGAAAATTCTCCGCATGCCAGGGGGACGCTAGTGTCATCGGCGGGAGGGGAGCCTGATTGTCTAGATCAACCCGCCTTTGGCCGGACTCGATTAAAGGCGGAAAAGTTGATCGATGCTAAAGTGCTTGAGCAGCTTGCGTCCACATGGACTGGCTGCTCCAGTCGCCGGTTGGCGATCAGGATGGAAGGGTATTCAATTGCGAGCGCCGCTGCAACGGCGGGTCTCTCCTGCTCGTGGCACTTTTCCCCAGCTGTGAATGAGCATGCTGTGTTCATGGCACACGAAAAGGGGCGGTAGGTGCGTCCGGAAAAGTGCGAAGCGGTTGTCCGATGAGACGCAGGATGAAAAGCGGATAAACTCTACTAGCAAGCTCCAGGCACGTCCGAATCCAACGCAAAAAAAGGCCGTTCAGTCTATAGAACGGCCCAAAGTCTAGGGAGGAAACGCCCAACGAGGGCTACAGCAGCGCAGAACGCATGCTGCAATGCAATATAGATATCCCGCAACGCACAAAATGTCAACCCGGCCGCTGTCACTTATAAGTGAGTGACTCCGGTGAAGCCGTTCCGCGTTGAAGCGAACCCCGCTCACAGCGGTGGCTCGATCCCGCCTTCCTTCTGACACGCGACGCTTGCCTCTTCAAGATCCAACTCGCGTTCCATGCGACGGCGAGAACTCGTCGGTGATCCGCCCTTCTTGCAGAAGACGGAAGATGTATTTGCGCTCGGTCTTAATAAGCTCGGAGCGAAGGCTGGGACCGAGGGCGGCCATCTCAGCTCCATCGGCGGCTCTGCTTGATGAATGATGCAAGCGGCTTGCCCGGTAGTCGTGGCGTGTTTGCAGGGCGGAGAGCACCGAGTCCGGAATGTCGTTCCCGCTTGCAAGCTTATCGAGTCGCGATTTCGCGACCTTGAGCGCGTCCCTTCTCGCTCTGTGCTCCGCGTCTCTCTCCTCCCGGCGTTCGACGATGCTATCGCAATTCAGCCTGAGCCAGAGAACGAGTCGCGGCAGAAGCAGGCCTTGCCCGATGAGCGTCACGACGATGGTTCCAAATGTGATGAAGAGAATGAAATCCCGGTACGGGAACGGAGCGCCGCTCGCGGTGAGGAGCGGAAGTCCGAGCGCCGCAGCGAGGGAGACGACGCCTCTGACGCCGACGAATGCGAGGAGAAAGGCCCACTGCCAAGGCGGTGAAGGGTCGCGCTGGGCGAGGGCGGGGCTGAGCCAGCGCGGCACGTAAACCGCCGGGAAGACCCAGATGAAACGTGCCACGATGGCGACGCCAACGATCAGGACAATGCCGAAGGCGAGCTCCTGCGGGGAGAACTCGTTCATGCGCTCGATCAGTGTCCGGGCCTGGAGGCCCATGACAAGGAAGATCAGCCCTTCGAGGTAATAGACAACGAGATCCCAGAAGAAGATGCCCTGAAGCCGCGTCGCAGCCGGAATCAGGAGAGGGCCATTCCAGCTCACATAAAGTCCGGCCGCGACCGTCGCGAGAACACCCGATCCGCCCAGCTCGGCCGGAACCCAGAAGGCGGCATAGGGAGTCATCAAGGACAAGGTGATTTCGACGCGCGGGTCCCGAGCCCATCGGCGCAGGTGGAGACTGAGCCAGCCAATTGCAATTCCGTAGGCGATCTCCCCGACGATGATGAGCGTGAACGTGCCTGCGGCCTCGGTCAACGAGAAAAGACCCGTGCTGACCGCTGCGACGGCGAAGCGATAAAGAATCAGGGCCGTGGCGTCATTGGCAAGACCTTCGCCTTCGAGAACGACAACAAGACGCCGGGGGAGACCAAGGCGTCGCGCGATTGCAAGGGGCGCAACCACATCGGGTGGCGCCACGATTGCGCCCAGCACGAATGCGACAGCCAGCGGCAGGCCGAGGAGCCAATGCGCGGCCGCCGCGATGGCGCATGCCGTGAAGATCACGCATCCTATCGCAAACAAGGCAATGGGTCTGAGATTGAAGCGAAACTCGCGCCAGCTCATTTGCACGCCCGCCGAATAAATCAAAGGCGGCAAAACCCCCAGCAAGACCAACTCCGGTGCGAGTTCCAACTTTGGCAACCGGGGGATCAGAGCCAGCCCGGCGCCAGCGACAACGAGAAGGATCGAAGGAGCAATATCGAGCCTCCGTGCAGCAATCGCCACCACAACGAGAACGGCGAAAAGCAGCAAAGCCATTTGAAGTGCAGACGTCATTGAGATCACTCTTGCGATCGAGAAAGAGATTTAGCCCCGGCTTGAGAACAGCCCGGCTGCATGAAGTGACCATTGAACACGGTGGGCAGGTATTTTGGCGCGCGGAGACCCAGTCCGCTTGCGGGTCCGATCCCCTCCTGCAAGGCAATCAGAATGTTCGGGCAGGGGCGGCTCGCGGTAACCACCGGGGCGCCCCCTGTTTGGGGCGCCGAGCCGCCATGGCAGCTGGACTTTCAGCCTCACACAATCTTCTTAAAGACCCTGGTGTGAGGCGGCCTACTTAACGGCTTTGGTGGGAGGCGGCGCTCATTCAACTCGCGATCCAGAGCCGCCAAAATCACAGTGACATTAGCGGCGACCGCAGATCGAGGCGGCTGCCGCGCGCTTCCACTTTAAGCAGAGTTTCGAAAAGTTGCCTTGCCGGTTTAGGGAGAAAACTCTGCGAAACAAGTGACCCTCAGCGGACATTCGTTCGCTGGCCACGGAGTGTCTGCTTAGTAATTGCAGGCTGCCCAGCCGCGGCAGATCGGGACGCCGCGGTGATAAGAGTAGCCGCCGGTGCACACCCTGCCGTTAACACAGCTGGCGCCCCAATTGGTTGGTGCAAAAGCCGAGCTGATGGGATCGGTGCTGGCGATCGGATAACCCGCTGCACCGTAGTATCCGGGGGCCAAAACGGGGCGGGCCGGATAATAGCGATGCGCATAGTATTGTGGGTAGTAGCCCGCTGCACCATAGGTTTCGGTGCCTATAACCGGGGCGGCCGGGTAATAGCGATGCGCGTAGTACTGAGAGTAATAACCCGTCGCACCATAGTATCCGTTGGCCACAACCGGGCGCCCCGGATAATAGCGATGCGCATAGTAGTGACGGCCGTAACCCGGCGCGCCGTAATATCCACGGGACCGGTAATAGTGTTGCCCGTAATGGCGAGGCCGGCCCGCCGCCCCATAGTACCCGCGGCTCGCACCGGGCGCGTGTGCGATAACGCCCTGGCTTCCATAGATGTTGCCGCCGTGCCGCACAGTGGCATGCCGTTATAGGCCGCTTGCGACGCGCTGGGCGGCCGGGCCCGGCCGGATTATCTTGTGCTGCCGCCGTGGCTGCTCCCGCGATCTGCTGAACACCGAACAACAGCAACGCTCCCGCTGCCAGACCAAGAACTTTCACCTTACTCATGCATACCTCCCCGTCGAAAACTAGCGTCACCGCTTTAGCCGAAACTTTCCGGTTCGAAAAGGCGGAAGAAATTGCGGAAAGAACATGATGTGTATAACAACCTCATCGCATGAGAATTGCGCGTCCCGTTACGGCCCATTTTCCTGGGGTAACGAAAGCCGGAACCCGGTCATGGAACGGCTTTCATCGCCGGGGCTGCAACGACAATGCAAGCACAAACGCCACGCGTGACCGTTGAAGGGGCTTCACGCCGATTCGATGAAACGGCGGCTCAGCGCTTCAGCATCAGGGAAGCCGACCCGCTTCCGCTCGCAATCGATACCGACTGGGTGTTCCCATTCACGACGACATGCATGCTGCCGCTCAAATTATACTGGGAGTTGAAGAACGTCCCCGCATAGCTGTTGGCGCCTGTTTTGCGAAGACGCGCATACTGGGACACGCTTCCCGATGGCGTTGCGCAGGTTGCGTTAACCGAGACGGTGGATGAGCCTGACGAATAGTTGGCCTGGCATCTGGCTCTTTCGCGCGAACCCGTTGGGTACACCACAATTCCGCTGCCACTCCATGTGCCGGCCAGCGAGGCGGGGCTCGCTTCTTGCTTGAGGCACGGCCAGTAGGCTAAGGGGAAGCGCGGCCGCGATTGCCCAATACTTCCCACCTTTCCGAAGTTGACACAGCAATCATTGCATTTCCTCCTCAAAATACCTTCTCGGCAATAGATATCCGAAGAATGGACGGCCACCACTGCCATGAAAGAGCGTTAGAACTATTCGCAGCCGGGACGCAACCGGAAGTTATTACCCGATTGCAGCCACTCAGAAAAATGGAAAGAAAAGCATGCCTGGAAGGACGAACAGATCCGGCGGGCCTGCCTGGAATTCCCACGCGGCATGGCGGTTCCGAGTTCTAACCCGCGCCTTATGCCGTGGACGCCTGATTTCCTGCGGGGCTGCCTCTTGGCTCTTCGTTATCTCCTGAGACCGTGAAGATTGGGGCGGCAGGTATGACTGTTCACTGTCCTGGGGAGCGGCTGCGGCGGCGCTTGTCATCATGATGGCCGCTGCGGCGGCAAGAAGGGCGCGGTTTTTCGCTTGACGCATTGCTCGAACCTCATAGCCGGTCTCATGCTCGCTGAAAACGCATCTTAACATTACGAGAGAGCGATGCTTGCAGCGAACCCCGCCTCTTATAAGGTTCAATAAAGTCATTTTCTTGATTTAGCCAGCTCCGGATCAGGGCAAGCGTGCGCAAAAAAATCCCGGCCCGCCGCTGACTGCGGTAGCCGAGATCTCAGGAGCGTTATTGAGTATCGGGCGGGCGCCACAACCCGCCCCGACGTGCATAATTCGTTTTTACAACCAAATGTCGGAAGGAGGTCCTTGCCGTTTTGGCGTGGATCGGTTTTTCAGGTCCTGGCGATCAACTACCAGCCCCAGCCTGGACGGCCCCAGCCGCCGCCCCAAGCCGCCACCCCAGCCGCCGCCGCCCCAACCCCAGGGACGAGCCGGCCACCAGCGGACGCCACAACCGTAGCCGTAGTAGCCGCAGGGACGCCAGCAAGGCCGGCAGCAGCCGCAGCCACCCCAGCCACCGCCACCCCAACCACCGCCGCCCCAGCCGCCACAGCCGCCGCCCCAGCAAACATTTTCAACGGCACTGCCAGTTGCGATAGCCTGCTCGGTCTGCACGGAAGCCGGCGATAACGGCGCGGCTTGCGCGGAAACGCTGAGCATCGCTCCAATTGCGATGAACGCAGCAACTATGTATTTCATCATTTGTAGACCTTTTGGTTCACGCTCCTTTCCTCGACAATTTTATATTATATCTAAAGCTGCCTTCGACGCGACAGAAATGATTAGATCGAGGTGAAATTTTTGTTTATGCACCAACTGCTTGTAGGCGATTCCAGGTAGAGAGAGGAGTATTTTGCAACAAAAAGTTGTTAATTTAAACTTTATTTACCGAAAATGATAAGCGCCTGCGTGGTTGCGCAGTCTCGGATCAATGCGCAAACCCTTGCGAGGTCGTTTCGAGAAGGCGTTCTTCCTGCCGCCACACCAACCGCATGGGGCAGACGGTCGCTTGCATCTGCTGTCGCCATCACGCGATTGCCGCGAGCCCCCGCCATTTGAGGGCTACGGTCGATGTCTGGAATCAGCGCCAGCCCCGTTTTCCCTCTCTTGCGCCGCCGTCCCCTTTCTTGAGAGACCTTTGTGCGGAGGGGACAGGGCTGTCCAAGCGAAACCGGGGTTAGGTGGTTTTAGGCCAAGTCTGAATGAAGTCCGCCGGATCAAGGGGCGCTGGCGGTTTTGGCATCGCCTTCGGCGTGCCTATATAAAGAAGACCGGCGATGGCCTCCGAGGCTTCGAGGCCGAGTGCTTCCTTGACACTCGCATCGTAGGCGGCCTCGCCGGTTTTCCACATGGCCGCGAAGCCAAGAGCGTGGCTTGCAAGCATGATGTTCTGGGCGGCCGCACCCGCCGAGAGGAATTGCTCGACGGCGGGGATTTTGGATGGCTCCGCTATTCGAGCGATGACCACCAGAAGCAAAGGCCCGCGCAGCGGCTTTTGACGCTCGCGCTCCAAGACTTCGGGCGACACCTTGGGATCGCGGCGTTGGAGGGCGGAGGCAAAAACATCGCCGAGGCGTTGTCTGCCTTCGCCGCGTATGGAAATGAAGCGCCAAGGATGCAGCCTGCCATGGTCCGGCGCCCGCAACGCGGCAGCCACGATCTTGCGCACGGTTTCTTCATCGGGGGCGGGGTCGCCAATGTCGATTGGACTGACCCGCGTTACAAGCGCTTCGTAAGCATCCATGGAAGTCCCTCCATCGGTAAGGCAGGGATTTCGTAGCACGGACGCCATTGCGCAAAAAAGCAAAACCTAGAGTGCGTCCGGAAAAGTGTGTTTTGCGACAAGACGCACGATAAAACAAAAACTTGGAGCTCGCTTTTGATTCCATAAAAAGCGGATAGGCTCTAAGAAGCGCTTCGACGGCTTGACCAACGCACACACTCTCATCCCACCCCTTTCCCATCAAGCAAAAAGCCGGTTGGCTTGTAAGCCGGGTTCTGTGCCGGGGATCCGTTGGCGCGTCCGGGAGACGTGGCTTAGCCGGAATGAGTTGGCAGTTCGATTTCGCCTTCGACGACGTGGTTCAAATCGGTACCCTCAGCGGTCAGAACAGCGCGAACCTTGAGCTTTCCCGAGGCGAGATGTTTTTCACGCACGACACGCTCGATTTCCTGCTGCGACGTGACGCCCACCTGCTTCAGGAATTTTCGCATCGACATGTTGAACCTGTCTTCTTCCATGACAACCTCCCGGGACTTCATCGGAAGATTGGCGCCTCAAACCTCATAATCAATGATGGGCTCCTTAACGCTGCCTGTATGTTTCGCGATGACAAGGGTGATATCATCGACCGCCTTGGTCGCGGGTTCGGAGAAGAGGTGGCCGACAACGTCCTGGCAGAGCTGGTACGCGTCTTTGTTTTGATCCGCCTTGTCCAGAAACTCTCTCAGGCGATCTGTCGTCAGGATGCTTTTGGGCGGCTTGGGCGTTTCCACTAATCCATCAGTGTAGAGGACAAGCGCCCCGCCCGCGAAGAATGGGATCGCTTTGCTCTCATAGGCCGCATCGCGAAGGATGCCGAGTGGCAAGCTCGGCTGAGAAATGACTTCGAAGGGATGCTCTGGCGATGCGCGATAGAGTTGCGGAGGCGCACCCGCTGAAGCGTATTCTATTTTATGCATTGCGAAGTCGATCATTGCGCAGAACATGGTCGCGAACTGGCCAGTTGGAAGGACTTCGTGAAGTCTTTGGTTCAGTCTTCGCAGGAGGAATTCAGGCCTTCCGGTCCGCTGCCACATCATATGCACGAAGGAATGGAAACGAGCTGCGTTGAGGGCGGCCCCAACGCCGTGACCTGTAAAGTCCGCACTATAGATCATAACGCGCTGAGGACCAGTTACTTCGATGCCCCAGATGTCTCCTCCTATTCCATCCCGTTGATTGTAGTAGCTCGACAGGTCCAGCGGACAGTGATCCTGTATTTGCGCTAAGCGTGCCACGCTCGGAAGCATGTCATTTTGAAGCGCGATTGCGCCCGCAAGCTGTTCGTCAAGCTCTAAGCCCAGGCGATGGCTATTAAAGATTGCAACTACAATCTGGCCGAGGCCGACGAGGGTTCGTACGTCATCTTTATTGAAGCTGCGCGGCTTTCTATCGACTGCGCATAATGCGCCGATCCGGATGCCCGGCGACGTCTCGAGCGGGATGCCGAGGTAGGACTTGATCCCTGGTTTGTCCGTTACGAGCGGATTGAGACAAAAGCGCGGATCCTTGTCGGCATTTTCGACGACAAAGGGCTTCGATGTCATGATCGTATGGGCGCAGAAGGCGACCTCCCTTGCCGTCCGATCGGTATCAAGTCCGACCTGACCCGCAAAGAGCTGTTCGTTTTCATCGACAAGCGAAACGTGAGAGATGGAGGTTCCAAGCAATTTCGCCGCGATTGCGCAAACCTCACTGAGGGCAGCGCTTGCTCCCCATTCTTCGAAGCGCAGCTTGCGAAGTTCCTTGAGGCGCTCGTATTCGTTAGATGGCATCGGGAAGCGTGTCATATGTGACGTCCACCTTAATGAGTACTGCGCAACCGGAAGCTATGCCTGGCCCTGCATTCCACGAAGGCGGAAGGCCAGCGCTTGATTGTCCCTGGCTCAGGGGCTTTGGTTGTCCGGCGAGAAAACTATGCCTACAGATTATGCTTCTTCTGCGTGTGTGTTCTCTTACAAAGTCATCGGCAATTTGAAGATCGCGGCGGTTCAGTGGAGGCTTCGCTCCTGAAATGGCTGGTTATCTGGATCGACGGGGTGGGCAGTTGGCGGCGTAATCGTTGTTAAGGTTCTTTTCGATCAGTGAAGAAAGAACCTGAGCCGATCGCCGGCATAAGTATAAACCCTTCAGAAGCCCTCCGTTTTCCGGCTCCGGAATCCCCAAAAGATACCTTTGCAACTAAGGGTCTAGAAACCGCGTCTTCTTGGCATCTTGAACGAAAGCATTATTTTTGAGAATGTTAGGTTCAAGATATTCAGCGTTTACAGTCGGCGCTCGGTAAAAGCTGAATAAAGCGTTAATCACGTCCAAAAGCGGGGCGATTAAATGAATGCGATTATTTGGTGGTTAGAGTCGCCCTGGCAGCTTAGGGCACTCGTCTTTATTCTTTCGTTCTTTGTCTGCTTCGTGGGTCCATGGCTTCATAGTCAGAGCGTGCTGACCAGTCGAATCGCAGCCAGAAAGCCTCTCGACGAGAAGAGTGAAACGGTCTCTGCTCCCAAGGCGGAAGGCGCTCTTCAGCAAGCCGAGGCGCAAGCGAAGGTTCCGGCTTCACAAGAGCAGATCCCGGCGCAGGAAAAGGCTCCGCTTCAAGCCGCGACGGCGGCTGCAGCCGAGCAGAAAAGCCTGGCTCAACATGAGCCGGTCCACCCTCAGACGGAAGGCCCAGTTCATGTGGCGCAGCTTCCGGAGGAGGTTCCGGTGCGGGAGGAGCAGGCTTCGGCTCCGGTTGACGCAACGCCGGTTCCAGTCGCGACGCTTCCGGGGGAGGAAAAAGCGCCGGTCCAACGCGAAGAAGTCCGCTCCAGCCCCAGCCCCGGTTGAAATAGCTGCGGCTCCGGCAATGCAGGACAGAGGCTCCAGCCGCACCGCTTCCGGCGGAGGCGAAAGCGCCGGTCCATGAACAGGTTCCAGCCCCGGCTCCGTCTGAGCCGAAGGCTCCGGCCAAGCAGGAGCAGGCTGCCATTCAGGTGCCTGTCCCATCGGCGGGTAAGACGCTCGCGGGTGGTTTCAACATCATCAGCCAGAGCACGAGCGTCGTTCCGGTTCCCGCAGGCAGCCCTGTCGAAAAACAGGAACTGACCGCTTCTACTGAAAACGGTGGGTCGGCGGAAGTTGAGGTTTACGTTCTATCAAGCAAGGCAGGTTTGGGTCTGCGCCGGTCCAATCGTGTTGTCGACCAGTCAAATGGGAGAGCCGAGTTATCGGCCATCCTGGACACCGATGCCTTCGCCAAGGCAGTCGCTCGTTACGACACTGTCGCGTGCGTGGGGCTTGGCTCAAGGAGCACAGCGCTGTCAACACGGGAGATCGCACGCTTCGTCGATAGCAGAGCCGTCCAACTCTGCGGAATTATCGCGCGAAAGCCATATGTGTCGATGAACACGAAGCTTTATGGCTTGCCACTCGGGCAACAACTGGATTCAGCGCCGCCAGAGAAAGAAAGAGCTCAGAGAGCGTTGATCATAATAGGAATAAGAAACGCGAAAGGTGATTTAGCGGACGCAGCCGTACAGAAGAAGATGGTTTCGGAAATCATCACCGGAGGTAAGATCGCGAATGTCCCGCTCGGCAGCTACTCTGAAGTCGCCTCAGGAAAAGAGCTTCGCTACATCGAGGTAAAGGGCGGGAATGCAAGTTTAAAAAATAGGCCGGTCAAATCTTCGGTTGTGAAGCCTGGTTACGCGCTCCAGGAGAACGCACGCGGGCTGCAAAAAAGGCAGCCGTTCCCGGCGCACCATAAGCGCTGCGGCGCGCACGCAACTCCGCGGGCGCTTCCGATGTGGAGCAAGAAAATCTCCAGGTCCCAGGCAAACGCCATTTCGGGAAGCAAAACGCACCGCGGATGTGGCATCTTCGACTTTCCATTCTAGAGCATCGTGCGTTTAATCGGACGCATATCCTGCGGCCTTGAAGAAGTTCCAACATTCCTCGGGTTCAAAGAGGCTGCAGATCTCGCCGATAGCCTTCCAGAGCGCATCGCAGGTTCTGGCCTGCGCCGCTCGCATGTGGGCCTTGAGCTTGGAAAAGGCCATTTCGATCGGGTTCAAATCGGGGCTGTAGGGCGGTAGGAACAGGAACCAGGCGCCCCTTGCCTTTAGGCAGTCTTGTGCAGCGTCGCTTTTGTGGCTGCTGAGGTTATCCAGGATGACAACATCGCCCTTGTCGAGGGTGGGCGCAAGCTGGGTCTCGACATAGAGGTTGAACGCGGCGCGGGTCATGGGACCATCGAGCACCCATGGGGCGTTGAGCCCCCAAAGGGGCAAGCCCGCGATGAAGGTCTGTGTTCCCCATCGACCAAAAGGAGCAGACGCGCGGAGCCGATCGCCGCAAAGCGCGCGGCCACGCAACCGGGTCATCTTGGTGTTGGTCGATGTTTCATCAACAAAGACAAGGCGATGCGGCGTCATCTGCATAAAGGGCAAGCGGCGTGAAATCCAGAAAGTCCGCGCCTCTTTCACATCAGCGCGTTCTTGCTCCGCCGCCAGAAGCGTTTTTTTTATAGGTAAACCCCGCCCGGCAAAGCAGGCGCGAAAGCGATGCCGGGCTGGCCTTCACGCCCCGCTCGGTCTCCAGAACGGCGGCGAGTTCCGGCATGGTGATGTCGGGACGCTTCTCCACACAGGCAATCAAGAAGTCGTGGCAATTAGCCAATTTGCCGCCGCCCGAGGGCCGGCCCTGCTTTGCAGGCACCGGCGAGCCCGTCTTTTCACGGCGCCGCCAAAGCTTCAAGGCGAAGCTTGGCGATACGCTGAAATGGCTGGCCGCTTGCCGGCGGGAGCCACCCGAGCCTACAAAATAGATCACGCGCTCACGCAAGTCCAAAGAGTAGCTCTTGCCCATGACCCACCTCCAATCATGGTGAATCACAGTTCGCTCCTCATGGGAATCCCTTCGATTCCAGTTTCGGGTCCGATGCTCTAAGCCAGAACCGACGCCTGCCGCATCACGGAAGCAGGCGTTACACCGTCCCGGGGGATGGCTTATGGCTTAGCATAGCGGAGTTTGAGATCGCGGAGGCGTGGCGCCGGGCGATGACGAGCCGCGAGCGTCGTGCGCTTAATCGGACGCATATCGAGCGGTCTTGAAGAAGTGCCAACTTCGGGCCCGAAGAGAGTGCAGATATCGCAGATCGCCTTCCCGAGCGCGCGTTTCTGGCTGGAAAGGGCCATTTTCATCGGGTCAGGTCGGGGACTGTAGGGCGGATGGACCAGGAACCAGGCGCCCTTCGCCCCCTCGGGCAGTCTTGAGCTATTTCGCTTTTTGTGGCTGCCCGAGATTAGCGAGGATGACCACGTCGCCTTTTTCGAGGGTGGGCGCAAGTTGAAGGCGGCGCAGTTTATAGGTCCATCGACCACCCCAGACTCGGTGAGCCGTTCCTCGTCGTCTGCCCAAACGCTGGATCGTCGAGAGGACCTTCGCCTGGCTCAACCGATGCCGCAGACTCGCCAAGGATTTTGAAAACCTCACGCGAACCGCGCTGACTTTCGTCAAACTCGCTTCCATCCGCTTTATGCTCAGGCGGCTTTGTAATCCTTCATCAACTTCGTGGACAAACTCTTAGTAAACCCTGCCCTGCAACAGGCGTGACGGAGAAGCCGGGCTTGCCTTCACGCCTCGCTCGGCCTCTCGCCCATAACTCACCTTCAACTATGGTGAATCACAGATCCGCAGCTTTCATGTCATCATGCCGATCAACACGACGCCCGCTCGGGTAGAACGTACCTGGCGGGCTTTCGCTTACTGCACAGCAGCGGGTGCGTCTCCGTCTACGGCATCGCGAACGGGGACGCCGCTTTCTTTCCGGAGCAGCGGATACATGGCGATCAGCGTCGCAAATAGCAGGACGAGCTCGATTGAGTAGACTGTGATGTATCCCGTCGCAGCTCCGAGAGAGGTGTGGTCCCATACGCTCGCGACGACATCCCGTATGATGCCGCCGAGTGCGATTGAGAGGCCAGCGGCCGTTGCCTGCACGGCACCCCAAGCGCCGAGCGCCAAACCTGTCTGATTTTTCGGCGCGAAGCTCATCGTGGCCGTTAAAGTGCCATGCCCGAAAAGACCTGCCCCAAACCCGATAAGCGACGTCCCAAGGACAAAAAGTACCGTTGAGCCGAATGGCGCCGCGAGAATGACGAATATGAACGCTGGGATACCCACGAGCGCTCCGTAAAGAGCCATTCTGAATGGATCGAAGCCACGGCTCAGAATGCGAGAGGCGAGAGCAAACCCGAAGAGACCGCCAATTGCGAGAGTTGCTGTGAGTCTTGTCGTTTGGCTAACGCTGAGATGCAGGATCTGGCCGCCATACGGTTCGAGCAGCACGTCCTCCATGCTGAACGCCATGGTACCAAGCCCGACCGAAACCAAACGGCGAATTGCGTTGTCGCCATGAACGTAGGCCGCCCAGGACTGTTTGAACAAGGGGCGCGGCGCAGTCTCTGCCGCCAACTCTTCCGGTGTCAGGAGCCGGGAAGGCCTGCGAACCTCCTGCTTCCACAACGCAATTGTATTCAGGAATAGAGTCGCGACGGCAGCACCCTGGATCACCCCGATCAACTGCCCGGGGGGAAGGCGCTCCCACGTTGGATGCAAGAGCAGATAGCCAAAGAGGAGAGCGCTGGCGATCATGCCGAACAGCAACATGACATACATGAGCCCTACGACCTTGGGCTGGGACTCCTTCGGCGCCAGGTCGGTGGCTAGCGCAAGGCCCACCGTTTGGACGGTATGCAAGCCTGCGCCGACAAGAAGAAAGGATACGCCTGCCGCGATCTGCCCGATCCATGCCGGGAGATGCTCCGCTTCGCCCTGGCCAGCCAGGACAAGCACCGCAAAAGGCATCATCGCGAGACCGCCGAACTGAATCAGCGTCCCCTGCCAAATGAACGGAACGCGCTTCCAGCCGAGAACCGATTTGTGCGTGTCAGAGCGAAAGCCGATGATGGCGCGGAACGGCGCGAAGAAAAGCGGCAAGGATATCATGATCGCGACGATCGAAGCAGGCACTTCGTATTCGACGATCATGACGCGGTTGAGAGTGCCGATCAGCAGCACCAAGGCCATTCCAACCGAGACTTGGAAGAGAGATAGGCGGAGCAGCCTCGACAGAGGCAATTCAGGTGTTGCAGCGTCTGCGAAGGGAAGAAAACGTGCACCTTGGCGGAACCAGAAACCAGTTACGCGGTGGCCCAGAGTAGACATCGATTGAGCAACTCCAACAGAAGGGGGCCCGGAGGCCACAGTAAACGTCGCCGAATAGTGACCGCAATCTTAGCTTTTATGCCCCGTAAAAGCAAAATAAGCGCTGCCAGGCATTATTTGCCTCAAGCATCGCTTTTTCATCCAAATCGAGTCTCAAATCACCGCTGCCGATCACACCGATCAGCTTACTTTGGCTTTGACCTGCCCGTCAAACATACAGAGCAGGCTTCACGCGATCGCCTGCGCGCCAGCGAATGCTCTTGCCTCCGCGCAGGCTTTGACTTCCGGCACTCGGCGACCCGCTTTATCCGGCTGTCCACTCAAGCGTCACACCCGTCTTGGCTGTGTTGTCGGAAGATATCTCTCTTCTACCCGTGTGCAGGCCCGGGACCTCTTGGATCCGGGCCCTCCGGGCTGTCGAAAAGCGACTTAGCTAACGACAGTTGTCTCGATCTGAGCGACCTTCTTGCCGCCTTCCCAGTACTTGCCGAACCAAGTCGTGTGACCGACCAGAGCAGCATGAACGAGGATAGCGATCAGCGTAACGGTGCCAAGAAACAGGGGAAGACCGACTTTGGGAGGAACGACCAACCAAATGCCAGCTTGTCCATCAACATCAGCCATGTTGAATTCTCCTAGTTAGAGTGTTGGTTTCTAGTGGAGCCAAGGGGAGTAGACGTAAGCAAGGACGTGTGCGACGACAGCAATCGCGCCGAAAACGCGGGTGCCGTTGATCACATGACCGTGCAACTCCTCAGCTTCCGCCAAGGTCAAGCCCGTCGGATAGACCTTATTTGGATCAGCCATAATTGTACCTCCTGAAAGGACCTGCTAGGTTTTTCGTGCTGAACCCGCACGTAGGCCGCTCATTCAGCTGCTGGTTCGAGCGAGTTTTCTTAGTCGCAGCTTGAGTGTAAGCATATGCTGACATTTGCATGCGTCAACTCCATTTGACACACCTTTGCATTTTGGGTCAATATGACGCAAGGTTGATTCCGGAAAAAAAGGTACCGGTTTCAATCTGAGGTGGCAACATTAGTTCAGCGCGCTACCGTTTCTCCGGGTTTTATGGGGTTCCGGGGCAAAGGGCGCAGCGCAATGTTGCGCCCTGGCGCATCTGGGCGCTTGCAGGCTCCATGCGAAGCGTCGCAGCGACGATCCCGCGCGGGACGCGTTTGGCCATAGAAAAAGGATGGGAGACGAACTGAAGTTAAAGCGTGCGGCCCGATTGAGCGGCCAGCGACTATCTTCCTTGCGAGAGAAAGAAGCCCGACGCGATTTGGATTCGCGGAAAAATCGAGAGTGCCCCGCCCAAAAATTCAATTGCCTGCGAGCGGAGGGGAGGGTCTCCTGCACGCAGGCTATCTGCCGGTAATGATAATGTCCTAGAGGCCTTTACGCCCGATCACGGCGCAAATATCGCCGTGAGTTCTGAAGGGCTTCCGGTCCAAGCTATCGAAGGTTTGCTACCGCCTTGCGGTAGCAAATGCATCAACGAACAGCAGGAGCCGAGGGAGCAGGTACGGTCGCAGCAACCTTAGCGCCGCCTTCCCAGTATTTCGGGAACCACTTCGTGTGGCCAATCAGAGCAGCATGCACGAGGATCGCGATCAGCGCGACTGTGCCAAGCAACAGAGGAAGACCAACGCTCGGCGGGACGACAAGCCAAATGCCGTGTTCGCCATCAGTGTAATCAGCCATTTTCAGCTCTCCGAGTAGTAATTAGTGCAGCCACGGGGTAAGTGCGTAGGCGAGGAAGTGCGCGAACACAGCAGCAGCGCCGAAAACGCGGGTGCCATTGATCACGTGCGAATGCAGTTCCTCGGCTTCCGCCAGCGTCAAGCCCGTCGGATAGACCTTATTTGGGTCAGCCATGTTGTAACTCCTTCAAGGATCCGGTTTGTTTCACGTCTAGGGCCGACGATGCGCGGCTCTATAGCTCGACCATATTCGTACCGGCGAATGTGTCAATGCTAATTGACAAAGCAAATCCGATTTGTGTCAATCTGCCACAACAAAAAGTTTTGGCAATCCACTGCAACTGTTAACAAAATTTAAAACCGGAGCGGGTCGAAGTTTTGAGCATTAACGCAGAGATAGCAAAAAGCTATTCTGCCGACCGCCTTCGTGAACGCGCTCGATTTCTTCAATTCAGCCTATGCTTGTGTGCGGTCCCGGGCATTTCTATGCGGCGCGACGCGACACCCAGGAAACGATCGCGAGTGTAACTTGCTGGAAAGCAGAATTCAGCGCCTGGATTCCGGCCCCGGCATCATCGCTCGCGGTGGGAACGCGCGCGTGGAAGCGCTTGGTGGTCACAACGGCGTTGTTCTTCTCGTCCACGAGCTTGACGTAAACGTCGATGACGGCCTCGCCTCCGCCAGGGGAAGACTCGACTTCGAAATCACGAATTTCAATGGCGAGCGACAGGTCGCCCGAGACCCGGTCCTGATTCGTCAGGATCGCGCGAAATGCTCCAGAGTTCGCGAGGGCTTCGACAAGCCTCGCCTGGAAAAGGCGCGGCAAGCGATCGCCCCAGGCCGCGCCTGAATAGTAGGCCACACGCCCGTTCGCTCCTTTTACGAGGATCTCCTCCGTGTCGATTGTCTTGACGGCGACCGGCGGGTAAATTGTGAGCTGCACGGCGCTGCCACCGTGAACTTTTTCTATGGGCGGCGCTTGCAGGTCGAATGTCGCTGGAGGCGAGCCCCCGGCCAAGCCGAATGCACAGCCACCAAGCATGATCGCCGCCGCAATGGCTGCTATCTCACCCTTAAGCTGCATCGTACATCCCAGACAGGCCCCCTGGCGTCCCAAACGCCACAAATGTTAAGGACATGTTAAGGCCAATTCTTTTTCGCGCTAGTACTTTGGCGTTTGCTGCCCGCCGAGCAGAAAACCTGTGGGGTTTCGCTCTACTTTTTGAACGACGCGATCGAGGCTATCGGCCAAGCGCCTGCTATCTTTCATAAAAAGCTCGAACTCACGAAGCGAACGTTCCATCTGCTGCGTGAGTTCGCCCGACTTGTCGCCAAGCGATTTATCCAGCTTCTCGGAGAGCTGGCGAAAAGAAGTGGCCGCTTGTTGCACTTGCGACACAACGGACTCAGGGTGATCGGAAGCTGCTCCCGCCAGCCGGTCGACCGCGGCATCGACCTTCCGAGAGATCTCGTTCAAGCGAGTGGAGAGCCCATGGACATCCTGGACGATACCCGCCACATCGTCTTTCCGCTCTGCCATCATGGTCGTGAACGTCTCAAGATTTGTGATCGTGCGGCGCAGGGAGTCCTCGTTATTCGCAATGAGGTTGTTCAAGCGAATGGCCAGCGCATTTGCCTGACTTGCTGCATCGGACATGCCGGCGAGGAGCGATCCCGATGCGCCCGGATCGGCGTAAATCACGGGATACTGCTCGCCCTGCTTGGCCTGCAGCATGGCGGCGTCCGGTGTCCCCGGCGTGATTTCCATGGCGACGAACCCGGCCAGGCCCTGCTGTGAGATGCGCGCATGGGAATTTGTTCGAACCGGGGTTTCATCCCGGATGGAAATGAGGATGCGAACCTTCCGCGTATCCTCCGGCACAAGCTCGATGGCGCGGACGGCACCAAAGCGGATGCCATTGAAGAGGACGGGGGAGGACTCGGTGAGGCCCTGTACGGAGCCGTCGAAGATCACGTGATAGGTCTTCCCCGATGGCCCCGAGGCATCGTTCTTCATCCAATAGATGAAGCCCAGGAGCGAGCCGAGCAGGCCAAGGACGAAGACGCCGATGATGAAATAATTGGCTCGTGTTTCCATGTTTTATGATGCCCTCGCGATATGCCGGCCGCGCTCTCCGCAGAAATATTCCCTGACCCAAGGGTGGCCGGGGTCTCGCACAAGGTCCATGGGCTGACCCAGGCGAACCACATGTTTATCGGCAAGTACCGCCACCCGGTCGCACACGGCGAAGATGCTGTCGAGGTCATGCGTGATCATGTAGACGGTGAGGCCGAGCGTTTGCTGGAGATTGTGGATGAGGCGGTCGAAAGCGGCAGCCGCGATCGGGTCTAGCCCCGATGTCGGTTCGTCCAGGAACAGGATGCCGGGATCGAGTGCGAGCGCGCGCGCCAACCCGGCGCGTTTGCGCATCCCGCCGGAAAGTTCGGATGGCGGTTTGTACGCCGCATTCGCGGGAAGCCCGACCATGGCGATTTTCAACAGAGCGAGTTCATCCATGACCTTTTGCGGCAGGTCGAGGTGCTCGCGCATGGGCACCTGCACATTTTGCAGCACGTTGAGCGAAGAGAACAGCGCACCATCCTGGAAGAGCACGCCCCACTGCCGCTCAATGGCGATGCGCTCCCGGCTCGACAGAGCTTGGAAGTCCTGCCCAAGACCTCGACCGTTCCCGCTTCGAAAGGCAGCAGGCCGAGGATTGAGCGTAAGAGCACCGATTTCCCCGTGCCGGACCCGCCCGCGATTCCCAGGATTTCGCCATGCATCACATCGAGGTCGAGATTCTCGAAGATGACTTGCCGCCCGAAACGCTTTGTCAGGCCGCGCACGCGGATTGCATAATCGCGAGCGGCGCCATAGCGGATGATGGCTGTTGCAGGGGAGGGGGCGTCTCGTCCATCCGTCAGAACCCGCTCGCGGAGAGGAAAATCGCAAAGACCGCGTCGAGCACAAGCACGAGGAAAATGGCTTTGACGACTGCGGTGGTGACCTGCGTTCCGACCGATTTCGGCGCTGCCCTCTACGCTCAAGCCTTCAAGGCAGCCGACAAGGCCGATCACGAGTGCGGCGAACGGGGCCTTGATAAGCCCGACATAAAGGTGCTTCACCTGAACCGCGCTGTTCAGCCGCTGAAGATAGATCGGCAGGTCGAGCGAAAGATAAAGTTTCGCCATGAGCGCACCGCCCGCCAGGCACATCATGTCGGCGACGAAGACCAGAAGCGGCAAAACCACAATCAGCGCCAGAATGCGCGGAACGACCAGCGTTTCGGTTGGATCGATCCCGAGCGTGCGCATGGCGTCAATCTCTTCGCGCATTTTCATGGTGCCGATCTGGGCGGTGAATGCGGATGCCGAACGGCCGGCCACCATGACGGCGGCAAGGATGATGCCCACCTCGCGCAGCGTCAGGATGCCAAGCATATCGATGGAGAGGTTCTCCGCCCCGAAACCGCGGAGCTGGCGCGCGCCCTGCTGGAGGATCACGCCGCCAATCAGAAAGCAGACGAGCGCTATGATCGGCACCGCGGTCAGGCCGGTCTGCTGGATTTGATGGATGAACGACGTTCCGCGAAATCGGGAAGGCCGGATGACGACCCTGCCTATCGCGGCGGCCGTCTGGCCAAGGAACGTGGTGAGCCGGATTGCGTCGCGGCCGATGGCCGTTGCGGACGTCACGAGCCATCCTGCCAGTTCGGCAAGAGGCTTGCGGCGCGGCGGAGCCTCCGCGATGGCTGGCGCCGCCCGCGCCACCTCGTCAAGCAGGATCCGGTGTTCGAGGCGTTCGTTGACGAAAGCGCCTGTCCTGCCGTCAATGCTGTTCCGCAAGGTCACGAGAGCGAGCGCGCCTGCTGTGTCGAGCACTTGCAGTTCGCTCAGATCGATCTCGACCGGACGGCCGGCCGGCTTGACTTCGCCCATTTCGTCGAGGCAGGTCCGAATTCTTCCCAGGACCGCAAGTGTCCAACCCCCCGGAGACCACGACACGCTTAACGCCGGCGTCCGCTGTGGCCCGGCAGCCGGGATAAAGGACTTGGTCAAAACCTGTGGCGGCGCGATTCAGCATGCGGGTGTTCAAAGGCCTCGACAACGGCGATGGCCAGGATCACGGCAAAAATGTGCGGGATCTGCCTCGCTCGCGAGCCTCCTGGCATAAAACAATGTCGGCATCGCGGCACATGGGACACACGCAAAGAGCCGCTCAGCAAGTGTTTGGCAACGTTTGCGCGCTAATCTTTCCGGAAAGAACTCTTGCTTGACCGGCGGCGTTATGAAGACCTTTTTAATGGCTCCACTGTCCGAGGCTGACTATGGCGCTCTTGAGGATGCCCTTTTGGCCACGGAAAAAGGCAGGCGCTTCTTGCGTACATATGTTGACCGGAATCGCGGGCTTGAAACTCTTCGGCTGTTGCGGTCCATCTCCCGCATGCATCGCGCCGCGCTCGGCGTGCCGGGGGTCAGCGCTGAAGTCTGCCGCGATTTGACGGGCGTACTGAAAATCGTTTCCAAGCAGCGCGAGCATGCCTCTGAGTGCTCCGAAGCCACGGCCCGGTCTCAGTATCTTATGGCCGGCCTCGAGGAGATCGAAGCCTGCGTCATTACGCTGATCGAGTCGATCGAAGAGAGAATGACCGGCCAAGTGCAGGATGAGGTGTCGTCGGCCCGGCTGGCCGAGGCTTCACCCGAACGCACAGCCAAACTCTTTGGCGAACTTTCCTCCTACTTCTCAGCAGAGCCGCGCTGATCGGCCGTCACAGAAAGCCTCCCTCGCTTAAGGGTTATGCTCTGCCCGGAGCTCGCACGAGCCGCAGGGGACCATCGCGCGTTCATTCAGCGTGGCGATTGTCTCCTCTTGAAGGCCGAGCATCTTGTTTCCGGCTTCGCTGTTGCTGGACTGTGCTTCATTGCCTAGAATGGCAGGGAGCGGCAAGCCAACACGAAGTTGGGCGGCGGCACAACGAGAGGCAGAACGGGGCCTTTTCGGCATTTCACACGTTCTTCATTCACGCATGAAAATCTGAAATTCCGGCGAGCGCCGCTCGATCAGCCGATGGCGTCGACATTTCATCGAGAGGAAACCGAAAGATGAAAGCGGGTGAAGCAGTCTCAAGCCTAATCGAAGGGCGATTGACGCCCGATCTTCTCCGCAAGATGGACGCCTGGTGGCGCGCCGCGAATTACCTGTCCGTGGGGCAGATCTACCTTTTGGGAAATCCGCTCCTCAAACGGCCGCTGAAGAAAGACGATATCAAACCGCGATTGCTGGGCCATTGGGGCACTACACCGGGATTGAACTTCATCTACGTCCACCTGAATCGCGTCATCAAGGAACGCGATCTGGATATGATGTACGTCATCGGCCCTGGTCACGGCGGCCCCGGGATTGTGGCCAATACCTATCTGGAAGGCACATACTCCGAAGTCTACCCGAATATCTCGCAGGACGAGGAGGGGATCAGGAAGCTGTTCAAGCAGTTTTCCTTCCCCGGCGGTATCCCGAGCCACGTCGCGCCGGAAACGCCCGGCTCGATCCACGAAGGCGGCGAGCTTGGCTATGCCCTCAGCCACGCCTTCGGAGCGGCCTTCGACAATCCCGGCCTGATCGTCGCGACAGTCGTCGGCGATGGCGAAGCCGAGACGGGACCGCTTGCCACAAGCTGGCATTCCAACAAGTTCTTGAACCCCGCCACCGATGGCGCCGTCCTGCCGATCCTGCATCTGAACGGCTACAAGATCGCCAATCCGACCGTGCTGGCCCGCATCAGCCACGAAGAGCTGGATCAGCTCTTTCGCGGTTACGGCTACACCCCGATCTTCGTCGAAGGCAGCGAGCCGGCGAAGATGCACCAGCTCATGGCGGCCGCAGTCGAGCAGGCCATCGGCGAAATTCAGCGCATACAGGCTGCGGCGCGAACAAACGGCGTCACGGAGCGTCCGCGCTGGCCCATGATCATCCTGCGCTCGCCGAAGGGCTGGACCTGCCCCAAGGAAATCGACGGCAAACGCGCCGAAGACTACTGGCGCTCGCACCAGGTTCCCATGGCCGAGGTCCGCGATAACCCCGGGCATATCGAGATTCTTGAGCAGTGGATGAAGAGTTACAAGCCGGAAGAGCTCTTCGACGAGAACGGCCGTTTCAAACTCGAGCTAGCCGAAATTGCGCCCAAGGGCGAACGGCGCATGAGCGCCAACCCGCACGCCAATGGCGGCCTGCTGCTGCGCGATCTCATCTTGCCCGACTTCCGCAAATACGCTGTCGAAATCGATAAGCCGGGCAGCAAGGATGCGGAGGCGACGCGCGAAATGGGCAAGTTCCTGCGCGACGTGATGAAGCTCAATCTCGACAGCCGGAACTTCCGCCTCTTCAGCCCCGACGAGAACAATTCGAACCGCTGGCAGGATGTACTCGAAGTGACCGGCCGCGCCTGGATGGCGGAGAGGTTCCCCTATGACGACCATCTCGCGCCGGATGGCCGCGTGATGGAGATGTTGAGCGAACATCAGTGCGAGGGCTGGTTAGAGGGATATTTGCTCACCGGCCGCCACGGGTTCTTCTCCTGCTATGAGGCCTTCATCCACATCGTCGACTCGATGTTAAATCAGCACGCCAAATGGCTGAAGGTCTGCAATCACATCCCCTGGCGGCGGCCCATCGCGTCGCTCAATTACCTGCTCAGCTCGCATGTCTGGCGGCAGGACCACAATGGCTTCTCGCACCAGGATCCGGGCTTCATCGATCACGTGGTCAACAAGAAGGCCGAGGTCGTCCGCGTCTATCTTCCGCCGGACGCCAACTGCCTGCTGTCCGTCACCGACCACTGCCTGCGCAGCCGCAACTACGTCAATCTTGTCATCGCCGGCAAACAGCCAGCGCCCGTCTGGCTGACGATGGACGAGGCCATCAAGCACTGCACGGCCGGGATTGGCATCTGGGAATGGGCCAGCAACGACCGAGGCGGCGAACCCGATGTTGTGATGGCCTGTTGCGGGGACGTGCCGACGCTTGAGACGCTCGCCGCTGTGGACCTGATCCGCACCCATCTGCCGGAGCTGAAGGTGCGCGTGATCAATGTGGTGGATTTGATGAAGCTGCAGCCTCCGAACGAGCATAAGCACGGCTTAAGCGACCTCGACTTCGACGCGCTGTTCACCAGGGACAAGCCCATCGTTTTCGCCTTCCATGGCTATCCCTGGCTCATCCATCGGCTGGCCTACCGGCGCACGAACCACAAGAACCTGCATGTCCGCGGCTATAAAGAGGAGGGCACGACCACGACGCCGTTCGACATGGTGGTGCTGAACGAGATGGATCGTTTCCACCTCGTGGGCGACGTTATCGATCGCCTTCCGCAACTTGGCTCGCGCGCGGCCTATGCAAAGCAGACCATTCGCGACGCGCTGATCGACCACCGCCAGTACATCAACGAGCACGGGGAGGATCATCCCTTTGTGCTGAACTGGAGATGGGGCGGCCACGATTCTGCGGGAGTAAAGCGCAGTTCAACGTCAGCCGATAACTTATGAGCGTTACTCGAAAAAGGCTTGCGGGACGCCTGCCGTGCCCGCCTCACCCTTGTCGGTAGCTGGCAGAGGCCCTAAGCTTCATGCCTATAAAGCCGATGCGCTAGAAGCCGCCCATCCCGACGCCCCCGGAAAGAGAGGGAGACGGCGATCCCCCTCCTCGCGAGGGGGTGCCCCCGGCAGCCCGTGGGCGGGCATTTCTGCTGTCCCTGCTGTTACCAGCGTCAAATTTTCGGTTGTCGCTTGCGGTGGTGGGCGCTCGACAAACTGGGAGAGCGAGCGCAACGAGACGGCTTACGTCATCGTCTGAAGGGGCGGAGATATCCAGTTTGATGTTGGCGGTGTTATCAGCGTTGAAAGCCATGATTGCACGCTTCATCTCAGCGCCCCATTTGCCGTCGGGTTGGCCGGAGAAACAGGCAAGCCGCTTCAGTTCCGTCTGCTCTGCGCGCGCGAGCCTCGTCAGCTGCTGCTCCATCGTCCACGGCCAAAGATAGAACTTGGTTATGAAGGAGTGATTTACCCACGGTATCTGCGGAACGTGCCCCTCGCGCGTAGTCCTTTCTTGCACCTCCGCATTCACTTTCAGCATGATTTCCTGGATGTCGACGCCCTGCTCGGCCATATGATGGGTTAGCGCCAATGTGAAAGGACTGTGCTTATCGCCATCCGCTGCCGTCATGCCGGGTGATGTCGCAAAGGCGATAAGGCTGCCGCTCCCCGTGGCGGACATCGGGGCAAGCCCCTGCCTTGCGGTGGAGACGCCAGAGCCGCTCAACACTCTGCCAGCCGAACGGCTCACGGCACCTTGCTCCGGCGGTGTAGACGCCATCTGCTTGGGCGCGATCGGGTTGTCCCTGCAGGCATCCAAGAAAACCAACTTCACCTTGGAGAGCCGCTCCATGCGCTCCAGGATGTCGTTCAAGCGCGCGGCTCCGAATAGTGTTACAATGTTATCCTCAGTCAATTCGCTTAGGAGAGCAGGATCGGCTGGAACGTCGACAGGAAGGATATAGTTTTCTCCGGCAACCTGGATGGAGTGACCGGCAAAGTAGAACAAGCCGACCTCAGCTCCCTTTAGTTCGGCTTCAAATTGAATGAGGAGATCCTTGAAGTTATTCGCCTTCACGTCGAATGCGCGGATGATTCGGAATTTCGGCGTGACCTTCTCCAGAACTTCGGCAAAAGCCACGGCGTCGCTCTTTGGATTGGCGAGGGCAAGCCGGCTGTCGTAGTTGCTGTTTCCGATGATAAAGGCGACCCGCTTGCCTGGGATGCCGCCGGCCGGCACATTAGCCTCCCCATAAGCAGGGGCAGCCGGCAGCATCAGACACGATGCGAAAAGAAAGCTCATGACTGCCAAAGTTCTATGAACGTGCAGAAGTCCAAGCATCTGCGGCCCCCGATGAAAATGGGCGCGAAGCTCACTTCGCTCAAAGACCGGCCCACGGGGCCGCCACTCTAACTGAGAGGCTAATATAACTAAGTATTTTTAAGAGGAGCTTTAGCGCATCGATAGAAATTTCTGTTTTGTTGAAAAGGGATGGGTAAGGGCGAGTGAAACAGCTAACGCGGTTTCACTCGCGTGCGGATGTAAGGAGTTTATTAGTTCAGCTTGAACTTGGCTCCGAGCCTGCCGCCGACAGCCGCCCGGTCGGAAGCGGCTTCGCCATAGATGGCAGCGTTGAAGGTCACGCTGGGCAGGGCATAATCCAACCCAACTTCGGCCAAACCAACTGTGCCTGATTGGCCGAACTCGAAATCTGTTGACGCGGTATCATCTTTAACGGTGTTGTTGTAACTAAACTGCTCGTGGATTTCCCCTTTGATGTAGGGACGGCAAAGGGCGCCGCCTGACAAAGAAATGTTGGAAAACAGTGTTGCAGACAAGGATCCGGTCCATCCATCGAAGCTTGTGCTAATCATCTCGCTGGCTGAGTTGGTGTAATGGTTGCCGTAAGCGCCCGCGTAGGACACACCGCCCCTCACATCGACCTTCAATGACCCTGCGTTATCCAACTCATGCACATGTCCGCCAACGAAGCTGGCGAAAAACCCCTGCGTGTCATAGGAGGTTAGCACTCCGTCGTTTTGATGGGTTGTGCCTTCCGCGCCCGCGGTCGTCACCATGATGTAGTTTGGTCCCGCCGTGTAGAGGCCATATCCACCAAAAAGAGCAGCCTCGTTGTTAGCTTTGGCCCCCGACGTGTCGTATTTTAAGTAGAATTCATTGTACCCGACAAAGGCTCCGACTTGCAGTTCACCGCTGAGATAAGATCCCGGTAATTTGTAGAGGGCCGAGCCAAAAGCCGAGGCTTCCGCCGTCCGAAATGCGTCTGTATTATCGTGGTTCGGCAGGAGACTTTTATAACCATCATGCCATGTCTCTTTAAGGCGTCCGGTCGGGAAGGCGCCAGGAAGCGCATTATCATTCTGGCCCTGCCCCATGCCATGGACAGTAACGTCCAGCACCTGGGTCTGAAAATCCGCAATGGCGCTTGCCTGCGATGCTGCAATCGGACCTAAGTTATCGGGGGTACGGGGGTTAGCGTAATAATCGCCGAATGGATAGGCATTTTGATACGTATTCTGTCCCCACGCTACAAAGGGGGTGCAAGCGCACATCACAGCAGCCAGGCAAAGGGCTGATATTAACCGGTTGAAGCCGATCATCAATTTGCTCCCTAAGTTATAGAATCAAATATGCTGATTGTTAGGCTTCAGCTTGGCCGTTCTCAATTGCGCAGACAAAGGATGCAACCGGAAGTGGAGTTAAGTTGCTTAGTTGCATCTGTTGAAAAGGTTCAAGCAAGCATCTTGTTTTGCTGCCCTTAGCGGGATCGCTAAGGATAATCCCTATCGTTGCAGGTTCATTCCAACTCCGCATGTATGAAATCAAAAGACCGCGCGGGCCGTTTTATGTAATCTGGCGAAAAACCAAAGCATTGGGGAGCTGAAATGCGAATTGCACTGCTGGCGGACATCCACGCGAACCGGCAAGCGTTCAGCGCGTGTCTGCGGCATGCCGAGGAGAGAGGCGCGGAGCGCTACGTGCTCCTCGGCGATTTTGTGGGATATGGCGCCGATCCGGTCTATGCGGTCGACACTGCCAGGGAGCTTATCTCGCGCGGCGCCGTCGCCGTGCTGGGCAACCACGACAGCGCGGTGAACGATCCAACCATCCGCATCAACCCGGAGGCGCAAGCCGCCATCGACTGGACGCGCGGCTTGCTTGGCGTGGAGGAGCGCCGTTTTCTGGCGGAGTTGCCGCTCACCATGCCGGATGAGGACCGGCTCTATGTGCATGCGGACGCCAGCGCGCCCGCGAAGTGGATCTATGTCCTGACGGTCGAGGAAGCGTCCCGTAGCCTGTACTCGACGAAGTCGCAGATCACCTTTTGCGGCCACACGCACAAGCCCGCCATCTTCAGCGTTACGTTGGCGGCAAAAATGACGGCATTCAGCCCGGTCGCGGAAGTGGCCGTGCCGCTGCATGGCCTTCGCCGCTGGCTCGTCGTGCTGGGTTCGGTCGGCCAGCCACGCGACGGTATCCCTGCGGCGTCCTATTCCATGTTCGACACCATCAAAAAAGAGGTCACCTTCTACCGCGTGCCTTATGATATCGAAGGAGCCGCCGACGCGATCAGGAAGGCAAGGCTGCCACTGTTTTTCGCGCAAAGGCTGTCCATGGGAAGGTGACAGGTCATGGCGAAGCCCACATTAGAGCCTGGCAACGTTCTCGATGGCTTCGTGATGGAAGGGCTGATCCATCGGGGCGGCATGGCGCGGCTTTGGAGCGTCAAGAAGCCCGGTATCGATATGCCTCTTCTCATGAAGGTGCCGGTCCTCAGCGAAGGGCAAGACCCGGCGGCGATCGTCAGCTTCGAGATGGAGCAGATGATCATGCCGAGGGTGACCGGCCCCCACGTCCCGAAATTCGTCGCGGCGGGAGACTTCGCGGTCCATCCCTACATCGTGATGGAGCAAGTTCCCGGAAAGTCGCTTTTGATGCGCCTTCCGGACCTGCCACTGCCTTATGAAGAGGTCGCGGAAATCGGCTGGAAAATCGCGGCCGCGCTTGACGATATTCACCGCCAGCACGTCATCCACCTCGACGTAAAGCCAAGCAACGTGCTGTTCCGGCCAACCGGAGAGGCAGTGCTGATCGACTTCGGTCTCTCGCACCACGTCCAGCTGCCCGATCTCATGCAGGAGGAGTTCCGCCTTCCTTACGGTACCGCGCCGTACATGGCGCCCGAGCAACTCCTTGGCGCGCGGCACGACCCGCGCACCGACCAATTCGCGCTTGGCGTTCTTCTCTATTTCTTTTCCACCGGCGTACGGCCGTTCGGCGAGAGCGAGCGACTAAGTGCAATGAAGAGGCGGCTCTGGGAAGATCCGAAACCGCCGCGCCGTTTGCGAGAGGACTATCCCCTTTGGCTGCAGGAAATTGTCTTGCGTTGCCTGGAGGCGGAGCCGGCCTGGCGCTATCCCTCCATGGCGCAACTCGCCTTCGAGCTTAGCAATCGCGACCAGATCAAGCTGACGGCCCGCTCGGAGCGGCTGAAGGTCGACTCCTTCTGGGCGCGTATGAAGAGGCGCCTGAACCCCGACATCAGGCAAACCTACACCCCGCGCACGGTCGCGCTGCCCCTCCCATCCGCACCAATAATTGCCGTTGCCATCGACACGAGCGAAGGCTCCAAGGAGACCAACGACGCTGTTCGCGAAGCTGCTGCCCGGGCGCTAAAGCTGCTGCCGTCGGCGCGTCTCGCCTGCGTGAACGTGCTGAAACAAAGCTACATCGCCACCCGCGACACCGCTCTGGATGCGGAGGGGCACAACAAGCACGTGAACCGGCTTGTAGCCCTCAAGGACTGGGCGCAGCCCCTGAAGCTGGGCGAGGGGCGCATCACGTATCATGTGCTTGAGGCCATCGACCCGGCCTCGGCGATCCTGACCTATGCGGAGCAGAACAGGGTCGATCAGATCTTGATCGGAGCGCGGCAGCATTCTCTGCGGCGTTCCATTCTGGGAAGCGTGTCGGTCAAGGTCGCCTCCGAGGCGAGTTGCACGGTGACGATTGTGCGGCCGCCTCGAAAATGGGGCGCGGAGCGCCGCGAACCGGTTGAGGAAAGAGCGGTCGAAGGGACCGGCGCCGCCAATCCTTCTTAGAGCGCATTCGGCGATCATCGAGTTGTCAAATACGCTCCAACCTTCTACTTTGTCGCGCTTTCCGGGCGTAAAACCGCATACACTTTTCCTGAAAGTGCTAGTTAACCATCACCGCTTACCGCATAATCGCCGCTGCAATGATCTGTTTACCATCGGCTTGGCCTACGGCCTGCGCCGGACGATCGGAGGGTGCAGGCGCACGGTTTCCGCAAAGCGCGTCTCCATTCGTCGCAAAGGGCGGGCTTCTGCGGGGCCGTCAAGACCGCCAACGCATTGCGGCTTGCGTCGTCCCGGAAAGTTGAGCCGTCTTTGGGATCGTAACACATCGAAGCGCCCGCCCTTCCCGGCTCGGGCTTCGCCGTGACGATGAGGCTCGTCAACGGCCGAAAGCAAGCGTGGCCGTCACACCATCGGCCCCCAGAACTCGCGGATCAACCCGCGCACCGCTGCCGCCTCCCCGGCCCCGTTGACCGCCTTGCGAAACTCGGCCGCCCTGGGCAGCCCCGCGCTGTACCAGCCGAGATGCTTGCGCGCGATCAGAACCCCCGCGCGCTCGCCGTAATAGGCCAGCATCGCCTCGAAATGCTCCATCACCGTTTCGAATTGCACACTGGGCTCCGGCTCGACCGGCGCGGCGCTCCCGCGCAGAAACGCCGCCACCTGCGCAATGATCCACGGGCGTCCATAAGCCCCGCGCCCGATCATCACCCCATCGGCCCCGGACAGCGCCAGCGCGCGCGCCGCATCGGCCGGGGTGCAAATGTCGCCATTCACCACGACGGGAATGGAAACCGCTCCCTTGACCTGCCGCACAAAGCCCCAGTCGGCCTCGCCGCCGTAGAACTGGCAGCGCGTGCGGCCATGCACGGTGACCATGGCGATCCCGCATTCCTCCGCGATTTTCGCCAGGCGGGGCGCGTTGAGATCGTCCGGGCTCCACCCCATCCTCATCTTGAGCGTCACCGGCAGCTTCACCGCGTTGACCACCGCCTCGAAGATTTTCGCCGCGTGGGCTTCGTCGCGCATCAGCGCCGCCCCCACCTGGTCTCTGACTACCTTTTTCACCGGGCAGCCGAAATTGAGGTCGATGATGTCCGCGCCGCGATCCTCGTTCAGGCGGGCGGCTTCGGCCATGATTTCGGGCTCGCGGCCCGCCAGTTGCACGGCCAGAAGGCCCTCGTCCGCCTCCCGCTCCGACATTCTGAGCGTCTTGCGGTGCTCGCGAACCACCGCCTTGCTGGCAAGCATCTCGGTCACGACCAGTTCCGCGCCGAATGTCCTGACGATGCGACGGAAGGGCCGATCGGTCACCCCGGACATCGGCGCAAGAACAACCGCGCTCTGAAGCGTCACGCCGCCGAGCCGGATTGGCTGCAATCGTGCCCTGCCTTCTGTGAAATGCGCCCCGTTATCAAGCATGGTCCGGAACGTAGCATCTGCCTGCGCCTTGCGGCAATAAATCCAGCCCAGACACGGAACTGCGTGTTTTGTGTCCACGTGTGGCCGCGCTAAGCAATATTCGGAACGATGCCGTCGCGCGGCCCAGCGGCACCGGCTCCTCCATTCCGGCACCCTGGACGGCTCCATGCCGGAAAGCTTGGCGTAAGCGGCATCTGCAAGAGTTGCTGTCGAACTCGAATAGGCTCCCGTGAACGCTGCCGGTGTGCCGCGCTACCGTGTTAGTTCAGCCGCCGCCAGTGAGACCTTACTCGGCGTTGTCGTTGGAGGTGGACGGCTTCGTTGTGCACGACGCGCAGGGCGGTGATCTGGTCCCAGACGGTGGTGGCGTGGGAGCCGTCCTTATCCCTGAGTTAGTCCAGGCGGGCTGCCCGTTGATCTTTGAAGATGCAGGTGCGCTGGGGTTCTGAAACGCGGTCATGGTTGTGAGTGGCGGGGTGATGGCGCGCATCCGCAGAAATGGATCTTGAGGGTCTGCATGAGCAGTCTAAGGGGTGCCATCAAGGAAGACACGCAGGGCCTGCAGGCATTTGTGGATGCGGCAGCCGAGGGTCCCCCGGTGCTGCAGGAGATCGGCGGGTATCGCCTGTCCTACGGCTTGCAGAAGCGGCTGGGGCGGGTTGAACTGATCATGATATCGTCCACCGGCCATCGTGCCGTCTATGGGCAGTATGTGCGCATGGACGATAACGGCGGCGTCGTTGGCCGGCCGCCGATCACGCCGGATGTGGCGAAATTCATTTTCGAGACTTTCGCCGTCCGCGGCCACACCGAATCCTTCAACATCTTCGCCCGCGACCTGGAAACCGGCTGCCTTTCGCCGCGTCGCGCCTGCGCCCAGGCCGCAAGACCTGCGCCACAAGCTGGGCAGCACGGAAAACAGCTTCACCGCCACCGGCGCCAAGCTGGCGGCGCATTGGCCGATCTTCCACAAGCTGCGCGATACCGGCTATGGCAGCATCATCCGCGCCACACTGACCAATCATCAGGTCTGCTCCTCGCGCTGCCATTTCTGCTCGACGATCGCCCGCAACAAGCGCAACTCCGTCACGCTCGAAGAGGCGCAGAACTTCGTCACCACGCTCTACGACGGCCAGGCCGCCTATAACCGCGCGCATTTTGCCGAGTACAACGACGAATACCGCGCCCAGACCGGCAGCGACATCCGCCTGCGCGGCCTGATCCTGTCGGGCGGCGGCCAGCCGAACCTGTGGCCGCATTTTACCGAATTCGTGCGCTGGCTGGCTGAACGCGACATCGATCTCGGCCTGATCACCAACGGCTTCCCGGAAAAGATTCCGGAAGACGTCTACAAACATTTCAAGTGGGTCCGCATCTCGGTCACGCCGCCGGATGCCTCGCCGTTCTATCCGGACGGCAAGTTTGAACGGCAGTACATCCCCTCGACGCTGAAGCATGATCCCGGCATCACCGTCGGCTATTCCTATGTCGATGGCCCCTGGGCCGAGGAAGACATCCTGCCCCGCATCGATCGCTCGGCGCTGGAGAACGGCTTCGACTATGCCCGCGTGCTGACCGACTGCAACCTGGGTCGCTCGGCACAGTTGCAGGCGCATCACAATCTGGCCGAGAGGCTGCACGATCTCGGCCTGATCAGCGACGAGGGCGTGGCGAAGTCGCGCGTCTTCCAGCAGCTGAAATACCACGGCACCGAGGGCGAGGCGCAGCAGCTGTGGGACAAGGGGCAGTGCTTCCTGCAGTCCTACAACGTCTTCTGGGATACCACCGGCCATGAAGAGAACGGCCATTCCTACTGCTATCCGTGCGACTCGGTGACGGTGCTGTCGGATGACGCGGCCGGCCTGAATTCGACGGCGTCAGAACGGCGTTTCAATTCCTCGAAATGGGGCACGGTGTCCAATACCGAAGTGTCGAAGCTGTTCGCCGAACCGCTGCGTCCCTTCTTCGATCCGCGCGAGATCTGCCATTCGTGCCTGTTCATGCGCAACAACCAGGTGACCAAGAGCCTGATCGAGCGCGACAACTACGACAGCATCAAGCTTCCCGCCAACATCCAGCATCAGAACTTCCCATGAACGCGAGACTCCTCCTGGTGCCGAACGACGAGCAGGCCGCGCGCCGCCAAGCCCTGACCGTGGAATACGACGAGGACTACTACGAACGGGGTGTCGTCGTCGGCAAGTCCGGATACATGAACTACAGCTGGATGCCGGAACTGACCATCCGCATGGCTCACTTCCTGATCATAAGCCTGGGCATCTCGAAGGGTGACCGCGTTCTGGATTACGGCTGCGCCAAGGGCTATCTGGTGCGGGCCCTGCGCCTGCTGGGCGTGAACGCGGAAGGCGTCGACGTCTCGCGCTATGCCATCGACAATGTCGACGGCGTGGTGAAGGCGCACTGCCGCCTGATCAGCGATCCGGCCGATGCGTTCAACGGCGATTACGGCATGATGATCGCCAAGGATGTCTTCGAACATGTAATGGAGGACGACCTGCGCGACCTGCTGCGCCATGCTCATCCGCGCTGCAAGCGGATGTTCGTCGTCGTGCCGGTGGCCGCCGACAACTTCTGCAATTCCTTTATCGTCCCCGAATACAACAAGGACATCACGCATATCACCATCAAGAGCGTACCGTGGTGGACCAGGCTTTTCGAGGACACAGGCTGGAACATCGACCAGTTCTCGCACAGTTTCCCCGGTGTGAAGGAAAACTGGACGGGCGTCTGGGCCGACGGCAACGCTTTCTACTGCATTTCGTCCGGCAAATAACCGGCGCCGGGACTTGATTCCGGTCCGGAAGGGCCATCGTTAATCTTGGGCCAGGAACTGGCCTAAGCATCCTGCATTCGGCCCCTGCGGAAGCGGGGCCTGCCAAGGAGCATTGGATCGTGCCAGATCAGGCCGCCGTTCCCGTCAGCGATATTACCGACCCCAAGTCACACTGGTGCCGCGTGGTCATGGACCGCGAGACCCGCAAGCTGATGGGGCAGATCGACTACCGCAATATGGCGGCGCTGGAGATTTCCGGCGCGGCCTGGAAGGATTTCGGCTTCAAGGATTTCACCGTCGCGGTCTATCCCGAATTCGATGTGAGCAAGCATATCGCCACCAAGCCGGATGGCAGCAAGTTCGACGTGGTGATCGCCGAGCAGGTGATGGAACACGTGCCCACGCCCTGGGTGGCGGTCACCGGCATGCATGCCAGCCTCAATCCGGGCGGCTATCTGCTGATCACGGTGCCGTTTTTCATCCGCGTGCACGGCCATCCCAACGACTATACGCGCTGGACCGAATCCGGCCTGCGCAACATGCTGGAATGGGCCGGCTTCGAGAGCGAGAGCATCCAGACAGGCTCCTGGGGCAACCGGGCCTGCGTCAACGCCAATTTCAAGGGGTCGGTTTGGCGCGGCGAGCCTTACGACGCCCCCAGCCACTCGCTCGAGAACGAGCCCGACGTGCCGCTCATGGTCTGGGTTTTTGCCAGAAAGACCGCCTCCTGATCAGCGCTGCCGGGCCGCACGGATGACCAAACTCGAACTCTTTGACATCAACCTGGACAGGGCAGAGGGCCGGCGCACCCTGCTCGAGAAGAGTTGCGCCGCAAGCGGGGTTTCCCGCCGCCGGAGTTCCGAGGCCGCCGCCGGTGGTGATGGCGGCCAGCCAAACCTGTCCCTCGCGATTGGATCATGACGATGACGGATTTCGATCTTTTCTACATCAACCTGGATCAGGCAACCGGCCGCCGCGAGCTGATCGAGAAAAGCTTTGCCGATAGCGGGTTCTCCAATCGCTGGACCTTCAACCGCTTCCCCGCCGTTTCGGCGGAATTGGATAAGGTGCGCAATGCGACCGGCAAGCTGAGCGGCGCCTACAAAGGCAATTTCTTCAGCCACGTCGACTGCGTGCGGCAGTCGCTGGGCAACGGCCGGCACCTGTTCATGGCCGAGGACGATCTGGAGTTCTGCCCGGATACAGGGCCGATGCTGGAAATGATCGTCGATGGCGTGCCTGAGGATTCCTGGGACATCATCCATTGCGAAATCTCGCTGATGAGCGCGCGCGATTTCCCCATGCTGTACAAGATGGACCGCGCCCACGAGCTTTGTACCAAGATCAAGCTGATCGATCTGAACAGCTTCCCCTACGCCTATGCGGGATCGGGCGCCTATGTGGTCAACAGCCGTTCCAAGCAAACATTCCTCACCGTCATGGAGGCCACCGTCATCGGTTGCGGCGGTCATCTCGATCATCCCTTCGACATCTGCCTGCGCGGGTCTTTGAAATTCAGAATGATGCGCGGTTTCCTGGTCTTCCCCTTCCTGACTGCGCCCTCGATCCATGCCGACCAGACACAGGCGCCCTGGAGCAATGTCGATTCTGACGTGGAGCATGTGAAGAAGCTTCATCTGGAGCTGATGAATGCCTTCCGCCGGCTGGTCTGGCTGGGCTATTCGGCCGACAAGGTGCTGCCCGAGATGGTGGAGAAGCACGGGCACCGCATCTTCCTGCTGTCGGAACGCGACAAGCTGTTCCAGAAGATCATGCCGTGGGCTCTGTACCTGCAGTATGAAGCACCGTACCAGGATTACAGCGAGCTGAAATTCCTGCCGCAGCAGTTCCCCTGCCGTCCGGGGCTCGATGGCCCGGATGTGACCTGACGGGGCTAGCTGGCCGGGGAAGGGCCGGTGCTGCTCCGCATAACCCAATCATATCACCTGCCGCGAGCAACAACGGCCCATCTGAATTTGCGGCCCCCCGGTTCTCCTCGGACCCCGCGTACGGCTTTCGGCCAGCAAAAAAGTCTCAAATCAATAAAGAGGAAAGTTGCGCCGAAGGCCGATCCGCCTGCGGCGCAACCGATTGACAAGCGGGGTCAGGTCCTGATGACGTCCACGATCTCTCGTGTCGCTGGATCGACGACCAGGATCACGTCGTCGAGCACGACAATTTTATAGTCCCGGAACACCGGATCGATCTGAACGACTTGCGCCGGGGCATCGTAGAACTCGACAGTGTTCGGAATCCGCGAGCCGACCTGGGCGGTGAAATTCACATCGGACCGGTGATAGCGATGGATTGCGCTGTCGCGAACCAGGATGCCGTGAATCCGGGTCCTTTGTTCGCGCGAGATGCTGGCGAACCGTCCGCGTTCGCCCCCTGCGCGGCCGGCGGTTTCACCGTCTCGCGCCCCGCGGCCAAGCTCCGTTTCACGGCCACGGCTTTCCTCACCCTGGGCGCCGCGGTTCTCGCGCTCCGTTCCGGCGCTGCGCTCGCCTTTGCCCTGCTCACTGCGTTCGGCCTGGCCTGTCTGTTCGCGTTCGCGATCAGCCCGGTTTTGCTTCTGTTCCTGGCCCTGCTCCTGATTCCGGTTACGCTCGGCGGACTGCCCGTGCTGCTGCTGTTTTTGACCCGCGGAGCTTCCTTCCCCGCGCTCCTCAGCGGACTTTCCTCCGTGCTGGGCCGCAGAGCCACCCTCCCCGCGCCCTTCAGCCGACTTTCCCTGATGCGTTGCAGAGCCACTCTCGCCGCGCTCCTGGGCCGACTTTCCTTGTTGCTTGCCCGA
Organism: uncultured Alphaproteobacteria bacterium; assembly: GCA_963772105.1. GTDB lineage: Bacteria > Pseudomonadota > Alphaproteobacteria > Rhizobiales > Rhodomicrobiaceae > Rhodomicrobium. Next base: position 260,320 of record CAVYVV010000020.1, read on the forward strand.
GGAACCACCCTCTCCGCGCTCTTCGGTAGCCTTCCCCTGATGCTGGCTGGACGCGCCGCCCTCGGCCTGGGAGGATTTGCTTCCTCCGGCGCTGCCAAACTCGCCCCCGCGAGCGCCCATTGAATGCTCGGAGCCGGAAGAAGCGCCCCCGCCCTGCCGCTCGCTGGTTTGCGCCTGTGCAAGGGAGATTGCTGCCAGCACAGCAATCGCCGACACACCATACTTGAAACTAACTTTCATGGTCTCCTCCAGATGTATTCTTTCCTAAAACTGGAAGAGAGTCATATCGTTCCAACATCCTTATTGAGATGCGCATGGAGGGCTAAGTTTCCTTCGCTCCTATCTATCCAGATCTACTGGCTCGGCCAAGGCTTTCGATGCACCGTCGAGCGAGACAAGTTTTGTAGTCAGGTTGTTGTTTAAGATCGCCAAGGAAAATCCTGCGCAGTGTGGAGCGCTTTCACTCGTTATTCAGGCTGTCTGGAAAATTTTTCTCGCGTTCATCCGCCTGGATCAACCCGCCTTTGATCGGAATCGATTAAAGGGCGGAAAGCCGTCGGTTTTACAGTGTTAGGGCAGCTTATCCGCGTCCAAATGGACGCGTGCCGCTCTCGTCACCGCCTCGACCAGGGCGGGGAGTCAGTGCCAGCGTCTTTTCACCCTTTCGGATGATATTTCAGGCTGCCCCTATCGCGATCCCCGCGCCGAGCACGATGACGCCGCCGAGCACGATCTGGAAGACCGCCTGCAGAAAGGGCGTATCCATGTAGCGCGAGCGGACGTAGGCGATGACCCAGAGCTCGATCAGCACGATCACGCTCGCGATCCCGGTCGCGATCCAGAACGCGTTGGGCCAGGAATCGGGCACGAGATAGGGCATGGTGTGGCCGAGCCCGCCAACCGTCGTCATCAAGCCGCAGATGCCGCCTCGCAAGAGCGGCGAGCCGCGCCCGGTGAGCGAGCCATCGTCGGATAGCGCTTCCGCGAAGCCCATGCTGATCCCCGCGCCAATCGACGCCGCGAGACCGACGAGGAACGTTTGCCAGTTGTTGTGGGTGGCGAAGGCGGCGGCGAACAGCGGCGCGAGCGTCGAGACGGAGCCGTCCATGAGCCCCGCAAGCCCCGGCTGCACATATTGCAGGACGAACATGCGCCGTGCGGTTTCGTCTTCCTCACCCTTGACGTCCTTCGTCAGAAGCTTATCCGAAAGCTTTGCCGCGAGGCTCTCGTGCTTCTTCTCGGCAAAGGCGAGATCGCCCAAGAGCTTTCGGATATCGAGATCCGTGGCTTGCTTGGCCGCGCATTGGTAGAAGCGGTGCGCCTCGTACTCCATGTTCTCCGCCTGCTCGCGAATGGTTTCGAGCGGCAGGTTTCGGGTGAGCCAGATCGGACGCCGCCTGATGAAGCCTTTCACATCCTCCCGGCGAATCGGCGGGAGATGGGAGCCAAAGCGTTTCTGATAGAGGTCGAGAAGCCGGTGCCGATGGCCCTTCTCCTCCTCCGCCATCTCCTCGAAGACCTTCGCCGATGCAGGATAGCGCTCCTGCAAATCCTCCGCGAAGGTCAGGTAGATGCGCGAAGTCTTCTTCTTCTGCGGAGATCGCAACCGCCAGAATCTCGCGTTCCGTCAGATCTGCAAATCTCCTCGGCGGGTGGCTCAGTCCGGCAAACACAATCGCGGCTCCTTAGAATGGTTCTAACGCGATTTATGAATGCACGATGGGGATGTCAATTTATTATCCTGTGCGATCGGCCCGCGAAAAAATCCGATTTCTCAATGTGCAAAACCGATGCCAGGGAGACCGGCTGGGGGGCGGCTATCAAGACGCAGAGCTTTCACCCAATCGCCCCCTCACCTGGACGCGGGCTGCACTCACGCTTGGTTTTCCAGGTTCCCGGGGCCGCCCCAGATCATCCAGTCACCCTGCAACATTAGCTGTGAATATCTCTTTAGGTGTGTTGCTCTAACGTATCTATATAATAAATTACGAAATCTTGTGGCCAAGCATCAGCAAGGCTGGCTCAGTAACAATGAGGCGTGTGAGAACGTATGGCGTAACGCCTAGGTCGGAAGCAACTGTATTTGTCTCCAATGTTGCTTGGTTTTCGAATATTCGTGGTTTTCGTTTTAAAATCAAAGGAAACGGTCAAGGAACAATGAAGCAGCTAATTGGTGGCGCCGGTGTGCCAAATCTTAACAGTGGCGAAATACTCACCGCGCTGAATAATGTGGCGAGAGATTGCGATGTAGACCCAGCTGCCATAGCGGGTATAATTCACACGGAATCACTCTGGGATACCCAATGCGGGACCGGCAAATATATAGGCCTCACGCAAGTGGGACCGGATTTTGTGGATTGGCTCGGCTACAATGAAGACGAGTTCCTAGAGCTTAGTGCCGCGGAGCAAATTGAGGCCTACGGCAAGTGGCTCGCCTACTATCACTTTTCCAAACAAGTTACAGAATACGGTATGAAAGTCGGAATTCAGCCGCTCGCGAGGCAGGCGGCGGTGTTGCAAGCGATGCAGTTCTCGCCCAATGGGTCGGGATGGAAGACTGCATTCGCGAGCGAAAACTATTCAATCCCATCAACCGATAAACCGCAGGCGCGATTTCTTGGTAATACTTCGATCCATGATATGGAAGCATATTATCTTGGATTTTTTCTGCAACATCCTCCTGCCTATGCCGGAGCCGGATGGTCGGAGGTGACGATGATCACAACCCCAGTGGAACCGGCCGCAAATATTTATGGTTCCTGAGAGGCAGGACCCGCTAAATGAGTTTGTTCTTTCTGAGGTAAGGATCGTTTGCTGACCGATCAACGAGTAGAAGGTTACACTTAACGAAAATTGCCACATCTGGTTGGCCAGCAATACAAAGGCATTCTTGTAAACCAAAATAATAGGGAGGTCCCTTGAGAAAGTTTCAATGCTTTACCTTTTTGTTCGCTGCCACTTCACTTATATCCAGTGTCTCTATTGGGAATGCACAGAACCTAACATGTCCCAGGAGTGATTACACTGTCGGGCCGGACGGATGCCTTCATAGATTTCCATGGGCAGTTCTGAAAGGATGCAGGGAGCAAAGACAGGAATGTCCGGGGCCCGGGCACACTCCTTCTCAGCCGCCCGTGTATACACTCACGACCCCAATCCAGGTCGCAAATGCTATCGTTTGCGATATCGCTGCTGCCGGCAAGGCCACTAAAGGAACAAGCGTTGATTTTTCAAAAGCTACGATCCGCGGGGAAATAACCTTTTCGGAGGTCACGAAAACCAGTGCGGGTGCAAGCCTTAAAGTAGCTGCAATTCCTGTATTCTCAGGTGCATCAGCAACCCCCAGCTTGGACGCTTCGCGTATTTCAAGCGAAACGCTTCAAGGCGTTACTTCATTCAAAGTTGATCCTTCCCAACTTACTCCCTGCACATCTTCAAGTCGAAACCAGTGGCTAACCAGCCAGGCAGTTACGGGGTCGCTTCCCCCGGCTTTCGAAGTCACAAAATTTACGGTTGCGGTTCAGTTTGTTTTGACGAAACAAGCAAGCGCTGGATTAAATTTGAATATCATCCCCGTATCCATAGGACCCCAGTTCAGTAGCGGAAACGACAAGACTCAGAAGCTCTGCTTGCTGTTTAACTTTGATAAGGATCCAGAAAAGGCTGATCTTAAGCCATCCTGCCAATCTGGACAAGGTGCCGGACAAGCTCAGGCTCAATAAAGCACTTGAATAGCGTCACTAGACTTGACTTGATAGGTTTACGGTGGCCTCGGCCCGAATTTTCCAAAACCACTTCGTTATTTTGTCAAACATGTTTTTTGCCCAATTCGGGATGACAAGCAGGCTTTGCGGCGGGAGGACACCACAAAAGTTGGCGAAGCCAGGAATGTTTGATTCTGTAACTCGCCCCTACTGCGCCCACCCCTCTCCAAGGGCAAGAGGGGCAGGGCGTGGGGCGGCTTTAGCGCGTTAGCTCTGCCACGCCTTCGCCGTCTGGGCCGCGAAGTCCTTATAGCTGCGCGGCGCATGTCCCAGGAGTTCGGCCATACGGGCGAGGGCTTCGGGCTTGGCTGCCATGCCATGCTCATGGAACCCGGAAAACATAAGCCGGAGATCCCGCGCCATCCAGGCAGGGACAAAGGCTGCGACCTGCTTCTCGAAAGCCGCCAGATCATCGCCCCCATAGCGAATTTCCCGGCCAAGCAACTCGGACCAGATTTTGGCGATGGCTTCGCCGGTCAGGGCATCGGGGCCGACCAGCTCGATCGTCTCGCGCGGCAGGGGTGCGGTTGCGTTTTCTCTCTTCAGGAGGCATCCCGAGGCGATCTCCGCGATGTCGCGCGCGTCCACCATCGAGACGCCCTTGCGGCCGATCGGCTGCGGATAGACGCCATGCCCCGTGAGCGCATCCTTCATGGCGACGTCGTTCTGCATGAAGTAGTTCGGCCTGAGGATGGTCGCGGGCAGATCGCAGATCCTCGATCATGCGCTCTACCGCGTATTTGCCTGTGAAATGGGGAACATCCGGGAAGAGGTCGGCGTGGAAAACGGAGAGGTAGACAATCCCCTTGATGCCCGCCTCCCGGGCGAGGCTGAGCGTGAGCAGCGCCTGTGTGAGTTCGTCGGGTGTGACGGCATTCAACAGGAAAAGCGTGCTTGCCTGCGCGATGGCCTTTCGTGTCGCCTCCACATCCATGAGGTCGGCCTTAACGGCAGTCACCCCGCTGGGAAACTGCGCCTTTTCGGGCGAGCGGGCCAAGGCGTGAACCTCGGCCCCTTTCGCGGCCAGATTGGCGACAACGCGCGATCCGATTGCGCCGGTGCTGCCGGTTACGAGAATGGTCATGGCGATGCTCCTGATCTCAGTCCGAAGAATTAGCCTCGTGCAATTCTTTTGCAGGGCCGTGAGTATACGCAGTCAAACAGGGAACGAGCCTGTATGATAATGGCTCCCTCCACATCGGAGTTATCGTCGTGGCGAACCTCACCCTTCATTCCCCGGCCTTGAGCGTCGAAATCGCGCCGCTCGGCGCAGAGCTGCAGAGCATCCGCGACATGGCTGGGCGGGACTACCTGCACGATGGGTCCAGCTACTGGGTCAGCCGCTCCCCGCTCCTGTTTCCCATCGTGGGCGCGCTGAAGAACAACACCCATGCCGTGGATGGCACCGCCTATCATTTGCCGAAACACGGCTTCGCTCGGCACTCCATGTTCGAGGCGGTTGAGACTTCCGCAGATCGGGCGCGGTTTCGCCTGACGGACAGCGAGGCGACCAGAGCCGAATATCCCTACAAGTTCATGCTGGAGGCGGAGTATGCACTCACCGGAGGGAAGCTCACGGCATCTGCGACCGTAACAAACACCGATACGAAGCCGATTCCGGTCGCGTTCGGTTTTCATCCCGCATTCAAATGGCCGCTGCCCGGCGCGGGGGCAAAGCTCGATCAGGTGATCGATTTCGCCCTCGATGAGCCGGGCACGCTCACCCGCATCAATGCGGACGGCCTCATCGCGCGCGAATTGGAAAGCCCGATCGAGGGCCACAGGCTCTTGCTGGCGGACAAGCTTTTCGAGGATGACGCGCTGATCTTCCTGAACCTGAACAGCCGTTCGCTCCGGTTCGGGCCGGCGAATGGCGGCTCACCCGCCCTCAAGATCGATTTCGAGAGCATGCCGTATCTCGGCATATGGACCAAGCCCGGCGCGCCGTATTGCATGAGCCGTGGTCCGGTTACGCGAGCCCCGCCGGGTTTTCCGGCCCTCTGACGGAGAAGCCAGGGTCTATGAACCTCGCGCCGGGCGAGGCGAAAGCTTTCGCGATGGACGTCGAACTGGTCTAGAGTGCGCCCGGAAAAGTGCGACAAAAGCGGATAGCCTCTAGGAGCGCATTCGGCGATCGTCGGGTCGACAAATACGCTCTAACCTCTTATTTTGTCGCGCTTTCCGCGCGGAAAGACGCATGCATTTTTCCTGAAAGCGCTCGGACGAATTGCGGTGGAAAAGGGCGTCATTTGCGCTTTAGCGTCCGCTAAGCACAAGATTCGCTCCTGCTTGCCCGGATAGCATCGAACAAGCGAACGTGTTCGAAACAGTTTCCGAGGTCCAAGCGCCTTGCCCGATCCCATCGCACTCTGGACTGTCGATCGTCTCAAGCCTCTGGCCTTGCAACTGACCCAGTCCGGCCTCCACGCCCTGCTCCGGAGCGGAAATGTGGTCGAGGCGCGCGTCATCGCCATGCTCGCCACGGATGTGGCGGAGCTCGAGATTCTCGGCAAGACGATCGAGGTCAGCACGCCTAAGGCGCTCAAGGCCGGAACAACCATCAGCGTTGCGATCAATCGCTCCGGCCGCGGCCTTGAGCTGGTCATTCAACCGGATGCCAGTGCCGCGCGCCTGGCGGCCGCCCTGCAGCCCGCCGGCGTGCCCGGCCGCGGTCCCGGCTGGACCGGCGAAATAGCAAGCAGCGCGTTGCCTCCGGCGACTTCGATTGAAGATTGGGTTCTTGCGGCGCAGGCTGCGATCAAGGAAGCGGTGCTAGGCAGCGAATCGATCGTCCAAAACAGCGGCTTGGCCTCGGCTCTCTTCCAACCCGTGATTCAGGCGTCATATCCCGCGGCCGGCTTTCCTTCTCAGGTGCAACTGCAAGCGGAAATCCGGGCGCGCTATGAACTGGATGCGGAGCCTTCGGCCCCCGATCCTGGCGAAGTTCAAAACTTGGGCTCGCCGGCTTCTGCTTACGAAGCGTCACGGCTCACGGCGCAGCCAGCGGTCTTTTCTCTCGTTGTCCGGTCAGCCCGCCTCCAATTCCGCTCTCGCGATCGTGGTGCCGTTTCAACTCCCGCAAATGGTGCACCCGATTCTGCTACGCGTCGAGCAAGACGATGAAAATGAGGCGCGGCCCGCGCCACGCTCGCCAGCGGAAAAGCGCTGGACCGTAAACTTCTTCCTCGATGCCGGGACCATCGGTCCGGTCCACATCACCATCAAGCTTTCCACCAGCGCTGTCAGCGTCCGGCTGTCGAGCGATCAGGCTGACTCCGCTTCCGTCCTGAACGCTTGGCTTCCGGAGCTGAAAGCCACCCTTGAGCAGGCCGGTTTTGCTATCGAGGAACTCTCGGTCCGCGAGAGCGCCCGCGCCGATACGGCGGCCAATGCGCCGGAATTTCTTTGACCCTTGATTGAGGCTTTCCGTGACAGAAACGGATAAAGATCAAACGCGCCAGAAGATCGCCGTGGCTCTGCAATACGAGCTGGGAACCGATGCCGCTCCGAAAGTGACTGCGAAGGGAAGGGGCGATGTCGCGGAAAAGATCGTGGAGATAGCGGAAGGCGCAGGCGTCCACATCGAACATAACGAACCTTTGGCGCACTCCCTTTCGCAGCTTGAGCTCGATCAGCAAATCCCGAAGGAATTGTACAGGGCGGTGGCCGAGGTTATTGGCTTCCTGTTGCGGTGTGCCGCCATCCGCGACTGTCCGAAGCAGCATCGAAATTGAGCACGGCAAATCAGCCGCAGCCCTTCGGGTTGCGCCGCCATCGGTGTACAATTTTTGTCCTCCCGATCAGCCTCCGCGGAGCGCCACGCTTCATCAATCATCTGGAATCAAAGGAATTTCCTTGTAATCACTTTAGGGTATTTTCTTGCGATGACCATGCTGATGCAGAATAGTGGCCGCCCATGCCAATGGAGGGCCTGGCAACATTAATTTCCCGCGTGAAGCTCCGGCGCTGCGCGGAGCTGGGTACGTCGCCTTCGGTTGTGGGCCACATCTGGATCCACGGTTCGGGGACGCTGCGCATCGGGAACCGTGTCCGCCTCGACGCCTCCGGCAAGCCGACTGAGCTCCACGTCGGCCCCGGCGCGGAGATGATTATCGGCGACGGATGCAGGATCGGGGCGCGGTGCAAGGTGCTGGACAACAGCCCGCACCAGTTGGGCAAGCGGATGGAGAAGCCGCAATCGGTTCCGGTCGTGATCGAAGCCGGAGCGACTCTCGAAAGCCTCGTGATCGTCCTTCCCGGTGCCCGCCGACGATGTCTGGATCGCGCACGGGGCTGTGATCGCGCCCGGCATCAGCATCGGCTCCGGGTCGGTGATTTCCGCCGGTGCGGTTGTCACGAAGGACGTCCCGCCGCAATCGCTCGATATCGGGAATCCCGCCCGCTGCATGAGCCTGTCCCTTTTCGCGGGCAGTTAGTTAGATGGCGTCCGGAAAAGCGCGGAGCGGCTTTCCGATAAGACGCACGATAAAACAAAAATAGAGCCCGCCTTGGCCCAGAGCGCCGGCGTCTCCGTCCTTGGCTCATGACGGCGTGACGGTGTCTCTTATGGCGACAAACTGGCAGGCTGCGCCGCCAAGCACGAAGAGGTGCCAGATTACATTGTGAAAGCGCAAGCGCTCCATCAGATGGAACGCGACGCCCAGCGTGTAGACAATCCCGCCGGCCACAAGCAGCGTAAGCGCACGGCTCGGCAAAACGGCAACGATAGAATCGAGCGCAAGCACGACGATCCAGCCCTGGAAGAGGTAGAGCAGAACAGAAAGCTTTTCGAAGCGGCGGGGGAAGCGGAGCTTGATGGCGATGCCGGCAGCGGCGATAGCCCAGACGGCGGCGAGCAACGCGTATCCTGTCGAGCCTCCGACCACGAGCGCGAAAGGCGTATAGCTGCCGGCGATCATGACAAAGATCGCGGCATGGTCCAGTCGCCGCAGTACCTCCTTCACGCCGGCATGCGGTACCAGATTATAGGCTGCAGACGCCGCAAACATGCCGATGAGGCCGAAGCTGTAGACGATCAGGCCGATGAAAATCGCGGCGGGCAAAATCCCTATCGCGCCGATCATAAGGAGCGCAGCGGCCGCTAAGCTGAAAAGAACGCCCACGGCATGAACGCAACCATCTGCGATAAGCTCAAGGCGCGTGTAGGAGGGGAAAAAGTGGCTCATACGCGGACAGCATAAGGCGAACCTCCTCTCGATCAACCCGCCATTATCGGAATTGATTGATGACGGAAAAGTTGATCAATTCCAAAATCTCAGAGCCTATCCGCTTTTGATGGGGATCAAATGTGCTCTACCCCTTTATTTTATCGTGCCTTTCCGGGCAGAAAACCGCCTCGTACTTTTCCGGACGCACTCTCCATCGATCCGCCATTAACCGGGAATTGATCGAAGGCGGACAATTCCAAAGCGTTAGAGCAGCCTGCCACTCTAATGTTTCTCAGCGGCGGCAATGCGGGCGCGAAAACGGCTCAGTCCGTAAGCGATAACGCCCGCAACAATTGGAATGCTGATACCCATGACGATCTCAGGATTCACCTCGAAGCCGCCTGCGTGAGCCGCCTTCGCGGCGTAACCGACGAGACCGACGATGTAATAGGTGATCGCGGCAACCGATAAACCTTCCACGGTCTCCTGCAATCGAAGCTGCAGCTTGGCGCGGCGGTCCATCGAGGCAAGCACGGCCTGGTTTTGCTGCTCAAGCGTAACGTCAACCTTTGTCGAGAGCATATTCGTCGCGCGCGACACGCGGGTCGACAGCGACTCCTGGCGCGCCGTGGCCGCGGCGCAGGTGCTCATCGCCGGTTCCAGACGGCGCTCGGTGAACTCCTGGAAAAGCTGCAAGCCTTGTATGCGCTCCTCCCGAAGCTCCCCGATCCGCCGCTGCACGATGTCATAATAGGCCGCTGCCGCGCTGAAACGATACGCGCTCGCGGCGCGGCGGCTTTCGATCTCCGCTTCGAGCCTTGTCAGGCGATCGAGAAGCACAGGCTCCTCCTTGTCCCCCGAGTTCACCATTGCGGATGTGACCTCGACGAGCTCGCCTTCCCAGGAGGTCAGCAGCGGCGCGAGGTCATGCGCGAACGGCAAGGCGAGCAACGCCATCATGCGGTAGCTGTCGATCTCGACAAGCCGCTGAACAAGTCGCCCGGCCTGACGGGGCGTGAGCGTCAGGTCCTGGATGAGGATGCGGCTGAAGCCGTCGCGATGGATGCGAAAATCGGTGAAAGCGCGCGCGGCGCCGCTCGAAACGCCCGATCCGACAAGCGTATTGCCATCAAAATATCTCGCGGAGATATCATCGAGATTGGGAAGCGACGAGTTTGCCCGCGCGACCATGATATTGGCCGCAACCAGGAGCTTGCCCGGCAAGCTCGCGACCCATTCCCGCGGCACGGCCCTGATCGGCGGATCGGAAAACGGCGGGTTTTCGTCCTTCTCGATGCTGAACTCGTAGCCCGTGAATTCGGTGTGGCGCTCCCACTTGACGCGGAATGGGCCGAGGTCGGCGCTATAATGATTGGCTCCCTCGACCGGAGGCGGCGCATTGAACCGCTCAGCCAGCTCGCGGATCTTGGATCCGCTTTCCTGGCGGGCGGCCTGGTCCGTGAAAATCGCCAGATACGAGGTGGAGGACGGCGCGAGCAGTTCTTCGGGCGGACGGGCGTGAACCTCGTCGTTCAATTTCTGCCGCAGGGGATGATTCGCCGGAAGGATCATGCCGTGTGTCTGTTATATCTGGCGCGATCCGTCAAGCCTTCGTCGAAACCTGAAGCATCGTGCGCTTAATCGGGCGCGGGCGTCCCGGCGATCGTCGCCCGTGCCTGCGCGCATATCCGGGGCCGTTACAAATCGAAACGCCTCTCGCAATCCCGGATGCGACGCAGGCGTCCTTCCATGATGACGAGGCTTTGCTTCAGGATTGCGTCGCAGCCAATCCCGTTTTGCGCACTTCGCGTTAACGAGCCTGCCGGAGACTCGCGAGTGTTCTTTCGTGTGTTCGCACGTGGCGCCGAGCCGTTGGTGAGCCGTGATCTGAGTGTCAGGCGTTCGAGGATTTCACGTTCACGCCCCAAACGAAGGCGATGCGTGTGAGGGATACCTCGCCATAGCGCTCAGGCGCCGCCGCAGCGATGGCGCCTCCCAAACCGCCGTAGAACGCGCAGGCGGTTTCGTTGTCCTTCAAAGCCCAGACGACAAGGCGGTTGAGCCCCTCGCCTTTCAGCGCCTTCTTAACCGTTCCGAAAAGCCGGCTGCCGAGGCCCACGCCTTGAAAAGCGGGACTGACGTAGAGCTCGAAAATCTCGCCAGCGGGCCAAGGCCAGGTTCCTCTTGCGTTTCCCCAGGTCGCGTAGCCTTGCGGGACACCTTCAAAGAGGAGAAGGGTGACGTTTGCGCCGCGCTGAATTTGTTGCTGCCACCAACGCGGACCGCGCCGGGCGATCATCCGCTCAAGATGCAGATGGGGAATTATACCCTGGTATGTCGAGCGCCAAGCTGCTTCGTGGATCACGGCCACGGCGGCCGCATCCTTTGATATCGCTGCTCGAAAACTGATTAGGTCCGCGCCCATGATGCAACTTTACATCCAACACGAAGGGTTGGCGAGGGCTCTCAAGCAGTCAAACTGACGCTAACTCTATTTAGCGTCATCTGCCGGGTTATCGTCAACTTTGCGAAGAAGCCTGGCGAGGATCTGACTAGCCAATTTGCCGTCCTCCTCGCCGAGGCAGGAGAGGACAAGACGGTCGGCACGCCGGGCATAAGGCTTTATCGATTCGAGAAGTTCCCGGCCTTCCGTGGACAGGCGCACCGCATAAGTCCGCCCATCCTGCGTTGTGCGCTCGCGCTGAATCACGCCCCGCTTCAAAAGCCTCTGCACAACATCGGCGAGCGTTGACCGGTCGATTCCAGTCAGCCGGACTAGGTCCGTCTGACTGAGCCCTTCATGCTGCGCAACCGTCGTAATCACCGCATATTGACGCGCCGTGAGATCGAAGTCCCTGGTTTCCTGGGCGAAGATTTCCGAGGCCCGCTGGCTTGCGCGGTGCAGGAGATGAATAACCGACTTGTCTATGGTGTCAACCCGTGTGCTCGCGGATTTCTTTCGTTTCCGCCCGGGTTGGCTTAGCCCTGCTTTTGCGTCCAGCATTCTTTTCCGGCTGCTCGGTTAAACTCTGAACATTACTGTGAAAATGAATAGGGCAACCGTTAGGTTCCATGCAGAGCACGGAAAGATTTGGGCTAGACCCTCCCTCCTGGAAGGAAAAGATCTCTCACGATTCAGAGGATACCTCGGAAATCTGATGTCGCATAATCAACGTGATTTGAAACATCATGAAAAAGAATGTCAAGGGCACCATGCCGAAGGACTTGAAGCTGACCCAGGTGTCCGTCGAAAAATTCCGCCAGATGACCTCATTCAGGATGGCCAGGAATATAAAAAAGCCGATCCACCGCAACGTCAGAACGCGCCAGCCTTCGTCCTGCATTTGCAGGACCTCGCCGAGAGCAAGTTTCAAAACAGGCCTGCGGAAATAAAGTCCGGCAGACAGAATGACGGCGAAAAGCGTATTTACGACTGTAGGCTTGATCTTAATGAAGGTGTCGTCGTGCAAATAAATTGTCAGGAAGCCAAAGATCATGACAAAGACGCCCGTGAGCAGGGCCAAAACGGGTATCCGCTTGAAAAAGATACGGCTTACGACGAGCGAGATCAAAGTGGCGGCCATGAAGGAGGCCGTCGCGTAGAAGATTCCGAGTTTGCCGTTTGCAATGAAGAAAACCGCGAGAGGCCCGACCTCGAGTGCCAGCTTCAGGAAGGGATTAACATCACGCTTCCCTTTGGATATCTCAAGCTGCTCCACATGAACCTCCTGAACTCAACTGATACCGGCAATGGCGCGAGCGAAATCTCGCGCATCGAATGATTGCAAATCGTCCGCGCTTTCGCCAACACCGACTGCGTGCACGGGTAGGCCGAACTTGCTAGCGATGGCAACAAGGATGCCGCCCCTCGCCGTCCCGTCGAGCTTGGTCATGACGAGACCGGTTACTCCTGCCGTCTTGTCAAAGATTTCCACCTGGGAGAGTGCGTTCTGGCCCGTGGTGGCGTCGAGCGTCAGAATGACCGAATGCGGCGCTGCTCTCTCAAGCTTGCGTATAACCCGGATGACCTTCTCGAGTTCCGCCATCAACGCCGTCTTGTTCTGCAAGCGTCCCGCGGTATCGATGATGAGAACATCGTAGCCCTCGGCCTTCGCGCGCTGGAAAGCATCGAACGCCAAGCCCGCGGCGTCTGCGCCCGTCTCACTGGCGACAACCTCGGAGCCGGTACGTTCGCCCCAAATCTTGAGCTGCTCGATGGCCGCCGCCCTGAAGGTGTCGCCCGCAGCGAGCATCACCCGCAGCCCCTGCCGGGTAAACTGGTTCGCGTATTTGCCGATTGTGGTGGTTTTGCCGGTGCCATTGACGCCGACGACGAGGACGACATGCGGCTTCCTGGCCCGGTCGATTTCCAGCGGCTCTGCGACGAGCGCGAGAACTTTCTCGACCTCCTGGGCGAGGATGTCGCGCACCTCCTCGGAGGTAATGTCGCTGTTATAGCGGGACTTGCGCAAAGCATCCGTGACGCGGGAAGCGACATCGATGCCGAGATCGGCCTGGATGAGCAGATCTTCCAGCTCCTCCAAGGTGTCGTCGTCCAGCTTCCGCTTAACGAAGACGCCGGTGATGCCTTCGGTCAGCCGCGAGGATGTTTTGGTCAGCCCCTGTCGCAGGCGCTGGAACCAGCCGAAGCGCGGTTTCTCCGGGGCTGCGTCTTTCGTTTCTTCTGCGATTGAAGCGGGCTCGTCAGGCGGCAGCGACTGATCTTCGGGCTTGAGGGCCGTTTTGCCGCCGAACACACGGCCAAGGACGCCGAGCTTCGAAATGTCCTCTGCGGCTTCCTCTCGAACCTTTTCGGCGCTTGCCGGAGCGGAACTCCAGAGGCCGGTCGTCAGGCTTGGCTGGCGTTTCCGTTTTACCGCCGCCGAACATGCGGCCAAATACGCTTCGCTTGGGGGTATCGCTCATGACAGGCGCTCGCCGATAAGATGGCGCTTGCCGTAGCCGGTGGCTCGCGCCTTCAGGATTGCGCCGGCCGGCTCTCCGCCTTCGCCGCCGATCTCGATTTCAGTGAAACCGGGCGTGCGGCCCATGCCATCGCGCTCCATGAGTACCTCGAAAACTTTGCCTTGCTCGGCTTGAAGATGGAGGCACATGCGTTCCGCTGCTTTGCGGCGCAAGCGCGCGGCGCGCTCCTTCACGAGCGCACGGTCGAGCTGGGGTATGCGTGCGGCCGGTGTCTGCGGCCGAGCCGAGAAGGGAAAGACATGCAGAAAGCTCAAGCCGCACTCGTCCGCGAGCCGCAGCGTGTTCGAGAACATGGCTTCGTCCTCGGTCGGGAAGCCTGCGATCAGGTCCGCGCCGAAAACCATGTCAGGGCGCCGGCCCCTCATGGCCTTGCAAAACTCGATCGCATCCTCGCGGGCGTGGCGGCGCTTCATCCGCTTCAGGATCAGGTTGTCGCCCGACTGGAGCGAGAGGTGAAGGTGGGGCATGAGCCGCTCTTCCTCGGCGAAGGCTTCTGTGAGCGTTTCGTCGGCCTCCATCGTGTCAATCGAGGAGAGGCGCAGGCGTGGCAGCTCAGGCACGAGCCTCAAGATCGTGCGCACAAGCCGGCCGAGCGTCATCCCTCCCGGCAAATCGGCGCCGTAGGAGGTCAGATCGACGCCCGTCAGCACCGCCTCACGGTAGCCTTCCTCGACCAGCGCACGGACCTGGCGCACAACATCGCCCGCCGGCACCGACCGCGATGGGCCGCGCCCATAGGGGATGATGCAGAACGTGCAGCGATGATCGCACCCGTTCTGCACTTCAAGATAGGCCCGGCTCCTGCCGCCGAAGCCGGAGATCAAATGGGGAGCTGTCTCGCGGACAGAGGCAATATCGTTGACCTTGACGCGGGCCAGATCGTTTGCGGCGATGCGCAGAAACGTTTCGGAGGCGGTCTTCTCGGCATTGCCGATCACAAAATCTGCCTCGTCCATTCCGGCGAAAGTCTCGGGCTCGATCTGCGCGGCGCAGCCCGTCACGATGATTTTCGCTGCGGGACGGTCGCGGCGCAGCTTCCGGATGGCTTGGCGGGCCTGCCGCACAGCCTCGGCTGTCACGGCGCAGGTGTTGACGATGACGGTATCTTCGAGCCCGGCGTCCGCCGCATGCGCCTTCGCCACTTCGCTTTCGTAAGTGTTCAAGCGGCAACCAAAAGTGATGACATCAACGCTCATGAGTGCCGCGCTACCTCAACGGTGATCCCGTCGCCATTCATGTGGATCACCCCGTCGAATTCGAATGCGGCTGGGCCTGTCATCAAAATATGGTCGTCCTCGGCGCGCCATTCGATGGAAAGCACGCCTCCCGGAAGATGCACGCCTACTTTGCGGCCTGTTCTCCCGGTCCGGGCTGCGGCTACAGCGGCGGCGCAGGCCGCCGTTCCGCAGGCGCGCGTGATGCCTGTGCCGCGTTCCCAGACGCGCAGGATGATTGTGTCGCCGTCGATAATTTCGGCGAGCGAGATATTGGCGCGTTCCGGGAAAAGCGGATGGTGCTCAAGTTCAGCGCCGAACGCTGCGAGATCATAGCTCCCGGCATCCCGGACCCAGAAGATACAATGCGGGTTGCCCACATTGACGACGCTCGGCTCGGCCAGCAGGCGGCCATCGGGCAAGGCGAAGGTCAAGCCGATGGCGCGTGTATCGGCGGCGGCCTGCGCCAACGGGATTTCGTCCCAGGCGAGGCGGGGCGTGCCCATATCCACGGTTATGAGGCCGTCCTCCTCAACGCGCGCGTCGAGCGTGGCGGACCGCGTCTCAATCGAAAGCCGGTTGCGGCCAAGGCCAGGATGCAGCAACGCCGCGACGCAGCGGCTCGCATTCCCACAAGCGCCGACTTCCGAGCCATCGGCGTTCAGGATGCGCATGAACACGTCGGCGGCGCGCGATGGCTCCAGCAAAATAACCTGATCGCAGCCCGCTCCGGTGGTCCGGCTGGCGATCGCGCCGGCCGCAGCGGCAGACAGCCGGACGGGTTCGGCGCGCGCGTCAATCATGACGAAGTCGTTGCCGAGGCCGTTCATTTTCACGAAAGGTATACGCCGCAGGTCCATGTGTGCGCTGCGTGTGTCTCGCTTCTCGGTTGCCAGTTGGCGATATATAGACGGCGGCTCGCGGGTTTGCAAAGTGCGATATCGGTTTTCAGATGCGACGTTGGTGGCATCGGGGGATAAGTACGGGCGCAAAAAACGCTTGAGTTTCCATTTCTTGAGCAGCCCTTGCGCGCTCGCCGCGCAAGGGCACATTGCAGATGATTAAAAAGTTCGAGCTGTCCGGGGCGCATTGCATGTTTGGAAGAGCAGCGCAGCTTGCGTTTTCCTTGTGCGTGGTTGCAGCTTATATCCACGAGACCGCTCGCGCGGAAAGCACCTCCGATCCAATTCAGAAAATTGTCGGCGAATGGGATGTTATCGGTGCGAGAACCAAGATCATCATCTCTGGGAACCACTACGCATGGCATTCGAAATGGGGATTGGGCGATATCAAATGGGATAACGCTGAATATTACCTGATTAAATACCGCTACCGGTATCTAGAGTGCAGTTAACATAATGAGAATGCCCTCGGAAAACGAACTGTCAGCCGTCAGAGCGGTGGATATTGATCCCCCGGAATGCGACCTTGGCGAACTGCGGCGCGCGCCATCAAAGGATGTGACGACACCTAAGGTTTCCACACGGGACGATGCAATTGAGACCGCGGCTGCGCAGGCCTGGAGCGTGGTTCAGAACACAACGAGCGCAGCTGTTCTGGAAGAGTTCGCCCGTCGCTTTTCAAATAGCATCTACGCTGGCTTTGCTCGCGCACGGATCGAGGAAATACGCAAAGACGAAGCCACCTGGCGCCCACCGTCCAAGAAAGAACCTTCCTCTTGTGAGAGCAGCCACGGCGATTACGTCGTGGTCAACGTAAAATGGAACGATCCCGATGGCGGCCTGATTGTGTCCAGCGGCCCTGGTATGCACGCCAACAGGCTCGGTGTTATCCCGGCTAGCGGCGTTGGTATTGGCATTGGTGCCGTGTGAGATACGCCTGTTATGACGGTTGGTCTTCAAAGCTGTATTTGGCGGATCGATCACAAACACTGTACCGCATCACCAGTGTTCGCTCCACGGACCCGGAAGGTTTGAACGTTCGCTCAGGGCCCGGTTTTGGCTACTCGCATATCGGGTCGATGCCATTCAACGCCGCTGAGGTAATCAAGCACTCATGTCAGAAAAATCCTACGGATGATAGCGATTGGTGCCTTATTACTTGGGGCAAACTCAACGGCTGGGTTGCAGGTCGTTTTTTGGCACGGTAGAGCCAAAGAAATGGTGACTGGCTGAGCTTTCAAGTCTTCCAGTTTTTCCAGTTAACCCCAAAGCTCGGCGCTAAAGGGTCGGATAATGCTGCCGTGGAACACGAGCCCAGGCTCGCGGTCGCGGGCGAGAAGCAGCGGGCCGTCGAGATCGATGAAGTCCGCATCGCTGGCGAGCAGCAGCGCGGGGGCCATCGCGAGCGACGTGCCGACCATGCAGCCGACCATGATGGCGAGCTTGCGCTTGAGCGCCTCGGCCTTCAGCTCAAGGGCGGCGGTCAGCCCCCCCGCCTTGTCGAGCTTGATGTTGATCGCTTGATAGCGTGACGCGATGGCTTCGAGGTCTTCGGCGGTATGCACGCTTTCGTCGGCGCAAAACAGGATTCCGCCGCGGTCTTGAGCGGAAATCGAGGCAAGCACGTCATCGTGTCCGGCTGGCAAGGGTTGCTCGACAAGGGTGACGCCAGCCGCCCGGCACGCCCCGAGGTTCTCCGCGAACGTCGCCGCGCTCCACGCTTCATTTGCGTCCGCGATCAGCGTCGAGCGAGGCGCGCCGTGCCGAACCGCGGCGATGCGCTCCGGGTCGCGATCGCCTCCGAGCTTCACCTTCAGGAGCGGTCTGTGGCTCGCCGCGCGTGCCGCCGCTTCCATCGACTCCGGCGTGCCGAGGCTCAGCGTGTAGGCGGTGGTTACCGGCTGTGGCGCAGGCACGCCCGCGAGTTCGAAAACCCGCCGCCCCGAAGTTTTCGCCTCCTGGTCCCAAAGCGCGCAGTCGAGCGCGTTTCGCGCCGCTCCCGCCGGGAGAAGTTCCGGCAAATCGGCCCGGCTGGCCCCATCGGAAATCGCGCCCGCGAGGCTCTCGATTGCAGCCACCACACCCTCGACGGTTTCGCCATACCTTGGGTAGGGAACACACTCTCCGCGCCCCCGATGCGCGCCATCCTCGATCGTGGCGACGACGACCAGCGCCTCGGTGCGGCTTCCCCGGGAAATGGTAAACGCGCCGGCGATGGGCCAGCTTTCGACATCGGCCTTCAGTTGTCGCATGTTCTAGCCGATGTGGGCGGGAAGGGTCGCAGGAAACTCCGACGCGATGCAGTCCACGATCGCGCCGACTCCGAAGCGTATGGGATCGGTTGCGGGCAGTGAGTGATCGCGTTCAAGCCGCTTCACATAGTCGAGCGCGGAATCCTGGTCCATGGATGACGTGTTGATCGCGATGCCAACTGGCCGTATGCCGGGATTTGTCAGCGAGCCGCAGCGCATTGTGATGTCGATCACCTGCTGGATCGAGGGCAGCGGAAACGAAACGCCGCGCATTGTCTTGCGCGAAGGCTCGTGGCAGACCACGAACGCATCGGGCTGAGCGCCATGCAGAAGCCCCAGCGACACGCCGGCGAAAGAGGGATGGAACATCGAGCCCTGGCCTTCGATCACATCCCAATGGCTGGGCGCGGCAGCCGGAGAAAGCCATTCCGCAGCGCCGGCGATGAAGTCCGCCACCACGGCGTCGATGGCGACCCCGCGGCCGGAAATGAACACGCCGGTTTGTCCCGTCGCCCTGAAGTTGGCATCGAAGCCGCGGCCACGCATTTCGCGCTCGAGCGCCAGAGCCGTGTATTTCTTGCCGATCGAGCAATCGGTGCCGACGGTCAAGAGGCGCATGCCAGGACGTTTCGTCCCCTTCCCGGTCTCGAAACGCTCGCCCGACCGGCGCACATCGAAAAGCTTCCGGCCGTATCGCTGCGCCGCGTCCGCCACGGACGGTCTTTCGGCAAGCTTCATATGAAGGCCGGCTGCGACATCGAGCCCCGACGCCAGCGCTTCGACGATGGGCGCCGTCCATTGCTCGGGCAGGACTCCGCCCGCATTGACAACGCCCACAATCAGCGTGCGCGCGCCAGCATTCACCGCCTCCGGGATTGTCATATCGGGTATGCCCACATCCGCCTGGCATCCCGGCATCCGCAATTGCCCCAGGCACCAGTCACGCCGCCAATCCACAATTCCCTGTGCCGTTTTGGCTGCAAGCTGATCCTGAACGTCACCGAGAAAGAGGAGGTAGGGATGGCGGATTTGCATGATGGGGAGCTCCGGCATGGCGAAGGAATAATAGCCAAAAAGTTCTTCCAGCACCACCCATCGAACCTTCTGCGAGTGCTTGAGCGGCATTGGGCTGCGCCGTCCAAATACGCGCGCGACCAATTGTGGATTGCTGCGTAAGCTTCCCGAAAAGGCCGAGCTTTAATTTCATACTTGGCATACGCATTTCCTTAACCAGAACCGAAGCCGTGAGACAATTTTGTGGAGAGACCAAATGATTGATCGCCGGACATTGCTGATCGGGTCGGCAGCCCTGGGTCTCGCCGCGAGCACAAGAGCGATGGCACAGCCCGAAAGTATCTTCGTTGGCCCGCAAATTCCGTTTTCGTTCGAAAAGCTGATCGCCTGGGCCAAAGAGCTCAGCGAAAAGCCTTATCAGAAGCCCGTCGTCCACGATCCGGAACTGATCGAGCGGCTCGACTTCGATGCCTACCAGCAGATCAAGTTCCGGCCGGAGCTGGCAATCTGGGGGGAGGGCGAAGGGGCTTATCCCATCGAGCTTTTCCACGTCGGGCGGTACTTCAAGGAGCCGGTCCGCATCTTCGTCGTCTCCGCCGCAGGGCTGGCGCAGGAGGTCGGCTATAGTTCGGACCTCTTCACCTATGGGAAAAGCGAATTCGCGAAAGCGCTTCCGGCGGACACCGGGTTTGCAGGCTTTCGCGTACTTGCCGCACCGGGCATGCCGGACTGGCTTGCATTCCTCGGAGCATCCTATTTCCGCAGCCCCGCCGAAACGGGGCAATACGGACTTTCCTCCCGCGGCCTCGCCATCGACGTCGCCATGCCGACGCCGGAGGAATTCCCCCGCTTTTCGCAGTTCTGGCTGGAGCCGATGGCGGGCAGGCGCGGCGTCATCGTCAACGCGCTGCTGGATTCCCAGCGCATCACCGGCGCTTACCGCTTCGAGATAACGCATGATGGCTTCGCGTTGATGAACGTGACGGCCCATCTCTTTCCGAGGGCGGACATTGAGCGCGTCGGCATCGGGCCTCTCACCAGCATGTACTGGTACGGCAAACCCAATCGCAGAACGGGAACGGACTGGCGCCCGGAAATTCACGATAGCGATGGCCTTAGCGTTTGGACCGGATCTGGCGAGCGGATCTGGCGGCCAATCAACAATCCGCTCAGCGTTCAGACCAGCTCATTTTTCGATCAGCGTCCGAAAGGCTTCGGTCTTCTGCAGCGCGAGCGCGACTTCCGCGACTACGAAGACGACGGAGCTTTTTACAACAAGCGCCCGAGCGTCTGGGTCGAGCCCATCGGCGACTGGGGCGAGGGCGCGGTGCAACTCGTGGAAATCCCGACGAACGACGAGATCCACGACAATATCGTCGCCTATTGGAAGCCGCGCCAGCCTTACAGGGCGGGCGAGCATCACGAGGTGCAATACAAGCTCTATTGGCGGCTGGACGAGCCCTATCCGGCCCCGCTGGCGCGCGTGGTCGCCACAAGGGCGGGTACGGGCGGCATTCCAGGGCAGCCCAGGCCGAAGGGCATGGTGAAATATGTCGTGGATTTCCGAGGCGGGCGGCTTAGCGAATTTACGAAGCGGGGCGACATCGACGTCGTCGTGACGGCTGCATCAGGCACAATCGAACGGCATTCGGTTTACCCGGTCGTTGACACCGATCTGTGGCGCGTGATGTTCGACTTCACCGCGGCTTCCGAGGACCCGGTCGATCTTCGCGTTTATCTGAAAAAGGATAACGATGCGCTGAGCGAGACGTGGCTGTTCCAGCATCTGCAATCGCTGTCGACGATGTAGGTGGCGCTGGCGCTTGAGGCGCACCTGAGATTAGCGCAGCCTGGAAGCGGGCTGTGCTAACACTTTGGAACAAATCAGCTTTTCTATCGCCAATCGGTGCCGGTTAAAGGCGCGTTGATCTGGCAGCAGGAGGCCGCCGGGGGGGTCATCGGAGACCTACCGGCCGTGCCTTCGGCGGTGGTGTCCGCCCCAGCCCAAAGTGCGCGATATGGACGGCCCCTTCGCGTAACCGATTACACCGCCCGCTATGGCGCCAACCGGCCCGAAGAACACGGCTCCCGACAGAGCGCCCAGCCCCGCGTCGAGCGGACGCTCACCAGCATACGCGCTGGACGATACAACAAACGCTGCCATTGCCATGCAAACGAGTGCTTTCTTCATGCGATTCTTCCCCTCTGCCCCGCACGACAAGATAGTGTCGATTGCGGCAGTCTGTTGGCTTTGAGCGCGCGCTGCGCCGTTCGCCCTATTGGAGAGAGAATTTAAATCCAGCCCACAGTTCGAAGGCGGCATTCACGCCCTGGCCGGGCGCCCAGAACTCGGCCTTTCCCGGCATGACGCGATTTTTGATCAGAAGGCCATTGGGGATGACGTCGGCGATGTCCCATTTTTGGGAGACGGCGATTTGTTTGAGGTCGAATTCCAGTTCGGCCGCAACCGCGATAGGCTGAGAGTACCCCGAAAAAATTGGGCCGATGATGATCCCGGCGTTGATGCCGTCAGCGAGGTCATGGCCCACGCGAAAACCAAGGATGGTCGCGGTCCTGTAAAGGCTGCTCCGGAAAGCGATGAAACCGGCGCCGATGTCAGTAATGCCATAAGCGGCCAGAGCCGGGGTCTTCCATCCAACTCCGATCTCCGGCCCGACAGGATAGGGATTATATTGGCTTTGTTCGAATGGGGTGATGAGGGTGATGCCCGTGTAGCGATTGGTGGGCTGGCCACCCGCGAATATCTGTCTTTCTCCGATATGAGCGTCAATAACGCCCGTGCCCAGGTAGACCCAGTCCGGCTTGAGGGAAGACGGCGATGAAGGCAGCGCCTGAGGAGACGGTTCCTGCGCCGCAGAAGCCGGAGAGTACCCCGCTGCAGATGTTGAGCTCGCTGGCCTTTTCTTGACGACGGTTTCGCATTTTGCGATCGCTTCTGGCTGAGAAGCGGGCAAGTTCTTAGGGTCGCTGCAAGGCGCGGCGTTAGCCTCTTCGGAAAGAAGAAGCGCAAGCAAACTTGCGGCTGCGAACTCGACTAATTTCATGACGCATTACTTGAACGATCCCAATCGCAAACTGTGAACGCAGGACGTAAACAAAGAAGATCGGACTGTAGTTAACTTTCTGCCAAAAGCGTTGCATTGACCTTCTTTGCCTGGCAGCTTACGAATTTCACGCGGTATGCTTTTCGAGAGGTAAAGCGGGGCCGCTAGGCGAATTTCGCTTCGAAACCCCTGGCGTCGCTGTTTGCGATTGTCATTTGCGCCGGTATGGCCCAAATTCGAAGGGGGACAACTCAATCGCCTGGGGCATCATGTTAGCACGCATCTATAAGCCTGCGAAAACCGCCATGCAGTCCGGGCGGGCAAAAATGAAAGAATGGGTGCTGGAGTACGAGCCCGCTACGCCGCGAGAGATCGAGCCTCTCATGGGCTGGACCAGCTCAAACGACATGCTTTCTCAGGTGCGCCTCTTTTTCGAGACCAAGGAAGAGGCCATCGATTACGCGAAGCAGAATGGAATTCCCTTCCGCATCTTCGAGCCGCATCCTCGCGCGTACATAAAGAAATCCTACGCCGACAACTTCAAATTCGGCCGCATCGGGAGCTGGACGCATTAGGTTGACGCCCGCGCTGCGGATCATCGGCATTGGCGTCAGCTTGGCGGCCTACTTGGGCCTTGCCGTGCTCGGCGCAGGCGGGTTTGCGGCGTTCTTCTCCCAGCCTGCTTTGATTGGGCTCGCTGTGGTGTTAGCCGCGCTGGGGGTCGCCTCGTTTTTCGCCGGAGGAAATTTGAGTTCCGGGGAGCGCGAGGATCGTTCCAATCGCTGGGTCATCCCCGTCTTCGGAGCGCTGGGCTTGGTGCTCGCCTATCTCCCGGCCTACACGGACCGCATCGATTTCTGGACCATCGACGGCAACGCTGCCCGCTGGACTGGCGTCGCTCTCTTCGCAATCGGGGGCGCGCTCAGGCTTTGGCCGGTGTTCATCCTTGGCGACAGGTTCAGCGGCCTTGTCGCGATCCAGCCGGGACACCGCCTCGTCACAACGGGCCTTTACGGCGTTATCCGTCACCCGAGTTATTTCGGGCTTCTCACGAGTTCGATTGGATGGGCGCTGGCCTTCAGATCGGGCGCCGGTGTTTTTCTGGCCGCGCTTCTGATCGTTCCGATCGTTGCGCGCATCAGGGCGGAGGAAAAACTGCTGCGGACGCAGTTCGGCGCCGAATACGACGCCTATCGCGCCCGCACAAGCCGTCTTATCCCTGGCCTCTATTAGGCTCAGGACCTATTAATTTTAAGATTCCCGGCGCGTTCCAAATCAGATTCTAAGGGTTTGGCAGGAGGACCCTGCCATGACCGATTTACTTTGGTTGTCGGACGACCAACTTGATCGCATCAAGCCTTATTTTCCGCTCTCTCACGGCGTGCCGCGCGTTGACGATCATCGTGTAGTGAGCGGGATCGTTTTTGTGATCAGGAACGGGCTTCGCTGGCGGGACGCGCCGAGGGAGTATGGCCCCCATAAGACCTTGTATAACCGATTTATTCGCTGGAGCCGCATGGGCATCTTCGACCGCATTTTTGCGAACCTCGCAGGCCGATCGGGACAGCCGGACCGGCTCATTATCGACGCCACGCATCTCAAAGCTCACCGCACAGCGGCGAGCCTGTTTAAAAAAGGGCTGTTCCCCGCCGTATCGGGCGCACGAAAGGCGGTCTGAACTCAAAGCTTCACGCTGTGACCGATGGCAATGGTAACCCTTTGATCTTGCTGTTGAGCGAAGGGCAAATGAGCGATCATAAAGGCGCAAGGCTGATGGTCGATGCCTTGCCCAAAGCCAAATCGCTAACCGGCGACCGGGGCTATGACAGCGACTGGTTCCGCAAGGCCCTCATCGAAAAAGGCATCGTGCCCTGCATTCCTCCGAAAAAGAACCGCAAAATCCAGCATGATTACGATCAGGCGCTCCACAAAAAGCGTCACAAGATCGAAAACAGCTTCGGATGGCTCAAAGATTGGCGGCGGGTCGCAAGCGCGTTATGACCGCTGTGCACACACCTTCTTCTCAAGCATTTGCATCGCCGCCAGCTTCATCTTCTATCTGCGTTAATGAGTTCCTGAGCCTAGAAAGCGTTCTTTTGATAATCTGGCCACGGCTGTTATCCCGGCTAGGCAAACGCGAGCCAGAATCGGAAAAAGTTGAAGCGCGTTGCGATTAACTGGAATCGATGTCATGGCCGGGCTTGCCCCGGCCATCCAGTCTCAAAATCCATTGTTCTCTTGGATGGCCGCCTCGGGGGGTAACCTCGAGACGCTTTGGGCGCTCCAAGATAAGGCTTCGCCCTTCCGGGATGACGGCTGCGGAAGTCGTGGCTTAGCCGTTTTCGCAGGCAAAAGCGCCGGGCTTGCGGCCATACTCGCGCGACCCCGCGTAGTGATTGAAATTGTCCTTATCGACCCATACGATCTCGCCCGGGCAATGGGCTTTCGCCTCGGCCTCGGTGCCATACTGTCCGCGCTTCGGCTTTGCCTCCGAATTGGCGGCTTTGGCCGGGTTGCCTTCCTGCGTTTTCTTTTCGGATTTTCGCCTTGGCCTTCGGCGCTGCGTCTGCGGGAGCCGCTGCCTCGGATGAGGCCGCTTTCGGATCTTCCGCTGTTTGCGCGAACGCCATTGAACTTGCAAAGACCATAACGCACGCCACCCCGAAAATCCTGGAGCGCAGCATCGTCCCTTGGTTCATGAGCAGAATCCTTCCGTGCATTGTTCCGAATCTCTTTTCCGCAATGGTTAAATCCACAAATCTGGGTAAAATCTTGATGCAAAACCCTTTGCCGGAAAACTTTGATGTCAGGGCAAACGCAAGGTGCTGTCGAAGGCTGTTGCGGCGCGGTTATCCATCAGCTTCGGATGAAAGATCATCCGTGGTGGAAAGAAGGGAACCGCCTCTGCCTGACGGCTCCCACCCTCTCATGAAGGTTCAGCTTTAAAACGACCTGAGGTTGAGCTTATTCCCAAGGGATCGCACGATAGAACAAAAACTTAGAGCCCGCCTTTGATTCCCAGAAATGCGGTTAGACTCTGGGGCTGTCAGTTCACTTAACCAGGGCTGGCGTTTGCGCCAAGATACGGGAACAAGTTCAAGATGAGGGCTTGTGCATGTCACGTCCGGAGTCACCGAATGAATAAGACAGCGGAAACAACGCAGAAGGCCCCCTTCTTCGATTGGGCCGATCCCTTTTTGCTGCACGAGCAACTCAGCCATGAAGAGCGAATGATCCAGGAGACGGCGCATTCCTTCGCGGAAGACCGGCTGCGCCCCCGGGTGGTCGAAGCGTACGCGCATGAAAAGACGGACCGCTCCATTTTCAACGAGATGGGCGAACTCGGCCTTCTCGGCCTGACCCTGCCGCCGGAGTATGGCGGGGCGGGCGCTTCTTATGCCGCTTATGGCCTCGTGACTCGCGAGATCGAGCGTGTCGACTCCGGTTATCGCAGCATGATGAGCGTGCAATCCTCGCTCGTCATGTATCCCATCTATGCCTACGGCGATGAAGCGCAAAGGCAGAAATATTTGCGGAAGCTGTCGACGGGCGACTTCGTCGGCTGCTTCGGCTTGACGGAACCGGACGCGGGCTCCGATCCGGGGGCAATGGCAACCGTCGCGGAGCCAATCGACGGCGGCTACAGGCTGCGCGGGTCGAAGACGTGGATTTCGAATTCCCCCATCGCCGACGTGTTCATTGTCTGGGCCAGATCGCGCGCGCATCAGAACAAGGTTCGCGGGTTCATCCTGGAAAAAGGGATGCGCGGGCTATCCGCTCCGAAAATCGAGGGCAAGCTCTCTCTGCGGGCGTCGGTCACCGGCCAGATCGTGATGGACGGCGTGGACGTGCCCGAGAGCGCGCTGCTGCCGGATGCGTCCGGCCTGCAAGCTCCGTTTAACTGCCTGAACCGCGCGCGATACGGCATCGCCTGGGGCGTCATGGGCGCAGCGGAGGACTGCCTTCATCGCGCGAGGGCCTATGCGCTCGACCGCAAGCAGTTCGGCCGTCCGCTGGCAGCGACCCAACTCGTGCAGAAGAAGCTTGCCGACATGCAGACGGAGATCGCGCTCGGCCTTGAGGCGGCGCTGCGCCTCGGGCGTCTCTTCGATGAAGGCAAGGCCGCGCCGGAAATGATCTCGCTCATCAAGCGCAACAATTGTGGCAAGGCGCTCGACATTGCGCGCGCAGCCCGCGACATCCACGGCGGTAACGGCATCTCAGGGGAGTATCACGTGATGCGTCATGCGCAGAACCTTGAGGCCGTAAACACCTATGAAGGCACCCACGATGTGCATGCGCTCATCCTCGGCCGCGCGCTGACCGGTATTCAGGCGTTTTCAGCATAAAGCAATGTAAATTCTTAACTAAAAAGTGATGCTCCGAACCAGGAAGTATGGTGACGCTTTGCCGCGCCCGCGATAATCTCCGGCTCGGAGTTTGCCCCCTTCGGAAGGAGTTTCCTGTCATGGCCGATCTCGTCGTTATCGAGTTTCCAACGGAAGCCAAAGCTGAAGAAGTTCGCCAAAAACTTCTCAGCATGCAGCAGGACTATATCATCGACATCAAGGACGCCGTGATCGCGGTCAAGCAGGCCGGACGGGCACATCAAGCTGAACCAGCTTTACCACCCGACAGGCGTGGGCGCGGCCTCTGGCGCTGTCTGGGGCACGCTTGTCGGCCTCATTTTCCTCATGCCGCTGGTCGGAACCGTGCTTGGCGCGGCGTCCGGCGCTCTCGCTGGCGCGCTGACCGATGTCGGCATCAACGATGATTTCATGAAGCAGGTCGCGAAGACCATCAACTCGGGGAGCGCGGCGCTTTTCGTTCTCATCAAGAAGATGACGACGGATAAGGTTCTCGATGACCTGAAGGGGGTCGGCGGCAAGGTGCTTCGCACCTCGTTCGATCACACGAAGGAAGACGAGTTGCGGAAGGCGTTGGCTGCTGCGGGTGCCGCTCCGGCGGAAGCCCAGCCCTCCGCCGAGAAAGCTGATGCTCCTGCAGCGCCGGCGGCTGCGTAAACGACACGACTCATTGTGGCCGGGTCTGACCCGGCCATCAGAGGCTTCGCAGCTTCCGGTATGCGGCGAGCCCGCCAAAAGCCGCCAACGCGCCGGAAATAAGAACATTATACCCGGCGAGCGACACGCCAAAAATTCGAAGCGCAGCCTCGTCGCAACGAACCACGTGGTTGTGCTGCAGCGCCTTCGAAAGGCTTTTCGGCTGCAGCAGATCGCCGTCTCCCGTGCAGGTCTCCGGACCCGGCCAGAAATGCCATTCCGCGCCCGCGTGATAGATGCTCAAGCCGGCGTTATAGAGAAAACCGAGCGCGAGCGCCGCGACGATGAGCGCCGCCAGCCTGGGCCTCTTGTTGGCGAGAAAAGCCGCAAGAAACCCTCCTGGGACTGTCGCGTAATAGGGAATGCGCTCCTCCAGGCACAGCGAGCAAGGCTCGTAGCCTGCAAACTCGAAGACCCAGGCTGACGCGAGCGCGGCAATGCTCAAGCCCGCCATGACGAGCGCCACCGTGCTCAAACTCAGTGTCTGTTTGCCCCTTATGGGCCGTTACCGCGCTATACGACATATCTCACGATCACAAAGCCTGAAACGATCGCCGCGAATATCCCGAGCGTCACCGTCCCGCAGACGGCGCTCGATGAAATCGCGGATCGGTTCGCCATAGATATAGAGCAACCCCGCAACAAGGAAGAAGCGCAAGCCCCGCGTGATGAGCGAAAGGATGATAAAGAGGCCGAAATTATAGCCCGCGAACCCGCTCGCGATGGTCACGAGCTTGAAAGGGATCGGCGTCAGCCCCTTGAGCAGGATGATCCAGGCGCCCCACTTCGCGTAGGTCTCGCGGAACGTCTCGATGCGATCGCCGTAGCCGTAAAGGTCGATGATCCATTTGCCGACGCTGTCATAGAGCAGCGCGCCGATGCCATAGCCGACGATGCCGCCAGCGACCGACGCCGCCGTGCACCACAGCGCGAGCGTCAACGCGCGCTGCCGCTGCGCCAGCACCATCGGGATGAGCAGCGTGTCGGGCGGAATGGGAAAGAACGAGCTTTCCGCGAACGAGACCGCGATCAGCGCGAAGCAGCGCGCGCGGCCCTTCCGCCAGGCGCATCGTCCAGGAATAGAGGTTTCGGAGCATGGGCATCCTCAGATGTTTGCGCGGAAATAGCCCGCCGCGCCGCTGTTGTCCATCGGCGGTGCGCAGGGATGGCCGCCCCGAAGGCCGCCATCCAGAGAAATATGCAGCGGATAGCCCCTCTGTGGATGGCCAAGTCGAGCCCGGCGCGCCACCCTGCGAGGGTTTACGGTCAGTTAAGATTGGGTTCGTTTCGTAAAACAGGTGCTAAATAAGTATATAAGTATTTTTGGCTAAGGGCACCAACGCCAAAGGCGTCATGATTTATGACGGGTGTTATGCGCCCGAATGGCCACCACCATCGCTTCTTTTTTTGCGGCGAGGCGGAAGTTGCGGCCTCATTCCCCTTCAATTTCTCCAACAGTCGCGATGAAGGCGGCTACCGCCTGGCGCTGATTTTCGCGAGGCAGGGTCTTCAGCGGCTCCTTAATGTCCGCTTTCTTCAGCATCGTTTCGATGGCTTCGCAGGCTGTAGCGTCGGCGAGGATTTGATCGAGAAGCTCATCGGGGATTTCGGGCAGATCTGGCGCTTCCTCTGGGCTTTCCGCCTCGCGCTTTTGTTTGAGGTAATTGGCGCGTTCGTTCCGTTGCTCGTCAATGGGTGTGTTCGTCGAGCGGCTTGTAGCCTGCGCGAACAAGGGCTTCGCTCAATTCGCGGCGGAAATCGGGATCGGCGAGGGCGCGGTCTTCCTCTTCCCAAACGTCAACAACGCCAAGATAGGCTGCGATGGGATCGTTACCGGGATGGTAGTCTTCCACATCCCTGGCGAGGGTGGAGCGGAGATAGGCGTCGCGCTCGGCGTTGTAGGCGTCGCGGGCGGCGCGCAGGTCTGCAAGGCTGGGATCGCCGGCGGAAAGCAGCAGTTCGAGGCGCGGAAGCAGACCCCACCAGCCGCCGTCGATGGTGATGCCGGTGCGCTCGTCATGATAGGGCTCGCCGCGGATGGCTGTGACGGCGGCGGCGATTGCGGCATCGCGATTGGCGGCGTTTTCCGCGCAGGCGATTTCGGCGTTGAGCACGGCCACCTCAGGCGCGGCGCGTCCATAGCCATGCCTCTGGATCAGTTCGAGGGCGGCGTCGTGCTTCGCTTTCGCGGCGGCGAGGTTGTTTTGCGAGAGTGCGATGCGGGCGCGCAGCAGATGCGCATCCGCCATGAACAGCGGCATGGGGCCGCGCGCGGCGATGGTTTCGGCCTCGCGGAGCGGCTCGTCTGCGGCCTTGGCGTCGCCGCAGCGCCAGAGCGCTTCGGCATGGGCGAGAAGGCCGCGAGGCAGATAGTGCTCGGTGTTGGCGCGGCGCAGCGCGGCGAGCGCTTCCTTCGGAAAGCTCGGCGCAATCGGCGGAGGCGGGCGCGGAAAGCGGCGCTTCGGCCAGCGCCGCGCGGGCTTGCGTCAGTGTGTAGAGGCCGATCGTCGAGTAACGAGTTATTCGGTTGCAGCCACTTTAAGACGACATATGCATGCCGGGTGGCGGCTTCGGCGGCGCGGCCGCGGGCGAGGAGGAGATCGCAATAGCGGTAGCCTTGCACCGAATGAGGCGCGGACAGATTCGGGCTGTCTCTCTTGCTGCAGCGCTTCGGCCTCGCGGAACAGCGCCTCGGCGCGGGCGAGGCTGCCGGCCTGCGCGAGCGCATCGGCATGGGTGGTGCGCATGACCATGCGCAGGAAGGCATCGCCAGAGCGGTCCGCGAAGAAAACCGCCTGTTCGCCCGCAGCGACCGCACCGTCCTCGCCCGCGATGACGGCCGATGGTGAGCAGAAGCTCGCTGAGGTTGCCGGCGTTACCAGAGGCATTTTCCCAAGCTTCCGAGCGAGCTGTTAGCTCGAGTGCGGCGCGCATCGGTTCGGCGGCGTCCTCCAGGCGGCCGAGCGCGCGCAAGCGAAAGCCCGCAAAGTTCAGCGCCAGCGCCTGGTCGCCAGGCGAAAGGCGCGGGCTCGGCTTGGTGAACGGCGTCTCGAAGAAGGCCGCCAGCGCAGCCAACTCCTGGCCGAAAAGCCCGAGCTTCTCGCCGCGAAAGTTCTCGTTGCCGCGCGCGATGCGCGGCCAATAGACCTCGCTCAAGGTTTCGGCCTCCCGCTCCGCCGCGCAGCCATGGGCGATGGCGGCAAACAGCGGCGTCATCCCCGCCTCGTCCTCGGGCAGAAAGGCTTCAGCGCTCGTCCCATTCCGCGCCGCCGATCAGCGCCGCCGCCTTCCGCAGTTGATCCTGGCGTGGCCTTCGCAAGCGTCGGCGGCCAATCTTGCGAAACCTCCTCGGCAAGTTCCCTTCAGCCGCGAGCTTGAAGTAGCCTTGCTTGAAAGGCGCATTTGGAAAGGCTGCCGCCAGCGCGAGCACCCCATAAGCCACCGGGTCGCGGAAGGCGGCGGGCAGGCCCGCATAGCGGTAATGATCGTAAAGGCGGCCATGCGCGGCCTTGAAGGTTTCGCGGTCCAGCTCCTTCAGCCGCGCGCCGAAATATTCGCGCACCAGCGGATGGCAATCGATGCTGGCTTTGTCGAAGCTGGCGTTTTCGTTGAACCTTCGAAACGAGTCCGCGCCGCGTCAGCTCATGCAGCGCCTCGGTCATCAGGCGGCGGTCGCGCGCCGCCTCCGCCATGCCCGCAAAGGCTCGCCGCACCAGCACGCGCCGCGCCGCCTCGTGCGCCTCGTTCCACTCCGCTTCAAGCGCTGCTTCCTCGCGCGCGATCTCTTTCTTGCGCCAATCGCGGACGACCAGCCGCCAACTCTATCTTCAGCTCATCGAGTTGCTTCTCGATGGGAATTTCCCTGGCGGCAAGCGCAAGATCGGCCGCGTCCGGCTGCAAGATATTGCGCCGCATCCTGCGGGAAGACGACGGGCAGATGCGCCATCTCGGCAGGCCGGTCGAACAGGCCGAGGAAGAACAGAAGCGCCAGCTCGCGGCCCGCGACGGTTTCGGCGGGCTTTTCGGTCTTGCCCTCCTCCTCGATGCGCCGCGCCAGCGCGATCTCGATGGCGCGCATCACGCGATAGGGGCTGCGCTCCGGCGCGTCCCGCAGCTCCGCAAGCGCGGGCAGGTCGTGGATGGCGCGGATGTCGCCGTGATGGTGTTCGGCGAGGTAGTTGCCGACGAGGGTGAGCGCGAGCGCGTGGCCTTTCAGCTCCTCCACCGCCGCGATCAGGTCTTTCGCGATCTGCGGCGGCATGGCGGGGCGCGCATCGGCAGGCGGCGGCGTGTATTCGGGCGGCGGCGCATAGGGCGGGACCAGCGCTCCGAACTCCGCGCGCTGCGGCAGTGCGAATTGCGCGGGCGGCATCTTCGGCTCGACGCCGAGATCGCGCAGAAGCTCGATGCCCGCCATCAGCGGCAGCCTGTCCAGCGGCTCGAACGCAACGCCGGTATTGCCCGCCAGTTCCGCGAGCCTGATCCTGGTCGTGACAAGGCAGAGGCCGGGATTGTGTCGGCGAGCAGGCTCAACAGCGCCTTGATGCCGGGGTCTTTCACGCCGCCAACCTTGGCGTCGTCCATGCGCCCGCCGCCGCGCGCCACATATTGCAGCGGCTCCAGCCCGTCGAGGATCAGAAGCGCGCGCTGCGCCTGCACGAGATGCGCCAGCTCCACGCCCTTCTCGCGCGGGTCTCGCGGCGGCTCCTTTCCGCCGAAATGCTTGAACGCGGCCTTGAAGAAATCGTCGGCGCTGGTCTGCCGGTCCTCGTTCGAGCCCTGGCTGTAGAAGCTCCAGGCGAAGACCGATTGCGCGCCGCGCCAGCCGGACGCCTTCAGCGCCTGCACGAAGTGATAGACGAGCGCGGTCTTGCCCGCGCCGCCCATGGCGTCGAAGGCGAAGATTTTGGTGCGGCCTTCGTCCCACGCCTTGTGCAGCGCGGCCATCTCGCGCTCGCGGCCGTAAAGCTTCTTCGCGTAGGTGACGGCAGCTTCGATGATGTCGACATTGGCCGTGACAAGCGAGAGCAAATCTTTGCGTGCGCCCGCCTGTAAGTTCCGCACGCAACGACATCGCAGTACAAGCTTGCAGATCGATGCGCCTCGGATTGTCGGTACGAATGTTAAACGGGGAGAGGTAATCAACTTTTCCAGCAACGCACCGATCGGTTCGAGCGTCAGCGGTACGATCTTGCTGCGCCAGTGCGCGCCTTTTCGGCTTCGGCTTTGACCCAGGTCGAGGCGAGTGAATTGCGCGACCAAAGCACTACGACTTTCACCGATTGGTCCAGCGCCGCATTGATGCTTGTCATGAAATCGTCTTCGGGCTGCATCTAGAAGGCGCACGTCGCGCCAGACCTTGAGACCGCGTTCTTCGAGCTCCGCGTGCAAGCCGCTCGGCCTCATCGCGCGTCTCTTTGGCTATAGCTGATGAAAATGTCGTACTGAAATGGTTCGCCCATAAGAATCCCCGCCGATGGACTCATCTAATTCCAAATGTGAGGAAAAGCCAGAGCGAGGCGGCACACCGATGCGGATGACCGTCACCTATCGCGTTCGCAGCGACGCCGCCTCCATCGAGGCGCGGGCGCAGGCCATCGCGATCGAGCAGAGCGTGGAGACGCCGCTCGCGGCCATTTCTGATGAGACGGTGTCTGCGCGACATCGTGGGCGAAGTGCAGGGCATTCGCGAGCTTGAGGCCGGGCTGTTCGAGGTGCGGATCGGGCTCGCTGTCGAGACGACCGGCTTCGAGGCGGGGCAACTGCTCAACATGCTGTTCGGGAATACGTCGATGCAGGAGGATGTGACCCTGCACGATGCCGAAATCCCCGACGCGATGGCGGCGCATTTCGGCGGGCCGAATGTTGGCGTGGCGGGGCTGCGCGCAAAGTGCGGCGCGGGAGGCCGGGCGCTGACATGTGCGGCGCTGAAGCCGCAAGGGCTGCCGCCGGAAGCGCTTGCGTCGCTGGCGGGGCAACTTGCGGCTGGCGGCATCGACTTCATCAAGGACGATCACGGCATCGCCGATCAGGCCTACAGCCCTTTCGCGGATCGCGTTCGCGCCTGCGCCAAGGCTGTCCGGCAGACCGGGTCGCGCACGCTCTATGTCCCCAACATTTCCGGCAGCCTCGACATTGCCGCCGCCCAGATCGCGCTCGCCATCGAGGAGGGCATCGAGGCGGTGATGGTCCCGCCCATGATTCTCGGCGTCTCGAACTTTCACCGGCTGGTGCGCGCAATTCCCAGGCATCGCGTTCTTCGGCCACCCCGCCATGGCGGGCGCATCGCGGATCGCGCCGCCCCTGCTGCTCGGCAAGCTGTTCCGCCTTTTCGGCGCGGACGTGACCATCTACCCGAACCATGGCGGGCGCTTCAGCTATTCGCCCGAAACATCTCGTGCTGTGGCCGACGAAGCGCGGCGCGATTGGGATGGCCTTAAACCGTGCTTGCCATGTCCCGCAGGCGGCATGACGCTGGATCGGGTGCCCGAAATTCTGGATTTCTATGGGCCGGATACCATGTTGCTCATCGGCGGAAGCCTGCTATCCGCAAAGAGTCGGCTGAGCCAGGAAACCGCCGCGTTTGCCGCGCGCGTTGCACGCCATTTCGAGGACAAGACCGATGGATGATGGGCGGCATATCCGGCCGGCGCAGGGCGACGGCTTTCGATGGGAGGGCGTCGAAACGCTCGCCTATAAGGAGGAGGGCAGCGCGCCGTTCAAGGCGATCAGCCGGCAGGTTCTGTTTCAGCGCCCGGAGCTTCAATGCGAGCTTCGCTATTTCGAAATGCAGCCGGGAGGCCATTCGACGCTTGAGCGGCACGAGCACGTCCACGCGGTGATGATCTTTCGAGGGCGCGGCACATGCCTCGTTGGCGATGAGGTGCGCGAAGTGGCGGCGCCGGACCTCGTGTTCATCCCTCCGATGACGTGGCACCAGTTCCGCGCAACGAAGGGCGAGCCGTTCGGCTTTCTTTGCATGGTGAACGCGACGCGCGACAAGCCGCAGCTTCCCACGGATGAAGAGTTGGCGCGGCTCACGGAAGACCCCGCACTCGCCGCCTTTCTCGGCGGTGCCTCTGATGCCGCCACCGCTTAACGCCAAGCTCGAAGCATCTGTCGGCTGTGGCGATGACGGGTCGATGACGACGTGGTCACTGGACGCGATGGTCGTAATCGGCGCTGGGGCTCTTCCAAGGTTCGGACATGGAGAACTCGCAGTCTCGCGTAATACGCTCTGCCCATGGCCGTAAGCTCTAGTCGCGTCGTATCGGGCGGAAAAAAGTTGAGTAGCCAGTCTGTCTTCGAGAGCGCTGATGTGCTGGTCTACCACGGCGGCCGAGACCCCCAATCTGCGCCCCGCTTCACACATGTCTTCCGGTGGCGACCATGTGTCGAAAAAGTCAAGTTCTTTGATCGGTGTCATAGGCTCTCCAGCGGCGCAGAGATCAAAGCATCGCTTTAATATGCGGACGCCCAACCCCAGCACGAGCTAAGCTTATAGGATTTCGAAAGTCTAGCGACGGAAACTACCTATTACAAGCCAAGATTTGGATCGGGGGCACGCGGAAAAATATGCTATTTGACCTGCCTACTGATGGTCGTAGGCAGAATGGACGCGCTGCAACTGAATAGGAAGATATCGACTTTTAGAATCTGAAGCGATTTAGATAAGTGGTAACCAGCCAGTGTTGGCCTACATATTATTTTATGCGAGCGATAAAATAAAATATATGTGCACGAGAGGTTATTTTATGGCGCGGTTCCATCATCATTGTTTCGTGGTATTCCGAAGCAAAGTTATCCATAATGGGCTTGCTGATGCCTTCAAGAGCTGCTTGATTGAAGGATATGAGCGAGCGGTCGAGAGTGGATTGCGGCCGCGCGATGCTCTTCGTATCGTTTTGACTTGGGCTGCAGACGAAAACTGCAGGTTAGACCCGTCCGCCTCCTTGCCGCCGGCTTAGCCTAGGCTAATACATGCGAGCATCCCTTGATGCCGGGAGATTGCTTTGGCGCCCCTACTCAGTCGGCCGTGGCGTACTATGCCCCTGGAGGGCTGCATCGCGGTACTTCCGCAGCTCCAGCTTCCCGATCTGGTTGCGATGTACTTCGTCGGGGCCGTCGGCAATGCGCAGTGTACGGATTGAGGCATAATCGTAAGGCAACCCGAAGTCGTCGCAAACGCCTGCGCCGCCATGGGCCTGGATCGCCCAGTCGATCACCTTGCACGCCATGTTCGGCGCGACCACCTTGATCATCGCGATTTCGGCGCGGGCGGCCTTGTTGCCAACCGTATCCATCATGTGCGCGGCCTTGAGCGTGAGCAGCCGCGCCTGGTCGATCATCATCCGGCTTTCGGCAATGCGCTCCAGCCAGACGCTTTGATCGGAGATGCGCCTGCCGAACGCGATGCGGCTGTCCAAGCGGCGGCACATCTTCTCCAGCGCCCGCTCGGCACGGCCAATGGTGCGCATGCAATGATGGATGCGGCCGGGCCCGAGGCGGCCTTGCGCGATTTCGAAGCCGCGCCCCTCGCCCAGAATGATGCTATCGAGCGGCACGCGCACATCCGTGAAGCTGATCTCGCCATGCCCATGCGGCGCATCGAGATAGCCGAACACCGGCAGCATGCGCTCCTTCTTCACGCCCGGCGTGTCCATCGGCACGAGCAGCATGGATTGCTGCCTGTGGGGATCGGGATTTCTCGGGTCCGTCTTTCCCATCAGGATCAGCACCTTGCAGCACTTGTCGCCCGCGCCGGATGTCCACCATTTGCTCCCGTTGATGACATAGCCGCCGCCGTCCTTCTCGATGGAAATCGAAATATTCGTGGCGTCGGAGGAGGCCGCATCCGGCTCCGTCATCGCGAAGCCCGAGCGGATTGTGCCTTCGAGAAGTGGCTTCAGCCAGCGTTCCTTCTGTGCCTCGCTGCCATAGCGGACCAACACCTCCATGTTGCCGGTATCGGGCGCGGAGCAGTTGAAGACTTCCGGCCCCCAATGCGAGCGGCCCGTGATCTCGGCAAGCGGCGCATATTCGAGGTTGGTCAGGCCTGCGCCCAGGTTGCTGTCAGGAAGGAAGAGATTCCAAAGTCCTTGCGCTTTCGCCTTCGCCTTCAACTCCTCCAGAAGCGCCAGCGGCTCCCAACGGTCTGCTTGTGTCTCCGCCGTTTCGAACAGCGCCCCCTCGTTCGGGTAGACGTGCTCTGCCATGAAGCGATCGACCCGCGCTATGTAATCGGCTGCCTTTCCGGATGGCTGAAATATATCGGACATTTTGGCTCCTCCATCCATTGCGTATCATTAAACCGGCGCTTGCCGAAAGTGTCGAACTGCCTACCGAGCGAACGAACGGCGTTGCCCACCTACGGATTAGTGAAGGCAGCCCGTTTTTGGAGCGCGGGCGGAATGCGTGCACCTCAGGAGGCTGCCGGGGCAGCGCTGCTGCACGCTGATGTGGTGAAAGGACGTGGTTCGGGTCGATGCGCTGTCAGAGTTCTACGTAGACTAAGCTTTATGGATTTTATTAGAGAAAGGTATCATCAGATCATAAAACAATAATCATAATAAATGTATTGTATCTGACCGGAACAATAACCGCCTTTAGTTATTCCATTAATGGACTTTTTCTTCGGTGGCGGCTCGGTAAGAATGCGCAAGCGCCGTCAGCCCGAGGATGCCGGATCGCTGACACGACGGAAAGCTTTCCGTCAAAGGGCTGCAAAGGCGATTTTTTGAAGCGCCTGAGGCTCGCACATAGCAACGAAAATCGAGAGCCAAAAAGTCGTTGCCGGTGCCACGGTTCCAGCAAGTCCTTCGACTCTAGTGTCTAAAGGGAGGAATGCAGTGCAGAAGCTTTTCCTAGCGGCATCGCTTTTTGCGTTGTTGGGGAGCACGGTTGTACCCGCCTCAGCAAACGAAGAGCTCCAGAAATTGCAAAAAGACCCCAGTCAATGGGTGATGCAGACCGGGGATTACTCCAATCAACGGTTTTCCAAACTGAAGCAGGTCACGACCGATAATGTCGGGAAGTTGGAGGTTGCCTGGACGTTCTCGACGGGCGTGCTGCGCGGCCACGAGGGCGGCCCTCTCGTCGTGGGCGACGTCATGTATGTTCATGGCCCATTTCCAAATCCAGTTTTCGCGCTCGACTTGAACCATCAGGGCAGAATCCTCTGGAAGTACGAGCCGAAGCAGGATCCCTCAGTCATCCCCGTGATGTGCTGCGACACCGTGAACCGCGGCGTGGCCTATGCCGATGGCAAGATTTTTCTCAATCAGGCTGACACCACACTGGTCGCTTTGGACGCCAAGACGGGCAAGGTCGTCTGGTCGGTGAAGAATGGCGACCCGAATAAAGGTGAAACCGGCACCTCCGCGCCTGTCGTCGTCAAGGACAAGGTGCTTGTCGGCGTATCGGGTGCCGAATTCGGCGTCCGGGGGCGTCTCACAGCCTACGATCTTGAAACGGGAAAGCGCGCGTGGATCGCATACTCTACGGGGCCTGACCACGACATGCTCGTCGATCCCGAGAAGACGACACAATTGGGCAAGCCGATAGGCGCCGATTCCAGCCTCAGGACCTGGGAAGGCGATCAATGGAAAATCGGAGGCGGATCGACCTGGGGCTGGTATTCCTACGATCCTCAGCTGAACCTCATCTACTACGGGACCGCAAACCCCTCGACCTGGAACCCGGTTCAACGGCCTGGCGACAATAGATGGTCCATGACCATTTTCGCCCGCGATCCGGATACGGGTATGGCCAAGTGGGTCTATCAAATGACGCCGCACGACCAATGGGATTATGACGGCATCAATGAAATGATCCTGGCCGATCAGAATATCGGCGGCAAGGAGCGCAAGACGCTTGTTCATTTCGACCGCAACGGCTTCGGCTACACCCTCGATCGCGAGACTGGGGAGCTTCTGGTCGCTCAGAAGTACGATCCCGCCGTCAACTGGGCGACGAAGATCGACATGGACAAGAACTCGAAGACCTATGGCCGTCCCTTGGTCGACGAGAAATATGCGCCGGGTTCGAAGGGCGAAGATATCAACTACACCGGCATCTGCCCGGCGGCTCTGGGCAGCAAGGACGAACAGCCTTCGAGTTACTCGCCGGAGACAGGCCTCTTCTATGTACCGACAAACCACGTCTGCATGGATTATGAGCCCTTCCGCGTTTCCTATACGGCCGGTCAGCCTTACGTTGGAGCAACCTTGTCGATGTTTCCGCCCAAGGACGAGACAAACATGGGCAACTTCATCGCCTGGGATGCAAAGACCGGCAAGATCGTCTGGTCAGATCCAGAAAGGTTCTCGGTCTGGTCCGGTGCGCTTTCGACAGCTGGCGGCGTTGTGTTCTACGGCACGCTCGAAGGCTATTTGAAAGCAGTGGATGCGAAGACGGGTAAGGAACTTTACAGCTTCAAGACCCCCTCCGGCATCATCGGCAACGTCACGACTTTTGAGCACAAAGGAAAGCAGTATGTTGCGGTTCTGTCCGGTGTTGGCGGTTGGGCCGGCATCGGACTTGCCGCTGGCTTGACGAAGCCTACCGAGGGCCTGGGCGCAGTTGGCGGCTACGCGGCTCTCTCCAACTACACGTCCCTTGGCGGCACGCTGACGGTCTTCATGCTCCCTAGCTGATGAAGCCTGCGTAATCGAAGGGTCCGGCGCTATGACGCGCCGGACTTCATCCCATCATTGAGGGGATCATGTTGAAGCACAAAGCTGTATCTATCGGAGTGGCGTTCCTTGCATGTGCGCTCCTCTATGAGAATGTCTGGGCGGACGGATCGGGTGATCCCGCCGCCGTGAAGGAGGTCAGTGGCGAATATTACGACAAGGCCGGCAACCCAACTTACAAGGTGAAGCCTGACGGCACCGTGGATTGGTATACCTTCTCCGGATACCTTCGTTACAATTCAAATTGCATTGTCTGTCACGGCCCCGATGGATCAGGGTCCACGTACGCTCCCGCCCTGAAAAATTCGCTTAAGACGATGGACTACGGCCACTTCCTGGCCACTGTCGCGCAAGGCCGTGTCAACGTTTCGGCATCAACCGATTACGTCATGCCATCCTTCGGCAAAAACAAAAACGTCGCGTGTTTTCTGGACGACATTTACGTTTACCTGCGCGCCCGTGCCAACGGCGCAGTCGGGCGTGGCAGGCCGGCGAAAAATGACCCCAAGCCGCCTGCCTGGACCAAAGCCGAAGACAATTGCATGGGACCGGAGTGAAAAACGGTGTCGTCGCCCGGCGGCGGGCTTCCAAGTCAGGCCGGGCAGGGTCCCTCCAAAAAGCGCAATCTCCAAGTTTGCCAGCTTGCCGCGATGCGCTTCCGCGAGCGACGCGCCCATGGGCTGGCAGTGCCGCTCTATGTTTCACGCTGCGCGGGAAGCCGCCCTGCCGAACCTGGGGCGCAGCGAAGCAAGGCCCCAAAATTTCGCGATGTGATAGGTCGAGGAAATCCCCTGGTCTTCGAAGAAGGGCGCAGCAGCGCCATAAGCGTATCCGCTTGTTCCAAGAGGATCGACCGGGGCGCCGTGTCCCATGCCCGGAATAATTAATTGCTCGATCACGGGCTGGCCGGCGTCGTCGTACCACAGGCGGCGCGTTTTGCCCGCAATGCGGGTTTCGATCGCGGCGTCTTCGCAAAGCCCGTGCACGTTGCACCATTGCCGGATGATCGCATCGGCATTCGAAGGCGCTACCGTCTTATCGGAGCTTCCATGCCATATCGAGAGCACCGGCCAGCGGCCCCAATGAGGCGATGCCGCACGGACCCGGTCGCCCAGTTCGGCCGGCGATCGGTTGACATTGCCTTTCATTGCCGCCAGAGCGCTCCAGAGATTGGAAGCGACCCCAAATGGGAGGCCAGCGAGAATGGCCCCGCCCGCAAACACGTCAGGGTAGGCAGCAAGCAATGCGGAAGCCATAGCCCCGCCAGCCGATAACCCTGTGACGTAAACCCGCCTGCCATCGAGCCCATGATCCTCGATCAGGCGCTGAACCATCTGCACAATCGACTGAGCCTCACCGCAGCCGCGCCTGCTATCGGCGGATCGAAACCAATTGAACCCGCGTTGCGCATTGTTCGATCGCCTTTGCTCGGGAAAGAGCACTGCGAACCCGCATTCGGCGGCGAGTGCGCTCCAACCCAATCCATGATTGATGTCATCAGCCGCCTGACCGCAGCCATGGAGCACAACAACAAGCGGCGACAGCGCGCGCAGCTGAGGTGGAACGAACGTCAACATGCGAAGATCGCCCGGATTACTCCCGAAGGCCGTTACTTCCGAAAGACGTTGCGGCTGCGCGTGGAAAGGGGATTTCGGAGATTGCACAGCTGACGGGTTCGGGCGGCACGGCCATGGCGGACGGCGGCCCGATCGAACGTCTTCAAGGACAGTGATAAGTGGCTGCATGAGTGCCTTTCGATTGATCCTGGAATTTTTTTGAGGTATTGCGGATTTATATCCGACGGTGCTTCGTTCTTAAATGGAATATAGTTAATGTAAAACAGCGCTTTTCAAGCCGACGCCGTCTCACGTCGTGGCGCGTGTGCGAGACAAAATCATAAACGAACCTCACTCAGAAGCGGTCCTAAACTCACTCAGACGAACCATTTCCAGCTTAAAACTATCGCATGAGCCTCAAACATGAATGTGTTAAGAAGGTGTCCATCGCGACGTCCGCCAGGGTCGCAGGCCAAGCGATCCGAATCTGGCCGCCCTAAAAAGGCTGCAACTTCCAAGACTAAGACAATGCAAGCGTTGCCGATTATGGACCAGGTCGGAGCGATCACAATTTCGCAACCTCTCGGTTACTCCGCCGTAGCGGACCAGCACCCCATGTTGCCAGTGCCGGCGCGGAGCAGTTGAAACGCTTCGGCCTCGGAGCGGCCAGCGGCGCTATTCGAGGTTGGTCAGGCCCGTGCCGAGTTTCCCGTCCGGGAGAAACAGGTTCCAGAACCCCTGCGCCTTCGCCTTGGCCTTCAGCTGTTGGAGGAGGGCCAGCGGCTTCCGTCAGATGGTCGTTTACCGGATAGCCAAGCGGACTTCTAAAGCGCTCGTGTGGCGGCCAAAAGGGGCATTCTTGCTCACTCTCACGAAAACTCAAACAAAGGTAGAGCGAACATTTTCTGCAATCAAAAGTGAGAAGGAATCGTTGACCCCGAAACTGCGCCCGCCGCCAAGCTCGATCACCTGCGGGAAAATGATGCGTTCGCTAGGGCAGCCCGCATCCATCCGGGACTCGGGTAAGCTACCCTAACGTTATAGAATCTGCCAACTTTTCCGCCTCTAATCCGTTCTGGTAAAAGGCGGGTTGATCTAACATGAGAACTGGTTCTGCTTTGCAGGCGAGAGGACCAGCATGGGAGCTCGTTTGGAAATCGGCTACGAAAGCAGCCCCATTCGATCGCTTACCCCGCCGCTTCCGCGATACGCCAGCCCTCCTGTGCGAGCGCGATGGCGGCCTGCTCCGCGAGCTGCGCGCGTTTGTCGGCGGCGTTGCCTTGCAGCGAACGGGCATAGACGCCTTGCGCAATCGAGGCGAAGCGGAAGAACGAAAGCGCGATGAAGAAGGTAAGGTCGGGCACGCTGTCGCGGCCTGCACGGTGGCAGTACATGCCGACGAGTTCATCCTCGGTCGGGATGCCGAACGCGGCAAGGTCCAGTCCGCGCAGGCCGCCCAGGAACGGCACGCTCGCCGGTGTCCGATAGGCCATGCAGACATAGCCGAGATCGGCGAGCGGATGGCCTAGCGTCGATAGTTCCCAATCAAGCACCGCGATGATATGCGGATCATCCAGTTCAAACATCACGTTGTTCATGCGGTAGTCGCCATGCGTGATCGCCGCTTCGTCGCGGGCCGGGACGCTCGCCTTCAGCCATGCGATCAGCTTGTCCATGGCCTCGATGTGGCCCGTCTTCGAAAACTCGTATTGCTCGCTCCAGCGCTTGAGCTGGCGGGCCGCGTAGCCTTCTGTCCTGCCATAGTCGCTCAGCCCGATGGCTTTGAAATCGACCTCGTGCAGGGCGGCTAGCGTCTCGGCGAAGGCCCGGTAGGCGGCCTTGCGCTGCATGGTGCTGAGTTCCGGCAGGTCGGGCTTATCGAAGATGCGGCCGGGGATGTAGTCCATCAGGTAGAACGGCGTCCCGATGATCGAGCCGTCGTCACAGAAAAGCTGCATAGGGACCACCGGAACGGGCGTGCCCTTCAGCGCGGATTGAACGCGATACTCCCGGTCCATGGCGTGCGCGCTCGGCAAGAGCTTTCCTGAAGGCTGCTTGCGCAGGACGTACTTCCGGATGGGCGTGCTGATGAGATAAGTCGGGTTGGATTGTCCGCCCTGGAACTGCTGAACGATTGGCGGCACGCCGAAATCCTCGAGGTGAGCTTTTAAAAAGCGCCAGAGCTTCTTTTCGTCGAAACGATGACTGGGAAGAACGTCGATGAGCTCAGCCACGGCGCGCCTCTCCTCTTTCGTGCTCCCGGACGCGGTGCATGTCCTGATGCGCCGCTGATCCGGGATTGGAATGGCGGCGCAACCTTCCTTTATGGCGATCCCGCGTCTGCAGCGCACCACCCGCGCACGGGATGATACCTAGCGGACTGAGACATGAAAGTCGCATAGACGTTATCCGATTGGAGAGAAGATTGAAGCACCACCGTCCACGAGGATCGTCTGTCCTGTGATATATCGCGCCGCGCCGGAAGCCAAGAACACTGCGACGCCCGCGATGTCGGCTGGCTCGCCCAGCCGCTTCAGGCACGTCATGTTCGCAGCAAAGGCCGCTGCTTTTGGATTCTCGTAAAGCACCTTTGCGAAGTCGGTCTTCACAATGCCGGGCGCGATCGCATTGACGCGAATGCCGCGCGCTCCCCACTCCACCGCAAGGTTCCGTGCGAGTTGGGCCTCAGCAGCCTTCGAGATGGCATAGACGCCGAGATTGGCGGCGCCGGCTATCGTAACGATCGAAGACAGCATGATGACCGAGCCGCCCCCGCGCTCCGCCATGCCGGGAAGCACGAGCTGGCACAGCCAATGCGTAGAGGTCAGGTTTGTGGTGAGAACCTTGTTCCAGACCTCGTCGGAAACTTCGGACGACGGCCCAAAAGCTGGATTGATGGCCGCGTTCGGGATCAGGATGTCGATGTGGGCATACTCGCGCAGAGCATGCGCGACGAGACCTTCGAGATCGGCCTTATTGCCGACATTGCAGGCGACCGCCGTCGCATGGCCGCCAGCCTCGCGGATTTCGGCGACGACGGATTTGCAAGCATCGATTTTGCGCGATGAGACGACGACCCTCGCGCCCATCCTGGCGCACTCGATCGCGATGGCGCGGCCGATCCCGCGGGAAGAGCCCGTAATGACGGCAACGCGGCCCTTAAGGTCGAACATACTCATCCAGCACCCATCATCGCGGCCATCTGGGCTTGCGTTCGGTCACGAGCGCCTTGAGCAGCGGCGCAGGCCGCCATCGGTCGCCGAAGCGCATATGGAAGATGTCGATATCCGACAAGACTTCCGCCAGGCTCCGCAGTTCCGCATATTTCATCGGACCGCCGCGCCACGCGGGAAAGCCATAGCCATGAACGTAGATGATATCGATGTCGCCGGAGCGGTAAGCGATCCCTTCGTCGAGGATGTTCGCGGCCTCGTTAACGAGCGCATAAATCGTCCGCTTCACGATCTCTTGCTCGGAAACGGAGCCCACCCTGTTGCCCAGGTCTTCGCGGTGGGCCTCGATGATGGCGTCCGCCTCCGGATCGGGCAGGGCGGTGCGGCCGTGAGGCTCGTAGCGGTAAAAGCCCTTGCTCGTCTTCTGGCCGTAGCGCCCGGCTTCATAAAAGCGGTCCAGCAGCGGCGAGGCGTAATCCCGCCCCACAAAAAGGCGTCTCTGGCGGATGTGCCAGTTCACGTCGATTCCGGTGAGATCGCAGACGGCGAAAGGCCCCATGGCCATGCCCCAGCGCGTGAGCGCCGAGTCGACATCGGCCGGCGAGGCTCCCTCCTCCACGATCCTCATGGCTTCGGTGATATAGTTCTCCAGCATGCGATTGCCGACGAAGCCGTCGCAGTTTCCGACCGAAACGCCAATCTTGCCGATGTTGCGGGCTGCCGCGATGGCGCTCGCGAGCACTTCTGCGCTTGTCTCCTTGCCGTGAACGACTTCGACAAGCCGCATGACATTCGCCGGTGAGAAAAAATGCATCCCAACGACGTCGGCCGGGCGCGACGTGAAGCTCGCGAT
Source organism: uncultured Alphaproteobacteria bacterium (assembly GCA_963772105.1). Taxonomy (GTDB): domain Bacteria; phylum Pseudomonadota; class Alphaproteobacteria; order Rhizobiales; family Rhodomicrobiaceae; genus Rhodomicrobium. The sequence goes on from CAVYVV010000020.1 coordinate 305,023, forward strand.
CTTGTCGATATCGAGCGTGGAGGTGTTGGTAGCCAGGATCGCGCCGTTCTTGCAGACGCGGTCGAGTTCGCGAAAGACTTGGCTCTTCACGTCCAGATCCTCGAAAGCCGCTTCCACGACAAGGTCGGCATCCGCAAGCGCCCCGTAATCCAGGGTGCTTTTGATCGAGGCCATGCGCGCATCCATTTCGGCCTGGCCGAGCCGTCCGCGCCGCACCATGCTCTCGTAGTTCTTCGCGACCACGCCGAGCCCCCTGGAAAGGGCGGCCTGATCCCGGTCCAGGACAACAACAGGAATGCCGGCATTTGCGAAAGCCATCGCGATGCCGCCGCCCATCGTGCCCGTCCCGATGACGCCCGCGCTCTTGATCTCTCTCGGCTTCACCTTGCTGGAAAGGCCCGGAATTTTGACAACGTGGCGCTCAGCGAAGAACGCGTGAATGAGCGCCTTGCTCTGCCAGTCCTGGAGCGCCTCATAAAACAGCTCGCCCTCGCGCCTCAGTCCTTCTTCAAACGGAAGGTTGAATGCGCTTTCGACCGCGGCGACGGCGCGCAGCGGCGCGTGCTGGCACGGCTGGCGTTTCTTCAGTTCTGCGCGCTTCTCGTCGAAGATGGGCGAGCCGCGCTCGGCTTCGATCTTCACATTCCGATCGCGTGTCTTGGGATGGCTCGCAAGGGAGGCCTTGCCTTTCGCGAAAGCCATCGCGGCGGCCAGATGATCGCCTTCCGCGATCTCGTCCACAAACCCCGCCTTTTGGGCCTCTGCGGCCGAAACCGGATCACCGGATATAATGAGATCGAGGGCGGCCTTGGCACCGGTGAGCCGAGGTAGCCGCTGCGTGCCTCCCCCTCCCGGGATAAGCCCGAGCTTGACTTCCGGCAAGCCGAGCCGCGCATCCTTGGAAGCGACCCTGTAATGGCAGGCGAGCGCGATCTCCAGTCCCTCGCCGAGCGATGCGCCGTGAAGCGCTGCGACCACAGGCTTGCGCAAATCCTCGATGGCGTCGCAGATCTGGTTGATCTCAGTCCCTTTGAGGGGCGAGTCGAACTCCGAAATATCGGCACCGGCAGAGAAAGTCCGGCCCGCTCCGGTGAGAACGATGGCGTGGGCTCCCTCATCGGCTTCAGCCTGCCTTATGGCGGCCAGAAGCCCGTCGCGAATTTCGCGGGATAGCGCATTGAGAGGAGGATTATTGACCGTTACGACGCCAATGCCGTCCCTGTTCTCGTAACCTACGGGATTCCCGGCCATGAATTCTCCCGACCGGCCGCTATTTGCTTTTTAAGTTCGGCCTCGATGAACAATACAGTTCGCCGAAGGGAACCGTCAACGGCCTGCGCCGAACTACCGTCGTGTCAGCCGCATTGCGATCACCGCAGTGGGGCGTCAGGTGCGCCGGGCGAGATCAAGCGGCTTGCGGGATAAGGGTGCGGTGGTCGAGGGCGGCGGCAATGAGGGCTTTCGTGTAATCCGTTTGGGGATTTTCGAAGATGTCAGCCGTCGGGCCTTCCTCAACGACGACGCCGTTTCGCATCACGATCACATAGCTTGCCAGTGCGCGCATGACCTTGAGGTCATGGCTGATGAAGAGGTAGGCGAGGCCACGCTTCTTCTGCAAATCGCGCAGGAGATCGACAATCTGGGCCTGCACCGAAACGTCGAGCGCGCTTGTCGGCTCGTCGAGCATCAGGAAATGCGGTTGCAGGATCACGGCGCGGGCGACGGCGATGCGCTGGCGTTGTCCGCCGGAGAACTCGTGCGGATAGCGGTCCTGCCACTCGGGCTTCAATCCGACTTCGGTCAGCGCCGCGGAGACCCGCTCGCGGCGTTCGGCGCGGGTAAGGTCCGGGCTTTGGATCAGGAGACCTTCCTCGATGATCTGCCCAACCGAGAGCCTTGGGCTGAGAGATCCATACGGGTCTTGGAAAACAACCTGCATTTCCTTGCGGAGCGGCCGCATCTGCTTCGATCTGAGCCCATCGATCCGCTTGCCCACATAGGCGATCGGCCCCTCGCTTGAAATAAGGCGCAGGATCGCGAGGCCGAGCGTCGTCTTGCCGGAACCGGATTCACCGACGATGCCGAGCGTCTGGCCGCTTCGCAGCTTGAAGGAAACGCCGTCGACGGCTTTGATGTGGTCCACGGTGCGCCGCAGTATGCCCTGCTTGATGGGGAACCAGACTTTGAGATTATCGGCCTCAAGCACCACCGGAGCGGTTTCGTCCATTCGGGGAGCCAGTCCTTTGGGCTCCGCTTCCAGAAGCCTCTTGGTGTATGGATGCTTCGGAGCCGTGAAGATTTCTTCCGCTGGCCCGCGCTCCACGATCTCGCCGTCCTTCATGACGCAGGTGCGGTCGGCCATCTTGCGCACGATGCCAAGGTCATGGGTGATGAGCAGCAGCGCCATCCCAAGCTCGCGCTGAAGGTCTTTCAGAAGGTCGAGGATTTGAGCCTGAATGGTTACGTCGAGCGCGGTTGTCGGCTCGTCGGCGATGAGGAGATCGGGCTCATTCGCCAGCGCCATGGCGATCATCACGCGCTGCCGTTGCCCGCCGGACAATTGGTGGGGGTAGGCGGAGAGCCGCGACTCCGGGTTTTGGATGCCGACTTTGGTCAGGAGTTCCAGGGTGCGCCGCCGCGCCGCCGCGTTCGACATGCCGTGGTGGATTTTCAAAACTTCGCTGACCTGCTTCTCGACCGAGTGAAGCGGGTTCAACGATGTCATCGGCTCCTGGAAGATGATCGAGATCCGGTTGCCGCGCACGCGCCGGATATCGGATTCCTTTACGCGAAGCAGGTCTTGGCCCTCGAACATGATTTCGCCGCTCGGATGAGAGGCATCGGGATAGGGGAGGAGGCGGAGGATTGAGAGCGCCGACACGGTTTTGCCGGAGCCGGACTCACCCACAAGTGCGACCGTTTCGCCCTTCTTGATGTCGAAGGACACGTTGCGTGCGGCGTAGACGCCAGCGTCCGCTCCTGCGAAGCGAACGCTCAGATCGCGAACTTCGATCAGCGGGGTCGATTGGGTTTGAGATGCTTCCGTCATAACGATCAGCCCACAACCTGAGGTGCAACCATGGTCTTCCGGGGATCGAGGGCATCGCGAACCGCCTCGCCGACGAAAACCAGCATGCTCAGCATCAGCGCGATAACGAAGAATGCGGTAAGGCCGAGCCATGGCGCTTGCAGGTTCTGCTTGCCTTGCTGGAGCAGTTCGCCCAGCGACGGCGAGCCGGGCGGCAGGCCAAATCCGAGGTAGTCGAGGGCCGTCAGGGCGGCGATTGCGCCATCGAGAATGAACGGCGCGAACGTGACCGTCGCGACCATGGCATTCGGCAGGATATGCTTGTACATGATCTGACGGTTCGTCAGTCCGAGCGCGCGCGCGGCGCGCACATATTCGAAGTTGCGCCCACGCAGGAACTCGGCGCGTACCGGCCCGACGAAGGCCGTCCACTCGAAAACGAGCATGATCGTGAGCAGCGTCCAGAAGCTTGGCGCGAGGATGGCCGAGAGGATCAAGAGAATGTAGAGACGTGGCAGCGAGCCGAGAATCTCGATGAAGCGCTGGAGCGAAAGATCGGTCCAGCCGCCGAAGAAGCCTTGGATCGCGCCTGCGGTCACGCCGACGAGCGCGGAGAAGACGGTCAGGATCAAGCCGAACAGCACGGAAATCCGAAATCCGTAGATGACGCGCGCGAGCACGTCGCGGCCCTGATCGTCGGTCCCGAGCCAATTTTCCCAGGAGGGCGGCGCCGGCGCGGGCACCGGCAAGTCGAGCTTGATGGTGCGATAGCTATAGGGGACAAGCGGCCAGACCATCCAGCCGCCTTTCTCCTCGATGAGCCTCTTCACCTCAGGGTCGCGATAATCGGCCTCCGTCTCGAACTCGCCGCCGAATTGCTTCTCGGTGTACATCTTGAAGATCGGCGTGTAATACGCGCCGTCATACTTCACGAGGAACGGCTTATCGTTGGCGATGAACTCCGCGAACAGCGTGATCAAAAACAGGGTCGTGAAGAGGATAAAGCTGTAATAGCCGCGACGGTTCGATTTGAAGGCGCGCAGGCGTCTTTTGTTGAGCGGTGAAAGCTCGAACCAGCCACGGTCTGGGGCGGCTGTTTCGACCCTCGCAAGGACGTCGCCGGGAGCGGCGGATCTTTCGACTCTCGCGTCCATCCGTTAGACCTCCCTTGTCTCGAAATCGATGCGCGGGTCGACCCATGTGTAAATGAGGTCCGACAGAAGATTGAGCAGCAGGCCCATGGCCGAGAAGATGTAGAGCGTGGCGAAAACAACGGCATAATCGCGATTGAGTACGGATTCGAAGGATAGGCGACCAAGGCCATCTAATGAGAAAATCGTCTCGATCAGCAACGCGTTCGTAAAAAAGGCGCCGATAAAAGCCGCGGGGAAGCCCGATATCACAAGCAGCATGGCGTTGCGGAAGACGTGGCCATAGAGAACGCGGCGTTCGCTCAAGCCCTTGGCGCGCGCCGTCATCACATACTGTTTGCGGATTTCGTCGAGGAAACAGTTTTTTGTCAAGAAGGTAACCGTTGCGAGGGAGGAGATCACCATCGCGGTGACGGGCAGCGCAAGGTGCCAGAAATAGTCCGCGATTTTTTCGGGCCAGCTCATTTGCGCAAAGTTATCCGAAACCAGCCCGCGCAATGGAAACCAATCGAGGAAAGAGCCCCCAGCGAAGATCACGATCAGGAAAATCGCGAACAGGAAGCTCGGGATGGCATAGCCGACGATAACAACCGTGCTCGTCCAGATGTCGAACTTCGAGCCATCCATCACGGCCTTGCGCACGCCAAGCGGGACGGAAATCGCATAGGTGAGAAGAGTGAGCCAGAGGCCGATCGAGATCGAGACCGGCAGCTTCTCCTTGATGAGCTGAAGCACGCTTACATCGCGGAAGTAGCTCTGGCCGAAATTGAAGGTCAGGTAGTTCTTCATCATCAAGAGGAAGCGCTCGACGGGCGGCTTGTCGAAGCCGAACTGCTTTTCGAGGCTCTTGATAAGCTCCGGGTCGAGGCCGCGCGCGCCGCGGTATCGCGAGTTGACGCCTGAATCCTGCCCAGGCTGCGCCATCCGGGAGAAGTCGCCAGTGTTCGAGCCGCCGATTTTGGAGGTTGCGTCGACATTCGTGCCGTTCAGTTGCGCAATGATACGCTCGATGGGCCCGCCGGGCGCAAACTGAATAATAATAAAGCTGATCAGCATAATGCCGAGCAACGTGGGGATCATCAGGGCCAAGCGTCGGACGATGTAGGCGGTCATGGATCTCGTGTTTTCTAGACCAATCCGCCTTTTACCGGAATCGATTGAAGGCGGAAAAGTTGATCGATTTTAAAGTGCTAGAGCAGCTTGTCCGCGACGCGGGTTGCTCCAGGGCGCTTCCCGGTTGCTGGAGAATAATCTCCCCTTCGTGGCCTTAGTCGGGCTGGCGCTGTTTATAGTGAACAACGGCATTATTGCGCTCGCCGTTGCGGCAATCCGATGACAAAAGACTTAAGCGATTATGGCGCGAAAGCCAGTTACACATCGGAAATGTTACCCGCAGCCGCGTCGTCGTCCAGCGCCAAGGCGGTGCGCCGCAGACACGGGATCATAACGAACGTCCCTGGCGGAAAGCTCCCGAGTCTGTGGCGCCCGCTCGGGATGATGGCCGAAAAAGTTATCATCCGCCAAGCTTCGCCGCCTTTTCCGCGTCGTACCACCATGTATCGAGAATACCGTCGTCATAGGCCGGCTGCACCGCGGGCCGTGAATACTTGTCCCACGTCGCGATATTGTGAACGGACTTGTACCATTCCGGCACCCAGTAATGCCCCGCGCGAAGGACGCGGTCGATGGCGTGACAGGCTGTTCGCAGGTCATCCCGGCTCTTTGCGTTCAGGATTTTATCGATGAGCGCATCCACAACCGGGTCCGCGATGCCGGACAGGTTGAAGCTCCCGTCCTGCCTGCCTGCTTCGCCGTTCCAGAAAGCGCGTACCTCCGGTCCGGGCGTGGGCGAGAGCGAATAACGCTGCGACACAACATCGAAATCATAACGTCTTAGTCTCTCCTGCTCCTCGGCCGGATCCATCCGGCGCAGCGACGCCTTGATCCCCAGGTCGGAAAGTTTCCCTGAATAGGGGCCCATGATGCGCTCCATGACCGGATCGTCGATCAGGAACTCGATTTCCAGGGTCTCGCCTTTGGAGTTCTTGCGAACGCCGTCCTGCAGGCGCCAGCCGGCCTCGTCCAGAAGCTGAGAGGCGGTCCGCGTGCTGGGGCGATAGCGGCCCGATCCATCGGTGACGGGCGGCGTGTAGGGCTCGCCGAACACCTCGGGCGGCAGCCTGTCGCGAAATGGCTCAAGCAGCGCAAGCTCGGCAGGAGTCGGCAGTCCTTGCGCCTTCAGGTCTGAATTCTCGAAATAGCTCGCGGTCCGTGTGTACAGGCCGAAAAAAAGCGATTTGTTCGTCCATTCGAAATCGAAGGCGGTGTCGAGCGCCTTTCGCACACGCCGATCGCTGAACTTTTCACGGCGCACGTTTAGGAAAATGCCCTGCGCGCCCGAGGGGCGGCCATCCGGCAGCGTGAGCTTGAGGATCTGTCCGGACCGCACCGCGGGGATGTCGTACTCGGTCGCCCAGCTCTTCGATGTGAATTCTTCGCGCAAATCGTAGCCCTTGGCCTTGAAGGCTTCCAACCCGACAGCCCTGTCGCGGTAGTATTCGAAGCGGAGTTCATCGAAATTGTACCGCCCGCGATTCACCGGGAGGCTTGCTGCCCAGTAATCCTTGCGTCGCTTGTAGGTGACGAATGTGCCTTGCCGGAAATCGGCGACTTCGTAGGGGCCAGAACCGAGCGGCGGCTCCAGGCTCTCTTTCATAAAGTCGTTCTTCGTGTAATACGCCTTCGAGAAAACCGGTAACGTCGCGACAAGCGTCGGCAGATCCCGGAGGTTCTCGCCCTTGAACTGATATTTGACCGTTGCCGGGTCGATCGCGGTCGCGCTCACCACATCGCGCAAGGCAAGCTGATAGCGCGGATGGCCCTTCTGCTTCAACGTTTCGAGCGTGAACGCCAGGTCTGCTGCCGTGACCGGCGTTCCATCGCGGAACCGCGCCTCCGGCCGGAGGTAGAAGGTCACCGACATCTTGTCGTCCGCAACTTCTGCAGATTCGGCGAGCAGCCCGTAGACCGCGTCCGGCTCATCCTGCGCGCGGACCATCAGCGAGTTGAAGAGGAAGCCTACGCCTGCTGCAGGGTCTCCGCGCAGGATGAAGTCGTTGAAATGGTTGAAGGTGTTGATCGAGCTTGTCGGCATCGTCACCAGGCGGCCGCCCTTGGGGGCATCCGGGTTCACATAGTCGAAGTTCTTGAAGTCAGCCGAATATTTAAGCTCGCCGAATGCAGAAAGGCCGTGACGGCGCTCGGCGGCCTCGGACTGCGCCACGCCGATCGCGCACGCCAACGCCAGCAAGACCCCGAGGATAAGTGGGCGCCGGCCTGCGGTTAAGCGGACTGCACCACTCTGGCCAACAGATGGTCGTCCCGGCCAGGCGAAGCGCGAGCCGGGATCGCAAAAAATTATGCTTCTCAATATGTTACGATCCCGGGTAGGGCTGCTCCCTTCCAGGATCACGGCGGCGGCAATCCGGTGGCGCGCTTGGCGAAGTTTGGTCAGCCCCTCTCTCATTTCAAGCCGTTCTTCTCGGCGAGCGCCGCGTCAAACCACCAAACGTCCGGGAAACCGGTTGACTGCGTCGGCAGGGGGTTCGGCGCGCCGAACTTGTTCCAGTAAGCGATCCGTTCGTTCGCGGAATGCCATTGAGGAACGATATAAGCGTTCCAAAGGAGCACCCGGTCCAAGGCGCGGGAAGCAGTAACGAGCGCATCACGGTTCGGCGCAAAGATGATCTTGTCCACGAGCGCATCGACCGCAGGATTTTTGATGCCCATGATATTCCGGGCGCCGGGCTGGTCCGCTGCGGCCGTGGTCCAGAAATCGCGCTGCTCGTTTCCAGGCGAGTCCAACTCCGCGAAAACGCCAACGACGATATCAAAATCGAAGGTGTCTTCGCGCCGCTTCTGCTCCGTAGAATCAACGAGGCGCACGTTGGCGTTAATGCCAAGCTTTTTCAGGTTCTCGACATAGGGCAGGATCACGCGCTGAAACGCCTCCTGGTCAATCAGGAACTCGACAGTGAGCGGCTCCCCGACGCTGTTCTGCAGCTGGCTGTTGACGACCATGTAACCCGCCTCTTTCAGAAGGCGCGCAGCCTCTCGAAGATGGGTGCGGAAATCGGCCTCGGTCGCGTTGACCGGATTCTTGTATTCCTGGGTAAAGACCTCGGGCGGAACTTGGCCGCGCAACGGCTCAAGAAGCGCCAGTTCCTCGGGAGTCGGCAATCCCTTCGCGGCCAGTTCCTGTCCCTCGAAGAAGCTCGAGGTTCGCGTATATTGGCCGTAGAACAAGTTCTTGTTTGCCCATTCGAAATCGAAAGCGAGATTGAAGGCGCGGCGAACTCGGGGATCCTGGAACTTTTGACGACGCAAATTGAATGCGAACCCTTGCGTCGGCTTGGGCGTTTCAAGAACGATGTCTCCGCGCTTCACAACTCGCCCATCGGTCACGGCCGGGAACTCATAGGCTGTAGCCCATGTTTTGGCGCTCGGCTCTCTTCTGAAATCGTATTGGCCCGCCTTGAACGCTTCCATTGAGACGCTCTGGTCGCCGTAATGCTGAAACTCGATGGTGTCGAAGTTGTTTTCGCCGATCCTCACGGGCAAATCCTTGCCCCAATAGTCCGGCACGCGCTCGAAGGCGATCCATTCGCCTGGGCGGGTTGCCTTGATTTTGTAAGGCCCTGAGCCGAGTGGCGTTTCCAGCGTCGTTTTCGTGATGTCTCGTGGCTTGCCGGAGGCGTCCTTGCCTTCCCACCAATGTTGCGGCCAAACATTCAACTCGCCGACAATCAGAGGCAACTCGCGGTTCCCGGTGACATCGAACGTGAACGTAACCTCGCGATCGCCGGTCTTTTCGCCTTTCACGACATTCTTGTAATACTGGGCGTGCATCGGATCGTAGGGGAGCCCGGTGTTCGGGTCCTTGCCCTTCACCACGTTCATGCTCCAAATCACGTCGTCGACCGTGATCGGCTGGCCGTCGTGCCAGCGCGCGCCCTCACGCAGCTTGAAAGTCACCGAGCTATAGTCGGAAGGGTAGCTCACCCACTCGCACAGAAGGCAATAATGCGTCGAGCCTTCCTCCCTCGAAGGGATCATGAGTGGATCGAAGATGAGCGCGAAACCCGAAGCGAGGCCGGCTGCGAGGCTGCCGCGAAAAACAGCCGGGTTCAAATTGTCGTATTGCGCAGGTGACGAAAGCTTGACCGTACCGCCCTTGGGCGCGTCCGGGTTCACAGCATCGAAATGCTTGAAATCCGCCGGGTATTTCGGCGGCCGGACCAGGGAAAGGGCATGATGCCTCTCCTGGTCGGCGTAAGCCGGCTGAGCCGCCACAAGCGCCAGGATAAGGGCGAAGGCAATCCGTTTTTTAATAGACATGAGCCAGAATGGGAACGGTGTTTCAGTTGGCGGGACTTTAGTGCCCCATAAAACACCGTTCCACTTAAAGATCCTTCATGCTCACATGATCTGGTTAACTGCCTGCTTTACCACCGCGATCTTGGAAGGGGCACAGGGCTGTCGCTCTGCTTGGCGAGGAAAGCGATGACGTTCGCCCGCTGTTGCGGGTCTTTCAGGCCGGCGAAACCCATTTTGTACATATTGTTGCCCGGCACCAACTCAGCCGGATCGCCAATCCATTGGTAGATCTCGTTGAAGGACCACCTTCCGCCCTTCTGCTGCAAAGCGGGCGAATAGGAGAAGCCGGGATCTTTCGCGATATCGCGTCCGACCACGCCGTAAAGATTCGGGCCAACCCTGGTGCCGCCGCCCTTGGTCCAAGTATGGCAGATTGCGCACAGCTTCGCGCCTTCTTGCCCTGCCTCGGGATCCGCTCTGGCCAGCAGCACGCCCAGCGAGGCGTCGGGCTGTTCCATCTCCCGGCTGACTGGCGTCACGACGGCTTGTTTCTCGGGCTGCCGCGCGACCGCACGCACGATGGGAACAGCAGTTACTTGGATCTGCCCCCCTTTGTCTGCGTTCTCATAACCTTTCGGGTAATACTTCTCTATCGCATTAGTCATCCCGACAACAACCAGCAATCCGGCCAGCACTGCTCCGATAAAATAGACAACCTTCATTCCTACCTCCCCATAGCGATGCGTTGCATCGGCTTTTGTTTTCGGGCCGTTTCAGACAGCCCGTTTTCTTTTTTTGAGATCCGCGCCCTCCGAGGAGGGACCGCAGAAAGGGAAGCTTAAGCTAAAAAAGCCAGCTTGGCTATGCTAAGTATTAAGTTCGCTGAATATAAAGCTGGACACACCGTAATCCCCGCGCTGGCGCCCGGTAACAGGACAATCCAGGGACACGCGCGCGCTACTTCTGAGGAAGTGGGACTGGATGATCGCTTTGTTTATCGAGAAAAGCGATAATGTTGGCCCTCTCCGGAGGGTTCTTGATCCCTGCGAAGGCCATCTTATTACCCGGAATGAATGCCTTCGGATCCTTGATCCACTCATAGAGATCTTGGAAGGTCCACTTTCCGCCTTTGCCTTGCAAGGCGCTTGAATAGGAGAACCCGGGCTCCTTGCCGATCTCCCTGCCGACGACTCCGTAAAGGTCTGGCCCAATCTTCGCGCCGGCTCCCTTCGCGAAGTTGTGGCACGCGCCGCAGGCTTTCGCTGCGTTCTGGCCGGCCTCGACGTTTGCGCTTGCCAGGAGGCCATCGACCGGGGGTTCCTTTTCCTCAGGCTTTGCGGCGGCAGGCGCTGCGGGGGCAGGCTCGGCGGCTTCCGGGGCCACGACAATGTGGCCTTTGGACAGGTTCGCAGTGCCCTTGGGATAGAAGAGTTGGATCGCTGTGTGTACGCCGACTAGGACGAGGAGGCTCGCCAGCACGGCTCCTGCAACCTTATTGAAATAGAACGAGCTCATGATTGATCTTGTGTCAGAGTGACGCGGCCTCGCCTTTGCCTTTACACGCCCAAAATGAGGGGCTGCAACACCGTCAACGGACAAACCGCAGATAAGTTCTAAAAGATGCCCAGATGACGGAATTGTTCCCTTTCAAAGCAGTTTTTAATCCAGTTGTACTCATCCCGGTGCGGCTTGGTTCCACGCGCCTGCCCGGCAAGCCGCTTCTGAGTTTGGGAGGCGCGCCGATGATCGTCCACGTCTGGCGGCGCGCGATGGAGGCTGATGTGGGCCCCGTCATTGTGGCCACAGACTCAGTTGAAATCGCGGATGCCGTGGCGGCATGCGGCGGGCAGGCGGTTATCACGGAGGGCGAGCACGCCAGCGGCTCCGACCGCATTTATGAAGCTCTCTGCCGCAGCGATCCCGAGGGGAAATTCGATGCTGTGATCAATCTCCAGGGCGATCTTCCGACACTCGAACCGCGCCTGCTTGGCGCCTGCGCCGCGGCGCTCAACAAGGGCGCGGACATTGGCACGCTCGCGGCCTTCATCACGGATCCGGCCGAAATCCATGACCCGAATGTCGTAAAGGTCATCGCGTCGCCCTTGCCGGGCGGATTGATGAACGCGCTTTATTTCACCCGCGCTACAGCGCCCCATGGCGAGGGCCCCTATTATCACCACATTGGCGTCTACGCCTATCGCCGCGCAACTCTTGCGCGATTTGTGTCGCTGCCGCCGTCGCCGCTCGAAAAGCGCGAGCGCCTGGAGCAGCTTCGTGCGCTTGAGGCCGGGATGCGCATCCATATCTCAGTGGTTGACACGGTGCCCCTGGGGGTGGACACCGAACCCGATCTTGCAAAAGCGCGCGAAATACTCGCAAGGTGAGCGCCGAATTGTCCTCGCCCCCAATGCGGCGAGCTTAGGGTATACAATGGCATCCGCATCGACGGCAAAATCGCAGACAACGCCCGCAAGTGTCGCCTACCAGGGCGAGCCCGGCGCCAATTCCCACATCGCCTGCATCAATTATGACAAGAGGCTTGAGCCGGTTGCTTGCGCCACGTTCGAGGATGCGATTTCGGCGGTGCGCGGCGGCGCGGTTCGCTGTGCGCTTATCCCTGTCGAGAATTCGGTCGCAGGCCGCGTCGCCGACGTTCATTATCTCTTACCGAATTCTGGCGTCCACGTCGTCGGCGAGCATTTCGAGCGCATCTATCACCAGCTGATGGCGCTTCCCGGCGCTGATTTCTCAACGCTGAAGACGGTGCACAGCCATACGCAAGCGCTAGGCCAATGCCGGAGCGCCCTTCAGAAACTCGGCTTAAAGCCGGTTCCCGAGGCCGATACTGCAGGGTCGGCGCGCATGGTTGCCGAGGAAGGCGACCTGACGAAAGCCGCGATTGCGTCGAAGCTCGCCGCAGAGATTTACGGCCTTCACATTCTGAAAAGCGGCATCGAAGACGCGGCGCACAACACCACGCGCTTTCTCGTCCTCGCTAACGAAGCCGAGGTACCGCCCGCGGGCAACGGTCCGGTGCTAACGACGTTCATTTTCCGCGTGCGCAACGTTCCGGCCGCGCTCTACAAGGCGCTGGGCGGCTTCGCCACCAACGGCGTGAACATGACGAAGCTCGAGTCGTACCAGCTCGAAGGCAGCTTCAATGCCTCGATGTTCTACGCCGACGTTGAGGGACACCCCGATGACAGGCCGCTGCGGCTAGCCCTGGAGGAACTGGAATTCCATACGGCGGAGCTGATTATTCTGGGAACGTATCCCGCGAGCCCGTTCCGGGACACGCTGAAGCGCCAATCGACGGACGACGACGCACCGCGCGCGCGCGGTGCGAGCTAACCGGCCCTGAGGATTTAGCAGCCCAAAGCGCCGTCGACAAAGCCACGGATCAGCGTGTGCGCCATCGAGATCGGCGGCGGGACGAAAAGCCCGTCCGGATGCGCGAAGGTAAGCATCGCCGCCGCTTCCCCGCGGGTAAACCAGCGGGCATCCGCAATTTCGGTCTTGTCCAGCTCGATTGCGTCGGTCAGCGCCGCGCCCCAGCAACCGATCATCAGGGAATACGGGAAAGGCCAGGGCTGGCTAGCCACATAGCGGACTTCGCCAACGTCGAGGCCCGCCTCTTCCTTGATCTCACGGCGCACGGCGTGCTCAATGTCGTCGCCAGCCTCGACGAAGCCCGCAAGCGTCGAATACATCTTCTCGGGGAAGCGATGCTCGTACCCCAGCAGGCAGCGGTCACCGTTCGTGATGAGCATGATGACGGCGGGATCGGTCCGGGGATAGGCGTCGAGTCCGCAGGCCGGGCAACTTCGCCGCCAGCCGCCTTCCATGGCGCGAACGTGGCCGCCACACCGCACGCAACAGCGGTTGAGGGCGTGCCAGCCGAGGATGGCGCGCGCCTGAGCGGCAATCATCAACTCGCCGTCGCTCAACACGCCCTGCAGCGCCAGCGAGCGAAGATCGATAAGCGGCTTCAGCGGCTCAAGTTCCGCTGGCTCAGGCGCAATTTGATAAGGCTGAACGTTGCAGGCGAAAACCGCCGCGCCACTCTCGTCTTCTCCCAGGAAGACGAATACGCCAGGCTTCGCAAGCGCTTCCGTCTCCGATACGGTGAGCCAGCGGATTTGCGCTGCGATCCTGTCCGGCGAAGGAATAATGGGCACTTTCAGATCGATAAGCGCCAAAACCTTCGTGTTCGCTGCCGATCGCCGCGCCGCGATATAGGCCGCGTCGCTCCTTTTGCCGCCAAAACGGTTCAGGCCGGTCTGCGCTGTAAGCTTGGGCAACGGGATCTGGTTAGGCACGGCTTGGGGCTACAGCTTTCGTAAGGCCACCGTTTCAACGCGATGCGCTTCGCCTTTGCTCAAAATCAGATTGGCGCGCTTGCGCGTGGGCAGGATGTTTTTCTTCAGGTTCAGAAGGTTGATGGTGCGCCAAAGCTTCAGCGCCTGAGCAACCGCCTGCTCCTCAGTCAACTTCGAGTAGCGGTAGAAATAGGCGTCCTTGTCGCGGAAGGCCGTCCGGTACAGGCGGAGGAAACGCGTCACATACCACTTTTCGATAACCGCCGGTTCGGCATCGATGTAGATCGAGAAATCGAAAAAGTCCGAAACGAACGGAACGGCGTCGCCGCTCTGGGGAAGCTTCGCCGGCTGCAGCACGTTCAACCCTTCGACAATCAGTATATCGGGACGGTCCACAACGATCGTTTCGCCGCGCACGATGTCATAGGAGAAATGCGAATAGACCGGTGCTTCGACATTTGACTTCCCGGCCTTTACGTCGGCGACGAATTGAAGAAGCCGCGCCTGATCGAAGCTCTCGGGAAAGCCCTTCCGGTGCATAATGCCCCGCCGTTCCAACTGGACGTTTGGCAACAGGAATCCATCCGTGGGGACGAGATCCACGCGCGGATGGTTCGGCCAGCGGGCGAGAAGCTCACGCAAAACACGGGCGGACGTGCTTTTGCCGACAGCGACGCTTCCAGCAATGCCGATGATGAACGGGACCTTCTCCTCGCCCTGATGGAAAAATCTGGTCGTCGCGGAATGAAGGAGTTGGGCCGCCCGCACATAATAATTAACAAGCTTCGAGATAGGCAGATAGATATCCGTGACCTCGTCGTGCGAGATTCGCTCGATGAGACCGGACAAGCGCGCCAGATCCTCGTCGCTGAGCGTGAGCTGAACGCCATTCCGAAGCTCGGACCACTCCGCACGCGTGAACGTGCGGTAGGGCGACAGCTCGAGCGTCTGCCGCGGCTCAAAATCCAGCACCTGTGATTGCAAGCTCATGTCGCGTTTCCGCCTGATCCCCGCGAGGCCTTCTCGGCATGACCGGATTGTGTCGTCCTTCGATCGAGCTCGCTCAACACGGCTTCCAGCCGCACGTTTCGCGATTTCGAGCAGAACAAGAAGGTGATAGAGGAGATCGGCTGCTTCTGCACAGAGCTTTTCGTCGCTCTCGCCGACCCCGGCGATAATCGTCTCAACCGCTTCCTCGCCCAGTTTTTTGGCGCAAGCAGCAGCGCCTTTGTCCAGGAGAGACTTTGTGTAGGAGGCATTGGCGGTCGCCGAACGGCGCGCGGCAATGGTCGCCGCCAACCGTATCAGGGTATCGTCGCTCATGAAAAAAGCCCCTCGGCAGCCGTCACCTAGCGCCGTCATCATTGTTGAGCTGCTACTTTAGATCAAGGCGAAACTACGCTATTGAACTTAAGAATGGTGACTTGTGGGGAGCAAGGGCCTCCCTTGGAAATTTTCGCTTCGCCTTCACACTCTTTTTGAGCTCCGGTATGCGGATGCGCCACACCCTGCGACAGTTTTCGGCTCCAATGCCCTTAACGGACGGTTAAAGTGGGGCCGGAATCACCAACGGAAACAGCATATCCATGAAAGCGGAAGATGGGGCGACGAACCGGACGATCCTGTTCGTGAATTGGGCGCATGCGCTCGACCATTTCGTATTACTGATTTTTCCAACGGCCGTGATCGCCATCGCCGCCGAGCTCAAGCGGGATTATGGCGACCTGATCTGGCTTTCAACCGGAGCGTTCGTGGCTTTCGGGCTCTTTGCATTGCCGATCGGCTGGCTTGCCGACCGCTTCGGCCGGAGGGCGCTTCTGACAGCGTTCTTTTTTGGATATGGGATCGCCTGCCTTCTCGTCGCCGCATCGGGCAGTTTTCCAATGCTTGCCGCGGCGCTCTTCCTGCTCGGCGTCTTCAGCGCGATCTATCACCCCATCGGCAGCGCAATGATTGTCGCGAATGCCAAGCAGCTTGGCCGCGCGCTTGGCGTTAATGGCGTCTGGGGCAACATCGGCGCCGCGCTTGCCTCCGGGATAACGGCGGCGCTTGCGGCCTCTTTTGGCTGGCGCGCAGCGTTCATCGTCCCCGGCGCAGTGCTGATTGCGACCGGGATTGCATTCGTCCTGCTCGTCAAGGACGACCGGGCCACTGGCAGGAAAGGCACGCCGAGCCACACCTTGAACCTCGACCGCAAGCGCGTGATCTGGTTGTTAACGCTTTTCATGACCGCGATTTTCGCTGGCGGGCTGACCTTCAATGTCGTAACGATTGCAATGCCGAAGGTTATCGATGAGCGCCTCGGTCTTCCGATTCCGCTCGCCGTTACGGGCTGGCTCACGACGAGCATATTTTTCTGCGGCGCACTCACGCAAATCGTTGTCGGGCGGCTCGTCGATCGCTTTGAACTGCCTGGCATCTTCGTGGGGCTTTCGCTCCTGCAGGTCGCCGGACTGCTTATCGCGGCGGCAAGCGCCGGTCTGCCGATGGTGATGGGGCTCACGCTGGTGACGGCCGCAATTTACGGACAGGTGGTCGTCAACGACGCCATGATCGGGCGTTATGTTCCTGACGAATTCCGTAATCGCATCTATTCGGTGCGCTTCTTCTTCGGCTTTACGGTTGGCGGCATGGCCGTGCCCATCATCGGCACTCTTCATCGCGGCGGTGGTTTTGGCGAGGTGCTTCTGGTGACCGCCGCCATCGCTGCCGTCATTTTCACCTGCGCCCTTGCAACCTGGGTCCTATCTCGCGGCCGAACGCAGCTTGCCTCTGCGCCAGCGGAGTGATCGCGCCCGGCGCTCCTTGAGGAACCGGAGACCTCTGCGGCCGGTTTCCGATTTGGGAACAGTCAAGGAGTTCGTAATGGAAGAGGTTTCACAGCATGCAAGCCTTCGCCGCAAGTTGCTGCTTGCATCGATCGCTATCTTTCCTCACGCGGGGATGGGGTCAAGTGAGCTTCACGCAGGAGTGTCGCAGGAGGCGCCCAAAACCGCTCCCCAAGATCCGCGGGCGACGGCCCAGGACAGGCGGCAGGGAGAAACCTTGAGTGAGCGCCTCGATCGCAACAGCGGGGTGATTCAACCGCCCGCCGGGGTGGACCCGGGCATCGCCGTCCCCGCTCCCGACCCTCACCCGAACAGTACGACCGTGATACCCCCACCCGGCACACCGGGCGGAAACCCTTCCGTGCAGCCGAAATAGGTGGGAGCTGCGATGAACCTCATTCCTTGGGAAGGCGCTGAATAAGGGTTTCGAAGGCATTGCAGTTCACGGTGCGCCATGGTAGCTCCGACCCGAGAGCGCGCCGCCTGCGGTAGAGCCGCACCTGTGCACGCAAAGCCCACTACCGAGATGGCGGAGATTGAACGATGGCTGCAAGCAACGGAACGAACGGCGGCAATACTCCCCAGGAGGGGCTGGACAATGCCCAGCTTCCCCAGGTCAATGTCGCAGGACAATACATCAAGGACCTTTCTTTCGAATGCCCGGACGCAACGCGCTTCTTCCGCGGACCGGGGAAGAACCCCAACCTTCAGATCAACTTCAACGTCCAGGTCCGCAATCTCCAGCAGGATGCGTATGAGGTTGCTCTTTCCCTCGAAGGCGAGGCCAAAAGCGACGAGGGCGTCCTCTATAACATCGAACTTATTTATGCTGGTGCTTTCGTGCTGAGGAACCTTCCCCAGGAAGCGATCCAGCCAGTCCTGTTCATCGAGTGCCCGGCGCTTCTTTTCCCGTTCGTCCGGCGCCTCGTTGCCGATCTTTCACGCGAGGGCGGGTTCCCGCCGCTGCTCCTCGACCCGATCGATTTCGCGGGTCTGTACCGCCGTCGCGCCGAGATGGGGCAGGAGCCCACGATCGCCACGGAGTAGGCGGTTACTTCCTGACTACCATGATGACCGGTTTGTCTGCTCTGCCTGGATGCGCGTCATTTCCGATGACATCCAGGACAGAATGACGGCGAGCGCATCCATGGGGCGCATGCCCTGATAAATCGCACCCTCGAACGCGTTGATGATTTGCGATTGCAAAGCATCCGCGAGTTTATCTCCTGGCGCGCGGGAGTTGCCGGGGCAGCAATCATCGGTCTCATTTGGTGACATAAGGCAGGACTCACGTAATGGCATTGTGCCCATCTCGATTGGTTTTTGGTGTTGGATAGAGAGCTAAGCTAGGAAAGGTCCGGGGTTCTACCGGCGCCTCGATCGCATTTGAATTCCGCCTCTGCCAGCGTTCTCGCCAGTTCCTTGAGACCAGCGCCTTCTGCTTCACGGGAAAGGTAGCGTAACGCCAGAAGTATGCCCCGAACATTCGTTTCATTTTCGGATTGAGCAGTCTCGGGATCATGTTTTCCGCTATTAGGCAGCACGGCGGTACTCCATTTCGTCGCCATAGTTCAAGACAGTTTCACGAATGCCGGTTTTATTTCTCACCTTTTCGAGTGCGGCCTTCGACACTGTGACCGATCCCGCAATGATCTTGTGGCCTTCTGCACTTCGGTGAGGTTCACCCAGGAATTCGACATCCCAGCCATTGCCGATGAAGATGTTGCGCCAATAGGCTGGGTACATGACGCCGATGAAGTTGGTCACGCCCTGATCGAGCCCGAATTCCAAATAGCCAGCTATAATTTCCCGCATGATCCGCTTGCGCATCTCCGGCTGCAGTCTCGAGTCGACGCAGAAGCGGCTGCCCCCCAAACCCGGTAGCTTTTGGGCATCAGCGTTTTGCTTACGAGGTGAGGGAAAATCTCTTGCAGCATATAAGGCCGGTCGGTCGGATAGAGCCGCGACGAGCCCCGCGCCCTTCCAGCCTCGTCCCGCCAGATGAGGTAACAGGCTGCTGGATTGTCGTATTGATCGTATTCCATGTTCCGGAAGGTGGGGACATTCCATGACTGCCTCTGGACGATGCATTCATGCCTGAGCCTGCGCTGCTCGTATATGGGATTGCCTGCGAACAAATGGTTTGTGCTGATGGAGACGCAGTCGATCATTATCCACCTCGATTTACCGAGGCATTAGAGCCGCCACGTGCGGTGAGTATCAGCTAGCAACCTTGATAGGTAGAGGGGGCTCTCGCTTTGGTAGGGAGTGTCGATTAGCTCCTCCATAAGGGGCGCTGAAATGCAGCAATTTCGCGCATGATACCGGCAAAGTGACGCTTCCCCGCAGCGTGCCATCCGGCGACAGAAAGTTCGACGGGAAACTTCGAGCCATCCTTTCGGCGGCCCTCGACCTTCCGTGCAACGCGCAAAGCCCCGCTTTCCTCGATTTCTCTTAGACTGCCAGCGGGGGCCTCTTGAAAAAGGTGATGCGGCTCAGCCACGAACATCGAGACATCTCTGCCCACGGCCTCACTGTGATCGTAGCCAAAAATACGTTCTGCTGCAGGGTTGAGGGACTGTATTCGGCCCTTGTCGTCGACGATGACGATTGCATCTGTGGCCGTGTCCACAATCCTTTTGAACCGCTCCTCGCTCTCTGCCAGGGCCTTGCCCGCTTCGAACCTCTCGTGAGCGAGCATCAAGCGCCGCTCTGCCTCCGCGTTTCCGCGTTCGGCTTGCAAGAGTTGTGTTATTTCATTGTGCGCGATGACGATGTCCCCACCGGCGGAAGCGCGGGTCACGGACATGGCGAACCAGCGCTCGTGCTGCCGTGAGTGGCAGGGATATTTCTGTCCGAAGCTTGGAAGCGCCCCAAAAATTACGGCTCTGATCCCCTCTGCGGCCTCCCGCGCGAGCGCGTCGCCGGCAGAACTCGACTTGAGACAGACATCAATGTAGTTCCGGCCAAGATATGCTTTGGAATCGCGCGAACCGCTTTCGGTCGCGAAGTTAACCCACGCCGAGTTGACGTAAACAATCACCCCGTCCGCATCCAGTATCGCGATTTCGGGAGCAATTCCCTCCAAGGCCGTAGCTATTCTTTCAGCGGAGATTGTGGAGTGGTTCACGATCACAATGCATGTCCCAATACGAATTCAGCCAGGGCGGGGCTTGAAAGTACCATCGAAAAAGCTCGAACGGAACTGGGGCGCGATGCCGTAGGGGGGATCAGCTTGCGTCCTGATTGCTTGAGCCGGAATTGTAGGAAAAAGCGCCTTGCCGAGAGGTTAATCGCAGTAATCCATTAATATATATAAGAAAATTAGAAGAGCGCTTGCTCTGCCGCGGCCGCGAAAGGCCACCGGCGTGGTTAACAAGCGCGGCCAGAATATATTTAACGGACTTTTGCGAGTCCGTTTTTTCGCACTTGTGCGCTGGAAATCGCATTTTTGGGCGCAGATTCAGGACGGAAATAAATCCGGCCGGCTAAATTAACCATCGCTGGTTAACGCATAACCGGCGCGGCAACGAGCGATTTACCATGATGGCGTGGCTTCGCCTTACGCAACCGTGCGCCGCCCTTCATCATGGGCATGACGATCCGTTGGTCAGATTAGCGAAGTCTGCGAGAGTGCGCGGGTAGTGGCGCACCGAAAAGCCGCATCCTGATCTTTTTGCGGTGCGACCAAAAACCCCGCAAAGCTTTTTCGATTTCGCGGCAAGGTTGATCATGTTAACAAAAAAACTGCGCGCAGACGTGGCTGAATTCGGCTGCGCGCAGGTAAAGGCCCGCTAGGATCGGGCTCAATGTTGTGCGCCGACGATGGCTGAACGCCGACGCACAGTTAAAGCGCCGCCAAGGAGATATTCCCGGCGTAAGTGCTATTTCTTAACTTGAGGCGCAGCAACGACTGGCGCCGCCGGCGCTACTGACGTGGCTACAACTTTCGCTTTTCCGCCTTCCCAGTAAGCGGGGAACCACTTCGTGTGGCCCACTAAGAGTGCATGAACAAGCACCGCTATGAGAGCAACGCTGCCAAGAAGCCACATCAACCCAGTCTCTGGGGGCACAACCAACCAGATCCCGTGTTCTCCATCAGTATCGGCCATCAGAGGTTCTCCTCTCTAAAACGTTTTAATGAAGCCAGGGTGTCAGAGCGTAAGCGAGAAAGTGCGCGAACACTGCGGTCGCGCCAAAAACCCGCGTGCCATTGATAACGTGGCTGTGCAACTCCTCGGCTTCTGCAAGCGTTAGGCCGCTCGGATAGACTTTCTTTGGATCTGCCATAATCTTAAGTTCCTCGAAGTCTTCGTGCTGAACCCGCACGTGAGGCGCTTACACCCTAACGCGCGGCAATAGTGCATAAGCAAGTTCAGAATATTAGCAATGCCCTATGTGTCAAATACATTCAAAGGTTATGTCATGTGTCACTCCGACACAATCAGGAATAACCCCTATGTGTGTCAGGATTATCCATAAAAGAAAACATTAAACATGGCACAAAACTATATTTTTTACTATATATTGATTGAGTTTTACAGGCTTGTTGGCCCCGGTTTGCGGAGATCTTGTGCGACGTACTCCACTGCGCACGCGAAGGCGCTCACTTATGCCGTCCAGCGCTGAATGCCAGATACTCAAGCATATAAAGCGTGAACCGAAACGTCAGGAGAAACATCGAAAATAGGGACGGCAGGATGTCTCAAACCATCCGCTGAAGCCAAAAATCCCGCGAGCAACCGCACCCGAGAGGCGGCTGCACGCGGGAAGGCTCGGCCCCGGAGGCTACCTCCAAGGCGCGAGCTTTGGTCTGAAATTACGAGTTGCTGCCCAGAACTTGGGTGATCGCAACCTTCTTGCCACCTTCCCAGTACTTATTGAACCAGGTCGTATGGCCAATAAGAGCGGCATGCACGGCAATCGCAATCAGGAGCACGGCGCCCAGGAAGTGCGGAAGTCCGAGCGAGGGTCTCACATACAGCCAAATGGCAGCTTGTCCATCAGTATCGGCCATGAGTTTTTCTCCTTATTACAGTGAGCTAGTGAAGCCAGGGGGTGTAGACATACGCGAGAACGTGAGCGACGACGGCGCATGCGCCGAAAACGCGCGTGCCGTTGATCACGTGGGCATGAAGTTCCTCAGCTTCAGCCAAGGTCAAGCCAGTCGGATAAACTTTGTTTGGATCCGCCATAATTTTTCTCCTAAAGGGTTCTCGTGCTAAACCTGCACGAAGGTGTACTAGAGTTCGACTGCGCAGAGCCGAATTACTTCGCCTTCGCGCAATCGACTGAAGATGCTAGACGTAAGGAACGACGTGTTCGATCGCCACTTTGCCCTTGCCGCCTTCCCAGTAGGCGGGGAACCACTTCGTGTGGCCCACTAAGAGCGCATGCACAGCCACCGCCAGAAGAGCGACGAGGCCAAGAAGCCACATCAGCCCAACTTCTGGTTTCACAACCAGCCAGATTTTGGCTTGTCCATCAACATCGGCCATGGATAGTTCTCCTTGTTTACTTCAGCCAGGGGGTGAGAACGAAGGCGAGCACATGTGCGACAACCGCGACGGCGCCGAAAGTGCGTGTGCCATTAATTACATAACCGTGCAGCTCTTCGGCTTCCGCCAATGTAAGACCTGTCGGATAGACCTTATTTGGGTCTGCCATAGGTACCTCCTGATAAGATTTCGTGCTGAACCCGCACGTTGGGCTGCGCTAACGGCCCGAAAGCGGAAGCGGCGCCTTTAGCAGGTGTCAGCATATGCGTACTGTCGCATGTGTCAATTCGTTGTGACACAGTATTATCTGTGTCACGGCGACACAATCATAGTTTCCCCTAAGGTTGTAATGGAATTGCTCTAGGGTTTGTAGGGGCAACGCCATGGCGTTTTGTGGGTGCTAGCACCGTATCCTGTAAGGTATATAGCGGTGTTTGTAAGGGCAGAACCCGACATCCGGAGGGGTTTGCTGGCGATTGCGCGGCTAAACATTCACCGTATCTCATTTGCTGTACGCGGTGTCCGGCCACGAATGCTCATGACCTGCGCAGGAAAAGGCGATACTGTGCGCCGACGTCCTGAGGATTGTGCGTCAGGCGGCGCTACCGGCGCGCCTGCGCGCTCCTTTCTTAGGACCGAGACAGGCTTTCGACACACAAGGCAAACGCAGATGAGCGATGCGCGCGCTCCCGGCCCAACCAATGGCTCCACGAACGAACTCCCTCCTTCGCCGTCGACATCACCAACTGCGACCGCGAACCGATCCACATTCCGGGTTCCGTTCAACCCCATGGCGCGCTGCTTGCGGTCGATCCGAAGTCGCTAAGGGTTGTTCAGGCTGGCGGCGATACGGGCCGGATATTCGGCCCGGAGCCCTTCGAAATGCTCGGGGAGAGTATCGAGTGCGTGTTCCCGCCCGGCCACGTCGCGCGGCTTCGCGCGATGCTGAACACCGAAGGCCTGATGATGCGGCCACTGCACGCGTTCACTCTCGTGAGCAAGCAGGATTGGGCAACCGTCGATGCTTTTGTCTATCGGAGCGGTGAACTCCTGGTGCTGGAGTTGGAGCCCTCGGGTGAAAACCATCCCGAGGATGCACTCGCTCTCGTGCAGACCATGCTCGGCCGTGTGCAGCAGGCCGGCACCACGCAGGCGTTCTGCCAGGGGCTCGCCGATGAGGTGCGCCGCGTCTCGGGATTCGACCGCGTCATGGTTTACCGTTTTCTTCCGGACGGTAGCGGCGTTGTCGATGCGGAAGCGCGCGGTGATGGCGTGGAGTCCTTTCTTGGCCTTCACTACCCCGCCTCCGACATTCCCAGGCAGGCCCGCGAACTCTATCTTAGAAACTGGATCCGCCTTATCCCGGATGCTTGCTATACCCCAGCGCCTATTCTGCCGGCGGACGATCCTCGCGACGGCTCGCCGCTCGACCTGAGCCACAGCCTGATCCGCAGCGTCTCTCCAATGCACCTGGAGTATCTGAGGAACATGGGCGTCGTAGCCTCGATGTCGCTTTCTATCATCGTCGGCGGAAAGCTCTGGGGCCTCATCGCATGTCATCATATGGCTCCGCGTTTCCTTTCGCACCGCCTCCGAATGGCCTGCGAACTGTTCGCGCAAATGGCGTCCGCGAAGCTTGAAACGAGGGTCGGGGCCGATGAATTCGAGGCTCAGCTCAAAAGCAAGCGCATCCACGAGGAACTCGTTACACGCATGAGCCGCGAGGCCGACCTGGCGCAAGGGCTCACCCGCTATAAGCCGAACCTGCTCGATTTCATCTCTGCGGAAGGAGTGGGATTATGGTTGGATGACCAGTTTACCGGGCTGGGCCAGACGCCGCGCCCCGAGCAGGTGGCGAATTTGGTTGGCTGGTTGAACGAGACAGCGGCCGAGGGTGTGTTCCACACAGACAAACTCCCGTTGCTCTATCCTCCGGCTGCCTTGTTTGCGGACGCGGCCAGCGGACTTATCGCCCTCTCGGTGTCAAAGACGCCACGCGACTATGTTCTGTGGTTCCGGCCAGAAGTGATCCACACGGTGACCTGGGCTGGCGACCCGAGCAAGCCCGTCGAGACCATCGACGGCGGCCAGCGCCTCTCCCCCCGCAAGAGCTTTGCCGCTTGGCGTCAGTCGGTGAGTTTGCATTCCCACCCCTGGCGCAGTGCGGAGGTGGAGGCCGCAAAAACGCTGCGCCTCTCCCTGATGGAAGTGATTTTGCGGCGCATCGACCAGGTTGCGCGCGAGCGTGAAAAGGCGCGGGTCAAGCAAGCCGTGCTTACTGCCGAGCTTGATCGGCGGCTTGAACAGTGGCAGGCGGTTGCGGCCGAGCTCAAGGAAGAGGCTCAACGCCGCGCGCTGGTCGAGACCGAGCTTTCGCAGGTGCTTCGCTCAACGGTGGAGGATCAAGAGGCCGAACGCCAAAGAATCGCGCGCGAACTTCACGATAGTCTCGGGCAAACGCTCACCCTTCTGCAGCTTGGCCTTGATGAACTCGGGCAGGCCTTGCCTTCAAGCGAAAAGATGAAGGAGCGGCTTGCGGCTCTTAAAGGGCTTGCGAGCGGCGTTGGCTCCGAAGTAAACTGGCTGGCCTGGGAAATCCGCCCAACCGCGCTCGACGATCTTGGCCTGGAAACCGCCATTCGCCACCTCATCGAGACATGGAGTGAGCGCTCGAACCTGCAATTTGATTTGCGCCTGGCGCTCAATGACCGCCGTCTCAATTCAGCGGTCGAGACGACGCTCTATCGCGTGCTGCAGGAAGCCATCACCAACATCGCGAAGCATGCGGACGCGACGCGGGTCGCCGTGCTACTGGAGGCCAGCGAAAGGGAGGTCAGCATGATTGTGGAGGACAATGGACGCGGGTTTTCCCAATCCGAGGGGCCGCCCGCAGGCATGCCCTTCAAGCGCCTTGGCCTGCTTGGCATCCGTGAGCGCCTGTCGCTCGTCTCGGGCACGATCGAGGTCGAGTCGGCTCCTGGCTGCGGATGCACTCTTTATATCAGGGTACCGCTATGACCGGCGCCGCCGCACCGCTGCGCGTTTTTATCGCCGACGATCATCCTGTGGTCCTCGCGGGCGTTCGCGCCCTGCTTAATGGCGATACGGAACTGGAAATCGTCGGCGAGGCACGAGATGGCGTCACCGCGTTGCGGATGGCTCTCGAGCTGAAACCTGAGATCATGGTGCTGGACTTGTCCATGCCAGGGCTCAACGGCGTGGACGTGACCCGGCAATTGCTTGCTCGAACTCCCGGACTGCAAGGTTGTCGTGCTGACAGTGCATGAAGACCGGTCGTATTTGCGCAAGCTGATCGAGGTTGGGGCGGCCGGTTACGTGCTGAAGCGGTCGGTGGTGGAAGATCTGCTTCGAGCAATTCATGCTGTCGCAGCAGGCGGCGTCTATCTCGATCCGTCAATCGCCGCACACGCCATTGACCGGACGCCCAATAAGCCCTGCGAGGCCGCTGCGGGCAGCGCTGAACTCAGCGAGCGAGAGGTGGAGGTTTTGCGGCTGACTGCGGTCGGCCACAGCAATAAGGCGATCGCAAACATCTTGCAAATCAGCGTTAAGAGCATTGAGACCTACAAGGCGCGGGCGATGGATAAGCTCGGCTTTCATAGCCGCGTCGAGCTGGTGGGGTATGCGGTTGAGAGGGGCTGGCTATCGGGGAGCTGAGACCAGCTCGCTGTTCACACGGCGCTGCTTTGCATCAGGATTTCGTTCGAGCCCATCCAATGCGGGTCATCCTGTTGCATCAGTCCCCAGACTAAATCGCCAGATGGAGTGATTGCGGATTGTTCATTGACCAACCGCGCTCGAATCACGCCATGATCCGATGCCTGAATTCGATGCCGAGGTCAATGGATGAAAAAGCGGCTGTATTACACGTACGACTTCAAGGTTGGGAACACGATCGTCCAAAGCGGCATCACGAGAGACCCGGGACGCCGCGAGCACGAGCACAAACAACGATGGGAGAATGGCCGCCTCGTTATCGTTGGCCGCGCCAGGACGGAGGAAAGCGCTCGAAAATGGGAAGCGTCAAAGATCGATCCGTTCAGTCCGCCGCCGCGTAAACCAAAATAGGACCGCTGTGTTTCGACGTCGCAGCGCCGTCAAATGTGCCGTTCTCCCGAACGAAATAATACTCGCGGTCGTTCACCGACAGTTTCGTGTAAAAATCCGAGACTGAGATAGCGATCCTGTCGCCCGTTTCGGGATCGTCGTAGGCAAACGGCTTTATAAAAGCTAACTCGATCATGATTTTGAACGCTCCCGCACTCGCTCTTGAACATAGCGCTGGAGCCTAAGATTTCTTGCTTATTTTCCCATTAAAGAGCCTCCGTGTTCTTCGGGCTGCCGAAGGTTTTTTTTGCAGTGGAGCACCTAGCCATCGTCCTGGCCGCTCCCGCTCATTAGGCCTTTCGGGAATGAGCCGTCATTTAAAGGCGCATGGAGGCGCTCAAAATATGGCCCTAGTCAGTGCTGTTGTGCTTTTCGTGCAGCAGTTCCACTGGGCTTTTAGGTCATGAACGCAGCAGCTGTTGCATCAAGACATTGTCGCGATTAGCTTGTGTGCAACAGGAGAGGAATTAAACACAGCTGGCGTCGCCAGTTTCTTTCCAAAATGCATTGCAACCTATATCGGTCGCCCAGGCCCCTAGCGTGCTTCTATCGCTAGGGGCTTTTCCGTTTTTCTGAACAACGTGAAGCAAGGGAAGACTTATAAGCTGGCTTGATTTTGCTGGCCTTTTCAGCCCTGCAATCGTCGCCGCTTAGAGCCTATCCGCTTTTGATGGAATAAAAAGCCGGCCCTAAGTTATTGTTTTATCATGCGTCTTTGTCGGAAAACCGCTTCGCACTTTGCCCGACGCACTCTAGCCCGCACTGGTGCATCGAGAAGCGGCGAGGCGCGTGGCAAATCAGCTATAGTCAAGGCATTTTTCATAAAATCATGGAAAAATCGAAGGCGTTGCAAGTCCATGAGTGTCAGTTGCCATGCCGCCGACCTTACACGATGTAGAGCTCTGGCTCGAATATGCAAATCAGATGCGCGAGCTTAGCAAAAAGATAACCGATCCACGGATAAGGCAGCGCACGCTTGCTGCGGCCGCAGGCTTTGAGCACATCGCCGATCTGGCCAGCAAGCTGCGATCAACCAGTGAGCGGCGACGGCGCTGGGGTTGGGCCGCCTGATATGCCTCAGCACGAGCGTCTGGATCAACCCGCCTCTGATCGGAAGCGATTGAAGGCGGAAAAGTTGATCGAATCGAAGATGCTAGAGCAGCTTATCTGCGTCCAAATAGACGCGGTCTGCTCTATCAGCATATCCACTCAAAAGCGGGCTCTAAGTTCTTGTCGCGTCGTGCGTCTTTAAAACCGGACGCACTCTAAGCAGGCAGTCCTTGGCCGGCCACGAATGTCATCTTAGCGTCACTTGTTTTCGCAGAGTTCTCTCCCAAAACCGGGAAGGCCACTTTTGGGAACGCGCGAATGGCGCTGGTTGGCTGCTTAGGACTGATCGTCTTTGAAAACGTCTTCGATGCCGCGGTAGGCAGTCCAA
Organism: uncultured Alphaproteobacteria bacterium; assembly: GCA_963772105.1. Taxonomy (GTDB): domain Bacteria; phylum Pseudomonadota; class Alphaproteobacteria; order Rhizobiales; family Rhodomicrobiaceae; genus Rhodomicrobium. The sequence goes on from CAVYVV010000020.1 coordinate 332,789, forward strand.
GCGGCCTGCAGCTCTTCTGCCGGCGTCTGTGCGCCAGTCTGCCCTTCTAGCATGGCTCGGAGAGATTCCTCGATCAGCTTCCAATGGATGCTGACCTCGGAGACCGCTCGCGGCATCACCCAATCCAACTCAAGCAATTTGTTCATAGAGTTTCGGCCGGCGGCGAGATCTTCCTCCGTGAGGAGGCCCCGTTCCGCCGCTTCAATGATTGAACGTACACGCCGAAGGAAATCTACTGCGACATCCTGCATGGGACACCAAATGAAAAAAGTTCGGCCATCGCATCGAGGCGATGATTCGCTCTTTAAATCTTACACCAAATTTTACACCAGTCTGGGAAGGGTATTATCAACGCCTCATGATCCGAAATCAACAAACGAAAATCTTCAGACGCTGAGTATGGGGATCATGAGGCGTTTGACCGACCCCCTCTAACCGGAGTCGATCAAAGGCGGAAAAGTTGATCGATTATAAGGTGCTGGAGCAGCTCGCGTCAGTTCTGCGATGAGTTGCACTGCGAACGGCGGCGGGTTTGACCGTGTTCAAACGCGCTCCAAAACCTGTCCAAAAAGCGCGACCCGGCGTCACTAAGCTCTCGACCTTTGAATTACGGTTCACACATACTCTTCCGATGAACGACGACCGCGCCTTTTTCCAACTTCTCGATGAACTCGGCATCGCGTCCGAGACCGTGGAGCACGAAGCCGAGTTCACTGCCGAGGGTCTCGCAGAGCGGGACACCGGTCAGTGGGAGTTTCCCGTCAAGAACATCGTGGTCGAAGACAAGAGCCGGAAGCTCTACCTCGTGACGATGCATCTTCTCACGCCTCCGCTGGACTTGAGGCAACTCGCAAAAAGCATCGGAGCGGACGGCCGTTTTTCCTTCGCGTCGCCGGAGACGTTGGCAAACGCTCTCAAGGTCCTGCCCGGCAGTGTCACGCCCTTCGCTGTCTTCAACGACCGTGGCAGGAAAGTCCGCGTCATTCTCGATCAACGGATGCGGCAGGCAAGAACGGTGAGCGCTCACCCGCTCGTAAATACAATGACGACGACCATCGCCCTGTCCGACCTGCTCAGGATCTTCGACCACTCCGGCCATCGGCCGCAGTGGTGCGCTTTGCCGCTGAAGCAGACCGTTGAGCGCCAGTAAACGATACGGAGCGGGCTCCTCTCCCAAAGCTGCCTTCTCCGGCGGCAACGTCCAGCATCGGCGGACAGCCCGGCGCATTTCTGCGACTTTTCTGCGCAAGAGCGGCGGGCACGCAAAAAGTCCGCCTTGGAGGCTCGGCGCGCCCGCCTTGTCCCAGCTAGGTACCACCAAAAGGCTAATGCTGTGCTATCGGTTTGGAAAGCAGTCATCTGGCCGCATCGGCCGCCGCTGGAAATTTTTGAGAGAAAACCGCGCCAAACCGGAGCGGTTTTCAAGGTGGGGCGAAAAATCCCTAAAATAATAAGATGAACGCATGCTTCGAACGCATGGACCCAAACTAATTGTATAATTATAGAATGTCAATGTATACATGTTGTTCGGATAGCCAACGAGGCTTTCCCCTCCCCTGAACCCGCACGTCTTCGGGTTTGTTCAACACGGGGAAACTCATCCCGGAAGAAGACCATTGGCTGGTCGAATCCTTATAATTCCAGAGAGCCAACCAAAGGGGAGAACCATGAGGCAATGCCAATCCTGCGGGATGCCGCTTTCAAAAGATCCCGGCGGTGGTGGAACAGAGCGAGATGGACGCAAGGGTGAGATCTACTGCAGCCTTTGTTACCGGAATGGAGAATTCGTCGGAAAAGACTGCACGGTCACGCAGATGCAGGACATTGTCGAACGAGCCATGAAGGAGCAGGGCTTCAGTTGGCCCATGAGGAAGCTTGCACGGGCGCAGATCCCGCAACTGGCCAGATGGAAAAAGCAGGCCTGAACAATCACGAGTGGACAGGTGTTGCTGGCCGAACGCGAACACGATTGTTGCCGGCAGAGTGCGCAACAGAGCCGAGAAGGAACCCCCTAACGGTGCGGGGCGGAACCGATAGGGGTTATCTCATGTGAGCAAGGCAACCCGGGTATTTGCAAACAGAAAGAGAGTCAACCGGGCATCGAGTGGTGTGAAAACCACAGCGTTCCCCCCCGCTTCGCCAAAGACCAACTCGAAGTCCGCCTCACGGCGCGCACACTGGAGGTGTTTCGCAAAGGTTAGCGCATCGCCGCCCATCTGCGCAACTCGGGTAATTACCGCCACACAACCATCCCCGAGCAGCCGTCGAGCCACCGGCATTTTGGCGATTGGTCCATCGAGCGCATCCGCCGCGAGGCTTCAGCCATAGCCGCTCGACCGGCGCGTTGTGCGAGCAGATCCTCGAAGAGCGCCGCCATCCCGAGCAGGGCTTCCGCGCCTGCCTTGGCATTATCCAGATCGTCAAATCCTTCTGCCGCGACCGGGTCAGGCGGCCTGCCTGCGAGCCATTGAGATCGGCGCGCGCAGCTACAGCTCGGTCCGCTCCATTCTCGACAACAACCTCGATCGCCAGGCTGCAGCCAAGCGCGCCGCGGACGGCCCGGCGATCCTCCACGCCAACATCCGCGGTCCGCGCTACTACAACTGAGAGGTTCCATGCTCAATCATCCAATCCTCACCCAGCTCAATGAGCTGGGGCTGATCGCCATGGCCAAGGCCTTCGGGAACCTTCTGGCCTCAGGCGAAGCGGCCAGGCTCTCCCTGGCGGAGGGCATCGGCCTGCTGCTCGGCAACGAGACGAGCTATCGCAACGATAAGCGGCTGGCCTCACGGCTGAGATACGCCAATCTGAGACATCAGGCCGTCATCGAGGACGTGGATTACCGACATCCCCGCAATCTCGACCGGGCGCTGTTCCAGAAGCTTGCCGCAGGCGATTGGATCGACGCGCATGACAATCTAATTCTGTGCGGCGAAACAGGCCTGGGCAAATCGTGGCTTGCCTGTGCGCTCGGCTACGATGCCTGCCGGGACAACCGCTCCGTCTTCTATCAGCGTCCGCCCAAACTGTTCGGTGAACTGGCGCTCGCCCGCGGCGACGGCCGCCACGCCAGGCTATTCAGGACGCTGACCCGCGCCGATGTGCTCATCCTCGATGATTTTGGTTTGCAGGTCCTCGATCCCCAGGGCCGCCAGACCTCCTCGAAATCGTCGAGGAGCGCTATGGCCGCCGCTCCACCATCATCGCCAGCCAGCCAGCCGTCGAGAAATGGCACGATCTCATCGGTGATCCCACCTACGCCGACGCCATCCTCGACCGCATCGTCCATAACGCGCACAGGATCGAGCTCAGGGCGAAAGCATGCGCAAAGAACGCGCCCATCGCAAAGAAGGACCCGGCGCAAACGCTGCTGCCACGAGCCGGAAAGGGAAAGCGGAAGAAAACAACGGCAAACAAGCCGAACGAGCCGCCAAGGAGGATTGACCGCGAGCCCAAACCAACGTCAAATTCTTGAGCCAGCAAGGCCCGGCAACCCGGGCGGAATAACTCCGGAATCCATGGGCGAGATAATATCGGAATCGGTGGGCGAGTTAATTCTGGAATAGGCGGGCGGCTTCGCCGGAATCCTCGGTCAGAACAACGTGTTCATGGCTCCTGCGAAGAGAGGGGCATTATAACGCACTGTACAGTCTCGCATTATGAGGCCCGCATGCCGCTATCGCCCGATGCCTTCATGCATGTTCCGATGCTTGCGGACAAGATCGTCGAACCCGAGAAATCGATGTTCCGGTTCTCGCTCGCCGCTTTCGAGGAATGGGATCGGCGCGCGGCTGCGGCGGGCATCCTTCCGGGCTGGCGCCGTTCACACGAGGATCGTGAAGCCACGCGGAGCGCCGCGCTTGCCGGACGGCTCAACGCGGACCTCTGGGTGTTCGCTTATGGATCGCTGATGTGGGATCCTGCGATGCACGCCGTCGAGATCAGGCAAGCAACTCTTCCGGGCTTCCATCGGCGCTTCTGCCTCAAAATCGCGATTGGCCGCGGATCAAGGAAGGCTCCGGCTTTGATGGCTGCCCTCGACGCCGGCGGGGAGTGCCATGGCCTGGCGTTCCGGATACCGGCCTGCCTGGTGAACCAGGAGACGGAAATCCTTTGGATGCGGGAAATGATCGGGCACGCCTACACGCCGGTTTTCAAGCGATTGCTTACGCCGCAGGGTCCCATTGAAGCCCTCGCCTTCGTGATGGACAGGTCGAGCCCCCATTTCGCCGATGTTAGCGGCGTCGAAGCGGCCGCGATCATCGCAACTGGAAGGGGCATCCTTGGGACGAACCGCGAATATTTCGACAATCTCGCCGAACATGTCCGCTTGCTTGGGATCGAGGATGACGTGTTCGAGGACATACGATCCGAGATAGGCCGCCTGCCGTGAAAGGCGAAACCGCTCAACGAAAGGCAGCGAAAACAGCGTTGGCGTGCGATATTCCGCCCGCGAACAAGAGCAAACTGCAGAGCGCCAAAACCGCAGCGAAAATCCGAAGCGAGTTGCCCCACAGCGAACTCCCATCTGCCCAGGATGCCTGGCTGAGGTAGGCAAATATGGCGGTGAGAACCGCCAGCGCGGCGCCAAAGCTGAAGAATGAGAGCGGATCGGAGAGGCTCAGGAGCAGGCTCTTGAAGCTGGAATCCTTTGAGAGATTGCCGATGAAAGTCAGCATCGCAAGAGCGGCCGCGCCATTGAGGAGCAGCAGGGCTTGCACGACTTGTCCGGCATAGGTCCGCGCCGCTTGCGCCTCGAAGCGATATTTCTCCTCGGCGAGCTTCGCTTTCTCGAGTTCCAGCCGTTCATGATCGAACTGGTTCTTGCCCTGCTCCAGGCCGAGGCCCCAGCCCTGACGCGGCGAAGCTTGCCCCTGCGCGAGCGCGGCGATCTGGGCCTTCAGTTCTTCGTTCTCACGAACCAAATTCCGCTTCGATGACATGAACATAGCAGCTTCTTTGCATGTGAGGTTGATAGCGCGTGAATCAGTTGGCTAAAGCGCTACCATTCCCATCATAAGCAAAGAGTTAAGAAAAGCCGCTGCGGCGTTCATTCCCGGCATCGGGCAAGCTACGAAGATTTCGCAGTGTCAGATGAGGCGGATTTGCTGTTCTTTTCGAAATCAGTCTGAGCCGCTTTCGCTTCGCGGTTCTTTTTTTAAACTGATTGTGCTTGCTTCGTAGCTTTTGGTTTAACCAGATCCAGTTTATTTTTCTGATGCTCAATTTCTTGCGGCTTAGTGAGAATAACTGCCAGAGCAGTTGATGCAATAACGATAACATCCTGAAGAGAAACTCCCCGCTGCCGCGCACTTGCAAAAAGGGAAAAGAGTTCTTCCTCGAAGATAGACTCTGCTATCGCGCACTCAGTGCTTCGCTGTTGTCCATATACACTTGCGACGCTTACCAATAAATTGGCATAGTTCTCATTGAGCTGCATGTCAGTCCCTACTCGTTACTATGCAGTCACATTATATAAAAACTGGAAAAAGTGAAGTTCGTTTTTGTGTAAAAATATCGATTGAGGCATGGCTTTTTGTCACTCCGAATGCCCCTCGCCTTGCATCTCGTTGATAACGCCGTGGATTTGTTCGGCAATATGAGGAAGGTTCGCATGTCGTGCTAAGACTTTTAGGCAAATGAGGTTTGCCAGGATGAAGCCTCGCAGGTCCGGAAGGGAAAGCCCGTATCTTTCCATAAAGGCGAGCGCCTGTGCTTCTTCTAGATCAGCGGAAAATTTGCTTCCCATGTGCATTCGTCCAATCTTGCATTTTTGCAATAATGAAAAGACACTTGTCAGCTCTGCGAGTGAGAACGGTCAGCGGGCCGGGTATAATCCGTGTGCTTGCGAGAATTTTTCGAGCCACAGTAGCGCCCTTCCTTCCTTCGCCGCGAACACTGCATCCGAGGTTGATGGATAACTGAGCCGCTAGGTTCTTTACCAGCATCCGATTTCCAGTTTTACCTTTCAATTTCGTAACGTAGCTCACATCGGATGAGAGCTTCTTCGCAGACATTTGCTCCTCGCTTCTGAAGAGGCGGCAATCGTCGACGTATTCCGGAATTGGTCCAGGCATACCCGCAGTGGGAGCGTTTTCGCCTTCTCAGGTTTGAAGCCTGGGGAGGCGAACCATGCAAGACATCGTAGACAGACCCAAGGCGCAACCGGCCGTTATTGAGACCTACGCGCCCGCGCGCCTCGACCGCCTGCCCTGGGGGCGGTTCCACACGCTTGTCGTGGTCTCGCTCGGAATCACCTGGGTGCTCGACGGGCTGGAGGTGACGCTCGCGGGCTCGGTGGCGGGTGCGCTCAAGGAAAGCCCGGTGCTTCACTTCACCGACTCAGATGTCGGCCTTGCATCGAGCTTCTACCTCGCCGGAGCCGTCGGCGGCGCGCTTGTCTTCGGGTGGCTTGCGGACCGGCTTGGCCGCCGTCTCCTCTTCTTCGTTACGCTGTGGCTGTATCTCCTGGCCGCAGCCGCGACCGCCTTTTCCTGGGATCTCGCGAGCTTCTGCCTGTTCCGCTTTTTGACGGGAGCGGGCATCGGCGGCGAATACAGCGCGGTCAACTCGACAATTCAGGAGATGATCCCGGCACGTTTCCGCGGCTGGACCGATCTCGCGCTCGGCGGCACGTTCTGGATCGGGGGCGCGCTCGGCGCGGGGGCTTCGATCGTGCTTCTCGACCCGGCGAATATCAATCCCGAGATCGGCTGGCAACTCGGCTTCTTCATTGGCGCGGTTCTCAGCCTCGGCATTCTCGTCCTGCGGTCCTTTCTCCCGGAAAGCCCGCGCTGGCTTGTCATACACGGGCGCGAGGAGGAAGCGGAGAAAGTGGTTGGCGATATCGAGGCCGGGTTCCGCAAGCACGGCGCGGAATTCCAGGATGCTTCCGAGTTGAAGCCCATGCGCGTGCATCCGCGGACGCATACGCCGCTGACCGAGGTGTTCAAGACAATTTTCGTGACCTACAGAACGAGGGCTTTGGTGGCGCTCACGCTGATGGCGACGCAGGCCTTCTTCTATAACGCGATCTTCTTCACCTACGCCCTTGTCCTTACGAAGTTTTATAGTGTGCCGTTCCACGATGTGGGCTGGTACATCCTGCCGTTTGCGATCGCCAATGTGCTCGGCCCGCTCATCCTCGGTCCCCTTTTCAACTCGGTAGGCCGCAAGCCGATGATCGCTTTCACCTATGCGATATCCGGTGTTCTGCTCGCGGTGAGCGGCTGGCTTTTCGTCGGCAATCAATTGAGCGCGACGCAGCAGACCATTGCGTGGTCTTTGATTTTCTTCTTCGCGTCCCCGGCCGCCGGAAGCGCGTACCTGACGGTCAGCGAGGTTTTTCCTGTCGAGATTCGCGCACTCGCCATCGCGGTCTTCTATGGCCTCGGGACAGCGATCGGGGGGGCGGGTGCGCCGTTTCTCTTTGGACGCTTGATCGAAACCGGTTCGCGCCAGAACGTCTTCGAAGGCTACCTCTTTGGCTCGGGCTTGATGATCTTCGCCGCCATCGTGGAGATGGTCTGGGGCATCGCCGCCGAGCGGAAGCCTTTGGAAGCTGTCGCCCGGCCCCTATCTTCCGCGGCGGAATAGATGCGGAATAGATAGTGTAACGGACGGCTCTTCGGCGTAAGCCCGGAGAGGTGGTCATCCCGCAGAATGATGGTGTCGATTTAGATCGGGGTTGGATTGCCTCCACCCCAAGCATCATCGGGGATGACCATGGACTATTATGCGGGGATTGACGTGTCGCTGGAAGCCTCAAGTGTTTGCGTCATCGATGGGAGCGGCAAGATTGTCCGGGAGGCGAAGGTTGCGAGCGAGCCTGAAGCCCTGATCTTGTTTTTCCGAAGCTTGGGTTTTGCGGTGACGCGGGTGGGCCTTGAGGCGGGTCCGTTGTCGCAATGGCTTTACGCTGGCTTGGAGCAAGCTGGCTTTGCAGTGGAGCTTCTGGAGACGCGGCATGTGCGCGACGCCTTCAAGGCGATGGCGGTGAAGACAGACCGCAAAGACGCGCGCGGCATCGCGCAGCTCTTGCGCCTGGGCTGGTTCAAGCCTGTGCATTGCAAATCGGCGGCGGCGCAAGAAGTCCGCGCCCTTTTGACAGCGAGGAAGCTCGTTCAATCGAAGCTTTACGATGTCGAGATGAGCCTGAGAGGCATTTTGCGCGGGTTTGGCCTGAAGGTTGGCCCGACGACGCCGAAGCGCTTCGCAGGCAGGGTGTCCGAGCTGACACAGGATCATCCAGCTTTGCATACGATTGCAAAGGCGCTGATCGCCATCCACGAGGCGCTGCTGCGTGAACTGTGCGCCTTCGAGAAGCCGGTGCGCTCGATCGCGGGGCGTGACGGGCGGGTCAAGCTCTTGATGACGGCGCCAGGCGTTGGCGCGATCGTCGCGTTGACTTATGTCTCGGCGATCGACGATCCGGGGCGGTTTTCATCGTCCAAACGGGTTGGCGCCCATTTCGGTCTCACGCCAAGGAAGTATCAATCGGGGGAGACCGATATTACGGGGCGGATTTCAAAGACCGGCGATGCCGGCGTGCGCGCCGTGCTTTTCGAGGCGGCTCATATCATTTTGACGCGGCCGCTCAAGGCCGGGGCGCTGAAAAGCTGGGCCATGAAGCTTTCCAGGCGGAGCGGGATGAAGAAGGCCAAGGTTGCCCTTGCCCGCAAACTCGCGGTGATCTTGCACCGGATGTGGCGGGATGAGACCGCCTTCGATGCCGCCAAGGCGAGCGCGGCCTGAGACCGTAAAAAGGAGTTTCGAGCGGGCTCTTGACGCCAGCCCTCCCGAAAGCGAAGTCCCAATGCCGGGACGGTGGATGAGGTAAAGCCGGGACGCACTCCGCAACAGCGATTGCGCGTTATTAGATTGGCTTGCCTCGTCTCCTCAGATCCTATCAGGTGGCGGCCCTGCGCTGACCACGGACAGAAGAGTGAGCCGGCAAAGGGATGACGCAAGCGGGTTGACAACGGTCCGTTACAGAAGAGTGCGTCGGGAAAAGTGTGAGGCGGTTTTCCGATAGAGACGTGCGACAAAACAAGAAGTTAGCGCCTATCCGCTTTTGAGTTCATCAAAAGCGAATAGGCGCCAGGGCTTTCAATGGCAGGTATGTCAATCGACGCGGAGCCTTAGGCGACGCCATCGGAGGCTCGACCGGATGCCGATCACCCCAGCAACGGGTTCGTTACTCCACGCCGATGCACAGGGATCACACGTTTCACGCTCGCAGCGCGCCTCAAATACTAGCGGCGACAACGAGGCTTTCATCCACGCTTTGACGTGCCTCGCAATTATAGAGATACTTTTTTCCGGTTATAGAGTCGGGGTCTTTCACGACGATTGCAGCAAATGGTGTGCCTGAGATCGGGTGAACGTAGAACCCCAGCAGAATGCAGTCATCCTTCCTTTTTTTGAGACTTTCATCGGCTTCGATCCATTCAAAGCCTATTGTCTCGAGAGCTTTTAGGTCCGTTTCCTCTATCGCGTGTGCTTTCGGAAGCCAGGTTGACATTTTATTCTCCGTTTACTCGATCAAATAACTGCTTAGAACGTGGGACTGGTTTCATCGACTGGGATCGGCGGATTCAAAGCCGGTCTCAGGGCGAACAAATCTCACATCTATCATGTCCCATAAGCAGTGCTTGACCTTGGCTGTCAATGGGTTGTGGCCGATAGCTGGGTTGTGCTCCTGGCATGCCAGCGCCGTTTTCGTTTCGAAAAGCGATGCCTCTCTACGCGCGACTGGCGGGAGGTTGTCAAAGCGATGGGGAGCTTGCTCAGAGCCGCCCTCAAAACAACAGGTTTGTTTGCATCGCTTCGTTGGCTAGTACTTATACAATTAGGCGAGGACAACTCTCATGAAGGCTTTAATCCGGGCGGTATTGGTCACGGGTGCGATTATGATTTTTACAGGCACACCGTCCGCCGTCTGGAGTCAGTCGCAGACGCCCTCTTGTTCAAGGTCGTTACGGAGAAGGATGAAATCATAATCGGCCTCAATGCCCAGGAGTTGCAGGCCTATCGGCGGGTCGGAGAAGAATGCCGGCGCCGTCGCCCGGGCGCTGGCGGACAAGAAGACATTGACGGTCTGGCAGTATTCGGTGCGCAAATCGGCCAGCGGTGATTTGCAGGTTACGCCGCTCCACCAGGTCGGGCTTCTCGCGAACCAATCGCTCAGGGTCGAACCTTATTCCAGTCCTCTACCCGTTCTTGCGCACGATTAGATAAACCCGCTTTTAATCGGAAAAGTTGATCGCTTCTAAGTGTTAGAGCAGCCCGCCTCCCAATGGATGCGGGCTGCTCCAGGCATTGGTTTGGTTCGTGCACGAAGGCGCGAAGCTTTTGCTTTTGGCGATCACGTTAAATTAACCGGACATTACCACGGCTAAGCAGGTAGGCTGGGAACTACAGTTTAGAACAGGAATTAACTTTATCGGAATGTCGGTAGTCTGATTGAGGCAATTCCAACCCAAGGGTGCTCACGGATCCAGGTTGAGCGGGCCAAAGTGGCCCATTGCAGATGCGTCTCAATCGCACGCCGCAATTCGATAACTGGAGTAGGCCGTGCCTTCGCATCCGCTAACGCATCATGAAATCCTGACCCTCATTGGCCCATTCACGCGCCAAGGGTATCATCCAGACTTGCAATCGACCAACCGTCTCGAGAGGCGGCTTGTCTTCAAGCCGGTCGAACGCGCATTCGAGGCGGCGAGCGCGGGGGAGCTGAGCGAGAGCCTTCAGCTCGAGAATCACGATGGCAATACCTTCAGGCTGACTCGCACCCTCACCTGTTTAACGCCTTCGGATGAGAAACTGGAGGCGAAGCTCGAAATCGAGGGGACAGACCAGGCAGACCTTTTAGCATGCGTCGAGTCCATCAAACCGGAGCGACAATTCCGCTTTGGGCCAGGTTTCACGATCGCGAAAAGCTACCGGCTGGTGAGGGGCGTTGGCTTCACACGCCAAGGCGCGCCGGCCACCCAAATGGTTCTAACGAAAATGTCGGCGCATGTCGCCGATCTTGTTGTCACCGCCACCGCGCCGACAATAAAAGCCGATCCCGAGGCCGTCATCGAGATACAGCCGACAGCGGGTGAATACAAAGCCGTGCCCGACGATTTGCTTGCGGTCCTTGGCTGGGATTGGGGGCTTGTCCAGCGCAGGAAGGACTACTGGAAGAGCAGCCTTCGCTTCAGGGGGCGCGAGCCGGAGCGTAGCCAGCAGGCCGAAAGCAAATTGGATCGGATGGTCGAGCATCTCGTCCAGACGTTCACCGAGGCCCCGGCGAGATTCCACGAGCGGCTCAGCGGAGCGCGCTGGGGCGTCGTTTTGCGCCGGTCGATACCGCTCCTGATCAGCATCGCGCTGATCGCGGCTGCCGCCGCGTCAGCAAATCTGCCTCTCGCTCCAGATTCGCCGATCCGGATGATGATGATGAATCTTCCCGGATTTTTGATGGTGTTCGTTTTTTGCATGCGCAAGATGCCTGTGATCGAAGTGCCGCCTTTTCCCCGGCGTTTGAACGCGCCGGCGTGGCGGGAGGAAGGGCCCTTGGCCGCTGCGACGCCCTAGCAGGCCGAATTGCGCGCCGGCCGAAATGTCCAACTCAGCAAAATGGTGATGAATGTCAGGTAACCCGATGAATGTCCCTCCCGTCTCGATCGCCACGGCTAAAGCTGTGTTGATCGAGCAGTTCGCCAACCCGGTCCTCCGGCGGCGGGCGTCCATGCTGTGGGGAACGCGAGGGGTGGGGAAGTCTTCGATCGTTCGCCAGGTCGCCATGCATTTCGGCGTGCCTCTGATTGACCTTCGCCTCACCACAATCGAGCCTGTCGACATTCGAGGCGCCATCTACGCCGACGAGAAGCTTGCAAAAACAGTGTGGTTTCCACCTGAATTTCTTCCGTCGCCGGATGATCTCGAAGGCATTCTTTTCCTCGACGAGCTGACCGCCGCCGACCAGCGCCTGCAAATCTCGGCCTATTCTCTCATTCTCGACCGCCGCGTCGGACACTACCAGCTCCCCGATGGATGGCAGGTGATCGCAGCCGGCAACGCCAGCTTTCATGGCGCGGTCTGCCACGACATGGGCACGGCCCTGGCCGACCGGATGTTTCATTTCCACGTCCAGACGGTCATCGACGCATTCCTTGAGCACGCGCTAGCGTACGACTTCGCGCCCGAGGTCATGGCCTATCTGAAGGTGCGTCCCGATAAGCTGGACGACACACAGGTGCAACTCGCCAACGATCATCTTATCGGAGCGAGTCCGCGCGGCTGGGAAGACATATCGAACGTCTTGAAGTCCGAGATGTCGGAGCACGCCAAGCGGGTGTTCGTCCAGGGGCGCATCGGTGCGGCTAACGCGGCCGAATTCTTCGGTGTGCTGCGCGAAATACAGGCCAGCGTCGATGTGGTCCGGCTGCTGGCGGCTCGCCCCGGGAAAGATACCGTTGCCTTGCTCCCAAGGACGCTCGACGGGCTGTACGGCATGACTTATGGGCTGCTCGCTGCCTGCGTCGACAACTCCAGCGTCGTCCGCGCGCTCGAGATTGTCGAGCAATTGCCGGATATCCGCAGCGAGGCGCGCTTGCCGCTGCGAGAGGTGCAGACGCTCGCCATGGAGCTGTTGATGCAAAAGGCGCTAACCCATGGGCTTGAGGGCGCGATCCTCGACAGCCCGTCCTATCGCCGCTACGCCGACCAACGGCACCGGGAAGAGCAATATGCCTGATGGGCGAACGCCAAATGACCACCGGGGCACGCTGGCAATCCAGCGCATGGTGGAGTTCGCCCCTTCGACCGGAGGCCTCGCCCTTTGGGTGAAGCATCACGATCATCCGCCGGCCTCGGCGGCGCCTCCCGTGACGACGGACGGCAACACCCTCTTTTACGGACCGGGTTTCGAGGCGCTCCCGCTCCCTGAGCAGGTCGGCCTCGTCGCTCACGAGGTGCTGCATATCGCGTTACGCCATCCTCAGCGATTCCTCGAACTGAATCAGCTGCTTGGCGATGTCGATCTCAAGCTCTTCAACATTTGCGCGGACGCAATCGTCAATACATCCTTGGCCCACTTGAAGTGGCTGCGCCTCCCCCGCGGCTCGGTCTACCTCGATGAGCTCCTGTCGACCACGCTCGGCGTCAAACCGGATCCTCAGACAGCGCTGCTCGAATGGGATGTGGAGCGGCTTTACCGCGCGATGGATGACCGCGATGGAGCCCAGCAAAGCGGCAAGAAGGATCAAAGGCGCAAGCAAAGCGGCGGCTCCGAGAAGAGCGAGGGCGGCAGCGACCAGAACGAACAAGCTTCGGCATCGAAGGAAACGGAGGACCGCAAGGACGGACCCAAGGCCTCTAGCGCGAAGCAGATGGGCGCCAGCATTCTCATGGATCTCGTTCCGGCGCCCGATCCGAACGCGCCTCCCGAAGCCGAAGCCCAGCATGCGCTTCTATGGAGCGAGCGAGTCCAGCGCAGCCACGCGAGCGACGGGCTGCACTCCATGCTGCGCACCTTGCTTGCCGACTTGCCGAAGGTCCGCACGCCTTGGGAGCAGGTGCTCCGGACGCAATTGGCGCGTGGCCTTTCGAGGAAGGTGGACATTTCGTGGTCGCGGCCGGCCCGATCCTACATCGCGAACCAAGGGCGCTGCGGCGAACGGCGTATGCCCTTCGAGCCTGGGTTTAGCATGGCCAAGCCTACGCCGCGGCTTGTCGTGATCGTGGACGTGTCAGGTTCGGTCGATGACAAACTCTTGGAGCGGTTCGCCTTGCAGATCGAAGCGATCACGCGCCGCCAGGAGGCGGGGCTCACTCTCATCATCGGCGACGATCGCGTCCGCAAGGTTGTCCGCTATGAGCCGGGCGTATCCGACCTTCGCGAAATCGAGTTCGAAGGCCGAGGAGATACGGACTTCACGCCGCTCCTCATGGAAGCCGAGAAGCATCGGCCCGACATTGCTGTCGTCCTGACCGACCTCGACGGCCCTGCACGCTTCCGGCCGCGCTGGCCTGTCATCTGGGCGGTGCCGGAAGCTCACAAGGCCGCCGTGGCGCCATTTGGGCGCAAAGTCGTGTTGAGTTGATCCGCCCGGTCGGGTGCGATCATCCTTGCCCAGAGATGCCGCGGCCCCTTCGATGACGTGAAGGGTAGGCCGAAGCCTCACAATATTGTAAGTTGAGGTGAAAAGGCAAAGACAGGTCAATGGATCAGATCAACTTCCCCGTCCCGCCCTACTTCGACCCGGCCGCGCTTCGCGAGGAGCTTTCCTCTTATTGGCGGGAAGGAGCGGACAGCCCAGCGAAGCATCGGGCGCTCGTGGTTCGCCGGCTGAAGGAGCTTAAGCAGAATGCGCGCGCGGAAGCGGAAGCGCTTCTTCTGCGCACAGGCGACGGCCGGGCTTGCGCGGCCGCGCTCGCCACGTTTCAGGATGAGCTCATCAAGCTGATTTACGATTACTCCACCAAGCACCTTTATCGCGCCCAAAATCCATCGACGGCTGAGCATATGGCGATTGTCGCGACGGGCGGATACGGCCGCGGAATGATGGCGCCGTCATCGGACGTCGATCTGCTTTTCCTGCTGCCCTATAAGCAAACCGCGTGGGGCGAAAGCATCGTCGAATCCGTCCTCTATTTCCTTTGGGACCTCGGTTACAAGGTGGGCCATGCCACCCGGACGCCCGACCAGACCTTGAGAGCCGCCAAGGAGGATATGACCATCCGGACCGCGCTTTTGGACGCGAGGCTGCTCTACGGCGAAAGCGCGCTGTTCCGGGAAATGTGGACGCGCTTCATTGCGAACACCGTGCAGGGCTCGCAGCGCGAGTTCATCGCGGCGAAGCTCGCCGAACGCGAGGAGCGGCTGAGGCGCGCGGGCATCTCGCGCTACAGGGTCGAGCCAAACATCAAGGAAGGCAAAGGGGGTCTTCGCGACCTCAACATGCTGCATTGGCTCGCGGCCTACCTCAATCCTGGCAAGAACGGACAGGCTGAGAACAAGGTCTTCACGCCTCAGGAGGTCTCAACGTTCCGGCGCTGCGAAGCCTTCCTTTGGAGAATACGCTGCCATCTTCATTTTCTGACAGGGAAACCTGAGGAGAGGCTCTCCTTCGATGTGCAGCCGGAGATGGCTCGCCGCCTGGGATACCACGACCGCATGGGGCTTCTTGGGGTCGAGCGCTTCATGAAGCACTATTTCCTGATCGCGAAGGATGTCGGCGATCTCACGCGAACGGTCTGCTCGAGTTCTTGAGCTGAGGCAGCTCAAGACGGTGCCGACCCTGAGCGATTTCTATGGCGTGCTCCCGTGGAGCTCACGAGCGAAGCTCGCCGCCACGACCGGCTTCCGGTTCGATAACGGCCGGTTGAATGTGAAGCAGGCGGACGTCTTCCGGAGAGATCCGCTGAACCTCATCCGGTTCTTTATCGAAGCCGAGCGCACCAACCTGCTTCTGCACCCCGAAGCGCTGCGGCTCATCCGTTCGTCCTTGAAGCTGATCGACGATTCCTTCAGGGCGAACCCGGAGGCCAATCAGCTATTTCTCGATCTTTTAACCTCGCGCGCCGCTCCTGAGACCTCTCTCAGGTACATGAACGAGGCTGGCGTCCTTGGCCGCTTCATCCCCGACTTCGGCAGGGTCGTGGCGATGATGCAGTTCAATATGTACCATCACTATACGATCGATGAGCACACGATCAGGGCGATCGGGATCCTTTCACAGATCGAGAAGGGCGGCCTTGGAGAAGAGCTTCCGCTCTCGACGGAGATCATCAGCGATATCCAAAATCGCCGCGCCCTCTATCTTGCGCTCCTGATGCATGACGTGGCGAAAGCCTGCGAAGGCGACCACAGCATCGTTGGCGCCGAGATGACGCGCGCCCTTGCTCTGCGGCTTGGGCTTTCTCCTGCTGAAGCCGAAACGGCGGCTTGGCTCGTGCAGCACCATCTCGTCATGAGCCAGACCGCGCAGCACCGCGACATTTCCGATCCGCAAACCATAAAGAGTTTCGCGCAAGTCGTTCAAAGTCCGGAAAGGTTGAAACTTCTTTCGCTGCTTACGGTCGCGGATATCCGCGCCGTTGGACCGGCCACGTGGAACGGCTGGAAAGGCCAGCTCTTGCGGTCCCTCTACTATGATACCGAGCCACTTTTGGCGGGCGGTCATACGAAGGCGCCGCGGCAGGCGCGCATCACCGATGCGAAAATCCGCTTGCGGGAAGCACTTCGAGATTGGCCGGAGCCGGAGGTGGAGCGCTTCATCGAGCGCCATGAGCCCGATTACTGGCTCAGGACCGATACCGACCGGCAAATTCAGCATGCGCATCTCATCCGCCGTTTCGAGTCGGAGGATGCTCCGCTCGCCTTCAACATCAAATGCTGCGATATCACCCACCCCATTCCGGAGCTGACGTTTGTAACGAAGGATCATCCGCGGCTTCTGATGCAGTGCACGGGAGCCTGCGCCGCGGCGGGAGCGAACATTGCCTCAGCGCAGATCTCGACCACGCGCGACGGCTTGGCGCTCGACACGCTCCTGTTCCAGCGCAACTATTCCTACGACAATGAAGAGATCACACAGACGCAGAAAATCGGGCGCGTCATAGGAGAGGTCGTTTCCGGCGCGCGTTCCGTCGATGGGCATAAAGTGCGTTCGAGCCGTCCCAAGCCACGCCTTGGAGCTTTCACGGTGCCCCCCGACGTGGTGATAGACAATACGGGCTCGCAGGATTGCACCGTTGTCGAGGTTCAGGCCCTCGACAGGCCAGGCCTGCTGTTCGACCTGTCCCGCGTCTTGAGCGATCTCGACCTCGACATATCCTCGGCCCACATCGCGACCTTCGGCGAGAAGGCCGTGGACGTGTTCTATGTCACGGACTCGTCGAGAAAAAAGATCACGAGCGAGGAAAACAAGCGCCACATCCGCGAAAGCCTGCTGGATCTTCTCAGCGCCGATTAGAGCGATCCGCCGCTGATCAATTCTAAGCTGTTCCATAGATTAGGCTTGGTGATGTATAGAATCGCAGCGGCCTTTCCCAATGGGAGAGCCCTGATGCGTGCGATCCGGATGGGGGGCAGTGCTTGATGATGCAAGTCAATGACCCTTAACTCTCGGCAATCGGGCGGAAGGCTGGCCAAGCCGCGGTTCTTCGGTGTGCGGCCAACTCCAGAATCCCTGCTCTACCCGGCTTCGTCGTCTATCGGTGGTGGTTGGCGTCTGCGCTTCGCTTTCAGGGCATTGAGCGCCAGGTGCATGCCTTGTTCCCGGGAAAGGTTCGGAAACGATTTGCAAGCATTTGCAAGCATTCTCGTGAACAACTCCTGCTCCTCGGTATCGACTTCGCGCGTTATTGCAACCTCATGCATCATCTTTCTTATTTTGGCTGTTAGTTTCTCTTGTGCATTTGTAACTGCAATTTTATAGGGAACTCCGCTTACTTTATAGTCTCCACCATCGACAACAACATTTTCACAATATATAATTTTACTTTTATCATAGATGATAGCATGGACAGAAGCGCTGTTTTTCTGCGTAAAGACGGTTTTTATCTCTCCCATGAGGTCTGCGAGAGAGCTGTGCGATAATGTGGTCTCGGATGTGGTTTTCGAAATAGAGCGAGATGATACTATGATATCGTCGTTGTTCAAGAGCATGATCTAGAAGCCAGCGTGACGTTCACTGCAAACATTTGCACTCGGTATCGGGCAGCTACTTCTGGTGGTTATCAAAGCAATAATCCCGGGATGGCGTGTTGCATGGTAAACTAATTCGCTCGGAGGCACCACTAATGCGTCATAAAACACAAAGTGATACGCTCTGGTGATACCTATAGCACAAGTTCTTTATGTTATTGTCACGGCTCGGCCATTTCTTCTTCATAAATACAAAGTGTTTTTTCTGGATCACTCGCCACGTTGCAGCAGTCGCGAGCCTTGCCACGCGAGCCCAGCTCAACCCGAACCCTTATTCCCACGTGTTGAACGCGATTACCGGAATCGAGGAACGGTGCTGGCGCCCGCATTCCCCAGGCTTTCCGCTTTCTATGAAAAGCACCGTGCGCTTAATCGGGCGCGGGCGTCCCGACGATCGTCGCCCCGGAATGCCCCTCGGGGCATATCCGGGGCCGTTACAAATCGAAACGCTTTCTGCGGTCCTGGATACGATGCAGGCGCCGTTCCGGGATGACGAGGCTTTGCCTCAGCATTGCGCGCCGCAATCTTCGATTGTGCGCACTCCGCTTCGAGACTGGAGCTCGCCCGCACTTCCCAGTCAGCGGACCCCTTGCTATAGGTCAAGCTGCGAATCACTCTCATGGGTTGATGATTATGACTCCGTTCAGAATGGCGCTTGGCGCTGTAATCGCGCTCTGCTCTGCTGCGGGCGCCGCCGCAGAGGGGCTGCCGCGCTACGACCATATCCTCGTCATCGTCGCGGAAAACAAGAATTACGAACACATCATCGGCAGCGAAAATGCGCCCAGGCTGAACAAGCTCGCGAAGGAGTACGGCTCGGCGGCCAGCTTCTATGGCGAGGTTCACCCAAGCGAGGGGAACTACGTCGCGATATTGGGCGGCGATACCTTCGGCATCAACGACGACGATGCCTGGAGCTGCGAGCCCTTCAAGATTTCCACCGTCTGTCCGTATTCGGTCTATCCGAAATATCCTTCTCACTCCGTATCCGCGCGGAGCCTCATGGACCAACTCGCAGATGCGAAACTGACCTGGAAAGGCTATTTCGAGGATCTGCCCGCGCCAGGGTCGCTTGCCATCTACAACCCGAGCGGCGAAAATCCGGACCCAAATCGCCCCAACTCCCTGTACGCGGCCAAGCATAATGGGTTTATAAACTTCGAGCGGGTGCGGCAGGATCCCCATGTCGCCGAGAAAATCGTTCCACTCGCGCAACTTCGCTCCGACCTTCGGACAGGCGCGCTTCCCAATTACGCGCACATCATTCTCAATCAGTGCAACGACATGCACGGCCTTTCGCGTGCGAGGCCCATCCCACCCGATGACTGCCTCTATGAGAACCCCGGAGCTTTAATCCAGCGAGGCGACAAGGCCATTGGAGACGTTGTGGACGAGATCATGGCTTCCCCTGCGTGGGCGGGCGAGGGCAACGTGGCCATCGTCATTACCTGGGACGAGGACTCATCGAAACCGGCCGGACAGCAGGGTTGTTGCGGTTCGGACCCCGCCTCGAGGGCAAATTTCGGCGGCGGACATGTTCCGACGATAGTCGTGACCAATCACGGCCCCCGGCACGTGGAGGATCCGACGCCCTATAATCATTACTCGCTCTTGCGGACCACCGAAGAGGCGTTCGGGATTGGCGAGCATCTTGGCTTCGCGGCGGAGACCGGGAAAGGCGTCCGCACGATGACCCCCCTCTTTGAGCTTGCCGGGACATCCGCGAGCGCTCACGCAACTGATGCGACGGCGGCGCGCTGACAATTGAGGTGTGGCGAAGCGCAGGGGATTCTGCTTTGCTCAAGCGTCCGTAAAATAAAAGAAAGAGCCTCCTTTATGACAGCTCTCACGCGTACTCTTGCCGTCGCGGCCATGGCGGTGGCAACCTTGTTTCCCTTCGCCGTCCAGGCCCAGTCTCCGATCATCATCAAGTTCAGCCACGTGGTCGCACCGGACACGCCGAAGGGGAAAGGCGCCATCAAGTTCAAGGAGCTTGCCGGGAAGTATACGGACGGAAAAGTCAAGGTCGAGGTCTATCCCAACTCGCAGCTCTACAAGGA
Source organism: uncultured Alphaproteobacteria bacterium (assembly GCA_963772105.1). Taxonomy (GTDB): domain Bacteria; phylum Pseudomonadota; class Alphaproteobacteria; order Rhizobiales; family Rhodomicrobiaceae; genus Rhodomicrobium. The sequence continues at coordinate 352,550 of CAVYVV010000020.1, forward strand.
CAAGGAAGAGGTCGAGGCCCTGCAACTCGGGGCGGTGCAGATGCTTGCGCCGACCATGTCCAAATTTGGCCCGCTTGGGGTAAGGGAATATGAAGTCTTTGATTTACCCTACATTTTCTCAGACAAGGAGGCATTGCGAAAAGTGACCGATGGGCCTATCGGCAAGCAGCTGCTTCAGAAGCTTGAGAGCAAGGGCATCATCGGCCTCGCCTTTTGGGATAATGGCTTCAAGATCATGTCCGCGAACGTGCCCCTCAATACGCCCGATGACATGCTTGGGCTCAAGATGCGCATCCAATCCTCGAAGGTCCTCGAAGCGCAAATGAAAGCGCTCGGAGCGGTGCCGCAAGTCTTGGCATTTTCCGAAGCCTATCAAGCCCTGCAGACGGGCGTGGTGGATGGGACCGAGAACCCACCGTCGAACATGTACACGCAGAAAATGCATGAGGTCCAAAAGTACGCGACCCTCACTTATCACGGGTATCTGGGTTATGTCGTCATTGTAAATAAGAAGTTTTGGGACGATCTGCCCGCCGGCATCCGTTCCGGGCTTGAGCAGGCGCTTGCCGAGGCCACGGAATACGCGAATGCGATTGCCGCAAAGGAAAACGACGACGCGCTCGAGGCGATGAAGAAGTCCGGCAAAACCGAATTCCACGCCCCGACTGAAAAAGAGCGCGACGCCTGGGTCAGCGCTCTGAAGCCGGTCCACAAGGAAATGGCAAGCCGGGTCGGAAAAGAACTCCTGCAGAGCATTTATCAGGCGACCGGCGCAGCAATGAATTGACGCCTGCGAAGGCGAGGGGAAGGAAACGCGCATGGCCGCGCGCCTGTTCTTGAGGATTTTGGACCGCCTCGAAGAAATTCTGATCGGCAGCCTGATCGCCGCCGCGACGCTCCTGATCTTTACGGCGGTCCTTCAGCGCTACGGTCTCACGGCTTCGATCAACCTCGCGAATTGGGGCCGGGCGCATGGCTACGTATGGCTCTTTCAAGGGGGGCGGTCCGTTTTCGCGGTCCTGCGCGGCGTCAATCTCACCTGGGCGCAGGAGCTTTGCATCTATCTTTTCATCTGGATGGCGAAATTCGGCGCGGCCTATGGCGTCCGGCAGGGGATTCACGTTGGCGTGGATGTGCTCGTCAACCGCATCGGCGACAGCGCGCGCAAGCCGGTGATCGTTTTCGCGCTTCTCTGCGGAGCGTTGTTCACCTTCACCATCGGGACGTTTGGCGGGGTCTTCGTCTACAACATGTCGTTCACCGATCAGACCTCGCCCGACCTCGAACTGCCGATGTGGATCGTCTATCTCGCGATACCGGCAGGCTCGTATCTGATGTGCTTCCGGTTTCTGCAGGTTGCCTGGATCTATCTGAAAACCGGCGATATTCCGGGCCACGGCCATCATCCGCAAGCCGCCGTTCCAGGCGTTGGCGTCGCGACCGAACCGGAAGCGACGAGCATAGCCGTTGTGCCGGAAGGAGCCTGACCATGTCCGTCGCCGCCGGCCCCATCGAACGCGCTCCCAACTCCGGCCGCATCCTCGCGCTTGCGCTGATCCTGTTGCCGGTAACACTGGTCGCGGTCTGCTTCCTTGCCAAGTTCGGAATACTCGACATGGGAGCCTCGGCGCGCGCGGGGCTCATCTTCGCGCTGCTGCTCGCGATGATGCTCACGGGCATGCCGATTTCGATCGCGCTCGGCCTTACGGTTCTGACGTTCCTCTTCACGTTGACGGCGGTCGATCCCCAGGCCGTGGCGCTGAAGCTGTTCACCGGCATCGAGAAGTTCGAGATCATGGCCATCCCGTTTTTCATTCTCGCCGGGACATTCCTCACGCGCGGCGGCGTCGCCAAGCGCATGATCGCCTTCGCCACCGCCATGGTTGGCCATTGGTATGGCGGCCTCGGGCTTGCAGGGGTGATGGCCTGCGCCCTTTTTGCCTCGATTTCGGGCTCCTCGGTCGCGACCGTCGTCGCCGTTGGCTCGATCATCCTGCCTGCCATGGTGGAGCAGGGCTATCCGAAGCGCTTCGGCGCTGGCGTGATCGCGACCTCCGGCGCGCTCGGTATTCTGTTTCCGCCGTCGGTCAACCTCGTCATCTTCGCCGTCGCGACGAGCGGAATGAACCCCATCGGGCCTGATGGCGTGCCGGTGGGCTCGGCATCCGTGGGCCAGCTCTTCATGGCGGGCGTCGTGCCGGGGTTGATGCTCGCGACGCTGCTCGGGATCGTTACCTGGTTCCGGGCCTATACGTTCGATTACCCGCGCATGGCGCGTGCAACCTGGCGCGAGCGCTTCCGGGCCTTCCGGGAAAGCTTCTGGGGCCTGTTCCTGATCGTCTTTGTGCTCGGCGGCATTTATTCAGGCTTTTTCACGCCGACGGAAGCCGCAGCCATGGCCGCCGTCTATGCCTTCGTGGTGGCGGTCTTCGTGTACGGCGACTTGAAACTGGCCGACGTGCCGAAGGTTCTGCTCACCGCCGCTGCGATGAGCTCGATGCTTCTCTACATCATCACGAACGCGGTGCTGTTCTCGTTCCTCATGACGTCGGAGCAGATCCCGCAGCAGATGGCGGCCTGGATGGTGACGCAGGGCCTGAGTTTCGTGGCCTTCATGCTGCTCGTGAACATCATTCTCTTGGCCGCAGGGAATTTCATGGACCCGGCGGCGATCGTGCTTATCATGGCGCCGATCCTGTTTCCGGTCACGGCGGCGCTTGGCCTCCATCCCGTCCACCTCGGCATCTTGATGGCGGTGAATATGGAGGTCGGCCTTTGCCATCCTCCGGTCGGGCTGAACCTTTACGTGGCGTCGGGCATCACCAAAATGGGGATCGGGGAATTGACGATCGCTGTCTTGCCGTGGCTGCTGACGATGCTCGGCTTTCTGCTGCTCGTGACTTTCGTTCCCGAAATCTCGCTTTGGCTGCCGCGGCAGCTTGGGCTTCTCCGTTAGGCAGGCATTCATGGCGCGTCCCAAATCCAGACAAAGAGAATCTCAGCATGCGCACGCAGGGACACCGCGGAGCGCTGAAGGGCAGCGATCGAGGCTTGCGCCGCTTCCGCCCGAGCAAGTCCTCTTCGGCCTGCACGCCGTGGAAGCCGCCTTATCAAATCCGAAGCGGATCATCCTCTCCGCCTATCTGACAGACAACGCCGCCACCAAGCTGGCACCGCTGATTGGCGTGAGAAAAGTGCCGGTCACCGCGTTGCTTCCACCTGAACTCGACACGCTCGTGAGCAGCGGCGCCGTGCATCAAGGCGCCGTGCTCCATGTCGAGCCGCTCGAGCAGCCAACCCTCGATGAGTTCCTCGATAGCCTTCCCGAGGATGCTCCGGCCGCGATTGCGATGCTCGATCAGGTTACCGATCCGCATAATGTGGGCGCGGTCTTGCGGTCCGCCGCTGCTTTCGGGGTCGCGGCTGTTATTGTCCAGGACCGGCACAGCCCCCCGATGTCGGGAACGCTCGCAAAGGCGGCTTCAGGAGCACTCGACTGTGTGCCTGTGATTTCGACGGTGAACCTCGCGCGCGCGCTCGACCGGCTGAAGGAGTGCGGCTTTCAGTGTCTCGGCTTCGACACGGAAGAGGCGGACCGCTTTGAGCGGTCCGCCTCGGCAGCACCCCGCGCTGTGTTCGTTTTTGGCGCCGAGGATAAGGGCTTGCGGCGTCTCGTCCGTGAAGGATGCGACGCTGTTTATGCCCTTTCCGCGCCAGGGCCCATCAAGAGCCTGAATATCTCCAACGCCGCCGCCATCGTCTTTTACGAGGCGGCCAAGGCGAGGCCGGTGGCTTAGCGCCCATAGTGCTGCGCTTCGGCATATCGAGGCGCTTCGGGCACCCGGCCGAGAAGCCAGTCGAGGCTGACGTCCAGCGCGTCAGCGACATAGCACAGTCGATAAAGTGGAAGATGGATCGCCGTCACGGCGAGATCCCGGCCAGCGTCTGCGGGAAGGCCCGCTCGCTCCGCGACTTCCCTGGGGGACAGTCTCTTGGCTCTGCACGCATAGTCAAATCGGGACGGAAACAAAGACAAATCCGACATTGAGTTACGCTACCTGCTCTGAACACGTGTACTCGATGCTCTTTACACCACTCCCTATTTGTAAAGGAACGGAGCCGCCATGGGTAGCCGAAATGCGTACCCGGAGTAACGTCGCAGTTAACCTGTTGCGTTAACCACACACAGCCCCGGCGGGTCTCTTGCGTTTTCTGGCAACGCTCTCACCGCTCGCGCATTATCCCTCGAATTGTCTCATCAGGAAGAAGCGCATCGTGACCGCCAGCTCCAAACATGATGGCGCCGGAACTCTCGATCGGTCCCATGGCGGCGCCGCAAGGCCGAAAGTCCTGATCGCCGGGTCCGGCTTTGGGGGACTCGACGCCGCAAGGGCTTTACGGGATGCCGCCGTGGATATCACCGTCCTCGACCGGCATAATTACCATTGCTTTCAACCCCTGCTCTATCAGGTGGCGACGGCGACGCTTTCGCCAGCGGACATCGCCTGGCCGATCCGCACCCTCTTCCGGCGGCAACGCAATGTCACGGTTCTGATGGCGAATGTGACGGGGGTCGATCCAAACAGGCGTCTCGTCTTCACGGACTCCGGGAGTTTTCCTTTCGATTTTCTCATTCTCGCGACGGGGGCGACGCATTCCTATTTCGGGCACGACGACTGGGCAGCGGTCGCGCCGGGGCTGAAAACCATCGAGGACGCCACCACAATCCGCCGCGACATGCTGCTTGCCTTCGAGAAGGCGGAACTCGCGCAGACTGAAAAAGAGCGCAAGGCCCTGCTGACATTCGCGATCGTGGGCGGGGGGCCGACAGGCGTCGAAATGGCAGGGTCGATCGCCACCATTGCCCAGGATTCGCTGAAACCCGACTTCCGGCATATCGATGCCGCAGATGCTCGTGTCATCCTTTTGGAGGCGGGGCCGCGCATACTTCCCGCCCTGCCCGAGAAGCTGAGCGAGTACGCGGACCGCGCCTTGGCCGGGATGGGCGTTGAAGTGCGGACGTCAACGCCAGTGACAGGCTGCGATGAGAGCGGCGTCGATACCGCGAAGGGCCGCATCGACGCCGCTACGATCATCTGGGCTGCGGGAGTTGTGGCGTCACCGGCCGCCGAATGGCTCGGCGTCAAGCCCGACAAGGCCGGACGGATCGAAGTGAAGGACGATCTCTCGGTTCCTGGCTACCCGAACATTTTTGCGATTGGCGACACCGCCGCCGTTTACGGAGCGGACAACGCGCTCGTGCCGGGCATCGCCCCTGCGGCCAAGCAAATGGGGCAGTACGCGGGGCGGAGAATTGTGGCGGCGATCAAGGGAAAGGACATTCCTCCCTTCCGGTACAAACATGAAGGCGACCTCGCAACGATCGGGCGGAGAGCCGCTGTCGTGAAGGTCGGCTCGCTGAGACTGACTGGTTTTGCGGCCTGGGTTTTCTGGGGTGTGGCGCACATCTACTTTCTGATTGGCTTGAGAAACCGGTTCGCAGTCGCCTTCAACTGGCTGTGGGACTGGGCGACCTACCAGAGCGGCGCGAGACTGATCACGGGCTACAATCCCGAACCCGATCATGCGACGACGGCAAGGATCGAAGCCAGGCAGAGAACCGCAAAAAGCCGGTCAGGCGAAAGCCCAAGAGAAAGCGACCGTGACTGGGTTTAAAACGCCAAAGCCCCTCACCCCAGCCGCCTCCCGGCGAACTCGCCTTAACGAGTTCGCAAGCCAATTTGACCGCAAGCGGATGCGGTCATGTCGGGTTGCAACTCGCCGAGGCGAGTTTGCCGGGAGAATGACAGAATGAGGGGGAATGCCGTGTGGCGAATGAGTGATCCTTCAGCAACGGTGGATAATGGTAAGGAACCATCGCCACTTACGGCCGGTTCATCCGCATGTTGATGCCCGAAGGCTTTCACTATTGGCCGCACCTCATATCCGAAGAGGAGGAAGCGGCGCTTCTGGAAGCTGTCTCCGCGCTTGAATTCAAGCCCTTCGAATTCAGGGGCTTCCTGGGGAACCGCCGTGTGATTGCGTTTGGCTGGCGATACGACTTCAATGACAGCAGCCTCAAACGAGCCGCCGGCATCCCTGGATACCTCCTTCCTCTTCGCAAGCGCGCCGCCGAGGCCGCTGGCATATCGCCAGCCGCAATCGAGCACGCCATGGTCACGGAATATTCGCCCGGCTCGGCAATTGGCTGGCACAAGGACCGCTCGATCTTCGGCGAGATTATCGGCGTTTCGCTCGCCTCGCGTTGCACATTCCGGTTCCGGCGAAAGACCGGCCAAAAGTGGGATCGCGCTTCGATCATTCTGGACCCGCGCTCGGCCTACCTTCTCAGGGGCCAGGCCCGCACCGGGTGGGAGCATAGCATTCCTGCGGTCGGGGAGATGCGCTACTCGATTACGTTCCGGACCATGAACACAAGGCCGGCACCGGCTCTGGCGGAGTAGCCGACGGAGAGAAGATCATGGTCATGAATGTTGCGGGCGTTTTGTTCGCGCTCCTGCTTGCGGCCGCCATGTTTGTCGCGGCCCATTGGACGCCGGAACCCTCCGTGGCCGCGTCCATTGGGACGCGGATAAGCCGCTGAGATAAGAAGGGACGGCATATCCCGATGTCCTGGGAAAGGTGGCGGCTGCGATTTAACAGATCACCGGCCTGATCTGTAGGACGGCAGAGAAGATGGCCTGTTGCCAGACTTTCGCCGCATAGAGCCCTTCCATATCGCGGGCCACTCAAAAAGCTTGTGGCATCACTTCTCGGCGGCTAGGGTCCAGCCGGTGCCTCAACTCAAACTGCGCTATCGGACAGCGGCATGAATGCGCGAAAGATAACACTTTCGATTTTGGTCGCGTTCATCGCCTCGCCAGCCATGGCGTGCGTTCTCAGCGCGAGCTGAACGAATTTCAAACGCGGTGGCGGTTTTTGCCGCGCTCGACAAGGTGACGGGGCGCGTTTCCCCTCTCGAAATCAAGATGGGTCAAACCGTGACTTTCGGTGCGCTGAAAGTGACGGCGAGGGCTTGCTACACCCGGCCGCCGACCGAAACGCCGCTGACAAGCGCCTTCATCGAGGTTGACGAGCTTTTACTGGACAACTCGTCGAGGCGCGTTTTCACGGGCTGGACGTTTGCCGAAAGCCCCGGCATTCACGCCGTTGAGCACCCGACATTCGATGTCTGGCTCACAAGCTGCAAAATGCCCGAGGCGGATACGTCGCGCCGGAAGACGCGCGAATTCGCCAAGGCCTTGAAGCGCCTGTTCGAGGCGCCGGTGAAACGCCGCGCGGCTTATTTCCTGCGCGCCGAACTGCCGCAAGTGCTCGGTGACGAACTGCGTGTCGAGCAGGCAAAAGCCCCCATATCTGAGCCGCGCAACAAGGTAGATGAGAGCGACCTTGCTGGCGTCCGTCTCGTAAGAGAACATGCTCTCGCCGAAAAAGGCCCGTCCGAGTGCAACCCCGTAAAGACCTCCAACGAGCTTGCCGTCCTGCCAGCTCTCTATGGTATGGCAAAAGCCCATATTGAAAAGCTCGGCGTAGAGTTCGCGGATGCGCTTGTTGATCCAGGTCGTGCGGCGGCCAGCCCGCGAGGATGCGCAGCCTTCGATAACGCCCTCGTAGTTGCTATCGAAGCGAACCTCGAACTTGTTCTGCTTGATAACGCGGGCGAGCCGCTTGGGAACGTGGACGTGATCGAGGGCCAGGATTCCGCGCCGCTCGGGCTCGATCCAGTAAAGGGTCGGGTCGCCTGCGCTTTCGGCCATGGGGAAGATGCCGCAGGCATAGGCTTTGAGAAGCACCTGAGGCGTGATTTCAATGGTGAGATTGGAGGGCGATCCCATCTTTTGCGGGCTTGCCTTCTGTGGTTGTCCCTAGCTCCCTCAATCTAATGCTTCTGGAGATAATTTTCGAGCCAATGAATGTCATAAAGTCCGTCAACGATATCGGGCTGCTGAATCAACGATGAAAACAACGGTATTGTTGTCTCGATTCCGTCGATGACGAACTCGCCCAAGGCCCTGCGGAGCCGCATGAGGCACTCGTTTCTGTTTTTCCCGTGCACGATCAGCTTCCCGATCAGGCTGTCGTAATAAGCGGGGATCGTGTAACCCGCGTAAACGCCGGAATCGACGCGAACGCCGAGGCCGCCGGGCGGATGGAAATAGGAAATTTTTCCGGGCGATGGGCGAAAAGTCGTCGGATTTTCCGCGTTGATGCGGCACTCGATGGCGTGGCCTTCAAAGCGAACGTCTTCCTGCTTGAAGCTTAAGGCTGCGCCTGCCGCGATCTGAATTTGCTCGATCACAATGTCGATACCGGTGACCATCTCGGTAACCGGATGCTCGACTTGAAGCCTCGTGTTCATTTCGATGAAGAAGAATTCCCCGTCCTCGTAAAGGAACTCGACAGTGCCAGCGTTGCGGTAATTCAAAGTGCGCATGGCTTTGGCGACGGTCTCGCCGATCTCGCGGCGCTGCGCCTCATTCAAAGCGGGCGACGGCGTTTCTTCCATGATCTTCTGGTGGCGGCGTTGCAAGGAGCAATCGCGTTCGCCAAGATAAACGGCGTTTCCCTTGCCATCTCCGATGACCTGAACCTCGATGTGGCGCGGGCGCATGAGATAGCGTTCGAGATAAAGCGCGTCGTCGCCGAAAGCCGCCTTGGATTCCGCACGCGCCGTCGAAAGCGCGATCGACAAATCCGCTTCCGTTCGGGCAATCTTCATCCCGCGCCCGCCGCCGCCGGCCGCCGCTTTCACGAGCACGGGATAGCCGATATCGCGCGCTATTCTGGTGGCCTCCGCATCGGTCGTGACGGCTCCGCCAGAGCCCGGGACAACAGGAATGCCGAGCTTTTTTGCCGTCTCTTTCGCCCGGATTTTGTCGCCCATGATCCTGATATGCTCAGGAGTGGGCCCGATGAAGGTCACGCCGTGCTCTTCAAGAATTTCGGCGAACCGCGCATTCTCGGACAAAAAACCGTAGCCGGGATGCAGCGCATCCGCGCCCGTGATTTCGCATGCCGCGAGAAGCCGGGGAATGTTCAGATAGCTTTCGCTTGCTGCGGGCGGGCCGATGCATACGCTCTCATCGGCGAGGCGGACATGCATTGCGTCGGCGTCGGCGGTGGAATGGACGGCGACGGTTGCGATGCCCAGCTCTTTGCAGGCGCGCTCAATGCGAAGAGCGATCTCTCCGCGATTGGCGATAAGGATCTTATCGAACATGGCCGCGCCTATTCGATTATCATGAGCGGTTCCCCGTACTCGACAGGCTGGCCATTTTCCACAAGGATGCGCTTGATCGTGCCGGCCCTCGGCGCGGCGATCTGGTTCATCGTCTTCATGGCCTCGACGATCAGCAGCGTTTCGCCCTCGCGGACCACAGAACCGACCTCAACAAAAAACGGCGCGCCCGGCTCGGGCGCGCGGTACGCCGTGCCAACCATTGGCGACGTTACGACGCCGGGATGGTTCTCCAGATTCATGGAATTCGTGGAGGAGATGCCTGCCGTTGCAGGCGCCGGATAGGAGGATGGCACCAAATGCGTCGGCATCGTAGAGCGTCCGGGCCACGCGCACCCGCACATTGTTTTCCTCGATCTCGATCTCGGAAAGCCCTGTCTCATTCAGCAATTCGGCGAGGCTTCGGATGAGATCCTCGCTGGCTGATTTCTTTTGAGCCGGTTCAGGCATCGATTTTTTGGCCGGTTCAGGCATGAGGACCCCGGGTGGAAGCAGCAGAAGACTTTAGAATTTCGATCATGGCAGCGAGCGCCAACCTGTAGCTTTGAACTCCAAACCCGCAGATCACTCCGGTTGCGGCAGGCGAGACATAGGAGTGATGCCGGAAGGACTTACGCTTGAAGATATTGCTAAGGTGGACCTCCGCAATAGGAAGCGAAAGAGCCCGCAGCGCGTCAAGTACGGCAACGGAGGTGTGAGTGTAAGCCCCCGCATTCAATAATAAGCGCGGACGCGGCATGACGCGCTTCCTGAATCCAATCGACAAGCACACCTTCGTGGTTTGTCTGCCGGAAGACGATGTCCAACCCCGCCGCGGACGCTTGTTTTCGAAGGTCTTCCTCGATCTCGGCAAGCGTGCCGGTGCCATAAATCTCAGGCTCGCGCTCGCCAATGAGATTCAGGTTAGGGCCATTGAGAATAAAAATCGGCTTCATTGACACTAGCGCGACGTTCTTCCGATGGAAACAGAGATACCCCCAGCTTAGCTAAAGCTGGTGCGCCTCCTCTGGAAACGGGCATCATTCAGCGTACCGCCAAAACGGCAAGCCACACCGAACCAGTTGTGGCTCTCTGTTACCAGCTTTTATGACGCAGTGCAAAAAGCGTCAGGATTTTTTTTCGTCTTTTGCACCGGCCGGTGCGGTGGCTTCCGCACAAGCTTTGCAGCCATCTTTGCGAGTTTCGTCCACCAATTGCTTAAGTTGATCGTAGTCGGCAGCGCCCGGATTCGTCTTGTCGCCGACGATGAATGTCGGCGTTCCATCAACGAATATGCGCTTACCGATCTCTGAGATCTTGGTGATCAAGGCCTCGGTTTCCGGCGAGGCGCTATCCGCCTTTACCTTCTCCATGTCGAGACCGATCTGCTCGGCAACCTTAAGCGCACTCTCCTTGTTCGCGCGGCCGGCAGCAAACATCGCTTTGTGGAACTCAAGATATTTGCCTTGCTTGGCTGCGGCGATGGCAATCTTTCGAGGCCTCCGTTGAACCTGGAGCGAGGATCGGGAACTCCATGAACTGCACTTTGATATTTTTGTCGCTATCGATCAACTTCATGAGTTCCGGAAGGGTCTGCCGGCAATATCCGCAATTATAGTCGAAGAACTCAACGACGGTGACATCTCCGCTGCCGATGCTAAGGGCGCCCAGTTCACCGTTCATGCTGGAAAGGCGCCGTAAAATTCCGGCATGCGCGAGCGGGTCGCCTCTCCGCGCTTGGCCTCGACCTTCTTCTCGTAGGCTTCCTGCACTTCGAGCATGATCTCAGGGTGATTGATCAGGTAATCCTTGACGATCTTCTCGATCGACTTCACCTGCCCTTCGCTGAAGCTATCAGTTTGCGCCATCGCTGGAAACCCCGCCGCGAGAAAGGCGAAGGTCAGGCCCGCGGCCATGAAGACAGCGGCCGCCAATTTGATTGGTTTTTTCATTGTTCCTCCGGAATTCCGATCGCAAGGGGTTAGCTTAGTTTGAAGCGTCTAACCACGCACTTTTTCCATTTTGAAGTTCAAAATATCATCAGCCTTGACCCATCCGGGAGTCCCCTGCGGCAGGCCGTTCTTGGCGCGCTCCGCCAGCATTTTCGCATTCTTGACGTCGCCCTGGTGAAAGCTCGCCAATGCCGCAGAAAGATCGGCTTCCGGATAACGCTTAAGTTTTCCATAAGCTTGAGATTGAAGGCGATAGCCGAGATAGGATTGATCCTCGTCGAGGAGGGCGACACGAAGCACCTGGAGCGCTTCATCCGCGGTTCCGCCGCCGCTTTCCAGCATCGCTTGGGCAAGCTCTATACGCATGAAACCCGATTTCGGCACCAGAGACACAGCCTTTCGGAATGGCGCGACGGCTTCCTTCGCATTTCCGCTTTCCATAAGAAATGTACCCTTCAGCTCATAAAACCAAGGGTTCTGCGGATTCGCCGATATGAGCTCGTCCAAAGCCGGAGCCGCAGCCTGATAGCCGCCGCCATGGAATTTCACGATGGCGCGGGCGTAACGCGCGGGCAGGCCATTGTCGGCGTATTGCCGCAGGATTCGCTGTGGATTGTTCTTGTAGGTGTAGGCGTAGATTTTCGCGCGGACGAGATCGTGCCGCAGCTGAAGTTGTGGCGGGTCCTTCTCATTGAAGTACGGGCTTCGCTGCGCGATCTCCTGCAACTGCGCAATGCGCTCCATCGGGACCGGGTGAGATTGAATATAAGGATCGACCTTAAGCGTACCCACAGACTGATCCGCGAAATAGCGGAACGTTTTCAGCATTCCCGCCGGCGATTGATGCGATTTGGTCAGAAAGTCCACGCCGGCCTGATCGGCGGACGATTCCTGCGCGCGCCGATAGGACAAAATCGAGCGCATGAGAACCTGCTGGCCGCCGAACATCATGGCGGTTCCCGCTTGCGCCGTGTCGCTGCTCCCCGTCGCCGCGCCGCCGACGACCGCGCCAAGGCTCAAGACCTGAAGCATGAGCGCCGCCGTCTGCATCTTCGCGATCTGCTGCCGAAGCCCCGTTATATGGCCGCCTTTGATGTGGCCGGTTTCATGCGCGATCACGCCGATCAATTGATTGGGCGTTTCAGACAGGAGGATCGCGCCCGTGTTTATGAACATATTGCGGCCATCGACCACGAAGGCGTTGAAGCTCGTGTCGTTGACCAGATGCACCTTGATGTTGTTGCTCGCCACGCCCGCCGCGCGGAAAATAGGCATCGTGTAGTCGGCGATCAGCGCTTCGGTCTCGGCGTCGCGGATCAGGCTCAGCTCCTGAGCCAGCGCTTGCGTGACAGGCGCGGCTATCGAGATGAGCGCCGCAAAGGCAACCGTCAGCCTGGATAGGGTCTTGCGGGGGGCGAATCTGAAACTTCATTTCTGGCGCGCCGCCGAGAGCACGCGCTTGTGTGTGAAACAGCCATCGATTTATCCAACCGGCTGACGCCGCTGCCAGAAACAGGCTTTCAACGGGACTTGCATCGCTGCAAGCCGTGTCTTTCGTGCAAGCAAGGCTTTGTAAATCGGGCGTAAGGATGACAATTGCATGGCGGACGGTCCCAAAGATTCACGCAAATCCCCCATCTAAAGAGCATCGCTGGCCGGTAGGAGACCTCATGACGAAGCGCGCGCCAGAGACATCCGCGCGAGCGCTTGCGCCATCCTTGCGAAGCGCGATCGACGCTTTTGTTGTCATGGATGTCATGAGAGAGGCGAACGCCCGCCAGGCTGCGGGCGGCGACATCATTCACATGGAGGTCGGTCAGCCAGGGACACCCGCTCCCCGCCTCGTGCGCGAAGCGGTCGAACGCGAGATGGGCCGGAGCGCGATGGGCTATACCGATGCGCTTGGCCTGCCCGAGCTTCGCGAACGCATCGCGCGCCATTACCGCGAGGCGCATGAAATCGACGTTTCCCCCGGCCGGATCGTTGTCACGACGGGCTCCTCGGCGGGATTTGTTCTGGCGTTTCTGGCGCTCCTCGATCCCGGCGACGGGCTTGCCTTGCCGCAACCCGGCTATCCCTGTTATCGCCAGATCGCGCGGGTTTTGGGGCTGAAGCCGATCTATTTGCAGGCGCGGGCCGAAAGCCGGTTCATGCCAACGCCGGAGGATGTGTCGCTTGCCTTCAAGCAGCGGGAAGGCACGCGCCATTTTGCTGGCGAGCCCGGCCAATCCGACGGGAGCCATGCTGTCTGCCGCAGGTCTCGCCCGTCTGGTCGAGGCAACGCCGGGCTGGTTCATCTCCGACGAAATCTACCATGGCCTCACTTATTCCGGCGCAGCCGCGACGGCGCTGTCCTTCTCGCAGAATGCCATCGTCATCAACAGCTTCTCGAAATACTATTCGATGACAGGGTGGCGCATCGGCTGGATGGTCGTGCCCGAGAGCCTGGCACGGGTCTTCGAGCGGCTCGCCCAGAACCTCTACATAGCGCCGCCGACGATCTCGCAGGCTCGGGGCGCTGGCGGCTTTCGACGCGGTCGAGGAACTTGAGGTCTACAAAGCTGTCTACGCCCAAAACCGCGCCATGCTTCTCGAAGAGCTTCCGCGCGCCGGTTTCGATAGGCTCGCGCCCGCGGACGGCGCCTTTTATCTCTACGCCGATGTCAGGGCCCTCACCGATGACAGCGAAAATTTCGTGCAACGCATCCTGAAAGAGACCGGCGTCGCCGTGACGCCCGGCATCGACTTCGACGAGGAGGAGGGCCGCCATTTCGTCCGGTTCAGCTATGCGGGGCCGTTTGCGGATATGCGGGAGGCGGCGCGGCGCCTTCGAGCGTGGATGAAACGGTAGATCGACCCGCCTTCCGCCAGCGCCGATTAAGCGGAAAAGTTCATCGATCGCAATCGTAGCCGCAGCCCGCGTTCAAATGGACGCGGGCTGACTCCTCGATCCGCTTTTGAGGGAATCAAAAGCGGGCGCAAGTTTCTGTTTTATCGTGCGTCTTGTCGGAAGACCGCGTCACACTTTCCGGACGCACTCTATACGCTTGTTACGAGTTTCCTTTGTCGCTATATCGCGCGAACCCGAACCCGAGGGGTCGGGCGGAGAAGGTGGGCTTGATGCATGACCATGTTCGCAGGTGATGCGCCGGGTCCTGATTATCTCAAGGACGCCGGAAGTCGTTCTGGATGTCGGGGTGCAAGGGCGCGTTCGTTGACAATCGTCTGGGTCAGGGCCGCCTATGGCTGGCACTTCCGTTTCGTTAGAGCCGAGTCCACCCTTCGCGCGCTTCTTAATGCAGAGGACCGCCAGGCCTGGAATTCTGGTGCAATCGGATTGGGTTCAATCATTCGAGTCTGCGCTGGCGCTGCTTGATCAGTACCCTTGGCACAAGCTTGTCCGTTACAAGTCCATCCCGATTTCAAGCGGCAGACATGGGCGGCAGTGCAAAAGCGATTTCGCCGCGGGGACCCGCACCGGAACCTCGAACGCTGGAGCGAGCTTTGCGGTTAGTTACGTCGGCTGCGATTGTCCGGCGAACTTGCTGCGTTGTGCAGGAAGAACGGCAGCGGCACGGTGGTATGAGAGCCGAGCTAGAAAAGGCACTACTTGGCCAGCTTTCTCCGCAACGCCTTTTCGCAATCGTCGCCGCAGTCTTCCCACACACCCGGGGATGCTTCGAATTGCCAGAGCGAGCGCTTGCCGGTGGCCAGGAGCCGGGTGCGTGCGGTGACGCGGCTTGATCCATCCTTTACCGAGACTTCCCTCATTTGCGAGACTTCCCCGGTTTGGATGACGCCGGGTTGAGACGTGTCATGTTCGTACACCCAGAAAGCGAGAGCCAGTATCGCCAGGGCGACCAATACGACCAATAACGCTCTTAATGCGTTTCCGATGCCCTGTTCCGCCGTGGGAAGAAGGGCCGCCGCCGGCGCCGTTGTTTTTCCCCCCTTTGCGGGAGCATTCTCGAAAAGCTCGGCGTCAGGGCCGCACTCGCATCGAACGTGGCGCATGGCGTAGCAATCGGTCTCGATGGTCTTGCCCGTAACGAGATCGATTGAAGCGATGCAGCGATGCTTGGGCGATGAGTAAATGAGAACAGGGTCCGGCCGGTAAAACCTGTAATGCAGGCAGTCCACGCATTTCGGCCTTGTATCGCCCTTAATGCTTCTCGCGTTTCCAAGGAGTTCCAATTTCTCCTCCTGCTCGCAAAGCTGGAGATGCAGTTGCGGCACACGCACCAACAATTCAGCAGGCAGAATGGGGTTCCCATCGTGACATCGATGGCTGCTGTTCCGGAGCGGAACAGAGAAAACTCCTCGGGTTCACCGATGCATTCACGCAAACGTTGCGTGTCTGCGGCGAGATGGCCCTTCCGCCGATGCGTGCCGAAGGTCTACTTGTAGCTGGAGGGCAATTGAAATCGCCGCCGCTAAGCCCCAGGCAGAGTTCCCAAAAGTGGCCTTCCCGGTTTTGGGAAAAAATCTGCGAAATCAGAAGATTCTAAGGCAGCCAAGGAATGTCTGCTTAGGTACCGATGATGGAAAGTCATTCATCCAAGGCCGCGCATGGTGCTCTGGCGATGGTTCTTTCTTCTCTCCGTCTGTCCCTGGCTTTTGGGGCTTGTTCCGTTGAGCTGGCAGGATAGCTTTTTGACGCGCGTGGAGCTTCTGGCTTTGATCGAGACTCTCAATGCGGAGCTCCTGAGCCATTCGAGCGCCACCCTGACACTTGAGCGCTGGTGCAGCGGCCATGGCCTCGCAGCCAACGCGAAGCTTGTGGCCCGCCTTGAGCGCGGCACGCAGAAGCCCCTCGAAGAAAGGGACCGCGAGCGGCTGGCGGTGCAGACCGGCGATCAGCTTCGTTACCGCCATGTGCGGCTCTTCTGCGGGGACAAGCTTCTGTCCGAAGCCGACAACTGGTACGTCCCCACCCGGCTGACCCCGGAAATGAACCGCCTGTTGGATGAAACCGACATGCCGTTCGGCCGCGTCGTTCACGATCTCGATTTCCGCCGCGAAACGCTATCGGCGAAGCTCTTGTGGTCGCCGCTGCCGGAGCGCTGGGACGTTTCGCCAGCGCCCGCTCTGCTTGCGGACAACCGCCTGGAAGCGCCCGATCACATCCTGGAACATCGCGCGATCCTGCGCGCGAACGGCGGCACGCCTTTTTCCTTCGTCGTGGAGACCTACACGCGGGACGTGCTGGCTTTTCCTCTGCCGCAATAAGGGCCGGTGGCCCATCCTGGGATTTGGCGAATTTTGACGCAGAAGCGCCAGCTTCGGGCAGATTATGCCACTCTCGCAATTTGATCAGCGACTTCAATACGCCCGCTGATGACCCACCTGCGGAATTGCTTTCATACGCTATCTGGTCTCCACAAAATGTAGTTTTCTTGCAGGCGCTTACGCTTGCAAGAAAGTGGGACGGATGGAACAGCATCTGTCGCTGCACGAAAAAACCTAGTAAAATAATGCCTTAGGAAGAGGGGTGGTGGGCGCGACAGGGATTGAACCTGTGCCCCCTACCATATCAACGTCGTGTTGTCTTAATTTCGACCATGTTGCCAGAAGAGAAAGTGAAACGGCTTTGTATTGGCTTATCGGCGAAGCACGCAAAATCACCGTGCTTGAGGGAGCTAAGGGCGCACACGAAGGAGCCACTTATGTTCAGACAAGTCCTTATCTTCATTTCGGCCGTTGGCTTTTGGATGCCTGCGGTCGCCCAGGATGAAGTATCGACGTCTCCGAAAAACACGGTTGATTGTAAGCAGTTTAAAAAGACTGGTCCTAAGGAATGGATCGAGGTTGGAACCGCTGTCTTCGATTTGGGAGAAATCAAAGACATCAACCTCACGGACCAGCCCGTAACGCCGGGATATTTCAAATTCGGCGGGATAGACCTGTACCCCGTGCTGGAGGGAAAATGCGGCGATCCTGCCTCGCATACCGCGCCTGTGCCGCAACCGGCCTTGATGGCAGTCGGCCCCATTCTGAAAGAGGAGTTGGACCCAAGCCGGGATGCCGCGAAAGCGGGACAACTCCCAGTACCGCCGGGCAAAGATCAAGGTGCCCCAGCATCAGTGAGCAGCAAAGCTGACCTGGAAAGCGAACGAGAAAGCGGCTCTTGTCCCTCGAAGAAGCTTGTCTACGCCGCCAATGGTCCTGGCGGCATTGAAAGCGATCCGTCGGTCATCGAGCTTATTTTTGAAAGCGAACATAAAGAGGATCTGGAGACTTCAGTCAATTCTGAATTCGAAATCCGTGAATACAGAAACAATCAGGTCGGGTGGACATACAAAGGAAAATTTCTACAAAAAGAGACCCCAAGTCGCTTTGAGTTTCCACTGTTTCAGCCTCGAAAGCGAAAACCCGCACTACTGGAGCCTCATTACATCAAACCGAACCGGGATGGGACGGGCGAGCCTATTCTCTACGTGGCTGGGTTGCATAAACTATCTGGGTCCAAGAAGAATGGACGCGCCGCCAAGATTGAAGGCAAGCGCCCGCCCGAAGACTTGCCTGAAGTCTTTTATTTCGATCGCTGCGAGTGACGGAAAGCCGCTTCTCGGGTTCGAGGTGCTCCAGATCGCGCGGTAGTCTTCAATGGCATTAATGGTGAAACGACAGGACCAGCAAAACGACGACAAATCAAAGGGTTAAGAGAGGAAGCGGAACAAAATAGTCCCATAGTTTTGTTTTGCTTATTTTGAGATTGTCCCTCCGTTCGGATCGGGCTGCGGAGCCCGTCTCCTTCGTGGCATCGGTCCGGTCGATGCCCGCTCACCTCCCCAAAGCCGGAGAAATTCTCGCACCAGCGAGAATGGGCATTCAGGGCCAAGGGGCGGGATTGATGTGGCCTTTCCGGAGAAGATCGCATTCGGACCCCGAAGCCGCCTTGACGCACACCAAAACCGGCATGCCCGCTTGCGACCCTGACCGCCATACGGCATCGTGCAACATTCACGATCGGCGATGGGCGCCGGGACCAACCAAGAGAAGGAAAAAGTTTATGCGTCGGGGAGGGCCGGGAAACGTTGCTCGGTTGCCGCCAAAAAACCCCTGCGGCATCCGTTAACCGGAGTTTGGTTAACGGCGGCGCGCGGGGCTTATTTCCGCGCCCGAAACTGCGATTTTTGGCGCAAAAATGCGAAAAAACGGACTCGCAAATGTCCGTTAAATATAAACTCAGTCCGCGAATTAACCATAAAAAGGCGCAAGCGGCTTTAAACAGCGCGCCGCTCCTCTCGCATAATATGAAGTAAAATCAATAGCTTATCGGCGGCTTAAGACTCTCAAAAGGCGTTTTCCGCAATCCTGCGTCTCGATGGAAAGCTCAATCGAGGCGCACCGCCAGCCCCAAGACAGACTCCCGGATCGTGGAAAACGATCCCAAAAGCCCCGGCTGTTCGGCGAAGCCTGGGCCATTCGCCGGGGAGCCATCCACGCGCGGTTGCTCAGCTCACCAAACCACGCCGCGGAACAGATCGAGGCGTTCCTTCAGGTAATCGCGCTCCACCGATATTCCCTGATTGCCGAAAACCAGCGTCTCCTCGTGACCCTCGGCAAAGGGCGGCCATTCGGGCACGCCGCCGCCATTAGGATCGCCGGTCTTTGCGAAATTCGTCCAGTAGATCACCATCCGGCGGCTCACCTCGTAATTGTGCGGGTGCATGAGCTGGGCCAGCGGAAAGGGAACGACGCGCTGGATGTTGCCGAACGCATAGGCCACCTCCAGCCCATGCGGCGTCCCTCCAAGCAGGCGCAGGAGCGGCGGCTGAAAATCGAACCCGTAGTGGTGGACAGGCTGGCCCGCGCGGCTGGCGGCGCGAGCGATCATGCGCGCCGGTTCCACGAAATTGGCGTCGCCCCAGATGTGATCGGCAAGAAAGCCTGGAGACATGAACAACTGAGGCGGGTAAAGGTCCGAAAGATCCTCGAGCTGCGGAGCAACAGCGTGCAGCACCTCGTCGGCGGAGACGTGAAACGTCCCGCGGAGCAGAACGCCTTCGTAGCTGTTGGCGCCGGCGATAATCGGGATGCGGGCCTGATCGCCGCGGGAAAAGACTGGCTCGATTTGATCGATCAGCAGTTGACCGTCGAGAAAGGGCGCATGATCGGAAAGCTCCGGCATCGCGCCGAGCTTATCCCGGATGTCCTGCCAGCTTTTGCTCCTCAGGCCCCGCAGCGCTTCTTCTTCTCTCAGTCCGAACGCCTGCGCGGCTCTCTCTCCGATTTCGTGCGCGGCGAGAAGCTTTCCCGCGGGCGATGTCAAGGTTGGCGCAACCCATCGGCCGCCGCCGCTTTGGATGATCGCTTTATGAAAAAGGCCCCGCGCTGCCGGGGCGGTCATGAGCGCAAGCGTGGAGATGCCGCCGGCCAATTCGCCGAAGAGCGTGACGTTTGATGGGTCGCCGCCGAAAGTCTGGATGTTGCGCTGGACCCACTCGAGCGCGGCGACCTGGTCGAGCAGCCCGAAATTCGCCGTGGGCGCATTCTCGGCCTTCGCCTCTTCGGTCAGGAGCGGATGGCCGAAAAACCCAAGATAACCCAGCCGGTAATTGAGCGTGACCACCACCACGCCCTTGCTCGCGAGGTTGGCCCCGTTATAGACGGGCAAGCGAGCGGAGCCTTTGTCGAAGCCGCCGCCATGCAGCCAAACCATCACCGGCAGGCGATCGCCGGGGTGTCTCGCGGGCGACCAGATATTGAGCGTGAGGCAGTCTTCGCTCATGTCCCCGGCGGGGACATCCTTGCTTGGCGCCTGGGGGCAGGCCGGGCCGAAACCCTTCGCCTGGCGGATGCCGGTCCACGGGAGCGGCTGCTTCGGGGCGCGCCATCGCCGTTCACCGACGGGCGGAGCGGCGTAGGGAATGCCTTCGAAAACGCGGAGACCATCCTCGATGTCGCCATCGAGACGGCCAGTCTCGACCACGGCTTGGGACCGAACCTCGGCGCAGGAGCGCCGAGCGACCGGCAGCAGAAGCAGCGCCGTGAGGACCACTGGAAGTGCACCGCGGAAAAGGAACCGGCCGAAACTCATACTCAGCTCTTTGCAAAAAAGCATGCGTGCCGGAGGCCTTTATCCCGGCACAGACAAATACGCAAATCACATGACGGTATTGAGAGAGACCGGCGCGAGATCAGGCGCGGGCTGCGGCCGCCCTACAGCGCCCCGCGTCCATTTGGGCCGGGCTGCTCAGCATTTAGGAATCGATCAACTTTTCCGCATTTAATGGTTCCGATTAGAGGCGGGTTGATCTAAAGCCTATCCGCTTTTGAGGGAATCAAAAGCAGCCCAAGCTCTTGTTTTAGCTTCGTACTTTTCCGGACGCACTCTACGGCGTGGGATTGGTCCCGCTCCTGGCCTGCTCGACAAGGTTTTTTGCGGTACGGCCTCGCACACTCCGCTGCCAGTTGTCGAGGCCGTCTCCGTTTTCGCTCCTCGGTGCCACGCTTGGCAGATCAATGATCAGAAAGTTTGCAAGCGCATGGAGGAACGGCTCGTAAGTGGCATCGAACTCGGCCACTTTTTCCTCGGCGGCCGAAGGATCGGTCCAGGCGAGACCGGCGGCGGTGATGTCGGCCTTCAACGCCTGAAACTCCTGATGTCCAATTCTGCCTTCGGGATGCGGAACAGGAGAGAGATGAAACACAAGGCAGAGTTCGATCATGGCGAGGCGCGCCATCGCGAAGGTCATCTTCGCTTGAAACGCAGGAACGTCCTTGAGGCCCACCATGACAATCACACAGCAGGAGGCGGAGCGCGCCAGCCAATTCTGGTTGGCGTGCTGGGATCGATAGAAGCTTAGCATCGGGTAGGAGAGGTGGCTCTCGACCAGTTCCGCGCACCACTTTTCCCAATCGAGCAGTAGATCGTCGAGCTTGTGAAGGGCGTGGTTGCTGGCGTGGCGGCCAAGCAGAGCCGGCCGTCGGCGGCGACCCGCCCTTCCATCCAACTGCATGACGTGAGCCTCGCGCCGCGAGAAAAGCTGGTACAACACCGGGAGATATCCGATCACAGCCGCAAGCAAGCCAAAGCCGGTTGCCGCTTCCACAACGGCAATCGCTTTCGTAATGCCGGCGTGGGGCGTGAAGTCGCCGTAGCCGAGCGTAACGAGCGTGGTGCCGCTCATATAAACATAGGAGCCCAGGTCGTAATGAGAGGGCAGGTGACGCTCCAGGCTCCAATAGACCAAGCCGAACCCGGCCACGAGCCCAACGGCCCAAATCGAAAACAGCCCCACCAACGAGATCGGGCCGAACAGGCTCAGGAAGCGTTCCCGCTCGGACCGCGCCTTTATCTGGCGGCCTATCCCGGCCCATAGCGCCCAGGCAAAATGGAAGAAAAGTCCCATCAAACGCCAGCGCCGCCGGACGCGTCGCGGCAGCAGCATGACTTCGAACGCGTCTTGAAGCATCAAGGCGATCAGCGCCGCTCCCACCGCAAACGCAAAGAGTATCGAGAGAGTTTGCATGACGCGAAAACACATCCCGCGCCCTTACGGGACAAAATTCAGGGCGAGGTTGCGCATTTACGCGCCCCTGGCTGCGGCGGCGCATGCGACCGGGAGCTTCCCTGCGGCCGCTATCCGGGATTGAGAATTTCCGGACGTCGGGGACTTTACATGAGGTCGCTGCGTCAAGTGTTTTTTCGTTTCCGTTACCGATTATGGCCCACATCGATGGTTCTTTACGGCGTCCGATCGGAACCGGCGCCAGCATTCAGGGCCGACGCAAGCACTGACCGTGCGGATGGCGCAATGTATTAAGCGCAGATCGCTCTGCAACCAACGTGTCGCGCGCTCACCCTTCCGGTCCGCACCCGCTGATGGCGGAGGGGCGGAAACGTGAAACCAAAAAAGTCTTTGCCTAACCTTTCCTTTGCTTCCGTTACCGGCAGCTTATGCGGCTGCC
Organism: uncultured Alphaproteobacteria bacterium; assembly: GCA_963772105.1. Taxonomy (GTDB): domain Bacteria; phylum Pseudomonadota; class Alphaproteobacteria; order Rhizobiales; family Rhodomicrobiaceae; genus Rhodomicrobium. The sequence continues at coordinate 374,657 of CAVYVV010000020.1, forward strand.
AGATCAAAATGCGTGCCGTCTTTCCAGAGGCGGCCTAGCAGAATAGCCAGCTTCCGCGCAACCGCGACCCGCGCCTTTTTGGGACCATGGGATTTCAAAAGCTTCAAGCCCCAGCTCCTGAGCGCAAACCGCTTCTTGACCGTGGTCAGCATCACATTGGCGGCCTCATAAAGGTAATGCCGTGCCATGCTGTCGCCCTGTTTCGAAATGCCAAGACCGACATCGGTCTCACCCGACTGATAGCGCTTCTCCGTTAGCCCGAGATAAGCACCTATGTTGCGCGTGCGCCCAAAGCGGTGGACGTCCTCGATGGCCGCTATAAATGCAAGCGCTGTGATCGTGCCCACGCCAGGTACGCTCATGAGACGCCAGGCCACTTCGCTGCGCCGGGCCAGGTCTTTCAGTTCCTCGTCCAGCTTCACAATCTGCGCATCAATCGAGGCCAATGCTTCAAGCAGCGCCGAGACACCCGCCCGCATAAGCCTGTCATTCTGGACCGCTTGATGGGCCGCTTCGGCAAAACTCTTCATCCCGGCACGGGACGGCAGCTTCACCCCGAAAGGCCTTAATAGCCCGCGCACCTGATTGCCGAGCGAGCGCTTCACCCGGACCAGCTGATCGCGTGCGCCGAGCAAGGTCTTGATCTTGTGGCTCTCCGCTGTCTTCACATGCACGGCCGTGAACCACCCCGTTCGAAGCATCTCCGCCAAAGCCCACGCATCCGCCTTGTCGGACTTGATCCGCCGGCTCTTAATCGCATCGGCCGCCCGGCGGGCGTCCATGCAAACCATCGGAAACCCCATAGCCGCCAGGGATCGGTGCAAATGCGGCGTAAAGGAGCCACTCTCGATGCCGACCTTCTCAAGCTTCCCCTGAAAGCCCCTTAACCGGCCAGCAATCATATCGGGATGGGTGTCAACAACCCCCCGCCAAGCAATCTCGCCTGCCTCACCCACAATACATATCGCCGTCTGCTTGCCGCCAACGTCCAATCCTGCAAACATGCCCATCGCTGCTCTCCTTCCTTGCCGGGAATCACAGGCAGAAAGCTCTCACTTTCCGCCGGAGGGCAGCAACCTCATGTACGGGATGTATTATAGGATCAGTCTCTTCGACCCTTGACTAATGCTCATATAAGTTTGGCGATATGTGCCACGGCATTGCCGGGGAACCGCCGCCCGAAGGGTGGACTTCCACTGGGGAGAAGCGAAGAGAGAGACGAGGCCGATGGCTAGCGGGGGGTGGGGGCCATGCAGGAAGCCTCGTCTCTCAGGGGCAACTTGTACCGGGATCAGCGTCCCTTAGTGTCCAAGACTCTATACCAAACGTGTAAACCAAGCGTTACGCGATCGGTCCGGTCTCCGAGGTGCGGTCTAGCGCTACGCAGAACTGGCCAAGCGCCAACTCATACTCGACAGACGCAACTTGTACTCGACAACGCAACAACAACTCTGACAACCAACTCGACTAAAACGCAAAACTAATTCCACTCAACTCACGGCCAGCGCTGTTCCTGGGGCAAGGCTACTTACCGCCGCCTCGTGATGTGATATGTATGTCGCAGCGGTTGGACGAAAATAAGGCATTAAAGCGAAATTTGCTTGACGAGTGCTTTTTACACAAACAACACCCTTCGCGTGTGCCGGATACCGGATAAGGACCTGTATTCAATGTGATTTTTGTGATCGTGCGTTTCACGCCAACGAGTGTGCAGCCCTGACTTTTCCCCAACTGAGTTCTGAGAATTGGGCAGCCTGCCGCAACCGGGGATAAACTTTTCACCCTTGAGACGGTTCGAGGCGCGAGCGCCGTTGCGGCGGCGGCTTTCAGCGCTAAGTAAAGTCTGCAACGGTTTGAACGGGTTATGGTACAAAAAAGCGGGCTGGCATGAGTGAGTTGAATCAAACGGATGTCATTGTCGTTGGCGCGGGACCTGCCGGGCTTGCCGCGGGACTCGGATGCGTGAGAGCGGGGTTGTCGGTAGCCGTCGTGGATACCTCCAAAAGCGCGTCCGCCTACGCCTCCAGGGGGAGAAGCGCCGCGCTCTTCAACAAGACCATCGCATTCTTGCAGCGCCTCGGCGTTTGGGAGGGCTGCAAAACGGACGCCGAGCCACTGAAGGCGCTTCAATTCGTCGACGATACCGGACGCCGCCTTCGTGCCCCCGACTGCGTGTTTCATGCGGAGGAGATCGGAGAGAGCGCCTTCGGCTACAACATTACGAATACCGATCTTGTCGCCGCTTTCAAAGCCGAGGCTGAAAAGCAGAACCTGCGGATCGTGACGCCTGGGCCGCTCGCCAGTTTCCGCGAAACGGCAACCAAGGCGTCGCTTCGCTTTGCGGATGGAACCGAGCTTCGCGCTCTGCTCGCCATCGCTGCCGACGGCCGCGTGTCCGCGACGCGCGAAGCCGCTGGAATCCGCAAGCTCGCGTGGGCCTACGATCAGATTGCGATGGCGGCAAGCTTCTCTCATGAGCGCCCGCACCGCGGGATTTGCATCGAGTTTCACCGGAGCGCGGGGCCGTTCACGCTCGTGCCGCTGCCGGGAAACGCGTCGAGCTTTGTCTGGGTCGAGCGCAAGAACGACGCCGAGCGCCTGCTCGCGCTCGACGACGCCGATTTTGCTTGTGAGATCGAGAAGGCGTCGCATCTGGCTTTGGGCCGCGTATCCAGCGTCACCGAGCGGGCGCAGTTTCCGCTGTCCTCGCTTGCGGTTCGCGAGTATGGGCGGGCGCGCGTTGCCCTTGTCGGAGAAGCAGCCCATGTCACGCCGCCGATCGGGGCCCAGGGGCTAAATCTCGGCTTCCGGGACGTTGAAACCCTCATCGGACTCCTCGCGTCGGCGAAGGAGAAGAAGGAGGACCTCGGCTCGGACGCTTTGCTTCGCACCTATTCCGCCGCTCGCCGGGGCGACATCATGAGCCGCACGGTCGGGGCGGACATCCTCAATCGGAGCCTGCTGTCGGATTTTCTCCCGCTGCAGGCGGCCCGGGGCCTGGGCCTTTACGCGCTTGGCGTCGATCGGACCGCTGCGCCGGGCCTTCATGCGGCGGGGGATGGCGCCGGCGGGCTTTGTTTAAGCAGCCTTCGCTTAATCTGACTAACGGATCGTGGGACGACTGTTTAATGTCTTGACGTTCCGGCCGGAGCCTCGCAAGAGAAGCATGCTCGCACGCTAACCCCAGCCTGGATTTATGCTTCTCGATATCCGCCAACGGCTCGAATACGGCCTTGTGCTGGCCATTAGCCTGCTCATCCGGGCCATGCCGCTCAAGATGGCGACAGCTTTTTCGGCCAGCGCATGGCGTTTCATTGCGCCGAAAACCCGCCGTCACCGGCGCGCGCTCAAGAACCTCCAAAAAGCGATGCCTGAGAAATCGCCCGCGGAACGCGAAGCCATTGCGCTCGGCATGTGGGACAATCTCGGGCGCGTCATGGCCGAGATTTCCAGCTTGATCGCCTCCTCAAGGACCCTTCGCGTTTCGAGTTCGAAAATCCGGCCTTGATCTCGCGCTACCGGGACAAGACCGGCCCTCTCGTGGTGGCGGCGCCGCACATGGGAAATTGGGAGGTCGCCATCCTTCCCTTGCATGCGCTCAACGCGCGCCCCGCTGGCATCTACCGGATCGTGGAGAACCCTTACGTGGATCGCTGGCTTCGCGACAAGCGCTCCTCCCTTTACCCGGCGGGGCTCTTTGCCACCAAAAGCGATGAAGGGCTGGCGACTGTCATGCGCATCAGCGCGCATCTGCGCTCAGGCGGAGCGCTCGGCATGCTGGCCGATCTCGTGGACTGGAAGGGCATCCACGTTCCGTTTTTCGGCCACATGATGTGGGCGTCGGCCGCGCCCGCCTGGCTTGCCCGCCGCGCCGGCACGCGACTTTGTGTCGGCCGCTGCATCCGCGTCGGCAAGG
>CAVYVV010000021.1:0-118871 GCA_963772105.1 uncultured Alphaproteobacteria bacterium
GTTCGGGAAAACCGAACGGCCATCCTGCGGCGTGGGACGCAAGACGGTTCCGGCTGGAGGCGGCGACGCAGGAGTTCCAGTGAAATCCATCATAGAGAGGGGACCGTATCCGGGTTGTTTCGTGTCGTCCAGAGCCGCCGAGTGATCTCTCACCTCGGCTTGCGCGCGCTCGCTCTTCTGTTGAGGTTACGGCATGATGATCCTGACAGTCGCTCTCAGCACAGTTTTGGCGCTGCTCGCGCTCATGGCCTTCTCGATGTTGAACCGGTCGGAGTTGACGCTCCTCTGGCAGCTGTCGGTGGTTGGCAAGGAATACGGCCATTACGCAGCCATCCTCACGATGGTGGCCGCCGCGCTTCTTTTCGCGACGTCCCCCTTTTGGTTGGTACGCGCTCTCGTTCTTATCTTAAGCGTCCTGCTGACCGGCGCGTTCGCCTGGCCGCTCGCGTCGGCCCTTCGGCTGCAACATCGGCTTCGCACTCGCGCAACCGATGAATTCCCGGCTGATCTCGCGATAAGCTTCCGGACGCTTTTCGCCGGAAACGGCCTCAAGCCTGTCCCGTATCAGCGCCTCGAATATCGCCGTGTCGGCGATCAGGTGCTGATGCTTGATCATTACCCGGCCCAAGGTTTGCGGGATGCCCCCTGGGTTCTCGCTATTCACGGCGGTGGCTGGGAAAGAGGCGATTCCAGCCAGCTTGCCGACCTGAATTCGGTGTTCGCCCGTTGGGGGTTCGCCGTGTTTGCCATCAACTATCGCTTGGCCCCAGAGTACAAATGGCCTGCCCCTCTGCACGATGCACGAGCCGCCGTCGAATTCGTACGAACCCGCGCCGCCCAGTTCGGAATTTCGCCTGCCTCCTGGGCCATCCTTGGCCGGTCGGCCGGCGGCCAAATCGCGGGCGTTTTGGCTTACGCCATGACGGAAACCCGCCGCGTGGATTGGTCTCGCTTTATGCGCCGAGCGACCTTTTTCTGGCCTGGAAGTCTTCAAAGCCTGACAAGATCCTCGAGCCCCTGACACTTCTCAAAAACTATCTCGGAGGGGCCCGCAGGAGGTTCCCGAGCAATATCAGACCGGCTCGCCGCTCCTTCTCGCCAAGGCAGCATCTTGCCCGACACTCCTCGTCCACGGACAAAAAGACAAGCTGGTGTGGCGCCGTCAGAGCGAACGCCTTGAAGCCAGATTGCGGGACCTGAAGGTCCCTGCCACCTTCTTAAGCCTTCCCAGGGCCACGCACGGCTTTGACTACAACCTTGCGGGGCCAGGCGGCCAGCTCTTCACCCGGACCCTTCGGCATTTCCTCGCGCAGGTTCTCAAACAATGACTTGAGCGCCGGCGGTGGCAGTGTCCTGGGGGGCTGCCCGATTGGTTCTATCGGGCAGCCTCAAAATGCGCCCATGGCGAGCCCCGCGGCCAATGTGGCGCCCAGCATACGACACTTTTCGAGCTCGGCTTCGGCGATGACCTTTGGCGCGAGAATAGCCTCTGATGAGAGGCTCTGCCACAGCTCGCAAACGCCACCCAGTCGCGATGCGCATCGCCTGCCGGGCCGCATTCGTGCCATCGCCGCCAGCGCAAATCATGAGACCGTAGGGCCGTCCGTTGATCCGCCCAAGAACCGGATAATAGCAGCGGTCGAAGAAATCCTTCATGAGGCCGGAAAGAGCGGCGAGGTTCTCCGGCGCAGCGAAGAGATAACCGTCGGCTGCAAGCACGTCGTCAGGCCCCGCGTTAACCGCCTCAATCAGACGCACATCAACGCCGGCCTCGGTTGCAGCTGCCGTTGCCGCAGCCTTTGCCATCTGACGCGTTCCCCCGGTTGCAGAATAGCACTGTGATCTGGCCCCGGATGATTGGAAAAATTTTGGGCGGTAATTCATCCTTCGCTAGCCGGGCTTTCAATCTTTTCAAGACCTACCCTTTTTGGGCCAAGGGCAGTCACCTCCGGCTTCAAAACGACTTGCTGCACCACCCTTCCGGCTGTGGTTGAGTGCTCTATCGACGCACAATCCGGTAAACTTTCTCCTCAGCGTAGTTAGCCCCTGACGAGCTAAAAGTGACTGAGGCGAGAAACTATCCTGGGTATGCAGAAGCTGCGCCTCGTAGGCCGGCTCATAGAGCTTTCTTACCTCGACCTCGCTGACGGCGAACGGCGGCCCTGGGCGCTCGGGCCTGATCGAACTCCATGGTCAACAGCAGATCTCGGCGGCGGCCGGCAAGATGGCGGTTAAGTGGCGCACGTAACGTGCGCGCATCTCTGGGGGGAGCGCGACAAGCGAAGCGCGGTCATAAACGCCGCGCGATGGGCGAGATGTTCCCTTCCCGAGGTCGAAGAAGTCGCCCTGAAGGATGCGGATTTCGTCGGCGGACCAGACCTGAAGGTTCCTTCCCGGAAACGCCTCGGCGTCAGCTTGTTTTGGCGAAGAACGCCTCGCAAGCCAACGGACTCTAGCTCGACCCCGACCACCTTATAGCCCCGGCCTGCCAGCCAGAGCATGTCCAAGCTCTTGCCGCATAGAGGAACGAAAAACGCACTGGTCGGGCTGCAAGGCCAAGCCACTCCAGATTGCTTCAGGTTGGAGTCGATCTTCGATTTGTGAAAGCCGATCTTGACTTCTTCCAAAGCTCAATCCAAAACGATGCCTGCACACTCTTTTCCCTTCCCTCGGACGCCTGGGCTCTGTTCGGCCTCGCAACGTCAGCCTTGCCGTGTTATGACGCCCCCGTGCAATCCCGCCAAGACCATCGCTGGCTTGTTACTCCTGGCCATATGGCCGGGGCGGAACTCTGATTGCATTCTTTCTCCTACCCGGCTCGTCGGCACAGGCGAGGCGGTTGGCGATCACGGGCATCCTGAATTGACACGAGCCAAGCATTGAAATGCCATGGCTGAAACCCTTCCTCGCGCCAGCGCCGCAAAAATTGATGATCGACGTGTAGCCCATCTTCTTGATCTCAGGTACCGCAGCTGCCTGGACGGCGCCAGCGCAAGCGAGTGGATCATCGCTCAAAGGCGCGATGGTTTCCAGCGTCATAAAAACCGGATGGGACCTCTCCGCCAGCGCTTTGAGGGTTCTGCTCGACGCCTCCCTCGATGCGGAAAGATTGAATGAGATACAACAAATTATTCTCGCCGATCCAGTTGTTGCAGAGGTGAAATGGGTCACCGGTCGCAATGCAGGCCGCTTCAGGTTCGTAGAGGCGGGCGTTGCGTTGAAGATCGGGGGGCTCGAGAAAGCCGAAACTGTGCTGGCGCGTATTGAGAAAACTGTGCGATCGGCGATCCCGCAAGTTGAACGGGTCCTCCTGCACCTGGAAGCACGGGCGTCTGCGCACGAGGCTTACGCCATTCCTCTCGACAGCCTTTGCGGTACAATCAGCGAGCATTTCGGCGAGGCCGCGTTCTTTGCCATTGTTACAATCGACCGGGCGAGTGGAGCCGTGCTGCAGGAACTAATAAAGCCGAACCCGCATCTGTCCGAGGGTAAAGGAAAGGGTATCAAGGTCGCTCAATGGCTAGTAGCCCAGAAGCCCGACATCGTGCTCGTGAAGGTCGATCTGAGCGGCCGCGGTGCTGATTATGTTTTCCGCGACGCCGGCATAGCAGTCCGGCGAATGGAGAAAGGCAAGTTGACGGAGGTGTTAAACGATCTCCATTTGAGTCCGGCCACTGTTTGATGAACGAGAAAGCGCTTTCAAAACAATAGGAGGCAGAAGCAGCGAAATGGCCGCCACCGAAACGATTGCTTGTACGGCCTGCGGAACGGTCAACAGGGCCCCTGCCTCGAAACTTGCTGCGGGAGCGCGGCCCACCTGCGGCCATTGCCACCGGCCTCTTTTCACCGGAGAGCCATTCGAGGTAACGGCCGAAGACGACTTCGAAAGATTTCTTGCGCAGACCTCGATCCCCGTCCTCGTCGATTTCTGGGCACCCTGGTGCGGACCGTGTACTGAAATGGCGCCACATTTCAAGGCGGCGGCGCAGGCCCTTGAACCTCGGCTCAAGCTACTGAAGGTTGATACGGAGAAGCTTCCCGGCGCAGCGGGCCGCTATGGCATCAGAAGCATTCCGACGATGATCCTGTTCGCGAAAGGGCGAGAGATCGCTCGCCAGAGCGGCGCATTGCCGGCAAAGGCAATCGAAGAGTGGGTCAAAATCAAGATCGGCTGAGCCGCACACCGCGTTCCCGCGATGTTCTGCCAACCGTCGAGACGCTCCCTTCAGGTGAGGATGGGGATCGAAGTCGACGCTTTGGGAGCGCCCACAGGGGTGCAGGATCGCGGACGTGAATTGGATGCGTCTAGCATCCCTAAGGTCCGCCCTGAAATCGGTCACATCCGAGTGAGAAACAGCTGCTTGAGAGCCGCCGTGAGAGTTTTGTCCGATCCCCCGGGCCGGCTTTGGGATCCCAATGCGGGCCTTTTAAGAGGCCCAACACAACCCCGCCGTTGACCTCAGCCAACGTGGCTTCGCAAGGGCCAGTGACAGCTGCACTAGCGAGTGCTTGCCATATCCGAAGAAAGTAACATTCATGTTGCCATCAGGCCCAGAACACCAGTAATTGGGCTTTCTCTTAAGCTATTACGATACGAGGATCTCGTAATACAGAGGAATATATACAGACATCTAACTCATAAAATACGCGGTTCGCACAATTTTAGGCATCAACTCAAGGTGCGCAAAACCCAACTGCGGCATACCTCAAGCTGCCCGCTTCTGCTGCGGGGCGCGTCAAGATCGCCATCGCATCCGCCTGCCCCCTGAAGGGCGTGTTCGTCAACGCTCACCGGCGACTCTGCTCCGTCGCCTGAACTGGAGGCTCAGCCCCTGATCAAAGAGACATTGCATGGTTTACGTACCCGGTTCTCAGCACCGGCGAAAAGCCGTGCCTGTCAAAGCATAGATGCAACTCTCTACAGCCCCGAAGCGAACACCACTCCGGGATCGCCATGCTCGTGAGAAATGCGGGCTATGGGACCGTTGATCGCGCGGATGATTTGCCCAACTCGGATCTTATTTGCCGGTTTTGCTAGCGCGTAACCACTACAGCGGCCCCTGGCGGAATGCACGAGCCCAATGTTACGGAGGTCTGTAAAGATCTGATCCAGAAACTTCTTCGGGATGTTGTTGGCCTTGGCGATCTGCGCAACCTTTGCCATCTCATCTTCGCGGAGACTAGCCGAGATGCAGCATCGCTTTGAGAGCGTATTTGCCTTTGTTCGGCGTCGAACAATATTTGAAGCACCTAGCGCCTGGCAAGGCGCATATTAATAGAAAATATTTGCGCGGCTAGAATAATGAGAACCGGACCACCAGGATGTAACTCATCCGCCCTCTGTATTTCAGGTCGTTCCGAGCGCCCCCTCGGGGTGACGGCAAGGGCTTCGTTCCCTGCCGGCGGCGCTTCTTTCTGCAGTTCGAGTGTTTGATCTCGCAGAGAGGCGCAACCTCGAAGTCTTCATCACCTCATTGAAGACGTGCTTCTCTTGGCGGCAAGATGCAGTGCAGCGCGTAAGGCCGATGGCCGCGGCTTTGCGCGGCCATCGGCCTTAATTGCGTTGCTCGACCCGAGACCTAGGCCAAGCCCACCATTCGGGTCCCAGCGACCGTCGGGGGCATTGCAGCTTACCCGCCAGCCGGAGATCATCTTCGATCGCGAAGGGACGCCCAGGACCATCGCCATGCCGATCGTGCAGTAAGAGGCGCTCATTCACCGAGCCCCATCAGGACAAACCTGCATTTCCTCGCTGCGAGAAGAAGCGACACGCGTTGGGAAAGCACGCTTTAGCTCGAACTTTCGCCAGCGGCGATGAACCCAGGAAAACCGGGAAAGCTTACCCCGAAATAACAGTCCTCATCCTTATCAACAACCGGCTGATCGTACACAGCATTGAAGTCGCAAGAGCCACCTTCCGGTTGCCCAAAATCCGAGCACAGAGCCTAATGCTTCAGCATCCAAAGGGTTCGGCAACGGCCACCCCAAGAAAAAGGGAGGTATACAATTGTCAATCTCTACACGGACCAAAATCGAAATGTTGCGCACGATGCTGTTGGCGCGCCATTTCGAAGAGCGCCTCACGGACTTGTTCCGCGAGGGGGGCAAACTCCACGGCATGCTGATCCTGGCGACCGGCCAGGAGGCGGTCGGCGCAGGCGTCTGCGCCGCTCTAACGGCCGACGACATCATCATCACCAATCATCGCAGCCACCATCACCTGCTCGCGCGCGGAGCCGACCCGAGAGCGCTGATGGCGGAGATCTTCGGCAAGCGGACCGGTTGCAACAAGGGCAAGAGCGGCACGCTGCATCTGGCGGTCCCGGAGGTGAACGCGCTCTGCACCACCACGGTCGTCGGCGGCGGTTTTCCCATCGCGGCGGGTCTGTCATTTGCGCAAGCTTATGAGAAGCGGAACGCCGTGACCGCCTGCTTCTTTGGCGACGGGGCGACCAGCGAGGGGTCGTTTCATGAGTCGCTCAATCTGGCCGGTCTGTGGCGTCTTCCGGTGATTTTCGTATGCGAAAACAATGGATACGCGGCCGCGCAGAGCTATAGCGAGCACACACCCATCGCGTCGCTGGCAAGCCGGGGAAGCGCCTACGGTATGCCGGGCGACCGCGTCGACGGCAATGACGCTCTGGCTGTGTTCGAAGCGGCCCGCCGCGCCCGTGAGCGCGCCCTTTCAGGCGAGGGGCCGACATTGATCGAGTGTATTACCTATCGCTTGCGCGGCCATGGCGAGGCCGACCAACAACTCTACCAGCCCGCTGAAGAGATCGCCGCCTGGAAGGCAAGGCGCCCGATCGACCGGCTCAGCCGCTCGCTGTCCGAGGCCGGAGACCTGTCTCGCGGTGAGTTGGAGGCCATAACGGCGCATGCCGCGACCATCGTGGCCGAAGCGGTGCGCTTTGCGGAGGAAAGCCCCTGGCCTGCGCCGGAAGAGGCGCTTGACGATGTCTGGGCTGCATAAGGGGACGAAGGCGATGCAGACACTTGGAATGGGCCAGGCCATCAATCAGGCGTTGCGCGAGGAGATGCAACGCGACCCCAAAATCTTTCTCGCAGGAGAAGGCGTCGGGGTGGGAATCTATGACAACCCGATGATGCCGACCTTCGGTCTGCTCAAGGAGTTCGGAGCGGAGCGGGTCAAGGACACCCCGGTTTCCGAAGCGGTGATCGCAGGGCTCGCAGTCGGCGCCGCTGCGGCGGGACTGCGCCCGGTGGTGGAGGTGATGTTCAATCCCTTCTTCACGCTTGCCTCGGACATGATCGTCAATCACGCCGCCAAGCTGCGCTATCTTTCAGGGGGCAAGACATCGTTCCCGCTCGTGGTGCGCATCAAGACCGGCGCCGGTTTCGGTGCGGGCTGCCAGCATTCCCACAATCTTGAGGCATGGGTTGCCCACTGTCCCGGCCTGAAAGTCCTCATGCCGGCGACCCCGAGCGACGCAAAGGGACTGCTGAAGTCCGCCATCCGCGATAACAATCCGGTCATTTTCATCGAGGACATGGGCCTCTATTTTGCCCCGGCCCCTGTCCCGGATGAGGACTATACGGTGCCGATCGGCAAAGCCGACGTAAAACGGGCCGGCCGGGACGTCACCGTGGTCACCTGGTCGAAGATGGTTGGCGTGGCGCTGCAAGCGGCAGAGCAACTGGCCGCAGAAGGAATCGATGTCGAGGTCGTCGATCTGCGGACGCTCACTCCGCTGGATACCGGCACGATTCTGGCGTCGGTTCGCAAAACCGGCCGAACTCGTCGTGCTACATGAGGCGATCCGCACCGGGGGCTTCGCCGGAGAAGTCGCCGCCATCGTCATGGAGCAGGCCTTTGCTGAGCTGAAAGCGCCCCTGCGCCGCGTCACAGGTCCGGATATTCCCGTCCCGGCCAGCCCGCCGCTGGAGAAGTTCTACATTCCAGACGCCGGGCAGGTCATCGCCGCGATTAAGGAGATAATCTGAAAGGCCAATGACACTCCTTCGGGTGCCGCGTACACTCCGTGGCGACGGTGTCGCGCCGAACGTTATGGCCGGCGCGAAGTTTAGCGCGTGCATAGGCGCTTGAACGAGAAAGGCCCCGGACGCAAATACAAAGCGTAGCGGCTATCAACGGTTCAGCGGTCCTTCCCGCAGGAACACGAGAGCCATCGCCTGACGTGGCACTAAAAAAGTGCATATCTAAACTTGCGCAAGTTTTTGGCGAAAACGCGACCGCTGGATACAGTAGAAAGGAAGGCGGCAACTAAAGGAAAGAGGGAACGAAAGGAAAGAAGAAAAAGAAGCCGTCTGGGCTGCCTGCCGAGACGCGTACGGTCGACAATCTGCACGGCTTGGCCGCTATCATCGATGGCCTTACGAGCGAGGAAGCCTTGACTTTCGGCGTGTGCGGCTTCGACAAGGCCCACGTGGTGACGCAAAAGAAGAGCGCCAAGCAGGAAGGCCTCGACGTCGTTTGCCGAGACAGGGCGCATTTCCATTGGCCAGAGGGCAGCGGCATCCTGATGTTCGACATCGCCAAAAATAAGAAGCTAGCACTGAGAGTGTAGATCCGCACCCGTATACAGGCGAAAGCCTCGCCCGCTGTCAACGTAGGGCGATGCCCAACCGGGCAAAATCTGCCAACCCCCTACAAATCCTAGAGAGGTTCTAACGCCGACGACGCCTATTACCGACTTGGTGCTGCGTCGCAGGAAAAACCCCACCCGCGCCGGCTATGTTTACGAATTCTCCGAGACGGAAAGGTCTTGCTTGCCTCGCTCAACCCCCAGTTCGCGACCTGCCGTCTTCTGGCCAGCGAGGGCGTTATTGGCAAAGCCCGCTTCTGGCGCGAAGGCAGACCGGAGCACGATATCGAGTTTGATATTGAGCGTGCCGCAAAGTTCACCGTGCGGGAAAACGAGCAAAGCGGACCACGCTTCGTGAAGTTCAAGCCGTTCGTCGTGCGAACCGAAAATGTGCCGCAGTTCGCCGCCGCTGCCTGATCATCCCATTGGAGGCCACAATCAACACAGAACATCAAGCCAGCATCGGCCGCTTGCGCGAGGAATTATGGGCCATGATCATGGCTCAGATGGAAGACCTTCGGAAACAGATCGATCAGTTACGTAAGGAGATGCAGATGCTGAAGGAACGAAATGAAAGGCTGGAGTCTATGGCCCGCAGGCACTGATGCGTATCTCACCGCACAAACGATGCTGTGCGCGAAGTTCTCAAAAAGGCCGGCGTCAGGCTCGGTGCGATCCTGAATATCGCTCTCACTCCGGGTTTTTGAACTGTTGGAAAACGCCACCTTTGAAGCTGCCCTCGTCGGGAACAATCTAACCAATAACCCATGGGAGCCAATGTCCGTGACAATCCATGCTGTTCCAGTAAATGGCGGAGAGCAAACGACTATCACAATCGACAAGACCGGGCCTGGCACGGGCACGTTAACTACCGATGGGCGGAGCTTCGACGTCTTCAACGTTAAGGCGAGCCCTGACGGGACAAAGCTCGTTTGCAATACACAGGTCTTCTTTTGGCTGGTGACGATAACCGTGACCGTTCTCGTCTCTCACGCACCAGACAAAGCCACGGTAAGCGTTACAATCGAGAACGCGCCGGGCCACAATGGAACCACCGAATATTTGGTCACCGGCGCAGACGAAACCAACCTGATTCAATTCGTCGTCGATTCGCATTTCCCAGTGCTGATGCAAGCTTGATTAACTGCGCCTCCCAGGCTTCGTGACACCCACTCGCTCCGACCGCGGCTTGGAGTTCTCATCGTGGGTGCCTATCCTTGAGCCCCTATTGTCACTCAGCGGCAAAAAAGAAGCCGTGCCGAAGGCAACCGCGCTGGGCGGCCTATGCTCAATCTCAGCACACGGTTACACTTTTCCTCAACAAACCCGGAGGAGGAAACCAGTGACCGACAACCCATTCGAGATACCGCAGAGCATGCGCGACGCGTCCGAAGAGAACCTAAAGCAGGCGCATGCTGTGTATGAGCAGATCTTGGATTTCATGACCAAAGCCATGAATACCTGGATGGGCGCGCTGCCCGCAAATCCCATGACCGCCGGCTTCCAGGATGTTCAAGGGCAAATCATGGAATTCACGAAGGAAAATGCCGAGGCAGCCTTCTCGTTGGCCGGCAAGATCAGCAACGCACCGTCGCTCCAAGACGTTTTGACGCTTCAGACGCAGTTCGCGCAAGACCGAATGCAGACTTTTGTCACGCAGACGCAACAACTTTTCAGTGTGTTCGCAGAAACTTTCCAGACATCGGAACGCGGCGGCGCATGGATGGACATTCCCACTACGAGGCCGCCTCGCAGTAAAAAAAATCTCTTTAATTAGAGCGGCGCGTTCCCCACGCGTGCGCCCGTTGAAAATCGTGGTGCGGAAACCGCTCCAGCGATTGTCCCCTTGCAATCGAAATCGCAAATCGAAGGCGAAGGTGTCGAGTACAAACGACAGCACCAAGAGATAATGCAAGATGAGTAAGTTTCCCTTATCCGAAGCCGCCGAACAGATAGCACGCCCTTATCTGCAAGCGGCCTTGCGCCAGCGCTGGATGCATGTGCAAGGTGTTGCGCGCACAGCGGCATCGCTGGCGAATGCATTGTTCGCGGGCGCGGATGCCGAGGTCCTTACCGCGGCGGCGTGGCTGCACGACCTCGGCGCCCAAGCTGTTGGCCGCATGCAAGGGACACCGTCTAAATCAGCGCCACCACCCGCTCCAACCGCGACTTTCAATCATCCCCGCGCGTGCGATTGTCGAAGATCGTGATGCGAAAATCGCTCCGACGATTGCATCCCTAACACCGCAACCGAAACTGCAAATCGAACACGAGCGTTATCCCATGGCAACCGGCAAGTCCACCTTGATGGAACAATTGCGCTATTCGCAACCCGATGGGAAACCAAGTCCTTTCTCGCCATGGAAGATGTCGAGAGCTAGGGTTTAGTGACGCTAGCTGATAGCCCTCCAGGGCACGCGTACCCACTACCTCCAGCTGCTTAGCTGCCAGGCTCAAGCCAGCGATCACTGCTGCCAAGTTCAAGTTTTCTCGGGACAAGGATCTCCGCGCAAGTCTGGGAGCAAAGTCTGATTGCCTCCTCCTCGGTCAGGTGGTGGATCGTTACGACATCGTCGTCGCCCTTGCATTGGTACTTCACGTACGCGTACAGCACACCGTTGGCGTTGCGGACGATGTAACCGTCCTCGTTCGTTTCATCGTCCTCGCCATATGCATGTTGCACCCATTTAGCCACCACTTCGACGTTCTTCGTATCGAAGGTCGCGTTGTCCACAATGCGCATTTCACTGCCAACAAAGGCATAAAGCGTTGTCATCGCTAAGTTTTCCTTTGCTTGCTTATGGCTAGCAGATGCTAGCACCAATCAGGATATGGCAAAGGAATAGTGAGCTTTCGAGTGCTAGGGCCTGCCGCGCAGCTAGGTCGGGGTCCCTGTTAAAGGTTCAGCCTCCGCGGTGCAAGTCTGTCAGCCGTTGCTTAGGCGATAAGACACGGGCAATTCCCTCCAGCTCAACTTGAGACTTTTCTACCCCTCTCGACCCAACCCAGCCTAAGCCTCACTCCCCGCCACCACCAACCGCTCCAACCGTGACTTCGAATTGTCCCCGCGAGGTGCAGCTTCCCTCACATCATACAGCCCACGTCGGATAAAAGTTCGTCCGCCTTTTTCTTCTGCTCATCGCTTAGGGCAGTGTGGAGAGCAGTAAGCGCAGGTCGTAGCTCTTTGAGCGTCGCAGCCATTGCCTCCAGGGCAGCAATGTGCGCGTCCAGGCGGCCGGTCGGTGACTTTGCCTGCATCGCCTTCCTCCCTCACCACCTACGTCCACGAAGTCCTTGTAATGGGCAGGCTTCTGATGTGCGCATGCGCACGCCTGATTGCGTACAGACAAGTTCCTGCTGCCGCAATGTCGTCCAAAGTCCGACCGAAGGTGGGAAATTACCTTTGATATATATCAAATATTGTGCGGCGCACAAAATCTATCATGCGGCGCACAATCCGAGGACGCAAGTACGGAGGACGCATGACGCTCGCTCAGGTTCAACCTCTGAATACACCGACCGCTTCGGAGCTCACGAAGGCCCACGACTTCCTCCGTGAAGCCGATATGCTCGTGACGGATGTGAGGTCGCTTTTCCTCAACAGCGATAATTTCGCGACAGCCGCCCGCCTCAAAGATATTCAGGGACGCCTTGCCGATGAGATCCGCGCCCTTGAGCGGTTGGTCGCCAAGCCGGTGTTTCGCCATTGAACACGGCGTGACTGTGCGCCTGATGTGTATGGCCGTTACCCGGCGCGGGCATGAGCGCAGTCAAGGGTTGCGCCGTAACGGCAGCGCGAGCGTGAAGCGCCTCGGCCCCCCCAGCCGCCCGCGCAATCCTACGGCCCCGCACATGAGCAGCTCGGCTTTGTGAACTTAAGTTTTCGGGCCGACGCGAGGACGCGTCGACCATGGCGCTTTTGGGGCGGCATGAGAGTTCGCCCCCAGATCCACATTTCAAGAAGACGTGATTAGGTGTGATTCCAAGACACAAACTTGCCCTCATACGATGTGGCTGAAGCTTAAATCGGGATCAACTCCGCTCAAGCGCAAGGAGGGTCCGATGTCATAGAAGTATCTCTCCTTCCAAATCAGCACTTTCTACGTACCTTCGTTCGTTATCGTGAGGTGATGAACATGTCGCAGAAGCTTCTTGTCCGCAGCCGCAATTGAACGTTCCCACCGACGCTATTGAGCCGGTGTTGGCGCGCACAATAACTATGATCAGTTCCAGCGCTTGAGCGATTTGTCCGCGGCAGCGATAACGGAAACATACGATCCCAAGGTATGTTCGGAGTGGTAAGCAAATGGCCTCTGTTTTATGTGACGTAACTCTCTGGCTTGCACACGCCAAGGAAGTCCGCGCCCTAAGCGAAGTGATTTCCGATCAGGAGGAGAAGCAGCAGATGCTGGTGGTCGCCCACGGCTTCGATCGCATCGCGCAACTCGCCGGAGAGCAAGCGGCGCTGCAAGAGCAATACCCGCTTTTAAGTTAATCAGCTTCCGCAGCGCCTACTTCAGCGAACTCGATCAGGTCAACATAGGCCTGCATCGCCTCGTTGGCAGACTTGCCCCCGACCGCCTTCCAGGCGTCCCACTTCGCGCGGCCGATCAGATCCATGAAGCCCGGACGCTTGCCAGTCGCATCGCCGACGGTCGCCTGCTTGTACAGCGCGTAGATCTGCAGCAGCGTCTGATTGTCGGGTCGCTCGGGCAGCTTCTTGCTATCGGCGACCGCTTGCTCGAACTTTGACTTCAATGTGGCCATCGGCGTTTTCCCGTTCGCGAAAATCAGTGCGGATTCGCCGGATAGTACTCTGGCAGCGGCGCGCCTCAAAGCGCGACGAGGCCACTGCGAAAGTGAAAGCGATCATCAGCGCGAGCGTTGAGACGATTACCCCCACCTCCCACCAGGCACCTCTTGCAGCCGCAAACGTAAAAGCTTGCCGTCGACGAGCTCGACGCCATGGATGCGAGCTATCTCTTCGGCGTTTTCTGATGCCGACAGTTATTGCATTAGCACCCCGGACTTTTACTGCGACCCAGATACTTCCCTAACAGGGCATCGAGCGTCGGAAAGGCCTCCAGATAGGCCTTGCTCAAGCCATGCAACCCGAACACGACGCAGGATACCAATATTTCGCGCTGTGATACGAAGAAGTGCAGTAGTCGCCCGACGGTGCCGCTGCCGTCGTGGTGACCTGCGGCGCGGGACCTGACACTGACACGGTCTGTACCGGCGCAGAAGTGGTCAATGTAGCGCCGGTCGCTGTAACACCCTCGACTTCCTCTTCCCAATACAAGTACCAGTCAGGAACCATGCGGCTTTGCGCTTCAGCCGCGCTTATCGAGCCCTTGCACACCTAATCGTGTTCTAAGCTTTCAAACTGATCCTTCTGATGGAAGCTCGGCGTGGGTGTCGCCGGCTCCAGCCACAAGTTCTTCATGTCGTTTGAGCCGCCAATTTCCAGCGGGATAAAATCGAGAGTGGCTTTGGATAAGCGCCCTTCGTTAACGCATTCGACATTGTTTCCTAAGGAACAGCGCACAACGACACGATGGTCTATTCATTTTGGAGAAGCTTGAAAGACCGCGGCCAAGCAAGAAGGACGCATGACCATGACCGAGGCTCAACCGCTAAATATAGCCACTGCATCGAAGTTGACGGAGGCGCGCGAATTCTTGTGTGAAGCTGCCATACTCGTTACAGACGTCAAGGCGATCCTTAGCGACAGGGGTTATGTCGCGACGGTCGACCGGATCAAGGAAATTGAGGGTCGCCTCGTCCGGGAGATGTTGGCTATGGAGCGTTTGATCGAAGCATCGACGCCAGGTCTCTACCATTGAACGCGTGCGCTTCATCAGTGGGAACGATAGATGACTACGAGCGACCGAGCCTCGCCCTTCCGCCCCGCTTATGAGAATGCACGGACTTGGCAAGGCAATAATAATTATTCTTATCACAATCGAATTGATACGCCGAGGCCCATGAGATCAGGCAAGGCCGCGTCCGCCCTTCTGGCCATCCCCGATATTTGAGGGCCTCACCCCGCGGTCCTCGTCGGTCTTCACGATGCGGTAGCCGCAGCGCTCAAGGTGGGTCAGAACAGCCTCCGCCTGGACTCTCTGTACGCGCTCATTGCGCTCGCGCTTCGGGCTTGTCCTGCGATGCATCAGGCCCATGCGGATTGTGAAGAGGATATCGTCGCGTTCGCTCTCGAAAGGCATGCGGCCATGTCGGCCTTTTGTTCTGAGCGTGTCAAGCCGCACACCTTTCGCCTCGTGGAGCGATTCCGGAGTGCGCGACGGGTAGAATAGGCCGAAAACGGACCAAACGGCCAAATAAATTTGCTGGATCAGCGCGGCCGCTTTCGAATCTCCTTGCGGTCTACCATGGATTAAAGTGCAGAAGGTGAAGGAGGGCCAGAAACAGCCGATCCAGTCGTTACCACGGATGCCGGAATAGCACCGTGGCAAATGCGACGTGCGCGCGTCCCTGGCCAGCAATTCTGTTCGCGTCGATCTCGGCAAGCCCCCGCTTGATCGTGCTGCGCGCGATGCGCGTCACGTTCGAGACCAGTGTAATATCGCTGCGCCCGAGCCTCCGTTGCGGAGAACCTGCGGCGGCCTTGCTCATCGAGTACAGGGGCGAGAGCTTCAAAGCGTTGCCGAATCAGTTCGCCAACCGTTTGCATGCAACGCTTTTACGCGCCATCCCGACCACAAGTAATGCCGCCACATTAGTTTGCAGTGTACATGGGGCATATTTAATTCACTTGTTCATGCACGCCGCCTAGGGACGGAATCCAAAGCTCCCAGCCAGGTTCGAGCAAATTCGGATTAATAATCCCTGGGTTTGCCCTCCAAATTTCCCCCCAATAGCGTTCATGCCCGTAAAAGTGACGGGAAATCCATTCCAATGTGTTCCTAGGCTTCACCGTGTACCAACAAGGCGGACGTGTTCTTCGATTTGCTGGCGGTGGAGTGTCAGGAGCAACTGGACCCCTGCGGCGTTCTCTCACGCGGTCGGCATTCTCAACCGCCTCTAACGCCGCGTCACTGACTCTGCCCAACGCCGCGTCATCAATCGCCGTGAGATCTTGCTTAGAGAGAAACTCCAGCGTCTTCGACACTGCGTTTACGTATTCCGACGTCACCGGGCCAGTCTTTGTGAGATCGTACTCAGAGAGCCGCTCCAGCGCTGCCGACATTTCGTTTAGCTCCATGGAATGCTCCATGCCTTATACTCCTTCCCACACTGCCGTTGCCGCAACAACGTTGCCCAGCTTACGTCTCAAGGCGGTGTGTGCGATTCGATGGTGGTTTCTGCAAACACCTAACAGCGATGGCAAGCGATTTAGTTCTTCTTCCACAACAATTGGACATTTTCTGTAGTCTGTTACCGGCTTCGCCCGTTATTTTCCCCGCATACGAGAAACGTGATCATAGGCGAAGGCCGAGGCGCGTGTCCTTGGGGCCAGTTCTTTGTTTGCCCTGAGGGCCGCGTGCTGTTCGATCGTGCCGTGGCCTGTCTGCTCGCCAACAAGGGCGTGTTGCCATGACTGACGTTCTGGAACGCGCAGTCGCTCTCGCGCCAGCGAGCGGTCGAGGCAGCGCCTGACCGCCAGGGTGACGCCCGAGCAGCGGCAACGCTCGATGGCGAGCGGCTTAGGCGCGGTGGAAGTGGCGAGCCGCGCGTGTAAACAATGGACCGAGCTGCCGAGGATGTCACTAATCCAATCCATGAGCTTGGGCCTGGTTTGGGTCGGGGGGATTGCTTCGGATTTTTCAGAAAAGACGGCAATAGGATCTTGTAGCTGACTTGACAAAAATGGGGTTCGAGAAACTGGGCAGGACCGCTTCCGACCCGCTACAGCCTATCCACGTTGTTCGCCAGCAATTCCTCGCCCAATGATCAAGTTTCTCGCGCGAACTTTACTCGATGTAGCACCGATGCAGCTTGATCTCCTGCGGCTGCGGCCTCCGGCGGAACCTTGGGGCACCTTGGCCCAAGCTCCTCCTTTCAGGTCACGGCCGCCCACGCGGCCGGAACCGCGCTGTCGTCGCTGCCGATAATTTCGTAAGCGTGGCCCCGCCCAGGACCCGGGCGCTACGATCGCCGCCCCGCGCTGGCCTGAACAAACATCGCCTCAAGCGTCCCTGCAGAGATAGCGAGCGAAGGCGGCATCCTTGGTTTGGATGTGGTGAAGCACCCAGCCGCGCAAGCCTGACACTTGGTCTGCGGTGAGCCTCCGCCCCTCCGCCTCAACGCGCCTTTGAAAGCTGCGCATCTGCTCGATGAGCTGGCTGTGTTCTTCCTCATGAGCGGGCAGGCCGGGATAGGCGCGTTCGCGCATCAAAACCTGTTCGCTCATGAAATGAATGTCGGTGAACTCGATGAGACGATCCAGCAGAAAGGCGAGCCGGGCAGGGTTCGCGGCGCCGCTGAATTCGTTTTCAACCTGAAGAAGAAGGTCAATCTGGCCTTGATGCTCAGCGTCAAGCACTTTGTGGCTGAGATAGGCCTCGCTTGCATCCATGGCCTTGTCCTTCTTTGGAAGGCGCGCGGATTTGCAAAGAATGCCGCCGCCTTCGGAGCGCCGCCCTGTCTTAAGGATAAATGATCGCCGCTCCGCTTCAAGCCGAGAATGATAGAGTAAGCCGCTAAGTTTCTTAAGAGTTGCTCCCTCGACTTCGGACCTAAACCTTGCCTTCTTGAACAGGCCTCGCAGAACCCGCAACCGGAAAAGAGGAAGGCGGGGTGAGGCCGAAAACTGCCGTTCGCAATGAATGAACCATAGTACGCACCTGGATGTATTGCAGACGCCAACCTAATTGCCCTAGTCTACGCTAACGGCGTCCAGCGAATTCACCGCTTAAGTGCGTTGGGGCAAAAAGGACACCGACAAAATCAGGCTGCTGCCTAAATGCTTCTGCATAAGATAGTGTCATAGCAACGGCCTGATGCTGGGTGCCGGGTGTTGAGGGGTTCATATGCCACATGTGGGCGGGACGGCAAATTGGCTCGATCCGACCCTGGAGATCGCCTGCGGGGCTGGCAGCTATCAATGGTGGCCGGGGGAGGATCGGCTGGTCTGGTCTCCCGGGCTCATCCGCTTGTATTGCCTCCGGTGCACGCCCACGGCTGAAGAAGGTTTCTCGCGGCTCATCCATCCGGAGGACCGGGTCTGCGTCGAAGCGGAAACGTCAGCCTATCTGGGTTCCGATGCCGAAAGTTTCAGCCACACCTTCCGCATCGTTCGGCCGGATGGCTCGGTTCGCTTCATCCTGGATCGCGGGGCAATTGAACGCGACGATGATGGCATCGCGCGCGTCGTGCGAGGGCTCAATATCGACCTGACCGATGACACTCATCTGAACAGCCGCTTGGTGGCCGGCAACCGGATTGAGGAGAAGCTTCGCGAAAGCGCGGCGACCTTGCTTCACGCCCAGCGTTGCGCAAACGCCGGCATTTGGGATGTCGATTTCGTCAACAGTCGCGTCACCTGGTCCGAGCCCTTTTACGAGCTCTTCGGCCTGCCGAAAAGCGTTGAGCCGTCTTACGAGAACTGGATCGCCGCCATCCATCCTGACGACCGGGAGCGCGTGCATAACGTAACGTCCCAGGCGCTCGCCGGAGTGGCCGCGCCGCGCATCGAGTATCGAATTCTATGCGACGGACATGTCCGCTGGCTTCACAGCGAAGGCCGGGTGATCTGCGATAGCGACAACCGCCCCGTGCGCATCTCCGGCCTCACCTGGGACGTCACCAAGCGCAAAGAGGCCGAGGCGGCACTGCGGGCCAGTGAGGAGCGTTACCGGAAGCTAGTCGAGGCAACCGGCGCGGTAACATGGTCGAGCGCTCCGTCCGGACTGCAGTTGGCTCCCCAACCGGGATGGACGAGCTTTACCGGGCAGACGACTGAAGAGATGCTGGGCGATGGCTGGAGCAAAGCCCTGCATCCCGAAGATGCGGCCTCTGTCATGCAGCGGTGGTTCGCTGCCATTGCGCAAGGCAAGCCGTTCGTGAGTGAGCACCGCCTCTGCCGCCATGACGGAGCATGGCGCTGGGTAAGCGTTCATGGAGCGCCGATCCGCGATGACGAAGGACACATCGTCGAATACTTCGGGATGAGCATCGACATCACGGAGCGCAAGGAGCTTGAAGCGGAGCTGCGCGAGAGCGAGCATAAATTCAAGACGCTCGTCGAGAATTCGCCTGACATCATTTCGCGTTTCGACCGGGAGAAGCGGCACTTATACATGAGCCCCTCTGGGGAAAGGATCGCTGGAATGCCGGCTTCGGCGACCGTGGGCAAGACGCACCGCGAACTGGGTATGCCCGCCGCCCTCTGCGAGCAATTTGAAAGCGAGCTGAACAGGGCTTTCCCCGGGGAAGCATCGGCGTCGACTTTTGGATACGTCGACGCTGACGGGCGCAAGAGACACTTCCATACGCTTCTGTCGCCGGAGTTCGCCGCCGACGGTTCCGTGCAGACAGTGTTGACGATTTCCCGTGAGGTGACCGAGCTTGTGGAAACCCAACAAGCGCTTTGGGAGAGCAAAGCGCTGCTTCAGGCGGTGCTCGATGGAAGCCTCGACCCGATCTTCGTGAAGGACCGCGAGGGCCGGATGGTGTTGGCCAATCCGGCTACATGGGTAGCGATTGGCAAACCAGCCGAGTTCTGTCTCGGCAAGACGGACGAGCAGTTCCTGGACAATCCAGCCGACGCCCGCACCATCATGGCCAACGACCGCCGCATCATGCTGTCGGGCGAACCCGAAACCGTCGAGGAGGCGGTCTCGACCCCGTCCGGGACCCGCTATTATGTCAATAAGAAAGTGCCCCGCCGCGACGCGGCTGGCAACGTTATCGGCCTGATCAGCACGGCACGCGATATCTCAGAGCGCAAGCAGGCCGAAGAGGCGCTGCGCAAAAGCGAGGAGAGGGAGCGGCAGCAGCGCCAGGAGCTCCAGACGACGCTGTCCGTCATCCCGGCGGGCGTCTTCATCGCCGAGGATAAGACCTGCACACGGATCACGGCCAACCGAGCCGGCTATAAGCTCCTGCGGCTTCCTGAGGGCAGAGATGTCTCCAAATACGCCCCGGAAGACGAAAAACCCAAGAATTTTGAAATGTATTCTGCTGCAGGCCAACCTCTCGCAGCCGACCAGCGGCCCATGAAGCGCGCGGCGGCGACTGGTGAAAACATCGAAGGCTTTGAGTACGAGATTCGCTTCACCGACGGCGATCACAAACATCTCCTGGCAAATGCCTCGCCGCTTTTCGATGCCGCGGGCGAAGTCAGCGGCGCAATCGGCGCTTTGATGGACATTACAGAGCGCAGACATCAGGAGGAGCGGATCAGGCTGCTTCTGCACGAGGTCAACCATCGCTCGAAAAACATGCTTGCAGTGGTCCAGTCCGTCGCACGGCAGACCGCGTCCGCGAGCCCGGAAGATTTCCTCGAACGCTTTTCGGAACGCGTTCAGGCGATGGCGACAAGCCAGGATCTGCTCGTAAAAGCCGAGTGGAAGGGTGTGGAGCTTAAAGACCTCGTTCGCGGACAGCTTGCTCATTTTCAGGACCTGATAGCCTCAAGGATTGAGCTTAGGGGGCCATCTCTCCTGGTTTCAACTTCCGCGGCTCAGATCCTTGGCATGGCGATCCATGAGCTGTCGACCAATGCGGGCAAATATGGGGCGCTGTCCGTTGCCGAAGGCCGCGTCTCGATCAGTTGGGGTCTTGAACGCGACAGCGCGGGCGGCGAAACCTTCACGATGAGCTGGCGCGAACAAGGCGGGCCCCCGGTCTCTCTGCCATCCCGGGTTGGTTTTGGTTCTGCCGTCATTGGTCCCCTGGCCGAGAGCAGCCTCACCGCCGAGGTCGATCTTGATTTCTTGAAGACAGGACTGAGCTGGCGCTTGCGCTGCCCCGCGGCAGGGGTCGTCGATGGAACCCGCGCTGCCCCCACGGCTGAGTTGAGATCAGACATCAGCGCTTCAAGGAGCTCCCGCCCGAGGGTGCTCGTTGTCGAAGATGAAGCGCTCATTGCGATGGAGATCGCACAGGTGCTCAGGAATGCACATTTCGAGGTTCTCGGACCGGCGCGAGCTGTGGCTCAGGCCCTTTCCCTGATCGAAGAGAATGGATGCGACGCCGCTGTGCTCGATATCAATCTGAGCCACGAAACCTCTGAGCCTGTCGCACGCAAGCTGATGGCAAACGGCACACGGTTCGTCACACTTTCTGGCTATGCGCGGACGCAACACCCGGCGATATTTGATGAAGTTCCCGCTCTTTCTAAGCCGCTTCAGCCCGCCCTTCTTGTCGCCGAAATCAAGAAATGCTTGTCAAGCAAGGCTCATCGCCAAGGCCATCCTGCTGGTTGATTTTGCGGAAAGCTTTTGCGGGTCAATTGTGAGCCTGAACGCTGTAACCGTGGTGAGCGCCCCACGTTCAAGGGATTTCCGCAGCTGAGGGGCAAGCGGCCTCGCCTATTTCTGGGCGGCATGTCTCTTATCGACCCTTCTGAGACAAGGCGGTCAGCCGCCGGGCACACAAATCCGCGCTGGCTGGTCGCCATCATCGCGCTGGGGAGTACCTCTCGTCTTCCTTAGCGACCAGCACGCATCGCACTCTCACTTCTTTTCAAGAAGACCGCGCCCGCGTTGTTGAATGACGCCCGTGACGCGCTTTGCGATGGCCGCCAAAACCCAGGGGAGTTCAAGCGCAATCCGGACTTGAGTGTCTTCGACATCCACGAGGCCGCGCGCTGTTTGTCCTGCCACGCTCATTCCAAAGTCGAGTTGGTCTCCGGTCCACACTCGGCGATCGATCGACACCAGCCGTCCGAGCGGCGCGACCACCTGATCGATGCCCGCTTCCAAACGACGCCTCGCCTCTGCCCTGCCAAGCCGATGAGGAATGGAAATGACGACCGGGTCGGCCATAACCTGCCTTTTTATGTTCGAGCGTCTCTCTACGCAAAATCATCTGGTCCGCAGCGCCTTGAGTTGCAAGGCGGCCGGCCGTCATGCGCGCGCCTGAGCTCAACTCCTCATAGGCGATCTGGCAGATGGCGCGGTGGCCAACGTCGCCCCAGGCGAAGGCGAAGGAAGGCGTTAGGGCCACTCCGATTATGCCAGCCAGACCAATCAGTGCTCGCATTGCATTTGCCCGCCGCCATCAGGGGTTAAGCCATTTTGGCTTTTCCCAACTTCTTATCGGAACCGATCGCCCCCGGGCTATGCCCACGCGCGGGATGCCGAAGGCCGAATGCAAATTCGTGCTTCGCGCTGAGATCACCGCCGAAGATCGGGCGCTTTGCGGCAATATCCGCGTAATCAGAGTCCGATCTTCTTCTCGATGGCCGGCGGCAAGGACAACAGCGAGACGCTCTCGGGGCTCGCGCGCTCCTTCTTTTACGCAGGCGCCCGCTCGGTGCTGCGTCTCGCACTGGGCAGTAAACTCCGACGCCACGGTAAAGCTGGTGAGCGGCGCCGTGGCCGCCATGGAGGAAAAGCCAAATATCGGTCGGGCGGAGGCGCTGCAGGAGGCGATGCTCGCGCTCATCGGCAAGGGCGCTCATCCGGCCGACTGGGCGCCGTTTGTGGTGGCGGGCGAAGGCGGGCAGTCCATCCTCCACCGCACATCCGTTCGCATCGACGGTGACAACTCTTTGAGCCCCGCCTCTATATTCAGGCTGGTCGGGCGCATACCAGCAAGCGTCGCCGTTCTGCACGCAATATTGTACATCCGGCCTTTCGGCGATGGCGGAGAACTCGGATCTGGCGCGGTACAAGCGTCCGCGAAGGTGCTGCCTGGGGTCGATAACCGACCCGACTTCATATTTTGGGAGCAGCCGCTTACCCTCCAGCTCCGGAATTCAGTCCCCGATCTTGTAAGATACGGATTACTCCAGTTTGGCTTCATCCGCGGTAGCGCCTGGATTTGCAGGTCACCATCGTAACGGCCTCGGTTGGAGAGCCGGCTGTTGAGTACAGAGCAGATTATTCGAGCATCCGCGTTCGGGATGAACAGGAGCCTTCAGCCCGAAGCCACCCATTGTGAGTGCTTGCGCCGCCCACACCACAGCCCTTTGCTCCAACGCCTCCGCTTAATTCCGCTCGAAAAGGTGCCGAGCGCCGTCGGGCAGGTTTCAAGCGTGGACATCGAGCGCACGGGCTCGCCTGCGATCGAACAAGCGATCCAGCAATATGTGCCGGGCGCGATCGTCAGCGACGTCAACGGCAATGCGTTCTCGACCGACGTTCAATTTCGCGGCTTCACAGCCTCGCCGGTCGAAGGCACGCCCCAGGGGCTCGCCGTCTATCAGAACGGCGTTCGCATCAACGAGGTGTTCGGCGACACCGTGAGATGCGAGAAGGAGATGTTCATGAGCGCGATCTACTTTGAAATCCAGGCCTGACGATAGAAACAAATTGATGACCTATCCCGCGCGATCGCTAAGCAGGGCGAAGCCACTCCGAGGTATCGCCTATGCTCCGGCAGGGCCGGGAAGGTCAGGCCGCCACGGCAAGTATCGCCTGACGGCGAAGAGCGGAAAGCGGATCGTGGGCTTAGTTAGCCCTCAATCAGCACGGCATCGCGGTTTGCTCCGGGAAGCCGGCGATTTGCTCAGCGCCGTTCCCCCGCTCAGCGCCAAGTACGCCATTACTGATTGGATGTTTGATATTGGCCTGAAGAAGAGCCGTGCATTGCTTCACGCCGACGGCGCGATCCCGCGAAACGTCTGGGAGGACGCCATCATTCTCAAAGAGCCCGGTCAAAGCATCATCGATCGCCGTCTGCGCCGCAAATAAGCAAGGCGTTGAGTACAGGGCGAGGGTGGCTCCTGCTTCGCGGAGTTCCCCCAAACTCACCCGCGGACTTTTTCCACCGGCGATTTGATTGAATAAGATCGGTTTGTCCGTAATTTTCCGGACCTTGCGCAAGGTTTCGATGGACTGCACGCCGTCAATCAACAGCACATCGGCATCGGTCTGCGAAAAGGCCTCAACGCGGCGATAAATTTCATCGCCTGAGGCATCGGTTCTGGCAAGGACGCAGATGTGCTCACGGCAACTGAGAACGCGGCGGAGTCTCTCCATGTGCTGCTCAAGCGGAAGGAGCACCTTTCCATCGAAGTGGCCGCAGCGGCGAGGCCGTGCCTGATCTTCAAGCATGATCATAGCGACGCCCATTGCCTCAAGTTGCTGCGTTACGTGACAAGCAGTGGCAGTGTCGGCATATCCATCGTCGATATCGACCAGCAGCCGGCTGTTCGGAAGAATCTGGCGGATACGCCACGCAGCCTGAACGATGTCAGACCAAGCGATATATCCAATATCCGGGAGGCCATAATGACTCGCCGCGAACCCAAATCCTGAATAAAAAAGGTTTGGAGAATATTTTGCGGCAATAGTTGCAGAAAACGCGTCATATATCCCAATAAATGGGCTTATATTCTGACTGCTCTGAATCTGATGACGAAGTGTCGTACCGGGATGAAACATTTCACAATTCCTAAGAGGTTTTTACTTCAACATCCACACGGAACCGATAACTGGAAAATGCACGACTTAGCATTCGACAACCCATCCGTCGTCCGTTGTTGGAACGGCCATGGTCGCGATGACCAGGGGATCCAGACAGGCTGTGCGCCCGGAAATGCCGCCGTGCTTGCAGCATCCACCGGCTAGTCCAACGATAAAATCGCCGCTCCTTGGATCACGTTCTATTTCGAGTTCGGAGGGATCGAATCCGCGACCCGAGATTTTGGCCACCGCCTCCTTTGCACACCAAAGATAAGTCACCTCTCTGCGGCGGGTGCCGGCCGGGAACGAAAGGACGCGGTCAAGCTCACGTTGTGTTAGGACGTAAGGCCAAACATGGGGATGAAGGCCCTCTTCCGTTTCGAGATCGATGCCAACCGCCAGGCCGGCATCGTCGCGAGCCACAGCGGCTGCGGCGTAAATGCCATCCCCGCACCGGACGTGAGCAATGCTTCCGGCCACACCAGGTGGCCAGACCGGCGCACGGCTAGGTCCAATAGGAAGATCAACGTCATCGATCCCGAGCATCGCAAGTGCGCGCTTCGCGTAGGCCCGGCCGCTTTCAAATTCACGGATCCGATCCGCATCGGCATCCCCAAGCGACGCGCGTTCCCGTGCTGTCAGTGGTATCGCAAGGGCCTGACCGGCAGCGACGCAAACACAGGGCGGCAGCATCTCCCGCAGTTTCCAGCAAAGCTCTTCCTCGTTCATGCTTTAGCGAGCTCGCTTCCGGCGCTTTGGTCGTGTACCGGCTTCTTTTGGACATGCGGCAGTAAAACCCTCGCCGCGGAGCCGACGAATGGCTCCTGCAGCATGCTTTCATGTCCACCCTCGACATCGGCGATGATGAGGTTGCTCGCGACGGCGGCCCAACCCAATGTTTCGTCCGCGTAAATCCTTGCATACGGCGTATCGGCTGCTTCACCCGATGTGGCGCGCGCCAGCACGAGTGGGGGAGACCGGAAGTGCCTTTGGCGGCTGTAGCGTGCCAAGCGCAAAATAAAGGATTTCCTTGACCTTGAGCTCCGGCACAAAACCGGGCCACGGCAGCGTCATGCGAAAGCAAAACGCGCAAAAGAGCAAATCGGGCGCGCGCAGACCAATGCCAAAGTTCCTGTAATGCCAATACCGCCAAGTGAACGCATACACCAACTTTTGAGAGATCGTCTGTACAACGGCCCGGGCGCGTTCGGCAGGCGTCAGGTCTCCCTGCTCGAAAGCCATGAGCGACTGCTTCATGCCGCCGGCGCGATTTTCGGCACGGGTGCCGTTCTTTGGGGCTTGCGGGGTAACGGCGTCGAGCAGGGCAACGAGGTCCACGGTCTCGCCGGCCTGCACGAGCTGCGAAGCCATTTCGTACGCGATCAGGCCACCGGCACACATTCCGGCTAAAAGATAGGGCCCATGAGGCTGCTTCTTTCGAATCTCCTCGATATAGAACGAAGCCATGTCCTCTATACGCGTGTGCGCGAGCGGCACTCTGGGGAGACGGCTGGGCTTGATTCCGATATACGGCGAGATCACTCGGCATCCGGCGCGCCAAATTCAGGTAAAGCAGCGTCTCTCCAACTCCATCGTGCACGAGGAAGAGGTTGCGCAGACCTCCGCGCCGCAGGGTGACCAGCGACCCTCTGCCCTCGGCGTCCTGTTCTTGCTCCAAACGGAGTGACAGCGCTCGCACCGTGGGCGCCTCAAGGATGGTGCTAAGCGGCATTCTGACAACGAAGCGGCGGGCTATCTCCGCGAACAGCCGAGCCGCCATCAAGGAGGTGCCGCCGGCCGCAAAGAAATCGTCTTCTACACCGAGCTCTCCCACGCCCAGAACTTCTTCCCACAAGCTGAGCACTTCACGCTCTTTGTCCGTGGCGGGGAGAGGGGCTTCCGGGCAAGGTCCGCGGCCGGGCGCCCGGGCCCGTAATGCCTGGAGCAGATTACTGCCCGATCCGACGGTTTCCGGCAGTGTGCCGGCCGGCGTTTGCGACGCGTGCACCGCGCGCACAAGCGCAAGCGCGATCGATGCATAATACTCTTCGGTGAATGGCGCGTGGGCGAGTTCGTCGCCCATTTTGTCGTAGTGATTTTCCCGCAAATCCAGGCCGATGTCCTCTGGCCGCAGCAGCGTGAGTCCAGGCAAGGAACAGGGCATGAGCGGACAATGCCATGCTCGCCGCCTCTAGGTCACCGCGCAGGGCCTTCGGCACGCGAGGAGAAGGCGGCAGAACCGCCAGCACAGCAGGCGCTTTTGCGCTTTGCGCGCGGCCACTTAGTGCATCGCGCAACTCCGAGGCAGTTTGCCTCACAATGCGCTGTGCTTCGCGGATATTATCTACGCCGCGCACGGAATCTTCAAAACGCATGACGATCACATCGAAGCCGTCCGAGTTTTCCGCGAGCAACCCTGCCGGTGAAAGCAATTCTCGAAGCGGTCGAAGATACGGCGCCACGAGAACATCAAGGGGCAGCCCAGCCTCCTGCAATCCAAACCGCAAAACAGGCAGGAGCGGATCCAAAATGAAGGTTGCCGCAATCCGGATCGCGGCGGCTGGGGGCTTCTGCGGTTCGGATTGAGTGTTTGGACGTTCGTATTCTGGGTCAGTGCGCGGCGGACTACTATCCGGCTTACCTTGCCGCGCGCCGGTGCGGGGAATTTCCGGAACAAAGAACCAATGCTCGGGCACGGCTGCCGGGCGCAGCCGCTCCTTGCACCAAGTCTGCAGGCTAAGAGGGGTTGCGTTCTGGCCTTCCGCCAAACGGACAGCGGCGCAACCGCTTCGCCGCCCATTGGATCCGGTATGCCGAAGACGCAGGCCTCGGCAACCGCGGGATGGCCTTCGAGAAGTGAATCGATCTCCGCTGGCTGCACCTTAAAGCCGCCGCGATTGATCTCGTCTTTGAGGCGGCCTGTAACCCAAATGCGGCCTTGTTCATCGATCGATCCATGATCACCGGTCCGGAACCAACCGTCACGAAACGCCGCCGCGGTCAGGTCGGGACGCTTAAAATACCCCGACATAAGGCACGGCGATTTTATAACGATTTCTCCGGCTCCCCGATCGCATATCCACCGCTTTCATCGATGACGGCGGCGCTGCCGCCCCACATCCGTCCGACAAGCCCCTCGGTGAAGCCGTCATCGCGCGAGGAGGCGCCAGCGATCCAATTGGCGGTCTCGGTGATGCCATAGCAATTGACGACCTCGGCGCCGGACCAGGCAGCGATGTCCGACCACAACGGCAGCGGAAAGAGGTGCGGATCCGACGTGGACGCGCAGCAACGAGCGGCCCGCCGGAGGAGGGCTGCAGCTCAGCACCAGGCGCCACAGCGATGGCACGGAACTCATGAAGGTGATTTCATGCTCGTCGATGATTGAACCCAGATTATTGATCAACGGCATGCCGCGCGGATGCAGCACAATTTCACCCCCGGCCAAGAGAGGCGTAAGCGAGTTCCCGATAAGGCCATGTCCAAAATAAGTCGGCAGCGTGACCAACGCATTTTTCAACGTGCTGCTCCCAATGGCCGTAATATTCGCATCGATCCGCGCCAGTAGCGCGCCAAAGGTCAAAACGACTCCCTTTGGATTCCAGTGGTGCCCGACGTAAATAACAGAAGCGCTGGATCATCGGGGTTGATCGCCGATGATCCGTTCGACGGGCTGCCGGGCGATGCGCTGTCGAAGCTCAAGGGCAGGTATTGAAAAAGCATCGATTGCCTTTCCGCCATCGACAAGCAGCACAGCGGGATTGGCGAAATCGATGATATTTTGCAACTCACTCCTAGGTAAGCGTGGAATCCAGGCAGGCAGCCGCGGCTCCAACGCTCCATGCTGCAAACAAGTCGGCAAAAAAGCGCGCGGTACCACCATGCGCGATGGCGACTACTGGGCCGCGCCCAATGCCCATTTCCGCCAAAACTGCCGCACGCCTGTGTCACCTCGTCCTCGATGGCGCAGGAATTCCAATGCAGGCCGAGTTCAACATCTTTGATTCCGCCGCACTTCGACAAAAGAGCTTGCATCTGATCTTAGCCTCGTGAGCCGCCGTCGGCCGGCAAATCTTTCAATGGATAGTCCAGTTTGTATATCAAATATATATACTATAAATACACTGGCTGCCGTGGAAATTTGTGGGTAGCAGTGTTGCTGCCGCGTCTAGAGCTTCCGCATAATTGACAACTTCAAAAATGCAATTCAGTGGGGGAGGGTGAGCTTATGTCTGACGCTTATGTAGTAGAACTGCAAGGGAATGCGGTTGGGATTATCAAACGCAAGCACAGGAATGAAGGTCGGTACAGATTTTTGCGGCTATTCACTCTTTGCAGGGCCACTTCAAGCAGAAAATGGCGGCGAGGAAATTGTTGAAAAACAGCCCACACGCGCTGCAAAGGTAGAGCTTAGAATACAGGCGTTAACACGCCTCGGCCAACTACAATTCGCCATGAAACCAAGACGTTATCTCCTCGCAACCGTGCGGCTCCTGGCCAGGACGTTATTGTCGGTACGGGCCGAAAAAGTTATCCGTGACCTGACCTATGCCATTGTCGGAGGGAACCCCCTTCTGCTCGATCTTTATCTGCCGAATGCCGCCAAACCCAGGGGACTGATCATCTGGGTGCACGGCGGTGCGTGGCGAGAGGGATCAAGAAAGGACGTCGAACTCAAAGGCATGGTCGCACGCGGTTGGGCTGTCGCCAGTGTGGATTACCGGCTCTCGACGGTCGCGTGTTTCCCGGCGGCAAATTCACGATATAAAGGCGGCCATCCGCTTCCTCCGGGCGCACGCCGACGACTACAATATTCCTCCCTCAAAATTCGTTATTGCTGGCTCCTCCGCCGGTGGACACCTCGCGGCGCTGGTCGGCGTAACGAATGGCAACGCTGAACTGGAAGGAACCGAGGGCTTCTATGCCACGCAATCGTCGGATGTGCAGGCCATCGTCGATCTTTACGGGGCCAGCAATCTCCTCACGATTCTTCGCGCAATCTACACCCCAGGGATCGATTGAGCGGACACTGGCGCTCGAACTGCTGCTCGGCGGCCAGCCAGACACCCAACCGGAGCTGGTGAAGCTCGCGAGTCCGGTCTTTCAGGTCGATCCGACCGCTCCGCCGTTGCTCTTGGAGCACGGCGATCAGGATTTGCAGATGCCGATCAACCAAGCGCATGAACTGCAGGGTGCCTATGAAAAACTGGGGCTGCCCGTCGTCTTTAAGGTCATGCACGGTTCCGGGCACGGCGGTCCGGCTTTCAATGACGATGCAAATCTCAATTTGATCGACGCTTTCCTTCGCAAGCACCTGGATTTGGCAAATGACGCGGTGCCCGACGTCGCCCAAGCGAATGTGGAGGATGTATAGAAGCGGCTTGTCTTGGCCCCCGGCAACGTCACTGCCTTCGCGCTCCACGCGCTCCAAGGCGTCAATGTGCTCACGTCCCCGGTAGTGGTGTAACTCAACGGTAGCAAGCCGCTCGCGAGCGCGATCACGCCAAACGGTCGAGCATTACGCAAAACAGGTAAATCAAAAGAAGCTGGCTGCGGCCGCGGTGCTGAAATGGGAAAGCGTTGACGCGGGACGTAGCGGGAACGAATTCGAGCCGAATTTGTAAAACATCGCTCCGCGGATTGTAAAACGCGGCCAATGTTCTTCTTTGTTCAACGGCTAGGTCGTTGATTTAAATGGCGCACCATAGGAAGCGAAGATGAGAACTTTTATGTAATAGAGATCAGGTATTGACAAGCGCTCACACCACCGGCTCCAGAACGAATTTAGGAGCGGTTCATGCGATTATGCCCCGCTTCTCCAACATTTTTTTTGCGGCAGTATTGCCGTCGCGCGTTAAAAAATATGCAAGCCTGTTTTGGGATCGACCGGCTTGATGATCCCTTCGCTTCGTAAGCGAAGAATACGTTGATACGTTGTGTTCCGATCCTCCCCCAAACCAAGGCTATTCAATTCATCGGCGATATCCTGATAAGTAATAGGCCAACTCCTATCATGATTTGCAAATAGAAGACCAATAATAATGTCCTCGACATGTCCTGAACGCTTGATGCGATTCTTCAATTCTTTTAATGGAATGTCGCCAGGCCGAAAAAAGCTTCGAACGCCATCTTTATTAGTTAAGGAAACGCCGGCAGTCTGTTCGCCTGGCTCAATTGAGGCATGCAGAGGGGGATTCAACCGCGCCGGGGAGGTCCCCGCTATTTGTCTTTGATTGTTCATGCTGGCCGGTCCGGAAATTAGTCTGGCCCCCGGCAAGTTTCGTAACTGAGGGACCCGATTGAAACGCAGACGGGTCGGCAGAATTTGCTTCATTTGAATAATTTGAATGGAATCGACAACCAGGCGAGCGGTTGGTTCGCTAACGTTCCGCATCGCATGAATAACACGCTGCAAGAGACAAGATAGCCGGTCAGCCTCTTTCACAAGCTCTACCACGTCCCTCTGGTCATCCATTGGGATTGCCTACTCACACACATGACGGCTTTAAGGAGGGCGTATAAAGACCTTACAACTAACAAATATAATGCGACGTACAAGGACTTTCAAGTCTTTACCCAATGACAAACCTCCAAGCCTCATAAGGCATCCTAAGGCAGAGAAACCTTTAAGGTGCTGATATTACGAACGTTTTTCAAACTGCTAAGTTTTAGAAAGTTCTCAACCGTCTTGCGGGGCAATGAAGCGTCCAAAAGTGTGACAATTTCGCGCGGAGGTTGCAATTCGCTCTCTGTCGTTTAAGGCATCTTCTTGGAGGATTACGACCTTAAGAATACACCTCCATAATCTAAGTAAATATCTTTATTTCCTATATATTTTTTCGTTTAATCTCCGCATCGTAAATTTTACATGGGGAGAAAAACGATGCAACTTCACGACAAAATCAAATACGGTGTCATTGTAATACTAGTTATTCTAATAACTATTTGCGTAGTTACAAAGATTTTTGCTGGTCGATCTGTTGATGACAAAGTTATAATTGCGCTTATATCAGCAATGATTGCCATCTACACTTTCATCGACTAAGTGGTGCACAGAGCCAAAGAAGCGCGTTGGCCATGTTCCTATAGTGCCTCAACAAAATTTCTGCTTCTCCCTTTGTTTAAAAGGGGGAAGCAGGGCGGCCTAAGTCGGGAAAGAGGGCTTACCTCTTGGAGGCGCTCATAATAACACTTGCAGCGGATAGGCTGCCGCGGGGAAGTCTCTGGCCAGATTGGGGGGTGGGTTACTCGCGCAGCTCGCGGAAGGGCTAATTCCGTTGAGAACCGCGCTGCCGCCTCGCAGCCCATTGAGCGCTCTATAGCAGAGTCCACAACAGCAATTTTTCGGAGCTTGGCGCTAGCATGAGCCGAGCAGCCACCGATAAAATGAGACAAGCGAGGCCAAATACAAAGCCACAGCCCGCAATTATATAAAGGAAATAAACAAACCGTATTCTCTTCCACGCTGCGCGAGCATCGCCCCGCATCACATCGATGGATAAGTCATAGTTCCACCACAACCCAACACCTATTGCGGTAATGGCCGCTATAAACGAAGTCCAGCAAGTCAACGGCAGGACTTTTTGAAAAGTCGGGGCATTGCCAAGATCAATTATCCTGTCAGCAAAAGTCACGGTAAAGGCTAGAACGCCTGCTATTAACGTAAGGAATTGTTTTCCGAGGTCTTTGATTTCTGGATTTACTTTCTCGGCAGCCGCAAGATCATTCTTTGCAGCAGCATCAAGATCATTCATTGGATTCATAATTTAATCAGGTAGCTAAATAAGCTTCCTTGCCCCTATTCGATTGTCCTAAGTAATACCGAGTCCAAACTCCTAATCGCGCAAAAAAACACTAATTCAGGGCACCTCTAAGTTGCCAACACGCCAGCACTTGTCGCGCACCGGCAAGCTGAAACTGATCTACTACACCGAGATTTAAAATGGTTGGAATCGAGGTTACGTAATATAAGACAAATTCCCGCTGGACCGACTAGAGCGATTAAAAGCATGGGCGGTGCCGATGGCCGTCAGCGTGTTCGGCGTGAAAGCCTCCAATCCTTTCAGATCGCCCTTCCACCGGAGACTACTCTAAAGAGCTTTGAGGAGCGAGTTTCGCCTTTCTTCAAGTTAGTTCGGGTCCTCGGAGCTCAAAACCGCAACTTGCGCGCTCAGCGCGGACTGCTTCTGCCAAAGCTCGTGTCTGGCGAAATCGAGGCGGGCGGCCCAGTGCAACCTCTGAAGGCTGCCGAATGACCCAGCAGCTTGCCGCCTTGAGGTTGTGCAAGTGCGCGATGTCTGGACGCACGAGGCCAACGACTTCACGCCGTGGCTTGCTCATCGCTACGGTAGACGAGAACAACTCAATCGCTGGAGATGGCAATGGGGTCCAGCTTTGACGACATCGAATATAACCAAGCGTGGACCGGGTACGGCGGCTTCTCCGAGAGCGATCTGGTCGAGAAGCCCACAATAGAGCTGTTCGCGAGCCTGGGCTGGCAGACGGCGAACCTTTTCGGAGAATTTGGCAAAGGAGGCGCTGCCCAAAGCAGCGAGGGCCGCGAGAGCAAGCGCCAAGCTTTTCTGCCGAACCGTCTATGGCAAGCGCTGCGGCTCCTAAATCCAGCAATCGATGAGGCAGCTCTCGGCGAAGCCTGCTCGATATTGGCGAGGGATCGGGGAGCAATCGATCCCGTTCGCGCAAACGCTGAGTTTTACGTCCTATTGCTGAACGGCATTCGGATCAAAGTGCGCAGCGCGGATGGAGCACTCATCGACGAAACCGTTCGCGTGGTTGATTGGGAGAAGCCAGAGGCCAATGATTTCTTGTTGGCTTCGCAGGTGTGGTTTGCGGGCGACCTCTACACCCGCCGCGCCGATCTTGTCGGCTTCGTCAATGGGCTGCCGCTCCTGCTTATTGAACTGAAGGCCGCATATAAGGCTCTTTCCGACGCCCATGAGGGGAACCTGCGCGACTACATCGAAGCAATCCCGCATGTCTTTGTGCCAAACGCATTCGTGATCCTCTCCAATGGGATCGACGCAAAGCTCGGTTCCGCGCTGGCTCCGCTGGAGCATTTCAACGACTGGAAGCGGATCGATGATGAGCAGGAGCCGGGGATCGTTTCCCTCGACACGCTCGTTCGCGGCACTTGTCCTCCAGCGCGTTTCCTCGACATCGTGGAAAATTTTATCGCCTTCGAGGCGGGCAAGCACGGCACAATCAAGAAGGTTGTCAAGACCCACCAATTCCTCGGCGTCAACCGGGCCTTGATGGCGGTCGATAAGATCAAGGAAAACCAGGGCAAGCTCGGCGTCTACTGGCACACTCAGGGTTCCGGGAAAAGCCTTTCCATGTTCTTCTTTGCACGCAAGGTCTTGCGCAAGAAGCCCGGCGACTGGACCTTCCTGATCGTTACCGACCGCGCCGAGCTTGACGATCAAATCGCAGACACCTTCTCGAATTGTGGCGTGTTAGGAAAGCCCCGGCAGGCCGTGCAGGCGAGCAGCCGCAAACACTTGCAGGAGCTGCTTCGGGGGAACGAGCGGTTCATCTTCACGCTCATCCAGAAGTTCGGCACCGCCCGCGGCGAACGCTACCCGCTCCTCTCCGAGCGCTCCGACATCATCGTCATCACCGACGAGGCTCACCGGAGCCAATACGATGTCTTGGCGGCGAACATGAGAGAGGCCCTACCGAACGCCGCATTCATCGGCTTCACAGGCACCCCGCTCATGGCGGGGGAAGAGCGCACGCGCGAAGTGTTCGGCGATTATGTTTCGATCTACGACTTTGCTCAGTCCGTAGCCGATGGGGCTACCGTGCCCCTTTATTACGAGAGCCGCCTGCCAGAGCTGCACATCACCGATGAGGCTTTGGGTGAGGAAATTAAGGAAGTCCTCGACAAGGCGGAACTCTCCGAAGAGGAGGAAGACGCGCTCGCGCGGCGTTTCGCCAAGCCTTACCAGCTCATCACCAATGACGACCGGCTCGACAAAATTGCTGCCGATGTCGTGCGCCATTTCTCTGGGCGCGGCTATCGCGGCAAGGCGATGTTTATCGCTATCGACAAGGCCACCGCGATCAAGATGTACGACAAGGTCAAGCACTTCTGGAACGAGATGCTTGATCGAGAAAGCGCGCGCTTATCAGCCGTCGCCGATGCAGTGAAACAGGACGCGTTCGCAAAGCAGCTTGAGTGGCTGAGGCAGACCGACATGGCCGTCGTGGTCAGCAACTCGCAGAACGAAGTCGAGTTCATGGCGAAGCGCGGTCTCGACATCAAGTCTCACCGCGCCCGGCTCGTGAACGAAGACCTTGGCGAGAAGTTCAAGACTGCCGACGATCCCCTGAGGCTCGTGTTCGTGTGCGCGATGTGGATCACCGGCTTCGACGTGCCGACCTGTTCTACGATCTATCTCGACAAACCAATGAAGAACCACACGCTCATGCAGACCATTGCGCGGGCGAACCGGACAGCGCCAGGCAAGCAGGCCGGGCTGATAGCGGACTATGTGGGCGTATTCCGTAACCTCAAGAAAGCCTTGGCGATCTACGCCGCGCCGCGTCCAGGCGTCACCGCCGATCCTATCGAAGAAAAGCGCCTGCTTCTTGAAGGGCTGCGGGAGGCGCTGGCAAAAGCGCTAAGCTTTGCGGGCGAGCGGGGGGTCTATCCCGACGTCATCCTCAAGGCGACTGGCTTCGAGCGTCAAGCCAAGCTCGCGGATGCCGCGGAAGCGATGCTTGGAGTGGACGCGGACAAGCGCGCGTTCTTGCATCTTGTGGGTAACGCATGGACGCTCTTCCGCGCTGTGCTTCCCGATCCGCGCGCCAATGAGTTTCGCGGAGACGTGATCGTCTTTCAGGTCGTTGCGGAAAGGATACGCAGTCTCCTGCGCGCGAAGCCTTCAAATAAGCTACTTGAAGCAATCGCTGAGATTGAGCGGCTTATCGACGAGGCCGTGTCCGGCTGCGCGATCAGAACCCCCGTGCCCTCTGGTGAGGACATGCGGCAGCTCTTCGATTTGTCTACCATCGACTTTGAGAAGCTCGCCGCTATGTTCAAGCAAGGTCGCAAGCGAACTGCGGCGGAGATTTTGAGGGCGCAAGCCGAAGAGCGCGCTTCAAAGCTGGCGGCTGACAATCCCTCGCGTGTAGATTTGTTGGACTGGCTCCAACGCCTGATTGATGAATACAACACCGGCAGCCTAGACGTAGAAAGGCTTTTTGACGAGCTGAAGAACTTCGTCCGGTCGCTTGATGAAGAAGAAGCACGCCACCTTAAAGAGAACCTCACGCCCGAAGAACTTTCCGTCTTCGACATCCTAACCCGGCCCGAGCCTAAGCTCACACAGAATCAGGAAGTCCAAGTGAAGAAGATCGCGCGTGACATGCTCGCACGGCTCAAGAAGGACAAGCTCATACTCGATTGGCGCTTAAAGGCCACCGCAAAGTCCGCGGTGCGCGAGGCAATCCGCGAGGACTTCGACGCCCTCCCGGAAGTTTATGATCGCCAGCTCTGGGATGAGAAGGTGGAGCGCGCCTATCAATTCATCTTTGAGCGTTATCCCGGTCCGACTTCGATTAATAACTGAGCGATGACAAGCTTGGCACCTCTGTTAGTCCGTCTGGCCATGTCTTCAAGCTCAATAATGAGGCTGGCGCGCTTCAAAATAGTCCATGAAGCCCAATCGGATCATTCACACTTTCAAGCGGAGGCTTGTTCAGCTTCTTCACGCCCATGGGAATTCCATGGAGAAAGTCATCCACGTAGGACATGGCAATGCACCAAGAGACATCCGCGGTAAAGAATGGCACCTTGGTCCAGGCTTGCTGAGACCCGTACCAATTCTTCCAGTATTTTCGACCTGCCGAGCGAGCGTCGATACCGCCAGGCGGAGGTATCGCGCCGCTTCAGGAGCCCGCATTTTGATTTGTTCAGTCATAGAAGCCTCAAGAACGTTGCTGTACGTTGTTGAAGCTTCAGCTATGCTAATCAATCTTGCAATACGATAATTTTTGGGTGGAGCAAGATTTGCCCCAGTGAAGTGGGTGAGAAAATATGCGACTTACAATGGATTGATTATGTTGCAGGATTCCCCTGGCCGTAGAATATAATGACGGTTTCTGCTCGCGTGTGGACACTTCTAATAGATTTCTAGGCCCCGTCGCAAAGGACCTCCTTTGAGACCCGTTCCAACATAACTTCTGCTGAGCTTCTGTCGCGGGCTCTGAGAACGTTTATGATGGTTGTCGTCAACGCATCGAGGGAGAGATCGTGAAGCTTCTTCTCTAATGGTGAAGTATTTAACTTTTTCGCGCTCGGGTGCGATAAGGCCGCATTCCCATGCTCAGCGCCAGAATCATTCACCGCCTGCGGGCCGCCCGCCGCAGACTGAGCTTTATATTCTTTCACTTGTTCGATAAGTTCGCTTTTCGAGGAAGCGCCTGCAATCTTGATCCAATGATCTGCGGTCTCCTTGTTCAAGAGGCTCGCAATCGCGCGCACTTTTGTCCATCCGAGGTGCTTGACCTGAGCCCAGGGAGCGCCGCAACTGGCAAGGGCATCGTAGATTTCTACCAGGGCTCGAGCCTTGGCGCGGCTCATGGCAGTTTCATACTCAACCCATGCATCGAATGACTTGTGCGGGTCGTACCACTCGTTCTTGTAAATCCGTGAAAGCACCCCGCCAAGCTCGAAGTAGGTCTGCTCGCGGGCGTCCTCGAGTTGTCCGACGCGCGCGATGGCGTCGTCCTTGTCTAAATTCTCGATTTTATGGACAAAGTCCTTGATTTCGTCGGGTTCCGCCGCTGCCCTTCTTCGGGCATTCACTTCTTGAATTCTTTGTTCGGTAAAAACGCATGCCATCTCATGGTCTCCTTTGCGGCGGCACTGATCAGGCTGCCGGACCATGAGAGGATGGCTCCGACAGCTTTCTGTCAGTGCCCTCCTTGGCGCATCGCGAAGCAAACGCGATTAGTTAGAACTATATTAAATGGCTTTGGAAATCAATTGGTCTCTTGCTTATTTCAAACCTCCTTGCGGCCATGTCAAGTCTTCAAGAGACTTGGATTACGAATATGGCCGCTTCCTCCTCAAAACTTTGTCTACCCGGGTAGACGATGCTGTTTAGCATAGGCATCGCGCGGGGATCGCAATAAGCAACTCCAAAACGGAGCAAAGCGCGATGGACGGTCAATCTCTGCAGAAGGGGAGACAGGAACGTTTGCGTTAGCACCGAAAGTACCATCGTCTTTGCACGTGGGTCTAAAGTTGTTCCGCTCAATAAATTCAATATATACACAGGCTGTAGTTTTTGTTCTCTATTTCCCGACGCAGGTGTCATTCGAATGTTCGAACGGCCTGGGAAGGAGGACCAGATGACTACGACGGTTAGCCAGAGCAGCTCACTTAAATTCAAGCCGTTCTACTCGATCAAAGAGCTGGCCGTGCGCTGGGGCGTGTCGGAGCGTCACGTGCGCCGCGAAATCGATAACGGCAATCTGACGGCTCATCGCTTCGGTAAGTCCATCCGCATCTCCGCGGAATGCCTTGCAATCTATGAAGCAACGCGCAGGAGCTGAGACCCAATAAAAGCACCAATGGCATATCAAATTGAAGTCATACTAAGTCATTGTTACAATGTATGGTCAAATACCCAAGGGGTATTACTGCTGTACAAATCACAATATTATTGTACAGTGACACCATGTCATAATCAGTCACATTCCGTTTCATTCAGACGTCACAATGAGCACTGCGAAAACGCTAATTTTGAACTTGGCCCAGCTCCGCGACGCCGTTGAGGCTAACGACAGCCTGCCGGTGCAGACCCGCCGGGAAGTCTGTTCCGCTATCAAACGGTTTTGCGAAATATGCGGCTTCGAACCCGTCCAGATCGCGGCTGACCCTGCGGCGATCCGATGCCTCAGGGGCAATGCATCCTGGCAGATCGCCGGGATCAGCGAGCAGGCATGGCGAAACATCTTGAGCAGGCTGACCCGCGCAATGGAGATGGCCGACATCGACGTGGCTCGTCGCTGCCGCATCAGCCCTCTTATCCCTGAGTGGAGATCGCTCCTTGCGCAGTTGCCCAATCAAAATGCGGTCCACGGTTTGAGAAGGTTTGCCGGATGGTGCTCCTCGCAAGGGATCAAGCCAGAGGCCGTGACGGAGGAAAGATACGCGGCCTTCTTCGTCTTCCTCCAAACCCAGAGCGTGCAGCGTAACGAGCGGGAAAAGTGGCAGGTCGCCCGACGCAGCTGGAACAAGTTCGTCGCGCTACCAGGGTCTGGCTTTGGCGAGATTGAGAACACCACCCCGGCTCAATGGGTGAGCCGTCCCCTGACCGAGTTCCCCCTGTCCTTGCAGCAGGAGATCGCCGATTGGAAGAAGTGGATGACCGACCCTGGTCTGGAAACTGATCGCGACCCTTTTCGGCTGCGCACGGTCAAAGGCTACGAGGGGGCGATCCGGCGCTACCTGTCGAAGCTTGTCGAGGATGGGTTCAGCGTCGAGGATTTCGAGAGCTTGTCCACCTTGCTTGAAGTAAGCCGCATCAAGCGGGGGATCGACCGTATTCGGGCGGGGCGAAGCGACGATGGGATGAAACCATCCATCCATGCGATGGTTAAGGCCCTTCTTTGCGTCCTACGGTATCTGGAAGTGACTCCCGAACATCCCCGCTTTGCTTCTCAGCAGCAGGCGCTTGCGATCTTGCGGAAGGTGGCGAGCAAAGTCCGGAACCGTCAGCACACCATGACGAAGAAAAACAAGGACCGTCTTGCAACTCTGGAGAGCCCGGCTGCTGCGCGGATGTTTAGGACCCTCCATCTCAGGGTCGCGCAGCGTTACGCGAAGATCGCAAAGCCCACCGTCGCTGAAGCCCTCGATATGCAGTCGGCGACACTGCACATGCTGCTCCTTTATGCTCCACTGCGCATTTCCAACCTTTCGATCCTGGACAATCGGCATATCGTCCGCCCAGCCGGTGGAAAGGCGGGGCCGTGGCGCATCCATTTTGATGGCTCTGAGATGAAGAATGCTCAGCCTTATGACGGCGCTCTGATCGAGGAGGCAAGCCAGTATCTTGCGGATTATCTCGCGCGCTTCCAACCAATCATCTCCGAGGGACGCGGTACAGCAATTTTCTTGAGCAGCCGGACGGGAATGCCTAAAAGCGTGAAGTGCCTTTCAAAGCAGTATTCTGGATTCATCTTCCGGGAACTCGGCCTGCGCGTGAACCCGCATCTGATGCGCCACTATGCCGGCTTTCAATGGCTCGAAAATAGGCCCGGGGAATACGAGGCACTTTCCAAGCTCCTTTCACACAGTTCCAGCCAAACGACGGTGTCATTTTACACCGGGGCGGAGACAAAAACGGCTCAGACCCGGTGGCAAGGACTGCTTGGCGATATGATTGCCCAGGACAAAGCCTTTGAGGCGACCCGTAAGTCGAGAAAAAGACACCAGGTCGCCCCGGGGGATTTGCTATGAAACGCGGGTTCTCTGCCCTTCCGGTTGAAGAATGGCCCGAGCGGGACCGGACACTTTGGGCGGCTTCGCGCCAGGATGGCGGGTACTGGGACGATGATGGGCTGGCTGCGCATTGGCGTCCTGCCACGATTGTCACCGCGGAATGCCACTACGGGACTTTTCTCTGGTGGCTGAAAAAGGAGGGGCGGTTGCACCCGACGTCCACCCCGGTTGAGCGCGCCACCCAGGACAACATCAAGGATTTCATTGAGGACTATTCTGCTAACCACGCCGCCTCGTCCGTTGGCGCGGTGATCAGAGTTGTGGCGGACATGGTCAGAGTCACCGCGCCCGCCACGGATGTCCGATGGGTTTATGGTCTGGCGAGACGCATCAAACGGCAGGCAATTCCGGTCAAGCCCCCAAACCACCGGATGCATCCTGCCATCGAACTCGTCAGCGTCGCCAATGCGCTCATGGAGCGCGGCGAGCAGTTGCTTGAAGAGCGCCCCTTGCGCGCGGCGATCCATTTCCGTGATGGGCTTATGATCCTCGCAGAAACGAGCCTTCCCTTGCGACGCAAGAACTATGCTGGCCTGCGCCTCGGTCATACTCTCTATAGGGGCGAAACAGGTTATCGGGTCTCACTTCCCGCGGGAGAGATGAAGAACCATCGCGACTGGGAGGGCTGGTATCCCGATTGGCTGACAGAAAGGTTCGATCTCTACATCGAACAGGTGCGTCCGGTGCTGCGCGGTGGACTGAAAAAGCCCGACGAGGGGTGGCTCTGGCTTGGACGCCGTGGGCTGCCCCTAAAGGGCGTTTGCATATCGACACGGATTCGCGAGATCATGCAGACCACAATCGGAGTGCCGCTTTCTCTTCACGGTTTCCGACACAGCGTGACGACCGACATCGCCATTCACGATCCACAACACGTCGGTATCGTGAAGTCGCTGCTGGGGCATTCCTCTCCAACATCGTCTCGCTACTACGATCTCGCTTCGAATATGGAGGCATCCGTGTCATTTCAGCGGCTGATGTCCAGCCTAATCCAGGATGATCTTGGCAAATAGGTGAATCACTCTGGGACATCTCTTTTAGGCCGAAAACAGAACTGAATGGCGCGCATTATGTCGTCTGATATCGATGGTACAACCGACGTCGATAACGCCGCGAATACATCGCTGGGTTTAACGGCATAAAGGCGATTAGCTAAGGCCATGTCCGCCCATCGCTCACCACCTGTTCTGCCTGTCCTTAGCTGCTTCTTCCACTCGGAGCTATTCAGCTGTCTGTGGAAATTCTTCAATCGCCGTTAGCCTGCCTTGAGCGGATTGGGTAACTTCGCAAGCGCCAGTGCTCTGGGTCATTGTCACACAAACCCTGTCCGGCCTTTCCTCAAACTTCTGAGAATACGTTGTTGGATCGGATGAATAGAATTCAGTCAAGCTGGCGGATTTTGAGACGAAATGGCCGCCACG
The DNA here is from genome assembly GCA_963772105.1 of uncultured Alphaproteobacteria bacterium. Taxonomy (GTDB): domain Bacteria; phylum Pseudomonadota; class Alphaproteobacteria; order Rhizobiales; family Rhodomicrobiaceae; genus Rhodomicrobium. The sequence goes on from CAVYVV010000021.1 coordinate 41,066, forward strand.
ACAAATCGGGTAAATGCAGTCGGTGGCTTGTCCTGCACTGCAGCCAGGATTAGGACCGTGAGAGGCGGCTTTCAGAAGATTTTCCGAGGTCACAGCTTTTTTAGTCAAGGTCACGTCGGGTGAGTCTCCCGTTTTCGTTTCGCCAGCGTCTTGCGGAAATTCTTCAATCGCCGTTAGCCTGCCTTGAGCGGATTGGGTAACTTCGCAAGCGCCAGTGCTCTGGGTCATTGTCACACAAACCCTGTCCGGCCTTTCCTCAAACTTCTGAGAATACGTTGTTGGATCGGATGAAGAGAAACGGCTCATTCTGGCGGTCTTTGGGACGAAGCGTCCGCCGGGTTGCTTCGGGTATATGCAATCAGTCGCTTGTCCTGAACTGCAGCCAGGATTAGGACCGTGGGTGGTAGCTACGATCGTATGGTCTGATTCTACAGGCATCGTGATCAAGATAGGGGTAGGTTGTTCTTTAAGAATAACCCGTGGAACTCTTCGCACCAATCCCGTAGCTCGCAAGTTCGAAAGGAAAAAAATGAGTTTGACCAGGATCATTTTCGTGCGGTCTTCCAACTATAACACCGACGACACCGCCTGATTTGTCGAAAACAGGTGAGCCACTTGAGCCGGGCGCAGATGACATCTCCACAAGAAAAAGCCCCGCATCATCATTCCCATTGGTGAACTTTCCAGGCTTGAACGTCCAGGTCTCATTGGGATACCCCATGTAAAATACTTCGTCCCCCACTCTCAGCTGGCTGTCTGAAACCGTTATTGTCGTGTCGGCGCTATAACCCGCCAATTGGATAAGAGAAATGAACTTGTCTCGCCTGATTTCGCGAGCCTTATAATATGTGGAGCTTCCTGCATCGGGATATGCAAGTATCTGGGGAGAGCAGTTGGCTTTCGGTTGATCCTCCTCGATAACGTGTGTCGCCGTGACCAACCGGCCATAATTCGACAGCAAAAAACCTGTTCCCTGAACGGGTTTGTCGCACTGGGTACCGTCAGTGCCTACCCACTTTACTTCTATTCTGAAGACCTCCTTCTGATGTGCCTTCAGTATTTTATCATACCACTCTGTTCCATAACTAGAGGAGGCGATAAAGCTTAAGCCGATAACCGGCGCTAAAAATCTCAATATCGAAGTCAACCGCATGTTGCCTATCTCTCACTTTCGGCCTTGATGCACAAATGTACTTAAAGACATCCGTACTCTTCAGGGCTAAAGAGCACATGGACATTTTTTGAGTTTAAAATCTGCTTGGGTGACAACCAGAAGCTACGCTGAGCCTTAGGATCATCATCTATATACTCATCCAATGCTTCCTTGACACTGAGCCACACAAGCTTAGAACAGTAGAATCCCTTAGCATCAGCCAAATTAAGATTGTCGAAGCAATACGGCCTACCCAAGTAGTTGGCTGCTTGACTAGGAATCTTGGCACGATCGCCGTCCGGGCGTGATGGGAATGGCCGCCCGTGCCATACAAGTTGCTCGGCGTGCTCAGAAATCCAATCAGAATAAGTTGTTTGCCGAACACCATTTTCAAAACATTTCAGTAAGTATTCAATCGGGCTCACCATACCGGGTGTCGCCTCGATAACATGTAGATTGCCTTGAGTTCCACCGACAATCGCGACGTGTCCTACTCTGAAGCTGGCTCCACTGTAGTTTACGCCAACATCAAGTCTGAGATTGTCGAGATACAGCGCGTTGAACTGGTGCTCAGTCATGGTCGACAACCTCTGCGCCGCGTCAAGAAGTTTCTCGTCGCCCCTCGATTTTGCCTTGTCAAGCAACCCCTCTACCATTTCTTTCCAGCGTTTCGCGTCGTCGGCGGCGGAGGTCGTTTCCTTTGAGTAGGGTATGCACGTTTCCTTCTTCCGCGGCCAAAGCAGGTCTCCAGCCCTCAGGCTGTCCGGCTTTGGGTGAATTTGCGCCGCCTCCGCAGGGGAACTTGCGAAGCGTACTGTCCCGAGACCGCTCGAGACTGTGGCTAAAGCGTATTTAAGAAATATCCGCCTGTTTAGTGGGGGCATAAATATACCTCAGATCGCTCGCATCACTAAGTGAAACTTCCGCCAAGTTTGAGCTGTCAGTGTGAGCAGCCGCAAGCCTAACTAACTAACATCGGCTGTAATGCGGTCAAGGCTTTAATACGTCGGCGCTGAATTTTTGCACAATGGCATAAACGTGATTGGCAACGCTTATCTCGGTGTTTCTCAGCCTTGAGGCAGAGTCCGTTTTCGAAGATACAGGAGCCCACTTTTGCTCAAGGTGAGCCTTTCCGCTATCGATCCGACCCGGCTTTGGCGTTTGTGGGCGACCACCGCAAAAGTAGGCCCGTGTGTCGTCACCTACCTTTAGCCCGCCGTATCGACGCCTTGCTCCATGGCTCGCGGTTGCCTCATGAGAAGACCGCCCAACGGCTTCGCTCTGGACTCTCTTGAGTGCGTCTAAGGCGAGCCATTCTCAAGACGTCTGCGACCACGGCTGTTCTAACCGCTTTCAGCGTTGTCTTCCCGGGAAGACGCCGCCAGGGCTCGGAGGTGGCGGGCACCCCTGTGTGTTCTTCCAAATATATTGGACCGAGTAGTGATCAATAGTAAGATGAGAATATAAAATAATTTAGCAAATAAATTGCCTCTATAAGCTAAATCGTCATAATAAATCTCACATCAATTAATCCACGGAGGGATTTATTATGAACAAAAAAGTCAACTTCATCGAAGATAAGGCTGAGGTGATCGCAAACTACATTGGCAAAGACTTTCTATACTTGGCAGAGGAGTTGCGAGATTTACAGGAGGCGAAGCCTGATATTTTTGTAACGGTCGTCAAGATGGCTGGCCTGAGCAGCCGCAAAGCCTACGCGCTCGCTCGGATCAGCCGCCAATTCGCTGATCTCGGCGTTGCAGACGAGCGTCTCCATGCCATCGGATGGACCAAGCTGCAAATCATCGGGCGCTATCTCACCGAGGAGAACGCCGACCACCTCCTCAATCTCGCCGAGCACAACACCGTTCATGACCTGGAGGCGCTGCTTCGCGGCGAACGCTTAATCGAGGACGCTCGGGTCATGCTTCTATACCTCTCACACGAGGAGTATGAGCTTGTCAGGGGGGCGCTCATCAAACACGGGGCGATCCCCAATGGGAGTGGGCTTCTCAAGAAGGAGGTCGCATTGATTGCGCTTATAGCGATGGCGCGCCTTTCGGAGCGGCCAAAACGCAAGGGTTGACGCGGTAATATGCGGGCTTTCCAGGGTGGACTCAAATTGAGTCCACCCCCCTTCAACCTATCTGGTTGTCTTGTGCGTCCCGACGTACAAGATCGGAGATGGAACACCGGAAACGACACACCCTTCGAAAACTGGGACGAATCGGCAGATCGCTGCTCGATCTCATGGATGTGTCCCCGCCGGTTTCCGAACACCGCAAATCACACGAGGATGTTGTTGTCGTCAGCGATTTTCCGGCTCCACTCGCAGTTGGAAACGAAGAGATTGGATTGCTGCGTGCCTTCCTTTCTGCAGAGATCAATGCAATCCTGCGAGGCGATGATCGGGGATAAGCACCGATGACCGAAAAGGCCGCCATCTACGTTCGCGTTTCAACCGTCCGGCAGGCTGAGAGCGACCTCTCCATTCCAGACCAGATTGCGCAATGCCAAGCATGGTGCGAGCGGCGCGGCTGGCAAGTTGTCGAGGTTTTCTCGGAGCCCGGCGCATCCGCATTGGACGAGGACCGACCCGTTTTCCAGGAGATGATCTACAAGGCAACGCGCTCGGACCATCGGTTCGATTATGTCGTAGTCCACTCGCTCAGCCGGTTCAGCCGGGATGCCTTCCATTCGGAGTTTTATGTCCGCCAATTGCGCAAGGCTGGCCTGGAGCTGATCTCCATTACGCAGGATATCGGACAGGACGGGACCGGCGACGTTATTCGAAAGATACTCAACGTCTTCGACGAATATCAGTCGCGGGAGAATGCCAAGCATGTCCATCGCGCCATGCTGGAGAACGCGAGGCACGGCTTCTGGAATGGGGCGCGTCCTCCTTTCGGTTACAGCGTCATCACCAGGGAGTTGCGTGGTTCGAAGGAGAAGAAGGTTCTTGTCGTCAACGAGGAGGAAGCTCGCACCGTCCAAGAAATCTTCAGTCTCGCAGCCGGAGAGCGAGGACGCTCAATGGGTGTAAAGGCCATCGCCAGCCATCTTAATGAACGCGGCGTGGAGCGCCGAGGCTTGAGATTTTCGACGGGTAGCGTCTACGACATCCTGACGTCGACATCCTATCGCGGACAGCATTACTTCAATCGTCGCGAGGCACGCACTGGGAGGCCACGTCCACCCTCCGAATGGATCGAGCTTGCTGTTCCCCCTATTGTCGACGCGCAGACCTTCAACGCTGTCCAGGGGCTTCTTAAGAGCCGAAACCCAAAGCAGACCCCGCCTCGCGTCGCCAATGGGCCTACTCTGCTTGCAGGGGTCGCGCGTTGCGGCTATTGCGGCGCAGCGCTAATCCAGAATACCGGCAAGGGAGGTGCCTACCGCTATTACTGCTGCTCTCGAAAGCTGAAGGAAGGAGCACTTTCTTGCTCAGGCATTCGTATCCGCATGGACCGCCTCGACGAGATCGTGATGGGCGAGATCATGAAGCGCGTCCTCGATCCAATGCGCCTGCGCGAACTCTTGGATGCCTATCTGCAATCCGCCAATGAACGAGCCGTCCGCGACCGGACCCAACTCGATAAGCTCCGGCATTCGCATCGCGAGGCCCAAAAAGCATTGTCTCGGCTGCTGGAACTTGTCGAGAAGGGGTTGATGGAGGCTGAAGACCCGAATTTAAAAGAGCGGCTTCTTGGCCTCAAGCTTCAGAGAGACGAGCTGGCAGCCGACATTGCCGATATCCAGCAACGCATCACCTCTGGCGAGCCCGAGGTCACGCCGGAGAAGATCGAACGATTCGCCCTGCTCTTGCATGAGAAACTCGTCAACGGTACGCCCGAGTTCCGGCAAGCCTATGCTCGGCTCCTCATGCGGGAAGTCACGGTAAAGGACCGGGAAATCCGCATCAGCGGATCGAAGGCAGCTCTTGCGAGAGCCGCATCACAGGGGCTTGGAAAAACGCCGCCTGCGGTTCTCTCTTCTGTTCGGGAATGGCGCACCGGGAAAGATTCGAACTCTCGACCCCCAAATTCGTAGTCTGGTGCTCTATCCAGCTGAGCTACCGGTGCATCAAGCTCGTGAAGACGGCTTGTGGAAGGACCCCATGTGTAGCGGGTAAACGCCGTTTGTGCAAGCTTTCGCTATGGTGCCATGAGACCCGAAGCCGTCCATGAAGGGGAAAGCCAGGGTGCGGCGTTCCCGCGGCTCCGGCGACGTGACCCTTTACCCCATTCTCGCCGGCGGCATCTCGATTTGAGCCGCATCGTCCCGTCACTCGGAGCGCGTAAGGGTTCGGGCCGCAGCCGTCACGTGCCGTGTTCGGACAACGGTCTCGCAGGGGAGGCCGTTTCCCTGCCTGCTGAAAGCTCCGCCCCTCGTTCTTCAAGCCGAGCCGAGCAATCCGGAGAAGTGACACGTCGCAAGCCTTCACAGCGTCACCTGATTCAAAAAGCCAATGACTTTCATTTATTTTCTAGATTTTTCCCTCTATGATAAGTCCGCGCAACAAACTAGCCTTGGGCGCTGATATCGAGCAATATTGGGGCTAAATGCTAACGAACAAAGGCAAATACGGTTTGAAGGCGATGTTGCATCTGGCCGGGCTTCGCGAGAACGAAATTGCCCAGGTCGCGCAAATCGCCGAGGCAAATCATATTCCGAAAAAATTCCTGGATCAGATTTTCGCGGATCTCCGTCGTGCAGGCCTGGTCTATTCGAAGAAAGGCAAGACAGGCGGTTACGCGCTGGCGAAGCCAGCAGGCGAGATACGCGTCGGGCAAATCATCCGGGCAATCGATGGTCCGATCGCTCCATTTCTGTGCGCGAGCCCGAGCGCCTACCGCCCCTGCGACGATTGTAACGAAGACATTTGCGCGGTGCGACGGCTCATGATCGATGCCCGGAACGCGCTAGCGAGTGTGCTCGACACACGGACGCTTGCGGACATGCGGGCCCGGCCCGATGTGAAGGAAGCTGCCTGAGCGCCGGATGCTTCACCACTATCGCCAGCCCGCGAATCCGGTCGGTTTAGCTCCTGCCGCACGACCGCTTTGGCAAAAAAATTCTTTCGACTCCACCTCGGATCGCTTTCGTGCAAAATAATATTTGCTTTTTTATAGCTCCACCCCGGAATTCGTTTTGTTGCCGACGACTTCATAAGTTTCGAGCATGTCTTCCCCGTCGCTTCCCTGCAAATACGTGCCCTGCGTTGCCGTTCCTCCAATAAATCCGCTTTCGAAAGTTGACATTTTTTGTCATCTTATAGAAGCAATGCCTTGGAGGTTGGGATGAAAGAGCTGGATCGTGAAATTGAACTGTGTGGCGGGCGCAATTGCGCGACCAGCGCGCGATGCTGCTGCCGCGACTAAGGATCAAGCTTTCGAAAAAGTCGGCGACTTCAACAACTCCATTCATCGCGAGGATGAGATCTCATGTCTGACGCTTATGTCATTGAGCTTCAAGGTAATGCCGTCGGTATTCTTGTGCGCAAGCACAGAAACGAGCAGAATTACCGGTTTTTGTCCGCTCTTCATTTCTTCAACAGCTTGGAAGGCCAGGAATTCTCCGGGCCCCTTCAAGCGGAAAGCGCGGCGAGGAAGATTTTGAAAGAAAGCCCGCACGTCCTGCAAAAGCAGAGCTTCGAATACAGGTACTGACACGGCCTCGATGATTACCGAGTTCGCCCGCACTTGGCTGGTCTGTGCGGGCATCTGAGCCGCGGCTTGGATCGGGGCCATGATCTAAGCCAAGGCGCCAGGGGCCAAGCTCTTCTCCCGAGAGCTTGGCCCGGTCTATTTCGGCAGAACGCAAGCCATCGCCGCTAAGGCTGCATAAGGCTTCGGCTGCGCCGATGTCTCTCCCTCTTCTGTTTCTTCTGGCAAGCAATGCCTTGCGGGTCTGGCCAAAGCTGGTTATGACCTAGCCTTCCTCATCATGAAGGCCGGCGTTGCCCCCTGGCCAATAAGGCAGCCGATGCGGTGATGCTGGGAACACGTTTGCCGCTCTTATATAAAAAGCAGGTTATCATGGCTCGAGATTTCGCCGCTTCTGCAGCTGATTCCGTACTGCACTGCCGTGGTGCGTGAATTTGCGGTCGTCCGCTTCGCAGGCGACTCAGGCGACGGTATGCAATTGTCCGGAAGCCAATTTACGCTTTCTACGGCTCTCGCCGGCAACGCACTCGCCACTTTTCCAGATTTTCCCGCGGAAATCCGCGCGCCTCAAGGCTCGACGTTCGGCGTCTCAGCCTTTCAAATCAATTTCGGCTCGACCTCCATCGAAACCGCCGGCGATGAACCCGACGTGCTGATCGCGATGAACCCGGCGGCGCTCAAAGTAAACCTGCGCCGAATTGCGCCCGGGCGGCCTGATCATCGCCGATGCGGGTGCTTTCGGCGAACGTAACCTGCGCAAGGCGGGCTATGCCGCCAATCCGCTGGAAGACTCGACGCTCGCGCGGTTCGAGGTGGTCGCGCTCGACATCGCCCGTCTTACCCTCGATGCGGTGAAGCCTCACGGGCTCGGCGCCACCGAGGCGCTCGCGCTGCAAAAACATGTGGGCGCTCGGTCTTGCGCTCTGGATGTTCGATCGCGACCGTGAGCCGGTGGTAGCCTGGATCAAGAGCAAATTCGGCGCCAAGAGCGAGGCGCTTGCCAACGCCAACATTGCGGCTCTTAACGCCGGCCATTCCTATGGCGAGAACGCCGAATTCGGCCTGCCGTTGAATCAAATCCGGATCGCGCCGGCAGACGATGGCGCCCGGCCTCTACCGGACGATCACCGGCAGCGAAGCGACGGCGCTCGGTCTCGTTGCCGGCAGCGAACTGTGCTCGCTGCCCATGTTCCTCGGTTCCTATCCCATCACGCCGGCGAGCGGCATTCTGCACCATCTGTCGCATCTGAAGGAACACGACGTCACGACCTTCCAGGCCGAGGACGAGATCGCCGCGATCTGCGCCGCGATTGGCGCCTCCTACGCCGGCAAGCTCGGCGTCACATCCACGTCAGGACCGGGGATGGCGCTCAAAGGCGAGGCGCTCGGGCTTGCCATCATGTCGGAGCTGCCCCTCGTCATCGTGAACTGCCAGCGTGGCGGCCCCTCCACCGGATTGCCGACCAAGACCGAGCAATCCGACCTCTACCAGGCGGTCTATGGCCGCAACGGCGACGCTCCGCTGGTCGTCATCGCGGCGCGAAGCCCATCGGACTGTTTCGAGTCGGCGATCGAGGCGGTCCGTCTGGCCGTCCAGTTCATGACGCCGGTCATCTTGCTGACAGACGGCTACATGGCCAATGCCGCGGAGGCCTGGCGGCTGCCGGATCTCACGGCGCTGGAAAGCTTCGCCGCCGAATTTTACGATTCCGTGCCATCCGAAGGGCGGATCAATCCCTACGCGCGGGATGCCGATACGTTGAAGCGCATCTGGATCAAGCCAGGGACGCCCGGCCTGACGCACCGGATCGGCGGCATCGAGCGGAATTTCGATACCGGCGAGATTTCTTACGATCCCGCCAACCACCAGAAGATGACCGACACGCGAAAAGCCAAGATCGACGGCATCGCCAACTTCATCCCCGAGCAGGAGGTCACGCTCGGCGCTCCCGGCGGCAAGCTCGCCGTCGTTGGCTGGGGCTCCACATTCGGCGCGATCCAGCAGGGCGTGCAGCGCGCCCGCGCCAGCGGAGCCGATGTCAGCCACATCCACATCCGCCACCTCTGGCCATTGCCCCGCAATTTGGGAACGCTGCTCAAAGGCTATGAAAGAATCCTCGTTCCCGAAATGAATACTGGGCAGCTCAAGACGGTCTTGCGCGACCAGTATCTCGTCGACGCCAAATCCTTCAACAAGGTTTCCGGCCAGCCCTTCCGTATCGCCGAAATAGAGGCGGCGATCCATCAGGCGCTAGCGTAAGAGGCAGACTTCAATGCATACGACCGCTCCCACCCGCCCTTTGACGCCCGCCGATTTCGCTTCCGGCCAGGAAGTGCGCTGGTGTCCAGGCTGCGGCGACTATTCGATCATAAAGGCCGTTCAGCGCGCGCTGGCGGAGATGGCCGCGAAGCCGGAGAACACAGTCTTCGTGTCGGGGATCGGCTGTTCGAGCCGCTTCCCCTATTACGTCGAAACCTACGGGTACCACACGATCCACGGCCGCGCTCCGGCGGTCGCCACAGGGATCAAACTGGCCAATCCGGATCTCGATGTGTGGATCGTCACCGGCGATGGCGACGGACTGTCCATCGGCGGCAACCATATGGCTCATGTGCTGCGGCGGAACCTCGATTGCCAGATCCTCTTGTTCAACAATGAGATTTACGGCCTGACAAAGGGCCAATACTCGCCGACCAGCCGGCAAGGCACGCGCTCGCCGTCGACGCCGTTCGGCTCGGTCGAGCACCCGACGAACCCGACCAGTTTCGCGCTCGGCGCCGGCGGCCGGTTCGTCGCGCGGGCCGTCGATATTGCGCAGAAGGAACTGCTCGCCCTCCTGAAGCGCGCGCGTGACAATAAGGGAACGAGCTTCATCGAAATCTACCAGAATTGCGCGGTCTTCAACGACGGCGCATTCACCGAATACTCGGACAAGAAAACGCAAGCCGATACCGTGATTTGGCTCAAGCACGGCGAACCGATGCTCTTCTCCAAGGGCACGAAGGGATTGAGGCTCGATCGCGATGCGTTGCGGTTTGAGGTCGTGGAGGTCACCGGTGGCGACTGGAAGAGCGGCCGGCGTGCTCGTTCACGATGAAACAAGCAGGACAATCGCCCAGCTTCTTATCGACATGCCGGCCGCCGGTTTCCCCCTCGCTCTTGGCGTTATCTATTGCGATCCGATGCCGACCTTCGATGGCGCCATGGTCGCCCTGAACCAAAAGGTTGCGGCAAGCAGGACACGCGACCTCCAGAAGCTTCTCCGTTCGGGAGAAACCTGGTCTATCGGCGGAGACTGAGCGTCTTTCGGCGCGTCCGATCTTCGGGTGGCGCGCAAAGCGCACAGAACGAGGGACGGCGTTGAGGCTCAGTTCTCGATCAACCCGCCTTTAATCGGATCCGATTAAAGGCGGAAAAGTTCATCGAATTTAAAATGCCAGAGCAGCATATCCGCGATCCAAATGGACGCGGGCTGCGCTAGCCGAGCTGAAGTGAGGCGGATAGGCTCAATCGGCCTTCGGCTCGCTCCTAGAGCCAACCGGCTCAGCCCGAAAAACCTTTTTCAGCAGCCTGCCAGGGTGCGCCCGGAAAAGTGCGAAGCGGTTTTCCGCCCGGAAAGCACGACAAAATAAAAAGTTAGCCCGCATATCTCACGAGCGTGATCGGTGAGCGCTGTTCCAGGCCCGTTGGCGTAGAGAGCTGGGCAGGCGTATGATAGGGGCGCGGTCTCTGTTCCGGTTGTGAGAACCGGGTGCTTGATTGGCCGCAATTTATATCGATCAGGAGACGGGTTTGGAGCCGCCGGTTCACGCGGCAGGACATAATCGGCGGCGCGCAGTCGCGAACACGCCCTTCATAGGGCAGGCGGAAGCAATGGCGATCTTCATCCGGCGGGCGCTGACGGTGACCAAGTGCGCCAAGCTTCAAGAGTTTGAGCCGGATGGTCCCGGCGGTGGCCTGCGCCAACTCGGTTCTCTGCAAAGCCATGCGCCGCAAGGCGGTCATGAGCACATAGGCCAGCGACGCAAACCACAGCCTCAGCTGATTGGCGCGCAAAGCTCGCCGCCGAAGTGCGGTCTGCGAAGAGATCGAGCTGGCATTCCTTGATGCGGTTCTCCATCTTGCCTCGGGCGCAAAATAGATTTTTTCGTAAAGCTCCTGCGCCTCGCTTTCTTCGCTCGTCAGCGAGGTCACGATGAATCGCGGATTTTTGCCCTTCGGGAGGTGCTCCGCCTTGGCCACGACGCGACGTTCGCGAGTACCAGCTGTTGAGCGTTTGGTAGCGCAGCTCCTTGAAGAGGCGTTCGGGGTTGCCGCTATTCCTTGGCTTTGGCCTCTGCCTCGGCCAATTCGTCTGCGATCAAGGCTTCAAGCCGTGGATTGCGGGCAAGGCCGAAGACGTAGTGGACGCTATGGTCTTCGCACCACGCCATCAGCTCATCGCGGCAGAAGCCTGAATCCGCCCGAAGCCAGATCTCCACATTCGGCCAGCTCTGACGGATTTGCCCTACGATAAAGGCGATCTCCTCCTTGGCGCCGGCCGAGGCGTCGAGGTTCGAAGGCCGAAATTTCGCCGAAAGCAGCTCCCGGCCGCAGAAAATATAAAGCGGCAGATAGCAGTAGCATTTGTAATAGCCGTGGAAGAACCGACCTTCCTGATCGCCATGGATGGGATCGTCGGTCGCGTCGAGGTCAAGGATAATGCGCATTGGCGGCGTCGGCATGGCTCTTGAGAAACACGCTGACGAACAGCCTTTTCATCGCGCCCTCGTCCACGGCGAGCTTGCGATAGCGGTCATCATCGGTCTTCGGTGCATGCTCAAGCCGGTTCAGCGTCGATTTGCCGGCAAGCACAGAGCAGTTCGCGCGACGCGCCTCTAGCTTTCCCGATAACAGGCCGACAACGGGATCGTGGCGCAACGCGTCATGATCGTTCAGGTCCTCGTAGCCAAGCGCAATGCCATGGATACGCTGGGCGAGCAGCGTCTCGACGCTGTGCTCGATCCGGTCTTGCCTTCGGCCATCGGTGAAGCAGGCCGCCGTCTGCCGTGACAGACCAATGCCGCGATCGGCCTCGCGCAACAACAGCGCGCCTGCGTTGGAAGTGATGGCGCCGCCATCGAACGCCGCCTGCGACCTTCCGGCCGCCAAGGCTGGCGAAATCGAGGGTATACTGGTCACACTATGTCTGCATCGGCGCGGTCTCCTGCATCAGGAAAATCCTCTGTGGTAGAAGAACTTTCGCTGATTAAGCCCCCCGATGCGCCTATTCCTTATGAGATATGCGGGTTAGAGCGAAGATCGCCGAATGCGCTCTGACAGCCCGCTTTTGAATTGATCAAAAGCGGATAGGTGTTATTCGCGCCAAGATGCCCTTTTGCCGCCGTTGCATAGCCGCGCCCTGCGTGCTTTCTGCTTGCCCAGCTGGAACACAAATGGGGGTCAAAAGGCCTTACGTCAGAGAAGCATTCGCGCTAGAAGTATCGCCTGTGAAAAATTGCGTTTCTCGCTTGAGGGCTACCGGCCGCGATCCGCTTCGACGTTGGTGTTTGTGAGCGGGTGTCCGGCCCAGAAGGCGTTTTTTTTCAGCCCCGTTGAGAGCGTAGGATGAAGAACCCCATCAAAATGTCGGATGCGATCCGATTTCTCGAAGCCAAGGGCGTTGCGCGCAACTGTCCGTCATGCGGCCATGATAAGAGCGATCTGGTCAATGAAGAGTTCGGGAATTTACACTTCGCGCTGCCTGGCTTCAAGTTCGGCGGATACGATATCAATCGCGCGGATATGTTTGGCCTCTTTGTTCTAACCTGCGCCGACTGCGGCTATGTGCGTCTTTTCCATCGGTCGGTCATCGAGGACTGGATTGCACGCAATCCTGAAGCGAGTTTGGAGTACGCCTATCGGAATGAGCGAATAGGGTGCGCCTACCCGGCGTTGCATAGCAGTGGTTGCTGCCCTTCCATCCCGCAAATGACATCGCTGCAGAACGAGCGGCATTCGGCGTAGCAACCTCGCGCTACCGCTCCTGCCAGTCCGAATTATCTCCCGCCCTCGTTCCGCATGGGCATCGCAAAGAGGGCAGTTGAGGGCTGGGTCAGAAAATTGAAGGCTTTCTTCTAAACAGAAAGCTGGGTGTAACTTCTCCGCGGGCTGATGAGTTGCCCGCACGACACAGACGCAATGATCGAAAAGTATTGCCTAAGCTATAGGAAATTCAACAACATTCTGCCAAGGCTAAGCCATTGCCTTTCAACTCGATTGTGATGCCAAGGGCTACTCGCCAGTTGTCGGCAATCCCGGCCGCCGTCCTTTCCCCTCGGCGCTGGGCGACAGCCCTCAGAAGATATTATTACGGGAAACTTAATGGATAGACACTCTAAGCAACGATTTGTCGTTGCGGCAGGGTTCGGCCTGTTAGCGGCAGCTATGCTGCCGCTCGCCGCTGTTGCCCAGTCCGGACCAGACACTGTCGCAAATGCTTCTACGGAAGCCACGGTGACAAACCTTCCAGAGAACGTCAAACTGATCGACACTGTCTCATATTCGGATTTGGCACGGCAAGCGTCAGCATCCGCAAACGCCCCAGCCAAGCCATACCGCGAAGTCCCACAGCACCGGCGGCCAGACGGCAGCCCAGCGTCAGCGGCACTCAACGCCCCCCAACTGATCGAGCATCCGGAGAACACGAAAGTTGGCGCGGCCGCTCCAGCCCCAGCCGCTTTTGCGAGCGTGAAAGAGTTCACGGCATCCACTGACGATAACGTTACTGTCAAGAACGGCGAGATGGAGCCGCCGGATCAGGGGCTAGCCGTCTACAACAATACGGTTGCCGAAACCAACAACGAGGTGGTGGAGTTTTTCGATGCCACTACGGGAGCGCCCAAAGCTGCGCCGGTATCGAACAAAGCTTTCTTTAACGACGTCTACACTGCAGGTGATCCGCAGGTGTTTTTCGATCCTACCATCCAGCGTTGGATCTTCGTCCAGATGAGCTCCAACTCCGGGTCTCACGAAGGGCTCGGTATCGCCATCAGCACGACAAGCAACCCTCTCGGCAGTTATCGTCGCTACTTTATCAGGTCGTTTAGCACTGACCTGTCCGGATGCGGCGGCCTCGATTGCTTTCCCGACTATCCAAAGGCGGGATATGACGCCAACGGCTTTTACGTTAGCGTCGATCTCTTCAACGCTGCCAGCGGAAGCTTCGTCAGGGCCGCGACCTATGCGGTGTCCAAAACGGCCATCAAGAATGGCGCTTCGACACCAGTCGTACGCGTCCTGTATCCCGGCGATTTCGTCGTGCAGCCAAGCGTGCCAGCGCCGGAGAGCCCTTTGTCTCCGCAGCTAACGGCACGGAATACCTGATGGAAGCACGGGCTATTTGGGATGGCTCGTCCAAAATCCGTGTGGGCGCTCTCCAATACCAAATCGCTCAACACCACCAAACCAAGCCTGATCGGTAAAGGAGTGGACCTTGCCGTGACTGTACCTATCGGTACCACGGTGCCGTCGACGCAGCCGAACCAGGTAGGCACTTATTGCAAATCCAGAGGCGTAACGTCTGCGCCGAAGTTGGATGGCGGCTATAACGCCTTCCAATCCATGGATCCAGATGGCCCCACGGGAAGCTCTTCGGGGCGCTTCCAACCGGGGCGAAGAGTGGCACGCTGCCACGCGATATCATCTCGTGGTTCGTGGTGAAGCCATCGGTCAATAGCAGCGGGCAGGTCAGCGCCCAAATCCTTCATCAAGGCTCAATTGTGCCGGGAGCCGGTTACAGCATCTCTTTCCCAGCCTTTGGCCTGAACAAGAGCGGCGCTGGCGTGCTTGGAATGACAATCACCAACCAAAGTGCGAACGTCACGGGTGGCTATCCAAGCGCAGCGTACATCCAGTTTACGGGTGCCGCTATGACCGGCAGCATCCTTGTCACAGGTAAGGGCACAGCCTCTGACGATGGGTTCAGCGGCTGTCCGGGCGCCGGACCTGGCCAAGTTGGCCGGTGGGGCGACTACGGTGCAGCAACAGATGCTGCAACCGGCTATTTCTACACGGCAAACGAGTACATCGGGGGCAAGCGCGGCACTTACAGCAACTGGGGCACCTCCATAATGCAGTTGATCAACAGATTTGCGACCTGCAGACCCTGGACCATGAATTTCTCCGATTGCAACCGGTCATGAATGCTAGTCACTTGGTAAATGCGTCCGACATTGATCAACCCGCCTTTAACCGAAACGTTTAACGGCGGAAAAGTTGATCGACTCTGAAGTGTTAGAGCCGCCCGCCTCCAAATGGACGCGGGCGTTTTTCGTGTCACCGCTGCGCTTTCAATCATGTTGCAGGGCGTGAGGGCTTTGCGCAAAGCCCATGCGAGTTCCTCACGGCTGTAAGGCTTTCCGAGAACGGCAACATCTCGGATTGGGGTTTGGGTATCGCCGCTTCGGTCTCCTTCGTTATAGCCGGAACACAGGATGACTTTGATCTCTGGCCTGTTCGACGTCACCCACCGGGCTACGTCGTAGCCCGTCATGCCGCCGGGCATGACGATGTCGCTCAGCACGAGTTGCACCAGCTCTTCCGACTGCAGCTGCCGAAGTGCCTCCGGACCCGTTTTCGCTTCGATCACGGCGTAGCCGAGGGACTCGATCCGCTTGAGCGTGACCTCACGAACCAGATCATCGTCCTCGACAACAAGCACGAGTTCGCCATCGCCAAGCGGGACTTGTTTTGCAACGCCGGGCGCCGGCGGGTCCTCGCGCGTACGCGGCAGATAGAGACTGACGGTGCATCCGCGGCCGGGACTGCTCCTGACCATGGCGAAACCGCCCGACTGTTTCGCAAAGCCTGCCACATTCGTCAGACCGAGCCCGGTCCCCGCGCCCGGCGCCTTCGTCGTGAAGAACGGCTCCATGGCCTTATCGAGAACTTCCTGCGGCATGCCGGTGCCAGTATCGGCCACCACCAGCCGCACGTATTCCCCTGGCCGCGCGTCAGGGGAGCGATTCGCCGCCGCTGTTGCATCGAGCCACACATTGGAGGTTGTAATCGCGATACTGCCTCCGTCAGGCATTGCATCACGCGCATTCAAAGCGATGTTCAAGATGGCGCTATCGATTTCCCCTGGGTCCGCCAGCGTCATCCAGAGCTCAGGTGCAAGGTCGATGCTGACGGCAATGTGCTCGCCGAGTGTGCTCATGAGTAGCTTTGCAGTTTCCTCTACCCGGCTGTTGAGACTGAGACGTTGCGGCTTGAGCGTGCGCTTTTTCGCCAGGGAAAGCAGCCTGCGGTTCAAGCCGCAACCCTTTTCGGCGGCATCGAGAGCCCTTTGGAGAAGATCGCGCGCTGTCTCATCGGTGATACGATCCCCGGCGAGTTCGAGATTTCCGGCGATAACGGCGAGGAGATTGTTGAAATCATGGGCAACGCCGCCTGCGAGCTGTCCCACAGCCTCGAGCCGCCGCGCACTCGCAAGAGCCTCTTCGTTGCGCTTGCGCTCGCTAATGTCGCGAAGGATGCCGGTTAAAAAGCGCCGGCCTTCGCCGTCGCGCCATTCCGCGATCGCCACATCGAGTGGGATTATCTCTCCGTTTTTGCGTTGTCCTTCCATCTGTTTGACGATGGCGGCTCCGCGAAAGTTTTCGAGATGGCGAACATGCCTGCTTCTTGCGTGTGCCGGCATTAAAATGGTTGCGTGCTGTCCGCAGAGTTCTTCCGGGCTGTATCCGAAGATGCGTGTGGTCGCGCGGTTTGCCGACAGGATCATTCCTTGATCGTCGATGACAATAATGCTGTCGGCCGCCGTATCGATAATGGAACTGAGCTGCGCTTCACTTTCCCGCAACCGCTTCTCGGCCCGCTTTTTATCGGTAATGTCGCGAGCCGTGACGACCGCTCCCGTTATCTCCCCGCTGCTGTCGCGAATGGGTGCAAAAGTGCAACTGCCCACATAGGTTTCGCCATCCTGCCGCTTGATGGTGTACTCGGCGTTTGTCCCTGTTTCGCCGCGGAGCGCCCTTGGCGTAGGCCAGTCCTCGAACGGCACAGCTTCGCCTCCCGGCAGGAAAAGATCACTCAAGGCATAGTAGTCTGAAAGCGTCGTGGCGCACTCTTCCTTGCTCTTGAACCGATGGAAGGCCGCAAACGCCTCGTTGAAGTGGGTGAAGCGCCCCTCAGTGTCGGAAATGGACACCGCATCCGCCATGCTGGCGAGAGCGGCTTCAAGCCGTGCGCTGCTGGCCTGCGCCTCCTCCGCGCATTTCTTGCGCTCCGTGATGTCGAGCCCCACGGTGACAAGGAGCAGCTGGCCGGAAGCGTCGCATCCGGCGGGAGCCGTTTTAATCGACCATAGCCGCCTATCGCCGTCTTTAGTGTGCACCCAATGGTCCCCGCGATCGACGGGGCCGCTCGCGAAAGCGTCGCGGGCCTGTTCCTTGACGAGCTCCGCGCCTTCGCGATAGGCGAAGTTTTCCCACTCCTCTCGTGTTGGAATGTCAGAGGCGGTATAACCGGTCAGCTTTGTCAAAGCCGGATTGATGAGCAAGACTTTGCGATCCTCCCTGGACAAGAGGATGGGAACGGGGACATGCTCAATGATGGAGCGCAGAAGATCCTCGCGTTCACGCAACGCCAGCTCGGCGCGTTTTCGATCCGTGATGTCCTGAACCAGTCCGGCAATGACCCGCTTTCCTGAAACCAATCGCCGCTCCCCGCGCGAACTCGAGCCAGCGGACCGAGCCGTCCGGGAGCAACACGCGCGCTTCCTGCCTGTAAGGTTCGCCGGTTTCAAGGGTGCGCCGGAGAGCCTGGTGGATGCCCGGCAGGTCCTTGGGGTGCAAGCCGGCCAGGGCAGTCTCGGGCGATAGCGGAATTCCCGCAGGCAGGCCCAGCAGAGCAAGCGCGCGATCCGATGCGAAAACCTCTCCGGTTTCTGGAACCATCTCGCCAATACCAGCGCCCGCAGCCTCGAGCGCAAATTTCAGGCGCGCCTCGCTTTCGCGCAGTGCGGCTTCCGTGCGCTTCAGGTCTGTGATGTCGGTAAAGACGCCGACTGCCCCGCAGACTTCTCCCGCCTCGTCGAAAAGAGGCAACGCATCGCCCAGCTCGAACCTGACATCGCCCTCGGAAAAGCGAAGTTCCAGTTCGTCCGCCACAATCGCAGTCTTTGTGGCAATAGCTTTTTGCATCGGTAGATCGCGAGGCAGCACGCGGCGTCCTTTTGAGAAAACCTCATAATGTTTTGGCACGAGTTCGGAGGCGGCCGACTTCGAAAGAGACATTTGCGCCGGAACGCGCCGCAGGCGGTAGGCCGCGGGATTTCCAATGAACTCTTTGCAGCCGGCATCTTTCGCGATCAGAACCGCGGCCGGGATCGCGGCCAGGATGGTCTCCAATTCCTGGCGCTTTTGCCTCTGTAATTCCTCGGCTTTCCGCAAGGCATCTTCGGCTCGTTTGCGTTCGGTTATGTCCCGGTTGATGCCCGACATGCGCAATGGCCTGCCGTCCGCGGCGTAGGCCACCTTCCCCACCCCATCAAGCCAGCGCACCTCGCCGGAAGGGAGTACCACGCGATACTCCGTCCTGTATTCGGGCGACTTTTTCTCGACGGCGTCGAGAACCGCCTTTTCGACCCCAGCTCGATCGCCGGGATGGAGGCTTTGCAGCCAATCCTGGTAGGAGGGCGGCCCCAGCTTGGGATCGCGGCCATGCAACTCATAGCTTTCGGGCGACCAGATTTGTTCATTGGTGGAAATGTCCCATTGCCACGCCGCCGCGCCCGCTCCCTTCAAGGCGAGACGCAGGCGTTCCTCGCTTTCGCGCAGTGCGGCCTCCGTGCGCTTCAGGGCGGTGACGTCGATGAAAGCGCCAACGGCGCCGCGGACCTCTCCGGCATCGTCGAAGAGAGGGAAGGCGTTGCCAAGCAGGAATGTGCTGCCGCCCTCGGCGAACCGGATCTCATGCTCCATGTTAAGCACGGGCTTCCGCGCGGCTGCGGCCTGCGGCACCGGCAAGTCCTTCGGAGACAGAGGCCGGCCCTCCGAGAACAATTCGAAGTGCTTCGGTATGAACTCGGCCGGCTCGGAAATGCTGATGTTATCGGGAATTCGCAAGAGATCGTGGGCAGTCCTGTTTCCGGTTATGCGCGTGCAATCCGCGCCTTCAGCGATAAAAACCGCCGCGGGGATTGCTTCGAGAAGCGTTTCCAGCTCCTGGCGCTTTTCGCGTTGCAGTTCCTCGGCTTTGCGCAGCGTCTCCTCAGCCCGCTTGCGCTCGGTAATGTCGAGGTTGATACCCGACATGCGCAAGGGCCTGCCATCCTCTGCGTAGTCCACCTTGCCCAGCACCTCAAGCCAGCGCACCTCGCCGGAAGGAAGCACGACGCGATACTCCGTCCTGTATTCCGGCGCCCCATTCATAATGGCGTCGAGGTTCGCTTTTTCGACAGTGGCGCGATCGTCCGGGTGCACGCACTGAAGCCAATCGTCATACCCAGGCTCGCCGAGCTCGGGATCGCGCCCATGCAACCTGTAGCATTCCGGCGACCAAACCACCTCTCTGGTCCCGATATCCGACTTCCAAGCCCCGGCCCCCGCTCCTTTCAGCGACAAGCGCAGCAGCTCCTCGCTTTCTTGCAGGGCTTGCTCGGCCCGCTTGCGGTCGGTGATGTCGAGGTTGATGCCGGACATGCGCAAGGGCGTGCCGTCTGCCGCGTAGTCCACTTTCGCCATGGAGGCGAGCCAGCGCACATCGCCGGAAGGGAGCACAACGCGGTATTCCGTCCGGTATTCGGGCGCTTTTTTCTCAATAGCTTCGTTGCCCTCGTGTTCGATCCTCTCTCGATCGCCGGGGTGGACGCAGCGAAGCCAGTCCTCGTATCGCGGAGAGCCCAGTTTGGGATCCCGCCCGTGCAAATCGTAGCTTTCCGGCGACCAGACTTGCTCTTGCGCCAGAAAATCCCAGTGCCACGCCGCGGCGCCTGCGCCTTTCAGAGAGAAGCGGAGCCGCTCCTCGCTTTCGCGCAAGGCTTGCTCGACTCGCGCCCGCTCGACGGCTTCCCAGGTCCGTTCGGCCACCTCCTGTGCCAGCTTCACCTCTTCCTGCGTCCAGGCGCGCGCCTGGCGCATGTGCACCGCGAGGACGGCAACGAGACGGCCAGATTTCACCAGAGGCACATTAAGAAACGCCCCGATGCAAACGCGTTCGAAGGTGGCCAGCGCTTCCGGCTTGGAGGTCCGCGGATCGGCCCGGACGTCGCCGACGACGATGGTCTGGCCTCCTCTGAGGTCCGGGAGAAAGTCCCCGAAATCCTCGATCCTGTGAAGGGAGGCATTGCTGGGGATCGTGCCATCGTTCCATTCGCGGGAAACGAGTGCGTGCTCAGCCGCCTTGTCGACATCCGCGTAGGCGACCTGACCGGCGGCAAGCTTGCGGCCAAGCAACGCGCTCGCCGCCGCCATGATCCCGGCCGGCTCTTCGATCCCGCGAAGCGCATCGCTCAGAGCGAGCAGGAACGAATGGCGCTCCTTGGCCTCCCGTAGCGCGGCATCCGCCTCTTTTTGCGCCGTAATGTCGATGGTGGCGGACCTGACGCCAGCGATCTTGCCGGAGCTGTCGCACAAGGGATCGACGAGGAGATCGAAAAAGCGAACCGCGCCGCCGGCGTGAACCGCCACCTCACGGCGCTGGCTTTTGCCAGAGCGAATGGCTTCGCGCTTGATGGCATCGATCGCCGCGGCGTCCTCGGCCCTTTCCAGGATCTCGCTCGAAAGTTTTCCGACCACTTGGGCTGAGATGCCCGAAGGCGGGTTCTGAACCCAGGTGTAGCGCAGATCGAGGTCCTGGCAGAAGACCGTGACGGGCGAGCCTTTCAGCGCGAGTTCGAAGCGCCCGGTCGTTAACCGCAGTTCCTCCTCGGCGCGGGCCCTTTCCGCGGCATTCCAGACCCGGTCCAGCGTCTCACGCGCAAGAGCGATCTCGGCTTCGGTCCAGGCGCGGGGCGAGGCATCTCCGACGATCAGCATAGCACACGGCTTGCCATCGCGAATAAGCGGCACAATAATCGCCGATCTCGCTCCAATCGCCTTGCAGGCAGCCTGCGCCCCTTCGTCACTCGCAATGCGAGGATCGGTGAGCGTGTCCTCCACGGACGTAGCGCCGCCGGCGAGGAACTCTGCGATCTGTCTGGCGGGGAAATCCCCGTGCCGGCCGAGCAGTGGAGTCAGGTCGCCGCTGGCGCTCCAGGCGCTCTCCACGACGGTCTGCTTGCCATCGGCTTGAAACTCCCCCACTCCCGCAAAGGCTGCGCCGAGTTCCCGCCCGATCGCTTCGCAGGCCGTTGTGACCGCGTCGCGCGCCGTTTTTGTGTTACGGAGCTGTCTCTCAAGCTCCAGCAAATAGCCATCCCGCCGCGCCTGAGCGGAGCGGGCGGCCTCGGCCTGCTTGGCTTGCGTGACATCGAGGACGATCGCCTGAAAGCATCCGTCCGGCGATTTGCAGCCCAGAACTGCGCCAGCGAAGGAGGAGCCGTCCTTGCGCCGGAACTGCCAGTCCCCATAAGCAGCAGGCTCGCCGTGTGAACGGGTGAGTTCGGACTCGATACGCTCCTTATCCCGAAGCGAAATCACATCGGCGATCCTGAGACCGATGATCTCTTCGTGCCCATAGCCGAGCATGCCGCAAAACGCCGGATTGCACTTCACCAGGCGCTGTTCGGGATCGGCGGCAACCATGCCCACGCTGGGCTGCTCGAAAATGGAACGAAACAAAGTGTGGTCGTCTTGAAGCATGCGCTCCATCCGTTGAGTAACCGGCAGCCGTGAACAGGACAGCAGTAGTCTGGCCAGTCGCTTTGCGGCAAGGGCCGCATGACGCGGATGCACAAGCGCGCGAACGCCTTCTCATAGATCCGGCCCGGCAATGTTCGGAGCACTTGCGCACATTGCGCGGACTTCCCGAATGGAGATCGCGATCTGGCGTCCCTTGTCCGAGCCAGCGCGCCATGGCTGAGTGGTGCCGGGCCTGATCTATTGTTGCGGCTATCGCTGCCTTCGAGACAGAGAGACCTCGAGCAGCGCCCTGCCTATGACCATCGGGGCCGCCACGGTCAGGACGAAGCCTCATGCCGTCGTCAAGTGGCGGCCCGTGCGGAAAACCCGCCTTGGAACCAAATTTTCATTGTATGCAAAGGATAATTTTATAGTCGCCGAATAGAATTGCGCTTGCATGCCGGGCGCGCGCGTTGCTTAATCGTGGTATAACATTCTAGATCATGATGGACGCGTGGAAAAACAGGCCGTCATCGCATAACGCTTCGCTTGAAAGCCAAGGCACGAGAAAGGGATGATTGACGGCTGGGTCATAATTACCTGTTCTCTCCTGTATATCGGTGCGCTTTTTGGCATTGCCTATCTTGGCGATCGCGCCGGGAGGAACCGCCCCACGCGTATTGGACGCCCGTATGTCTATGCGCTTGCTCTCGGGGTCTACTGCACGTCGTGGACATTCTTCGGCAGCGTCGGCTCCGCCTCCGAAAAGGGTTTTGATTTCATCGCGGTCTATGTGGGCCCGATCATCGCCTTTACGCTCGCACTGCCCTTGCTGCGGCGAATAACATTACTGACGAAATCTCAAAATATTACATCGATTGCCGACTTCATCGCGGCCCGCTATGGCAAGAATCCCGCCGTCGCCGCGATCGTGACCCTCGTGGCGGTAGCGGGCGTGTTGCCTTATATTGCGCTGCAGCTGAAGGCCGTCTCGCAAGCCATTGCCGTGCTGATGGGGCATCCGTCGGACGATGCAAACGCCGTAACGCTGCCTATCGGCGATATGGACCTGTTCATAGCGCTCGTCCTGGCCACGTTCACGATCCTCTTCGGCGCGCGTCATAGCGATGCGACGGAACATCAGCGCGGGCTCATGCTGGCGATCGCCGTCGAGTTGATGGTCAAACTCTCGGCCTTTCTCCTGGTCGGCATCTATGTCGTCTACGGCATGGGCAACGGCATCGGGCCGCTGATCAAAGAGGCCATGGCACGGACGGACATCGCCCATGTCTTCACGACCGGAATCCATGGCGGCGTTCTTGTAACCGTCTCCTTGCTGAGTTTCATCTGCATCATTCTGCTTCCGCGGCAGTTTCACGTCACCTTTGTCGAGAACGTCTCCGAAGAAGAACTGCAAAAGGCGTCGTGGGTTTTTCCCCTCTATCTGATCGCCATCAATATCTTCGTCGTGCCCGTGGCGATGGCGGGAAGCCTGATGCTCGGGAACCAGTACCCGCAGGACATGTACCTCCTTGCGCTTCCCCTCCACGCAAACAGCCAGGTTTTCACATTTATTGCCTTCCTGGGCGGCCTGTCCGCCGCGACTGCAATGGTGGTGGTTGAGACGGTCGCCCTGTCCGTCATGCTCTGCAACGACCTTCTGATGCCGCTCATCCTCAAGCGGCCCGCCATGGCCGGGGCTGGCCGGGCGGATATGTCCGGCTTTCTGTTGAACATCCGCCGCGCGGTGATGCTCGCTATCATCCTGGCCGCCTATGCCTTCTACGATAAGATCGGGAATGCGTCGCTGGCGGAGATCGGGCTTCTATCCTTCACCGCCATCGCCCAATTCGCGCCCGCCTTTTTCATTGGTCTTTTCTGGCGCAGGGCCACGGCCCGGGGCGCGGCAGCTGGTATTCTCGCCGGTTTTGCCATATGGGCGTACACGCTTCTGCTTCCAAAGTTGATCGGCGACATGGGGGCCGGCGCCGCGTTTCTGAAGGACGGCCCATTCGGCATCGCCTTTCTGCGCCCGGAAATGCTTTTCTACCTGAACTTCGACCATCTCACGCATGGCGTGGTTTGGAGCCTTGCATTCAACATTGTGGCGTTTCTTTCTGTTTCCCTGCTTCGTCCTCTCGAACCGATCGAACGGCTTCAAACCAACCTCTTCATCGAGGATGCCAACCCGCAACCGTCGACGGCGTTCAAACCCTGGCGGACAAGCGTTCCCTTCGATGAACTTGTGCCGACGGTGGCGCGCTATCTCGGCGAAGAGCGAACAAGCCGGTCTTTTGCAGACTATATGGGCAGCCGCGGCATAGACCCGTCCTCGCCTGGACAGGCCGACGCGCACGCGGTCAAGTTCACAGAAAACCTGCTGGCCAGCGCCATCGGGGCACCGTCTTCCCGCCTTGTCATGTCGCTGATGTTGAGGCGTCTCAATGTGGGCCGCGAGTTGGCCCTGAGGCTGCTCGACGAGGCTTCGGAGGCGGTTCAATACAATCGCGATCTTCTGCAATCGGCGCTCGACCACGTCGGCCAGGGCCTCGCCGTGTTCGACAAGAAGATGCAGCTCATCTGCTGGAATCGCCAGTTCCGCGAGATGCTGACACTCCCGCAGCAATTCGGCCGGGTCGGCGTCGCCCTCGATGAGGTCATTCGCTTCATGGCGCAGCGCATTCAGCCGAACGCCACCGCCGTGGAGGAGTTCGTCACCGACCGGATCATGAAATACCAGCTCACGATGGAGCGCTTCCACGAGCGCTCCATCGATGGCCGCGTCATCGAAGTGCGGATCAACGCCATGCCCCAGGGCGGGATCGTCGTGACCTACACCGACATCACCGAGCGCGAATCCGCCGCCGAGGCACTTGCGCGCGCCAACGAAAACCTTGAAAGGCGCGTGGAGGCCCGCACGCTGGAACTCGCCATCGCCAAGGCTAAGGCCGATGAGGCCAACATCGGCAAAACGCGCTTCCTGGCGGCGGCGAGCCACGACGTTCTTCAGCCTTTGAACGCCGCCCGCCTTTACGCCTCGAGCCTGTTGGAGCGCTCGCCGCCTGCGGAGCTTGGCCGGCTCGCCCGGAATATCGATGCCTCGCTCGACGGCGTCGAGCAGATCCTGAACGCGCTTCTCGACATTTCCCGGCTCGACAGTGGCGCGATGAAGCCGGAATTCGGCGTCTTCCCGGTGAACGACCTGCTGGAGCAGATAAGGATCGACTTCGAACCCATCGCAAAAGCGCGCGGGATCTCGTTTACCATTGTGCCGTCGTCCGCCCTGATCCGGTCCGACCGGAAGCTTCTGCGCCGGATTCTCCAGAATCTCGTCTCGAATGCGCTCAAATATAACAAGGACAAAGGCCGCGCCGTTCTCGGTTGCCGCCGGAGCGGGCGCAGCCTGATCATAGGGGTTTACGACAGTGGACCGGGAATTGCCGATGACCAGCGCGACCTGATCTTCAAGGAATTCCAGCGCCTCGACCATCACAGCCAGGCGCCTGGCCTCGGCCTTGGCCTTTCCATTGTCGAACGCATGTGCCGCGTTCTCGATCATCGCCTCGCTCTCCAGTCGAAACTCGGGAAGGGGTCGTCTTTCTCGGTCGCCGCTCCTTTGGCCCGGTGGTCTGAAATGGAGCAGCCGCGGCCTTTCGCGGCACGGCCGGTGTCCTACGGCGATTTGCGCGGGGCGATTGTGCTTTGCGTCGACAACGACCGCAGCATCATCGACGGGATGAAGGCATTATTGTCCAGCTGGCAGTGCCCGGTTATTGCTGCGATGGATAGCACTGAAGCGATCGAACAACTCAAGGCGGCGCGGGTCACGCCGGACGTCATCATCTCCGATTACCATTTAGATCGGGAGGATGGCTGCGAAGCCATCCGCGCCATAGCGGCTGCTTGTAACGCCGACATACCTGGCATCATAGCCACCGCTGACGGCTCCGACCCCGCGCGGACGAAGGCAAACGCAGCCGGGTACGCGTTCTTGCAAAAACCGATCAAGCCGGCGGCGCTGAGGGCGCTCATCTCATCGCTGATCGTCAAGCGTCAGGCGGCGGAGTAATCAAAGCGCAGCCGCGATAATATCGGCGAGGTGGTTCGTCCTTCGCCCCACGCCCTGTTCGATCTGCTCCCGGCAGCTGAAGCCATCTGCAAGGACGAGGCAATCGCGGCCCGCGGCGCGAACCCGTGGCAGCAAAACCCGCTCGGCGGCTTTCATCGACACATCGTATTTGCCGCTCTCAAAGCCGAACGATCCCGCCATGCCGCAACAGCCGGACGGCATCACCTCATAGTCGAGCGCAAGACGGTCCATCACCCTCTTCTCGGCTTCGACATCGAGCACGGCGTAATGATGGCAGTGGACTTGCGTCAGCGCCTTCTTGCTGATCTGGGGCAGCCGGAAGCCGCGGCAGTGGCGATCCAGAAACTCGCTGAACAGAAAGGTATTTTCCTTCAGCTTCTGCGCCACCCTGTCTCGCGGGAAAAGATCCGTAAGCTCATCGCGGAAGGTTGCAACGCACGCCGGTTCGAGCCCGACCATCGGCGTTCCGCTCTCGATCTCCGGGCCAATGCTGTCAATGATCTGGCGAAGCCATTTTTCGGCGGTGTCGAGCATGCCCCAATCGTAGAGCGGGCGTCCGCAGCAGAGCGGCTTCACCGGGATAACCACCTGCCATCCCGCAGCCTCGAGCACGATGGTCGCGGAGATGGCGGTCGCTGGCCTGAAGTAGTTGTTGAAGGTGTCCGGGAAGAGCAGAACCCGCCTTCCGCCCGGATTTAAGGTGGGGTTGCGCCGCCGCCATGCGGTGTACGTCATCGGTGCGAAGGACGGTATGGACCGGTTTTTCGATATTCCAGCGGCGAGTTTTCCGATCCGTCCCAAGAGGCCGTTGCGCGCCGCCGCGTTGACGAGGCCGGGCGCATAGCTTGCAGCCTTCGCCCAGATGGGAACGAGGCCCATCGAGTAGGCGGCGCGGGGCCGGATCTTGCCCTCGTAGTAGTGAGAGCGGAACTCGGCCTTGTAGGTGGCCATGTCCACGTTCACAGGGCAGTCGCGCTTGCACCCTTTGCAGGCCAGGCAAAGATCGAGAGCTTCTTCGACGGCCGGGTTATTCCAGGTCTTTTCGATAGCCCCGCCGTGGAGCATTTCGAAGAGAAGCCGGGCGCGGCCCCTGGTGACATAGGCTTCCTCGTGCGTAACCATGTAGCTCGGGCACATGACATTGTCGCCCGGCACGGCGGACCGGCATTTCCCGACGCCGACGCAGCGGATCGCGGCGCGCCTGAAGTTTCCGCCGTCGTCCTGGAAGCTGAAATGCGTTTGAATATGGGGCGGCACGTAGTCCGGGCCGAGGCGCATGTTCGAGGTGATCGGGAAGGGATCGACCACCTTGCCGGGGTTCATCTTCCAGTCCGGGTCCCAGATGGATTTGAACTCGCGAAACGCCTCGATCAGCTCTGGGCCGAACATTTTAGGAAGCAGCTCGGCCTTGGACTGCCCGTCGCCGTGCTCGCCGGAAATCGACCCGCCATGCTCGACGACGAGCGAGGCCGCATCGTCCAGGAAGCGGCGCATCGTCTTAAGGCCCTCGGCGGTGCGCAGGCCGAAATCGATGCGGCAGTGGACGCAGCCATCGCCGAAATGGCCGTAGAGGGTCGAATTCGTAATCGTAGCGATCAAGGAGGGCGCGGAATTCTCTCAGATAATTCCCGAGGCGCTCCGGGGGCACGGCCGCGTCTTCGAACCCTTCCCAGGCGTCGGGATGATGGGGCACAAACGCGGTGCTGCCCAGCCCCGCCTCGCGAGCCTTCCAGATGAGCTGCTGCTCATGCTCGTTTTCCGCCACCTTGATATGCGGCGGGTTCGGGCGTTTCTTGAACGCAGCCTCGAGCGCCTTCGCCTTGTCGTTCGCCTCCTTCTCCGTCTCGCCGCCGAACTCGGCGATCAGCCAGCCGCCTCCGGGCGGCAGGATAGCGATGCTGCTCATGTCGGCGTGCTTGTCACGCATGAACTGGATGAGCTTTTCATCCATCGCTTCAAGCCCGATCGGGCCGTGCTCGCGGACGAAGGCCGCCGCGTCGCCCGCCTGGTAGATGTCCGGGAAGGCGATCACGGCGACGGCCCGCTTCGGGGGGCTCGGAACGAGGTTCAGGGTCGCTTCGAGGATGGTGACGCAGGTTCCTTCCGAGCCGATGAGGGCGCGCGCGACGTTGAAACCGTTTTCGGGCAGCAGTTCATCGAGGTTGTAGCCGGAGACGCGGCGCGGGATCTTGGGATAGTTGCGGCGGATGAGATCGGCATAGCGGTCGCGAAGCGCGGCAAGGCGGCGGTAGATTTCTCCTCTTGCGCCGCCCGCCGCGATGATCGAACGAAGCTCCTGAGGCGCGGTGCGGCCCACCTTCAGCCGGAGACCGCGATAGGTGACGATATCGAGCTCTTCGACATTGTCGGCGGTGCGCCCCGCGTAGACGGAATGCACGCCGCAGGAGTTGTTGCCCATCATGCCGCCCAGCGTGTTGTGATCGTGCGTGGATGGGTCGGGGCCGAAGGTGAGATGATGTTTCTCCGCAGCATTGCGAAGGATGTCGAGAACGCAGCCGGGCTCGACGCGCGCCAGCTTCTCCTGCGGATCGATGTCGAGGATGCGGTTCAGATATTTCGAGAAATCGGCCATCACCGCGGCGTTGCAGGATTGGCCGCAAAGGCTTGTGCCGCCGCCGCGCGACAGGAATGGCGCGCCGGCCTCGCGGCAGCACGCGATCGTTGCAACCACGTCGTCGAGCGTCTTCGGGATCACGACCCCGATGGGCACCTGGCGGTAATTCGAGGCGTCGGTCGAATAGAGCGCCCGGCTCATGTCGTCGAAGCGCACTTCTCCCCCAACGCGCCTTTTCAGGGCTTGGGCAAGGCCGTCCGCCGTCCTCGTTGAAACGATGCTTGTCCAAGGCTTGGGCGTCTGCGTCGCCTGATCCGGGATGGTATGGGGATCGGCGGTAAAGCCATGAACGCTGACAGACATGGCGGCTCCTTTTTCACACAGCGTATTGCCGTGCGTCCTGGTGCTTGAAGTCGAGGCCGAGACCGGGGCGGCTCAGATCGGCGCAAATGACGCCGTCCTTGGGAACGGGAGCGCCCTCGAACAGCATGTGCTCGATGCGGACGTGATCGTGAAACCACTCCTGGTTCCACAGCGAGCGGGCGGCGAGAGCGGCGTGCAGATGCAAAGCGGGCGCGCAATGCACAGAAAGCGGTCGCGAGAACGCTGCGCATAGCGCATCCGCTTGCAGGAACCCGGTCAGGCCCAGGCAGCGGGTCGCGTCGGCCTGTTGCACATCGGTCGCGCCTGCCTCCAGCATGCGGCGGAAATAGAAGAGGTCGTAGCCATATTCCCCCGCCGCGATCTTCATGCCATCGGGAGCATGGTCCCTGACCAGGCGAAGCCCCTCCAGATCGTCACTTGAAACGGGCTCCTCGAAGTAGACGACGCCGACAGACGCATAGTCTTCGGCGAAGGAAAGGGCCTGTTTGCGGCTGTAAGCGCCATTTGCGTCGACGAAAAGCTCGGCGGTCCCGATCGCGGTCCTGGCGGCCTTGACGCGATCAAGATCGGATGACGGGTCCGAACCGACTTTCATCTTCACCCACCGCATGCCTTGGCTTGCCCAGCCGCCGAGCTGGTCTTCCAGCCGGCCTACGGAATAAGAGGTGAAGCCGCCGCTGCCATAGACCGGGACGGCCTCGCGCGCCGCGCCAAGGATTGAGATCAAGGGCTCATCCAGCAGCTTGCCCTTGAGATCCCACAGCGCCACATCCACTGCGGCGATCGCGGTCGCCACCAGCCCGGCCCGCCCGATATTGCGGATACGGCGGAGCATGAGCTCATGCGCGAGCGGAATTCCGAAGGCGTCGAGACCGAGCACCGCCTCCGCCAAAGCGCCATTGATAATGCCGGCGGCGGCGGCATCCGTGTAGCTATAGCCGATGCCGGTCTTGCCGCCGGCTTTCACCTCAGCCAAAACGAGCGTGGTCGAATTCCAGGCAAAAGTCCCGTCCGCTTCCGGCGCATCCGTCGGGATGGTGAATGCGCTGGCCGAAACGCTTTTGATGGCTGCCTCAGGCAAAGGCGTGCCTCCTGGAGCGCGTCCGAGGGAAGGTTCAATAAGACGCACGACAAAACAAAGAGAGCGCGCTTTTGATTCCGTCAAAAGCGGATACGCTCTAAACGACCTCGCGCACGGTATTCGACGCGACTGTGAGGGCGATTTTGCCCGCGTGCGGCGTACCCCGGACGAGGCTTTCGGCAAAATGGGTCGCCTCCTCAACCGTCACTTTCGGCGGCAGCGGCGGCTCGTTCGGATCCACGACGGCCTCAATCAGAACCGGCCCCGGCGTGGCCATGGCCTGACGCAGCGTCTCGCCGCACTTTCCGGCGTCGTCGATGAAGAAGGCCTGAGCGCCGCAGGCGCGGGCGACAGCCGCGAAGTCGATCGGCTGCAACTCGCAGCCGAACTCGGGATTGCCCAGGAACACCATCTGCTCCCACTTGATCTGGCCGAGCACGTTGTTCTTGATGACGACGACCTTCACGTCCAGCCCATATTTCACGCAGGTGGCAAGCTCTCCCATCAGCATGGTGAGGCCGCCATCGCCGACAAAGGCGACCGACTGGCGGCCGGGATAGGCGACCGCCGCCGCGATCGCATAGGGCAGCCCGCAAGCCATGGTCGCCAGATTGCCCGAGCACGAGAATTGCTGGTTTCCGCGGATGTCCAGGTGCCGCGCGATCCAGGTCGTGATCGTGCCGGAATTGGTGGAGATGACCGCGTCGTCGGTCACGAGCTTGTTCAGCTCATAGGCGACAACCTCGGGCTTCATCGGCTTGTCGCGGCGCGTGCCGCGCTCCTGCATCAGCTGCCGCCATGCGTTCATCCTGCTCTGCGCCTGCGTGAGAAAATGCCGGTCCTGCTTGGGCTGCACCTTCGGCAGCAGCGCGCCAAGGACGCGGGCGCAATCGCCGACAAGGCCGATGTGAGCCGGGTATCTGAGGCCGATCCGCTGCGGGTCGATGTCGATCTGCACGCATTTCGCGCGGCCCGGCTTCGGGTAGAACTCGATATAGGGAAAGCAGCTTCCGGCGATGAGGAGCGTATCGCACTCCTCCAGCGCTTCCTGCGCGGGCCTGGTCCCGAGGAGGCCGACGCCGCCAAGGGAGAATTCGCTGTTGTCGGGGAGCGCGCCTTTTCCGAGAAGCGCCTTTACGACCGGCGCGCCGAGCCGCTCCGCCATGGCCGCAAGCTGATCGCGAGCATGGAGCGCGCCGCGTCCGGCAAGGATGCAGACTTTCTTGCCATCGTTCAGGATCTCGGACGCCACCTGCAGATGCGCCTCGCCCGGCATATGGTCGCTTTCGGCCATGGTGTCCGACACATGGTGGGGGACGTTGCGTGGCGTGCGCCAATCGTCCTTGATGGACAGGGATTGCACATCGGTCGGGATCGTGACGTGCGACACGCCGCGATAGGCGAGCGCCGTGCGGCAGGCAAGCTCGGTAACGTTCTCGACGTGTGCCGGCCCCATCACGCGCGAATTGTAGACGCAGACATCCATGAAAAGTTTGTCCAGCTCCACATCCTGCTGGGTGTAGGTGTGAAGAAGATCATGGAACTGCAGGCCGGTGACCGCCACGACAGGCGCGCCGTCGAGCTTTGCGTCGTAAAGACCATTCAGAAGATGAATGCCGCCGGGACCGGAGGTGGCGAGGCAGCAGCCAAGCCGCCCGGTATATTTGGCGTAGGCGCAGGCCATGAAGGCCGCGGCCTCCTCGTGCCTCACCTGGATGAATCGGATAGCGTCGGCCTTCTTCCTCAAGGCCTCCATGATCCCGTTGATCCCATCGCCGGGAATCCCGAAAATCGTATCGATGCCCCACGAAGATAGCGTCTCTACGAGGACGTCTGCGGCGGTCGTTGTCATGCTGTGCAACCCTACTGGAATAAGGGTGAAACGACCTGCACCCGAGTGGGTTCCAAGGGGCGTGCGCCTTATCGCGGCCATCGCCAGTGTGAGGGACGCTCGTCGCGACTCTTCGGAGCCACATACGGTTGTTGGGAGCCGCTGAGGCGTCCCAACCCGATTGTGGAGATGGCTCTCGCCCAGGATCGCGGCTGATACCACCTTATTGAATCCAGCGTGGAACTGCGCCTCGCCACCGTGACAGCTTTGCATTTCGAAGCGTTTTGGGTGCATCACGGCGATGGAGAAGCCGACAAATTCATTCCCATCCTTTCGCCGACTATGGCCATCAATAGACCGGTCACACTTGGAGAGATGCTTTCTGCGCTTCGCGCTCAAGCGAATAAGCAATCGGGTGTAAACGCACCTTGAGCAGCTGGATGTCGCTGCCGGTCCCATGGGGCGCTCCTGGCAAGGTTGGCAAGCTGCGGCCAGTCCGACAGGGCGCTAGCCGGGCGGCGGTTAATCTTTCCATGGTTAACGCTGGCGGTTTGGAATTACTTCCTGCCGGAAAACGGCCTCGAAACGCGCCAGAAGCTGCATCAACTGCGAAAAAACGGACTCGCAAAAGTCCGTTAAATATAAGTCCAGGCCGCGAATTAACCATGAAATGGCGCAAACGGCCCTTGGCGGCGCGCGGCCGCCATGAAATATTCCGCTTTGAATTCAATAGCTTAGGCACTGCTTAAAGCTTCCGAAAGGCGCTTTCCGCAATCCTGCGGTCAATCGAGGCGCACCGCCAGCCCCGCCGCAGCCATATGCCTCTTCGCCTCGCCGATGGAGTGGTCGCCGAAATGGAAAATCGACGCGGCGAGGACGGCCGTCGCACCGCCATCGCGGATGCCTTCGACCAGATGATCGAGCGTGCCGACGCCGCCCGAGGCGATCACGGGCACGGGCACGGCGTCTGAAATGGCGCGTGTAAGCGGGATATCGAAACCGGCGCGCGTGCCGTCCCTGTCCATCGACGTCAAGAGGATTTCCCCCGCGCCGAGACCAACAACCTCTTTCGCATAGCCGATGGCGTCGATCCCGGTCGGACTGCGCCCGCCATGGGTGAAAATCTCCCATCGAGGCTGGTTCTCGCCGCCGTTTGCAACCTGCTTCGCGTCGATCGCCACAACGATGCATTGATTGCCGAACTTCTCCGCCGCGCGTGCGACAAAGGACCGGTCCGCGACCGCCGCCGTGTTGATCGAAACCTTGTCGGCCCCCGCCCGCAGAAGTTCGCGCACATCGTCCAGCGTACGCACCCCGCCCCCGACGGTCAGCGGCATGAAGCAGCGTTCCGCCGTGCGCCTGACGACATCGAGGATGGTGCCCCGCTTCTCATGGCTTGCGGTGATGTCGAGAAAGCAAAGCTCGTCGGCTCCGGCTTCGTCGTAGGCCGCGGCAGCCTCGACCGGGTCTCCGGCGTCGCGCAGATCGACAAAATTCACGCCCTTCACCACGCGCCCGTCTTTCACGTCGAGGCAGGGAATGATCCGCATTTTCAACATCGGGGCGTCTCTGAATGTGTTGCCGATTGATGGAGGTTCACTCGCTACGCCTGCTTCTCGCCCGCGTCAATGCGCGAAGCCATGGGCCGTTGTCGTCGCGAAGCGCGAGGATCAGGAAAGCGAGGAGACCGCCGTCAAAAAGGAATGGCGCCAGCGCCAACCCAGCCATATTCCAGACCAGCGCGCCTCCGGCTATTCCGATCGTGCCGAAAACGATGTAGCCCGCTGCGAAACCTCGCCTTATGTCGAATCCCAGTCTCCACCAGATTGCAGCACAAACGGCAAGGAGAATGACCGACTTGATGATCGCCATTCCTTTCAGCAGCCTGCCAAGATCGGGATCGGCACTCTGGACACTGCCCGTCCCTGCGAAATAGGTGGCGGCCGCGGCAGCTAAAGCGCAAGCGCCAAGGAAGGTGAGGCGCAGGATAAGGGAGTTCTGGAGATGACCCGGATAGGACGCAGTTGACTTGGCGGCTTGGTGGGCACCTTCGAGGCCCGGAGCGTTGCCGTATCGCCGCTCGGATAAAGACATGACGGTAACCTCCCTGCGCAACACTAGCATATGGGCGCCGATCAAACCAGATAACGGCGGATAGGCGCGCGCGGTCTTGAAGCGCGTGTTCTTTGAAGACGAACACGTGCAAGCAGTCGGAACTGGCAGTGCTTTTGTCGCGATTGATCCTTAGAGCCTATCCGCTTTTGATGGAAATCAAAAGCGAGCTCTAAGTTCTTGTCGTGTCGCGCGTCTTTGCCGGAAGACCGCTTCGCACTTTTCCGAACGCACTCAAGCTAGCATTACAGTTGCATTTTTGACTTAAGATGCGCCTGTCTGGCGGCGGCTTGATGCGCCCTTCGCCAGACGGACCAGGCGACGATGCGCGCTGGCTCGATGCGCCTTTGAGCGAGCCTTGTGGCTATGCGGCGGATTTCCTGAATGGACCAGCGGATAAGCGGCGGATCGGCGGGATCTTCAGGCGCCGTTTGGGTTGGGCCAGGACCTTATTGGCCCTGCAGCGGATCGTGGCATCATGGCAAAGGCCAGCATGACGAGGGAGACGTGGCGGTTCCATCCATGCCAGGAGCGGGTCTCATTATGATCAAGGCCAAGCTCGTTTTTTGCCGTCTCGAAGCTGTCCTCGAATGGCCCAGCGGCAGCCTTCTACGCGCACAAGCTTTTCGAGGGACGTCCCCGCCGGAGCCCAGGTGGAGAAGAAAGCCAGGTCTTGATCCGCAATGGTGCGGCGGATCAAAAGGCCGCGCGTCCAAAGCCCCGAGCGGCCTTCCTCATAGTCGCTGGCATCGATATCGGCCAGTTCCACATAAGCCCAGTCATAGAGGCGAGGCCCCTTGGCGCCATCGCCCGCCGATAGGCGTTTCCAGTCCGAAGGCGCCAAGCCTTGCGCGACGCTTTCCGCCGTGCTCAACGATGGGCTTGGCCTTGCCCCAGGAGTTGACGCTGTGATTGGAGGCAACGCCAAGCCCATAGCCCTTGCCAGCCCGCCGAAGCGCCATTTCAACGCCGGCAACGCCGTAGACGCTATCGGCGGCAACCCAAGCGAAAGGCACGGCCGTGGCGATGGCCCGTTCAATCATGCCGACGGCAAGAGCAGGCTTGGTTGCGAAGGCTCGTGATCTTGCCTGCCGAACCGGTATATTGCAGCGCTACGCCGCACCTTGCCTTGCTTCATCGAAGACCAGAACTGCGTCATCGTCAGCCAGCGTCTCAAGCGCATAGCGGCGCACGATATCGCGCAGGTCATCGGCTTCCCATCGGCCGCGGCCCAGAATGGACTGCTGCCGCCACGGGCCAGGATCGCCGGCGGCCTCCGCACGCATCCATCCCGTCTTGCGCCGCTCATTGCCAAGCAAGCCGTCTAAGAATGCTCCTGCCGAAGCCGCAACCCGCTCCTGCGTAAACAGCGGGCGTAACCGCTCCTTCACATTCCGCAGCGAAGACGCCCTAAGCTCTAGCGTTGCTTCAATCGATGCCCCGCCATCCATGCCCTCCGAATCACTTAGGCATATGGTTCAGAGAGATCGCTAAAATGCAACTGTAATGCTAGGCGCGCGGCGGACGCCTCCGCTCATGGAACCACACGCGATACTCCGCCATCTTCGCACGCTGCGCGCCTGGCGCACGCCGCTTGCACGTGGAAGCCTCTTCGCTCTCCTCCGATGCGCCCCAGCGAAGCTCTACGCAGTCGTTCACGTTGTACGCCATCTCCAGAGACGGCGCGCGATCGACCACGTCTCTCAGCGCAAGCGTCCAGTTCGAGCCGTCGCTGCGCGTATAGGGAAACTTGCGTGTCGCAAGCTCTGAAGCGAGCAGACTCTCCAGTTCCGCCTTAACCTCGGCGACGCTCTTGTCCCTCGGCATCGCGTAGCGCTCGGGCCGCCGCGCAACGCGCTCAGGAAACCCACGAGCGACATCGATTGCGATCAAGATTCGCAGGTCACGCGCCGGGGTCGCGAAATCCTCCCACGCCCCTGCCGCTTCGAAGATCGACGGGCCGTCCGGCATGTCCGCTTCGCCGCGCCCGCTATTCTGAAACTTACGACCGTTCTCGACCGAGGTCACACGGGCCTTCACTTGCTCTTCAAGCGACGTGATCACTTCCTTGAGCGCGCGTGAAGGATCGAGCGGCTCCGGCGACATCACATCGTCCATGCGATCGTAGAACTCTTCCACGCCGAGGCGCGCCTGTTCGAGCGAGTAGTTGCCGTACTGTGGATTTTTCGTGATCTCGGCGTTTGTCAGCCGTCGCAAGACGCCACTCTTCACCTCGATTGGCCGGAAGTGCTTGAACCCGGGGCCACCGTATCCGGCGCCCTGCGCGAATAGGAAATTGCCCCGCCAGAAACGCTTCCGCGCCACCGTCGCGTCCGGCTGCCCGTCGACGGCGAAGAAAACGCCGGCTGCGCCCTCCGACTGCGGAACGCGCTTCACGAGCATCAAGACGTGCCCGTATGGATCGGCGTAGATGGTACCGGGCCGCAGCGTCACCTGGCTGAGCGGCACAGGGTAATAATCCGTGCTGTCGTCGGCCCACGCCGTGCGCCCGGACCCGGAATGCACGGCATCGGCGACGATAGGCAAGTAATGGCCGAACGACGCCGCGAGACCCAGATTCTTCGGCACAGGGGTTCGGGGGATGCTCATCGGGCGCGCCGTTGGCTGAGGACGCGCTGGCTGGCCAAAAATGGAAAACATGGAGCCGGATGCCGCTCTCGGATCCGGCGAGGAAGCGTCTTGTTCTGACGGCGGTGGTGGAGGAGGAGGCTCCTGATTGATAATGTTCCACCAATCGTGGCACCGCGGCGGCTGCCCCGCGCCGCCGCGCGAGCATTTCGAATAGCCGAACGGCAGCCCCATCTTGAATGAGAAATAGGCGCGCAGGAAATACGGAAGGTCCGCGCAGTCAGGACGCATGACGAGCCCTGTCTGGTCTTCACGCAGGCCGAGATGGTTGAACAGGATATTGCGCGACCGATCGCGCAGCACTTCGTGTAGCGCCGGCCAGGAGGGCGCCGCATCGAGAGGAGCGTCGAAGAGCTTCTCGACCCATGCAGAATACAAATTCTCCGTGGCCCGGCTCCACGCGTTGCGAACGGGCCACACGCCGCCTTCTCCGTTGTGTGGCGGCGAGGGCTGGCGGTCGGAGACAGTGATGTCGTGCGTGATTGTCGCGCAATCGGCTGGCCCGCCGGCCGTTGTCGAGAGCTTCGCGCGCCACGTCCCGGCTGCCGGCGATGCAACTTCGGCGAGCCAGAAATAGGGCGGCCCGCCATGCCGCTCACGCGATGTAGTCGCGATGCGCCCGTCTGGCGAGATCAGCGAAAGCTCGCCCTCCATCGGCTTTTCCGCGGCGAACAGGACGCGCAAGGGCGCTCCCCTCCACGGGCCGATTGGGGAGGCCAGCACCGAAAGTTCTGCCGCCTCATCGCAGGCCCCGGATGTTCCCTTGGCCTCAGAGGCCGGAGCTGGGAAAAACGAGATGGAAAAAGCGGCCGCGATGGCCAACGCTGTCCTCACTGCGGCGACAGAAGAGCGCGCCGGAAACAGTCGAGCCTTTCCCAGATCACACTGTATTTTGCGCTGGTTCGGCCAAAGCTTTCGCAATATCAGTTGCGCGGTAATCATTCGACCTCAATAGATGGCTATTGCGCCGGTCCGTCTCTTCTTTCGGGTCCAGACAGGGTGGCGGGCGGCTATGTTGCGCGCTAGAGCAGCCAGCGTCCCTTTGGACTCGGGCTGCTCTAGACTTTAGATTCGATCAACTATTCCGCCTTTCGTCGATTCCGATTAAAGGCAGCTATTGTTCTAGGTATTCCGGGTGCCTTTCTTTGTCGAATCTTGTGTCCGATTTGCGTCCTGAGCGGCGGAAAGAAGCCCGGAATCGACAGATTTCTGCCGAAGGGCCAAAAAATGCGGGCGACGATTTATATTGGAGGAAGAAAAGCGCCCCATAGCCGCTGCCGCGCTGACGCGCAGCTTGCATGCGTCATTGTAGGTTGCTAACCAAGCGGCGGGGCAGATATTGGGGGGCGAATGCATCCGGCTGAAGCTGGCCTTTCGTTAGTGACGTGGCAGGGGTGGGGCGTATTATCGGTGATGGCGGCGCTGACCGCCCTGCTGGCGACCATCCTGGCTTGGCTCCTGCCGTTTCCCGGCCGCTCGCTGAATAGCCAGCTTTCCCATTATGACGACCGCATGGCGCTGAAAGACCGGCTTGGGGCCGCGCCGCCTTTCAAAGCCTATCTCGTCACGGTTCGCCGCTTCAACCAATGGCTCATGGAATGGTTCGGCCCGGCCATGAGCGGCCAGGCTTTCGAGCGCTGCGTCGCCATCGCGTTCATCTTTCCGGTCGCGCTGCTCCTTATAACGCTCATCGCGAATGGCCTCAGCGCGCATCGCATCTCTACATGGCAAGTGGCGTTGTTTGGCGCCGCATTCCTGACTATCGCCTACGTCATCGTCGCGTCATTCAGGAATTTGCTTCGGCTGATCGAGCAGGGCTGGACGATGGTCGGGGGAGACCAGGCGATTGCGCAGACGATTGCCAGGGTTCTCCTCGGCGCGTTCGCCTTCATGGTGGCCTTCACGATGGCATTCGCCATTGCGTCGGCATTCTCGGGCCAGGTCTCGAATGCAGGCACCGTGCTTGGCGCTATGGCAGGCGGGTTCGCGCTTGCATTGACGCTGGCGGTTGCGTTTGCGCTTGCAGGCGCGACGCTTTTTTCCGTAACGATTGCCATTCTTGCCGGAGCCGCGCTTGCCTTTGCGAGCGAGTTCACCCTGCTCTTGTTCCTCTTTTTCATTCTGCTCCCCCTCACAAACGCGTCCGTCGATTGGCTATCCTGGAGCGCAACACGCTATTTGCTGAAGCAGGCGGAGAGGGCGGAGCCCGATATCATGGGAGTGCTGAAGGTCTTCGGCGCGGTGCTCGGCACTATCGCGTCCGGCGCCCTGCTGATGGTGGCGCTGACGGCGCTTCTGCCGAACACCCTTGAACTTCTCAACTTTGCCTTCACCTCTGCAAGTCTTCCGAGGTTCAATTGGGAAGCGCTTTTGAACAAGGCCATCGAAGCACCCTGGACCGACGGGCTGTTCGTGACGGGAATGCTGATGACCGCTATCGTGCCGGCGTCGGTGCATCTCATCGTTGGCTTGACAGGGGTTCTCGCTCGCTTCACGCCCGGCGCACGAACCGCCGCCCACAGTATTTCGGATCATCCCGAAACGCCGCTCACGCCCAAGGAGCAGGTACCCATCAAGATCACTCTGATCCTCTCCCGCATGTGGTATTTCGTGGCGGCAGGGTTCACCGCGAGCCTCATCGCTGGAGCGAGCGCCCTCATCTACGTTACGCACGCGCCGGTCGCGCAATTTCTTGGCGATGTTGCCTTATGCGCAACGGCCTGGAGCCACGGCAAGTGCGGGTGGTTTTGATGTTCCGCGGCTAAGCAAAACCATCGGATGTGGAAATAAGGCGGGGCGATGATGCCATCACGCGCGGTCTCCATGTGAATGCGGGAGTGGAGTGGGATGCGCTCTCACGGGGAAATGGAACCGTCCAGCGAAACATCGAACGTGACGGTGAAGGCCGGCGTAGGCTATGCCTTTGGCAACGGCTACTTCCATTAAAATAGCGGCTTCAGCGCGGTGGCGGCGCCTCCGGTTGGGGAGCGATGATCACAGCGTCGTGGCGTTATGCAGCACGTCAATGGCGCGAAGGATAGCATCTAACGAAATCCCATCTAAGCGGGCTTGGCGACTTTGCCAACGAATAAACAACTCGCCTAGTTTACACTGCGTTGAGATAGAAACCCGATAGCGGATGGCGCAAGGGCTCCGATCGAGACGCAGGATCGTGGAAAGCGCCTTACGAAAGCGTCAATACGCGTCTACCTATTGATTTCATGATACAATCTTTCATAGCTGTCGTGCGCCGCCAAGGGCCGCCTGCGCCGTTTCATGGTTAATTCGCGACCTGCACTTATATTTAACGGACTTTTGCGAGTCCGTTTTTTCGCACTTTTTCGCATGTTTGCGCTATTTTTTCGCAAATTCAGGCCGGAATTCAATCCTTTCGCGCCACCGTTAACCACCCCGGGTTAACGCATAATCGGCGCGGCAACGATCCGTTTACCATGGCAGCGGGCTTGCGTTTGCGCTGGGCGATTTTTGCAGGTTCCCCGGGTCGTCCATATGGCGCGACGCCGCGCGGCTATGACGCTCGCGAGTTGTGCGGAGTCACATTGAAATCACACGGACCCCGACGTCTACCACTTTCCAAACAGCCACTGTGGGTGGGCGATGTCTTGAAGCTCGCCGGTGCCGGAACGCCGGGGAGCGGCGCCACCTTAACCTCGAAGCAAACTCAGCACGAGTTGCGAAGTCTGGTTGGCGTTAGAAAGCACTGTCTCGCCGGCTTGAAGCATCACTTGGTTCTTTGTTTAATTTGCAATCTCGCTGGCGTAATCGGTGTCGCGAATTGTGGCGGTCGCACCGGTTGTGTTCTGTAGCGATGCTTGGAGATTATTCGCGGCGGCCTGCAGAGTATTGGATTGAAATGCCCCGATTTGTCCTCTTGCGCAAGCCGCCTCTACTCCGCGATTGCCGCTTCTGCTGGAACCGCCGCCTTTGTTTTCGCCCGGATATTATCGTGGAGATGCTTGCGCGCGAGCGCGGCCTCGCCACCGGATGTAGCATGGTAGAGATCGAGGGCTTCGAATTCGTCGGCCTTTGGCGGCGCGATTGCGGTGTCCGTATAAGTCAATCGATCCGGCGCAGCCAGCACGTCTTTCAGGATTGCTTTGCATTGCCTGTAATCGGACCAATAGCGCCAAGCTTTAAGGACGGTTTCGCCAAGATAGCGCGGATAGAAGACGAAGGGGCTTTCGATCGGAAGTCCGCTTCTGCGATCGCGGCGGAATTTGAGACGGAACGCGCCGCCTTCGAGCGGATGAACGCCTTCGTGAGAATGCACGAGCTTGAACCAAAGAAGCGTCGATAGAGTGGTCCCTGGCCGGCCTTTCGGGTTGGCGGCAACCCTGCGAAGGATTGTGCGGATATGGTCTGGACTATAAAAGCTGGCCCAGGCCGCACGCAGGGCCTCTTCCCATTCAGCGTCGCTCATTTTGGAATGATGAGTGACCCGATGGTT
Organism: uncultured Alphaproteobacteria bacterium; assembly: GCA_963772105.1. Classification (GTDB taxonomy): domain Bacteria; phylum Pseudomonadota; class Alphaproteobacteria; order Rhizobiales; family Rhodomicrobiaceae; genus Rhodomicrobium. The sequence goes on from CAVYVV010000021.1 coordinate 81,841, forward strand.
CAGATCGTATTTGTTCATGTCGGGATCGGTCCACACCCCTTTTTCCACGAGGACTTTATGGTCTTCCGAGCCAGGCAAGGGGGTGAGGAAAAACAGTTCCAGGACATCGAGCGGCAATTCGTTTTTTAAGATCTCGATATCCCGCAGGATCGTCTCCTTCGTGTCTCCGGGAAAACCGGTAATATAGCCAGCGCAGGTGATCGCGCCAAAGGTGCGCCACTTCTGCAGCATCTCCCTGTAATCCGTAATTTTGTTCTGCCGCTTATTGACGGCAAGCAGGTTGTCCGGATTGATGTTCTCCAGCCCGATGAAGACGCGGCGGACGCCGGCTTGCGACGCCTTTTCGATGAAATTCGGGATTTTGTGACAGAGCGTATCGACCTGGATCGTAAACCCGATCTTGGGAAACCCGTTTGCGCGCAGATCGATCATGCGGTCGAAGAGCGCTTCCCAATCGCGATTACGGGCGAAATTGTCGTCGGTGATGAAAAAGCGATAGATTTTCTGAACGTAGTTTTCGCGGACGATCCTCTCAAGATCGTCCGCCGTGCGGAAGCGGCTCTTGCGGCCTTGCACGTTGATGATGGTGCAGAACGAGCACTGATAGGGGCAGCCGCGCCCCAGATCCATACTCGACAAAGCCCCGGCCGTCCGGCGCAGATGCTGTTGCGGGAGGATCGGCACTGGCTGACCCTGAAGCGCTGGAAGCTGATCCATGAAATTGTAAAGCGGTGCGAGCTTCCCCTCCCAGGCGTCGCGCACAACCTGATCGAAGCGGCCGTCTTCAGCCTCGCCGGCAAAGAACGAGATGCCGAGCGCCTGCGCATCGCGCATGTCTTTCGGCCATTCCGGCAGCATGGCGATGCAGCCGGAGACATGAAAACCGCCGATACAGACGGGGAGGCCGGCCTTGAGGAACGGGCGGGCAATATCGACCGCGCGCGGAAACTGATTGGATTGCACGCCGATGAGGCCAATAAACGCCTTGCCGCCGCGTTCCGAGATCATCCGGATGATCTTGTCGGGCCGCATACGCCGGTTGGTTTCGTCATAGGTGTGGATCTGGATTGCGACATCCGGGCCAAGGATGCCGCGGCCTTGCGCATCCATCGCCAAGCCGTTCAGGCAGGCAAGCGTGTTGGAGGGGATGGCTGATCGAACCCATTGGATGGGGTAGCCGTCATCATCATAGTGAGCGGGCTTGATAAGCACGATATGGAATTCGCGCTGCGTCGTCGGGCTCATCACTTTTCCTTCCCCTGCGAGCGAAGAAGCCGCACTCCTCGCACGCGCGCCCAGGTCGGATGCCTTCCACGGTCGCGCCAAAAATGCCCGGCTTAGCGATAAGACTGGCGAGTGACATTCCGGCAGGAATATGGACGGCACAAGTGCGGCCGGGCAACAGTTGTGCTCTACCGCACCGTTACCAACAGTTGCCCCAACACGTTTTTGAGATCAGGCTCTTATCCGCCTGTTGCGACGAACGAGCGGCCGCCTATTGTTGCAACGAAGCTTCTTTCTCGGGGGCTGGGCTTGGTTCCACCTTTTTTCTCGGCGGCCCCATAAGAAGCGGTTGAAACAGGATTGCAAACGCCATTGTGCAGGCAAGCGACAGCGCAAGCAGCTGCCCCATGCTCGACGTTCCGGGATGGTTCGACATCCACAGGCTGCCGAAAGCCACAGCCGTGGTCAAGCCGCTGAAGAACACGGCGCGGGTCAAGGGCGAGGCGAGAAGATCGGTTTGGCCCTGACGCCAAGCGACGATGTAATAGATCTTGAAGGCGACGCCCAGGCCCAAAAGGACAGGCAACGCGATGATGTTTGCGAAATTCAGCTTGAAGCCGATTGCCGAACAGATTTCGAGCGTCACAAGCGCGGCGAGGATGAGCGGAAAGAGCGTGAGGCCGACGTCCCGCAACCTGCGCAGAAAAAGCCAGAGAAGGAGCGCGATGGACAGCAGCGCCCAAACCCCTGCCTCTATGAACGCGCGAACCACCGTCTCGCCTGCCTTTTGAACGCCGACCGCCGCGCCGCTCGCCGCCGGCTCGACCTTTAAAACCGCGTCCACGAACCGCCGCAAGACGCGGGTGTCGTTCGCATCCCCTTTCGGCGTCACGGAGATGCGCGCCCTGCCGTCCGGCGTCTTCCATTGGGAGGCCAGGTCCGCCGGGATCGTGTCCAGCGCGATGTGTTCCGGGTTCAAACTCATCCTGAGGTTTTCGAGCGTGATGTCGAGCGGCGCGATGAACACGTCCGCAGCCCGCGCCCGCGTTTCGGGTCTCGCCTTACCGAGCCTGGACAGAGAGTCCGACAAGTCTTTGGCTGCTTGCGCTCCTGGGCCTTGCCGTTCGCTCGCAAGCGCGGCCAGCGAGGCGGCGGTCGCCTCGAGGCTCGACACGACTTCGGCGTCTGTCGGCAGCGGCTTCACCTGCGCGGGATACAAGCCGTCATGGAGTTCGTCGGCTGTCTGCTTTATGGAGGCGAGCTTCTGATCCTGCCCCTCCGGGATGAAGCTTGAAAGCGTGATCGCGCGAGCAACCTCGGGAAGCGCCTGCAAGGTCTTCGCTATTCTGTTCGCTTGATCGAGCGAGGGCGCCAGAACTTCAGCTGTCTGCCCCGCAATTTCCGGATCCTTGCTGATGTCCAGATAAGTCGCAACCGATTCCACCTTGGGATTACGGAGGTCCATCGGGTTGAAATCAAAATGAAGCCAATAGAGCAGGGGACTTGCCGCAAAGACCACGGCGACGGTAGCGGCAACGATGACGACGCGGTGCCGTTCCATGAAGCGCTCCAGCGGGCACAAAAACGCATAACCCAGCGGCGAAGGCTCTGGCGGCGGGTTCAGCATGCGGAGAAGCGCGGGGAGCAGAGTGAGGCTCAGAACGAGCGCGATAATCATGCCTATGCCGGCGATTTCGCCAAGCTCGGCCACGCCCAGATACGCCGTGGGAAGAAAGGAGAGGAAACCGGCAGCCGTTGCGAGAGCGGCGAGGACAAGACGGCCGCCATTGTTCGCAGCGGTTTCCATAAGCGCCCGCATGAGGCCGCCATGTTCGTAGCGGGCGGCGCGATAGCTCACGCTGAATTGCAGGCAAAAATCGACGCCGATGCCGACGAACAAAACAAAAAATGCGATCGAGATCGGATTGAGCGCTCCCACCAGAGAAAGCCCAGCCGCGGCTGTCGCCGCAAGACCGGCCGCCACGCTGACGAAGACCGCGAGGATGATGCGGAACGAGTGAAGGGCAAGCCAGAGTATGAAAAGAACGGCGACTATCGTGATGGCCGCATTTTCGACGGCCCCCTGCCTCAAAGTGTTGAATTCGTCATCGGCAATAGGGATGGGCCCTGTAAGCCTTACACTCACGCCTTGCTGAGGCAGTTTCAGATCGGCGACCGTTTGCCGGATGACATCAGCGCTCTCCTCGCCGGGTTCCAAAGCATTGAAATTGAGAACAGGGGAAATCGTTACGAACTGTCGCGCCGGAGGTTTGGACCCATCGGAGAACTGGCTGCTCCAGCTAAAATAAGCAGGCTTGCCGGCGAGAACGTCATCGACGGCATCCGACAATGTCTGGAATTCCGGCGCAAGCGTATGGAGCGCCACCCTTCGGAAAATCACCCCGCGCAGCGTGAGGCCGATCGAGTCCATGACGCCTCTCAGGCTCGGGTCGGCGGCTAGGCGCCGGAGCAAAGGACCTGAGCGCGAGAGCCGGTTAAGAGTTGCCGTAAGCTCTTGTTCAGGAAGATACAGCAGCCCGTTTCGCCGGAAAAAGGGGGAGCCGTTCCCTTCATTCGCGTCTCGGATCCAGTCGTGGCGCGCTTTGAGCCTCTTCGTCAGCCGGTCCGCCGCTCTTTGCGCGAGCTCCGACGTTGGCGCGTCGATGACGGCAAGGATGATTGTTGCCCCGCCTGGAAACGCCTTTTGATAAGCGGCCTGGTGTTCACGCCACGGAAGGTTCGGAGAAATCAAGTCGTTGATGTTTGTATCGATGGCGAAGTGCCGGGCTACGAAGACGGCGGAGAAAGCGGCCAACCCTACCGAAAGCGCAACCACCAGCCATCGGGCGCGGGCACTGAACCAAACAATGCCGACAAGCAAGCGTTTCAACATAGCGGCTCACTTTCCACCGAGCAGTTCGCCCTGCGCCCCGCGCTGAGCCAAGGGATGTCCCTAGTGATAGCGGAGCCATAGGACGGCAGCGATAAGGATTGCCATGATGGTCAGACCGAAGGTCCACCACCCTTGCGGCGTTTTTGGAACGCCCCGCAGTCTTGCAATTCCTTTGGGCAGGCTGAGAGGATCGGCGTCCTCGGAAGGACTGCGGCGGGGTGCGTTTCCGATCTCGTCTCTTTCCGCCATCAGATTCCAGTTCATGCACGAATGAAGCCTTCGGAATAAATGCAATGCAAAAACGGCCTAACGGTTCCGTCAAGGCCATCGGCAAGCGAGCGAGGCGGCCCTGAACCTATTGATCCGGCTCGACTATGCTTGGAGCGCTCGCGCAAATTGCGGAGAATTCAGGCGCTGACCCCTCAGCCGGATCGCGAGCATTCCGGCCTCGGGCAGAGGCAGCGGTGCGATTCAACTCGCGCGCGTAAAATAATCGCTGAACGTCAGCACGAACATGATGATCAGCCAGAAAAACCCGCCCGCCGCTGCGAGGCGCAACAGCGTGTTTTCCCTCACGAGGCCCATGAAAAACAAAAGGCCGATCAGTGCCATGATTGCGGCGATGACGACGTTGACGGCGGTGTTGGTGCCGTCCAGCGGAGCGAACGCCGCCCCGATGGAAATGCCGAGCAGGAACGAATTGGGCCAACAGGATCGCCCCGTTGCGAATCCAGAGCCGCCTGATCAAGAGCGCCGTCTGCTTGTTCATGACGCCCGCCCCGAAAGATACAAAAGCGGGTAGAGGAAAATCCAAATGGTATCGACGAAGTGCCAATAGAGGCCGACGGTCACGAGATCGGGGATCTTCAGCGAGGTCAGGCCGCGCATGAGCCAGGCAAGACGGGCGACGATCACAACGCCGATTGTCAAATGGATGCCGTGAAGGGCGGTCATCACCCAATACAGCGCCCAGAACATCGGCGCGCCGCGTTCGGCTATGGCGAATTGCGCGCCGGGAAAGAGGTTGCGGCTCAGGTCTTCGCTCCACTCGTATCCCTTGACGGCGAGGAAAGCCGCCCCAAGCAGCGCCGTGGCGGCGAGGCACTTCCAGACGAGGCCGCGCAAACCCGCCCGCCCGCCTTGCACTGCCATCACCATCGTGAGGCTGCTTGTCAGCAGGATAACGGTGTTGATTGTTCCAAGCTCGAGATCGGTTTCGCGGGCTCCGGCAAGGAACCCCTCGGTGTGCATAAAGCGATAGACCGTGTAACAGAGAAACAGGCCGCCGAAGAACAGCATCTCGGTGGCCAGGAATAGCCACATGCCGAAGCTTGCGGCTTGCTGCTCTTCGTCAACGGTTTCCCATGGTTCAGGAACAGCGGGCTCAGCAACGGGAAGTGCGGTTTCATCGATGGAAACGCTGCTCATGGTCCCGCCCCCGCAAGCTGAGGATTGGCGGGCCGGTCAGGGTCGCTCCCCTCATCGCCATAGTCATACGGCTCTTTATCGACGACTGGCGGGCTTGCGAAATTTCCGGCCGGCGGCGGGGAGGTCGTCTGCCACTCCAGCCCGGTCGCATTCCACGGATTGCTTGGCGCGTTCCGGTTCGTGAACAGCGACCATGTGAGGTAAAGGATCGGCAGGAGATAAGCCGCCGCCAGAACGCTCGCGCCCGTGGACGACATCACATGCAGCGCCTGAAATTCAGGCGGATACACGTGATAGCGCCGCGGCATGCCGAGATAGCCCAGGATGAACTGCGGGAAGAACGTGAAGTTGAAGCCGAAGAACATCATGATCGCCGCGAAACGCGCCCACGATTCCGGGTACATCTTGCCCGTGATTTTCGGCCACCAAAAATGCAGCGCGGCGTAGAGCGCCGACACCGACCCGCCCACCATGATGTAGTGGAAATGCGCGATCACGAAGTAGGTGTCGTGGACGTGCACATCGATGGGAATGGAGGCCAGGAAAAGCCCGGTCAAACCGCCGACCGTAAACAGGCCCAGGAAGCCCAGCGCATAAAGCATCGGGGCTTCGAAGGTGATCTGGCCGCGATACAGCGTTCCGGTCCAGTTGAAAACTTTGATCGCCGACGGCACCGCCACGACAAAGGACAAGAGCGAGAAGACGAGGCCAGCATAGGGCGACATGCCGGACACGAACATGTGGTGGCCCCACACGAAGAAGCTGATCGCCGCAATCGCGACCAGCGCATAGACCATGAAGGTGTAGCCGAACACCTTCCGCCTGGCGAAGCAGGTGATCACCTCCGAGATGACCCCCATGGCGGGCAGGATCATGATGTAGACGGCCGGATGGCTGTAGAACCAGAAAAGATGCTGGAAGAGGAGGGGATCGCCGCCGTTGGCCGGGTCGAAGATCGGCAGGCCGAAGTAACGTTCCGCCGAGATCAGGACAAGCGTGATCGCGAGAACGGGCGTGGCCAGAATGAAAACGAGGCTGACCGCATACATGGCCCAGACGAACAAGGGCAGCCGGAACCACGTCATGCCTTTCGTGCGCAGCATATGAATGGTTGCAATGAAGTTGATGCCGGTCGCAATGGAGGAGAAGCCCGCGAAGAAGACTCCCGCCGCTGCAGCGATCACCGCGCCATTCGCGAACATAGTCGAATAGGGCGTATAAAAGGTCCAGCCCGTGTCGACGCCGCCCGATATGAGGACGTAAACGACGAAAAGGCCGCCGATCAGGTTCAGGTACCAGCTGATGAGATTGAGGCGCGGGAAAGCCAAATCCTTTGCGCCGATCATGAGCGGGATCAGGAAGTTGCCGAAGATCGTGGGGATCGACGGAATCAGGAAGAACCAGACCATCACAACGCCATGAAGCGTGAACAGCCGGTTATAGGCTTCGTCGCTCACCACATCCGCTTGCGGCGTCATCAGTTCGAGCCGGATCACCGCCATGGCGGCGCTGCCGACGATAAAGAAGAACGTCACCGTGATCGCGTAAAGGATGGCGATGCGCTTGTGATCGGTCGTAGTGAGCCACGACAGGAGGCTTGGCGTATCCAGATACGAATGCGCAGGCGCCGCGACGGGGGACGGCCTCGGCGGGTTCTGGCCAACGGTGATATCGGTCATCCGGTCCCTCCCTTGCCTTTGAGCGAACGGATATACGCGGTCAGGCGCAGGATCTCGTCGTCGCCCACGAGCCCGTCGAAGCTCGGCATGAGAGGCTCGTAGCCGGAAACCACGCGCTTATCGGGCTCAAGGATCGAATTCGCGAATGTAGGCATCGTCGGCGGTGACGACCCGGCCATCGCGCAGATGAACCTGGCCGCCATAGACGCCCGCCAGACTTGGCGCGTGAACCCGCGATTTGCTTTCATGGCAGCTGGCGCACCCAAGCGATGCGAAAAGCGCCGCGCCTTCTTTCGAGATGTCAGCCGATTGGGGCTGCTCGTGAAGCCATTTCGAAAATTCGTCCTTGGGCATGACCACGATCTCGCCGATCATGCGCGAGTGCTCCGTTCCGCAGAATTGCGTGCAGAAAAGATGAAAGGTCCCGATTTTCGTCGCGTTGAACCATGTCTCGGTATACCGCCCAGGCAACACATCGCGCTTGATGCGAAAGTCCGGCACGTAAAAGGAATGGATGACGTCCTCGGATGTCATGATGAGCCTCACCGGCTCATTCACCGGCACATGCAGGGAGTTGATCTCCCGCGCGCCATTCGAATGTTGCGTCTTCCACATCCACTGCTTGCCGACGACATGAATTTCCATCGCGTCTCGAGGCGGCAACAAGCGTCGAAAGATCGGCGCTGCCCGGACCACCAGAAGAGGAACAGGGCGAGAAAACATGTCCCTGCGGTCCAGCCGATCTCGAATTCGCGCGATACGAGGTCGCGAAGCGGTCCGCGGTTGGCGTCGGTGCCGCGCCGGTAGCGCAGGGAGAAAGTTACGACGAGAGCCACGACCAGAATGATGATCGCCGCCGACACGATCATCAGAATAAGGAACAAGGTGTCTGTGGCGGGGGCCTGGGTGGAGGCTTCTTCGGGGAAAAGTCTGAGGCCGGCGTTCATGATTGAAGACCTCCGCGCCTTACGAAAAGAGCGGCGGCAGCGCCAATGCCCGCCAGCGTGAGGAGGCCGCCAGCCGTGAGAGCCGCGCTTATCGTGGATGCGTAAGCGCCATGGAGCGGGCTGTGGCCGTAGCAAAGAAGCCGGATGCCTTCCACCAGGCTGGAGAGGCCGCCGAGGCCCGCATCGGCCAGCGCGGCTTTTAATGAGCCGGGATCGAGGTTCAGCCCCGAAATCAAACGAGACACGCGCCCATCCGGCGTCAGGATCACGGCGCCGACGGGATGCGCAAACTCGTCTCTCTCGGCATCGTAGACCGGGGTGTAGTTCAGCGCCTTGGTCACGCGTGCGATTGCGGAAGCATCGCCATTCAGAAAATGCGCCGACCCTCGAAGGTCCGGAATAAGGGGCGAGCTGTGCGTCTTTCATGGCCCTGGCGTCCGCGGGCTTATCTTTCGGATCGATTCCGATAACGATGAGCGAGAAATCCTTGCCCGGCTCAAGGCCTATGGCGGATAAGCCGTATGCCGCGATCGCGAGCGTCGTCCCACAAATGAAGCGGCAGGTGTAATCGACGAGGATCAGTGCGGCGGGTTTCTCGCCGATAGCCTCCCCAAGGGTAAGCGTCGAGCCTGTGCTGCCTGAGAATTTGGCGTCAAGCGGCAGGGAGGCGCCGGGGACCGGATCGAGGTATCGCAGCGCTGAGCTGTTTCGGCGAGAGCGCTGCTTTACAGGGCGCGCCGCAAAATACAATCGCAAAAGCCGCCAGAACGCGTTTCATCGTTGCACCCCATTCGGAGCGGCGTTCTGTTGCGCGGCCTTGGCCGTCTCATTCTTTGGCTTTGGTGCAGGAGGGGCTTTGTTGAGATCGTCCAACGAACCAAAAGCGGCGGCTCCCCTCGACGCGACGATCTGCATGGCGCGCTCGATCGGAATGCGCACGATGCCCTGATCCTTGTCGACCCAGGCATAACCTTCCAGTTGCGCCCGCTGTTTCTGTTGGAGCTTTTCCAGATCGGAGAGCGGCGTACGCTGGAGTTGGGGGGCTGGGAAAGCCTCGAGCTTCAAGGGTTTTCGAGCGCCGATCACGTCGCTGTAGTAAAGGAACAGTCCGGCAAGGCAAGCCGCCACAAAGATCAGAAACCCCACGGCTATGGAGATGACCGGGCGCGCCGGCACGCCTTCGGGTTCGGTCTGGGTTGTGTGCGTCTCAGTCATCGCTGCGCCTCCCTTCCGGAATGAAGCGGCGGCCCCACCGCTGGACGCGGATAAGCGCGCCCATCATGGCGGTAAACGCGATCACGGCGGCCAGGATCGCTTGCCCCGTCATCACCGGCGCGAAGAGCCAAAGATTGTGAAGCGCAATGCCAATCAGCGCCGATGCGCCGACAATACGCAGGGGCCGCCCATTGTTTCGAACCGAACCATAAAGAAGCGACACGATCGGAACCGCAGCGCCGAAAACGGCAGCGGCGACAAGGACGAAGAGCCAGCGCCCGCCGCGCTCCAGATACCATTCGGCCTGATCCGGCAGGTTGCCGTACCAGTTCACGATGTAGGCCATCAGCCCGAAATAGAAGACGGCGAGCGAGGAGGCGAGAAGGAAGGCTCCGATATCGCCGCGAGCCTGCCTGTCGGAGACGCTTGGAGCGTAAAGTGCGCAAGCAGCCAGCCCGGCCATCAGGCATTGGATCGCAATTTCGGCGGCGAACGAGCTGGAGATGAAAGGCGCACCGACCGACAAGATCCAGTCGAAGCCGAAGATGGTGCTGGATAAACCGAAGAAGACGAGGCCGAGAGCTGCGGTCAGCCGGGGGACTGTCCCGCTGATGAGGAGCAGGACCGAAAACATCACCCACCCTGCGAGTGCGACGATGGATCGAACCGCGAAGAGTGCGGGATTGAGGTAAGCCGCTTGAACATCGGGCGGCACGTGAGAGGGCGCCGAGGCCCAAGGGTAGATTTCGCGCAGATGGATCGCGATGGGTATCCAGAAGATGGCCAGCAAAGGCACGGCCAGCACCAGCGCCAACAGCAGATGCCCGAATTGCCCGCCCCACCGAACGTGCACGAGGTTATGAAGCAGGAGCAGCGCCATGCTTCCAAGCGCGCCCTGGCTGAAAAGAACGAAGGCGAGAAGCCAGCCGCGAGCGGCCGCCGAGGCATCGGCAAAGAAAAAGGCGATTGTCGCCGCGCCGGCGGCCATGAACAGGGCAGCAAGGACACCCGGCGGGATGACCGCCTCCGCTTGTGTCTGGCGAGCATCAGCGGGCGTCATCGCAGCTTCTCCCGGGCTTCGGGCACGACCGCGACAGACGCATATTGCGACAGTTGCAAGGCCCGGATGTAAGCGGCGATGGCCCAGCGGTCCTCGACCGAGACGCGGTCGGCGTAAGGGTACATAACGCCGAAACCCTGGGTCGCCGTATTAAAGAAGAACTGGGCATCAATCTCGCGGAGACCGTCGGTGTGATAGGAGGGCGGCGGCGGAAAGCCGCGCTGCACGATCATGCCGTCGCCATAGCCTGAGAGGCCGTGACAGGGCGAGCAGTAGGTGTTGAACCGATCATGTCCCCGCGTTAGAAGCGCAGCCGTCACTTCTGGCGGCTTGCTTTTAGTGGCCTCCCGCGCCAGATCGCCTTGGGCGACGGCGCCTTGGGGAAGCGGGCGGGCGGACGTGCCGTCCGGCCAAAGCGGGGACGGCGCATAAGCCGTGTATTTCGGCTGCTGCGTCATGGAGAGATCGCAGCCCGCAAGAAGAAGCACTGCCAGCAGCGCGAGACGTCTCAAGGCTCAACCTCCGAAATCGAGGAGGCGCCCTCCCCTTCCAGGATTTCGCGAAGGCGGTTTTCCGCGCTTTCTTCCTTGACCGTATCGACTGCCAGGAAGAAGCGGTCGGAGGTCGCGCGCTCGATGCCGCGAACTTCGAACAAAGGATGATGAGGGCTCGGCAGACCGCAATGGATCAGGAGGGCGACGAAGCCCGTAATGCACGCGACCAGCACACCAAGCTCAAACGGGAAAAGCAGGAAAACGGGCCAGCTGTTGAAGGGCCGCCCGCCCGAGTTATAAGGGTATGCGATGGCGGAGCTATACCACTCCAAGGCATAGGCAAACGCCGCCGCCGAGAAGCCCGCATAGGCCATCGGCCGGCGAATGCCAGCTTGTCTGAGGCCGAGGACGCCGTCGATGCCCTCGATGGGGAAAGGCGTGAGTGCATCCTCGGGCCGGAAGCCTTCCGATTTCGCCTTTGCCGCGGCGCGCATCAGCGCTTCAGGGGTGTGAAAGGTTGCGATAACCCTTTTCATGCCGCCGCCTCCTCACGCCGAAGCTCCTGCACTTCGTGGATCGACACGGCAGGCAACACCCTCACGAAGACGATGAAAAGCAGGGCGAAAAACGCGAGCGGCGCGACGAGGAACAGCCAGTCGGCGGCGGTCGGGTAGAACAGCCGGTGCATGCTCGGCATGTAATCGTGGCTGAGCGTCATCCAGATGATGAGGATGCGTTCGAGCCACATGCCGACATTGATCAGGATCGAAACGATGCAGAGCAGAAGCACGTTGCGGCGCGTCGCAGGGAACCAGAAGATCTGCGGCAAGACCACGTTGAAAAGCAACATCGCATAGTAGAGCGGCGCGTAAGGCCCGGTGAACATGAAGGAGACGACGCTGCGATCCACGGCCCTCCCGCCATACCAGGCCGAGAACCATTCCGTCGCATAGGAGAATCCCATGATGAGCGCGGCGGCGGCGAGGATCTGCCCCATGATGTCGAAATGCTGGATGGTCACGATGGACTGCAGCCGGAAGCCCCAGCGAACGAGCGCCGTTAGCACGATCACCATCGCGAAGCCGGAGAACATGGCGCCGACGACGAAATAGGGCGGGAAGATCGTGTCCTGCCAGCCCGGCATCAGGCTCGCGGCAAAGTCGAGACCGACGATGCTGTGCACGGAGCAGACCAGCGGCACGGCCATCGCCGCCATTGTGATGGACACTGTGCGGTACGCGGACCAGTGCCGGGCCGATCCGCGCCAGCCGAGCGCTAGCGCGCCATAGAAAACTTGTGCGGGCCGCGATCTCGCCCTGTCCCTCAGCGCCGCGAGATCCGGGATCATGCCCGTGTACCAGAAAATGATCGAGAACAAGAGGTAGCTGAGGATCGCCCAGAAGTCCCAGACCAGCGGGCTACGCCACTGCGGCCAGAGCGTCATCGTGTTCGGATAGGGCGCAAGCCAATAGAAATACATCGGGCGGCCCAAGTGGATGATCGGGAAGATGCCCGCAATCGTGACTGCGAAGATCGTCATCGCTTCGGCGAAGCGATTGATGGACGCACGCCAGCGCTGACGCATGATGAGCAGCATGGACGAGATGAGCGTGCCGGCGTTCCCGATCCCGATCCACCAGACGTAATTCGCGATCGCAAAGCCCCAGACGATGCTGGAGTTGATGCCCCAGATGCCGATGCCCACGGCGAGAAGCCAGACTAGGCCACCCGCCATGACGATCGTGCCGAGCGACGCCGCGATAAAAGCGATCAGCCAGCCTCGGCCCGCTCCATCGCCCAGAACAGGCCGGGCCACAAGATCGGCAACATCGTGGTCATTGAGAGAGACGGCGACAAGCTCCCTGCCGCGAGGCAGCGGCACACGATCGGCATCGAGACGGGCGTCTGCGACAGTCATCCCTCACCTTTCTCCAGTGCCGGATTGGGATTGAAGACACGCGCGAGGTAGGTTGTGCGCGGGCGCGTCCCTAGATCGTCCAGCAGCGCAAAATGCTGAGGCTGCGAGCGCAATCGCCTCACTTCGGAATCCCGGTCGAGATCGCCGAACCGGATCGCGCGCGTCGGGCATGCCGCCTCGCAAGCCGTCACCACCTCGCCATCGCGGATCGCCCGGTTCTCTTTTTCGGCCGCCCGGCGAGCCCGGCTGATGCGCTGGACGCAATAGGTGCATTTTTCCATGACGCCGCGGGCGCGGACGCTCACGTCCGGGTTCTTCTGCGCGTCCAGCACTTGTGCGCCGAGATTTTTGTATTCCTGGCCGCTCGCGTAGCCGAAGAAGTTGAAGCGCCGGACCTTGTAGGGGCAGTTCGCCTCGCAAAAGCGCGTTCCGACGCAGCGGTTGTAAACCTGGACGTTGAGGCCTTCGCTATCGTGGATGGAAGCGGCGACCGGGCAGACCGGCTCGCAAGGCGCTTTCTCGCACTGCATGCAAGGCACCGGTTCAAAACCCACGACACGCCTCTGGCCTGGCCCATTGTCCTGTTCGTAGGGATCGACACGGATCCAGTGCATGATGCGGCCCCACTTGATCTTCTCCGGCCCAACGACGGGGATGTTGTTCTCCGCCTGGCACGCCATCACGCAAGCGTTGCAGCCGATGCAGGCGGTGTTGTCGATGACCATGGCCCAGGCCGGCTCAGGCCGGGGGCTCGGAGGAAGAAGCGATGGCTGGCTCTCCTGGTTCCTTTCCAAATTTGCAGACGGGAGCCCCGCCAGCGTCAGGACCGGAAACAGGTCCTTGGTGGCCGCGTCCAGGCGTGTGACGGCTGTCGCGATTGCGAAATCTTCGCTTTTCGGGAGCGGTTCGATCGTGATGCGGTCCAAAACCCAGGGCGCGCCCGTCTCGCGAAGCGCAAATGCGTTCACGCCCACGTCTGTGCCGATGTCACCGGCGGAGGTGCGGCCATAGCCGAGAGCGAGGCTCATAACGCCGCTGGCATGACCCTCGCGCACAAGAACGGGAACCTCGAGCTGCCGCCCCCCTCTCGCGAGGCGCACCTTATCGCCGTCCTGCAACCCGAGCTTCGCGGCGTCGGCCTTGTTCATGCCGAGCGAATTGCCCCAGACCTGCTTCGTAAGCGGTTTCGGGCACTCCTGCAGCCACGCATTATGGGCGTAGCGGCCATCCCACAAGGCGGGGTCGGCGGTCAAAACAAGCGTTGCGCCTTCCGTTGCCCGAGAAGGCTTTATTTCAGGATGCGCAGGCTCTCCAGGACTGACAGCCTTCGAAGCGGTGCCTGGAATAACGCCGTCTTCAAGCACCTTCTGCCACCAGCCGTCGAAATCGTCTTTGCTGGCCTGCGACCGCCACGTGTCCCGGACAAGATCGTAGGGCTTCGCGCCGGTCGACCCGCTCAAGACTGCCACGAGGTCGTGCGCCGTTCTGGTATCGTAAAGCGGATCAATGAGCGGCTGGACAATGCTCGAAGTGCCGTCGAGGGCGCGCAAGTCCGACCAGCCCTCAAGGGCGTGCGAGGCGGGTAAGTGCCACTCGCAAAGCGCCGATGTCTCATCCACGATTTGCGAGAGGTGGGCGCGGAACTCGGCCTTCTGCAGCGCGCTTTTGAAGTCGAGATCCGCGGGAGCGTCATAGGCCGGATTGCATTCGATTGCGATCAGCGTCTTGACCTGCCCCTGGTTCAAGCTCTGCGCCAACTCTTCAAGACCGGGCTGTTCATCGCTGCCTGCCACAGGATCGAGATAGGTGACTGGGGCGCTCAGCTTCGCGTTGATCCACGCGGCAAGCGCCTGAATCTCTGACGCAAGCGTAGGACCGCAGAGGATAAAGCTGCGTCCGGGGTGGGACTTCAGATCGTTGAAAACGGCATCGGCAAAAGCGGATAACGGACCGCTCAGCATCGGATCTGGAACCTCAGCGCCGAGGCGCTTTCCGATCTCGCAAGCGACGCGCTCAATATCCGGGAGGGGAGCCGTAACAGCATGATCCGCGTTCGCGCCTGTCAGTGCCGGGACCGGCTCGACGGCATAAAGGCGGAGCATGTCCCTGGTTTCGCGGCTGACCCGGCGGCGATCCGCGAACGCCCTGGCCATGGGGATCTGCCTTGGCCCGGCGTCAAGGAAGCGCGAATCCAGGCTCAAAACAACGTCGGCATCCTGCAGCCGCGGCAGGACATCCAAGCGCCGCTTGAACACGCTTTGCGTTACGGCCGATTGCGCATCGTCCAGCGGCTCGTAGGCGTGCCAGACCATGCGGGGCACCGTCGACTGCAAGGCTTTGATCTGACGCAGCAGCGTTGGCGACGTAGTGCGCCCCGTCAGGAGCCGAAGACCCGCGCCTTGATCGGCATGATGAAGATCCTGTCTCTTTTTCCACGCCGCCTCGAAGTCCACCCAGGACCGGATCTCGGCGCGTTGACGCACGGCCTGCGAGCGGTCGGGACTATAGAGGTTGAAGATCTCGGCTTCCGCAAAAACGTCGGTCGAGCCAAGGCTGGCGGGGTGGCGCGGATTGCCTTCGATTTTGGTTGGCCGGCCCTCGTTCGATGTCACGATGACGCCGCGGCCATATCCGCTGAGCGAAAGAGTCGTGGCGAACTGGAGTGGGATGCCAGGGATCAGCCGCTCCGGCATCTCGACATAGGGCACGATCTCTTCCTGCGGCTTCCCGCAGCCAGCCGCAGCCAGCGCCATGCTGCTTGCCAGCAGCTTCAGCGCCTCCCTCCGGCGCAAACCGGAGCCGCCGCCCTGTTCCAGACTCGTCTGCGGCTTCAGCGGTGGCATATCGAACACTCAATCAATCGTGCGGAGTTGATATGATTAACCTTCACGAGTTCAGCGCCTTTCCGGTCCTGATCCGGCGGTGGATGCCACTCCATGTTGAAGATTTCGCTCTGAGGCCGCAGGTTCGGCGCGGGATTGCGGTGGCAGCTCAGGCACCACCCCATCGTCAAAGGCTTGCCTTGCGCTGTCAGCGCCATCTCATCGATGCGGCCATGACAAGTGCTGCAGCCGACGCCCTTCGCGATGTGAACGCTGTGGTCGAAATAGACATAGGCTGGCAGAGAGTTGACCCGGTTCCAGCGGATTGGCCGGTGGTTCGCGAGGCTCTCCCGCACCGGCGCGAGCAACGCCGCATTCGTCCAGATTTGCGAATGACAGGTCATGCAGGTATGCGTGGCGGGAATGCCCGCGAAGGCCGATTTCTCGACGCCGGTATGGCAATAAAGGCAACCTATCCCGAGTTCGCGGGCGTGATGCCTGTGGCTGAAAGGGACCGGTTGTTCGAGAATGACGCCCTCGCCGGTGACGTAGGAAGAGTTCATATATCCATAAGTCACGCCGATAGCCAGGAACGGCAGAAGCGCCCCGCCAATCAAGACCGAGCGCGTGATCACATTTGCGCGCGGGCGAAATATCTGCATTCAAGTGCCCAGCCAAAGATTTCAAGGTCGCGGAAGCACGCATCAATTATAATCTTGAGAATAATATTCTGTTCCTATCGGCCAGTGCTTTGCGAGTTAGAAGCAAAGATTACGGCTGCGCATCTCTTTGGCAATTTTATTATTGCAAAGATGACGTTTTACTGGAACGCTAGTGAGATTTTGCGCTTGTTCGGATGTTGCGACGCGGACAGAGGACGATGCTGACATGAAAGATGGCTCGGGACAGAAAGTTGTCGTCGTAACGGGGGCCAGCGCGGGTGTTGGCCGCGCCACGGTGCGAGCGTTCGCGAAGCAAGGCTGCTCCGTGGGATTGATTGCGCGCGGCACCGAAGGGTTGGAGGCTGCGGCGGCAGAGGTTCGCCGGGAAGGCGTGCGCGCCGTCGCGGTACCGGCCGATGTGGCGGATCCTGACGCGGTGGATCGCGCCGCGGATCAAATCGAGCGCGAACTCGGACCCATCGACGTCTGGGTGAACGTCGCAATGACGACAGTCTACGCGCCTGTCGCCGAGATCACGCCAGCGGAGTACAAACGCGCAACCGAGGTCACCTATCTCGGCTATGTCTACGGCACGATGGCGGCGTTGCGCCGGATGCGCCCAAGAAATCGCGGAACCATCGTCCAGGTCGGCTCAGCGCTCGCCTATCGCGCAATCCCGCTGCAAGCCCCCTATTGCGGCGCGAAATTCGCCATCCGGGGGTTCACCGACGCGCTTCGCTCCGAACTGCTGCATGACCGCTCGGGCATCCATGTCACCATGGTGCAGATGCCCGCGCTGAACACCCCGCAATTCAACTGGGGGCGCAACAAGCTGCCAATGCGGCCTCAGCCGGTGCCACCGATCTATCAGCCCGAAGTGGCGGCCAACGCCATCGTGTTCGCATCAAGCGCAAGGATGAGGGAAGTTTGGGTCGGCGCTTCCTCGTACAAGGCGATCCTGGCAAACAAGGTTGCACCGCGGTTCCTCGACCGCTACCTCGCGCGTTTCGGCTATCAGTCGCAAATGTCGGCGGAGCCCGCGTTGAAAGACGCGCCAGACAATCTCTTCAAGCCGATTGAAGGCGACTTTGGCGCGCATGGCCGCTTCGATGCGCAGGCACTTTCGTCTGTGGATCTGAGATCGCCTGTCCTGCCGCGGTGGTTTCTCGCCGGAGGCGCGATGATCGGAATTTTCTATCTCATCCGGACCCTTTTGAAGACCCGGCCGGGCACCGATGCGCGAAGGGCCTTCCGCAACTCAGCGCGAGCGACACTGCGCGCTCAACACCCGCTGTAGTAGGGAGAACCGCTCACGTAACTTTCAAGCGGCGCAACGATGGGCTCGTCACGAGGTGTTGCCTGTCCGTTATTGCTTCAGGATGGCTGTGCCAGGAGCTAGCATCACCGTAAGTGATGCTAGCCGCCTTCCGCGTCATACGGCTACGGCGATGGGCTCCATCACCTTTAGGCCTTGCCGTGGAGTGCGAAACGACGTCGAAGATGAAAGCGAGAGCTTTTTCCACAGAGGGTGTGAAATCCTTGGGAAACATTTCGCGAAAGCAGTGGGATAGAACCACTTTCATCGTCTCGAAATGCTCGGGCAGCACCCCGGCATAAGAATGCCGCATTCCAAGCTTCTCTATGGCAGGTATGGAAGCTTGGCCCGTCCAGGCGTTAACCGGCCAAAGCTCACTTGACCGTGTAAGCCTTACAATGCTCCAGAGCATCAACGTGAACTGTTTGTGTTGCTCTTCCATGTCGCCTTTGAAGAGCAGCGCCGTTTCCGGCATCTCTTCGAAAAACCGGTCATACATGCGGGCAACGACATCGGACAGGCGGGATTCTGCGGTGACAAAGAAAGTTCTCAATGCCGCAAGCTGATCCGGGCTCATAACAACAACTCCACGCTGCACAAATATGGCGCAGGCCAGCGGCGCGATGGAAGAAGCCCGATAAGCAACATTACACGCGGAGAGACCTATTCGATCAAAGCCCATGCTTTGCGAATTGTCAAACTGTCTAGTGCACGCTTAAGGCGCATATCCTCAGGAAGTTTTCCCGTTAAGTCGCGCGGCCGCTCTTTCACGGCCGATAAGCGGTAACAGGTCCTTGAGTTCGGGACCGCGGTCGAGTCCGGTCAGCGCCAGACGCAATGGATGGTAGAGCGCGCGCCCCTTCGCGCCCGTGGCTTGTTTCACGGCCTCGGTCCAACTCCGCCAAGTGCTGGAATCCCACGGCTCCGGCGGCAGATGAGAAAGAGCCGTGTCCAGGAAAGCGTCGTCCTCGACCATGGGCCTGACTGGGCCGCGGACGATGGTCCACCATCGGTCCACGTCGGCAAAAACGTCCAAGTTGGCGCGCACCGCAAGCCAGAAGGCTTCGCCGCCGTCGATGCCGCGCGCGAGCAGCCGCTCGGCCACCGCATGGAACGGCATGGCGTGGAGCAGCTTCGCATTCAGGCCCTTCAACTCCTCGGGATCGAAACGCGCCGGGGCACGGGAAATCTTCGAAAAATCGAAGAGATTCGCCAAGGCTTCAAGACTCTCCTGTGGCTGGAGAGCTTCGGATGTGCCGATCAGAGAGGCGTGGGTCATCACCGCCAGCGGCTCGAAGCCTTGCTCGCGAAAACCCTGGATCGAGAGTGAGCCAAGCCGCTTCGACAGGGCCTCGCCCTGTGCCCCGACCAGAAGATTGTGATGGGCGAACACCGGCGCCTTCGCCCCTAGAGCCTCGAAGATCTGGATTTGGACTGCGGTATTGGTGACGTGGTCTTCGCCGCGAATGATATGCGTAATGCCAGTGTCAGCGTCGTCAGCCACGCTCGTGAAAGTGTAGAGCGGCGTCCCGTCTTCGCGGATCAGGACGGGATCGGAAACCGACGCCGGATCGATCTCCTGCCGCCCGCGGATCAAGTCATCCCAATGCGTCGCCCGCTGTTCCAGGAGGAAACGCCAGTGTGGCTTCCGGCCCTCCGCTTCGAACGCCTGTTTCTCCTGTTCCGTCAGCTTCAGCGCCGCGCGGTCGTAGACAGGGGGAAGCCCGCGGGCCATCTGCCGCTTGCGCCGGCGGTCCAGTTCCTCTGCTGTCTCGTAGCAGGCATAAAGCCTTCCCGCCTGCTTCAGCTTTTCTGCTGTTGCCGCGTAGTAAGCGAAGCGTGCGGATTGGCGGAATTCTTCGTCCCAGGTGAGGCCGAGCCAGGTCAGGTCGTCCCGGATCCCGGCGACATACTCCTCCTTGGAGCGTTCCAGATCCGTGTCATCGAAGCGCAAGATAAAGACGCCCTTCTCGCGGCGGGCAAAAAGCCAGTTAAAAACGGCGGGCCGGATATTGCCAATGTGAAGCCAGCCAGTAGGGCTCGGCGCAAAGCGAACCTTAATTTTCATGAGTTGCGCATTCACCGTTGAAATGCGCTCGCTTCATCAAGTGCTTTTTCCACAGACTTCATAGTACGCTCATCAACTCCTACTAGGGCCTCTTTTTCTCCAGCATTTGTTGTAATCATTAACTTCCATGCTTTCGTTGGATATACCAAAGGATTTTTTCGAATTGTTGATATACCAAAGATAAGCAATGGAGCAACACATACCAATGATAAGAATAGTGCAATACTAGCTTTGGCCATCATGACTAATATTGCCAACGGTACGATGAATATTCCTCCTATGACAAGAAGTATGATGCCCCTACTTCTTTTAATGTTGTCGGCGGGGATCGTAAATGAATTGACCCTATAGGAAGATATATTGTTCAACCGGTATCTGGTGTCTCCGACGCGGAACACATCGGATGAAATAAAGACCTCCCCATCGTCAAAAAATATCTTATTATATTCAGTGCGAACGTCCATGGTTTTGTTCCTTTAAATGTTTTCGCGGAATCGGTTCACAATGGGGTAGCGGCGATCCCGGCCGAAATTGCGCTCGGTGATCTTCACGCCCGGCGCCGACTGGCGGCGCTTGTATTCGGATAAATACAGAAGCCTTTCAACTTTTTTTACAGTGTCTGGTGCGTGTCCGCGCTTGATTATCGTGGACAACGGCTCCTCCCGGTCGACCAGACACTCCAGGATGTCGTCCAGCACATCATAAGGGGGCAGCGAATTCCTGGTCCGTCTGGTTCTCGCGCAGTTCGGCGGTGGGGGCCTTGGTGATGATATTTTCCGGCATGACGATGCCGGTTGGGCCGAGGCAGCCTTTGGGGCGGCCGGTATTCCGGAACCGCGACAGCGCGTAGACCTGCGTCTTGTACAAGTCCTTGATCGGATTGAAGCCGCCGTTCATGTCGCCGTAAAGCGTGGCGTAGCCCGCGGAGACCTCGGACTTGTTGCCGGTGGTGACGACCATCCCGCCGAACTTGTTGGAGACCGCCATCAGCGTGGTGCCGCGAATGCGCGACTGCAGGTTTTCCTCCGCTACGCCGCGTTCGGTGCCCGCGAAAAGCGGCTTCAGCATCGCGTCAAAACCTTCGACCGCGCCGTGGATGGGCACGATGTCATATCGCACCCCGAGCGCCTCGGCGCATGCCGCCGCATCCGACAGAGAGGCGTCCGATGTGAACCGATAGGGCATCATCAAGCAGTGCAGGCGCGCCGCTCCGAGTGCATCCACCGCCATCGCCGCGCAGAGTGCGGAATCGACGCCGCCGGAAAGGCCAAGCACGACGCCCGGGAAGCGATTTTTTTCGACGTAATCTCTCAGGCCGAGAACGCAGGCGAGATATGCTGCCTCAACGCCCTCTTCGATAACCGCCCGGGGGCCAGGCATACATACCCAGCCCTGGGCCTCGCGGCGCCACTCGGTGACACAAAGCGCCGTTTCCCAGGCCGGCAACTGGACATCAAGCTTGCCGGCCCGATTCAGCACGAACGACGCTCCGTCAAAAACAAGCTCATCCTGGCCGCCGATTTGATTGACATAGACGAGAGGCAGGCCCGTCTCAATCACGCGCGCGACGGCGACATTCTCGCGCTGTTCGCGCTTTTTTAGGGTAAAGGGCGAACCGTTGGGCACGATCAGAATTTCAGCCCCGCTTTCGGCAAGGCACTCGGTTACCGCGTCCGTCCAGATGTCCTCGCAAATCGGGATGCCCAGCCGCACGCCATTGAAATTCACAGGCCCCGACAACGCTCCGGGTGCAAAAACACGCTTCTCGTCGAAAACGCTGTAATTCGGCAGATCGGCCTTGTAGCGCACAGCATCGACCTTGCCAGCGGCCAGAAGAGCGACCGCATTGTAAACCTTTCCGTTTTCGCCCCATGGCGTGCCAACCACCAGGGCTGGACCGCCGTCTGCGGTTATCTTGGCAAGATCGCGCACCGCATCCATACACGCCTGCACAAAGGCCGGCTTCAGGATGAGGTCTTCAGGCGGGTAGCCCGCTATGAACAGCTCGGACAAAACGACGAGGTCGGCATCATGCCTCCGCGCCTCATCCCTCGCCGAACGCGCCAACGCCGCGTTGCCGCTCAAGTCTCCGACGACGGGATTTAATTGCGCGCACGCGATGCGCAAACGATTTGTCATGCGGCGATGGCTCCGGGGGAGCCGCTTCCGCAGAATGGGGCAGCTCCGATGAGAGTTAACAAGGTGGAGATTAGGCGTGAGATCACGTCCACGCAAGGCGGCCCCGCCGGGATCGCCGCGGCTTTCCTTCGGGCGTGAAGGCTCCTTGTTGCCTAGAAGCGGCGGATTTGCTATCACGCTCCAAGCTTGATGCCTCGACGAGCGAAGCTGGCCTGAGAGTTTTGGGTGAGCGCGTGCTAAAAGAGGTGTCGCTGCCGGCTTAGCACAGTGGTAGTGCAGCGGTTTTGTAAACCGAAGGTCGGGGGTTCAAATCCCTCAGCCGGCACCAATAAAATCAATGTCTTATCACCGTTACCGAAGAGACACGGATATTTCGTCAGCACTTAGTCAGTGTATTGACCGCCATTCAGGCTGCCTTCCATTGACGTACCTTGACTGCGGCCGCGACCGTGCGTCACCATCGCGAGCATGATGAAAATCTTGCGCGCAATTGCATGGGGCGCGATCGGCCCCGCGGTCTATGTGAACATCGAAGCCACGCCGATGCCCTGGACGCCGTTCGCGGTCGGGTCCGTGATCTTCGCCGCCGTCTTCGTCCAGCTCGCCCAGGCGCGGCGCTCGTTCTGGTTTGGCACGCTTGCCGCGGTGTTTATTGCGATCAATCTCGCAACCGCGCTCGGCAACGTGGCGAGCATGAGCGACGAGACGCGCGACGGGCGCAGCTCGGCGATCGAGCGCAAGGGGCAAGTCGACGGGAAGCGGACGGCCCTTAACAAAGCCAGGAAGGTGCAAGTCGAGCTGGCAGGCGAAGTGCCCGCGCAAACCATCGAAGGCAACTTGCAAGCCCTTATCGCATCGGACGCACCGCGCTGGACCGGAAGCGAGCACTGCAATCCCGATAAGATTACGCTGCAAGCCACGCGGACGCTTTGCGACCAGATCGCCAAGCTGGAAGCGAAGAAGGCCGCGGCGCTCAAGCGCGACGAAATCGATGTCAAGCTTGCCGAAGTGGATAAGGAAACGGTTTTCGGCGGGCCAAGCTCGGCAGATCCTTATGCGGAGTCGCTTGCTCGCCTTCTGACCGTCTTCGGTTTTCAGGTGAGCGATGAAGGCAAGGCGCTGCTCTCATCATCTAAGGATTGGGGAAAGGCAATCGGGCTCGAGTTGATGGCCGCCTTTGGGCCAATGGCGTTGACGCTGCTTTTCGAGATGATGTTGCTCGGCTTGCATCCAAGCCCGGTTCCGGCATCGGGTGAAGGCCGCGCCGTTGTCGAATACAAGCCTGTGGCGGATATCCGCCACGAAGCGCCCTTGCCTAAAATCCCGCTTCCTGCCGCTCCCCATGTCGAGCCCTACGCCGCAATGGAGCCGGACGCCGCGCTTGCGGTCAATGGCGAGCCTGCGATCGCCATCGCTCCCGGCAGGCGCCCCGGCGTGATGACCGAGATCCCGGCATGGGATGAGCAACCGGACGCGCCGCCGCCATCGGGACGGAAGCGGGCGAAGCAGAGGAAGGGCCAGACTGCAACCGAAGCGCGAAGCAATATTATCCCGTTTGCAAAGAAGCCCACCCCCTCGGACGTGCTGGACATGCTTGCAAGAGGCAAGAGGCAACACGAAGTGGCTGCGGATTTGGGGGGGATCAGTAAGAGCACCGTGAAGCGTATCAAAGCCTCTTCAAAAAGGGCTCAAATGAGCCCAAAATCTTGAGTGTCAGCCTATCTGTCCAAAGGGCTCAAATGAGCCCTTTTTCGGACGCCCTGACACTCAAAAACCAGGAGGAGAGGGACCCCTACACGTGGGCGCGCGCGAAGGGGACCATTTTGTCGACGTCGCGGATGGTCCCTCGATAAGGGACCAAATGGCCCTTTCCAAAATTGCGCATGTCATGGCGTCGTTTTCGGCGCGCTCGCGATCACCTTCTCGATCGCGGCGATCAGGTCGCCGATGCGCCCGCCGATGTATCCGCCGACAAGGAACACGCCCGGATGGCGGCGGCGATGGTTTCAGCTTGGCGCAAGCCATCGCGCGCCGCGCTTAATTCTGCAACGTCATAAACGAACCAACCACCGGGCGGCTGACTCAAACCAACCGAAATCCCCGCAAACCCGGAACGGTTGCGTCACGAGGTTCAATGCGGTCTCACTGACGAGTCAAAGACTGAGGTCTTTCGCAAGGATCTGACTGAATTTGGCTGCACCCTGAGCGTTCATGTGATCTGGCATGCTTGGTGTATAGTCTTCAAGCGTGAAGCGCGGATCTTTCGTATAGTTCCAATAGCCGGCGCCGAGAGATGACGACAACGCCTTAAGGGTGTCGCTCATGTGCTCGAATTTGACGCCCAGTTTGTCGTGGTAAGTCTTATAGGTGGGCAAGAGCACGACAACGACTTTAACATTGTGCGCTTGAAACTCGCGGATGATCACCGCTAAACGTCTGCAGTTATTTTGGAAAAAATTCTCATCAAAGGAATTTTGGTGAGAAGCAGCGGCCGCGGCACCAAACTTCTCCGCTTGGTCTTCGGTTCCAAACGACGTGCCGCTATTCAACCAACCATCGGGGGTGGTGACAATATCGACCGGCCCCGTATACCCGGCCAGAACATACGTAGCCGTGCTTTCGCCGTAGAGCCCAATCTTACTGAAATTGCGGGGATCAAGCCAATAGGAGAATACACCGTATTGCGCCGTCGAGATGCCAAAAAACTGCTCAACAAAGTACTGCCGCCAGTTCTGCGGAAAAGTTGAATAATCCATGCCCATGGTGAAGAAATTTACGGAGACGATCGCCTGTTTGAGCTTCTTCATCCGCGGTAGGTACGCTCTTGTGAGCTTTTCATCGACACTCATCGCGTTGCCTAAAAACGCGAGATTAAAGCTCTGGCTATTGAAGCGACCCGGGTCGATGCCGTAGACTGTATTCGAAGAGCCGAGAACTAACGTCTCAATCCGCTGCATCTGGCGCTCTAAGTGAAGCCGTTTGAGGTAGTAGGTCGTGTTCAAGAACGACAAGCGATATTCGATAAACAGGACACACAAAACCAAAGGCGCCGCGAAAAAGGCAACACGATTGACGAAGGTAAACAGCGCCCCATTATCTTTCGTCACGATTCTCATAGCGTAATATAGCGCAACAAACAGAGCAAACACGAGCCCGTAGGTCACGGCTAGGCCGTTGTGTGGAAAGACCAAGTGGCCTTTTTCAACCTGGATATCGCGGATCTCCCCTCGGAATGTGCGACTGGAGTCGAAACCTCCGCCAACGAGGATATCGGAAATTTCGATGGCGATCTGCGGGCCTCCGAATTCCGCTGCTGAAGCACCATCAAGCGTCGCGCGGACATAAGCGCCGTTCAGAGCTTCCACCTCCAAAGCGTACCAATGTTCTTTCTCAATCTTGTTGCTCAGCGTGAGACCGCGGAGGCCATTAGCCTCAACTGAATCCGCAATAACAAACCCAGCGTTTGATCCAGAAATTTCAAGGCGAAGCCCTTTATTCACCGGAGCGGTCTGAAAAAGGTTAGGATAGCCCTCAGTGTCATCAACACGAAAACGGAAACTGATGTGCAAGTAGCCGCTGGAGGGATCCGCGATGCTGCCGAACGCTAACGGGGCGGTCTTGCCGCCAACGAAATCGCTTCCGCTCAAAATCTCGCTGACTTGAAAATTCTTGCTCTGCAGGAACAAGACCTTATCGATCCATACAGAAAATCCAACGAGGTGAGACAGGAGCACACCGATAGCGACAACCAAAGCAGCGCAGCCGATAACAGCATAAGGCAGACGCGGCGAACTTTGCATTTCGATTTGCCTAGTCTTAGGAGCGAGTGTCATGGCCTTGGTTCTTCAACAGGGATGAGTGGGTGTTCATGAGCGGATCGGAAGCGGCAGCAAATCAGAACTCAAAATTGGAAATAAACAAAGCTTCGCGCGCCGAGCCATTGCCCTCCAAACGCGATCGCTAAGATAAGCGCTTGATAGACCGGCCAACGGATCCACCTTGGCCAGAGCAACAAGCGCTCTTGAACATCAAACCGTGCCTGAATCAGATCGGCGAGCACCACGACCAAAATCAAGAACAATCCCTTCCAAAGTACATCGGGGTCGATGCTGGAAGTCAGAACTCGTTGCTCCATGTCTCATAAGAATGCCGTCCGACATCCATGTCCATATCCGCCCAACGATTAACGTTGCATCGCCGAGCGTTTTTGCCCTGAAGAAGATATAAGTAAAATTGACGAATGCGAAAGTAACGGCCCACATTGCGATTTTAAACACAAATGGCGGCAGTGCTTTGCCGAGTGCTTTGCGCTGTTTGCCAAAAACAACCTCGATGGACAAACCGATGCCGTGCAGCAGCCCCCAAATGACGTAAGTCCAAGCCGCGCCGTGCCAAAAGCCACTAATGAGGAAAGTGAGCATCAGAGCAAAGACGATAGCGCCCATTTCCCAACCGCGCACCCCAAAGGCTACGGGCTCATAGATATAGTCGCGTAGCCACGTCGAAAGGGAGATGTGCCAACGGCGCCAGAACTCGGATAGCGAGGTTGACAAATACGGCGCATTGAAATTGATCATAAGCTTAAAGCCCATGACGCGGGCCGCTCCGCGCGCGATATCTGAGTAACCAGAGAAGTCACAGTAGACTTGATAGGAAAAAAACAGCGTGGCAATCACCAACACCAAACCATTATAGGAGCCCGGCGTGTCGTAAACCTCAGTCACAAACTTGGCCAGAGTATCAGCAACAACGACTTTCTTGAACAGGCCCCAGGCCATTAGACGAAGACCGGACGTCACCTCGGCGTAATCGAAGCGATGCTCAAAGTTATGTTTTTCGTGGAACTGATGCAGCAAGTTTTGCGGTCGCTCGATGGGGCCCGCTACCAGCTGGGGATAAAACATCACGTAAAGCGCATATATACCAAAATGGCGCTCGGCCTGCTGCTCGCCGCGATAAACTTCGATGACGTAGCTAAGGCTCTGAAAAGTATGAAATGAAAGCCCGATGGGCAGCAGGAGGTGCAGCGCCGAAATCGTGGTCTCACTGTGTACGAGCCCTGCGACCGCGTTGAAGTTCCAAGCGAAGAAGTCGAAGTACTTAAAGAAAAACAGAATGAGGCACGTGACGATAATGCTGGCCAGGAGCCAATACGTCCGCGCTTTTCCGGAACTCTTTTCGATCTGAATTGCCGCTGCATAATCGACAGCAATGGTCAGGACCAAGATCAGCAAATAAGCTGGAACGAACGCCATGTAAAAAATGCAGCTAGCAACGAGCAGTAGCAACCAGCGTAGCTTAGGTAAGGCTATAAAGTATAAAATCGTAACAATAGAAAAAAATACAAGAAACTCCCATGAGTTAAACAACATTCAGGCCACCGTTAATTAAAATATTAGTGCTATTAATCTGCGCATTTGATGTTGCCAGAAACAGAACCGTGCTGGCGACTTCCTCAGGGGTGACCAAGCGGCCAAAGGGATTGGCTTCGATTGCTTCTTCAATCTGACGATCATCGACATCGCGCGTTAAGCCCGTTTGCATCATCGAAGGAGAGACGCAGTTTGCCGTAATGCCGAAGCGAGCATTTTCCTCCGCCCAAGACTTGCTGGCGGCTAGGAGGAACGCTTTATTGGCCACATACTGGCTAAGCCCAATCGGAGGACGATTGACCAGGTAGGCGGTAAGAATAGAGATGATGCGTCCTGTCTTCTTTTTGCGAAAAGACTTGATTGCCTGCTGCGTAATGCGCAGGGTGGGAACCACGTTTTCCGTAAAGCTCGTCACAAAGTCGTCTGGCTCAGTCAAATGAAAATGTTTGGACTGCATGCTCGCGATCGCGTTGTTGACCAAAAGGCTGAAGTCGAGACTTGCAATGCGCTCCAACAATTGTTCGACGCTGGCGCGATCACTAAAGTTGCAACGAATGCCCTCAGCAAACGGAAACTGTTCGGTAATTGCGGCCGCTTCCTTTTTCGAGCGAAAGAACGTGAACCACACCTTTTCGTAACAGCCAGACCCCGCGAGACAGCGGGTAATCGCAGCCCCCAATCCCGAGGCTCCGCCCGTAATCAGCGCCGATGTCACGATTGCTCTCCATCCAGAACTTGGGTTCGACCAATGTTCATCGTCGCGGAAGCGACAACAGCCTTTGTCGCTCCATTGCGAAACTTAATAGCAAGCTCAATGACTCCGACAAAATCGTGAACATCGGCAACCACTGCTTCAAGTACAATCGTGTCTTGAAGATAAACCGGTTTACTAAAACGGATCGATTGCGACAAAATCATCACTTCGCGATCAGGCAAACATTCTCCAACAAAATAAGATAGAAATCCGTTGAGGATGTTGCCGTGCATGACCTTGTCCGCGAAGCCGCGAGCGATCGCATAGCAGTCGTTGGTGTGCAGAGGGTGGAGGTCCTTGAATGTCCCAACGAACCCCTCGTACACTTCTTGGGATACTTCAAAGCTGTGGGTGAGCTTCTGTCCAATGATGAGCATGGCAAAATCAGTTGAGTTTGGTCAAAACGGCATCGCACATTTCACCAACGTTTGCCCAAGCGCGAATTTCGGAACGAGTAAACTTGATCTTAAAGTGCTTCTCGATCGCAACAATGTAGGTGATGTGATTAAGCAAATCCCAATCCTCCACATCTTGCGCGGTCGTCAGTCTTTTCAGTTCGACGTTGGGGTCATTGACGACTTTACGAAAAATTTCGTTGAGCTGAGCCAGGATGCCTTCAGCGGAAAATTGGGTCATGGATGATCCTTGTTCTAGTAAGGCTTCGAAAGTATTCGTAAGCCTAGAGTATTCGATGAGCTAGACCTGTCCTTTGAAAAGTTTCGCTCTATGTGACTTTGATGAAGTGCTCGCGCGCGCTATAGTGCTCGACGGCGAGCTCCCAGTAACCATCGCCTTGGTCTTTGAACCCAAGCGTACGATAGTGATCTTCAACGAGAGCGTTTTTCGGCGTGCGAATGTATTGACCGAGGACGGTCGGTATTTCAGCCTCTCGCGCCGCGCGAATGATCTCATTCAGAGCAAGGTTTTCGATGCCGCGCTTGAGCACGCGGCAGCTCATCACCCAGGAGTCAAGAAACAGAGCTCCTTCGCTTATGCGACCGATAATTACGCTGATGATGCCGTAACTACCGAATTTATCGCGCGCATCGAAAACCCAGCTGCGATAGGCCGGATCAGTTGAAAAGCGCTTTAGCTCATCTTCACCGTGCCGGACGGTTCGCAGGTTGAACTGGTTTGAACGCTGTAAAAGCTGAGCCGCGCGAGGCAAATTGAAGCCTGACAGCACTGCGATTTCGCACGTCATTCCAAGGCTCGCCAAAAATTCACGCTCATCCGTGAACGACTTCTGCGCATCCTCGCGCTTGAACTCCTGCTGAAAATAGGCTGTGCGCTCCTGGTCGAACTCGGTGTAGGTCGTCGTTTCAAACAGGTTCAAACTTTGGATAAATGGCAAATATTCTGAAGGTTCAGGGGGCAGTTCAGGAACCGTAATTTCAGGGATGTGATGTTTCACCACACCGCGCTCGAACGGGTTATCGTCGAGAAAGACCATCGTGTCATAGCCGATATTCAAAAAGCTCTTGATCT
This sequence comes from uncultured Alphaproteobacteria bacterium, assembly GCA_963772105.1. GTDB lineage: Bacteria > Pseudomonadota > Alphaproteobacteria > Rhizobiales > Rhodomicrobiaceae > Rhodomicrobium. The sequence continues at coordinate 111,319 of CAVYVV010000021.1, forward strand.
TGCGGATGTTGTCGACTTTACTGTCCCAGTTGGCGACAAAAATCGCGATGTCGTCGAAGGAAAGCAACATATCAGGGTGGCTTTCGAACGCGGACCGGGCGATCTTTTCATCGTTCTTGCTGCAAACGGCGAGCAGAATTCCACGGCGTTGCAGATCACGCGCCCAATACTGCAGCTCCGCAAAGGCTTTGCCCTGACCAAGCTCGCCAATCTGAATGTTTTCAATCCCATCGTCGCCAATAACGCCACCCCAGAGTGTATTGTCTAAATCCAACACTAAACACTTTTTCGCGTTACCGCGCGCGGCTTGAATGATGTCGACGACACCTTTGACTAATGCAGGCAGAAAATCGAGGCTGAACGCCAGATCGGCTTCGACATAGTTATTATGATCGAGTGCGTGGACATGCCCAAAAGCCGCAGCCAACCCGCACACATCGCAAATGTAAAGGCTTTCCTGCTTAGCGGCTCTCGCCATGAGCTGCAGATTGAGGCTACGTAATTGAAACAGGAAGGAAGAAGGTACGCTGTTGGCGTAATGTCCGAATACACCATCAATCGCATCTAGGAAGTTTGAAATGATCACTTTAGCACCGGCCAAATTCCCGGTGATGTTGGCGCACCAGTTGCTGACTTTAGCGACTTCCAGTTCGTTGAACGTGGTGCGTTGCGCAACTGGTGTGTTGTAAAACCGCTTCCTTAGCTTTTGCACTGATTGCAGAACAAAGATGTATTGCGGATGAAACTTATAGAGCTCGGATCCGCTTAAGAGGATCTGGCGATCAATCTGATCATAGTCGGCTTCGAAGACTGCAAGGTTTAAACCAACTTCGTATCCATAACCGCGTAACGCTGTCACAAGATGCTGCGAGGAGCAGTCCGCCAGCACGGCGACGCGGACTTTGGCAAACCCAGAAAAATCTTGTTTGAGATGACCTGCTAGTTCAAGATATCGCATTATGTTGCCAGACCCTAACAGAGCTAGAGTCATTTGCCTACTTATTGAATTTTGGATCCGACATGGCTTATTTATTGCCGTGCGCCGTAGCTCATAAAAAATTAACCAAATGCCGTCAAGCAAAAGCTAGGCTTCGTCCACAAACTGCGACCTGCGAGAGCTAAGGCATCCCAACGCGCCCGGCGGGATGATGTTCGAGCCAGATACCTTCGTCTGCTCGGCGAGCAAAGGTGAACTCGTCGCGCGCCCTTTCGCGGGATGTTGCGCGCCCCGCAACGCACGCCGGGTAAACCAGCCACGGAAAGCCCGGCATCCCAAAGGCAGCGCGGAAGGATTGACGCGCGCCGGAGCAATCTCTATTCGGCCGCCATCTCGGCGCCGGCGTCGACCGTGAGCGCATCGATCCAATCAAGCAGGCGCGCTGAAGGCTTTGGCGCGGGCTCGTTAGCCGGAATTGCATTCCAATTCGCGTGAACGCCGAAGACGCGCTCAAGTGCAAGCAGGTCGCTTTCGAGCTGTTCGAGTGCGGGCCGCGCCTCCTTAAATTTCCGCAGCATTTCGACAACGGAGGGATGCGCCGCAAGGAACTTGGATCGTTCGTTCCGGACGGCAAGCTCGGCCAAATCGAGTGCCATGCCGAGACCTGAAGCGCCCATGCCGCCGCTGCCCCGCTGGCCGACTTTTGCCTTCAACTCGGACAGGTGATCGCGGAAATCTTCAAGGTTTTCCTTGGCCGTTTGCAGGGCCGCGCGTGCTGATCGCCTTTCAAGGGCGGCAGCCGCGTCGAGTGCCTTCTCGGCTGCCTCGACTTCGGCCGCCGCTTGTCGGATCGAAACGCGGGCGACGTCCTGCTCGGCCTCGATGGCTGCGATCGCCTCTTTGATCGAGGCAACCTTCTCGATTGCCGCGGCCAAGCCGGCGCGCATAGGCGAGGGTGACGGCTACGGATTTGAGTGCAGGTTTATTCATGAGGTTCCTCCGAAAAATCCTAGGATTGCGATTTCCAAGCGCGCCCACTTGGCGTCATCCGCGCTGTCCGCGACCACGGCACCAACTACGCGCCCCTGGCTACAGATGGCCGCGTGGTTATATTCGATATTTCGCATAGTTAGAGCGTAGGGCTCGCCCTGGAAACGGCCGGATTCAAAAGTAGGTTTATACCGATATCCAAGGGAAAGCGCACACCTCTCGCCCGACCGAACGAGATCTATCGCCTCTTGTGACCAGATGACTAAATCACCAAACAGCTCACCGTTTTTGAAAACGGGATTTTGAACGGAACCGATAATCAGCTCTCGCGGAAGATCCTCCGCGCTGATGGCCTGATGTTCGAGCAGGAGAGGCTTGCCCGCCAACGAAGGCGCGCCCTTCTCAAGCTCTTCGGCCGGGCGGAAAAGCGAGTACAGACGATCCCGATCGAGGCCCAGCTCCTGGTACGAAGCAACCTCCCTTCCATAGTATTTTGACACTTCGCAGCGCGAAAGCAGCGAGCCACGGACTCGCATCATTCCGTCGCTGTCGATTTGGCGCGCCGATGATCGATCGAGAGCGAGCATTACGGCACCCCAACTCTTGAAAGGTTCGGGAAAAGCCTATTGAACTCTGCAAGCTCGGCCGCGGACATGGGCCGCCGGCGCCGGTGCTTAGATCCGGTGTAAGGCGTGCCATCGACAACGATGCGCTCGACGTTCGGGACCAGAGCCCGGAAGCCGGCATCCATCGCGCCGCCAATCTTCGACCGGCTTTCGCCCGCGCCGCTATTCTTCCCGTTGTGGCGCTTCGGATTCAGCCCTTTGAGGCCGTTCCAAACGTCGTCCAAATCTTCGCCCTTGACCTCCTTCGTCGGGTCCGGCTCGCGGAACTTTGGAAATCCGGTGCTGGCGGTGCGCGGGTCCGGGTCCGTCTGCTTCCCTACATTGCCCGTGCCGCGCTGCTCTTCGTTCTCGCCCTCGCTGAGCACTCCGTCGTCATCGGCGAACTGATCATCGGAGCCCGCCTCGATAAGCTCGCGGATAAGAGCGCCGGCCGCTTCAAGCTCCTCGGGATTGAGCCGGTTTTTCAGGATCGAGAAGAGCTTGGCTATTTGGTCGCCCTCGCCCGAGCCCTCGGTCTGGACTTCGGTTTCATCATCATCCCGGCAGCTTGGTTTGAGCAGGCTGGCATCGAGCCCGAGCGCCTTGAGCGCGGCTTCCGGGCTTTTGAATTTGCGCCGGAGCGCAGTCAGAAGCGGGTTCATTGCGTTTTCCTCTTGATTTCAAAAACTTAGGCGACGAACGCAACAAACTACATGGGAACAACATGGCGGCGATAGGCAGGTGGCATTGCAGCGCGGCGCAATGCTTCATCACTGATCACCATCGGCATCCGGCTTTTCGCGCTAACAATCGCCCCGGCAACAGCGTTCGCAACGTCGTCATGGCTGCCAGGAGGATGATCGATCGAGTCCCTGCCGGTCCCCCGGCCCGTGCGACGTTCCAAAATGCAGAGCTGATTGATCAGGTGCTCGTGATCCAAGAGACGGCACTTGTTCGAATTGATCGCCGGCAGAAGCTCGCCATAGAACTCTGATTTGGTGCGCTCGGCCGGATCGAGCTTGATGCCTTCGCGGCTGAAGGCCTCGACCACGAACGCGCCGCCCCATCGATCCGAGTAAGCCCGCGTTATGCCGTAGGACTTGAGCAGTTTGGAAAACTCGCGGGTCACGCTTTCAGGACTGAAGCGCGGCTTGACCTCGCGGATGGCATCGAGCACCACAAGCCCGTCCTTCGCCTCGAAATGCGCAATCGCGCAGGTCATCGAATCCCCGCCGCTTCCGCCCGCAGCGTCAATGAAACCGGTGTAGCGAACGCCAGAGACGCGCGCGATCTCGCGAACGCCGGGCAATACGACGGCTTCAACGGCTTCACGGCTGATATAACTTTCTAAATCATCGCGGAATTGGGCGAGGTATTCGCTTCGCCCCGCGGCCGGGTCCTTCGCAAACTCCGCCTCGATCTCGCCGGCCGGGATCGAGGGGTTCATCTGCACCGTGGTCGCCTGCCAACACAATTCGCCCCGAACGTCGCGGCCATGTCGAGTTGATTCGCAATCACGTGTTTCCCGGCTGGCATCGTTCGCTGTCGGAAGATGGAGCTTTGCTGCGGCGGATCCACCCTGTCGGGCGGCTTCCCTATCGCTTGCTGCTCGGCTTGGACGCGAACACGGTCTATGGCGCACTCGACTATGTGCTAGCCTCCGCCCGCAAGCCCTTCTGATCGTAAGCCCGGACGGAGGCGAGCCGGTATGCGGTGTCGACGGCGCGGCATCTTGTCGGCCGCGGCTGCCCCGCTAGCCGCCTCCCGAGCTAGCGTCAACACCCATGAAAGCGTTGAGCCCTTTCCTGCTCTTGCACCCTAGCGTCAAAGCGCAGGAAAGAATGCCAGTCCTCGTAGCGCCGCTACCAGACGCCCGAAACCCATTTGCTGCGAACGCGCGCCGCATACTCGGCATACCCTGGCAGTTCGCGCTGCAGAGTTGCATCTTCCAGATTCGTTCGAATGATGAGCACGATGCCAACCAGGGCCGCGGGCAAGAGCGCCCAGAGGGAACCGAGCGCAAGCGCTATTCCGACAGCCAGGAGGGCACCAGAAACATAGCCCGGGTGACGGACAAACGCATAAGGACCCGTCGTGATCACATGATGGTCACGATCGGTCTGGATACGCACGCTCGGCTCAAAATGCCGGTTGACAGCTTGCGCCCATCCCGATCCCAACCAGCCCAGCAGCAGGAGAACGTAACCTTCGGTAACTGCCCAAGGTGGCGCGGGTGCCCAGTGAAAGCGGCCGCCGTCGAGCCCAGCAACGATCAGGGTGGCGAGGAACCCAGCCAATAAAATCGGAATCAAGACTTTGTCCCAGCTTTTGGTGCCTTCGGCGGTCATCCGCCGCCGGGCGGCGAAAATCTCCGGATTGACGCGCCAGAGCCATGCAATGCTAATCAGCACGAGGAGGAAAAACGCGGCCAGAAACGCGAGACCATGCGGCCATTGAAGCGTGCCCGCGGACAGGAACAGCGCCGCCCCCATTACCGCCAGTGTTGTCGTAAGCGAGACGAGACCCTGGACCAGGTCACGGCGCGAGATTATCGGGATCGCTACCACGTTTCCGATCCTGGTTCTCCTTTGAAAGGTCCCACGAGTTCGGGGGTTACCCAGCCGCCATAAAACCGGCCCGGCTGGCGGAGAACGCGTATGCCATCGACAAAACAGTCGAGCTGCCCGGGGTAAAATGCGAAGTAATCGCGGATCACCTCAAAGCCTGGGAAGGGCTCGGGATAACCCCAGCCCACGCGCTCAAGCCTCTGACCGGACGCCGTGACGGTCCAATAGGCGGCCTGTCCTTTCCACTCGCAAAGCGAACCGCCCCCCGCGCGTTCGAGGACGTTCATCGCCACATCGTCCGGCGGAATGTAAAAGGTTGGAGGGCTGGCGGTTTCAAGGACGCGGATGGTCCGCGACGACCGTGCAATTTCGACGGACCCTAAGCGAACAACCACCTCGCGGGCATCGGGGGCAAGGCGCGGCGGCCGGGGATAATCCCAGACAAACTCCTGACCCGGCAGCGGCGCAAGCGCAAACGGTGGACGCGCTTGCCCGCGATATCTCCATTTGGCGCGGTTGGCTTCAATCCAGTCTTGAGAAGGCATTCGCCGCTCCTATTCCGTTAGAGATGCTCCCTCGCCGCGGAGCGTGGTGTTCTTTCATATTGAGGCTAAGCCGCGTGACTTGAAGACGGCAACGCGGGCGCGACATGGATGGACCCGCGGCCGAAGTGAGCATGACAGGAGAGCGAAAGTTGCCAAATATGTAGCTTCACGGCGTACTCAACACGCCCGCGGCCGCTCGGATCGCAGGCCTTGATCTGACACATCTGGACTGCCGGAAAAAAAAGGGGCTTATTCGATCATTAGCAGGCCGCGTTTCTTGTCGCGGTCAAGAGTGTTCATCGCTTCAAAAAGACGGCGCCCTTCAACAAGCCAGGGGCGGAATTTCCTGTTGACGTCCAGGACGAAGACCAAATCCTCGGCTTCAAGATGTCCGGCGATGGGCGAGAAATGTCCTCCGCCAGCCCCGAAGATTTCTCGGCGTCTGAAATTGATGACGTATCGCCTGGAAGCGTCGTTGGACCTCCTGAGGTGTTCGCGGAATTCATCTAAGGCGAGATCACGCAAGACCGTGACCTTGCGAGTGGTGCGGGCTCTGGCAACGTCCGCCAATTCATCGAGAGTGGGACCGAAGAGGCAAAAGCCGGTCCGGCCCCGGCCCGTTCCCGCAAGAACGTCGCTCTCCGTCTTCGCCGCTTCCGATAAAGAGCGAAACACGTTCGCCAGAGCTGCGGGACCGCAAAGCGACACGTTCGTTTGCGGGAGCACTCGACGGTCAAAGGTTCTGGCCACAGGGAGTTGCCACGCGCGCTCGATGGCGTCCTGCGCCTGTGTCACGGATTTGCCGATCATGTCCGGAGATATGCCGCCCGAGACAAGGTCGAAAGCCGGCGCGGTGAGGATATCCGCAATGATCGATCCAATGACGAAGAGTTTTGGCATGACAAATACCCGTCTGACCAAAGTCTAGGTCGAGCCTGATCAAGCCCCTCCCCAAACAGCACGCGGTCGAGCACGCTCCTCAACACCGTCCCCGAACACGCTCCGCCCCCCCACGCGCCATGCGATGAAGCCGTCTGGCCGAACCAGCAGAGCGCCTTGAGGGCTCGGCGTTAGGTCTCAAGAGACGCTCGACCTTCAAAGTGTATCTGTTGGTATGGGAAGCGATGCGGCGGCGTGGCGCTCATCTGCCTCAAACATTTTTTATCGCCCCTCACCCGTTTGTGCTGTGCAGCACGGCAGGGATTACATTATTTGATTTAGATCAGAAGGTATTTGTTGTAACGAACGCGCAGCGCCGCGCCTGCAAAGGGGGCCAAGATGTCCCGTGCATTCCCCAAAGACGAGCCGACGCTGCTGGGCGCCTTCGCGCCGGTCTTCGTCGAGGGCGACGCGACCGATCTCCCGGTAACGGGCGAGATCCCAAAAGCGCTCAACGGCGCGTTTTACCGCAACGGCGCCAACCCGCAGTTCGCGCCGCGCGGCCGTCATCACTGGTTCGGGGGCGACGGCATGGTGCACGCGTTCACGCTGGAAAATGGGCGCGCCAGCTACCGCAACCGCTGGGTTCGCACGCCGCGCTTCGAGCTCGAAAGGAAGGCGGGCGAAGCCCTCTTCGGCCTTTTCGGCGATCCGACCACTTCCGATCCGAGCGTGATCGGCAAGGATACGGGCGTCGCCAATACGCATATCATCTACCATGCCGGCAAGCTTCTTGCGCTGGAGGAATCCCACCTTCCCTTCGAGATGACCCGCTCGCTCAACTCCGTTGGATATTACACCTTTGGCGGGCTTCTCCCCACGACTGTCGAAGGCCGCTTCACGGCTCATCCGAAGATCGATCCCGAGAACGGCGAGCTTGTCGGCTTCTCCTATTCCGGAACCGACATCTTCGGCACGAAGATGAGCCTCATCATCATCGGCGCGACCGGGGAGCTTGTGCGCCAGGACT